>DHVZ01000100.1 GCA_002412925.1 Anaerolineales bacterium UBA5195 | reverse complement strand
GGGTTTTCAGGCGCAAAGATGTCTCAGTGTCAAAAAGCTTGTCGCCAAGATAGCCCTGTTTTTGCATTTCGACAATACAGGCCTCGAGATGGTTGGCAATATGATAATACTCGCCGCGAATGTAAATGTAGCCTTCCGTTGCGCCGACAGCGTAACAGGCAATAGCAACACCTTCCAGAAACTGGTAAGGATTGCTTTCCATGATCTCTCGATCCTTGAAAGTGCCCGGTTCCGATTCGTCGGCATTACAGACAACGTAGTGCGGCCAGATGTTATCGGGCAGGAACGACCACTTTACGCCGGTCGGAAAGCCCGCGCCGCCGCGTCCGCGCAGGCCGGAGGCTTTGACTTCATCGACAATCTGTTTGGGCGGCATGGTCGAGACAGCCTTTTTGAGCGACTCAAAGCCGCCATGTTGTTTGTAAACCTCGATATTTTTCAGGTCGGGAATGTTCCGGTGACGCAGAAGGATGTGGGTCATAAGGCTCTCATTCCTGCGCCTTCTTCAACGCTTCGACAAGTTCCATCGTCTTATCGATGGTCATATTTTCGTGATAAGTGACTTTGTCGCCTTGCTGCAACTGGAACAGCGGAGCGCGGTCGCAGCCGCCCAGGCACTTGACTTCTTCGATGGTGATCAATCCATCTGGCGTAGTTTCACCGAGCTTGACGCCGATGTTTTCGCACAGGTGCTCCAGGAACTTATCCGCACCGCGCAGGGCGCAGGGCAGGTCGTTGCAAACCTGCATGCGGTATTTTCCAGCTTTTTCATCGTGGTACATGGTGTAAAAGCCGACAATCGCCGCCACTTCGGTCACATCCAGTTCGAGCATGGCCGCAATTTCCTGCATCGATTCTTTCTGGATGTAGCCTGCCTTGCGCTGGGCGAGATACAACAGCGGCATGACTGCCGAACGCTTGCTGGGATATTTGGCGAAAATTGCCTTGATTTCATCTAGATATTTTTCTGCCAGCATGGATTCTCCGAGGTTACGTTGGTCGAGTAAGCGGTGTTATCCCGCTGTACACTTGCACCGCGCTGCGCTTGGTGCAGTGCAGGTGTCGAGACCAACTTTTTAGGAAAATAACTGTAAATATGGTATCTGGTCTCGATACGCTGGGCCTCGATACACTATGCTACTCGACTACCAGCTACCCGGCCATCTGCTTGAAACTGATAACTGATTACTATTTACTGATCACTGCTCTTACCGGTCAATATCACCCAGCACAATGTCAACCGAACCAATGATCGCTATCAGGTCGGCCACAAAATGTCCTTTGGCCAGACGCGGCAGGACTTGCAGGTTGTCAAAAGACGGTGCGCGGAAGTGGACGCGATAGGGCTTTGGGCCGCCGTCGCCTTCCAGGAAACAGCCTAACTCACCGCGCGGGGATTCGGTTGCTACATAGACCGAGCCTTTCGGCGCGTTGAAGCCTTCTGTCCACAACTTGAAGTGGTGGATCAGGGCCTCCATGCTGGTTCCGATTTCCGAGCGCGGCGGCGGGACAAATTTATAGTTGTTCGAGCGCACCGGGCCGAGAGGCAGCTTGTCCAGCGCCTGCTCGATGATGCGGATGGCCTGGCGCATTTCTTCGAGATGCACCAGGTATCGGGCGTAAACATCGCCCTCAGTGCGGGTCGGTACATCAAAATCGTATTGTTCGTAGCCAGAGTAGGGCGCAAACTTGCGGACGTCATAATTCGGCCCCGAAGCGCGCAGGGTTGCCCCGGTCAGGCCCCAGTTGATGGCTTCTTCGCCCGAAATCACGCCAATCCCCAGGCAGCGGTCAAGGAATAGCGGATTCTTGGTCAGCAGCGATTCATACTCGTCGATCCGCTTCGGGATGATTTTGAGAAAATCGCGGACAGCAGCCTCGAACTCGACCGGCACATCGCGCCAGACTCCGCCGGGACGGATGTAGGTGGTCATCATCCGCTGGCCGGAAACCAGTTCCATGATGTCGAGAATCTGCTCGCGCTCACGGAAGCAGTACAGAAAGACCGACATGGCGGCCACGTCGAGGGCGGCTGTTCCCAGCCAGACCAGGTGCGACTGGATGCGGGTCAGTTCAGCCAGGATGACGCGAATGGCCTGGGCGCGGAGCGGCACATCCAGCCCGACCAGTTTTTCAATTGCCAGGCAGTAGGTGAAGTTGTTTCCGACCGTGTTCATGTAATCCATGCGGTCGGTCATCACCTCGGCCTTTTGGTAGGTCTTGGCTTCCATGTTTTTCTCGATGCCGGTATGCAGGAAACCGATGTCGGGAATGCAGTTGACCACCGTTTCGCCGTCCAGTTCGAGCAGCAGGCGCAAGACCCCGTGCGTCGACGGGTGCTGCGGCCCCATGTTCAGGAGCATGGTCTCGCCCGTCAGGGCGCGCTCCGAAACCAGGTGGCGGATTTCGTCTAAAGAAACTTCCTGGATCTGGGTCATGGGCGCTACTCCTGGGGGGCGGGCTTGCGCGCCTTGATTTCATCGAAATTAAAGGAATACTGTGGCTCTTCGTAACCGAGCGGGTAATCCTTGCGCTGGGGATGTCCCTGCCAATCGGCGGGCATCAGAATGCGGCGCGGGTCGGAATGGCCTTCGAACTTGATCCCGAACATGTCGAAGACTTCACGTTCCTGCCAGTTGGCGTTGCGATAGACCGATTCAATGCTTGGTAGGGACGGCAAAATGCCTGAGATAGGGGCGCGCATGTGCAGGGTCAGTTGTTGTGCCAGGGAGCGGAAAACATAGATCACATGGAAGCGCGGATGTTCCTCCGGCCAATAATCCACTGCTGTAACACAGGCCAGGAAGTCGAAACCAAGATCAGCGTGAATCAGACGCGCGGCCTCGAGAATTTTCTCTGCGGGCAGGATGACGCTGATTTCACCGGCAAATTCACTGATTCTGCCATCGAAGGCCTGAACCAATTTTTGCTGATAGGTTTGCATCGTTTCGCTCATGGTCATGCCCAGTCCTTGAACTTTTCGCCGCGCACTTTTTCGTGCAGGGTGAGAACGCCATGAATCAACGCTTCGGGGCGCGGCGGACAGCCCGCCACATAGACATCCACCGGCACGACTTCATCGACGCCCTGTACCACTGCGTAATTATTGAAGACGCCGCCGCAAGAAGCACAGTCACCCATCGCAATGACCCACTTAGGGTCAGGCATTTGATCGTACAAACGGCGCACAACCGGGGCCATTTTGCGCGTTACGCGCCCGGCCACAATCATCAGATCACTTTGGCGCGGGCTGGCGCGCATCAATTCCATCCCAAAGCGGCTCATATCATGGTTCGCTGCCTGGGCCGACATCATCTCAATCGCGCAACATGCCAGACCAAACAACATCGGCCACATCGCGTTCGTGCGGCTCCAGTTGACCATTTCTTCCAATTTGATTGTCACCACTCCCAGGTTGCCTAGTTTTTGTTCTACTCCCATTCCAGGCCTCCTTTTTTCCACTCATAAATGAAGCCAATCAGGATGGGGAAGTTGAAAACGACCATTGCCCAAAAACCGTACCAGCCCAGGTCGCGGAAGGCAATCGCCCAGGGCAGGAAAAAGACCACTTCGATGTCGAACAGGATGAAGAGCACGGCAATCAGGTAAAAGCGCACCGGCATCCGGCGGGTTCCAGGCCCAATCGGGGTCATGCCTGACTCGTAGGGCATCATCTTTTTGGCGGTTGGGCGTTTTGGGCCGAACAACGAACCTAAGACAATTGCAATCACCGCAACCAAGCCAGTAACAAGAATCATTGTCGCAATTGCGGCATATTCAAGCAACATCATCGCAACTCCCTGGAGGCTTTACTTCATCGAACCTATCGTTTAAGCGGCTGTGTGTATAAGGTGGGTATTCAGACAAGATTTGTCAAAGTATAACATAAGACAATTTCAGTGTGAAATTTCACAAAGGAAAAATTCTTTGGAGGTTTCCGCGGTCCTCCCCCCTAAAAAAGCGGTAACCTATTTTTCCTCGTCTTGAAGGTGGATGCCGCATTCCACTTTTTTGTGCCCCACCCAGCGGCCTGAGCGCGGGTCTGCGCCCTCGGCGACGGGGCGGGTGCAGGGGGCGCAACCGATACTGGGGTAGCCTTTGAGATGTAGTTCGTTATAGGGCAGTTCGAAGAGATGGAGATACGTCCAGACTTGCTCCTGTGACCAATTTACCAGCGGGTTGACCTTGACCAGTCCGTTGGCTGCGTCCCATTCGATGGGCCGGGCGCTGGCGCGGTTGCCGGTCTGCTCGAGGCGGATGGCGGTGATCCAGGCCTGCCGGGTTTTAAGAAAAGCCCGCAGCGGTTCCACTTTGCGTAAACGGCAGCAGCGGTCAGGTTCGCGGGCCCAGAGTTCCGGGCCGTACTGCTCAGTTTGCTGAGCCAGGCTCAGGCTGGAGGCGAGCCGCAGGAATTTTATCCCCAAGAGTCCCCCCAGATTGTCGCGCAGGGCGTAGGTTTCTGGGAAAAACAGGCCGGTATCCAGGTAAAAAACAGTTGTTTCGGGCGCAACCTGGCTCAGGATATGCAGGATGACAATGCCTTCAGGACCAAACCCGGTAGCCATGGCAAGTTCCTTGCCAAAACGCAGCGCGCTCCAAGCGATGATCTCGTGCGGATAACTGCGCTCGAAATTGTCGGCCAGGATGGCGATTTCGTCAAAGAGCGGGAAGGGGTGCATTCATCATCACCAAGTCTGGCAGGGAAAGCATTCTGTTTTCAACGCTAAAACTTCCTTTAGCCAGAATGCCAACGCCCTAATTTCCGGTCAGTTGGAGGCTGTCAGGACCATATTCCATCAGTTCGATCTCGTTGCCATCCGGGTCGGCGACCCAGGCCTGGCGGGAATTATCCATACCCAGGGTGATTTCTGTGACTTCGACGCCACGGTTTCGCAGTTTCTGGCAATACTCGTCCAGCCCGGTGACTTCAAGGCAGAAGTGTTGGTAGCGGGTTCCCTGTGTCAGTTCTCTTACTTCGCCGCCCCATTCTTCGGCCGCCAGGGTCTGGTCGAAGAACTCAAGGAAGGTGGATTGGCCGCACTCGAAGTAGTAGCCGAAGGGCTGGCCCTCTTTGTTACTCAGGGTGAATTTGACCTTCAGCCCAAGTTTGTTGACGTAAAATCCGATGATTTTGTCCAGGTTATTGGTGACGAAGTTGAGATGGGCGAGTTGTCGGATCATGTTTGCCTTCTTTCGGGTGAGGATGCATCGCACCAGATGGGACAGGCTATTTGTCTAGCGGGAAGCTTACCAGCTTGAGCCAATTTTGTTCAACCTGGTGCGCTGCATTCCATTCTTTGGCTACTTCAGCAGTCCTTCGCAGAATTTCAAAAGCCCCTGCACATCATTGAAGTTGGTCAGCATCCCGACCGAGATGCGCACTGCGCCGCTGGATTTTCCATCGATACAACTGCGGAAATCATCGATGGTCAGGCGGTCTTCATGGCCGGGGCCGTGGAAACAGACGTCCAGTTCCACGCGCGAGATGCCCAGCGCCAGCTCGCCTGCACCGGGGTTGCAGAAACAGCCTGTCCGCAGCGAAATGTTGACTTTGTTGGCGGCTTCTTCGATGGCGCGATGGTCAATCGCCCGGCCATTTTGATCGAAAAAGTTGACCGTGACTGCTCCGCCGCGCGCTTCAGTAGTCGTTGGGCCGTAGACCTTAACGAGCGGGAGGCCGGTACTGTGCTTCATGGCCGTTAAATTTCCCAACAGCCAGCCGGTGAGACAATGCACACGCTCATGGATTTTGTCGATGCCGATGTTTTCGATGTGTTTCAGACCGATTTCCACCGCCGGAATGTTCAGGTAATCAACGGTGCCATCCTCGAAAGCGGCGTGGCCCTCGGCCAGGTAATACTTGTCACCCTGGACAGAGGCGACGGTAATCGTCCCGCCTGCGAACCAGGGGCGGTGCAGCTTGCCGAGCGCTGTACGGCGTGCCACCAGCGCTCCCAGCCCGGTGGGGTAGCCGAAAATCTTGTAGAACGAGAGCGGGACAAAGTCTGGTTTATAGAGGGAAAGGTCGAGTTTATTGGTCGGGGAAAAAGCTGCCGCGTCGAGCAGCACATCCCAGCCTTTGGCGTGGGCCTTTTCGATCCAGGTCAGCGGGTGTTTGACCGAGGAGAAATTGGATTGTGCCGGGTAGGCAAACAGGTTGTTGTGGCCAGGCTGGGCTTTGTCCCAGGCGGCTGCGAGCATAGACTCATCCACGCGCATATCGGGCAGGACCATCGGGATATAGGTCACTTCCGCGCCTTTGCAATGCGCGAACTCGCGGATGCCGTTGACCGAGTTATGGTTGTCAAAGGTCAGCAGGTAGTGGTCGCCGGGGCCAAAGGGGTAAGCCTCCCCGACGATTTTGAGCGCGCCGCTGGCGTTGGCTGTGAAAATGACATCATATTCGGCCGGGTCAGCGTTGAAATACTTGAGCACATAGCCCCGCGCCGATTCGACGAAATGGGTGGCAGCAATGGATGTGGGATTCGACGAATGTGGATTGCCGAAGGTGTTTTCCAGCAGAATCTGCTGGTGCTTTTTGACTTGTGATTCAGCGTAAATGCCGCCGCCGGTGTAATCGAGGTAGATGTGTTCGGCGCGGTCGAGGCGGCGATAATCGGTGGCGCGCAGTTCGTCGATTGTAGCGGTGGATTCGTAGGTGGGGTATTTTTTCAGGAAATTAGCGTAAGAATTATCCATGCTCGTTCTCCTTACGTTTATTTAACCACAGAATCAGGGATGGATGTCATGACGAATCTCATGTCTCTCGGATGCGTAGGTGCACGACGGGTGATTTCAGCCTTGATAATGCGCAAAGCCTTTGCCGTGCCCTTATAATGAGGAAATTATCTTAACTGTTGGGTTCTGCCATGCCTCTGCATTGTATAATGTGCCATCTATTCGTATCACGAAAGGAATTAAACATATGCCCAGTAAAGTATTTTTCGGTTCGGCGCGACAGGCGCGGCTGGAAGCTAAAGAGACCCTCCCTGCGAAACTCGATTTGATTATTAATGAACTACACTTGCGCGAGCGGGTCAAGGATGAGACGGTTGCGCTCAAGATGCATACCGGGAACAACCTAAGTTATTCCACCATCCATCCCGTTTTTGTGCGCCGGGTGGTACAGGCGATCAAGGATGGCGGCGGCAAGCCCTTCGTGGTCGACGTCAATTGGGATGCGGCTGGCGCTGAAATGCGCGGTTACGCCTCTGAAGTGATTGGCTGCCCGGTCTATCCCGCCGCCGGGCCGGATGAGAAATATTTCTACGAACATGAGCGGCCTTACAAAAACATCCAGAGCTGGCAGGTAGCCGGGCTGATCCAGGACGCGACCTTTATGGTCAATTTTTCCCATATCAAGGGACATCCGAGCTGCGGTTTTGGCGGTGCGTTCAAAAACCTGGCCTTGGGCTGCATGGCCGGGAAAACCCGCGGCGCGATGCACGACACGATGCACTTTGATCCCTACTTTTTCCCCGAAAAATGCCCCGACGAGGCGGCGCGGAAAGCGATTATTGCCGTCTGCCCATTCGAGGCGATTGTCGAGGATAAAAAGAACCCGGGCTATCTCCACCTGCACCCGGAACAGTGCAACCAGTGTGGGCGCTGCCTGAAGGTGGCGCCTCCCGGCAGTTTGAAAATCGACGCGGCCAACTTCCATAGCTTCCAGGAAGCCTGCGCAATTTCCGTTGACCTGGTTCTCTCGACCTTTGCCCCCGGAAAAACGACGAATCTGGCCTTGGCCACGCACATGACTCCCGTTTGCGACTGCTTCGGGTTTACCTCCATGCAAGTCTTGCCCGACGCGGGTGTCTTTGGCTCGGATGACATTGTCGCTATCGACCAGGCGGTGCTGGACGTGACTGCCAAATCAACCCTGATCGAGGAAAACCTGCCCACCTCGATGGAGGTCCACACCCGTGAGGGACATCCCTTCCGCTGGCTGCACGGCCCGTACAAGGACCCGTATGTGGTCCTGGAATACGGCGAAAAACTGGGCCTGGGCAGTCGTGAGTATGAACTGGTCGATGTGCTGCCGGTCGAGCAGGTCGAACGCTCGTCGATGCAGTATATTGCAGCGCATTGATGGGACTGCAAAGAGTAACGAAAAACGAGTGGCGGGATAATCCGCCACTCGTTTTTTTATGCCAAGGTGATGACTACATTTCCTTGTTTGTGCCCTTCTTCGACATACCGGTGTGCCTCAGCGGTTTGTTCCAAGGGAAACCGTTTATCGATCAAAGCCCTGACTTTGCCCGCCTCGACAAGCTCTTTGACAAAAACCAGGTTTTCAGCTTTTTCGTCGGCCATGGCGCAGATGACTTTTTGCTGACTGCCCGTTAGCGAAGTCCACAGCATCTGAAACAGGGCCTTGCTCTTGAAGCTGGCCAGTAGATAAATGCCATGCGGTTTGAGCGAGCCTTTGCAGCGGGAAAAAGAACTGCGGCCCAGGATGTCAAAGATCAGGTCGTAGGTCTCACCGTTTTGGGCGAAATCCTCCCGGGTGTAATCGATAACCTTATCTGCCCCCAGGGATTTGACGTATTCCAATCTTGGGGTGCCGCAGACACCTGTCACTTCGGCCCCAAAATGTTTGGCAAGCTGCACCGCCATCGAGCCGATTCCGCCGGAAGCGCCATTGATCAGGATTTTTTGGCCGGGCTGGAGTCTGGCTTTTTGGAGCAGGCTGACAGCCATGATGGCTCCGTAGGGCAGGGTGGCGGCCTCGTCATAGCTCAGGTTGGCTGGTTTGAGGGCGATGGTTCCGGTTTCGGGCAGACAGAGGTATTCGGCGTTGGCGCCCATGTTCATCCCGATATAGGCAAAAACATCGTCGCCCGGTTTGAATTTCGTCACCAGTTTACCGACCGCTTCGACCCTCCCCGCCATTTCGCTGCCCAGGATGTTGATTTTGGGTTTGTTCCAGCCGAAGGACATGCGTGCGGGCAGAAAGAGAAATGCAGGCATGTTGAACTCGCTGGAGGTGAGATGGGCAAAGTTCCGGGCGGTCAGGTCGCCGTAATTGACCGGCGTGGCACGCACCCGCACCAGGATTTGGTTATCTTTGGGAGATGGTTTGGCGACTTCTTTGAGTTGCAAGACGGCGGGGGCGCCGTATTCGGTAAAAACGATTGCTTTCATGCTGATCTTCCTTTTTCGTTCGATTCGACTTTGGCATCGTATGAGAAAACATCTTCCACGCTTACGCCGAACACGCGGGAAATCCGAAAGGCCAGTTCGAGTGAGGGAGAGTATTTGGCGCTTTCGATGGCGAGGATGGTTTGGCGGGTAACGCCCGCTTTTTTCGCCAGCTCATCCTGGGTCATTTCGCCCTGGTTGAAGCGCAGTTTCCGAATGGAGTTGCTGATCGGGCATTCGCTCATCTTAGAACCCCCTGCGGTAGAGATAAAACTGGGTGAATTCGTCAATTACTGAAGACAGTAGGCCGGAGTAAATGATGGTGATGAACATGACGTAGATGGGCATCTCGAGAACCAGCGTGACCATCGCAAGCACCACGCCGATAGAAAAGACATACAGGGCGTTCCGTATACCTTTCAGTTCAATCAATTTATCCCGTTCATCGGAAAAAGATGGCTCTTCCTCTTTGGTTGTGATGCGATAATGGATGGTAAATATGATGCTGATAATGATGTTAGCCACGATCGAAACCGGAATGAAAATCAGGAAGGCCTTGCCCCAGAAGCGGGGATCATTGATGAATTCCCCGCCCCCGGCCAGGTAGCGGATGTACAGGTAGACTGAATAGATGGCTGTGACCAGCACGGAACTGAACATATTCACGATGGCTCGTTTTTCATGATAGGACATGTTTTACTCCTTTGCCTGCTTCTGTTTAGCGTTAGTATGTTTTAGTATACATATAGTAAATCAAATCATACATAATGTCAAGAGTTTTTTACATTAACTGCAGATTATTCCTTATAGGAAGTTGAAAGAATATCCGAAAAAAGGGTGCGAGCGTATGCTCGCACCCTTTTTTCGGTCTCCCCTGATCATTTCGTGATGATCGGGATCAGACCCAATTCCAGGCATACCAGACAGTCAGGATATTAAACACAAGGCTGACAACGATCAAAAATTTGCGTAAACACATCGGTTGGGCGTTCGTATTCCTCCGATTTCTCCCGCTTTGAAGTCGCCGCTAAAGATGCGCAAAACGTCTCCCAGGAGGTAGGTCAACATCAGGGCTACCCAAAGGATTAACAGGATGATTCTGGTTACTAACATTGCTCCGCTATTCCTCTGCGGCAATGGTGATGACGATTTTTCCCTGGGCGTGGTTTGTGCCGAGATAACGCAAGGCTTCAGCAGCCTCATTCAACGGGTAACGTTTATCGATAACAGGGACAATTTTCCCGGCTTCCAGCAGCTCTTTGAGCGTCAGCAAATCTTGCTGGTCGATCTGCGCTGAAACGCCGCCCAACTTCCTGCCATCCTTTTCCGACAGCCAGTTTCCCAGAAGCATGGCCTCGAAAATTTGCCCTGGCTTGCCTCCGGCCATAACGTATCTGCCCTGGGGCGCTAAGGCCCGTTTGTAAGCGGAAAGCGGATGGTATCCATTGGCGGCCAAAATCAGGTCATATTGCCGCCCGCTTTCGGTGAAGTTTTCTTGGGTGTAGTCGATGACGTGGTCAGCCCCCAGCTTGCGGGCCTGCTCCAGATTGCGTGTGCTGCACACTGCGGTGACTTCGGCCCCGAAGGTTTTGGCAATCTGCACCGCAAACGTCCCCACACCGCCCGCGGCCCCGTTGATCAGAACCTTCTGCCCCGGATGGATTTTCCCTTCATCGCGTAGTCCCTGCAGAGCGGTGAGAGCCGCCATGGGTACAGCCGCCGCTTCCTCAAACGATAGATTAGCCGGTTTCAGCGCCAGTTTACTTTCAGGAGCACATACATACTCGGCAAAACTGCCATGACTGACATCTCCATATACTTCATCACCTGGCCGAAACTTCTCAACGTTTTTACCAACCGCTTCAACCCGACCCGCTACGTCAGCGCCGAGTCGCGTATCTTTGGGTTTGAGCAGCCCCCCGCCCATCAGGCGAATCAGGAATATGTCCGCGGTCAGGAAATGCCAGTCATAGGCATTTACGGAGGCCGCGTAAACTTTTACCAAGACTTCATCGTCCTTGGGCGCAGGTTTTTCAACATCCTTGAGTTGAATCACATCCGGTGATCCGTATTTTTCATAGACAATCGCTTTCATTTTTCTCTCCTTTTTTTGAATGATCTGGATGAGTTTCTCAGCCAACCTCAACCAAGGCTGGTTTTTGAGCCTTTGCCCCCATCATTAAAAGCCACAAGGAAAGCCCAAATTCCGCAATAAACCCAAGCGGGTAGCTGATGTAGGTGATGGCGGTGAAGCCCGGGAAAAGGAAGAACTGGAGAAAAGTCGTCAGCCAGGTAACGCAATGAATCATCAGTATAATGCCTAAAATTTTGGGAAGGAAGCCTGACTTGAAAACCAAATAACCCAGCGGAAAGAGCCAGGCGCCATAAAATATCTGGGCCATCATGAACCCATTTTTGTAGACATACAGGGATAACATTGCCAGGGCTTGCAATTGATCCAGCTGGAAGACTTTCAAGTAACCTGCGTCATTCAAAAGCAACTGGCTGGCAAACAGAAAAAGGTCACTAAAACATTGGACAGCTACACCCCCTGCGTTTAGTAACAGGAAGAGCAAGGCAATATTCTGATCAACCGGTTTTAATAACACGTACAAAGCCCAGGCTGTCAAAAGGAATAACACCGCCCCGAGTAGATCGCCCATAATCCCAAGACGAAATTGCTACTCGGAAGCCAGGATGTTTTGGGCTGTTGTGGCGGCATTGCCGTAGACAATCAGTTTTGAACGGCCAAGCACATCTGAAGCCACGTGAATGACGATATAAATCAAATATAGGAAGCCCGCCATTCTTGCAGGATTGATGGTCATCCGGGAACTTGCTTGGGTCGAATTCACTTTTTTTCTCCTTTGAAGAGGGCATAGCCTGAAAGGCCAATGCCCACAACGTATAAAGCGCTCAGAACAACATTTACCTGCCAGCGGGCGTGATCGAGGGGCGCGGAGGCGATGAAGGCCATCACTTCCACAAGGCCAATCCCGAACAGCAACACCCAAAAGGCCCATTTTTGGCCTTTACTTAGACTAAACCGGATCACGAACCACGCCAGTACTGAGAAGGCAACCGCATAAGAGTTATACAGGATGGTCAAACAATTGAGAGCCGCAATGACTCTGGCGTCCAGCCCGGCGATTTCAGATTTTTCAAAGACCATTCCCAGGAGCGGTGAGTTCCCAATCTGAAAGACGACAATGGTCAGGATCAAAGAGGAGATCAGAAAATT
The DNA here is from genome assembly GCA_002412925.1 of Anaerolineales bacterium UBA5195. Classification (GTDB taxonomy): domain Bacteria; phylum Chloroflexota; class Anaerolineae; order Anaerolineales; family Villigracilaceae; genus UBA5195. Next base: position 189,459 of record DHVZ01000100.1, on the reverse strand, counting down.
GAGTCCGCTCCAGATAAAGAGAAATCTCGAACCTGCTTTTAGCATTTTGGTTTACTCCCTTTATTATTCCTGCGTTGGTTTCCACTTCCAGGCAAACCAGATAATGAGCAAAATGCAGGCAACTTCCACGGTTGCAAAAAATACATAGTATGAACCATGTCCGCCACGGACAACCAAAAGAATATTTAATGCGCCAATCACGAGGGTTACCCAGCGATTTATTTTGTAGCTCAAGACCCAGGACAGAATCACCATGACAATCGCAGTCTCCATGACGATTGCGCCCGCCAGCAGCCCGCCCGCAGGCATTGGAGCGCCTGCCATGATTTCGCGGATTGGCGATGTGGAATCCATTAAAGAAAGAATATCCGCATAAGCCATATTGAGCAACACAAATATCCATAACAACGAAAGTTTAACTTTTGGATCTATTCCGCCAGCCGGTTGGTTTGCATTCATTTTGTCTCTCCTGGTTTCTGTAGGCTGATGACCACATTCCCTTTTTTATGCCCTTGCTCCACGTAGCGGTGCGCCTCGACGATTTGCTCGAACGGGTACACTCGGTCTATGACCGGTTTGAGCTTGCCCGCCTCGACCAGTTCTTTGAGCAGGAGCAGGTTTTCGAGCTTTTCGCCGCCGTCTGAATCGGCGTGGACGTTGAGGTAGATGCCTCCGGGTTTGAGCGCCTTTTTGCCCTGCGCAGGGAGTAGTTTTCCAACGGCATCAAAAACCACGTTGTAGGTTGCGCCGCTTTGGGTGAAATCCTGCCGGGTGTAATCGATCACCCGGCTTGCCCCCAGCGATTTGACCAATTCCAAATTCGCGCCGCTGCACACGCCAGTCACCTCAGCTCCGAAGTGGCGGTTGGCAAGCTGGACGGCATTCGTCCCCACCGCGCCGGATGCGCCATAGATCAACACTTTCTGTCCCGGCTGGATTTTGCCCTTTTTGAGACAGCGCCAAGCAGTCATCCCACCTCCGGGAACAGCCGCAGCTTCCTCATAGCTGAGATTGACCGGTTTAATGGCGATCACCCCGTTTTCGGGCAGGCATTTGTATTCGGCATGGCCGCCAAAATTAACGGCGAAGGTCGAGGCAAAAACCGCGTCTCCGGGTTTGAAGCGGGTCATTTTCTTGCCAACGGATTCGACCACCCCGGCCAGTTCCATGCCCAGGATGGAGCGCTTGGGGCCGCGAATTCCCAGGAAAAGCCGCGCCATCAGCTTTTGCACTCCGGAGACGGGCAGGTTGAAGCTGCGCATGATCGTGTCGCCGATGGTAACGGTGGTGGCGTGAACCTTGACCAGTACTTCGTTGTCCCTGGGCGTGGGTTTGGGAATGTCTGCCAGGTGCAGCACTTCGGGTGGGCCGTATTGGGTGTAGAGGATGGCTTTCATTGGGGTAACGCCTTCGGGTTGAAGCCCTTCGCAATCATCCAGACGGCCATGACCATTTCCTGGAAAAAGATGGGCATGTTGATCAGGCTGGCGGTATTCATAACAATCACCTGGAACATCAACAAAAAGGCAGTGGAAAAGTGCAGGAGGATGGCAATGAATCCCCAGATCGAAATCCAGCGCGGGAGGAGCTGCGAGCGGTAGAGCATCGTGTACAACATCAGGGCATCCAGGCTGAAGATGATGACCAATACGTAGGCGATGGAATCGTTCCCTTTCAGTAACACCGCGCCCAGGCTTTGGAGGGCAGGGAGGCTGGCGGCCCCGGCTGACGCGGTTTCCTGGCTCACAAGAACCAGGAACAGCCAGCAGAGGGTCATGGCGATGTAGCAAATCATCTCCAGCGCGCCGCGAAAGATTACATACGCCAGCGCCAGGATTTCATCGTGGCGTTTGAGAATGGGGTAGAGCAGCACGGGAACCAGCGATAAGGCCAGGCCCATTACCAGCACACACAGGCTGCCAACCAGGAGTGGGGTTTTGTCGGCGGCGATCTGACCCAGGTAATCGGGTGCGCTCAGGATAGATTGCGTAGAAACCACGCTGCTCACGCCAGCCGCCGTCCCGATGATGAACAAAATCCCTGCCCAAACAGCAATTTTTCGGTTTGTATCCATTTTTATTCATTCCTTTCCAATTTATTAGCCGGGTTGACCGAAACCAGCGTCAGCCCGAGATTGCGCACCTTTTTGAGCAGGCCGTGCAGGGCGGCTTGGTCGAGCGCCGGGGCAGTGATGAGCGTCTCGCCGTTCTCATCCAGCGTGAGAGACAGTTCGCCAAACCAGTCGGCCCAATCTGCGCCCAGATGACCTTCGATGCGGATTTGATAGCCTCTCGCCTGGGTTGGACCCGTTTTCTGGCTGCTTGTGTTTGACTTGCTCCTGTTTTGCGCTGATCGGTTCATACGCAAGCAGTATAGGGCCTGCCCGGTGGTACGGGTAGACACTTTGGTGTTGGTTGGAGGTGTTGTTTTTGGGGAAGGGGAAATAAAACTTACAGCAGCCGCAACTCGCGAGCGCGGGCGATGGCTTCCGTGCGGCTTTGAACCTGTAATTTGTCAAAAATCCGGCGGTTGTGGCCTTTGACAGTATCCAGCGCCAGGAACAGCTGCTTGCCGATGGCTTGATTCGAGAAACCCTGAGCGATGAGACGCAGGATTTCCAGTTCGCGCGGACTCAAAAGATCGGCTAATGACGAAGCCTCAGCCATTTGTCGTTTGTCTTTCATCGTTGTATCAAAGGCGGCTAACAGCTTGTTGGCATAGTCTGGCCGGATGTCCTGCGCTGCCGCTGCGGACAGGAGTTCCGCCATCGGAGCTCCTTCGTCCACAAAGAGACGGATGAAGCCGCCCGGCTCGGCCAACGTCAGGGCTTCGGCCAGCACTTGCGCCGCCGGGGCTTTTTCGCCTTTCAGGTGGAGCGCAACAGCCTGTAACACCATTGCCTTGAGCCGCTCATTGGCCCAGCCTCGGGCTTCCATCTGCTGGCGGAATGGCTCCAGGATGTCCAGCGCGGCGGAGGGGTTGCCGTGTGCCAAGAGCACGCGGGCCTGGCTGAGGGGCAATTCAAACTGTCGGCTGAGTTCAGCGGCAGCGGGCAGTTTGAATTGCTTCAGCAGGACAAGTACCTGGGCGGCGGCAATCTCTGGCAGTCGCAGGGTGAAGTTCTTTTGGCGCGCCGTTTGTTCTGTCTGCGTTAAGATGGTCGCCGCGCCATCCACCTCGCCCCGGGCCAATTTCAGGCGCGCCAGGAAGACTTCGCTGATGATGAAGCGGTCAATCACGCGGTCATACTGACGTGTCAGTTGCAGGCTTTGCTGTCCGTGCTGCTCGGCAGCCTCCAGGTCGTTCCATTCGTAGTAAATACGGGCCAGGCCGAGATGCACTTCTCCGGCATTCGGCTGGGGATGATTGCCAGAGAGTTGGAGCATCTGACGATAGGTCTCGGTTGCCTGATGAAGTTGGTTGTCCAGTTCTTGTAAATCACCCAAAGTAGATGTAGCCAGAATTTTGGAAAAAACATTCCCCGATTTTTGGCTGATGGCGATACTTTCCTGGCAGGCGAGAGCGGCGGCAGCGCGGTCGCCCTGGAACATGAGGGCGGTTGCCAACGCCCAATTGGCAGTAAAGCGGAAAGCCAGGTTCTCAGGGTGCAGGTACTCCAGGGCGCGCCGCGCCTGGGCGATCATTTCAACCGGGTCGTAGTGGGTCAGCGCCAGCGTGGCCCGGGCGCAGGCCATTTGCCCGATCAGGTCGCGGATTTTTTCGTCCGGTTCGATATTTTGCAACGCTTTTTCGGCGGCCTGGAGTTTTTCCTCCACGCCGGTGGTCTGCCCGGCCATCAGGGCCAGCGTGGCAGAGCGCACCCACAGCCGGGGTCTGGCATCCAACACTGATTTCGGCAGCGAGGCCAGCCAGTCCAGAATGGGCATTGCCACACTGCGGAAATGCAGATCCATTGCCTTGCTTCCAATCAGGCGTTCGGCGCGTTCCACGTCATTGGCTGCCGTGGCATGACGAAAGGCTTCAAACGCCAGAGCGTTGTTTTCATACCATTCGCTGGCCTGGATGTGCAACCCGGCAATTTCTCCTGGAACGAGACTTTGCCCAAGCCGCTTGCGCAATAGTTCGCCAAAGAGGTGGTGATAGCGGTACCAGTGCCGCTCGGCATCGAGGGGGACGATGAACAGGTTGGCGCGCTCCAGGGCCACCAGGGTATCTTGCCCGGAGCCAGCCGGGGCGCGTAAAACAGCTTCACATAACGGCCCGCACATGCGATCGAGGATCGATGTGCGCAGCAGGAACGTCTGGACGCCTTCGGATTGCTGTTGCAGGACTTCTTCCATCAGGTAGTCTAGCACAAAATGATGGCTGCCAGTGAAGGACTGGATGAAGCTGGAGGTGTCTGCTTGTCCCTGCATGGAAATTGCCGCCAGTTGCAGCCCGGCGATCCAGCCTTCGGTGCGCTTGTCCAGCGCGGCGACTTCTTCGGCAGATAGGCTCAACCCCATTACCCGGTTGAGAAATTCGGCGGCTTCGGCGGGGGTAAAACGCAAATCGACGGCGCGCAACTCGGTCAGTTGGCCGCGGGCGCGCAAACGGGCCAGCGGCAGGGGCGGGTCTTCGCGGGTGGCGATGACCAGGTGCATCTGCGGCGGCAGGTGCTCGAGCAGAAAGGTGAGAACCTGATCAACTGGTTTGGAATCAATCACGTGGTAGTCATCTAAAACGAGGATGAAATTGCCCGAGATGTCGGCGATTTCATTGAGCAGGGTTGTCAGAATCGGTTCGATGGATGGCGGCTGAGGAGATTGGAGCGCGACTAAGATCCCCTCTCCAATTTTCGGCGCAACTGTCTGCAAAGCTGCGATGAAGTAAGTCAGAAAATGTGTGGGGTCGTTATCCCCTTCGTCCAAGGATAGCCAGGCGGGCCTCACCCCTGACCCATCTCCCATTGGGAGAGGGGAAGGGGTGAGGCCCGCAACCCATTCGCTGACCAGTGTGGTTTTTCCGAAACCAGCGGAAGCAGAGATGATGGTCAGCTTGCATCCCAAAGAGAGACCCTCGTTCAGCCGCTCAACCAGGCGGGGCCGGAGGACAATCTTAGGCCGAGGCGAGGGGAGATAGAGTTTCGTGGCCAAAATTGGCGTGGGCATAGATCAATTATACCCAGCGCGGTTATAAATTGCAGCTTCCTGCTTATTGGGCAGCTTCAGGTTAAACCCAATTCCAGGCATACCAGACTGTCAGGAGATTGAATCCCAGCCCGACAACGATCAAAAATTTATCATAAGCGGAAGGGTAGGTCGGCAAACCAATCAGGTTGAAAATAAAAAAGAAAACGGCGATGCCGATGTTCATCCAACGGTTGACCGGCTGAGGCAGCATCAGGGACAGGATAATCATCACAATTGGTATCACCATCAGGATGGCGATACCCAACCACATCGGCTGGGTAAATTGCACTCCGCCGATTTCTCCTGCTTTGAAGTCGCCGCTAAAGATGCGTAAAACATCTCCCAGAAGGTAGGTTAACATCAGGGCTACCCAGAGGATTGATAGAATGATTCTGGTCTCTAACATCGCTCCGCTATTCCTTTCCGGCGACGGTGATGACGATTTTTCCGCGCGCATGACCCCCACCCAGGTGGCGCAGCGCTTCGGGGACTTCGCTCAGTGGGTAGCGTTTATCAATCGCCGGAATAACTTTCTCGGCTTCAAGCATTTCTTTGAGGGTCAACAGGTCTTGCAGGTCAATCTGCGCCGAGACATTGCTCATGGTGCGGCCATTTTTCTCTGAGAACAGGTTTCCCAGCAGCATGGCCTCGAAAATTTGGCTGGCTTTGCCTCCGGCCATCACGTAAATGCCCCTGGGAGTTAGCGCCCGCTTGTAAGCCGAGAGCGGATGATAGCCGTTGGCCGCAAAAATCAGGTCATACAGCTTTCCGCTTTGGGTGAAATTTTCTTGGGTATAGTCTATAACGTGGTCTGCGCCCAGTTGGCGGGCCTGTTCCAAGTTGCGTGTGCTGCATACTGCGGTGACTTCGGCCCCGAAGGCTTTGGCAATTTGCACCGCAAACGTCCCCACCCCTCCGGCGGCCCCGTTAATCAGCACTTTTTGCCCGGCCTGGATTTTGCCGCTCTTACGCAAGCCTTGCAGGGCGGTCAAAGCTGCCACCGGAACGGCTGCCGCGGCTTCAAACGACAAATTGGCGGGCTTAAGCGCCAGGGTGCGTTCAGGCGCGGTCGCATATTCGGCGAAACCTCCATGCCCAATATCGCCAAAGACCTCGTCGCCGATTTTGAAACGGCTGATGTTTTTGCCAACCGCTTCTACCCGCCCGGCAATGTCCGCTCCAAGAATCTGGTTTTTGGGTTTGAGCAGCCCCATGCCCATCAGCCGCACCAGGAAAATATCGGCGGTGAGCAGGTGCCAGTCCAGCGCGTTGACCGAGGCCGCCGCCACTTTGACCAGCACCTCACCATCCGAGGGGGTAGGTTTTTCTACATCTTGCAGGCGCAAAACGTCCGGGGTTCCGTATTGTGTGTACACAATGGCTTTCATTTTTTTTCTCGCTTTTTTGAATGACTGAGAATAGGTGTATGATTCGGCTGCCGTGGTTGAATGAGATACGCTCTGATTAAGCATACTTTGTGCGTATTATTAACGAATAAGTGGTGCGGTTTATTCGGTTCAATTTCCAATCGATTGGCAGTTCGTTTAGGCCAGACGAGGTGGAATGAAAAACGAGCGCTGGAACCCCTGTCGCTCGTTTTTCATTAACTGATAAATCTATTCGATGGGCTGCCGGTCGAGAAGGCTGGATACTCGCCGGTGCCATTTTGCTGGAGCACATTTTTGCGGGCGCGCCTCACTTCTTTTGCCACCAGACGCCGGTACACTCCGGCAGGATGATCCATTTATTCCGGGATACCTCGCGTCCCAACGTTTCGCCGAAGAAAAATGTGCAAAGCTCCGCGGCTTCTGCCAGTGAGTTGAAGCGGTAGTCTGTCCGGATCCAGGTGGATTGGAAGCCTTTCTCCGCCAGCCAGGCATAATACCCGGCCAGGTGTTCCGGCGGATTGGGGGATTCCTGACCGGTGCCCAGCGTTTCGAGCAGGATGAAAAACCCGCCCGGACGCAGAATCCGCAACACCTCTTTGTAGCCTGCCTCGAGCTCTTCACGCCACGTCTCGCCACCCCAGACCGCCAGATAACAAAAGCTCCAGCCCGAGATGACCAGATCTGCGCTGGCATCCGGAACCGGTACCTGGCGGTGGTCGGCCACGCCGGCCTGCCAGTTGCTCACGCCCATCGCGTGCAGGGAGGCTTGCGCTTTCGACAACATATGCGCTGAGGTGTCATAAGCTTTGATCGTGCCGACATGCGGGGCAAGAATGCGGGTGACACGCCCCGTCCCTGCGCCGAGGTCGATGACATCCAACCCTTTCAACGGGCAAATCTGTTCCACGGCGCGCAAAATATGGTTGTGGTAATCCTCGCGCCGGATCAGGCGTTCGTATTGTTCAGCGTGCTGGTTATAAACTTCCTGCTCGGTAGGCATAAACTTCTCACTTTTCTGCAGACTGCCAGGCGGTATTTTCGCAAAACTCCCGGAGCAGTTGCCCTTTCCTATCTTGCGGCAGCCAGGAGGCGTGGATGCCTTGCAGCACCAGCCCACGAATCTCCTCGCGGGAAAACCCCAGCCGGGTCTCCAGCAGGCGGTATTCTTCAGCCAGGGAATTACCGAACATTTTCGGGTCATCCGTGTTGACGGTGACCATCAGTCCGCGCTGGTGGTAACGCCTGATCGGGTGTTCGTCGATCGAACTGACCACGCCGGTGCGCACATTTGAGAGGGGGCACATTTCGAGCGGGATCTGCATCTCGGCCAGGTAACCCAGCAGGCGCGGGTCTTCTTCGGCGCGGGTGCCGTGTCCGATGCGTTCCACCTCCAACTCGCGGATGGCACCCCACAGGCTGGCTGCCCCGGCGGCCTCGCCAGCGTGGGCGCTGGTGTGGAATCCGAGCTTGCGAGCCTGGGCATAGACTGCTTTGAAGGGCTCCGGCGGGAATTTTTGTTCCGAACCGCCGATGCCGATCCCAATCACGCCTAAATCCTTGACTTCATTAACTTCGCCCAGGGTGATGGCAGCCTGTTCGGGCGTCGAATCTCGAACGAGATCGGCCACCAGACCAACTTCAATTTCTGGAACACGCGCGAGACCGGCGCGAATAGCCCGGGTCAACTCCTGGGTTTTCAGTCCGTGGCGTGCAAAATCAGTTGGCGAGAAAAAGGCTTCCACATAGCGAATGTTCTGGGCGGCCAGGTTGTCCGCCACCCTTTCGGCAATCAGGGTGAAATCGTCATAGTCGCGCAGGTAGCTGTTTTTCCAGATCCAGGTTTCGATGAAGTGTGGAAAATCCCGGTAGGTGAACATCCGGGTTAGCGACTCAAGGTCCGGTGCCGCCGGATCGCCGCCGTATTTTTGGACCAACTCCCAAAGGGTGGCATTCGGGATGGCGCCTTCCAGGTGCAAGTGCAGTTCCACCTTGGGGATTCGGTCGAACCAGTCTGACTGTGCCGCTTGCGAAGGGTCTTCTCTCATAGGTGTTGAAATTATAGCAGAGGCAGGTCACGCTTTAACAGCAACTTGTTTGAGAATGAAGTAAATTCCTCTCCCGGTTTCATGGAGAGGAATTTACTTCATTCAGGTGGGCGCTGCAGTCTTTATCCAGTAGTTTTTCTGTGCTTACGGTATTGCCCGCTTTTGGCTGGTAAAGAATTTTTTCACTTTCGCGGCAATCTGACGGTCGGTTAATTTATCGGCCGATTCGATACCGGTAATGTGTTTATGAAGCTCAACATGCCTGAGCCGTTTTTCGAGTTCAAATTTCGCCTCCCCTGGGCCAAAGACCAGAATGGCCTCTGCGTTTCGAAGTTGAGCGATGACTTCAGCGTAGTATTTATTCAAATGTTCGATAAAGTGCCTGTCGCGTTGGTCTTCGGGAAGAAAGACCAGTGCTCCGGAGGGTGTTTTTCCGTGTGCGCCTCCATTGGTGCGGACGAATTTTTCCATGTTAGATTCGAGTTTTTCAATTCTGCCCCCATCGCCGGTCACGATGACTGCTTTTTTATGGTCAATCCAGACACCGACTTCTTTTCTCATACAAACTCCTTTGTCTGTTCGGCGCGTCCACCTGTCTTGCCATTGTGCTTGCAAATTCAGTATACGGAGTTTTGGCTTTAAAAACAACAGGGTTCCCACGCTGATTCGCTGGGTGAAAAACGCCGCTTTTTTGAGCGCCGGGGGATTTCCAAAGAACCAGATAATCAATCCTCATTTTGCTGTCAAGCCTTGATAAAATAGACAGCATCCCTGATTTGTGCTTAAACAAATCTGCAAGTTTGCGCCGAGTCCCGCCTTTATTCAATGGAGCCAAGATGACCTTCACTCAATCTGCCTGGAGTCTTAACGACCTTTTCCCGGCTGTCGATAGCCCCGAACTGGAAACCGCGTTCAAACACCTCGAAGCCCAGATCGCCGAATTCGAAGAATCCCGCGCTGATCTGACCCCTGAGATTTCGTCGGCGAAATTTCTGTCGATTGTGGCTGAATCAGAACAAGCCGCGCGCACAGCCTGGCGTCTTGATGGTTTCGCCAGCCTGCTTTTTGCCGGGGATACGCAGGACCAGGCGGCTTTGGCGTTGCTGGGACGTGTCCAACAGTTCATGGCTGAAATGCAGAACAAGACCCTGTTCTTCAGCCTGTGGTGGAAAGACCTCGATGAGACCAACGCCCAGCGTTTGATCGATGTTTCTGGCGACTACCGCTACTACCTTGAAGAAATGCGCCATTACAAACTGCATACGCTCACTGAACCGGAAGAGAAAATCATCAATCTCAAAAATGTGACCGGTTCTGAAGCCCTGACCAATCTTTACGATGCCATCACGAATCACTACGTTTTTAGGGTGGAAGTGGGCGGCGAAGTGCAAGAAATGACGCGCGGTGAGCTGATGTCATACGTTCGCCAGTCCGATCCAGATTTGCGCGCCCGCGCTTACCAGGAACTGTACCGCATTTATGGCGAAAATGGTCCGATCCTAGGTCAAATGTACCAGACAGTTGTTCGCGATTGGCAGATCGAAAATGTCAAACTGCGCAAATATGCCACGCCGCTCGCAGCCCGCAACCTGGCGAACGATATTCCCAACGATGTGGTTGAAACGTTACTCGAAACAGCTCGCAAAAACGCTCCGATCTTTCAGCGTTTCTTCAAAGTGAAGGCCCGCCTGCTCGGCCTCGACAAACTGCGTCGCTATGATGTCTATGCCCCCGTCAGCCAGGCCGAAAAAACGTACGATTTCAACGCCGCAGTCGAAATGGTGCTGGATTCTTTCCGCCAGTTTCAGCCCCAAATGGGCGATTTGGCTCAGCGTGTACTCGAGACCAGCCACCTTGATAGCGAAGTTCGGAAGGGGAAGCGCGGTGGGGCTTTTTGCGCTACGCTCACACCGGACCTGACTCCCTGGGTGCTGGTCAACTACCAGGGCCGTTCCGATGATGTTGCCACGCTGGCGCACGAACTCGGTCATGCCATCCATTCCATGCTGGCCGAAGGGCACACCGCTTTTACCCAGCAATCCTGCCTGCCCCTCGCTGAAACTGCCTCGACTTTTGGTGAAATGATGCTCGTCGACCGGCTGCTGGCCCGGGAAAGTGACCCCGCCGTCCGCCGCGACATGCTCTTCCGTCAAATCGATGACGCCTATGCCACGATCATGCGCCAATCGTTTTTTGCCTTGTTCGAGAAGGAAGCCCATGAAATGGTGCAGAAGAATGCCTCCGTCGACGAATTGGCTGCCGCTTATCTGGAAAATCTAAAAATCCAATTTGGTGACTCTGTTGAAGTTAGCGATGAGTTTAAATGGGAGTGGGTTTCCATCCCGCACTTTTACCACACCCCCTTTTATGTCTATGCTTACGCCTTTGGCCAACTGCTCGTTTTCGCACTCTACAAGCAGTTCAAAGCCGAAGGCGAGGCCTTCAAACCGCGGTATCTCCAAATCCTGGCGGCAGGTGGCTCCGAATCGCCGGAAGCGATCCTGACCCGGGCCGGCATTGACATGCATTCGGCTGCCTTCTGGCAGGGCGGTTTCGATGTCATCAGCGAGCTGGTTGACCAACTCGAAAAAATGTAAAAAGATCAGGGCGGGTCTCAGACCCGCCCTGATCTTTTAATCGCCGTGAAAACCATCAATGAGTCCAAAGTGCCGTAAGCCATCGAACACACCGCGCGCGGCTGGGAGCGGACTATGGTAGTGCCAGGGCTGGGAGGCGACTTCTTTGAGCTCTTCCAGCGCGTTGACCGGGATGATGCCCTTGAACCCGGTCTCGAACATCTGACGATCGTTGCCCGAATCCCCGGCGACGATGACACGGCTTTCAGTGACCCCCAACTCTTTTTGCAAAAAACGAACAACGTTGCCCTTCCCGAGCGGGGCAGGCAACACGTCGATGAATTCCCCATAACTGGGATAAATGTGATAACTGTCGTCTTTACCCAGGCGGGCGAAAAAGGCTTCCAGTGTTTCGGGGTTCCCGTTCCAGAAAAAACCCGCCTGGAAAGGCGGCTGACTTTCGCCGAAATCCTGCCGCCAGACACCTTCACCTTCGCCTCGTAGATAAATGGCTTCCAGGTTCCATTCAGGAGCTACCTGGGACCAAAATTTTTGTCCCAGGTTATTCTGCGGGTCATGCAAGTCAAAGAGTTCCGTCCCCACGTCGCTGCAGATGTAATCCGGTCGAGGCAGGCGGCCCGCCTCGACGAGTTGGAGCACCGAAAAGCGGTAGCGGCCTGTCACGTAGGCCAGGCGAAAGGCCGAAGCGTGTTTCTTGACAAAGGTTTTCAACATGGTTTCGCCCGGCTCGTCGCCGAGCAGGGTCCCGTCGATATCGGCGGCCAGCAGGAAAGGTTCTTCGGGGTGTGTGGGTTGCACAGTGAAAAAATTATCCATTCAGTCAGTCTAATTCTTCGTAAACCACATTCGCCCTAGGTAATTCTCACCCTTGATGAACTGATGAAAAACCGCCACCAGCACATGCTGGACGATCAGGAGCAACAAAACCAGCGAAAGTGTGCCGTGCCAGGCCCGCGCCGGGTAGATGTAAAAATCGGCGGGCAGCGGCGCGCCGGAGTAAGCGAAAACCGTTGGGAACAGGTCTGCTGGCAGGGCGATGGCGATCCCGAATAATGCCATCAGCCCTGTCATCAGATACAGTAACGGATGAACGTAGGGGGTAAGCTGGTCGAGAAAGAGAACTCTTTTGGCGGTGAGCGCCGGGGCTAAGGCAGCCCGCCGAGGCGGCTGGTAAATCAAAATCCGCAGCAGGTAGCGGGCAAACACAATCAGCAGGATGACAAGTCCCAGCGCCATGTGGACGGCCAATGGGATGATTTTTGCATCTGAATTGGGTTTGTAGGCTAGGCTGAGCAGACCGATCCCGAAGGTTACAAAAACCAGCAGCGCCATCAGCCAATGCAGGCTAACCCACAGGGGGCGGAAACGTTTTTTGTCGGTCATGCCTGTTATTTTACTGCGACTTGCCGTATCCCATGCGGCTCAATAACCCATCTTTGCGCACGAATTGGTGGAAGAGAGCCGCTCCGATGTGCAGTAAAACCAGCAAAATCAAGGCGTTTGCGAGATAACCATGTCCATATCGGGCAGGGAAGACGTAGAAATCCTCGGGCAACTGCCCGGCTGCGCCAAAAACGCTTTGGAACAGTCCCGCCTGCGAGGCAATCCCCAGACCGCTAATTCCCAACCCCAGCGCTCCCAGGTAGAGCAGGTAGTGAGTCAGGATGCCAATCTTATCTAGCAGGGCGTTCCCGGTGGTGGCGTGGGCGGGCGCCGGGGTGGTCAGACGCACAAAAATGCGGACGAGGGTCAGGACCAGGATGAGGATGCCAATCGTCATATGGCTGGCAAGCGGGGTGATTTTGGCAGCCTCGTTCGGCAGCCATTTGAGGACAAAGGTGCCCGCCAAGAGATTCAGGATGAACAGCAACGCAGTCAGCCAGTGAATGGTCACCAGCCAGGGATTGTAACGTTTGGGTGTGGACATCAAGCCTCCTCTTTCTAAATCGAATTGGATAATTTTGGGTAAGTATAGCGTAACCCGACTTGAAAAACAAGCGCGGGAGCCAGATCCCAGCTTTCAATTGGAATCGCTTTCTGATCTCCAGAATGCAGGGTTTGACCGCGGAGATTTCCTGAATAACCTTTTTATGATTGCCGGGTAAGTGGTGTAAAATTGAAATATCAAACCCTGTCCCCGCCGCATTGCGGCGGTACCTGAAACTTGTAGGAGGAAATGTTATGTATCACACCCTGATCCTGGTTGGAAATGTTGGCCGCGACCCTGAAATGCGCTATACACCCTCAGGCCAGCCTGTTACCTCATTTTCAGTTGCCACCAACCGGCAGTACACGGCGAACAGCGGTGAAACGGTCAAGGAGACCATCTGGTTTCGCGTCACGACCTGGGGCAAGACCGCTGAAGTCTGTAACCAGTATGTCAAGAAAGGCTCGAAGGTGCTCGTTGAAGGCCGCCTGACGCCGGATGCTAACACTGGCGGCCCGCGTGTCTGGACGGCGCAGGATGGCACGCCACGCGCCTCCTTTGAAGTCACGGCCAGCACTGTGCGCTTCCTGTCTTCGCGCGGCGATGGTGATGGGCCTGGCACGGGTGGTGAGATGGGCGGCGGATCATTTGTCGGCGCGCCAGAAGAAGATATTCCGTTTTAACAGAACAGCCCCTCAGGATTTCCAAGATCCTTAGGGGCTGAAGATACAAAAGGAGGCCCGCATGGCCGTTCCCCCTGCACGCATACCAACCACGCTTGAAGTTCCGGCGGATATCCAGCCTGTCTATGCTAACCTGGTTCGGATTGCGCACTCCCCGGCAGACCTGGTTTTTGATTTTGCGCATTTGCTCCCCGGCGAAACCAAGGCTCGGGTCGGCGCGCGGATTCTCATGTCGCCGTTGAGCGCCAAGCTGCTCTACCGGGCGCTCGGTGAAAACCTGGCGCGTTATGAAGCCGCGTTTGGGGAGATCGTCCTGCCCACCTCCTCGCTGGCTGACCATCTGTTCAAACCATTCCAGCAGCCGCCCGAAGGTAATAATCATACGCCCGAAGAAGGTAAACCTTAATGGATCATCTCGATTCGATCTCAGAACTTATCCGTACCCAATTCGATGCCCGCACTGCCGCCCGTGACCAGGCGCTGGCCCAGGCGCGCGCGCTGACCCGTTTCTGCTCACAGGCCATCCGCGCCGTGCACCGCGACGAAGACGACACCATGAACGAGCAATTGGGCGAGGCGCGCAAACTGGCGGATTCCCTGCGCGCTGCTGTAGCTGGATTCCCCGATCTTTATTACGCCGGTTATACCCAGGATGCTCTCAAGGAATTCGTGGAAGCCAATGTCACCTGCGCCTTGATCAAGGGTCAGCCGCTGATTGGCCCCCAGGAATTGGTCGTGGAATATAACACTTATCTGAATGGTCTCTCCGAAGTTGTTGGCGAATTACGTCGCCGGTGTCTCGATATCTTGCGGCATGGTTATTCCACCGAAGCCGAACGCCTGCTGACCCAGATGGACGACATCTACGCCGTCCTGGTTACTATGGATTACCCCGATGCCATCACCAACGGCCTGCGCCGCCAGACCGATATTGCCCGGAATATTATCGAAAAGACGCGCGGCGATATTACTTTCAGCCTGCGCGGTGAGCATCTCGAACGCGCGATTGCCCGTTTGAGCGAGCAGATGACGGGCGAGGCCAGTCCCAACGGGCCGACCTTAAGTCGCTCCGGGGCTGAAGAGGACTAGCGCCATGGCCCAAGGCGGACGGAGATATCGCCTGCTCCTTTACGAGTATATGCTCAATCGCTGGTGGCCAATGACTTTTTGGACCGCGACCGCCATTTTTATTAACGTGGGCGTGTTATGGGGTGCAGAGTTATATTTTAAGAACCCTGCTGAAAATCCCTTGCCAACCCTTTCCATGGCTGGCCGGGTCATCATGCTTGCCGTTGGCGTGATCTGCCTTTTGTTTACAATCCTCCTGCTGATTGCGCGCAAAATGGCCTATGTTCAATTATTCAATGACTACCTGCGGCTGGCGACGCCTTTTTTACGCTTGAATATCTCTTATAAACGCATCCAGCGGATCACAACTGCCCAGGTATTTAGCCTTTTCCCTCCTAAAAGTCTTTCTGGCTGGAATCGCGAACTGATTGCTCCCATCTCTGGCAATACAGCCATTGTTATTCACCTGACTTCTTACCCGCTTCCGCGCATATCCATGAGGCTATTCCTGTCGCCATTTTTCTTCTACGATAAAACTTCTCATTTTGTCCTGGTCGTGAGTGACTGGATGGCTTTCAGCACAGAACTGGACAGCCGCCGCGTGGCTCGAAAAGTTCCCCGGCAGCCCCCCAGGCCGCGGATCACTTCGGGATTGTTGGATGATTTAAAACGCAAATAACAACAATCATGAATTTTGTCACTGTCGACAGGTGACAAAATTCTTTGTGATATTTAGTACAAGGTGATAAGATTGTGAGTGACAGTGGCAGTCAAATTGCTTTCGCTGTCTCCTCCTTTGGCGAATGCCTGCACCGGGTTCCTCCCCCCGGTGCAGGCTGCTTTAATGGCAGGTTTGTTTGCCCGGCAGTTTCTCGTCCCCGTTGGGGGCAACTGCCGGGCAAACTTCTATTCCAGGATGAAGTTGTCGATCAATCTTGTTTTCCCCATGAAAACGGCTATTGAAAGCAGGGCTTTGGCGTTGACGATTTCCAGTTCGGCGAGAGTCTCGTAATCGGCACAAGAGACGTATTGCAGTTGGGCCTTCGGTTCCGCGCTGACCAGATCCTCAACAAGGCGGCGTAGTTTTTCTGCATTTTTCTCGCCTTCTGTAAAAGCTGTTTTCGCGGCGGTCAAGGCGCGGTACAACACCGTGGCTGATTGGCGCTCCTCGGGGCTGAGGTAGTTGTTGCGGCTTGACATGGCCAGCCCATCGGCTTCGCGCAGGATCGGGCAAACCACGATCTCAATTGGGTAGCTCAAATCACGCGTCATCTGGCGAATAACGGCGGCTTGCTGGGCATCCTTTTGCCCAAAATAGGCTTTGTCGGGCCGGGTGGCGTTGAAGAGCTTGGAAACAACCGTTGTCACGCCGCGAAAGTGAGCGGGGCGCATGGAACCTTCTAGCGGTTTCGTCAGGTTTTCGACTTCGACCCAGGTCTGGTAGCCTGCCGGGTATATGTCCTCAGGTGAGGGTGTCCAAACGAGGCTTACTTCGGCGGCCTCGAGCAGTTTCAGGTCGCGGTCCAGGTCGCGCGGATACTCGGACAGGTCTTCATTGGGGCCAAATTGGGCGGGATTGACGAAGATGGTGGCGACGACGCTTTTGCATTCACTTTTGGCCTGCCGAACAAGGGAAAGATGCCCCTCATGCAGGTAGCCCATGGTGGGTACAAGTCCCACCGGACCATCAACCAGGCGGCGGGCGAAAAAAAGTTCTTCCAGGGTGTTGACGATCAGCATGGATTCGGTCATGGAAACTCCTTAGGTTATTTTGGAGTCCGGTTATTCACAAAATGGAACCGGGCGCGGTTGGATAGGTTGGCCAAAGGCTTCAAGAACCGGCCAGCCGTCCCATTCCGGGGGGCGAGGCAGGCCGAGGGCCCAGGCAGCGGTGGCGGCGGTATCGGTGGTCTGGATGGGGCTGGTCAATGGGCCAGGGCGCACACCGGGACCGGAAACCACCCAGGGAATGGTCATATCTTCGGCCATGCGCGAGCCGTGTGTCTGTTTGTGACCGCCGTGGTCGGCAGTGATGATGATCAGTGTCTCCTGGCGCAGGCCGTGATCGTCGAGGTCTTTGAGCAGTGTGCCGATGGCCTCGTCGGCGCGCTGGACAACACTGATATATTGCGGCGACAGCCAGCCGTAAACATGTCCCATCGCATCGGGTGTGGCAAAGTGGACGAACAGGAGACCAAAATCGACAGGGAATTCTTCAGTGACCCTCTGGGCGATGACCACATCGCGGTCGTTGATATAGCGGAAAATGTCAACGCTGGCGGGTTCGGAGATTTGGCGCAGTTTCTCCTTGCCAACAAACATAACCGTTATTAATCCGGCGGCGTGGGCCAGGTCGAACAGGTCGGTGCCTTGGGCGTAGCCTTTTTCGGGCAGGTAATCATTCCAGTCGACGCCGTGCTTGGCCGGGCATAAACCAGTCAGCATCGAAACATGCGAGGGCAGCGTGGCGCTGGGGAAGGTGGTTTGCGCCGTCAGGCTGTAGGCCGAAATCTGCATCAGGGCTTGCAGGTTGGGCATGGTGGCCAGGGCAATCGCCTCAGGGCGCAAGCCGTCGATGCTGATGATGAGTACGCGCCGGGCTGATGGGCGCGGTGTTGGGGTGATGGTCTCCGTTGCTGTGGGCAGGGGCGCAAGCGTGACGGTTGGAAGCAGGGTGGCTATCGATGTGGCGGGTTGGAAGGGCGTAACTGTGGCGGCGGGGATGTGAGTCACCGTCGGCGGGGCGGCCGGGGGTACGGCGGGCAGGCAGGCGGTGAGGCACAGTGTGGCAAGCGTCAGCAGGTGGAAAAGCCTAAAACGGGGGAGAGTCAGCATAAGAGATGGGTTGTCCAGTCAATTTTTTAAGATAACTTATTGCATCGATGCCGAATTTTTTGTACACTAAGTGTAACCAATTTTCGTTCTGGAGGGAACATGCCTGCATTAAATCGTGTTCAATTGATTGGGTATCTGGGCAAAGACCCGGAGACGCGCTTCACCCCCACCGGCAAGAAGGTGACACATTTCAACCTGGCGGTCACCCAGCGCTGGAAGACTGCCGGGGAGACCAAGGAATACACCGATTGGGTCTATGTCGAGGCCTGGGGGCGGCTGGGCGAAATTTGCGAACAGTACTTGCACAAGGGCAGCCTGGCTTATGTGGAGGGGCGCTTGAAGGTGGATCGCTATGAGGATAAAGGCGAGACGCGCTACTCAACCAAGGTGGTGGCGCTCCAGGTGCAGATGCTCGACCGCAAGGGCGCCGAAGAACCGATGATCACGGTGGAGGAGGATGCAGGCGAGTATGAGGCGTGATAAATTGTAAGAAGGAAAAGGTGAAAAGTAAAAAGTGCCCTCGCTGTATTCGCGAGGGTACTTTTCATGGTGGCAATTGTCGGCGTTTGCCTGTCACCTGCCCCGCGAACTGCGCGGGGTGCGCCAGACAGCCCAGGGAGAACGCCTGCTGCACATCAAGGCACAACCGCAAAACGGTTTTTCAGGGTATAGGTGATGTAGTTTTGCCAGAGGTGGATGATCTGGTCCTGGTGATAATCGTGATTGGAGAAGGTCTGGAAGACCACGCGCCCATCGTGGCAGGTGGCCATGACGCCATAGTCTGATTTGCGTTTCTGGAATGTTCCAGCCAACAGGGTAGCGTTGCTCCCAGGGGAAAGGCGAATCAGATCCCCGGCCTGCCACTGCCAGTAGCGGGAATAGTTGATCAGCGGCATGGCATTGTTTGGGTCGCTAAAAAGCGGATGGCTCGAATCCAGCCAGTAAATGGATTCGGCCAGCGGCCAATCGCGTTGGAACTGGATCCCGCAATTGGACATGACTGGTTTGAGACGCCCGCTGCCCAGCAAGTCGATATACCAGATTTCGGCAATGACAGCGGTGTTATCGCGCGAGATTTTCTCGCCAATTACATCCCAGAATTCTCCCTGCACTTTGGTCTTGGATTCTGCCCCGACGATGATCAAATCCCACTGAACCGGGGAATTTAAGTTTTCCATGAAGCGGCCCAGCGCATCGCCAACGTGAATATATTTCAGTCCCAGGCCGTTCAGCGCGTCGCTGATCCACAGCCCAATACCGGGCGTATCTTCGTAAACCAGGATTTTGGCGTTTTTCATCCGCGCTTTGAAATCCTGGGCGGGAGCGGCAGGATTATCGGCTGGGGGTGGCTCCACTACGGGCG
This sequence comes from Anaerolineales bacterium UBA5195, assembly GCA_002412925.1. Taxonomy (GTDB): domain Bacteria; phylum Chloroflexota; class Anaerolineae; order Anaerolineales; family Villigracilaceae; genus UBA5195. The sequence goes on along the minus strand of DHVZ01000100.1, from coordinate 170,421 downwards.
GGTTCGGTTGCTCCGCCTGCTGGGTTAGCTGTGCGGCGGCGCTGGTTGCCTGAACTTCCAGCGCCACTTTTGTCGCGTCGACAGGTTGGACGGGACCGGGAGCATTTTGGGTGGCCTGGATTTCCAAGGCGATTTTCGTCGCATCCACGACCAGGGGAACGGGGGCGTTTTGGGTGGCCTGGAATTCCAGCGCAATTTTGGTTGCGTCCACAACCGGAGCCTGGGCGGATGGCGCAGCGCCGGGCATGTTGCAAGCCAGCATGGCCAGGATGAGGAAAAGAACAGAATGAATAATCGGGCGCGATCGTTGAGCAAGCATGGCATTTTTCTCCTGAGAGTAGTCTCATCCATTTTTGCACAAATCCTGAACCATAACATTAAAAAGCCGCAACAAAAATCCCCAGCTTACAAAACTGAGGATTTGGGCTAGTTACAGGCTGGAACGGATGTGGACGATATCGCCGTCCTTGACGATGTATTCCTTGCCCTCCAGCCGAAACTTGCCTTTGGCCTTGCATTCGGCCATCGTGCCGAGTGCGGTCAGGTCATCGTAAGCGACCACTTCGGCGCGGACAAATCCGCGCGCGATATCGGTATGGATTTCACCCGCGGATTCGTGCGCAGTGGCATGACGGCGGGTTGTCCAGGCGCGGACTTCATCTTCGCCAACGGTGAAAAAAGACTGCAAGTTGAGCAAATCATACGACAGGCGGATCATGCGGTTGAGCGCCGGTTCTTCAATGCCGTATTCGGACATGAAAAGCTGGGCGTCTTCAGGTGAAAGCTGGGAGATTTCCATCTCCAGTTTGCCGGGCAAGGCCACCGACGGGTGATCCAGTTCAACCGAGGGGGCTTTCTGGGCCTCGCCCAGGTTGAAGACCGTCAGGATTTGCTTGCGAGTCAGCAGGCCGAAACTGGAGAGTTCTTTGTCTTCTTCGGCTGTGTATTCCAGCCTGCGCAGGGGCGTGTTATTGTTGAGCGCCTCTTGCAAACGGTTAAAGAGCACCGTCTGGCGTTCGTTAATCGTCTTGTCGGTGCCGCCTTTTTTGCGTTCATCCATCAGGCGTTCGAGTTTGCGTTCCACGGCTATCAAGTCGTTGAGCAGGAGTTCCGTCAGCATGGCCTCGGCATCTCGCGCGGGATCAATGGATCCGGCTGGGTGGGGGACATTGTCATCTTCGAAACAGCGCACAACGTGAATGAACGCGTCCATCTGCCCGAGAGTGTTGAGCAAATTTCCAGAGATGCCCTTGGAGTTGCCCTCCAGCCCGGCGATATCCGCATATGTCACTTTGGCGTAGATGGTTTTCTTCGGCTTGAACATGCCGCTAAGTTTGTCGATGCGTGGATCGGGCACATCCACCACGCCGTTGTGGACTTCAATCCGCCCGGCGGAGGCGGTGGTGGGGGTGTTGCTGCGCGTGAGCGCGTTGAACAGGGTGGTTTTTCCTGATTGGGGGAGGCCGATAATACCTAGTTTCATATTAAATCTTGACCTTATGGTTGGGAGTGGTATACTTTGCCCTGCAAAAATTGCCGGAGTGGCGGAATTGGCAGACGCGCACGACTCAAACTCGTGTTCCGTGAGGAATGAGGGTTCAAGTCCCTCCTTCGGCACTGAAATTATACCTTACCCTGCTGGGTACTATAACAAAAACACCATCCTAAAGGGATGGTGTTTTTGTTGCGGCTGGTAACGGATTACTACTTTATTCCGGTTTCAAAAACCCAGGGGCCTTCAAAAATATCGCTAAAGGCATCCCGAATTTTCTTGTCGATTTTGTCTGCGCTTTCTTTTTCAGGCTTTTTTGTGATTTCATATCCGAATGAGCCTGGCTCGCTTTTGCATTTAATCTCTATCCCGGTCTTGTTTTTGTTTAATCTTTCTTGTACTTTTGCGCAATCGGGTTGTTCGGGAACAGATGTGACCAGCCGGTTGATCGTGATTGTGACGTTGCTCAAGTCATATTCTTTGTCCAACAGGAAAAAAGCCCGGCTGCAATGATCAGATTTATAGTCCACCCCATCCGTTTTTGGATCAAGCACGTTAAAGCCTTTGTATGGAATGGTTACATCGCCAACTGTCAACGTAACATCTTCTGGTGAAGACCCAATCAGCCAATCCGCCTGACTTGGAGGGGTGAAACAAAAATCAACGCCGAATCGATCCCCATCCATGCCGATCCCTTTTAGTTCAATTTCTATTCCTTTTACAGATTTGACCGTTGCCTGTGAATCTGCCGGTTTTGACACCGGGGCCAGGGTTGGCGCAGTCAGGTTGTTATTCTCAGCCATTTGACTTATTTTTTCCGGGCTGGTCGCCGCCACACTCTGCCGGTTCAGAGCGAATACCAGCCCAACGACAACCAGGACAGTCGCCAGCACAAACCCAAATTTAATAGATACGCTTTTCATAAATTTAGTCTCCTGAACATAGTGGAATTTGTTTAATATGCACATTGCGAACTGGGGCCATCAAGTCGCCAGTTTTGAATAAAGTTTTCGACCCCGCCGCAAGCCTTGAAACCGCTGATGCCATATCTTTGGTAACTGTAAACGCCCTGTCCATTCGCAATTGGGGCTCCAGAATTAGTGAAATAATAGTATGCCAGACTTGCATTAACGTAGTAAGATGCGCCTCCTGTATTAGTCGTTCTCGCCCAAAAAGTGCTGCACGTGGACGATTTACGGAGTTCTACTGTCCCGCGAGGTATAAACGCAGTTTTGACAGTTGTTGCTCCATCGCAGCCAGTGCTGGAAGCATATTTGCCGTTGCACCCTGTACCTGAACATGATGCATGGTTGCCCATTGCAAAGGCGCTTTCTTGCACCGCCAGAGACAGTACAAGAGAGAGCAGGGCCACCAGAGCAACGAGCAAACCAAAACGGAACTGACTTTTCATGATTTTGTTCTCCTTGATTGAATTTAGATACGGGATTGCCGAACCAAACCAATCCTACTTGCCTTGCGCGATCTTGTGACCTGTAAGAAACTACAGTCTTTTACCTGTCAGAAATTACAGGTCTTCGGTCATTTCGGGAATATGCTTGACTGCCCAGGCTACAGCTTCCTGGCGCGAAGTGACCTTTAATTTTTCGAGAATATTGGTGACGTGATAAATTGCGGTTCTTTCCGTCACATCTATTGAATAGGCAAGCGCGGCATTATCCAGCCCCTGTACCAGCAGTTTGAGTACTACGCATTCGCGTTTTGTCAGGCTTTTCCACTTGCGCCCTGCGTTTTCGCGCCAACAGCGCGCGCGGTCAATTTGTTCGTTTGTGAATAGAGTTTCACCGTGCGCGGCGCGACGGATGGCAGAAATCAGGTTACTGAGCCGTTCGTTTTTTGAAAAATACCCCACAACCCCGGCATCCATCATTTCCGCCAGATAAAAATCGCGGTCATGGCCGGTCAAGACCAGGGTAGCCGTTTCAGGATAATTTTCACGTACCCACTTTTCAACTTCTACAGGAGAAGTATCGGGCATTTTCAAATCAAGCAGCAAAACGCGCGGGCGGAGTTCAACCACCAGTTGCTGCGCTTCAATGCCATTCTGAGCCTCGCCAATAATTTGCAGATCAGTTGTATTGTTCAACGCCTGACGAATGCCGTCCAGCGCCAGGGGGTGGTCATCGGCCAGTACCAGTGAAATTTTTTTAGTTTTTGATTGCATTGCGGGAATCCTTTTCAATTGGCTTAAACCAGACAACTTATCCATTATACCCACCTGCAAAAGTCCACCATCAGTTGAATTTCTGGTTTTTCATTTCACGGCAGAATTTTGTTTGTTTCTTAAGCACTTGCCTATATAATAGAGATAGTTGTTTTGTAGATATTCAGCTACTTGACAGCCTTTTTTGTGAAATTTATCACTGGTAAAGCTGTCATTCAGGGAGTATTATCTTTCCATTCATGCACAGGAGGAATTTATGCCAGCCGCTTCTGAAGATATCCTAGCCATTATCCTGGGTGGTGGTCGTGGGACTCGCCTTTACCCGTTGACCAAGCTGCGCGCCAAACCGGCCGTGCCGATCGCTGGCAAATATCGCCTGATCGATGTGCCGATCAGCAACTGCATCAACTCAGGGATTTATCGCATCGCCGTGCTGACGCAGTTCCACTCCGTATCTTTGAACCGCCACATCACACGCACCTACCAGTTCGACAAATTCCATTCAGGCTGGGTGCAGATCCTGGCGGCCGAACAGACCTTGCAGAGCGAGGACTGGTATCAAGGGACAGCGGATGCCGTTCGCAAGCAGATCCGCGAAATCATCGCCTCTGACGCAGCCTACGTAATCATCCTCGCGGGCGATCATCTCTACCGCATGGATTACGCCGCCATGGCCAAATTCCATTGGGACCGGGATGCCGATATCACCGTTGGCGTCCACCCGGTCACGCGTGATGAAGTCCCCAGCTTGGGAATCTTGAAGGTGGCCGAAGATCGGCGGATTGCTGCGTTTGTTGAAAAACCCAAGGATCCCAAGGTGCAGGCGCAGTTTGTCAGCCGCGATGACGTGGAGCGCCCCTTCCTGGCTTCGATGGGTATCTACATGTTCAAAACCTCGGTCCTGCTCGATTTGCTGACCAATTTCCCCGATCATGATGACTTTGGGCATGATGTTATTCCCAATTCCATCCGTACACACGCAGTCTATGGATACGCTTTCGACGATTACTGGCAGGATATTGGATCAATCCGTTCTTTCTATGAGACCAACCTGGCCTTGACCCGCCCTGACTCACCTTTCAATTTCTTTGACCCAGAACGTCCTATCTACACCAACCCCCGTAACTTACCAGGCTCATCGGTGGAAGACAGCGTCCTGAAAAATGTGCAGCTTTGCGAGGGCTGCCGCATCCAGAAAGCCCAGATTACACATTCCACGATTGGTTTGCGAACCCAAATCGGTCCGGGTACCAAGATCAAGGACAGCATTTTGATGGGTGCAGATTATTACAATACTCCCTCCATCAAAAGCACCGAGGTGCCGATCGGCATCGGTGCAAACTGCGTGATCGAGGGCGCGATCCTGGATAAAAATGTGCGCATTGGCGCAGGGGTGGTCATCAAACCCTTCCCGCGCGGGACAGAAATGGATGCCGGGACATGGGTGGTGCAGGATGGTATTGTTGTCATTCCCAAAGATACAACCATCCTGCCGAACACGCGGATCGCGCCTGAGTAAGCTTCTCTTCTGATCTGAAACGATGCCAGTTCGGGATGCCCGCGAGGCCCGAACTGGCTTTTTTTGTAGGGAGATGGGCCTTTGGGAGTTTCTGTTACGCGTGCGCACACTCAAAATAGGTCTTATTTATGAGATTGCCAAAGAACCAAGGAGAGTTCGTTTGGGGACTGTAAAGGTATTGATATAATCAACACTCAGCGGCGCTCTGTAAATAAAGGATAAAGACTTTGGAAACTACTAAATCTCCCTGGTACTCCAGGCAAACACTTTGGTCCCTTTTCTTGATGTGCGCATTTCCGCTCCATGCGTGGACAATCCTGCTGGCTTTCCGCGACCTCTCCTGGGTGGCCGAACGCACGAATATGTGGGATGCTATTGGGGTGTTGTCTTACGGGTTGATTTTTGCCTTTGTCGAGAGTCTGATTATTTTTGTGGTCGCTGTTTTGCTTGGATTCCTGGTTTCCAGGCATTGGGCTCAAGACAGGCGAGTTGTTTTGGTGGGCACCCTGGTTCTGGTTACGGCCCTCTGGTCGATGTTCAGTCAGTACTATTTTCTGGGGGAACTATCTCTGCCAGAGAATGTGAATCGTTTTATCGTTTTATCAGGGCACCCGGTCAGGTTGATCTATGCATTTTTCCTGCCCCTGGTCGGGCTGTCGGCGTTTATCCCAACTCTGTTAATCCTGCAATCTGACAAAGGGTATGGCTTCTTTCAAGGTTTGGTCGATCGACTGACGCTGTTAACCTGGTTTTATCTGTTTTTCGACCTTGTCGCGCTGGTCATTGTCCTTATTCGTAACGTTTAATGGATGGAAAAATGAAACCCCGTTTGAATCGGCGTGATTTCTTGAAATTGGCTGGCCTGGCTCCTTTAAGTGTGGCCGCTCCGCGCGTCATGCAGGCGTTTGGAATCCCGCAAACGACCAATGCCGGGCAACAGAATGTGCTCATCGTCGTTTTCGATGCTTTCTCTGCCTACCATATTTCGATGTATGGCTATGCCCGTCAGACCACACCGAACCTGGCCAGGCTGGCTGAGCGGGCGGTGGTCTTTCATAACCATTATGCTGGCGGCAGTTTTACCACTCCAGGAACAGCCTCCTTGCTGACCGGCACGCTTCCCTGGACCCACCGGGCCTTCCAATCCAAATCCGTAGTAGCTGATCCTTATGTAAGCCGGAACTTTTTTAGCGCTTTCCAGGATTATTATCGGATTGCCTACACCCATAATGGCTGGGCGAACATTTTACTGGAGCAATGTGCTAAGGAACTGGATGAACTGGTTCCCTGGAAGTCGCTCTTCCTGCGATCTTTCAGCGGGTTTCTCCAGACTTTTTTTGGAAAAGACATCGATACCGCTTCAGTTAGTTGGACGCGCAACATAAACATAAAAGCAGGGTATGCGTATTCTTTATTCCTTTCGCACCTTTACGAAATTCTCGAGAAAAATAAAGCCGCAGATATCCAGGCCAAGTTCCCGCGTGGAATTCCCTCCACCGGTTTTGCCGACAGCGAGTTCATCCTCGAAAATGCCATCGATTGGATTGGAAATCGGCTCCCCGTTATTCCACAGCCTTTTATGGGTTATTTTCACTTCCTACCCCCGCATGGTCCATTTAACACCTCGCATGAGTTTTATAACCGGTTCAAGAATGATGGGTTTGTGCCGGTGGATAAACCGGAGTGGGTTTTTACGGAAGGGGAAACCCGCGAAGAGTTGTTGGAAATGCGGATTGCCTATGACGAATTCATTCTCTATGTGGACAAGGAGTTTGGCAGGTTGTTCAATTACCTGGAAGCTTCAGGCCTGTTGGAGAATACCTGGGTGGTGTTTACAACTGATCATGGCGAGTTGTTTGAGCGCGGGATCAGCGAACACAGTACAAACGCCTTGTACCAACCGCTCATCCGAATTCCGCTTATCATCTTTGAACCGGGCAGGAAAACCGGCATGGCAATCCACTCACCCACCAGCGCGATTGATTTGCTTCCCACCCTGGCGCATCTCACCGGGCATCAGACCCCCGAATGGGCCGAAGGAACAATCCTGTCTCCTTACGCCCCAACCAGCCAGGATCCTGCCCGGAACATCTTTGTCTTGCAATCCCCTGAAAATGAACAATACGCCCCAATTGAAAAAGCTACAGTGATCCTGGTTAAAGGCCGGTATAAGCTGATGTATATTCTCGGCGACAAGAGAATCAAAGAGATTGGCCTGGATGAGCATGTTCAGTTATTCGATGTCGAGTCCGACCCTGAAGAGCTAAATGATTTGTCTCTTTCACACAAAGAAATCGCGGCAGAAATGCTCGCTGAAGTAAAGTCAAAACTAGAAGAAGTAAACAAGCCTTACGCATCCTAAGCTTCCCTCATCCAACCCGCTGATAGATTGTTGGGCTTGGTCAAGCTGTTGTCACATCTGTATGTATACAGCGGATGTTATCCCCTTACGAGTGACCATCATCCATGAATTGGTTCTTTGGTTCCTGCGGTGTATATCCCAGAAACGTTTGCCGCTACCATGCTGCGGCCAGAAACCTGGCAAGCACTGTATATTTTGGCCACGAAACCTTCCGCCTTGTGGATTGAATGGAATCTACCCCATGATTTTGCCCGCTTTCGAGCAAAAACAAAGCTCGCATTTTGGGCGGGCGCATTGTCTCGATACATTTTACCATTTGGATGGTAGCCAGTATGGCACAGCGCTTACCGCTTGCGGACGAGCCTTTTGGTACAATCCCAGCATTGATTAGGTGAGTTCCACCGCATACTTTACGCTACGATGGCTCCGCTTGGACTGTCAAAATTACGAAAGTGGTACGTTCGTTTGCGCAAAACGCTGCACACATGAACACTGAGCCTTCTTTAAGCATTACCAAACAGGATATTTATGAAGCGTTGGTTCGAACATGAGAAAACGGTAAGAATTTTTGGCGAAGTTATCCTGACGCTTTTTACCATTAGCGCCCTGATCGTTTTGCTGATTTACGCTTACATGGGTACATTTACACGTTATTGGGCTGACGATTTTTGTTTCACACAATACCTGAAAACATCCAGTAACCTGTTCAGCGCGACCCTGAATTTGTATAACACCTGGTCCAATCGTTATACCACCATGATCCTGGTTGGAATCAGTGAATGGTTCGGGCAAAAAGCAATTTCTTATTTGCCAGCTACCATGATTGCTCTGTGGGTACTTGGCCTGACAAGCCTCATAAACCAAATCAAAGCGGCATTTAATCTGCCCCGACATTTGCTTTCCAGCCTGCTGGGCGCGTTCGCTTTGGCTTTTCTAACCATCTTGCAAGCGCCGGACCGTTATCAATCTGTCTTTTGGCGTTCGGGAATGGTGACATACTTTGCCCCGCTGGTCTTTTACGCCTTTAGCGCAGGGTTCATCATCAACCAAGCCTGCAAACCGGGATTACCTCGCAAGCAGCGCTCTTTGATACCAGCGCTTATTCTGGTTGCCAGCTTATTTTTTCTGTCTGGCGGCCTTTCCGAAACAACCCTTGCCCTACAAATGGGCGCTCTGTTAGTTGCCCTGGCGGCAGTCTGGCTTTTTGTACACGGTGAAAACCGCCAAAGGTACTTGGCTTTGCTACTCACAGGGTTCATTTCATCTTCTGTATCCCTGGTGGCCGTAGTCATCGCACCAGGGAATACAGTTCGCCTGACAAGCATGCCGGAGCACCCGGCATTAATAAAACTGGCAGGTTCCACGCTTCGCTTTGGTTGGGACTTTATCTGGCTAAGCATCAAATCCTTGCCGACTCCGACTATTTTGACGCTATGGCTTGCAATGCTGCTGTCACTAGATTTCTTTGGCCGGATAAATCATTCAGAAACTCGTTATAAAACATCCCGCTTATTGAGCTTAATCATTATCATTCCATTGATAGCCTACGGCCTGATCCTGTGCGCCACAGCACCCAGCGTTTATGTCTATGCAGGATTCGGTTATCCCGTGCCACGCGCACTATTCCCATCCCGCTTTGTAATGACAAGCGCTCTTTTTTTAGATGGTATTCTGCTTGGATTGATTATTCACCAGTTCCTGCCCCAAAAAACGGTATCAAAATATGCAGTAATAAACCTGATCGTTTCATTACTGCTTGGAGCTACAGCTTTTTATCCGCTCATGTCCGCCCAAAAAGAACTGACAACGGTTCCCACCCATCAAAAATTCGCAATTGAGTGGGATAATCGGGATGCACAAATTCATGCGTTCAAGGCCAATCACGTTGAGAACATAATATTAAACCGTATCGAAAGCCCGACATCCCTCAAAGAGCTAAATCCAAGCCCCAAGCACTGGGTCAATCGCTGTGTTGCCAATTTCTATGATTTAAAAACAATCGCGGTATTCCGGTAATAACCCTGATGAACAACATAAAGGTCTCCATTATTACCCCCTCCTTCAAGCAGGCTCGCTTCATTGAGAGCACCATACGCTCGGTGCTGGAACAAGATTACCCGAATATCGAGTACATCGTTATAGATGGCGGCTCACAAGACGGAACGTTGGAGATTCTGCAAAAATACGCTGACCGGCTGGCTGCCTGGGTCTCTGAACCCGATCATGGACAGACAGACGCAATTAATAAAGGCTTTTCCCAGGCCACAGGCGAGGTTCTAGCCTGGCTCAACTCAGATGATACTTACGAACCCGGCGCGGTGACAGCGGCGGTCAAATATCTGGCAGAACATCCCGAAATTGGCCTGGTCTATGCCGACACGAACTTTATCGATGAAAGCGGACGTAGGCTTGGCCGTTTCCCTGCCGCGCAGACGGATTATCGTCGCCTGCGCCAGGGTTACGTGCATATCCCTCAGCAGGCGGCTTTTTTCCGAGCTGATTTGTGGAGGCAGGTTGGCCCGCTTGACCCGGATTTCTACTTTGCGATGGACTACGACCTGTGGGTGCGGCTGGCGAAACTTGCACCGCTCGCTTATCTATCGGGCCAGACCTGGGCCAATTTCCGCCTGCACACCAGCGGCAAGACCATCGCCGCCGACGACCGCTGCTGGCCCGAAATGCTCAAGGTTCATTACCGTGATGGTGGCACGTTTTTTGCGCCGATTGTGGCAAAATATTACCTGCGTAAGATGGTTGCGCCATTGCTAAACTGGAATCGGCAGTGGAAAATGCGAAGATTGGCTGACTAACGAAAGAGCGATACGAACTACATATTCTCTGAAAACCTATGAAGACCTTACTCTCCCCTCCATCTTTTGACGATCTCCTCCGCTTGCTGCGCGCGTGGCGTTTTTGGGTTTTTGGCGCGGTTTTGGGTGGGATGCTGGGGGTGGGAGTTTATTTTGTAGCTCCGCCCGAATACCGTGCGCGCGCCACGGTGGTGGTCAGTTTCAACATGGAAAAATCCTGGCCAGTCAATTCTGACAAGGAGCTTTTCTACTATCTGGAGCGCGAGGCGCGCAAGGTGGAAGAAGTTACCCGGGCCGATGCCACACTCCAACAGGTGGCGGATGAGACCGGCTTTAGCGTTCTTCAACTGCGTTCCGGCAAACTGGAACTCAGCCAGCCCAAGGATGGAGCCTGGCACTTTTATGCCACCGACCCGCAGGCCGCGGTCGCCGTTCAGCTGGCTTCCGCCTGGGCCGGGGCTTTTAGCGCACAAATCCGCCAGGGTATTGAAACAGCCGTTGCGCTGGACGCAACGAGAAAAGCATTGATAGCCAATCCGACCGACGAAAAACTACTCAGCACGGTTACCCAGTTAGAAGCCAAATCACTGGGGATTACGCCCGAACTGCAAATTTCCTTCTCGCAAGCCAGGGATTTTCCCGCCGAACGCAAAAGCGGTCTGGGTGTGTATGTGCTGGCGGGTTCAGTATTTTTACTTGCCGTGGGCGCCTTGCTTATCTTGTTTGTTCCGCGGATGGATCACGCAACACGCAACAACTGATGTCTCGAATCTCCCTCGCTTCCCTCTCTCGCTTCCTTTGGGCGCTTGTCCTCGTGACTCTGCCTGTCACCAGCTTCCGCTACCTGCCTTTCATGGGCGCGGGGACAACCGTTCGTCCGCTGGCGTTGATTCCACTGGCGCTGCTGCTGCCGGTTTTGATGGTGCAGCTCAAACGTGGCGAGATAGAACGTCCCTGGCCGAGAGCGCTGACCGTTCTACTGGCTTTTGTGCTGGCTGCGCTGGCTGCGACAGCCTTTGGCGCAACCCTTGCTCCAGTTGAACTGCGCGGCGTCGATTTTTTCGACCGCGCCCTGCGCGCCGGGATCACCCTGGTCATCGGCCTGATGTTTTTCGTGGTGGCTGTCTGGATGAACCAATCTGAGCGGGATGTCAAATTCTCGGTCAAGTGGTTGTTGGCTGGGCTGGTGGTTCACCTGATTTGGGGCGCAATCCAATTTGTCGGTTTGAATACAGGCCACCGCCAGGAGTTGGTGAAAATCCAGCAGTTGTTTTCGGTGCGCGGATTGGTCAAAAACAAGCGGATTTCTGGTTTTGCCTACGAACCCTCCTGGCTGGCTGGTCAGATTGTCACATTGTATTTACCGTGGTTGATGGCAGCGCTCTTGATGCGCTTTCGGGCTTTGGATAGTGAAAAAAGAGCTGTGGTTTACCGTCTATCGCCGTTCGTGGAGCCGCTTCTCCTGGTGGCAGCTTTGACTGCTCTCCTGATGACCTATTCCCGTTCGGGGCTGGCTGTTGCTGTTCTGGCGGGTGCAGTTACTTTCATGCTGGTGGGTGGCGGAATGGTGAGGGCTTTCGGGGGTTGGGTTCGGGCAGGGTTTGACCGTCAGCGCTGGACCAGTAAAATGGCAGCATTGCAGGCCGCGGGGAGTCGCATCCTTATGGCTGTTTTGGCGGTGGCGATCCTCGGCGCAGCCGGTCTCTTTTTGGCGGATAAAGGCTACATCGCCGCGTTTTTCAAATCCGATAAAACGAATTTGTTTGATTATGCTGTGGACGTGTACCTCGGCCCGCGCCTGGCTTATGCAACGGCGGCCCTGACTGCGTTCCAGGAATATCCCCTGACCGGGGTCGGTTTGGGCGCGAGCGGCTTCTGGATTTACCCGAACATGCCCAATTGGGTCCTGGCGGGGGTTCCGGAGATTTCAGAACAATTGAGCCCGCTTTCGAACTTATATCCGAATCCCAAGAACCTGTACGTGCGTCTGTTGGCTGAAACCGGGCTGGCCGGGTTTGCATTGTTCCTGGCTTTTTACCTGACAGTTTTAGCCGAGGCTCTCAGCCTGCTGCGCGGCTCCGGCACGGCGCGCTGGCTGGCTGCGGCCGGGATTTTTGCGCTCGCAGCGGTCATGCTGCAAGGAATTTCGCAGGATTCTTTTGCGATGCCAGAAATGTGGCTTACCCTGGGTATCTTGATTGGAGCGGCTGGCGCGTTTTTACCGCCTGCTTCGCAATCTGCAACACGCAATCCTTACTAAGGAGCAATTGGATGATCATTCTTTCTGTTGGAATGCCGCGTGCCGGGTCGGGCTGGCACTATAACCTGGTGCATGACTTAATGGAGACAACCGGCTGTGACGAAGCGCGTGAGATCCGTGAGAAATATGGTTTGCAGAGCATTTTGACCGAGGTTAACTGTAATATCGGCGTCCTGAGCGCGCGGCGGCTGATTATGGTGACACGCCCGGCGCTGATGGGACATACCTTTGTGATCAAAGCCCATTCCGCGCCGACGCTTACGGCGCGGGCGCTGATGCAGGGTGGGCTGATGCGTGCCACGTACATCTACCGTGATCCGCGTGATGCCATGCTTTCGGCCTTCGATTATGGCAAGCGCGTGCTGGAAAAGCAGGCCCGCCCGAATGCCTTTTCACATTTGACCGATTTCAACAAAACCCTTGAGTTTTTCACCGAATATGTGGAAGGCTGGGAAAAATGGATGCAGGTTCCCAGCGTTTTGAAAGCTCGTTACGAAGATTTGCTGCAAACCTACGATCAGGAAGCTGGTAAACTGGTGCGGTTCCTGGGTTTGAACCCGGATGGCGAAGCAGTCAGGGCTGTTGTGGAGAAGTACCGCCCCGGCGGACAGGTGCAGGGCCAGCAGGGAACACATTTCTTCAAAGGTCAGGTAGGCCGCTTCCGTGAACGCTACTCGGTGGAAGAGCAAAAAACCCTGGCAGAGAAGTTTGGCCGTTACCTTGAAAAAATGGGGTATGCGGTTTAATCGCATTTTGGGCAGGGATGTTAACATTTCTGCAATGGAATGAGTTGTTCCCTGTGCCGCAACTACCTTAAAGTGTAAGGTCCTTTTGGAAGTTTTACACTCGAAATGAGGTAGATTACCTACATTTTAGAAAGTTGCGGTACCTGTCTGCCCGGATTAGGTTATTATTAGGCTATGGTTCGTTCTGACTCTCCCTACATTGTCGATTGGTATGTTGTTTCCTTGCGCTGGCTGGTCTTGCTGGGAACGACAGTTTCGCTTGCCCTGGCAGGGAACATCCTTTCGTTGGAAAACCTCCTCTTGGTTGCTTTAACAGGCTGGAACATGCTTATGGTTTGGATGTCGAGTGAGAATCGCCGCCTAAGATATCACCGGGAGATTAACATTGCAATGGATTTTTTGATTGCCTCTGTCTTCTTCTGGCTGAGTGGTGGTTTGCTTGGCCCGGCAGCCTGGGTGGTCTTGTTGCCGTTGATCAGCGCCGGGTTCTATTTCAACCTGATCGGTGGGTTGGCCGCTGCCGCGGTGATGGTGCTTGTAGAAGGCGCTTATTTTTTCATTCATGATACTGCCAGGGTCTACATCCTGGTGGGGAGTATCGCAACTTTCTTGTTAGGCGGCCTGTTCGGTTATATCAGCCAGCAAGCCTATAACCAGCTCCAGGAACTCCGCAGAAAGCAGGCCTTGGCCCAGGAAAAACAACAAAAGGTGGATACCGACCGCCTGCGCGCCATTTACAATATGTCTTCCGCCCTGACAGCCTCGCTCAGCTACAAGCGCGTGCTTGACACGGCGCTTGATCTTTGCGTGAACGCGCTGCATGTTGAAGAAGTTGATCCCGACCAGGTAATGACCGAGATGGACCCCGGGTTTTCCAGCGCGGTGCTTTTGTTCAAGGGCGAAGAATTGATGATCGCTTCATCGCGCCGTTTTACCCGGGCCGATTTGCGCGCTTTCTTACCCGCCAAGGAAGGGATCCTCGCAAAAATTATCGAAGAAGGCGAGCCGATGCTTACCGGGAGCGTCGCCCAGGACCCGGAACTTGGGCGGATCATTGGTCTGTCACAGTGTAATTCTGTCTTTTGCCTGCCCATGCGCAGTGGCTTTAATGTCTACGGGGTGATGATTTTTGGACACCCCAGCCCCGATTACTTTACACGAGAACGCTGTGATGTCCTGGGCATTGTTGGCCGCCAGGCCGTGATCGCCATCCAGAATGCGCGACTGTACCAGGATCTGGCAGACGAGAAAGAGCGGATGGTGGAAGTGCAGGAAGAAGCCCGCAAGAAGCTGGCCCGCGATCTGCACGATGGGCCGACCCAATCGGTGGCGGCAATGGCCATGCGCGTCAGCCTGGCCCGGCGCATGATCGAACGCGATCCAAAAGCCGCCATGGAAGAACTGGATAAGATCGAGGAACTGGCCCGCCGCACCACCAAAGAAATCCGCCACATGTTGTTTACCTTGCGCCCGCTGGTCTTGGAATCACAGGGGTTGACCGCTGCCTTAACGGCAAATGCCGAGAAGATGAAAGAAACCTATAAACAGGATGTGACCATCCAGGTGGACGAAAAATTAGCCAGCCAGCTCGAAATGGGCAAGAGCGGTGTCATTTTTTACATTGTCGAGGAAGCGGTCAATAATGCGCGCAAACATGCCCAGGCAGCTCATATCTGGGTGCGGCTGAATCCGGTTCCCAAGCAGCCGGATATCGCTTTCCTCGAGATTGCCGATGACGGCGTCGGCTTCGATGTGGCAGCGGTCAACAAGTCTTATGACAAACGTGGCAGCCTGGGTATGGTCAATTTGCGCGAACGGACCGAATTGGTGAACGGTCTCCTGAACATCGATTCTGCTCCCGGAAAAGGCGCGAAAATCCAGGTCTTCATTCCGCTGACTGAAGAAGCTGCCGACCTGCTCCATAACGCTCGCGAACGCCAGCAAAGCCAGCCGTCTGGACAGGTAAAATCAGAGTAACACAGATCGCCCCGGTATCATTGGGATTTCTCAGGAAAATATGCCCCTTTCAGCAGGAATGTACTATTTTGATAGCGGCGGTGACGACTGGACTCGTCCCGCTGTCATCCTCATTCATGGCGCGGGAGGCAATCACCTCTTCTGGCCGCCGGAAATTCGGCGTATGCAAGGGCAACGCATTTATGCGCTCGACCTGCCCGGGCATGGCAAATCCGAGGGTATCGGCCGCCAGTCGGTCGCTGAATATGCCCGCTGCGTGCAAACTTTTATGGACTCGCTTAAAGTCCGCAAAGCAGTTTTTGTAGGCCATTCCATGGGCGGCGCGGTGGCTCTCTGGCTGGGTATCCACAACCCAAGCCGTACATTGGGACTGGGGCTATTGGGCACGGCCCCGCGTCTGCGAATTTCGCCAGAATTATTGTCCGATTCGTCCACCCTCGCCACATTCCCGATGGCTGTAAAAACGGTCATCGAGATGACCTTTGGCCCCCAGGCAGACCCCCGAACCAAAGAACTGGCCGCCCAGCGGATATCCGAAGTCCGTTTTTCGGTGCTGAATGGCGATTTCCTGGCCTGCGAGGCCTATGATGAGTCTAATTTGCTGGGACGCGTGAAAGCCCCGGCGCTCATCATCTGCGGAACGGAAGATAACCTGACCCCGCTGCGCTATTCCCAGGCTATGCGTGAGCGCATAAAAAACTCCCTGCTGCATATTGTGGATGGCGCTGGGCATAGTGTCATGCTCGAACAACCGCTGGTTGTGGCAAATGTTCTGAAATTGTTCCTGGACAGTATTTCCTATCGCCCTGGGGAAGCCGCTTAACCTGCGAGTATTTTGGTTCTTTGAGAAATATTTGTGGTAGGCCCCAAAAGGCGGCACTCTTCACCCCGTACCCTGTAAACCCATTAGGGCAAGCGCCCATCGGGTCAGACGGGAAAATCCTGGAGCCCCAGTATTGTTCTTAAAATTGGGATCGCATTTTTGACCGCCTGGGCGCGATGGCTCAGGCGGTTTTTTTCATCCATGGATAGCTCTGCCATGGTAAGTTTCGTTTCGGGGATCAAGAAGATCGGATCATACCCGAAGCCGTTGTTACCCCGCTCATCAGGGATGATTTCCCCGTAGCAGTTGCCTTCCGCAAAAAACACCTGCCCATCGGGCAACCCAATCGCAACGGTGGCATGAAAATGTGCCCTCCAAGGGTGTGGTTTCCCCGCCAGGTTTTTGAGCATCCGTGCGCGGCGGTCGGCGTCGGTGGCGCCGGGCTGGGGTGCATAGCGCGCCGAATGCAGGCCGGGAGCGCCATCGAGCGCGTCCACTTCCAGCCCTGAGTCATCGGCCAGGGAAAGCAGTCCGCTGGCCCGGCTGTAAGCCAGCGCCTTTTTTGCAGCGTTTTCGGCATAGGTTTGACCGTCTTCGTGGATTTCAAGCGCCAGCCCAAGGTCATTGGGCGTGACCAATTCCACGTCCAGATCTTCAAGCAGGGCCTGGATTTCTTTCACTTTTCCGCGGTTGCCGGTTGCGATGAGCAGTTTTTGCATGGTTGGTTTCCTTTTGGAGGTTATTTGTCTCGCCGCCCATTGAGCGTGTTTGCAGATCAGGGGGTCGGCATCCTTTTGAGCTTGCTCCAGCGCTGGCAGGAGCTCTATTTTCCCACTGTTTCCAGCGGCGACGGCGAGATTGCGCAGGTAACCACGCCTCCTGGCGCGTTTGAGCGGACTATCCTTGAATTTCTGGTTGAATTCCTGCGGGTCGAGCGTTAAGTCTGCGCCCAGGGATGGGTTAGGCAGTCCGGGGCGCGGCGCGAAAGCTGGGTCGCCGCTTTCAGGCGCAAAATGAATATTCCATGGGCAGACCATCTGGCAAAGATCACAGCCAAAGACCCAGTTACCGGTCAGGGGGCGCAGTTCGGCAGGGATTTCGGTTTTGTTTTCGATGGTCAGGTAGGAAATACAGCGGCGGGCGTCGAGTGTCCGGTCGGGCAGGATACAGTTTGTAGGGCAGGCGTCGATACAGCGGGTGCAGGAGCCGCAGTGGTCCATAGCGAAAGGCTCGTCAGCCGGCAGGTCAATTCCCAGCAGGATTTCGGCCAGCAGAAAATAAGAACCTTTTTTGGGGTTGATCAGGCAGGTATTTTTCCCGATCCAGCCCAGCCCAGCCTGCATGGCCAGCTCGCGCTCCAAGATTGGCCCGGTATCAGTGTACCAGCGGTTTGGGATGGGCTGACCGGCCTGCTCACTGATGAAGTTAACCAGTGCTCGCATGCGTTCAGCCAGAACGAGGTGATAATCGTCGCCCCAGGCATAGGCGGCAACCTGTCCGTGCGCAGGCGGCTCCATGAACGGCACAGCAGTTTTCGGGTTGGAATAAGGAGTTCCCAGAACAAGGATGGAACGGCATTCGGGCAGGATCAGCCTGGGGTCGGCGCGCCGCTCGCTGGCGCGGTCATCCGACAGGTAAGCCATCCCAGCATGTTGCCCGGCCTCCAGCCAGCGCCGGTACACGTCAAAATGGGCAGGGGGGTCAGGCGAGGTAATACCCGCCAGCGTGAAACCAAGCTGGCGGGCTTTGTGTTTTAGAATCAGGGCCAGTTGCCCCGGATTCATGGGACAGTGATGATGACCGTGAAGATTTCACCGAAAGCGTAGCCGTTATTGTTGGCCAGCCTCCAGTAGCCGCTATAGGTGCCGCTTTTTAGGGGCGCTTTCAGCTTGACGGCAATTTCCGTCTCGGCCTCCGGGGCGATTTCTACGGTCAGCGCGGTTGGCAGGCCGCCCATTTTTTCGCCATAAGAATAGATTATGCGGTAGCCGGTGGTCCAACTGCAAGTGCCGGTATTTTTGACTTTCCAGGTTTTGATGAACTCCTGCCCGGCGGCCATCACCGTGCCATCTGGCACCGAGGCGTCGTTGATAAAAGCGGAGTTATCGCAAGTTTGCGGGGTAGGGGTGGCTTCAGGGGCGGGGGTTTCGGTTGGTTCCGGAACCGGGGTCTCAGTGGGGGGGACTGTTGCTGTAGGTTGTGCAGCGGCAGTCTGTGTGATGTCGGCCACCACGGTCTGGACGGCGGCGGTTTGCAGGGCATTCACGTCTACAGGGGTGGGGGTGGGGCTGGCGTTCCCGCCTGAACAGGAGGCCAACAAAATGACAATCAAAAGTGACGAGGCTAAGTGGGCTGTCTTCATGTGAGCACCTTTTTTGTAAGAGTCGATTGAACAGGAATAGACGAGCTTATCATCATTATATACCGCAAACGGGCGTGTAACAACAAAAACCCCCGCCCTGGTGAATAGAGCGGGGGAGAAGATTGACAACCCGTCTATTTGACCACTTTGATAAAGACTGTAAAATCACCGCCGAAGGTTTTTCCGGTATCGCTGATCATCACCCAGTGGGCAACATATTCACCTGGCTGGTAAGGCGCGCGCATGTCGAGGCCAAAATCAACGATGCCACCCGCGCCGATGGGCTGATCACGAACGGAAAAATAAATTGGGTTGGCGCCCATGGACGGTCCGGCCCAGATGGTAAAACCAAAGCCCTGGTCCCAGGCGCACGTGCCGGTGTTTTGGATGCGCCAAATTTTTCTGAATTTCTGGCCCGGCTGCATGACTGTTCCATCAGGGATGGTGACATCTTCTACAAATTGCGAGTTATAACAAGTGGGCCCAGTGTTGGCAGGCGCCGCCGGGCCAATGGGCGTCAGGCTGGGGATGGCTTGTGTTCCGGCCATTGGCGCTACTACCGGGGTTTCTGTAGCCGGCAGGCCACCCACGCCGGCGGCGGCAGTGGCTAGAATCGCCGGGTCTTGAGTGGCGCCACCAGCCGGGGCAGCCTCAGGGGTTGAGGTAGCTGGCGCGGGCGCAGAAGTTTGCGTGGGAGCACTGGTTGCTGAAGCCTGCCCGGCGATTTTGGTCAATTCGACAATTGCCGTAGCCGCCGCGGCGGTTTTAATGGCCTCGATATCCACGGTGGGAGTGGGGGGATTGGCAACCTGGCCGAGGGTGCAGCTACTTAATCCGGCCAAGAGAATCAGTATCAGGGCAGCCTGGATTGGCTTAAGCAAGCGGTTCATGAAACCTCCGATTTTACAAGCTTGTCTTGAACAGACAGAGCTAACTTTCACAGCCTCCATTATAACTTAAGCCCAGCAGTGAACTGAGCCGTATGCGGGGCCAGATGATTTTCCCTTTTCGGGAAAGTCCTGTTCCCCGCATACGGTGAGAGTATCTACGGCGTTGTTGGAGTGGCAGTTGGTGTGGGTGTCTCGGTTGCCGTTTGCGTTGGCGTGGAAGTCTCGGGAATATTCGTTGCGGTTACCGTTGCGGTTCCGGTGGAAGTCGGTGGAACGCCTGTTGCCGTGAGTGTTAATGTTGGTGTGCGCGTGGGCGTGGAGGAGGGCGTCACCAGGTTCGACGGGCGGTCGATGCGCGGGGCTACCCACATGGGCAGGTCGTTTTCTGAAGGGCCATTCGAGAGTACTGTCAGGATGAATTTCACTTTATGCCCTGACAGCGGGTTTAAATCAGTGTCAACCGTGTAATACTGGCCTTCGTAGGCTTCCGTGAATTGCCAGATGGTTTGGACTTGGCTGTTTTCAATCTGGTAATCGAGCCTGAAAATGGCATTGCAGCCTTTTGCAAGATACTGGCAGTTGATGATGGCGCGGAAACGATCGCCGCGTTGAACCAGAAAAGGCTGGTAGAAACCTTGTAGATAGCCATTATTGACAGATTGCGGGACTGTCAGGATGCCTGCCCCGTTGTATTTTTGACCATTCTCCAATTGTGGATTATCCACCCGGATGGCATATCCCTTTTTCCCGTTTGTGTTGCCGGGACATCCCAGGTCGCCTGCGCCGGAGCGCCAGTCGGCTGTGCAGTATTCGGCGGCGAGGTCGTAAACCGTTGTCATACCGCCCGCGACCTTAATGTCCACGTAAAAAGGCCCTCCGGCTGCCTGGCCCAACCCAAACAAAGCGCCAGAAGCGTTTCGCAACATCCAGTAACCTTGATATGAGCCTTCAGCCCCAGGCGCAATCAGGTTCACTGAAACATCAATGGTCTGGCCAGGGTAGACATTGCCGGGCAGGGCGATTGGTGTTGAACCGCCCATGACGTTCCCGCTTGAGAAGACCAGGGCATAAGCTGAGGTCCACGAACAGGTGCCTATGTTTTGCAACCGCCAGGTTTTGGTGAACTGCGTTCCAGGGGTAAAAATGCTCCCATCTGGCACGGTGACATCCTTGATGTAAGCGGCCCAGTCACAGCGGCTGATGGGGGCGGCTGGCAGCGGCATGTTTGTCGGTGCGAGTGTGGGCGCTGCCGTGGCAGGCGGCAGGGTTGGAAAAGTGATGGTCGGCAGGTTGCCCGGCGTAGAGGTTGCTTCTGCCTGGGCCTGGATGGTCGCCAATGTGTTTGCCTGCGAGGTATAGACGGCCTGGATGGTCGCCGCCGCATTCGGCGTGCTCCTGGGCAGGTTGCAGGCTGCCAGAAGCAGGGACAAGGCGACTCCAAGCAAGGTGAGTTTGATTGATAAACGCATAGCTCCTCCTTCGATAAACGGGAAAATCCCGTTTAATGACGCAAAACAGTTCTGGAAAGTTCCCAGCGAAAACGAACCGGAAAATCTGATCCCATGCTTCGTATGGGAAGGGATGAGACGAGCTGACCCACAGAGAGGATTTTACACCTCCTCCCGAAAAGTTGGCATGGATTGTCAATTAGCAGCCTGTTGGGGTTTGTTTGAAAATTAAGTAAAAAGCCCTGCCCGTATGCCCTGCCCGTATTGACGCGCAAGTATTCCCTGTGCTAAACTGAAAGTGCTTTCATGATTTTGGCTCTTTGGGAATCTCTGTAGTAAGCCCATTGGGGCAGGCAGGAAAACCTTGGGGGCCCATAACTGTTCGAAACCTGGTGAGATATGTCCTCTGTAAAGAAATCCCCTACGATTTATGATGTTGCTGAACTTTCGGGCGTTAGTATTTCGACCATCTCCAGGGTGTTGAATGCCTCAGATAAAGTTAATCCTGAAACACGCGTGCGTGTCTTCCAGGCGATTGATAAACTCGGCTTTGTTCCAAAAGCCGAAGCGCGAGCGCGCGCTTTGAGCAAGACCAGCCGCATCGGTGTGGTGACCCCGTTTTTTACTGCGCCTTCGTTTGTTCAACGCTTGAGGGGAGTCGCCGGGGTTTTATCCAAGGTGAACTACGATCTGGTGATTTACACTGTCGATTCGGCGGATCGTTTGCGAGGTTACCTTGCATCTTTGCCGCTCACAGGCAATATCGATGGATTGGTGATCATGTCCCTGCCCATCGGGGAAGCCGAAGCCCAGCGCTTGCTTGAACATAATATCCCCACGGTCCTGATTGAATACCCTCATCCGGATTTGAATAGCGTCGAGATCGATGATGCTGAAGGCGGACGGATGGCGGCGCAATACCTGTTGAAAAAAGGCCATCGCCGAATTGCCTTCCTTGGCGATACTGACCTCCCCGAATATGCCATTCATCCCGTCAGCCTGCGTCTGATGGGGTTCCGGCAAGTCCTGAGCGAGGCTGGCATTACCATCCCGGAGGCATTGGTGCGCCTGGCCCCGTACACCCAGGAACAAACCCGCCAGGTTGCCAGCGAGTTACTCAACCTGGATGAGCCTCCAACTGCGATTTTTGCCGCCACCGATTTTCAAGCGCTGGGGGTGCTCAAGGCAGCCCGACAGCTTCAGGTCAGGGTTCCAGGTGAATTGGCTGTGATCGGGTTCGATGACCTGGATATGGCTGAGTATGCCGATTTGACCACCATTCGCCAGCACCTGGATGAATCGGGGCGGTTGGCAGTTGAAATCCTGCTTGCTCACATTGCAGACTCATCCCGCCCATCCCAACACGTTCACATCCCGCTTTCCCTCATCGAACGAGCGACAGTTTAAAAATAGGTGATTGACTCTTGAAATAATTCATGCTAAACTGTTTATGAAAGAGCTTTCATGGCAATACTTTCATTCTTGACTTTTTATCTACGCTTTGCTATACTGCTAACAGGTGTTAGTAACACGTGTTAGCTCGCGAATCAGTTGAATTTTTGGACGAGGAGCAGGTTGTGGCAAATCGACAGGTAACCAGCGAAGATGTCGCCAAGTTTGCAGGAGTTTCTCGAACGACTGTTTCGCTGGTCTTAAATGGTGTCCACAGCATCAAGATCAGTGCAGAGACACGCCAGCGGGTGCTGGAGGCTGCTGCCACATTGGGATACGTGCCCAATGCCATGGCGCAGGCGTTGGTCAGCCGCCGAACCCAGGCAATCGGCCTGGTCTTCACCCGCCAGCCGCACCACATCGCCACCGACCCTTTTTTGCCGCAGGTGCTGGACGGCATGTTGGAAGTTGTCCGCGCCAACAACCTGCGTCTGCTGATTGACATTATTGAGCCAGAACACCAGGAACGGGCCTATCATGATTTGGTGCGGGCCAAGCGTATCGATGGAATTGTTTTCTCCGGTCCCCGGTTGGATGACGTTGCCCTGCTGAACCTGGAGAAAGATGGTTTCCCGGCCGTTTTGATGGGGCAATTACCCGGCAGTGGTTTTCACTCAGTGGATGTTGACAACCGCCTGGCTGCCCGGCAGGCTGTAGATTATCTGATCAGTTTGGGACACCGTCAGATCGCCTGCATCACCAATGCCGCGCTGTCTTACAGCGCGGCCTCGGACCGGCTTTTGGGCTATCGAGAGGCGCTTGCGCAGGCAGGGATTCCTTATACAGATGAACTGGTACGGGCCGGGGATTTTGAACCCGAAAGCGGTTATGTCCAGATGAAATCGCTGTTGTCTTCCGGGGTTCCGTTTACGGCCGGGTTTATTGCCAGCGATGCGGTTTTGATCGGCGCTCATGCAGCGCTTCGGGAGCGCGGGCTGCGTGTTCCGGAGGACATCTCGCTGGTCGGTTTTGACGATATCGCCTGGTCAAAATACATTGACCCGCCGCTGACGACCATCCGTTTGCCTGCCCAGGCGCTTGGAAAGCAGGCCTGCACGATGCTGATGCAGATTTTGAATGGACAGGTGATAGACGAAAAGAACCTCGTGCTGCCCACAGAACTGATCATTCGCAATTCTTGTAAAAACTTGTAAAAGGTCATTTTCTCCCTTTTCTCTGATTTTCCCTAGATGGAGGTGCGCCGTTACGAGATAAAAAACACTTAACTTCCCACGACAATCCCAATCAGAACGAAATTCCAAGAGGAGAAAGTATGAAAACACAACGTATTTTATGGTCCGTAGTCAGCCTGATTATCGTGACCGCCATGCTTCTAACTGCATGCGCCCCTGCTGTTACAGAAACCCCGGCTCCTGTAGAGCCTGCGGCCCCTGCTGTTGAGGCTCCGAGTGGCGTGACGGTTCCGCCAGCCGGCCCTGAATTGAAAGATGCCTATGCGGGCAAATTCAAGGGCACCAAGGTGACCATGGCTGGCCCGTTCACCGACAACGATGCTGTCAAGTTTGACCAGTCGGTGAAAGCCTTCGAAGATGCCACCGGCATCGACATTGTCTATTCTGGCTCGAAGGAATTCGAAGCCTCCATCCGCATTGCGGTCGAAGGCGGCAGCGCTCCTGACATCGTCGACTTCCCGCAGCCCGGTTTGCTGGCGAACTTCGTCGCCGAAGGCAAGGTCATCGACCTGAACAAGGTCATTGATCCCGCCTGGCTGAAGCAGAACTACATCCAGTCCTGGCTCGACATGGGCACCATGCAGGGCAAAGATGGCCCGATCATGGCCGGTGTCTGGGGCCGCGCGAACGGCAAGTCGCTGGTCTGGTATCCGAAGAAGGCCTTCGATGCCGCTGGTTACACCATCCCGCAGACCTGGGATGAATTGGTGACTCTCTCTGACCAGATTGCCAAAGACGGCGATACCCCCTGGTGCATCGGGATCGAATCTGGCGCTGCGACCGGCTGGGCGATGACCGACTGGGTCGAAGATGTCATGCTGCGCACGACCTCCCCAGAGAACTATGACAAGTGGGTCAAGGGCGAACTGAAGTTCGACTCCCCCGAAGTCAAGAACGCGATGAAGTACGTGACCGCGCTCTGGTTCAACGACAAGTACGTCTACGGCGGCCGCAAGGCCATCACAACCACCTCCTTTGGTGATGCCCCCAAGCCGATGTTCCAGGATCCCCCCAAGTGCTGGCTGCATCGCCAGGGTAACTTCATCACCTCGTTCTTCCCCGAAGGCCTGAATCCCGGCGTGGATTACGACTTCTTCTACCTGCCTCCGATTGACTCGCAGTACGGGAAACCCGTCCTGGGCGCTGGCGACATCTATGCCATGTTCAGCGACCGTCCCGAAACGCGTGCGGTCATCCAGTATTTCTCGACCGGCGACTCCGTCAAGGGTTGGGTGCAAGCTGGCGGTGCAATTTCCCCGCACAAGGATTCCAGCCTGGATTGGTATGGCGATCCTGTCACCAAGAAAGTGGCCGAAATCATCCAGGGCGCAACCACCTTCCGCTTTGATGGTTCTGACTTGATGCCCGGCGCTGTTGGCGCTGGCTCCTTCTGGAAATCGATGACCGATTATGTGTCCGGCTCGATTGACGAAGCGACCGCCCTGAAGCAGATCGACGCTTCCTGGCCTGCCTCTGCCGGCGGCGCCCCGGCTGCATCTGCTCACCCCGGCGCTGAACTTAAAGACGCTTTTGCAGGCAAGTACAAGGGCACCAAGGTGACCATGGCTGGCCCGTTCACCGACAACGACGCGGTCAAGTTTGACCAGTCGGTGAAAGCCTTCGAAGATGCCACCGGCATCGACATTGTCTACTCGGGTTCGAAGGAATTCGAGGCTTCCATCCGTATCACGATTGAAGGCGGCAGCGCTCCTGACATCGTCGACTTCCCGCAGCCTGGCTTGCTGGCGAACTTCGCCGCCGAAGGCAAAGTCATTGATCTGAACAAAGTGGTTGATCCCGCCTGGCTGAAACAGAACTACATCCAGTCCTGGCTCGACATGGGCACGATGCAGGGCAAAGATGGCCCGATCATGGCTGGTGTCTGGGGTCGCGCGAACGGCAAGTCGCTGGTCTTCTACCCCAAGAAGGCTTTTGACGCCGCTGGTTACGCCGTTCCGCAGACCTGGGATGAAATGATGGCCCTGACCGAACAGATTGCCAAAGATGGTGACACCCCGTGGTGTATCGGAATCGAATCCGGCGCAGCGACTGGTTGGGCGATGACCGACTGGGTTGAAGATGTCATGCTGCGCACGACTTCTCCCGAGAACTATGACAAATGGCTCAAGGGCGAACTCAAGTTCGACTCCCCCGAAGTCAAAAATGCGCTGAAGTACGTCACCGCCATCTGGTTCAACGATGCGTATGTTTACGGCGGCCGCAAGGCCATCACAACCACTTCCTTTGGTGATGCGCCCAAGCCCATGTTCCAGGATCCCCCCAAGTGCTGGCTGCACCGCCAGGGCAACTTCATCACATCCTTCTTCCCCGAAGGGCTAAATCCAGGCGTGGATTACGATTTCTTCTACCTGCCTCCGATTGACCCGCAGTATGGCAAGCCTGTGCTCGGCGCTGGCGACATTTATGCACTGTTCAACGACCGCCCCGAAACCCGCGCTGTGATCCAGTACTTCTCGACTGGCGACTCCGTCAAGGGTTGGGCGATTGCGGGTGGCGCGATTTCCCCGCACAAGGATTCCAGCCTGGATTGGTACGGTGATCCCGTCACCAAGAAAGTGGCCGAAATCCTCCAGGGCGCAACCGTCTTCCGTTTTGATGGTTCTGACCTGATGCCCGGCGCTGTTGGCGCTGGCTCCTTCTGGAAATCGATGACCGATTACGTCAGCGGCTCGATTGACGAAGCGACCGCCCTGAAGCAGATCGACGCTTCCTGGCCGAAGTAAGCGCAGTAAAGTGTACACAGGGACTTTGGGAGTCTGTATAATATAAGAGACTCCCAAAGTCTCATTTCAATAATCGGTCTTCCACATTCGGCAAGGAGGTATCGAAGATGCAAAAAACAGTCACACCAAAAGACTCGGGCGGTCCGGCAGTCTTGCTGGCCACCGGCTTGGGTCGCATCCTGGTTTCGTTGATTGTCCCGGTTGTTACTTTCGTTGTGCTCTGGCAGGGTTTTTTGTTCCTGCGAGACAGCGCAGCGCCCAAGCTTGTCATCGTTTTGGTGGCCATCTTATGGGGGGTGGGCGGCGTGGCGCTTTTGTTTGCCGTCTCCAACTGGTTTGTGGAACGTTTGCCGGGGCTGTGGACGCAGCGTCTGATTCCATTCGTGTTTGTGGGGCCTGGCCTGGCGATCCTGGCCTGGTTCCTGGCCATCCCTGCCTTGCGGACCCTCTGGCTCAGCTTTCAAGGGCCAACCGGCAGCGGGTTTGTGGGCTTAGAGAACTATATCTTTGCCTTTACCGACCGGGTCATGCTGGAATCTTTTCGCAATAACCTGCTTTGGATGGTCTTCGGCACCTTCTTCTGCGTCGGCTTGGGATTGTTGATTGCCGTGCTGGCTGACCGCAGCCGCTTTGAGTCGGTCTACAAAGCCATTATCTTCATGCCGATGGCCATCTCCTTCGTGGGCGCGGGCGTCATCTGGAAATTCATTTACACCTATAAGGGCGAAGGCTCCGGAATTCAGGAAATTGGCTTGCTGAATGCCATCGTCAGCGCCTTTGGCGGGCAGACCCAGCCCTGGCTGCAGCAGCCGCCCTGGAATAACTTCCTGCTGATCGTGATCATGGTCTGGCTGCAAACCGGTTTTGCCCTGGTGGTGATTTCATCTGCCATCAAGGGCATCTCAACTGAAGTGCTTGAAGCTGCCCGGGTGGACGGCGCGACTGAACTCCAGGTTTTCTTCAGGATCATTATTCCCTCGATTCAGGGAACTTTGATCACTGTCACAACCACGATTGTGATCTTCAGCTTGAAGCTGTTTGATATTGTGCGGGTCATGACGGGGGGTAATAACGGCACCAATGTGATTGCGAATGAGTTCTATCTCCAGCGCTTCACCTATGGAAACGCCGGACGCGCCTCCGCGATCGCGATTATCCTGCTGGTGGCGGTCATCCCGGTCATGATCTACAACCTGCGGCAGTTCCAGGAAAGGAAGGCTTTCTAATGGCTCCGAAACCCGGTCTGAAGCAACAGAAACTGATTTCCAGCCTTCTGGTGAATGGAACGCTGATCCTGATCTGCCTGATCTGGATCGTTCCAACCTTTGGCGTCTTTGTCACCTCTTTTCGTAACAGCCAGGATATTTTCACCTCCGGTTGGTGGACGGTTTTGCCGCATAAAGGTTTTACGAAAGCTGGCGAGATCAAGATCGACCCAAGCGTGGATGTGAACGGCCCGATCGAAATTGAAGGTGTTACCCACACCTTCGAAGAATGGCGCGCGGGCGTAAAAATGCCGGATGGCCGCCAATTGACCTGGTTTGGCAACAAGCGCACCCGCCTGGTCATCGTAGAGAACGAGCAATGGATGTGGTTTGACACCAACCTGACCCTGGATAACTATACCAACGTCCTGCAGGGACAGGAATTCCGCTTCAAGGATGCCCAGGGACAGGAAATTGTCCGCAAAGGCAACGATTTGGGCGGGGCGTTCCTGAACTCGGTGGCAGTGGCGGTTCCGGCGACGATTATTCCGATCTTGATTGCCTGTTTTGCTGCCTATGGCTTCGCCTGGATGAATTTCCCAGGCCGCAAATTGCTCTTTACCCTGGTGGTGGCCCTTTTGGTTGTCCCCCTGCAAATTGCCTTGGTGCCAATCCTGCAGGACTATACCAAACTGGGCTTGAATGGCACCTTCCTGGCGATCTGGTTGGCGCACACCGGCTTTGGCCTGCCGCTGGCGATTTACCTGCTGTTTACCTACGTGAGCGAGTTGCCGCGCGACATTTTGGAGGCGGCTTTTATCGATGGCGCCTCTCATTTCACCATCTTTACCAACTTAATCCTACCGCTCTCCATCCCGGCCCTGGCTTCCTTTGCGATTTTTCAGTTCCTCTGGGTTTGGAATGACTATCTCGTCGCCCTGGTCTTCCTGGGCGATCAGAACCGCGTTATTACCAGCGCGCTGGCTGCCATTGTGGGCGAAAAAGGGCAGGATTGGCACCTGCTGACCTCCGGTGCGTTCATCAGTATGTTATTGCCGTTGGCAGTCTTCTTTGCCCTCCAGCGTTACTTTGTGCGCGGCTTGATGGCTGGCTCGGTCAAGGGTTAATTTCATGACTGAACTGACGTTGTCAATCACCCCCACTGACGCAGTCGAGATGGCGGCTTTGCAACGGGTTTTAAAAGAGTTCGAAAGCCGGACGCATATCAGCGTCCGGCTTCATGAAATTGATACGAAGGTTGCGCGCGAGGAGATCAACCAGTTCGCTGTCAATGGCAAAGGCCCGGATGTTTCCCAGGTAGGCAGTACCTGGCTGCGTGGCATTGTGGACATGAACGTTTTACGTCCCTTTGCGACTCGCGAGATCGCCCAGGTTGGTGAGCCCACGGATTTTATCGGAGCCAGTTGGTCGAGCACATTTATGCCTGGACAGCCCAACGTCCAGTGGGCGATTCCCTGGCTGGCGGATGTGCGCATGGTCTACTACCGCAGGGATTTGTTGCAGAAGGCCGGCATTGACGAGCAGGGGGCCTTTGCTACCCCTGAGATTTTTGAGCAGACTCTCACAAAGCTCCAAGCCAGCAGGGTTGCCGTCCCCTGGGTTGTGCCCACCCAACATTCGTGGAGGAGTTTTCATAATATTGCCTCCTGGGTCTGGAGCCTTGGCGGGGATTTTGTCGATTCGACCGGGAAACGGGTGCTTTTTTCCAGCCCGGAGGCCCTGGCTGGATTCAAGGCGTATTTTTCCCTTGAACGCTTTATGACAGGGCCTGCCCGGGGATTGACCACCTCGCAGTCTGACGCATTCTTCATGAATGGACAGGCGGCAGTCACGCTCAGCGGTTCACACCTGTTGGCGATGGCTCCTGAACTGCTTGAAAAAGTTGGTTTTACATCTCCGCCAGGCCCACCCTTTGTAGGTGGTTCACACCTCGTCATCTGGAAGTATACGCACCACGAAAACGAAGCTGTTCAACTGGTGCAGGCCCTGGCAGGTGCTGACGCCCAAAAGTCTTATGGCCTGGGAAGCCTGCTGCCTGTTCGGCTGGATGCCCTGGCTGAACTTGAAAAAGTGACCGGGCGGGAAGGCGTGTTTGCGCGGTACGTTCAGCAGGCCCTGGCAAATGGACGTTCGTTTCCATCCATCTACCTTTGGGACATTGTCGAGTCGCGCCTTGTCACAGCCATCGCTTCCATCTGGGATGAGATCCTTAAGTCCTCGGCGCCAGATTCGGAAGCCATTCTTCAGGGCATACTCCCTACGCTCGCGCATCGGCTCAACGCGATCTTGAGCAGCGATTAATCGCCCCGGTTGTCGTTGTTCTTCATTCTGCTTGACAGCCTGTCAGGAGTTCCTGCATGCTTGGAAAGTTAAAATATTTTGGGATTGCGCTGGCTCTCCTGCTTGTTTTTTTGTCGTCTTGCGAACAATCAAACCCAACCCCAATTTTGTCAACGCTAGCTGCCATGCCAACCGTTGTTCCACCCATTTGTACATCGATTGGACAGATCCGGATTTCACCCATTGACGACATGACCCTGGTCTGTGTTCCAGCCGGGGAGTTCTGGATGGGAGCGGCAGAATCCGACACACAGGCTCAGACGGATGAAAAACCCCGACACCTGGTTTCCCTGGATGCGTTCTGGATCGACCGCACCGAGGTGACCAATCGCATGTTCGAAAAATGCGTGGCAGCAGGGGCCTGTCATGAGCGGATGTATTCCCCCTATTTGTGGGGCGTGCGTCTGCCGAATGGCACGCCTTACTACGGGGAAGAGGCTTACCGCGACGACCCGGTCATTATGCTGGATAGCGACGAGGCCCAGGCATACTGTCAATGGGCTGGGCGGCGTCTGCCCACCGAAGCGGAATGGGAAAAGGCGGCGCGTGGTATGGATGAACGGCTCTATCCCTGGGGCGCGGAACTCGATTGTGCGCATGCCATTTATCTCAGTTGTGAAAAAGAACAGGCTCCGGCTGGCGCAGCCTCGCATCCCTTGGGCATCAGCCCCTACGGAGTCTTGAACATGTCTGGCAACCTCTGGGAATGGGTTGCGGATTGGTATGACGAAAATTATTACAGAGACTCGCCCATGCAAAACCCAATCGGCCCGGCCTCCGGCGAGTTCCGCACTATCCGCGGCGGAGGCTGGCACAGCAACCCGGCCCAACTGCGCGCCACAAATCGTTCCACCGGCAAACCGGAACATTCAACGGATGGCGAGATCGGTTTCCGCTGTGCTTTGGATGGCAGCCTCCCTTAAGTTGACAACTCTAGTGCCGCAATCACCTGAAAGTGTAGGGGCCTTTTGGAAGTTTTCCACTCGAAATGAGGCAGATGAGCCTGCATTTTTAGAAAGTTGCGGTACTAGAAAAATAGTTTTCGTCCTGAGTGAAGCCGCATGTTTTTGCGGCACAGTCGAAGGGCAACTTCTTGAGAATTAGCCCTTTGACTGTGCTCCTCGCTAACGCTCGTCACTCCGCTCAGGGCGAAAATAATATCTAAGCAGGTTTCTATGAATGACCCTCTCTGGTACAAAGATGCAATTTTCTACGAACTCTCAGTGCGCGCCTTTGCAGATGCGAATGGTGATGGGATTGGTGATTTAAAGGGTGTCACTGACCACCTGGACTATTTGCAGGAACTTGGCGTGACTGTCCTCTGGTTCCTGCCCATCACCCCCTCGCCCATGCGAGATGACGGCTACGATGTCAGCGATTATTGCAGCATCGACCCTAAATACGGCACGCTGGAGGATTTCCGCGCGCTGGTCGATGAAGCCCACAGCCGCGGTCTAAAGATCTTGGCGGAATTGGTACCCAATCACACCTCCGACCAGCATCCCTGGTTCCAGGCCTCCCGCGACCCGGCTCACCCTGAACATGCCAAGTATCGCGATTACTATGTTTGGAGTGAAACTGACGACCGCTATCAGGATGCCCGGATTATTTTTGTCGATTCCGAGAAATCCAACTGGAGCTATGACCCGCTGCGCAAAGCCTATTTCTGGCATCGTTTTTTCTTCCACCAGCCAGACCTGAATTACGACAACCCTGAAGTTCAGCAGGCCATGCTGCGCTCGGTCCAGTTCTGGATCGACCAGGGGGCTGACGGCATCCGTGTCGACGCTCCGCCCTACCTTTTCGAGCGCGAAGGCACGAACTGCGAAAACCTGCCGGAAACCCACATTTTCCTGAAGCGCCTGCGCGCTTTTGTAGATGCTTACGCCCCCGGAACCATGCTGCTCTCCGAGGCCAACCAGTGGCCTGAAGACGTGCGTCCCTACTTTGGGGATGGCGACGAGATGCACATGAATTTTCATTTCCCCTTGATGCCGCGCATCTTTATGTCGTTGCGTAAACATGACCGCACTTCACTGGAATGGATCCTGGAACGCACCCCGGCCTTGCCTGAAACCTGCCAGTGGGGCATTTTCCTGCGCTGTCACGATGAACTGACCCTCGAAATGGTTACGCCCGAGGAACGCCAGTGGATGTGGGAGCAGTACGCCCCCGAGCCGCGCATGCGCCTGAACCAGGGTATCCGCCGCCGCCTGGCCCCCTTGCTCGATAACGACCGCCGCAAGATCGAACTGGCCAATTCCCTGTTATTCACCCTCCCCGGTTCACCGGTGCTTTACTATGGCGATGAGATTGGCATGGGTGATAATATCTGGCTCTCGGACCGCAACGGCGTCCGTACCCCCATGCAGTGGACCAGCGGCTTAAATGCCGGTTTCTCCCCGGCTCCAGCGGAGCGCTTGTTTATCCCGGTGATTGATAGCGCGGAATATGGCCCGGCGCGGGTCAACGTCGCGGCCCAACGCGCCGATCCGGGGTCATTGTTCCATAGCCTCCGGCAGATGATCGCCGCCCGTAAGCGGTATCCAGCCTTCGGGCGGGGCGATTTTGCCTGGGTCGAAGTGGGCACAAAGGCTGTCGCCGCGTATATTCGTCAATACCAGGGTGAGACTCTGTTGGTCGTCAATAATTTGAGCGATGCCTCGCAGGCTGTGTTGCTTCCGCAGGCGCTTTCTCGTGCGTATACAGACGCTTTTAGCGGTAAACTATTCGAATTCAGCCAACCGATACCCCTTCTCCCCTACCAATACCTCTGGTTGGTCAAAAAGGACTAAGATGGTCAACAAAACTCCCCTGTTTGGCGGCATTGAAGGAGGCGGCACCAAGTTTGTCTGCGCCGTAGGCACTGGCCCAGATGACCTCCGCGCTGAAGTTCGTTTTCCTACCACCCGGCCCGAAGAAACCATGGGGCGGACGGTTGAGTTTTTCAAGCAGCAGGAGAAGGAATTTGGGCCTCTCTCTGCGCTTGGCTTTGCCTGTTTCGGACCGCTCGACCCGCAGCCTGCCTCGCCGACCTACGGACAGGTTCTGCCCACGCCCAAGCCGGGGTGGACCAATGCAGATGTTGTCGGCCTGCTTCGATCCGCTTTTGACCTGCCGATCAGCTTTGACACGGATGTCAACGGCGCGGCGATGGCCGAAGGACGCTGGGGCGCAGCCCAGGGTTGTGACCCGGTCATCTACCTGACGATTGGCACTGGCATCGGCGGTGGTGCGCTGGTCAACGGGAAACTCCTGCATGGACTGATCCATCCCGAAATGGGGCACATTTCACTCCCGCACGACAGGGTTAGGGACCCTTATCCTGGCAACTGTCCTTTCCACGGCGATTGCTTCGAGGGCCTGGCCTGCGGCCCGGCGCTGGAAAAACGCTGGGGGGCTCCCGCCGAAACCTTCGCCCCTGACCACCCCGCCTGGGATTTGGAAGCGCATTATATCGCGCTGGCCCTGGCCAGCTACATCTACACTCTTTCGCCGCAGCGGATTGTCCTGGGCGGAGGCGTGCCCCAACAGCCGCAGTTGATTCCGTTGATCCGACAAAAAGTGCAGGTCTTGATTAACGGTTACGTCCAGTCTCCGCAGATCTTGACGAAGATTGACAGCTACATTGTGCCTCCGGCACTGGCCGGGCGCGCTGGTGTGCTGGGTGCCATTGCAATGGCCGAACAGGCCTTCCACGCGGACTCAAAAATCGGGCTTATTCAAAATGTTTCGTGACCTGCTGATCATCAATCTATGAACCCAATCACCTCACTCGATGTCGAATCCCTGCGCACGCTCGGGCGCCTCCTGCCCCGGCTCGAAATGCTGCTCGCCGGGCAGATCGCTGCCGATCAACCGGGCTGGCAGTCCTTCACCAGCCGCCTCTCGGAGCGCTTCCCGGCCTTGTTCCGCCTGTACATTGAGTTGTATGGTTCCCGTTACGATTTCTTTTTCCATATCGAGGACCTGTTGGTCAGCCTGGCGCGCGCCTGGTTTCAGCGCCCCGCTGATTTGCGTGAACTCGATCAAGCTCGGGAACTGGATCCGCTCTGGTACCAGTCGAACCAACTGCTGGGCGGAGTCTGCTACGTCGATCTGTTTGCGGGTGACCTCGAAGGCATCCGCTCGAAAATCCCCTATTTTCAGGAACTCGGCCTGAATTACCTCCACCTGATGCCGCTTTTTAAAGCCCCGGAGAGCGAAAACGATGGCGGTTACGCCGTCAGCAGTTATCGCAAAGTCCATCCGCCGCTCGGCACGATGGAGCAACTGGCCTCGCTCTCACGCGACCTGCGCGGTGCGGGTATCAGCCTGGTCGTTGACCTGGTTTTCAACCACACCTCCAATGAACATTTCTGGGCCAGGCGCGCGCAGGCAGATGACCCGGATTTCGAGAACTTTTATTTTATTTTTCCTGACCGGACGATGCCGGACGCTTATGAGCGTAGCCTGCGTGAAATATTCCCCGATGAACACCCCGGGGCTTTCACCTATTTCCCTGAGGTCAGGTCTGGCGCCGGGGGCTGGGTCTGGACAACCTTTCATAGCTACCAGTGGGATTTGAATTATGCCAACCCGGCTGTTTTCAACCGCATGGCCGAGGAAATGCTCTTCCTGGCGAACCAGGGTGTCGAAGTCATCCGGCTCGATGCGGTGGCCTTCACCTGGAAGCAGTTGGGAACAAGCTGCGAGAACCTGCCCGGCGCGCATACCTTGATCCGTGCGTTCAACGCCGTGGCGCGGGTTGCCTCCCCGGCGCTTTTGTTCAAATCTGAGGCGATTGTCCACCCCGACGATGTGGCCCGCTACATCGACCCGCAAGAATGCCAGCTCTCTTATAACCCGTTGCTGATGGCACTGCTCTGGAATTCCATGGCCACCCGTGAAGTGAACCTGCTGGCCCAGGCCCTGGCCACCCGCGCGCGGATCGACGCGGATTGCGCCTGGGTCAATTACGTGCGCGTCCATGATGACATCGGCTGGACTTTTTCGGATGATGATGCGGCTTCGCTGGGTGTCAACGGCAGCGACCATCGCCGTTTCCTGAACGAGTTCTACCGGGGGCGTTTCCCAGGCAGTTTTGCGCGCGGCCTGCCCTTCCAGGAAAACCCAAAAACCGGCGATTGCCGCATCAGTGGCACCTGCGCTTCATTGGCGGGCCTCGAAAAAGCCCTCGAAGAAGAAGTTCCCGGCGAAGTGGAGCTTTCTATCCGGCGCATCCTGCTGATCCATGGCGTCATCATGACGGTTGGCGGCCTCCCGCTGCTCTATCTGGGCGATGAAATTGCCACCCTGAATGACTATTCTTACCGCGATGATCCCGGTAAAGCGCGTGACAGCCGCTGGGTACATCGTCCACGCGCCGATTGGGATCGCTATGCGCGCCGGGATGACCCTGAAACGGTTGAAGGACGGGTCTATCAGGGCCTGCGTAAACTGATGAATTTACGCAAAAGCCACTCTGTCTTCACCGGCGGCCAGTTGGAAACCGCCTGGACCGAAAATGAACATGTTCTGGGCTTTATCCGCGCGCGTGCCGGGAAACGGGTCATCCTCTTTGCCAACTTTTCAGAGCACCCGCAGGTTGTTCCAGCCAGGGTGCTCGAACAATATGGCTTTAGCCGCGGTGTCAAATGCCTGCATGGTCAGGGGAAAATCTCCAAGCAGGGCGGCCTGTCGCTTCCTCCGTATGATTTTTTTGCCTTGGGATAATGCGTAGTGCCGCAACCACCTTAAGTTGTAGGGTTATTTTGAGAAATTTCCCTTGAAATATGAACGATGACCCTACACTTTTAGAAAGTTGCGGTAGTAGTTCACGAAACATCTTGAAGCAGCCCAAAAATTCGGAAATTCTCCCTACGGCAGCACCGTGGTCCCCATCAAAAACCGATCACATTCCCGCGCGGCTCCGCGGCCTTCGTTGATGGCCCAGACTACCAGGCTTTGACCGCGGCGCATGTCACCGGCAGCGAAGACGCCAGGCAGGTTGGTGGCAAATTTGCCATGTTCAGCCTTAGCATTGCCGTGCTCGTCGTACTCGACACCCAGCGCCCCCAGGACCGTCTCTTCAGGGCTGAGGAAGCCCATTGCCAGCAGCACCAACTGCGCGGGGTAAACCTGTTCGGTGCCCGGAATTTCGCGCGGGCTGAAGCGGCCATTTTCGTCCACCCATGCCACTTTGACGGTCTGAACTTCTTTCACATTCCTGGCCTTGTCACCGACAAAGCGTTTGGCGGTAACGGTGTACTGGCGTGGGTCGGCCCCGTACAGGGCCTTGTATTCTTCCTGGCCGTAATCGAGCTTGTAGACCTTGGGCCACTCCGGCCAGGGGTTGTCGACGGGACGGGTCTCAGATGGGCGGTCTAGTATCTCAAGTTGCACCAGGCTCTTGCAGTTCTGACGCAGTGACGTGCCGACACAGTCTGTGCCGGTATCGCCGCCGCCGATGACCAAAACATCCTTGCCTTCGGCGCTGATAAATTCGCTGTAGCCGGAACGCTGCTCCCAGGGCACTTTGGGTGCACCGCCATTCAGCAGGTGGCGAGTGTTGCCCTGTAAGAACTCCATCGCAAAGTGGATGCCTTTCAAGTCGCGGCCTGCAATGGGCAGGTCGCGTGGTTTGGTCGCGCCGCCGCAGAGTACGATGGCGTCGAATTCCTGGCGCAGTTCCTCGGCGGATTTGTCCTGGCCGATTTCCACGCCGGTGACGAAGCTCACGCCTTCAGCGGCGAGCAAATCCACGCGGCGCTGGACAACGTCTTTGTCCAGTTTCATGTTCGGGATGCCATAGGTCAGCAGCCCGCCGACGCGGTCGGCGCGTTCGAAAACCGTCACCAAATGCCCGGCGCGGTTCAACTGCGCGGCGCAGGCCAGCCCCGCAGGTCCGGAACCGACCACTGCCACCTTTTTGCCAGTGCGGAAGGGCGGCGGCTCAGGCACGATCCAGCCCTCGGCGAAGCCGCGCTCGACGATGGCGTATTCAATGCTCTTGATAGTAACTGGGTCTCCCATCCGTCCGGCGGTACACGAGCCTTCGCACGGCGCGGGGCAGACCCGTCCGGTGAACTCGGGGAAATTGTTGGTCTTCTGCAGGCGGTCGAGCGCCATCTGCCACTGGCCGCGATAAATCAGGTCGTTCCATTCGGGGATCAGGTTGTTGACCGGGCAGCCGGCTGTCAGGCCGCTGATCAGCGCGCCGGTGTGGCAGAACGGAACACCGCAGTCCATACAGCGCGCGCCCTGGACCTGCAATTTCTCGACCGGATAGAGCAGGTGAAACTCGTTCCAATCTTTGATGCGCTCTTCAGGAGCGCGGTCGGCGGGAACTTCCCGCTCGTACTCGATGAAACCGGTTGGTTTTGCCATAGTTTTACTCCTATGTCATTGCGAGGAACCGCTGGTCGAGTAGGCGGTGCTCTCCCGCCATATCGAGCCCAAGGCGACGAAGCAATCGCCGTTTAATAGGGGATTGCTTCGGGCTGTGGTTTCGATACGCAAAGAACGCTACTCAACCACCAGCCCTCGCACGGACATGCTAATTTCCGCTCACCCGTGCCACATCATTTTTATTGATCTCAAACGCCGCCATGACAGCTTCATCGCCGCTCAAACCCGCTGATTCGACTTCCTTGAAAGCCTGCAAGACGCGTTTGTAATCCTTGGGCATGACTTTGACGAAACGCGGCAGGAGCGACTGCCAGTTTTGCAGAACGCGCTTACCCAACTCACTGCCGGTCAAGGCCACGTGTTTCTCGATCAGTGCATGCACTTCGCTGATTTCGTCCGGGTCCAGGAGCGTTTCAAGATCCACCATTTCCTGGTTGCATTTCTGCGCGAAGCGGCCTTTCTCGTCCAACACGTAAGCCACGCCGCCAGACATGCCTGCCGCAAAATTGCGCCCGGTCTTGCCCAGCACAATCACGCGCCCGCCAGTCATGTACTCGCAGCCGTGGTCGCCCACACCTTCCACCACTGCCGTCGCGCCGCTGTTGCGGACCGCAAAACGTTCGCCAGCCATGCCGCGGATGTAGGCCTCGCCGCTGGTCGCGCCATATAAGACCACATTCCCGATCAGGATATTTTCTTCGGCCAGAAAGGTTGAGCCAGCCTGGGGGTAAACGATGATCTTGCCACCCGAAAGGCCTTTGCCGAGATAATCGTTGGCATCGCCTTCCAATTCCAGCGTGATCCCGCTCGGAACAAACGCCCCGAAGCTTTGCCCCGCTGAACCCTGGAAGTGCAGGTGGATGGTATCTTCCGGCAAACCGGCTGCCCCGTAGCGGCGGGTCACTTCGCTGCCAAGCATTGTCCCGACCACCCGGTTGACGTTGCGGATCGGCAGGGTTACCGAAACCGGCTGGCGTTTTTCCAACGCCGGGCGGCAGATGTCGAGCAGGATGCGTTTATCGAGGGTCTTTTCCAGTCCGTGCTCCTGCTTCACCTGGCAGTAGTTCCGGCCTTCGTCAGCCTGGTCGGGAAGATAAAGCACCTCAGAAAAATCGAGCCCTTTGGCTTTCCAGTGATTGAGGGCGCGGCGCACCTCCAGCCGGTCGGCGCGTCCCACCATCTCGTTGAGATTGCGGAAGCCAAGTTCGGCCATCAGTTCGCGCACTTCTTGGGCAACAAAACGCATAAAGTTGACCACATACTGCGGGTCGCCGTCGAAGTTTTTGCGCAGTTCCGGGTTTTGGGTGGCAATCCCGGTTGGGCAGGTGTCCAGGTGGCAGACGCGCATCATCACACAGCCGAGAGTGACGAGCGGGGCGGTGGCGAAGCCATACTCCTCCGCGCCGAGCAAAGCCGCGATGACGACATCCCGCCCGGTCTTGAGTTGGCCGTCCGTCTCGATCACAATCCGGTTCCGCAGGTCGTTCAGGACGAGTGTCTGGTGAGTCTCGGCCACGCCTAGTTCCCAGGGCAGGCCGGCATATTTGATGCTGCTGACTGGCGAAGCGCCCGTCCCGCCGTCGTGGCCGCTGATCAGGACCACATCGGCATGGGCTTTGGCGACGCCAGCCGCCACCGTGCCCACACCCACTTCAGAAACCAGCTTGACGCTGATCCGCGCTTCAGGGTTGGCATTTTTCAGGTCATGGATCAGTTCGGCCAGGTCTTCGATGGAGTAAATATCGTGGTGCGGTGGCGGAGAGATCAAGCCCACGCCGGGAGTGGAATAGCGCACCTTTGCAATCCAGGGATAGACTTTGCGCCCCGGAAGTTGGCCGCCTTCGCCGGGTTTCGCGCCCTGCGCCATCTTGATCTGGATTTCTTTGGCATTCACCAGGTATTCGCTGGTCACGCCAAAACGCGCCGAGGCCACCTGCTTGATGGCGCTGTTGCGCGAATCGCCGTTTTCATCGGGGATGAAGCGCGCCGGGTCTTCGCCGCCTTCGCCGGTGTTGCTCTTGCCGCCAATCCGGTTCATCGCAATCGCCAGCGCCTCGTGCGCTTCTTTGCTGATCGAGCCATAACTCATCGCGCCGGTCTTGAAACGATGGCAAATGGCCTCGACCGATTCGACTTCTTCCAATGGAACCGGCTGGTGGCCGCCTTTGAACTCGAACAAGCCGCGCAGGGTTCCCAGGCGTGCCGTTTGGTCATTGACCATCTGGCTGTATTTTTTGAACAGGTTATAGTCGCCGGTACGGGTCGATTTCTGCAGGGCGTGGATGCTCTGCGGGTTGAACAGGTGATGTTCGCCCTCGCTGCGCCACTGGTACTCGCCGTTGGTGGGCAGGTTGTGCCCGTTGAAGGATCGTTCGGGGAAGCCAGTTTTGTGGCGCAGGGTGGCTTCCTGGGCGATGATGTTAATGTCGATGCCGCCAATCCGCGAAGGCGTCCAGGTGAAATACTTGTCGATCACGCTCTGGTGAACGCCGAGCGCCTCGAAAATCTGTGCGCCGCAGTAGCTCTGGATGGTGGAAATGCCCATCTTCGACATGGTCTTGACCACGCCTTTGATGGCGGCCTTGACGTAGTTTTGGATGGCTTTTTCGTAGGTAATATCGGTCAGAATACCCTGAGTGATCAGGTCTTCGATGGATTCATAAGCCAGATAGGGGTTGACCACCGTCGCGCCATAACCGATCAGCGCGGCGAAGTGATGGACTTCGCGCGGTTCGCCGCTTTCAATGAGCAAGCCAACCTGGGTGCGTGTGCCCTGGCGGACGAGGTGATGGTGCATCCCGGCCACCGCCAACAGCGCGGGAATCGGCGCGTGCTCACGGTCAACGTCCCGGTCAGAAAGGATGATCAGATTCACACCCCGGGCGATGGCCGCGTCAGCCGCCTGGAACAGTTCTTCGAGCGCTTTCTCCAGCCCGGCCCCACCCGACCCGGCGCGGAAGACCGTTGAAAGGGTGGTATTCATAAACCCAGGGATTTTCGAGTGGCGGATCTGCGCCAGTTCCTCGTTGGTCAGAATCGGGTAATCGAGCCGGATCTGGTGGCAGCTCTGCGGGATGGGTTTGAGCAAATTCGTCTCCGCCCCCACCATCACCTCGGTGGCGACGACAATCTCTTCGCGGATGGCGTCAATCGGCGGGTTGGTCACTTGGGCAAACAATTGCCGAAAGTAGCTGTAAAGCAGTTTGGGCTTGTCGGAAAGCACCGCCAGCGCTGTGTCATTACCCATCGAGCCGATTGGTTCGATCGCATTCTGCGCCATGGGGGTCAACACCACGCGCAGGTCTTCCTCGCTGTAGCCGAAAATCTGCTGGCGCTGGAAAACTGACTTGGCCTGCGCCGAACGCAGGACGGTGTGCTCAGTCCTGGCAATCAACTCCGGTTTGGCAGGCGGCAGGTCGGTCAGCCGCACCTGGTACTTGTCCAGCCAGTCGCGGTAGGGAAAGGTGCAGGCCATCTGGTGCTTGATTTCTTCGTCGCTGATCATGCGTCCCTGGCGGGTATCGACGAGCAGCATTTTGCCCGGCTCCAGGCGGCCTTTAGCGACCACATTTTCGGGTGGGATCTCGAGCACGCCCACTTCGGAAGCCATCACAATCCGCTCATCGGTGGTGACGTAGTAACGCCCAGGGCGCAGGCCGTTGCGGTCGAGCAGTGCGCCGACCATGAATCCATCGCAAAAACCCATTGCCGCCGGGCCGTCCCAGGGTTCCATCAGATTGGCATGGTACTCGTAAAAAGCCCGTTTTTCGTCCGGCATGGTCTCGTGGTGCGACCAGGGTTCAGGGATCATCATCATCATCACGTGCGGTAGGGAACGCCCGGTCATCAACAGGAATTCGAGCACATTGTCGAACATGGCGGTATCACTGCCATCAGATTTAATAATTGGCAGCACCTTTTTGATGTCCGCTCCGAGCAAGTCAGATTCAAACATCTCTTCTTGGGCGCGGAACCAGTTGACGTTGCCGCGCAAGGTGTTGATTTCGCCATTATGGATGATGTAACGGTAAGGGTGGGCGCGTTCCCAACTTGGGAAGGTGTTGGTGCTGAAGCGCGAATGCACCATGGCGATGGCGCTCTCCATCTCCGGGTCGCTCAAATCGGGGAAATAGCTTTCGAACTG
This sequence comes from Anaerolineales bacterium UBA5195, assembly GCA_002412925.1. Taxonomy (GTDB): domain Bacteria; phylum Chloroflexota; class Anaerolineae; order Anaerolineales; family Villigracilaceae; genus UBA5195. Next base: position 129,062 of record DHVZ01000100.1, on the reverse strand, counting down.
GTCAGAGACGAGCATGCCTTTGTAAATCAAAGTCTTGTAGGATAGACTGCAAATGTAGAAATATTCGCCGCCTTCGAAGCGACCGCCGTAACGGATTTCGTTTTCAGCGCGCTTGCGGATGACATACAGCTTGCGTTCAAAGGCCATGTCATCGGTGATATCCGGGTTGCGTTCGATCAGCACCAGGCGGATGCGCGGCTCGGCGCTTTTGGCGGTCTCTCCCAGGGCGGCGTTATTCACCGGGATCGTGCGCCAGCCGATCACACGCTGGCCTTCTGATTCGATGATTTTCTCGAAATGCAAGCGGATCGCCCGGCGGTGCAGTTCGTTGGGCGGCAAAAAGACCATCCCAACGCCGTACTGGCCGGGGCCGGGCAGGTTGAAACCCTTGAGATTGGCAATTTTTTGCAGGAATTTGTGCGGGGTTTGGATCAGGATCCCTGCGCCATCCCCCGTGTTGGTCTCTGCGCCGCGTGCGCCCCGATGCGTCAGGTTGTTGAGCAGGGTCAGCGCGTCGCGGACAATTTCATGCGACTTGCGGCCTTTGATATCGGCCACAAAACCAACGCCGCAGGCATCATGCTCGTACTGGGGGTCATACAACCCTTGTTTGGGTGGCAGGCTGGTTTGGCGTCGCTGGCCATCTCCTTCTTTGTTGATCATAGGTGCTTCTCCTTGGGCAAAAACAAAAGCAAATAATGCCTTCCAAAATAGCCCGGCTTTTCCGGGCTTTAAGACGATGAGTAATTATTCAAAATGTACTGCGCACGTAGTAGGGCCTGTCTGCAGGCTTGGGGTACAACCAGCGCCCCCAGGGTTGTTAAATCAGTTCTGACGGATAAAATTAAATTGGCCTATTATAATCACTTTTGTTGTCTACACAATAGCGGAAAGATTACCCAAACGGGTAATCTTTTTTATTCGCTGCGTTGTCTGACACAAACAGGTAATGGATAGGGCCGATGTTGATGATTTAGGGGCTGGAGAGCAAAGAATCAACGAAAATATTCTCCATAGGGGTAATTCCATTGACAGTTTCATCCGCATACAATCCGGTCATTGATTTCCTGACCCACGATAAGAAAGAGTTTTTCAATGTTACTGGCCCTCCTGATCTTTTTTGTAGCTTATGTTGCCATCGTGAGCGAAAAATTCCCGCGTCATTGGGTGGCGCTCTTTGGCGGCGCTTTGCTGGTTGTCTTTGGCGTGCTCAGCCCAGGCGATGCGCTCAACTACATCAGTTGGGAAACGCTTGGGCTGCTGGCTGGGATGTTCCTGCTGGTCTCGATTTTACAAGAAGGAGGTTTTTTCTCCTGGCTGGCGATGACCGCCGTCCGCAAAGTGAACTACCACCCTGCCGCCTTATTCGTGGTCCTGATTCTGCTGGCCGCTTTCCTGGCAATGTTTATGGACAGTATTACTGTCATGTTATTCCTCTCCGCTCTGACGGTGCAGCTCTGCCGCCTGCTCAAGTTTGATCCGGTTCCATTGGTCATCGCCGAGGTCTGCGCGGCCAACACCGGCGGCGCGGCCACCCTGGTTGGAGATCCACCTAATGTCATTTTGGGTACCACCCTTGGCTTCAACTTCTCCGATTTCGTTACACACACCGGCCCGATTTCCTTGATCGCCGCCCTGATCTTGCTCGGCGTCTTCTACTTCATCAATCGCAAAGCGCTCAAAATGGCGCATGTGGCGCTGACCCAGGAAACCATCGACGAAATTGAGCAGTTACATCAGGAGCCTCTGCATGTTCACCTCACCCGGGTCGGCTTGAGCAGTTTCTTGATGGCAGTCTTCTTGCTGGTTTTCCATCTTCCGTTGAGCGCCCTGAGCGGGCTGCCGATCACTGCCGCCGTGGCGGCCCTCATCCCGGCGGGTATTGCCTTGATCGCCTTGCGCGATGACCAGCGTAAAAAAGCCTTGCTAAAGGTGGATGGCGAAAGCATCTTGTTTTTTGCCGGATTATTTATGTTGATCGGTGGCCTGGAAAAAGTACAGCTTTTCGAGAAACTGGCCGAGGTGATGGCGGCAGCCTCAGCCTCCAGCCCAACTGCGCTGGTCATGGCTCTGCATTGGGGGCCGGGCCTGTTGAGTGGCGTCCTCGATAACGTCCCACTTGCCCTGGCGATGAGTTACGTTTTGAAAGACCTGGCAGCCATGCCTGGCATGCCCGCCCTGGCGCTGATGGTCTGGTCTCTGGCGCTCGGCGTCGATATTGGTGGCAACCTGACTCCCATTGGCGCTTCAGCCAACGTGGTTGCCTATGCCTACATGGAACACAACCACGGCAGTATCGGCTGGAAGCGCTGGCTGCTCGTGGCTGCTCCGCCCACTATTTTCATCATGATCATTGCTTCACTCTTGATCCTCTTCAAAAGTCGGCTTGGCTGGTATTGATATCCAGCCTTAAATTTTCAATTCAGTTCTAAGGAGAAAAAAATGAAAACCTTTGCCTTAAGTTCGATCAAATGGATGCGCTGGGTGCTCGTCCCGGCTCTCGTTTCTGCGGTTGCTCTGGGAGTTACTTCACCCGCATATGCGCAGTCTCCCGCCCCTGGCGTTGTTGAAGATCTGGTGCGCGGGCTGAATACCCTCTGGGTTCTGGTAGCCGCCTTCCTGGTTTTCTGGATGCAAGCTGGTTTTGCCTTTCTCGAAGCCGGGCTGACTCGCTCCAAAAACACCACCAACATTTTCTTCAAAAACCTGGTCGACTTTGTTTTTGCCAGCCTGGCCTTTTGGGCCTTCGGTTACGCCTTCATGTTTGGCAGCAGCGCCGGCGGCTGGATTGGCACCAGCGGTTTCTTCTTGAGCGGCGGCGAGGATGTGGCTGGCCTGCCCGTCATGGCCTTCTGGTTCTTCCAACTGGTCTTTGCCGGTACGGCGGCTACCATTGTCTCCGGCGCCATGGCTGAACGTACCAAGTTCACATCTTACCTCATCTACAGTTTCGTCATCTCTGCCATCATCTATCCGATTGCCGGTCATTGGATATGGGGCGGCGGCTGGTTGAGCATCCTGCCCTTTGGTGCTGGCTTTAAAGATTTCGCGGGTTCTACGGTTGTTCACAGTGTGGGCGGCTGGCTCGCCTTGATTGGCGCCATGGCGCTTGGACCGCGCTTGGGCCGTTTCACCAAAGACGGTCGACCGGTTGCCATCCCCGGTCACTCGATTCCCTTTGCAGTTTTGGGCGTCTTTATCCTCTGGCTGGGTTGGTTCGGTTTCAACCCCGGCAGCCAACTTGCCATTGACGGTGCGAATGCCGATGTAGTTGCCCTCGTGGCAGTCAATACCAACCTGGCCGCCGCGGCGGGTGGTCTGGTTGCCATAATCCTGAGCTGGCTCTTTGTTAGCAAAAAACCTGACCTGGGCACCGCCTTGAACGGCGTTCTGGCCGGCCTGGTTGCCATCACCGCTCCCTGCGCCTTTGTCACCCCCGGTTACTCCATCCTGATTGGCGCCACTGGCGGCGTGATCGTGGTCTACGGCGCGTTGCTGCTCGAAAAACTCAAGATTGACGATCCCGTTTCGGCAGTTCCCGTTCACCTGATGAACGGCATCTGGGGCACACTGGCTGTCGGTCTCTTTGCCACCGAAAACGGCGTCACCGGCCTTGTGGCTGGCAACAGCGCCCAATTCCTGGCCCAAATGGTTGGCGTGCTCACGGTGGGTGCCTGGTGCGTGCTGACCGGCGGCGCCCTGTTCTACGGCCTGCTCAGGGGTGTCTTCGGTTTGCGCGTTTCCCGCGAAGAGGAAATCAAAGGCCTCGATGTGGAAGAGCATGGCGTCGAGGCTTACCCGCAGGATGTGGTCGGCAGCCCAGCTGCCGCGGACTAATCCATTCGCGTGCCCGAGCAGGGTAACTGCAGCCCAGCGGTTACCCTGCTCCATGATTACTTTCGATGCCTCAGAAGAGAACGATCCCTAGGAAAACCACATGCACTCAGAAGCCGCTGTCCCATTCTCCCCCGCCGTGCTGATCTATCTTGGCATGGGCGCCACGACCGCCAGAATTTTGCTGACCGAAACCAACCTGCGCGGCCAGACCCGGCTGGAATGGTTGCAGTTTTTGGTCAAAGCTGGCAGTATCGTTTTGCTCTGGCCGCTGGTCTTATTTCTTGAGAAATTCGAAAGCTGGCTGAAATCACCTGAAGAGGAAAAGAAATGACCCACCCCACCCAACCTCCACGCAAAACTCTGGGGCTGACCGGGGTCACCCTCCATGCCATGGCGCTGGTCGCGCCGGGCGCTTTTGCCTGGCTGCTTTACCAGGCCCAGGTCTCTGGCGCAGCGAATGGCCTGGGCGGCATTTGGCTGGGGGTTTTAGCCGCCCTGGTCACCGCGCTGCTGACCGCACTTTCTTTTGGCGAACTGGCCCGCCGCTATCCAGAAGCCGGGTTTCGCAGCGCCTATCACTTCGCCGAGCAGGTTTTTCGTGACCGCAATCATCCCCTCGATACCCGGCTGGCGCGTTTTGCCAAATTTGCCACCGGTTGGGCCGCACATTTATATTACTGGGTTTACCCCGGCGTGATGGTCGCTTTTCTGGGCATTTTGGCCGACTATTTGCTGCGCCAGATGGGCTACCAGCCCACTCCCTTTGGGCAGATTCTATTAGCCGCAGCTTTTTCCGCTTTTATTGGCTTCCTGGCATTGCGCGGAATCACTGGCACCACCACCTCGAGCATTGTCCTGAATACCCTCCAACTTACCACGTTGACAGTTTTTAGCCTCCTGGGGATTCTCTTTCGCGTCATCAACCCGCTCCAGCTTTCCGCCGCCGAATGGACTCACCCGGCAGTGGCGGATATTTTCGCCGCTCCCCCCCGGGGCTTGTTTTTCCAGGCCGCCCTGGCAATGATGCTAATGGTTGGTTTCGAATCCGTTACCTCGCTCGGCGCCTCAACTACTAACCCCAAACGTGACATTCCCCACGCCACCGTGCTGGCTTTAATCATCCAGGGCGTCTTCGCTTACCTGCTCGTCTATTTTTCAGCCGAACTGGCCTTCAACTCCCGCCTCGACGCAGCCAACTCGCGTGCCCCGCTCGGTGAACTCGCCTTGCAGCTTGGAGACCAATTGCTCAAGGGCAACGGACTGGCGCTCATGTTTGTCCTTGGGTTCACCGTGGTTGTCGCTCTGCTTGGCGCGATGCTGACCGCCACCAACAACGGCGTCCGCATCAGCTTCTCAATGGCGCTCGATGCGGAAATGCCTGATTTGCTCGGCGTTTTACACCCAAAATATGCCACACCCTATTACACCGTCATCATTCTCAGCCTCGTTTCGGCCACCATTGGTTCGATTGGAATTTTAGGAGGCTTGCCCGCTCTGATTGGGATTATCCTGGCCTCTAACCTGGGCGCTTTTCTCCTGTACGCCATTCTTGGCGGACTCACCTTGGCTGCTTTCGCCGGAACTGAAAGGTTTCACTGGCTCAGGCATGGCCTGCTCCCCGTCGCCGGGATCGCGTTAAACCTGGCTTTAGCGGTCCTGGCGCTGGTTTTCGGCCTCAACACTGGCGGCGTGATTGCCCGGGGCTGCCTGGTTGCGCTAACTGTAGCCGGGTTATGGCTGCTGACTAACGTAATTTACTATTTCATTCGCAGGTGATGATTTGGCGAAACAATACATGCTGGCCGAGTTCGAATCCGCCGGGTTGAGCCTCGCTGGCCCGGTCCGCGCCGATAACCAGGATGTGATCCTCCTGCCAGGTCCTTCCGCGTCAAATTTTCCCGGTTCCCTCCACGCCGTGGCCGATGGGATGGGCGGCTATGCCAACGGAGAATTAGCCAGTCGCCTGGCCATCCAAAACCTGCTCAAAGTTGTCCGCAGCAGCGAAACTGATTCGCCGCCCGCCAAAACTTTGCAAAAAGCCAGCGAGGTGGTCAATTTCGAAGTCTATAAAACTTCCCAGCAGCTTGGCAGCGGCAAGATGGGTACCACGCTCACCGCGGCCTACATTATCGGTGATTTTCTCTATCTCCTGCATGTGGGTGATAGCCGCGCTTATCTCATCCGCCATGGACAGGTCACCTGCTTGACCAGCGACCATACGCTGGTTGGCGACCTGATTCGGTCGCGGTTGATTACGCCGGAGCAAGCCCGCACCCATGCCCAGCGCTCAGTGTTGACCCACGCCGTTGGGCTGGAACTCTTTCTCCAGCCTGAGATTACCCAGACCAAACTTCAGGTCGGGGATCGGGTCATTCTGTGTAGCGACGGAGTCTGGGCCTGTCTTGCTGACCAGGATTTCGCCGCGCAAGCGGACCAGAGCCGGGATGTCCACAACCTGGTTCAAAACCTGATTGATCTGGCCCTTGCACGCGAAACGGATGACAATTGCTCGGTTATCGCCATTTACCTGCGCGGATTTCGCTATCAGACCTTTGAAGCAGAGCCTCGCAAAGAACGCGGCTGGCTCAATTTTTTCCGCAAATAGCCGCAACCAGCAGCGCGAGTCGCTTTTCTGCAGTTCAAAGGACCGTTATGGGCGAACCTGCTATGATTTTCGACAAGATGTTACAAGTCGGCGACCAATTTGACCAATACCAGATCCAGGCGCACCTGGCCCAGGGAGGCATGAGCGATATTTACCGGGCCTTTGACATGGTCAAGCGCTGCGAGGTTGCCATTAAAATTCCCGACCAGTCCATGATTGGCGACCCTGCCCAATATGAACGCTTCCAGCGCGAACTCGAAGTGATTAATACGCTTCAGCATCCCGCCATTTTACGCGGGCTGGGTTCTGGGAAGTACAACCGTATCCCCTATTTGGTAACAGAATTCGTTAACGGCCAGTCATTACGGGCTATGATGGATTCTGGCGGACCTTTGCCCCCAGAGCAGGCGCTCCCCTTGATCAGAGAAATTGCCGATGGGATGGCTTATTGCCATGCCAATCGTGTGATTCATCGTGATCTCAAGCCGGAAAACATTCTCATCACTTCCGAAGGTCAACCAGTCATCATGGATTTCGGTCTGGCGCTGACCAAAGGCTCTCACAGGGTTACTTATTCCAACCTGAGTGCCACAATGGGAACCCCCGATTACATGGCTCCCGAACAGATCGAGGGCCAGCGCGGCGATCAGCGCACCGATATTTACGCGCTGGGTACCATTTTCTTCGAAATGCTGGCCGGAGAAACACCCTTCACGGGCGATACGAATCTGGCCGTCATGGCCCAGCATTTGAATCATACTGCTCCCCGGCTCGATCGCGCCAACTCGATGATTCCAGTTGAATTAGCCGCGACTGTAGCCCATTGCCTGGCGCGTAACCCTGAAGAGCGTTACCCCGACATGGCTGCACTGATCAACGCTTTGGATCACCCCGAAACAGTGGATTTAAGCGTTCTCGAAAAAGCTGGCAGCCCAACACCCGCTGGCAGCATATCATTGCTTCAGTTACAGGCGCTTAAAGCGATTGGCATCTCATTGGTTATTATGGTTGCGATTGTGGCTCTGGCGTTAACGCTGCAAGCCTTGCGCTAAATAATCAGCAGGTCACGAAATATCTTGAAAAATCGGAAATTCTCCCAACTTTCAAGCACTGAAAACAGACCCAAAGGGTAGCGACATGGACATTTCTTCCGAGGCCATTGCCGAACTGATTGCACGTGCAGAACAATCCCGAATTAAATTCATTGACTTGCAATTTACCGATGTAGTGGGTGTTGTCAAAAATGTTTCCATCCCTGTCCATGAATTGCCGGAAGCCCTGGGAAAAGGCATCTGGTTTGATGGCTCATCGATTGAAGGCTTTGCCCGCGTGGCAGAAAGTGACATGCACCTGCGGCCAGATGCTTCCACCTTTTCGATTCTGCCGTGGTTGAGTGGCGAAGATGCAACCGCGCGCCTGATTTGCAATGTTTATACCCCTGATGGTCAACCCTTTTTAGGTGACCCGCGCGCTGTCCTTAAAAGGGCGATTGCCCGGGCTGAAGAGATGGGTTTTCGCTATCATACCGGCCCTGAACTCGAATTTTTTCTGCTCAAGCCAAATGCTGCTGGTGGTCTGGTCCCCCCAGTTCCTCATGATAGCGCCAGTTATTTCGACGCTCCCTCCGATATGGCCGCCGGTTTGCGGCGTCAAATGGCTTCCACGCTGGAAACGTTCGGCATCCGGGTCGAGGCGATGCATCATGAAGGGGCGCATGGTCAGCAGGAAATCGATTTCCGTTATTCTGACGCGCTGACAACCGCGGATAGCGCCGTAACCATGCGGGTGGCGCTCAAGATTATTGCCCAGCAAAACGGGTTGTATTGCACCTTCCTGCCCAAACCCATCCGTGGTATCAACGGCAGTGGGATGCATGTCCACCAAAGCCTGGCATATCTCGCTACAGGAAAAAATGCATTCGCTGACCCGGGGGATGCGCATGGCTTATCCAAAATTGCCAAGCACTTCATCGCCGGTCAGCTTGCGCATGCGTCTGGGATGTGTGCCATCCTGGCTCCACTGGTTAACTCTTACAAACGCCTGGTCGCAGGCTATGAAGCGCCGGTTTACATCAGTTGGGCGCGGATTAACCGCTCGGCTTTAATCCGTGTGCCGCGGGTCACCTCAGACGAAACCACTCGGATTGAGCTGCGCAACCCTGACCCAAGCTGCAATCCGTACCTGGCCTTTGCCGTGATGCTCTCTGCCGGCCTGGATGGCATTCGTCGGGAACTCCAGGCTCCAGAGGCAACGGAAGAAAATATCTATCTTCTGGATAACCAAAACAAAGGCTCGCTCGCAATTTTGCCCGGCTCCTTGAACCAGGCGCTGAATGCCATGGAAAAGGATGATGTCATCCGGGAAGCCCTTGGGGCGCACACTTTTGATCGGTTTATCAGCGCTAAACGCTTGGAGTGGGAAGACTACCGGCTGGAAGTCACAGGCTGGGAACTGGAAAAGTATTTGCCCATTTACTGACCCCGCTGGCAATTTTGAATTTTCGTCCCTATTCGTCCCTATTTAACTTGACAAAACAGATATAGACAAGTATAAATCGGCCCATTATGAAAACCCCTGTGATTCCCATCGTTTTTGAGGCCAAGGCTAAGCGCCGGCCCACGTTCGCAGCTTCGGTTGTCGGATTTGTGGGCGGTCTTCGGTTAAACAGGGATCAAGCAGAATAACGCTGTAGTTCATTCTACCTACCTGTCACCCGACGCGCTCTCCGATACCGGAGAGCGCGTTTTTTGTTACCTGAGAGGAGAACTTATGCTCGAAATTTTGGATACCACCCTGCGCGAGGGCGAACAGACGCCCTATGTTAACTTTACCATCGATGAAAAACTCGAAATCGCCCGGCTGCTTGACCAAATCGGCGTCGATATGATCGAGGCGGGTGACCCGTCGGTTTCGCCAAATATCTTCAGGGCCATCGAACGAATTTCCATGCTGGGGTTGAAAGCGGAAATTATTGCGCACTCGATTGCCTCGCGTGGCAGCATCGACAAAGCCAAGGCCTGTGGCGCAGACCGTGTCGCCATTTTTTATGCTACCTCCAAAATCCATTTGGATGCCAAGCTGCATAAAACGCAGGCGCAGGCGCTGGAGATCATCCGCGAACACATCGCCTATGCCCGCAGCCTGGGACTTAAAGTGCGCTACACGCCTGAGGATGCCACCCGTACCGAATTCGAGTTCCTGGTGCAGGTTTGCAATGCCGCCATCGAAGCCGGGGCCGACCGTATCAGCTTTGCTGATACGCTGGGGATCATGCAGCCGCAGGATATGTACGAACGAGTCTCCGCGCTGCGCGAACGACTGCTGCCCTGCAAAATCGACTTGCACTGCCACAACGACTATGGCCTGGCGCTGGCCAACGCGATGGCGGGCATCCGCGGCGGGGCGGACTGCATCCATACCACGGTCAACGGCCTCGGGGAGCGGACAGGCATCCCTGATTTGGCGGAAACCATCGTTGCGTTCCACAATCTTGAAGAGGTGACAAAGTTCAACGTCCTGCCATTGATGTCGATTTCCACCTATCTCGAAAATGTATCCGGGTTTTTCATGGCCCCAAACAAACCTATTACTGGGCAAAACGCTTTTACCCACAAAAGTGGGGTGCACACGAATGGGATTCTCAAAGACCCGCAGACTTACGAACCCTTCAACCCGGCGCTGCTCGGACGTGAACGGAAAATCGTCATCGACAAGTACACCGGCAAAAGCGCCGTGGCCTCCCGGTTGGAGGAGTACGGCATCGAGGTCAGCCCCGCCGAACTGGAAGTGATTGTGACACGCATCAAGAACCTGGGCGATAACCGCAAACAGCTTTTCGATACCGACATCATCGAGATTGCTGAACACGTCACTGGGCGTGAAATTGATGTCATCCCGCACGACATCAATGCCCTGGTGATGCTGGAAGTAGAGTCGCATGTCTACACTACCTCGGTGGTGCGCCGCCTGCGCGGTTTTACCAACGTCAGTAATGTTTACGAAATCACCGGCGATTATGACATCAGCGCCTTTGTCAACGTGGAAAATGTGATGGCGCTTAACAACCTGATCGAGGAAATCCGCACTGTGGCGGGCGTCAAACGGACCGAGACGCGCATGGTCTTGAAAAAATATAACGGGAACGGGAAGTAAGGACGCGGGTTGAGTGGGGCGGTGTTCTTTCCGCCCGTATCGAAACCAGCGACCCGGGTCTCGATACGCCGGAAAATCACCGGCTACTCGACCCTCGACTTATACAAAAGGAGATAGTATGGGTACCTTAATTGAAGAAATTTTTTCTCGCAAAGCCGGGAGGCCGGTGCAGGCCGGGGAAATCCTGCTGCTCGATGTGGACTATATCATGAGCCACGACAACACCACTCCGTTGGCAATCAAGGCTTTTCGGGAAATCGGCAAGCCGATCCACGACAAAAGCCGTGTGGTACTGCACCTCGACCATGCCTACCCGGCCCCGAACGTGCTGGCGGCGGAGAATCATCGAAAAATTCTTGATTTTGTCAAAGACCAGGAACTTCCGCATTTATTTATGCAGGGTGTCTGTCATCAAGTCATGCTGGAGGAAGGATTTGTCACCCCGGGCGCGATTATCATCGGCGCGGATTCGCACTCCAACACCTACGGCGTGATGGGCGCGTTTGGCGCGGGTCTAGGCTCAACGGAGATCGCGGTGGCCTGGGTGACAGGCAAATGCTGGTTCAAAGTGCCGGAAAGCCTCCGCATCGAATTGCGCGGCCAGACTCAGCCGGGTGTCTACGCTAAAGATGTGATGATTTACATCGCGGGCCGGCTGGGCATGGATGGCGGTACCTACCGCTCGGTGGAGTTTGGCGGCGAGTATATCGACAACCTGCCAATGCACGAGCGGATCATCTTCCCGAACATGTCCACCGAAATCGGCGCGAAATGTGGCCTGATTGCCGCTGACCGGGTGACGGTCGATTACCTGGCCAATGAGACCCTGGCGAATGGACAGTTTGAGCAAATTCGACCATTCAACCCACGCTACGAGCATGTCGTTGAGATTGACGTGTCCGCGCTTACCCCGCAGGTGTCCTGCCATCCGGATGTGGATAACGTCAAACCGCTGACGGATGTCGAAGGTCTGGAAATTCACGAGGTCTACATCGGCACCTGCACCAATGCCCGCTACGAGGATTTGGAAATCGTGGCGAACATGCTCCGGGGCAAAAAGGTCAACCCGCTGACGCGCGTGATTGTCACCCCGGCCAGTCAACGCATTTACAAAAAAGCCATGCAGAACGGTCTGCTCGAAATCCTGATGGATGCCGGGTGTACTGTTACTGGAACCGGCTGCGGGGCCTGCATCGGGCGGCACGGCGGCATCCTGGCCGCTGGCGAACGCGCCCTGACCACGATGAACCGCAACTTTATCGGACGCATGGGCAGCCCACTTTCGGAAATCTATCTTGCCAGCCCGGCCACCGCCGCGGCGACGGCGCTGACGGGGCGGATTACTGATCCGCGAGAATATTTGAAATAGTGAAGATGGTCGAGTAGCCGCGTCGCGGCGTACACGTGCACTTGCAGCGCAGGTGCACGTGTCGAGACCAGGAACTGGCATACACTGTCAAATCGGGTTTCGATACGTCCTTCGCAAGAACGCTCCGGACTACTCAACCCTCTGCAATGAAAAAGGAGATCCCATGGGAAAAGCCTGGACTTTTGGAGAAAACCTGAACACGGACGAGATCATCCCCGGCCGCTATAACATTACCATCGACCCGCTGGAACTTGCCAAAAACGTCTTTTGCGAGATTAAGCCTGAGTACGCGCCGAATGTCAACCCCGGCGATATGATCGTCGGCGGGCAGAACTTTGGCTGCGGCTCATCACGCGAACATGCGCCGATTGCCATCAAAGGCTCGGGTGCCAAGTGCATTATCGCGCCCTCGTTTGCGCGCATCTTTTTCCGCAACGCTATTAATATTGGCTTGCCGATCCTGGAATGTCCTGAAGCCGTGGCGGGGATCACTGAAGGTGATGAAGTGGATGTGGATCTGACGACCGGTCAAATTCGCAACCTGACGACCGGCGCTACCTTCCAGGCGCGGCCACTGCCCGATTTCGTGCTCAAAGTCGCTGCGGCGGGCGGAATTGTCAACTTCTTGAAAGAACACGATATTCAGGAACTAATGGCCTGATGATTGTAAGGGCGCAGCATTGCTGCGCCCCTACCGGAAAACCAATTATGCCCTACAAAATCACCCTCCTCCCCGGCGACGGCATTGGCCCCGAAGTAATCGCCTGCGCTGAACAGGTCTTGCGCGTACTGCCGCTGGAATTTGAATTTACCCGCGCTGAGATCGGATTCGACGCCTACGAGCGCCTCGGCACACCTTTGCCAGATGCCACGCTCCAGTCCATTCGCAGTTCACACGCCGCGCTGTTTGGCGCAGTGACGACGCCGCCGAACCTGCCCGGGTATTTTTCCCCGGTTGTGCGGATGCGCCAAAAACTGGATCTGTATGCCAACCTGCGGCCGATTCGCTCGACACCACATCCTTCCTCGCGCCCCGGCATTGACTTGCTCATTGTCCGTGAGAACACCGAGGGACTCTATTCGGGCCTTGAGCGTCTCGAGGACGATGGCAACCGCGCCATCACCGAGCGCGTCATTACCCGCAAAGGTTCCGAGCGCATCATCCGCAAAGCCTTCGACCTGGCGCGCCAGACCGGACGCAAGAAAGCCCATGTGGTCCACAAAGCCAACGTCTTGCGCCAGACCTGCGGCCTGTTCCGCGCAGTGGCGTTGGAAATCGCCAGAGAATATCCCGAGATCGAGATGCTCGAAATGCTGGTCGACACCTGCGCGATGGAACTGGTTCGCGCGCCGGAGCAGTTCGAGGTGATTGTCACCACCAACCTGTTTGGCGACATCCTGAGCGATGAAGCCTGCATGTTCGTCGGCGGATTGGGCGTGGCGGCCTCCGGCAATATCGGAACCGCAGCTGCGGTGTTTGAACCAGTACATGGCTCCGCGCCGCCATTGGTTGGGACGGGCAAAGCCAATCCCACCGCTACTTTTCTTGCCACAGCGATGATGCTTGAACATCTCGGCGAAACAGAACAAGCCAGCCGCCTGCGCAATGCTGTCGAAAGCTGCATTGCTGCTGGTCAGGTCACGCCCGATTTGGGCGGGGCGTTGACAACGGATGGGATGACGCGAAAGGTTATTGGAATATTAGGGTAGGGGCGACCCATTGGGTCGCCCCTACTACAGAACAAAGGAGAGAAATTATGACGCGTGTTGGCTTCTTATTTACCCGCCTGCGTGTGGAAGAAAAATACCTGATTGACGAACTGGAAAAACGCCCCGGCGTGGAAGTTGTCCGCATCAACGATGGCGAACGCTTTTTCGACATTTCCCAACTGCCCGAAGCCGTGGATGTGCTCTTTGAGCGTTCCATCTCCTACTCGCGTGGGTTGTACATCTCGCGGATTTTCGAGGCGCACGGTGTGCCAGTGGTCAACCCTGCGGTCGTGGCCGAGCGCTGCGGTGACAAATATGTCACCAGTCAGATTTTGGCGCGGGAGGGTATCCCCACGCCGCGCGTGTTGATGGCCTTCGACGAGGAAGCTGCGCTCGCGGCGGTGGAAGCCATGGGTTACCCGTGCGTGCTCAAGCCGGTGGTTGGTTCGTGGGGACGCTTGCTCGCTAAAGTGGAAAATCGCCACACCGCAGAATCGCTGATCGAACACAAAGCGACACTGGGCGTCAATCACCAGGTTTTCTACATTCAGGAATATATCAACAAGCCGGGCCGCGACATCCGCGCCTTTGTGATTGGCGAAGAGCCGATCTGCGCCATCTACCGCTCGTCCGAAAACTGGATTACCAACACTGCTCGGGGCGGCGTGGCAACCAACTGTCCGATCACTGCCGAAATCGCGGACTTATGCCGCCGGGCGGCGCAGGCTGTCGGCGGTGGGCTGCTGGCGCTGGACCTGTTCGAAACGGAGAACGGTTTTACGATCAACGAGATCAACCACACGATGGAATTCCGCAACAGCATTGCCACAACAGGCGTGAATATCCCTGAAAAGATGATCGATTACGTTTTGTCCAATGCAAAGTAATGCCGATGGTTGAGTAGGCGGTGCTGCCCCGCCGTACACTTGCACCGCACTGTGTTTGGTGCAAGTGCAGGTGTCGAGGCCCAGGCAGTGAAGTAAATCACCGTGAGCCGGAGATTGCTTTGGTCGCCGGGTCTCGATACAGACGCCAAAGAGCGGCGGCTTACTCGACCAACGGCTCCCTCGAATAGAAAAGGCTAAACCAATGAAAATGTAAAGCTCAAAACCAGGTTTCGGACGGCAAAATCCAAAGATGACCCATTTGGGTATTGACATATTCTCCCAGGCTGGTAGAATTGCGCCCAATATGTTTGCAACCAAGTCGTTCCCGCGTATCCGTCGTCCGTACCCACTTCTACAAGAGAAGGCCGGGATTTTTTCGTTTCGGATGACGCAGTAAGGCGCGCGAAAGACGCGCAAGTCAACCCAACAGCCCTCCTTCTCGGAGGGCTGTTTTTATTTTATTTTGCCCTCACCCTGGCCCTCTCCCTAATGGGGGCAGGGTAGGGGATGAGGGCAAACCCAACAGGAGAATTGCTATGCCCAAATCAAAACCGTCCGTCAAGAAAGTGGTCCTCGCCTACTCCGGCGGGCTGGACACATCCGTGATCGTCCCGTGGCTGAAGGAAAATTATGGCTGCGAAGTGGTCTGTTTCTGCGCCAATGTGGGCCAGGGCGACGAGGATTTGACCAAACTGGAGAAAAAGGCGATCGCCAGCGGCGCGAGCCAGTTGATTTTCCATGACATGCGCGAGGAATTTGCCGCCGATTACCTCTTCCCGATGCTCAAGTCGGGAGCGGTCTACGAACACAAGTACCTGCTTGGCACGTCGGTGGCGCGCCCGCTGATCGCCAAACACCTGGTGGACGTGGCGCATGAAGTCGGCGCAGATGCCATCGCGCATGGCGCAACCGGCAAGGGCAATGACCAGGTGCGCTTTGAGCTGACCGTGATGGCGCTCGACCCGCGCCTGAAGATCATTGCCCCGTGGCGCGAATGGGATATCCGCTCGCGTGAGGATGCGATTGCCTACGCGGCCAAGCACAACGTCCCGGTGACGGCCACTGTCAAGTCGATTTACAGCCGCGATTCGAATTTATGGCACCTTTCACACGAGGGCGGCCTGCTCGAGGACCCGTGGAACGAGCCTGAGGAAGCCATGTACCAGATCAGCGCTTCGCCTGAAAATGCGCCCGAAGAAGGCGAATATGTTGAGATCGAGTTCGAGACGGGTGTACCGGTCTCGGTCAACGGTGAGAAGCTTTCCCCGGCCAAGCTGGTTGAACGGCTGAATGTCATCGGCGGTGCGCACGGAATTGGTCGGGTGGATTTGGTCGAAAACCGCCTGGTTGGGATGAAATCGCATGGCGTCTACGAGACTCCTGGCGGCACGATCCTGCTGTATGCTCATCGGGAACTGGAATCACTCGTTCTTGACCACGAAACGCTCAGTTTCAAGCAGATGGCTGCCATCAAATATGCCGACTTGACCTATAACGGCCTGTGGTTTACCCCCTTGCGCGAGGCACTTGACGCTTTTGTGAACAACACCCAGGGCCCGGTGACTGGCACTGTGCGCTTGAAACTCTACAAAGGTAACCTGCTTGTGGCTGGGCGCAGGAGCAAATTCAGCCTGTACCGCGAAGACTTCGCCACTTTTGGTCAAGAAGATGTCTACGACCAGAGCCACGCCGAGGGCTTTATCCGCCTTTATGGGTTATCGCTCAAGGTACGGGCGTTGAATGGTCTGCCCGTTTCGGGCATGGACATGCCGAAGCCGGATTACTCGCGCTTTAAGCGCGACTGATTTTGTGATTTGGCGATTTGGTGATTGGTTTTCAATCACTAAATCGCCAAATGAAGGAGTTCCCATGACCCTCTGGGGCGGACGTTTTTCCACCAAACTCAACGAGCAAGCCTGGCTGCTCAACACTTCACTACCGTTTGATCAGCGGTTGGCGGCGCAGGATGTGCGCGGTTCCATTGCCTGGGCGGGCGCGATTTTCAAGGCCGGTGTGTTAAACGAAGTCGAGCATACAGCTATCGTAGATGGCCTGAAGGCCATGGCTGTCGAGTTCGAAAACGGCAAATTTGTTTTCGTCGAGTCCGATGAGGATATCCATACGGCGGTCGAGCGGCGCTTAGGCGAACTGATTGGCGCGGCGGCTGGCAAACTGCATACCGGGCGCAGCCGCAACGACCAGGTGGCGACTGATTTCAGGCTGTGGATGCTGGATTCGCTGCCACTGTTGGTGGATTCCGTCAAAGGGCTGCAAGCTACACTGGTGGCGGTCGCCGAGCGGAATCAAGCCACACTGATGCCGGGTTACACCCATCTGCAGCGGGCCCAACCCGTGACTCTGGCCCATTGGTTGATGAGTCACTTCTGGGCCTTGGAACGCGACAAGGAACGGCTGGCTGATCTGAATGACCGGGTCGCCGTTCTCCCGTTGGGCTGTGGCGCTTTGGCGGGAACAGCTTTCGACATCGACCGCGAAACCCTGACGATGGCGCTCGGCTTCGACATCCCCGCGCCAAACAGCCTGGATGCCGTCTCTGACCGGGATTTCGCCGCCGAGTTTCTGTTCTGTGCTGCGATGATTGGCGTCCACCTGAGCAAATTGTCTGAAAATATCGTCTTGTTCAGTACCGCCGAGTTTGGATTCATCGAACTTTCGGATGCCTTCTCGACCGGCTCCAGCCTGATGCCGCAAAAGAAAAACCCCGATCTGTTCGAACTGGCGCGTGGCAAGGCCGGGACGCTGATTGGCTTGTTGACCGGACTGATGTCCACGCTGAAGGGGCTGCCCTCCACGTACGACAAAGATTTGCAGGAGGATAAAGTCCCTGTTTTCCAGGCCTTCGACACGCTGATAACGATCCTGCCGGTCCTGGCGGGCGCGCTTGAGACGATGACCGTCAAGGCCGAGAAAATGCTCGCGGCGATCGATGCCGGCATGTTGGCCACCGATCTGGCAGATTATCTTGTCCGCCAGGGCATCCCTTTCCGGGAGGCGCACGCAGCAGCTGGTAAAGCTGTCCGCTTGGCGGCGGAAAAGGGCATCAGCCTGGATGAAATTCCTTTAAATGAGTGGCAAAGCCTGGGGGCGTTTGAGTCCGACCTGTCCCCCAACGAGTTATGGCGGGGCGTGTACCAGGTTTTTGACCCGCTCGAGTCAATTAAACGGCGCAATGCCACGGGCGGGACCTCCCCCGATTCTGTCAAAAAACAAATTGATCACGCAAAATTAACCCTCACCCCTGCCTTCTCCCAAAATGGGAGAAGGGGAAAACCCAAAGGAGAATAAACCATGTCTACCGTTACTTGTACTGAATGTGCTGCTGAAATCGCCCTGGCCGAGAACACCGAAGTTGGCGAAATTATTGTCTGTTCTGATTGTGGTGTTGACCTGGAAGTGACCTCGCTCGACCCCGCCACAGTGGAACTTGCCCCGATGGAACAGGAAGATTGGGGTGAATAACGAACCTCGGTAGGGGCGATCCATTGGGTCGCCCCTACGGGAGATGAAGATGCAGAAACGATTACGAATTGGCGTCCTCTATTCCCGCGTGCGGGTGGAGGAAAAATGGATTTTCGCCGCGATGGAAAAGCGCGGCATCGATTACGAGCGGCTGGATGATCGGGCGATTTCGTTTGACCTGGAAAATCCTGCCCCCTGGCGGGCGTTCGACGCGGTGCTGGAACGCAGTATCAGTTACAACAGCGGCCTGTATGCCCTGCGGATTTTAAACGCTTTCGGCGTGCCGACGGTCAACACGGCAGCGGTGGCGGAGGTCTGTGGCGATAAGTTGACCACCTCGGCCATGCTGGCGCGCGCCGAGGTGCCGCAGCCGCGCAACGTGGTGGCGTTTACCTCTGAAGCGGCGCTGGAAGCCATCGAGGCTTTTGGATATCCGGTGGTGCTCAAGCCGGTGGTCGGGTCGTGGGGTCGCCTGTTGGCAAAGATCAACGACCGCGACGCAGCCGAGGCGGTGCTGGAACACAAGTCGATGCTGGGTTCGGTGCAGCATAGTGTATTCTACATCCAGGAATTTATCCGCAAGCCGGGGCGCGATATCCGCGCAATTGTGGTTGGCGACCGGGTATTGACGGCGATCTATCGCAAATCGGAGCATTGGATCACGAACACGGCGCGCGGTGGCGAGGGCGAGCTTTGCCCGATCACGCCGGAAATCGAAACGCTGTGCCTAAAAGCAGCCACGGCTGTCGGCGGCGGCGTGCTGGCCGTGGACCTGGTCGAGCATCCCGAGAAGGGGATGGTGGTCAACGAAATCAACCACACGATGGAATTTCATACTGCCCAGCCGATCAGCGGCGTGGACATTGCGGATGAGATTGTGAATTATGTGATGGGTGTGGCGAAAGGTAGTTAATGTCATTTCGAGGGTCGAGTAGCCCTGAGCGTTCTGCGCGACACTTGCACCGCACTGCGTTTGGTGCAGTGCAGGTGAGGGCGTATCGAGACCCGTAACACGTATTTTTATATAAAGTTGGTTTCGATACGGCGGGAAAGCGCCGCCTACTCGACCAACGATTTATGGAGCAATTATTATCATGTCAACAACTGTTTCAATCATTGGCGGTTCAGGGTATGGCGGCGGAGAATTGCTGCGATTGTTGTTAAGCCATCCGAACGTTGAAGTTAAACAAGTTACCTCGCGCTCGCATTTGGGCGAGTATGTCTATCAAGTCCACCCCAACCTGCGCAAACGCACGCAGCTCAAATTCGTCGATCCGGCGCAAGTCGAGCCGGTGGAGGTTCTTTTCCTGGCGCTGCCGCATGGAAAAGCGCAGGGCAAAATCGATGAGTACGCTGCGCTGGCAGGGAAAATTGTCGATCTCTCGGCGGATTTTCGTCTAAAAGACGCCGCCAACTACCAGAAGTGGTATGGCGAAGCCCATGCCGCGCCTGAATGGCTGGGGAAATTCGTTTATGGGCTGCCGGAACTGCACCGGGCTGAGATGGCCGGGGCCAGCTACATCAGCGGCGTGGGCTGTAACGCCACCGCCAGCAACCTGGCTTTGCTGCCGCTGGTCAAGGCGGAACTGATTGACTTATCCGCGCCGGTCGTTATTGAACTAAAAGTCGGCTCCTCCGAGGGCGGGGCGGAAGGCAATCCCGGTTCGCACCACCCGGAACGGGCCAACGTCATCCGTACCTTTTCCGCCTTTGGACATCGTCACACCGCCGAAGTCATCCAGGAATTGGGCGTGAGCAACGTCTCGCTGACGATGACCTCCGTCGACCTGGTGCGCGGCGTGCTGGCGACTGCACATGCGACCGTCAAACCGGGCGTGGCGAACAAGGATTTGTGGAAAGCCTATCGCGCCGCGGCAACCGAGAATCCGTTCGTCCGGGTGGTCAAGGAACAGCGCGGCATCTATCGCGTGCCTGAGCCAAAAATCCTGGCAGGTTCCAACTATGCCGATCTGGGTTTTGAACTGGACGAGAGCAATGGCCACATCGTCTCGATCTGCGCCATTGATAACCTGATGAAGGGTGCGTCTGGCTCGGCGGTGCAGTGCATGAATTTGATGCTGGGTTGGGACGAGACTCTTGGGCTTGAGTTCGCCGGGTTGCATCCGATTTAGGGATATTTCGATGGTCGAGTAGGCGGCGGGTTTTGCCGCCATATCGAGACCATCAAGTTATCTATAAACAACCGATTTCTTGGAAACAGGTATGTGGTCTCGATACGCCCCGGTCTCGACAAGCTCGACCAACGCGGGGCTACTCGACCACCGCAGTAATGGAGAAATTAATGACACAACCAATCACGGTAGTCAAACTTGGCGGCACGGAAGGCGTGGATTTTTCTGCGATTTGCGCGGATGCGGCGGAACTGCTCAAGAACGGGCAGAAACTGGTGCTGGTGCATGGCGGCTCGGCGGAAGCGAATGCGCTGGGCGAGGCGCTGGGTGCGCCGCCCAAGTTTATTACTTCGCCTTCGGGCTATACCTCGCGCTACACCGACCGCAAAACGCTGGAGATTTTCCTGATGGCGGTCAATGGCAAGGTCAATTCGCTGCTGACCGAGCAACTGCACCGGCTGGGCGTCAACGCCCTGGGCCTGAGCGGCATGGATGGGCGGCTGATGGTTGCCACGCGCAAGGATTCGATCCAGAGTGTGGAAAACGGCAAACGCAAAATCATCCGCAACGATTACACGGGAAAAATCGAGACCGTGAATAGTGAATTGTTAATGGTTTTGCTGAACGCGGGATATTTGCCGGTAATTGCACCGGTGGCGGTCAGCCAGAACGGCGAGGCTCTCAATGTCGACGCCGACCGGGCGGCGGCGATGGTCGCATCTGCTTTGAAGGCGGAGAATCTGCTGCTGCTGACGGCTGTTCCTGGGTTGATGGAAAAATTCCCGGATGAATCCACGCTGATCAAGCAGATCCCGCAGGCCAAGCTGCCGTCCGCGCTGGAGATGGCGCAGGGACGCATGAAAAAGAAAGTGCTCGGAGCCGAGGAAGCGCTCCAGGGCGGGGTTGGCAAGGTCATCATCGCTGATGGGCGCGTGGAAAAGCCGATTTCCAATGCGCTGGCTGGAAACGGGACTGTGATTCAATGATGAATGCAGAGTGCAGACAATTGCACCGCGCTGCGGATGCAGTGCAGGTGATGCAGAATAAAAAAGCTGTTTTACATAACACCGCGCTTGTATAGACAATACGATATAATCACGCAGATTTTTATTCTGCATTCATCATTTATCATTCCGGAGTCGAATGAAACCTGCCACCCTCGTTTTAGAAGACGGAACCAGCCTGGAAGGCCAGGCTTTTGGCGCGGAGACGGATGCAGTCTTTGAGCTGGTCTTCAACACCAGCATGACTGGCTACCAGGAAATCCTGACCGACCCCTCCTACCGCGGACAGGGTGTGCTGTTTACCGTGTCGCATATCGGCAATGTGGGCATTAACCTGGAAGATGACGAATCCGCAGCTCCGCAGGTCTCGGCGGCGGTGATTCGCGCCCTCAGCCCGGGCGTCTCGAATTGGCGGTCAGCGCTGTCGCTCTCGGAGTGGCTGGCGCAGCATGGCGTTCCCGGCATCAGCGGCGTGGACACGCGCTGGCTGACCCGAAAACTGCGCGATGGCGGCACGCAAAAGGCCGCGCTCTCGACCAAGGGCACGTCGCCGGAGACACTGCTCCAGATGGTAAACGAATGGCCGGGGCTGGATGGACGGGATATGGTCAAGGAAGTGACGTGTCAAGAACAGTATCATTGGCAAAATGATGAAGGAAGCAAATGGGTCAAAAACGATGGACGACGAACGATGAACGATGGGCAGACCATGGTCAATGGTTCATGGTCGATCGTTGCCTTTGATTTTGGCATCAAGGAAAACATCCTCCGCCACTTGGCTTCCTATGGTGCAGACGTGACCGTCGTCCCGGCGAAAACGTCCGCACAGGAGGCACTGGCGCTGAAACCGGATGGGATTTTCCTGTCGAACGGCCCCGGCGACCCGGCGGGTTTGCCTTATGCCGTCGAAGCAGTGAGCAGACTGCTCGAGAGCGGCGTGCCGGTTTTTGGGATTTGTCTCGGTCACCAGTTGATTGGCCGCGCCCTGGGAGCGGAGACCCACCGGCTCAAGTTCGGCCATCACGGCGGGAACCACCCCGTCCAGCATTTGCCGAGCGGCAAAGTGCTGATTACGGCGCAAAATCATAACTACTGTGTCACGCCCGGCGACCTGAACCCTGACGAAGTCGAAATCACCTACAAAAGCCTGAACGATGACTCGCTGGAGGGCATGCGGCTGAAGAATAAACCGGTGTTGAGCGTCCAGTTCCATCCCGAAGCCGCGCCAGGGCCGCATGACGCGCAGGATATTTTTGGCGAATTCTTTAGAATGATGAATGTGGAATGATGAAACGCACAGACATCCACACCATCCTCGTCCCCGGCAGTGGGGCAATTGTCATCGGGCAGGCCGCCGAATTTGATTACTCCGGCACGCAGGCAGTCAAGGCCCTGCGCGCGGAAGGTTATCGCGTGGTGCTGGTCAACTCGAACCCGGCCACGATCATGACCGATCCCGAAATCGCGGATGCAACCTATATCGAGCCGCTGACGCCCGAGGCGCTGGAAGCCATCATCGCGCAGGAAAAACCGGATGCCATGCTGCCCACCGTTGGCGGGCAGACCGCTCTGAACCTGGCGCTGGCGCTCAGCGAAAACGGCGTGCTCGAAAAGTACGGTGTCCAGTTGATCGGCGCGAACCTGAACGCCATCCAGGCCGCCGAAGATCGCCTGCTGTTTCGCGAAACGATGAAAAAAGCCGGGATTCCCGTCCCGTGTGGCGGAGCGGCCTACTCACTGGCCGAGGCCGAAGCGCTGATTGCTGAAACCGGCTACCCGGTGCTCGTCCGCGCTTCGTTTGCAATGGGCGGCACCGGCGCTTCCTGGGTTTACGAACCATCTGAACTCAAGGAGGCCGTGCGCAATGCGACGTCCGAATCGCCGATTGGCCAGGCCTGGCTGGAAGAATCGGTGCTGGGCTGGAAGGAATACGAACTGGAAGTGATGCGCGACAAGGCCGATAACTTTGTCGTGGTCTGCTCGATTGAAAATCTCGACGCGATGGGCGTCCACACCGGCGACAGTATCACCGTCGCCCCGGCGCAGACGCTCACCGACCGCGAATACCAGATCCTGCGCGACTTGGCGCACCGCGTCCTGACCGCCGTTGGCGTCGAAACGGGCGGCTCCAACGTCCAGTTTGGCGTGGATCCCAAAACCGGGCGGGTGGTGGTGATCGAGATGAACCCGCGCGTCAGCCGCTCGTCGGCGCTGGCCTCCAAGGCCACGGGTTTCCCGATTGCCAAACTGGCCGCGCTGGTGGCCGTCGGCTACACTCTGGACGAAATCACCAACGACATCACCAAACAGACCAAGGCCGCCTTCGAGCCGTCGCTGGATTACGTGGTGGTCAAAATTCCACGCTGGGCGTTCGAGAAATTCCCCGGCGTCGACCCCACGCTCGGGCCGCAGATGAAGTCTGTTGGCGAAGCAATGGCGCTGGGGCGAACTTTCCCCGAAGCCTTGAACAAGGCGATTCAGTCGCTGGAAATCGGCGTGGATGCCCTGGACGGGAGCGGCCCCACGAAGAGTGCGCCCACCGCGCCGGAGACTCTTGACTCACTGAAAACTCCCACCGCCGACCGGCTCTTTCGGGTCTACCGAGCCATCCGGCAGGGGATTTCCCTGGAGGAAATTGCACAGGTTACAGGATATGACTTGTGGTTTTTGGCCCAAATGGCCGAAGTCGAAGGTCAAAGGTCAAAAGTCGAAAACTTTTGCGCATATCTGGACGATCCAGCCTTGAAAGGAACCCTCCGTGGTGCGAAGCAAATGGGCTTTGCCGATTCTCACTTGGCGCGCCTGCTATCAACCTCCGACCTTCGACTTTCGACGTTAGACGTCCGTGAGTTACGCAAAAAACTCGGAATCATCCCCACCTTCCAGCGCGTGGACACCTGCGCCGCCGAGTTTGAAGCCCAAACGCCTTACCTGTACAGCGCCTATGAGATGGAGGATGAATCGCGCCCAACCGACAGGCAGAAAATCCTGATTCTCGGCGGCGGGCCGAACCGCATCGGACAGGGGATCGAGTTCGATTACTGTTGCTGCCAGGCGGCGTTTGCATTGTCGAAGATGGGCTACGAGACGATCATGTACAACTGCAACCCCGAAACGGTCTCGACCGATTACGACACCGCCGACCGGTTGTACTTTGAGCCGCTGACGCTGGAGCATGTGCTGAACGTCATCGACCGCGAAAAACCGATGGGCGTCATCGTCCAGTTTGGCGGTCAGACGCCGCTCAACCTTTCGGCGGGGTTGAAAGCTGCCGGGGTGAAGATCCTGGGGACTTCACCCGAAGCCATCCAGCTTTCAGAAGACCGCGAGGCGTTCGCCCAACTACTCTCGAAACTGGAAATTCCCCAGCCGGAAAACGGAATCGCGCGTTCGCTGGAGGAAGCCCGCGAAGCGGCAGCCAGAATCGGGTATCCGGTTTTGGTGCGGCCCTCGTTCGTGTTGGGCGGGCGGGCCATGGCTTTGGTGCATAGTGAAAGCCAGTTAGCGGGTTTTATCCAAAAAGCCATCGAAGCCGCGCCAGGACAGCCCATCCTGATTGACAAGTTCATGGAGGACGCCTTCGAAATTGACGTGGATGCCCTGGCCGACGGCGAGCGCGTGGTGGTCGGCGCAATCATGCAGCACATCGAGGAAGCGGGCGTTCATTCGGGCGACGCGGCCTGCGTGCTGCCGCCGTACAAGGTGAGTACGTACCATCAGGGCATTATGCGCGAGTACACCGAGCAGTTGGGACTGGCGCTGGACGTGCGCGGGCTGATGAATGTTCAGTTTGCGTTGAAGGATGAAGTGGTCTGCGTGCTGGAGGTCAACCCGCGCGCCTCACGGACGGTGCCGTATGCCAGCAAGGCCACCGGGTTGAACCTGGCTTACGCGGCGGCGCAGGTGATGGCCGGGCGCAGCCTGGAAAGCCTGGGGATTCTGGAAGAGCCACAGGTGGACGGATTTTTCGTCAAGGAGGCGGTGCTGCCCTTCAAGAAACTGCACGGCTCCGACGCCATTCTTGGCCCCGAAATGCGTTCCACTGGCGAGGTGATGGGACACGCTTCGCGTTTCGGCCATGCCTTTGCCAAGTCGCAAATCGCGGCGGGTTGGGGATTGCCTGAAAACGGCGCGGTGCTGGTGAGCGTCAATGACTACGACAAAAGCGGCGGCCTGCGCTTCGCGCGCGAAATGCACCGCATGGGCTTCAAACTGTATGCCACACCCGGCACGGCGGCTTTTATCCGTAAAAACAACCTGCCGGTAGAGTCGGTGAACAAAATGGCGGAGGGTTCGCTGCATACAGTGGACTTGATCCGCGGCGGAGAAGTGCAGTTGGTGCTGAATACCCCGCTTGGCCCAAACGCCCACGCCGACGGCGCAGAAATCCGCGCGGCGGCGATCGCAATGGACATTCCCCTGCTGACCACGCTCTCCGCGGCGGCGGCGGCGGTGTCGGCGATCCAGGCTTTGCGGCAGAGGGAATTGAAGTATCGCAGTTTGCAGAGTCATTTTTCGAAATGATGAAGTCGTGTGATAGTTATGCTTAAACCCTTTAAACACAAAGGACACAAAGAGCACGAAGGAAAACCTTTTTTGCTCTTGCTCTCCTTTGTGTTTAAGGTTTTGCTCGGTTGAGCTAATTTCTATCCTGATAGGAAAACATTATGAACATTATCGATATTGAAAACAAACACACTTCCGGCTTGTATACCAAGCAAAACTTCGCCATCGTGCGCGGACAGGGCGCTTTGCTCTGGGATTCGGGCGGCAACGAATACATCGATTGCTCGTCCGGGCATGGCGTGGCAAACCTGGGTCACGCGCATCCCAAAGTTGCAGCGGCGATAGCGGAACAGGCGACCAAACTGGTCACATTATTCGAGACGTTCCCCAACGACCAGCGCGCCGCCCTGATGGAGAAGTTAACCACGCTCACCCCTGGCCTGGAGAGGGTCTTCTTTTGCAACTCAGGCACTGAAGCGATTGAAGCGGCGATCAAGTTTTCGCGCGTTTCGACGGGCCGGACCGGGATCATTGCCGCGATGCGCGGTTTCCACGGGCGGACGCTGGGCGCGCTTTCGGCCACCTGGAACAAAAAATACCGCGAAGCCTTCGAGCCGCTCGTTCCCGATTACAGCCATGTGGCCTACAACAATATTGCCGCGCTGGAAAAAGCAGTGACCGATAACCCCGCCGAAGGAGGGCGGGGCAAGACCGCCGCAGTGCTGCTCGAACCCGTCCAGGGGGAGGGCGGCGTCTACCCGGCAGATCCGGCCTACATGGAGGCGGTGCGCGAACTTTGCACTGCACGCGGCGTGCTGTTGATTATGGATGAAGTCCAGACCGGATTTGGACGCACCGGCAAGCTTTTCGCTTACCAGCATTACGGCATCACTCCCGACATTCTGTGCGTAGCCAAGTCTTTGGCGGGCGGCATCCCGATGGGTGCGGTGCTGCTCGGCGCGGCGGTGAAAAATCTTGCGCCGGGACTGCATGGCTCCACCTTCGGCGGGAATCCGCTATCGTGCGCGGCGGCCGTCGCGGCGCTGACTGTGATCGAGGAGGAGAACCTGCCCCAACAATCTGCCGAAAAGGGCAAATACCTGGTTGAAAAACTCCGCGCGTTGAATCTGCCGATTGTCCGCGAGGTGCGCGGGCTGGGGCTGATGGTTGGGATTGAGCTAAAACAAAAGGTTGCGCCGTATCTCAAGGCTTTGCAGGAGAAGCGGATCATTGCGTTAAACGCCGGGCTAACGACGATTCGCCTGCTGCCACCGCTGGTAATTACATATGGGCAGTTGGATCAGGTTGTGGCCGCGTTGGCGGAAGTGCTGGCGGCGGAGATATCGACAACAGACGAGAACGGATAAGCGGACTCGATAACGGATGAAACTGAGAAACGGATTTGGCAGCGGATTATTGAAGCGAAGAAACGGATATTAACGGATGGATGAAACAGCTTTCGAAACTTTGATTGGTTTGGTTTCCCAATACAGCCCCTCCGGGCAGGAGAGAGGGGCTGTCGAATGGTTGACGACACGGATGAAAGCTGTCGGATTTACGGATTCGTTCATCGATCAGGCCGGGAATGCGGTGGGGGTGATGGGCAACGGGCCGAAACAGGTGGTTCTATTGGGACATATCGATACCGTGCCGGGTGAGATTCCGGTGCAGGTTGTAGGGGCGGAGCATGCTCCGCCCCTACTGTACGGCCGTGGCTCGGTGGACGCCAAAGGTCCGCTGGCCTGTTTTACGGATGCGGTGGCGCAGGTTGGTGCGGTGGAGGGTTGGCAGTTTGTGGTCATCGGAGCCGTCGAAGAAGAGCGCGATTCGGATGGGGCGAGGTTTGTGGTTGACCAGTACAAACCAGATTTTGCCATCATCGGCGAACCCAACCGCTGGGACAGGATTGCGCTGGGTTACAAAGGCTCGGCCTGGGCAGAACTCACGGTCAAGCGTGAACAAGCCCACACTGCCAGCGGCGAGCAGACCGCGGCGGAAGCAGCTGTCGAGGCGTGGCTGGTGATCAAAGCTTATGCTGAGGTCTTCAATGTTAACAGGCAGCGCGCATTCGATAAAATCCTGCCCACGCTGCGCAATATCGAGGCTGGGCAGGATGGCTTCGAACAGTGGGCGCGATTGAGTATCGGCGTGCGCCTGCCGGTGGAGATGCCGCCAGAGCAGTGGTATGAGAAATTGGACGAAATCGTGTCAGATGCCGTGGTTGCACGAGTAGGCTATCCCGTCCCGGCCTGGGCGTGTGAAAAAAATTCCCAGTTGGTGAGAGCCTTCTTAAATGGTATACGGGCTGCGGGTGGAACGCCATCTTTTGTCTATAAAACCGGCACCGCCGATTTGAACATCGTCGCGCCGGTTTGGCAGTGTCCGGCCCTGGTCTACGGACCTGGGGATTCGGCGCTTGACCATACCCCGAACGAATACATTAATTTGGACGAGTATGTCAAAGCGGTTGCGGTCTTATCACTTGCTCTCCAGCGGTTGAGCGCTTTCTCTGGCCTGGGGAATGGGTAGTTTGGGCTGTCATTCAGGGCAATTCTCGCCCTGGCAAGCCCAGTGGTAACTGTCCAGTACATCCATAACTCGGTCAAGGAGAATGGCGCTGGCTCGATTTGGAATATGGCCGGAGCGGATGTTTCGGTATTGGCCGGGCAGGTACTGGCTCAAGAGCGCGAGGGGCAAGGCGTTTTCGCCCAGATTGGTCATCAGTTGTTCAAAAGCTTGCTGTGTCTCGGGGGTCTTCCAGTAATATCGAATCCGGTCGCTAAAGCTGAAAGAGCGCGCAAATTTTTGGGTTTGGGCGTCGCCGCTGTAGTGCTTTTTCCAGTGCACCGGATTGGTCAACATGGCAACTTCGAGCGTTTCGCGGATGCGGCTGGGTGTCTGGCACAAAGTCTCTTCGATTTCGGCCAGGGCAAAGACCGCTTCACGAAAGGCAAAAGTCAGGGCGGGGCCAACTTTCAGGATGCCGAAATGGTCTTCGACCAGGGCGCGCAGGGCGGCGCGGGTCTGATAATCGGTGGAGTGAGCTTCATAAACCAGGCTGGGAACATTTTCGATGAAGCGCGCCAGGCCAGCCGCTGCCGAGCGGTCATATTCATGTACGTTTTCATCGCCAAATTCGACGCCGGGCTGCACCACCAGGGCGATGACCCGCTCCCAGGCGAATTCCAACCCCAGGGCAGAGAAGGCGCGGCGGGTCAGATTGATTGTCTGGGCGGCGTCTGCCGGGTCGGTGACCGTGAGATGAGTTTCACCGGCTTTGGCGCCCCCGGCGGGCGGGACTTCGGTGCCGATGACGTAACGTAATTCGCGATTTGTAATTCGCAATTCGGGATTTGCAGGGATGGCGTTTTCTGCGACCTGGGC
Source organism: Anaerolineales bacterium UBA5195 (assembly GCA_002412925.1). Taxonomy (GTDB): domain Bacteria; phylum Chloroflexota; class Anaerolineae; order Anaerolineales; family Villigracilaceae; genus UBA5195. Next base: position 99,996 of record DHVZ01000100.1, on the reverse strand, counting down.
CAGTTCGGCGGCGCGCTGGGCAACGAGTTCAACGGTCAATTCTTTATCATCGGCGCAAGGCATCGAGCAATCCAGGTGGATTTTGGCAAACCCGGCCTGGACGTAATCGCGCACCAGGGTTTTGGCCCTGTCCATCGCCACGGCGGCGGGTTCGCCCGACCAGACCAGTGGTCCGAGATGGTCACCGCCCAGGAGCAGGTTCTGGCGCGGAAAACCGACCCGGTCAGCAATTTTGCTGACATACAGAACAAAATCAGCCGGGGTCAGGCCGGTATAGCCGCCGAACTGGTTGACCTGGTTGCAGGTGGCTTCGATCAACACCGGCAGATGTTGCGCCAGGCCATGTTGGAGCGCTGCCTCCAGCACGAATGGGTGCGCTGAGCAGACCGAGGTGATCCCGCGCGGCTGGCCGAATTTCTGGGCAGAAATGACGAAATCAAGATAATTCACGCATGACCTCATCGAGAGTGGCCTGGGCGCTCGTACCACCAGCAGCCTGAGTAGAGCGCGCGCCGCAGATGGCGGCAACACGCAGGGTTTTCTCCAGCGGCCAATTGTTGAGGTAGCCATAGATAAACCCGGCATCAAAACTGTCGCCTGCGCCAACGGTATCAATCACCTTGACGGGAATGGAGGGGACTCTGATTTTTTGACTTTTCCTGACCCCCAAAGCTCCCTGCGCCCCGAGCTTGATAGCCAGCGTTTCGACCTTCCCCGCCAGTCTGTCTGCTGCCGAATCGACATTGTCCACCCCGGCGAGGGAACAAGCTTCGGCTTCATTGGGCAGGAAAATATTCGTGACGGCGAGCAGTTCGTCGAAACCGATCCATTTTTCAGAGGGATCATAGTTGGTGTCGAGGGAAGTGGTCAGGCCGAGGCTGCGGGCGCGCTGAAAGAGGTCGGGCAAATCCGGTTGCAGGGCTGATTGCAAAAAGTACGAGGCGACGTGCAGATGGCGGGCTTGATGGAGCAAATCATCAGAAACTTCTTCGGCTTTTAGCGCGGGAATCAAGCCTGGGTGAGTCAGAATCGCGCGGTCCACGCCCCGGTTGAGAATCACGCTCAGGCCGGTGGATTCGCCCGGAGCGATAATGACATTCCCAACCTCCACGCCCCGTTTTGAGATTTCATCAAGCATGAAGCGGCCAAAGACATCCTCGCCGCATTTGCCGATAAAAGCCACTTTCAGTCCCAGCCGCGCCGCGCCGCAGGCAAAGATGGCAGAAGATGAGCCGATAGCCAGGGTGGCGGAATCGACCAGCTTTTCGACCTGCCCGAAAGCCGGTTCGACCTCGCCGGAAAGGATCAGGTCGGGATTGATTTCACCCGCGACAAGCACATCGAAGGACTTTTTCATCGTGTTTCCAGGGGCAGCCAGACGCGCATTTCTCCGGGCGCGCGATTGTCCCACAGACAGTAGGGGATGGCGGTCAGGCTGGCAGGCTGCGTGGTCGGAATCTGGGTGGAGTAAAGCGACTTGTTCCAAGCGGAGGCATCGAACTGAAGACCTTCGGTCTGTAAAGTAATTACGGATTCCCAGTCAGTGGATTTTTCCACCCGCCAGGCGCTTGCTTCCTTGGGGGCCATGAGATGGTGAACAGAAACCCCGGAATGGTCGGCAGATTCCAGGCAATAGACGAGCGGCCCGCGTTGGAGAGCGGCCCGTCCGACCCCCGAGGCGACCAACGGGTGAGAACGCAGATAAACGACCGGCATCTCCAGGTCAAGGAGAATTTCATCGCCGGAATGCCATTTTCGCTGAAGGCAGAGATAGCCTCTTTCGAGTGTGGGAGAAACAACCTGTTCGTTAAGAGACAGGCGGTAGCTTGTACACCAGCCAGGCAAACGCAGGTGGAGCTTGAAGGAGGCCGGTTTGGATGTTTCGATTTGCAGCCGAATGCGGCCATCCCAGGGATATTCTGTGACCTGCTGCAAGGTCAGATCCCCAATCCGGGCGCTGCCTTGTCCGTAGAGCTGTACGGCAATCTCAGCGCCATCGGTGGAGTAGAAATACTGCCCCAGGCTGGCAAACAGGCGGGCAACGTTAGGCGGGCAGCAGGCGCAGTCGAAAAATTCCTGGCGATGGTGATTGCCCAGACTGGCGAGGGGGTTTTCGTAGAAAAATCCGCGACCATTTAACGAGACCCCACTGGCGACGCCGTTGTAGAGGGCGCGCTCCAGCACGTCGACATATTTGCTTTCGCCGGTCAGGTTCGAGAGACGATGGGCCCAGAAGACCAATCCGATGGATGCGCAAGTTTCGGCGTAAGCCGAAAGATCGGGCAGGTCATAATCGGAGGTGAAGCCTTCGTTGTGGCCGGAAGAGCCGATTCCGCCGGTGACGTACATGCGCCGGGTGGTCAGGTGCTCCCAGAGAGTTTCACAGGCGCGGAAGAGACTCTCGTCGTCGGTTTCGCGGGCCAGGTCGGTCATGGCTGAGTACAGGTACATGGCGCGGACGGCATGGCCAACCACCTCAGTCTGCTCACGGACGGGGGCGTGCGCCTGTAGATAGGCATACGTTCGTGCCCAATAAGCTGCCGGGTCATCGCCGCGCGCACGCGCCTCGAGGTCGTAATAATGCGGCTGCAAGCCGCGCTCGTTTACAAAATACTGCGAGAGTTCGAGGTAACGCTTTTTGCCCGTGGCACGGTAGAGCTTGACCAGCGCCAACTCGAGTTCCTCGTGGCCGGGATAGCCGCGTTTCTGGCCTTCGGCGCGCCCAAAGGTGGCGTCGATCAAATCAGCGTAGCGGCTGACGACCTCCAGCAGAGTCCGCTGGCTGGTGGCCTGGAAATGAGCCACCCCGGCTTCGATGAGATGCCCGGCGCAGTACAGTTCGTGCCGGTCGCGCAGGTTGGTAAAACGTTTCCCCGGTTCGACGACGGTAAAATGGGTATTCAGGTAGCCGTCCGGCTGCTGGGCAGAGGCAATCAGGGCGATGACCTTGTACATCAGGGTCTCCAACTGCGAGTCGGGAAAATCCGCATAGGAATAAGCGGCAGCTTCCAGCCATTTGGCCACGTCCGAATCCCAGAAAATGTGCGGCGGATTGGGGTCGCCAGCCCGCCATTGGAGTTTGAACGCGTCCACTCGACCGGTGCGCTCCAGCCAGGCATAGACATGCGGCAGACTGACTTCACGGTTGACCAGCTGGCGTGGCTGCCAAAAGGAATCGTTCAGGGTCACTTGCGTAAAGGGCACAGGGTTGAAGGTCATGGTTAGTAGGTTTTGTACCAGTCGAAGGGCGCGTCGGCGGCGTAGAAATCGGTGACAGGTTTGGCGAGGGCGGTGCAAAGGGCGTTCAAGCGGGTGAGCCGTTCCTTAGCGGTGGTGCGCAGGAAATCGAGGCGCGCCTGTCCGTTCATCAGAACAGCTTCCTGCCAGACGGCGCGGCCCACGGCAATCCCGCTGGCCCCGGCCTGGCAGGCGGCGATGATCTGGCGCTGGTAGGTCTCGAAAGAGACTGCGGCGGAGAGCAAAATCCAGGGCGTGACGGAGGCGGCGCTGAGTTCGGCGCAGGCGGACGGCCATTCGGGTTCGGGGCTGTCTGCGGGGAGGGGGAACTCGGCTTTGAGAACGTCCACGCCGGGGATGGGGGTCAGGCGGCGTGCGGTTTCGATGACGACGTAGCGCTTTTCGTCGCTGGTGAGTTTCTGGTCGGTAAGCGAGTAAGAGAGCGGCTCGAGCATTAGACCAAGGTCGGATTTCAGACAGTCAGCGGCGATTTGTGCCGTGAAGGCTTCGGCTTCGGTGGCGGTGGGGGAATCAGGGTGATAGTAGACGAGAAGTTTGATCATGCTCGCGCCCATGCGTTTGGCCTTTTCTACGCTCCAGCCGGGGATAACCTGCCCGCGCCGGGCGGTGGCTTCGCCGCCATAACCGGTGGACTCTACGGCCACGACGAAGGCCTTGTCGCCTGGTAATTTCCCGGTGGTGATGGCCTGTGCCGCGGAGACTTCGGGGTCAAGCAGAACGCAGGTCGCGGAGGAAGCCAGTTCGGCGGTCACATCCAGTTTGAAGCGGCTGAGTTCGGCATCATCCTGATAGGCCGGGTTGGCTTTGCGCAGGTTCTGGCGATGGTCAAGAGCCAGGCAGGTGAAGGTTCCGCGTCCCGTGCCGAAACCGGGACTACTTCGCGAGGAAGTGCATTGTTGGAGACCGCGAAGTTTTCCGATGGTGATAGGTTTCATGTGTCAGCTCCCAGGTGTCAGTTTATTTACAGGTTTCGCGCCAGGCGTTCAGGTCGCGTTCTTTCAGGATCATGCTCAGGCCGAGTTCTTTAGCCATTTTACAGGCTGAAGCGAAGTTGATTTCCATATCAGTATACTCGGCGGCGAAAACAGCCTTTCCAGCCTCAAGATAAGGCTTCATGTCACCGCACCAGCCGTAGGCAAAACAGTCTTCGGTGATGGCGAAATCGTAGATGCCAACGAGTTCCTGGGTCTGATCGGGGGCGTTTTTCTGACCGATGGCCAGCCCGCGGGCGTGGGCTTCTTCAGCCAGCCAGAGGGCATATTTCAACTGAGCGGCGGCGGTGAGAGGAAACCCGGTCTGATTGCCAACAACTTCCATATTGTCCGGTTCGATGGCATCAAAACCTTTGGCTTTGCACAGGTCGAAACGGGCGCGCATGATGGGCGCGAGCTGGTCAATCTGACGGATGTCGAGCCACTTTTCACCGGGCCAGCCCTCGTAATTTTTCCCCAGAACCTCGGGCGGGAACAGGTCTTTATCGGGCCGCCAGTCTTCCCAGGAGCCAACGGAAATATAACAGATAACTTTTGCGCCTTTGGCATGGAGTTTGTCGATGATGGCTTGATCAGCATACAGATCAATATCGTAGACATCGGCTGTGATGGAGGTGTCAACCGCCGAGTCGGTCAGTTCCCATTGCCAGGTGAGACCCGGTTTAGGTTGCCACCAAGTCACACGGGTGGGGGAAGGCTCGGGCGTAGGTATTGCGGAGGGAACGGGAGCAGACTCAGGTGATGAGGGCATGGTTTCGACAGACTCAACCCGGCGGGTCGGTTGGGGAGAATTCTCCTTTGATGGCACGGCAGGCTCCGGCGTGGGCTTGGGTACGCAGGCGGAAAAGGCCAGGGTGGTAGAGATAGCCAGGAGAAACAGGACCAGGCTCGGGTGGGTGAAACGTCGCATTTTCCTAAACGGTGAAATGTTTGAACTGCGGCAGGTAAGCTTTGTGCTGGGCAAAGAGTTCGTTAGTCATCTGGCGGGTTTCGGCCAGGGAAAGCACAGAAGCGGTCAGCGGATCGTGGCAGATGGCGCGGTAGATCATGGTCGGGTCGCCAGCCAGCGAGGCTTGGATGGCCATTTCTTCGATCCCGCTGGAGAGCTGGGTTAGCAGGGCGCATTCCGCCGGGAGTGCGCCGACGTGCAGTGGGTGGAACCCGGCCCGGTCGACCAGTACCGGGACTTCGACGCAGGCATCTTCGGGCAAATTGCTGATCAGCCCCGTGTTCTGGACGTTGCCGTTGAATTTGAAGGGTTCGCCGCCCTTGAGAGCATTGATGATGTAGGCGGCGTATTCATGCTCGCGCTGGAGGTCGGCGGCAGTCAGCGGCTGAGCGAGGCGTTCCTGAACCTGAGCCTGCCAGGTGGCTTCGTTGTGCTGGTATTCCTTCAGGATGTAGGCGTATTCACCAGGGTTCCAGCCGGTGCCATGGGTGCAGTATTTTTCGATCAGGTCGGGACGCTTGCGAAACCACCAGTTGTATTCCGAGTTGTGTCCGCTTGACTCGGTGACGTATTTTCCCAACGCCAGGTACATTTCGTTGCGGACCGGTTCTTCGTTGTAGATTTCAGAGCGTTCCATGATGGCTTTGTGAATCAGCGGATAGGCGTCCTGGCCTTTCCACTTGTATTCGAGATACCAGGCCTGGTGGTTGATGCCCGCGCAGGTGTAGTCAATCTCCTCGTAGGGTGCGCCGATCCATTCAGCCAGCATCATGGCTGTGCCCTGGACGGAATGGCACAGGCCGGTGGTGGAAACGAAGGTCTGCTTCTGGATGGCGGAAACGAGCATGGCCATCGGGTTGGTGTAGTTGAGCAGGACGGCGTTCGGGCAAACTTTTTCCATATCATGGATGACATCCATCATCGGGTTGATCGTGCGCAGGAAGCGGAAAATGCCGCTCGGCCCGCGCGTATCGCCGACGTTGATATCGATGCCGTATTTCTTGGGGATTTCAATATCGTGTCGCCAGACTTCGGTGGAACCGGCCAGGATGGTGGTCAGGACGACATCCGCGCCGCGCAAGGCTTCCAGCCGGTCGAGGGTTGCTTCGACTTTGGCGGGGCGCTTCCCGGCTGCGATCAGCTTTTCGACTCCCTTTTTGGCCCACTCCAGCCGCTCTGGGTGAATGTCCATCAACGAGATGGTGGTATCCTCCAGAAGCGGGAAGGTCAGAATGTCGCGGACGAGTTCGCCGGTAAAGCCCAGGCTGCCAGCGCCTATAAATACAATTTTGGTCATGAGAATTTCCTTTCGTTATTAATCTTGTCCTGGTTGGCAGAAGTCACAAAGGTTGGTTTTGGCAAATCACGGTAAGGCCCAATCATCCGAACTTTTATCCGGCTCGAAGCCGGGGTTGATGCGCAGGCGTCCAAGCGAGCGGTCGGTTACGTAGGGAACATAGCCGCGGGCATGGGATCGAGTGTAGGCATCCGTAATTTGCTCAGGTTTGGCCGTGTAATCAATGGTCAAAACCAGTTTCCCGGCTGAGACCCATTGGTCGAGAATAACTTCACGCTCCGCAGTCCATTCGGCAGGGCTTGGTTCGTGGTCGCGCGGGTAGCCGTAGTACAGGTCTTCTACACCGATGCCGGTCATGGCTTGCAGGAAATCGGGGAAGCGAATTCCCAATTCCTCGGCGTTTTGAGGGAAGACACCGAAGCCGGGATGCTTTTTGCGGGCGTACTCGGTGAAATCCAGAATGAAATCAACCATCTCCTGCGCTGCGCTCTCCCGGCCCTGTTCCTGGTAATACCAATATGCATCTACCCGGTCGAGGTAAATGCCGTCGAAACCGAGTGCCAGGATTTGGTCGAGGTATGACTCCGCCGTTCCGTAGATGATGCGCTGCCAGTTTGGGTCCCAATAACGGACCCAGTGGTCGCCAGCCCAAATCCCATCTGGTACATCCAGCCATGCTGGCGGGTTTTGCTCCCACTCCGGCTGCCAGTACCAGCGATAGTTTTCCGACTGCCCGATGCTCATATAGCACAATACGATTTTTGGACCGCCAGGGCTATTTTTGAGCGCTGGGATGACATCCGGGGAATTACCGGTTGTACTCAAGGTGACGACTGCCAGATCGAAGGCGGTCTTGCCAATCCGGTCTGGATCGGCGCGCTGGAGTTGGTATAGAAAACTATCAATCGTGTTCCAGCCTGGGCCTGGAGCCGGGCGTGTTTGGCATGCGCTGATTGCCATGAGAATTACCAGTGTCACCAACCAGGAGGCGGGGCGTTGCATCCAGCCTCCTATTTGAACCCCGACATCGTGAAGCCCTGGACGATCCAGCGCTGGAAGCTGACGAAGACCAGCAGGATCGGTACCATGATCAGCACAGTAGCGGCCATAACCAGCGCACCCTGGCCAGTGTGCGTCGAATTGAACCAGGTCAGGATGATGGGCAGGGTGCGGACTTCAACTTTTTGCAAAACGATCATCGGCCACAGATAGGCGTTCCAACTACCCATGAAGTGCAGGATGCCGAAAGTTGCCAGGGCAGGCTTTAGTTGCGGCAGGACAATCCGAATGAAGATCTGCCACTCCGAGGCCCCGTCGATTCGCCCGGCGTCCATCAGTTCGTTGGGCAGCGTTTCGCAGAACTGGCGAATCATAAAGATGCCGAAGGCATCCACTGCGCTGAAGATAACCAGTCCCCACAAGGAATTGATCAGCCCAAGTTTCGCCAGGATCAGGTAGCTGGGAATCATGGTAATCTGAGTTGGAATCATCATCATCGTTAAGTACCAGCCAAAGAGTATTTTTTTGCCTGGAAATTCGAACTTGGCAAACAAATAACCGATCAAGGCGCTGGTGAACAAGGTGGTTGCGACGTTGAAAAAAGCCACAAAGGCGCTGTTTCCGTAGAACCTGAGCAGTGGTATTTTGGGGTCGTTGAAAATCTTGATGTAGTTTTCCAACGTGAAGTTTTCGGGCCAAAAAGTGGGTGGTACGCGCAGAACTTCCACGTTGGTTTTGAATGAGCTTAGAATCATCATCGCAAATGGCAGAAGGGTGAATGATAATCCCAGGGTCAGCAAAACATAAGTGAAGATACGCCCGGTTGCTAGGCTTCCACGTTGGCTGGCGGGATTTTTTTTCGGTGGGGTATAAGCAGCCATATCAATACTCCCAATCTGTGCGCAAGACGCGCATCTGGAAGATCGTTACGCCCATGACAATCAGGAAAAGCACAAAAGATTCAGCCGCCGCCCAGCCCATATTTTGGTAGCGAAAAGCGTTCTTGTAAATGTCGAGCATCAAAACCTGGGTCTTGTTGCCGGGGTCGCCATTGGTCATGACTTGGATGATGTCAAAAACCTGGAAAGAAGACAACATGGTCATAACGCAAACAAACAGTAGCGTTGGCTGGATGAGCGGGATTGTAATCTTGGTGAAGGCCTGCCAGGGGGTGGCCCCATCGATCAAAGCTGCGTCTCTGAGTTCTTGCGGAATATTTTGCAGGGCGGCGATGAAAATGATCATGTTATAGCCATAGTCTTGCCAGAGATAAGCCAGGATGACAGCCCACATGGCTACCGGTATGTTCAGGAAACCCGCGCGCGGGTCTGACAGCCAGGCAACGGGTGTTCCGCCAAAGAGGCGGATAATTCCGTTAATCCAGCCGGCCTGGGGATCGTACATACTCATCCAGATCAGCGCCACGCCAACTGAAGATGTCAAGACAGGCAGGAAATAAATGGTGCGGTAGAGCGATTTGAAACGGTTGCCAATTGATTCTAGCAGGTATGCCACTGTCAGGGTGATCATCAAGTTAAGCGGCAGGACTGCGAAAGCGAAAACCAGGGTATTCTGGAGACTGGTGCGGAAAAGGGAAGCCTTCACAGAAGTACCCTGGAACATTTCCACAAAATGTCCCAACCCGATAAAGGGGTTGCTCCCGCCCAGCCCAAGAAATGGCCCGCCCACGCGGCCAGGACTGTAGTTGAAGAACATCAGCAGGAATGCCCAAACCAGGATGAAAATGCCAATCGATTGGTATAACAGCAAGGGCAGGGTTACCCCCAGCACAAACCGGCCTTTTGCAATTTCCAACCCGCCTTTCGAACGTTTTCGGTGTTTGATAACCGTTTCCATAGAACCTGCTCCTTTCACCAGCCGTGTTCGTGTCGGGTAACTTGCTGTCCAAATCCTGGCAGGGGCTTGCCCCTTTGCGCCAGGACACCCGGGCAGACAGTGGGGGAAGTGTCAACACTTCCCCCACTGTCCAGACTGCTATTCAAACGTCGAATTGGCCTCGGCCTCAATGGCTTCCAAAGCCTGGTCGATTGTTTCCACATTTTGCAAAGCGTTCAGGATGTGGGGGTAGATGATTTCGTACATCATCAGGTCACGGTCGGGCATATTTCCCAGGTACTCGCCTTTGGGCAGGATTTCCAGCGCTTTCGGCACCCAGGGCATGGCAGCTGCAATTTCTGGCGAAGTGGCCACAGAAGGCACCGCTGGAATGGTGCCGCTGGCGATATTCCACTGGACAGCGTTCTTCGGGTCGGCAGTGACAAATTTGACGAAGTCCCAGGCGATCTCCTGGTGTTTGCTGTTGGGCGAAACGGTCAGTCCCCAGCCAGAATCGGCCACGAAGACCGGTTCCCCCTGAATCGGCGGCAGGTAGACATAATCCCACTCGTCTTTGAAATCTGGGAAATTAGTCTGACCCTCGGCGATAGCCCAGGTGCCGATGTACCCGATACCTACTTTGCCCTGGAAAAAAGCATCAATGACAAAATTGGTGCTGTCATTGAAGACTACCGGGTCCACCGTGCCGGCGGCAACCGCATCCATCATCCATTGCAATTGAGCGCGCGCCTCGGGCGTGTTGAAGGTGAAGCCGGTCCTATCGGCATTCCAGTAATCGCCGCCGCGCTGTTTGATTCCGGCCAGGAAGGAAGCAGCGGTTGGATCTGCGGCTGTAAAGTGGAAACCAGCTACGCTCTGCATCCCAGACGCATCTTTTTGAGCCAAAACTTTGGCATCTGCCAAAACATCATCCATGGTTTCCCATTTGGGTGGGAAGGCCAGTCCCGCCGCCTCGAACTTGGTCTTGTTGACCAAAACGCCGCCATATTCCATGTTAAATTCCTGTGGGAAGCCGTACAGTACGCCGTCTACCACATACCCGCCAATTGGCGCAGCGTAGAAGGTCTTCTGGGCGTCTTCCAGCGTCATCACATTCGCCGGGACAGGGGCGAGGCGTTCGTGGTACTGCGAAGTCCAGGTTCCGAACAACTGAAGGATGTCTGCTTCCTCTTTGGCGGGCATCGCGGTCTGGAGGGTTTGCAAGTAGAGTTCATAATCAAAGTGTTCCAGTTGGATGTCCACTTCTGGATGTTCGGCTTCGTAGGCTGTGATCAGCGCTTCGTAGCCGGAGATGAAGGCGTTATTGGTGTGCGCCCACATGCGGACAACGGTCTTTTCTCCTGCCGGAGCGGGTTGATTCCCAGCCGCCGGAGCAGGTTCGCCGCCTGCCGGCGATTTGGTGGCCGGAGCTGTTCCACCTCCGCAAGCCGCCAGCACAAGGCTGAGCACCATCAAAAGCATGAACAACTTGGTTTTCATTTCTTCTTCTCCTTTTGGTTGTGTAAGGGCAGGTCTCAGAATTGCCCTTACAATTCGAGTTTCACCACCGCCGCCAGATTGGTTGGACGGTCGGGGTTTAATCCTTTCGCCAAAGAGCGATAAAAGGCCATCAACTGCAATACAGGAAGATAGAGAACAGCGCGACCCGCTTCAGGGATGCCGCTATCGAAGCAGACATCCAACCCGGTTTCACCCAGCGTCAGAACATTCCCACCCAGCGCCTGCATCTCGTTTAATACAGCCTGTTCATGGCTGAGATTTTTCTCCGAAACCAGGCCCACGATCACGGCATTTTCATTAACCATCGACATCGGCCCATGCCGGAATTCCAGAAAGTGGAAGGGTTCGCTGTGCGTCAGGGTCATCTCTTTCATCTTTAGGTTGACCTCGCAGGCCAGCCCGTAACGCGCGCCGGAACCGAGGAAGTAAAAGCGGTCAAAATCCAGGTTCTCGCCGAATTCCCGCGCGACCGGCTCGTAACTGGCGAGCAATTTGGCCCCGGCCTCTGGCAGTTTTTGCATCACCCCGCGCAAGTTCTCCACCCCGGCGGCGACCATTGTCATGGCTGTCGCCGCCACATACATCGAAGCAAACGAGCGCGTCTGCGCCACGCTCTGCTCCTGGCCTTTTTCAATCACCAGGGCAGCATCCGCCAGCCCGGCCAGCGGCTCGTCACCGTAATTGGTGATGGCAACCACCGGGCCGCGTTTCTGCGCTTTGAACTGTTCCACCGCGCGGACGGTTTCTGTCGTCGAACCCGAGCGGCTGACGGCCACCAAAAGGGTTTTCCCATTCACCACAACTGTCTGCGGGTTGAGCAGCAGTTCTCCCCCGGGCACGGCGCGCGCAATTTTTCCAGTCACCTCCTGGAACAGCGCGGCTGCCGCCAGCGAAAGGTAATAGGTTGAACCGCAGCCGGTGAACAGCACCTGCTCGTAATCGGCCTGTAAAAGGGTCGTCAGGGCTGGGCGATTCCGCTCCACCACCTCCAGCGCCTCAGCCCAGGCTTCGGGCTGTGAGAAAATTTCGTTTCGAGTATGAAAGCCTCGTTCCATAAATTCCTTTCGACGTATCCCCTCTCCCTTTGGGAGAGGCCGGAGTGAGGGTAAAAATAGCAACAAAAATAGAGACCCGCATGAAAATGGGGTTTTTCAAAGTGGCAGAGATGCCACAGGCTTAAATTGTGGAGAAATTCAACAGTTTTGCAGCGTTGTTGTAGTAGAACCTTTTGAGCACCTGGTCGGGAAGGGACAGGCCGCAGACATGCCAGCGGCCTTGTAACGGAACATCCCCGGCGTTGTAATTGAAATATTCATCCTCGGTCTCGAAAAAGCGATAACTCAACTGATATTCTTGTAAATTAATCCCAGCATCCAAGCCGAACAGGATGCGGTCGGCATAGTTCAAGAAAAAACGTCGGGCGCTGTAGGGCTGCCGGCCAAGTTCGCCGAGTCGGGCTGAAGTGTCGACGAAGTAGTTCGGACATTCGTCAAGCATTCCGGCCACGAAAGCCAGGTTTTCAGCGTAGCAACCGACGTGCGCGCCGATGAAGGTAGTTGCAGAGTGACGAGTGACAAGGTTTTTGAAACCGGTCAGGATTTCAAGAAATGGGGGAAACGGCGGGCTGGTAAAGGCCCAATCGGGATTGGCCCCGATCTCTTCCCAGCGCTCGTTGGTCTCGTCGATTGGGTCGAAAAAAGCTGCCGGATCGGCCACATGCGCCAGCACCGGCATCCCCAGTTCCCCGGCAGCCTGCCAGAGCGGGTCGAGGCGCAGGTCATCCACTTTGACAAGCGCACCGTGCTGGTCGCGAACGTGCAGGCCAAACGGTTTCCAGATTTTCAGGCCAAACGCACCGCGTTCTTTTTGGGCGCGCAGACGCTCAACCGCAAACGTTGGAAATCCGTCGCCCAATTCTGGCCATTTGGACCAGTCCACCCCGCCAAAGACACGGAATTTGTTGGCGGCGGGTGCAAGATGGCTCAGGTGCCGGTCAAGGATGTCTTCGCCCCAGCCGCCATCCAGATCAACACAGCCTGCCACCCCAGCCTCGTCCAGCGCTGCTAAAATCTCATCCAGCGGGCGGCTGATCCAATTGCCGCCAAACGACTCGCCCAGGTGATTGTGCGCGTCGATGACCGGGAAGCGCGGCTTCTCCACCAGGGTGGTTTTGGCAACAAGTTTGGAGCGGGGGCGGAAGTTTTCGAGAAGCATTGTCTCAAGCCACGACAATTTGAATGCCGCGTTCACGGATGGCTTGCAAGAAATCAGGCTGGGCGGCCTGATCGGTGACGATGGTTTGTACACGCTCGATGGGTGCAAGCAGGACAGTCGCGGTCCGTCCCAACTTGCTATGGTCGGCTACCACGATGACTTCCCGCCCGGCGCGCAGGATGGCGCGGTCAGTGAGGGTCTCGGGCATGTATTCATTGGTCAGGCCATCTTCCAGGCTGATGGCGCGTGTGCCGATGAAGACTTTATCCGCGCGGACTTCGGCCAGCGCCTGCTCGGTGATGTGTCCGATGAATGAGAGTTCGCTTGGGCGCAACATCCCGCCCAGGCAGACAACAGTACATTCACAGCCAACCAGCGTGTTCAGCACCGGCAGGGAATTGGTGATAACCGTCAGGCCTTTGATCTCGCGCAGCGCGCGGGCAACTTCCAGAACAGTGGTGCCGGAACCGAGGAAAAGGGTTTCACCAGCGTTCACCAGGGCGGCGGCAGCCTGACCGATGCGGCGTTTCTCGTTTTCCTGTTCGTTCCCGCGCTCCAGCAGGGGGAGTTCGGGCGGCGTGGACTGAAGGGCGATTGCCCCGCCATGCACCCGCTGGACTTTGCCCTGGTTGGCCAGGGTTTCGAGGTCTCGGCGGGCAGTCGCTTCACTGACGGCGAACTGCTCTACAATCTCAGCCACGCTGATGCGCTGGTTCCGGACGACAAACTGGAGAAGCTGGATTTGACGTTCGGTGCTGCTGATCAAGTCGGTTTGCATAATCATTGTATCCAATCATATTCGGTCATAAGCAATCAAGAACAATCATATTCTACGATGATTTGTGACGAATTGCAAGAGGCAATTTTCTCAAGGGGTGGTTCAAAATTTCAGAGAAGGTGTAAGGTAGAGAGAACCGAGCTTCTTGAACCTTGATAAAGGGGAGCGAGCATGAAAAGCGCCAAGGCCAGAAAAAGTTGGCGAGGCCTGAGTGAAGAAATCATTATTGGGATGACGGGATGGCGGCAACACAGGGCTACGGTGTTCAGCGCCAGGGTTGGTTAGTTTTCTGGCATGTTCCAATCAGTGGCAGGTAATTAGTCCCAGCCTGAGACCTGAATCCAGTTAAGGTCTTTATCAACGGTTAGTTTGGTTCCCGCCGGATAGTTGACACCTTCAAGCGTAACAGGATTTTTGAGCGTGATCTTGATCCCGTAAGTTTTCCATGGTTTGCCAAAAAAGAGCTCCCCGGTTGTAAACTTGGCCCCAGCCTCGACCGTTAATTGAGATTTACCAGGGCAGATCAAACCCCCGGTGAAAACCCACTTTCCATCAGAGGTCACCTCTGAAACTTCTGCATTCGTGCAGCCCAACTCAACCCCCGCCGGATAAGTCTTTACGATTTCAGAATATGCCGGATACGCAGGGGTTGGCGTGGGAGCCGGAGTTGGCGTGGAAGCGGGGGTCGGTGTCCACACCGCCGCCGTGGAGGTAGCGGCAACGGCAGTCTGTTTGGCCAGGGTTTCAGGCGAGGGCGCGCAAGCGGTAAACAGGAGCGCAAGGGCAAATAAGATCCCAATGGACTTTTTCATTTTAATTTTCTCCTTTGTTTGGCAGCTGATCCCGCCGTTCTTGAAAAGTTTGGACAGGCGTTTTCTTGCCATGAGGGTCTTGGAAACGCCAGGCAGTTCCTGAAAACGGGGGCAGTTGAGTCGAATGATGATTTACGAGTTTGCCGAAATCGATTTTCCGTCGACTGGCTGTCGATTCGCTACGGTTGGTTGCTGAAGTGATTAGCAAGATACTCCAGGTTGCCGCTCTTGAATCCGAGCGCCGAGAGGTCTTTGTTGGCCTGGATGAAAACCAGCTTATCTTTTGCGAGTTGTGCCTTGGCCTGACCTACAGCGGCCTGGTTGAGAGGCGGTGTGCTCAGGGCCTGGCAATAGGTTAGAAAAGCGTTCATGCCGGCGATCACCTGCTCTTTGGCTCCCTGTGAGCATGTCGCAACCTGGATTCCGGAGACTCCCTCAATCATATTCTGGATGTAATTCGCGTCAACGCTCATCTTGATCGCATTAAAGGTTTTCAACTTCTCCAGGTTCCTGACTTCAGCGACAAAATATTTAAGCGAACCGTCAATATCTGACCAACCCAGATCTGTACACGGCATTTCTGTGGCAGTGGGTGCGCTGGTGTTTGTGGGCAGGGGTGTAAAGGTTGGTTCAGGAGTAGCGGTAGGTGGGATGGGTGTCGAGGTGCTGGTTGGTGGAACAGGTGTTTCTGTCGCTGCTTGTTGCGCAGGCGCTCCCGTGCATCCAAACAATAGCGCTGCGACTAATAGCAATATGATCATCCCGCCTGATAATTTTTGGCTCTTCATTTGACCCTCCTTAAATTGGGTGCTTTCTCGAAAGTTGCCCATAAAATAGCGCATTATGAGCCATGCGTATCTGTCTCGTCGATGCTCCGCCTGCGATGGCCTGTTCTGGGTGCTCTCAGGGTTCAGTGGACTCGGCCTGACGGGGTAAGATTCAATTGCCACCCGCCTTTCACCTGACCATTCGAATCAGGATCATCATGACAAGCGTCACCAGGCCGCTCAGGTAGATCTAGCGGAGATATACTCGCCGATTCTTGATGCTCGCATCTAACAATTTACTGGTCGAGTACAGAATGACTGCGTCGGTCAGCAAAATGGGAAACAGGTAAACCCA
Organism: Anaerolineales bacterium UBA5195; assembly: GCA_002412925.1. Classification (GTDB taxonomy): domain Bacteria; phylum Chloroflexota; class Anaerolineae; order Anaerolineales; family Villigracilaceae; genus UBA5195. The sequence continues at coordinate 84,218 of DHVZ01000100.1, read as the reverse complement.
CTCCAGCCAGCCCCAGATAAACGGCAAACTGCTCACCACAATCACCAGGCAGAAAATCGCCGCGCTGATTTTCAAGGCCTTTTCGCTGCCCAGCTGCAAGGCCAGGGAACGGGACCCTGCCTGGCGGTCACCTTCGGCGTCCATGGCGTCTGCCGCAATCTCTTCGCCCAGGTCGATCAGCAGGACCCAGAGCGCAAAAAACCAGACGATTTTTTCAAAAGGCCGGTCGACGGCCAGCCCGCCAAAGATGAACGTCATCCCGACCGAAAAGGCGACCATCAGGTTGCCGGGCAGCCCGGCCTGTTTGAAGCGCCAGTTGTAGAGGAAACCCACGAGCCAGACGAAAAGCGCCACGACCAGGGCTGCCCAACTGAGCAGGGCGGCGGCGCCCAGGCCCAGCAGGCTGACCGCGCCGGACAGGGCAGCCGCCTCCCGCTTCGTCACCAGCCCAGAGGGAAGCGGACGGTCAGGCGCGTTGACCCGGTCGGTTTCGAGATCGAAATAGTCGTTCAGGATCAGGGCCGCCGCCGAGATCAGGAAAACGCTCAGGAATCCCAGGAGCATTTCTTTCGCGCCGGGGAATTGGCCCAGGGCCAGCAGTTCTCCCAGCACCACGCAGACCCCGGCGGTGAAGGGCAGTTCAAAACGGAATAAGCGCCAGAGCCCCAGCAGTTTGTTTTTCAAGACGCGCTGTTTCCTCTCATCCATCACCCCAAAAAGACTTCACCTTCCGGCAGCGCGGATGGTTCTGTTCGCCATCATTAATTGCAAGAATTGCATCCCGGCCAGGATCTGATTGACTCGCTCCCTGGAGAGCGAACCGATATATTCGCCTAACTGCGCTTTCTCCACCGTGGAGACCTGCGAAACGATCACCACGCTTTGCCTGGGCAAATTCGCTTCCCCGTCTTCCAGGAGGACATTCCCGGGCGCTTTGGCTTGCTTCAGGTTCGACGTCAAGGCGCAGACGATCACGGTCTGCAGGCGGCTGTGGTTGAAGACATCTTCCTGGACGACCACCTGCGGGTGGGCGTAACCCGGTTCCGCCCCATCCGGTCCGTCCAAATGGACCCAGTAGAGATCGCCTTGGTTGATTTCCGTTTTTGTCATGGGCTAGCTGTGCTTGGTTGTTTGTCTTTTTTGTTCGATCAGAAAGGTGTACGAAGTTTGGATGCTTATAAAATAGTCCTTGACCAGCTTGCGCCAGGTTTGGAAGGCAGCGGCTGTCAGGAATAGACTTAGCAACGGCAAAAAGAAAGGGGCCTTCAGGTTTGAGCTGTAAGCCCATATTCCGGTGGTCACCCCGATGAGAAAGAAGTTTATGCACCAGGAACGACAAATGCGCAGCCGGCTCCGGTTATAGCTGACTTGCAGACCAAGCTTTTCTGAATTTGTCAGAACGAATTTTTCCATCTCATTCAGCGAAGGCGTCGAGTCCGGTTTTAGCATTCCTTTTAGGATGCGCGCCTCTGGGTTGGAAAACAGACCGTATCCCAGGCGGTCGACAATAATTCCCAAAACGTAAACCAGGCCGACAATCGGAACCAAGGTAAACACATTGGTGTTGGTTACGATTTCTTGGAAGGAAAGCCCAAAGATGGCTGCTGTTAAGAACGCCATCCAGAGCGCCACACCGGTACCGGTGATCAACAATTCAGCAGATAGTTCGGTTGTGCTCATTTAAGACCTCAGTCGCGGTACCTTTGAGCGAAGATGATTTTTGAGGCGGCCGGTAACCTGCCCGATGACCTTTCCTGGGTTGAAAGGCGGCAGGCATTCAAGCCTTGAACGGTTTCATCTCCCGTCAGCGCGGGTGGTTTTGACAGCCGGAAAACTTTTTGCCCACAACTTAAAATAGTATACGCCAAGTGAGAAAAAACACAAGCATAGCCATGCTCTCACTGCGCCGTATTGCCCCCATCGACCAGCAGCAAATGGCCGGTCACAAACGATGAATCGTCCGAGGCCAGGAAGAGCGCCGCGCGCGCGATCTCCTCCGGCAGGCCAAAACGCCCCAGCGGCAGGTACGCTGCCGATTCTGTCATCGCTTCCTCCAGTGTGACCGGGTCGGAATGCTCGAAATAACCCTTTTCGAGCCAGCGGTCCACCAGGGTGTCGCCCGGGCAAACCGCGTTGACGCGGATGTTTTCATGCGCATGGTCGAGCGCCATCGATTTGGTCATCTGCGCCACCGCGCCCTTGCTGGCTGCATACGGCAGCGCACCCTTCCCACCCACCACCGCCCAGTCCGAGGCGTTATTGACGATTGCGCCCCCGCCGTTCTTGCGCAGCTCGGGGATCACCAGCTTGCACATCCGCCAGACCGCCGTCACGTTCACGGCCAGCGTCTGGGCCCAATCTGCCTCAGTTGTCGTTTCCGCTGTCCCTTTGGTGACGATCCCGGCGTTGTTGAACAAAATGTCGATTTTTCCAAAAGCCCCCAGGGCGGAGGCCACCAAACGGGCGCAGTCCGCGCTCTGGGTGTGATCGGTTTCGACGAATAAAACCTGCGCCCCCCGCTGCCTTAATTCCGCTTCGACGGCTTTCCCCAGTGCCACGCGCCGCCCGCTAAAGACCACCGCCGCGCCTTCAGCGGCGAATAAGAGCGCCGTCGCCTTCCCGATGCCGCTTGTCGCGCCGGTGATCAACGCCACTTTCCCGTCAAGTTTGCCTGGCATACGTTCCTCCTGGAATGAGTTGGTGATCTTCAGCGTCCTAATTTTACTTGTTTTAAATCTCCGCGCTCTTGGCAATCTCTGCGGTAAAGATCATCGGGATTTGCGCAAAATTTACAGGTGTCCCGCAGTGAAAAGCAGGAAAAAGCGATTTGTGACCGCGGCATTCTGGGTGAACATTGCCGGGCCAGCATAAAAAAACCGGTGCCAGACGTTTCATCTGGCACCGGGGGCAGGCTAGGGGTTGAAAGGAACCGTCAGGCCAAACCCACTTCCTGGTTGAATTCCACGATCAATTCATCGATTTCATCCGCCTGCTTCTGAACGCTGGTCCAGTAATCAGGCTGGCTCCACATATCCAGGATTTCGGCATAGGTTTTGCCCTGTTGCTCGACCCAGGTGAAATACTTCAGGTTGTGGACGCGGCGGCGGTCTGGGTGGCGCAGTTCAAGCATGTTATCGGTCGATTCCTGCATCAACCAGCGGGCATAATCGGCGGCAGCCTCGCGCGGACCGTATGCGCCCATTTCCTCGCGCATCTCGTGGATGCGCGACTGGTAGAGTTCCATTGAGTCGGTGGCAATTGTAAAGATCACATCATGCTCACCCATTTCGTAGTATTTGGCCATCTTGATCGCGGTCAGCACATTGGAAATGCCTGAGAAGCCTAGCAGATCGAGCTGCGCCACCAGTGCTTCGGGAACACCCTTCTCGACTAGGTAAGCGCGTCCATCCTCTTCGTTGAACAGGCGCGCCACGTTGACCACGGCGTTATCGTCAATCGCCACCACCAGGTCGGTGTTCCTGACGTTGTGGATCCACGGGACGTGCTTATCGCCAATCCCTTCAATGCGGTGCGCGCCAAAACCGTTTTCAAGCAGGGTTGGGCACTGTAAGGCTTCGCTGGCCGCAATTTTGCTGGCCGGGAAGACCTGTTTTAGGTAATCGCCGCTGGCAATTGTCCCGGCTGAGCCGGTGGCCGAGGTAATCCCGCGGAACTCGTCGCCCGGTTTCGCAACGCGCTTGTAGGCTTCTTCGATGGCGTGCCCGGTGACTTCATAATGCCACAGGTAATTGGGAAATTCATCGAACTGGTTGAAAATCATCAAATCCTGGCCCGATTTTCGCAGTTCCCAGCACTTGTCGAAAATCTCTTTAACGTTGGATTCGCTGCCCGGCGTTTTGATGGTTTCCCCGGCAACTTTAGAGAGCCACTCGAAACGTTCTTTCGACATCCCCTCGGGCAGGATCGCGATCGAATCGCAGGCCAACAGCGCCGAGTCATACGCGCCGCCCCGGCAGTAATTCCCGGTCGAGGGCCAGACCGCTTTCTGCGTGGTCGGATCGAACTGCCCGGTGACCAGGCGCGGCACGAGACAGGAAAATGCCGCGCCGACTTTGTGCGCGCCGGTTGGGAACCACTTGCCGACGATGGCAATGATCCGGGCAGGGACACCCGTCAATGCGGGAGGCAGTTCCAGGGTATTAACGTTGCCAAATCCGCCGCCCGACGATTTTGGCGCATTATGCCAGTTGATGCGGAATAGGTTGCGCGGGTGAAGATCCCACAGCCCGATTTTAGCCAGTTCTTCCTTTACTTTGGCGGGAATCTTGGCCGGGTCTTTCATTTGGGCGTAGGTGGGGATGATGATATTGCGCTCACGGGCACGCTGGATGGCGCGTTTACGGCGCTCAGGATAGAGGGTGAGATCGATTGTGGTCATAGAAACTCCTTCAGGTGGGAGAAAGTTGTCAGACAACTCCTATTATACGTCATTTTGCTCAATTGCTTGCGATTGATTACCAGCCAAATGGGCAGGTGCTATAATTTTCATATACTCTGCCAGTTAACCAGACTGGCAGGGAATACTGGATCTTGAAAGGAGATAACCCGATGAAAAAGATGGAGGCCCTGGTTAAGGCGGCTTTTTTGCTCACGAGCCTATTGTTTGTCTGCGCTGTCGCAGATTTTCTCGCCCTCCATGATATCAGTCAGGATTACGTTAGCCAGTCGGCATTGCAACACCTGGCAGCGGAAACCTCCAAAGAACTCCCGGCCTGGACAAATACGCAAATGGAATGGAAGCTCGTCGCAGCCAGTTATTACAGCCGGGTGGCGGTCATCATTCTCAGTCTGGTCATCTTATTTGGGGCGCAGCGAGAACTGCAAAAGCTCAAGAATGAGATCAGACAAACTAATTGATGCGTAGGGAAAGCGTAGGCAATTTCTAGGCTTTTTTTAATGTATCCCCCGTTGAGTTAGTGTATTATAAATTTAGTGGCCCTTCGGTCACAGAAGGAGGTTCAATATCGAAAATATGGAGCCGAAGCACTTCAGGGGAAAGAACGGGTGACCTTAACCCTGGCGATCAAACCTTCAAAATGCCAGACGTCCACCACGACGATAACGTGGTTTACTCAGGTCTTTCTCCGGCAATACAACAGTCCGTAAGATCGTAAGTTTGGCGGATGGGCGCGAACAAAGCCCATCCGCCTTTTTTATTTCCATGTAAAGGCCAGCGGGTTGCCCTGTGGCAGGCTGACGGTCAGAGACGGCGGGTCGACCTCACCCGTGTACCCGGCCTTGTATGTGGCGCAGGTACTGTCGCTCCAGACATTGCTTTTGCAGGCAATTCCTACTTGTGTCACTGTCCACGACCCGCTGGCAGTGGCGGGCAGGTATGAATAAAAATAGCCCTCGGCGTCTGTCACTGCCGGATTGTTGACTGCATCCGCCTCGTCGCCTTGCTGGATGTCGAAGCCGACTCCCTGGATCGGCGTTCCGGCTCCATCGAGCACACGGCCTTTGATCAGCGCCACCTCCTTCGGCTCACGCACGGGCACTTGTTCCAGGTCAACCTCACTTTCCAGCAGTTCCGCAAAGACCCAGCCTTCGACTTCGTTTTCCGTTTTGATATTGATCCACTCGCCGCCAGGCGCCTTGCCCAGTACGTTGAGCGCATCGGTTGGCTGGACCACCATCAGTACATCGAACAAGTAGCCCGGACTAATACGCACATTCAGGTTGTCCACCGCCGGTTTGACGGTAAAGGGCGTGAAGGGCGTCGGGTTGGCGCTCGAAGTCGGTGTCAGGGCTGGCAGGCTGGGAAATGCCACAGATGTGGACGCTGGACCGGTGGCTGCAGGATCAGCGCTCGATGAGGATTTCGAACAGGCCGCAAGCATCAGAACAAGGAAAGCCAAGATCAAGATTCGCCTAAACATGATTTTTCCTTTCTCCCCGGATGCAAAGAAGATATTCTCATTTTACATCCAGAAATCGCAGGTTACCATTTTCCAGGATACATATTAGAAATTCATTACAAATGTGCAGGTTATTTTTAATGTATCCTGCCCCAATCCGTGCTATTCTAATTTTAGTAACCGCTTCCGTTCAAAAAGGAGGTGCACATCGATACGATGATCGAACCTGACAACAGAAGCTTGACCGGGTGAGCAAAACCTGGCTTAACGAAAGCGCCTTGCTTTCACGCCAGCCGTCCGCCATGACGATAAAATGGTTTCACCCGCTCATTCTTCCGCACAAAGTTTAACAAGTAAGGTAGTTAATACTGTACCACGATCGTGTCATCCGTAATGGCTTCAGAAGTGTGTACCAAGCAAGTGGCAAGTAAAGTAAAGTAAGGTAATTGGTAACGCACCAAGCACCATGAACGGTAAGGTAAGGTACGCTGGCGGGTGGGGTTTTCTCCCATCCGCCTTTTTTTATTAGCTCACCTTACATAGAACGTCCCGAAGGTTTCTTTCAAAAACCTTGTTTTGCCGATCAAACCTTCGGGACGGTGAGTAAAATCAGTTATTAAACCAATTTTCGGGCCAGTACCACCATAAATTCATCCAGATCGCTTTCGGCTTTGCCCGTTAAAGAGGGGAAAAAGGCCATCTCCCTGAAGCCTGCCTCCCGTAACAGAGACTCGATTTGACCCTCGTCATACGCCTGGGTGCTGGCAGCGTGGCGCGTGACCTGGCCGGTGGCTGCGTCGACGATGTAAAAGCGCTCGGTGGCCACGCTTTGTTCCTCATCCCAGAAAGTTTCCATCAGGCACAGGTGCGGCCTGTCAGAGAACAGACCGGTTTCCGCTGAGTACCACATGGCGGGCTGGTTGCCAATCTGGTCCACGGCATCCAGGCTGGAGATTTCCAGCAAAAGGCGGCCGCCGGGTTTGAGCGCCGCGCAGGCTTTTTCGAGAATCAAGCAGGCATCTTGCGGGCGAAAAAGGTTCAGCGCGCCAAAAATCAGAATGATCAGATCGTAATCACTGCCATATTCCGCGCTGCGCAGATCGCCAAGCTGGTAGGAGCAGCCCTGGGGGGCATTTTCGAGGGCGTATGCGATGGAGGCAGGCGCGCAGTCAATCCCCAGACAGGTATGACCGAGTTCTGCCAGCCGGGTGGTGTAGAGGCCGGGGCCGCAGCCCAGGTCCAGGATGCGGCTGGGCTTTTCGGCCAGGATAGTCCGGTGGATCCAATCGATATGTTTGTTGATTTTGACGACTGGGCGGCTGGCAGCCTCGTTTTCCTGCGTCAGATGCTCTTTGAGAACGCGCTCGCTGAAAGCCGCCTCATCCCAGGGGACTCTTTCGCCTTCGGTCCAGGGTTGTAAATCCATGTTGCGGTTGACGATCTCGCGCAGGTTCATGCTGTTTCCAGAGGACGACTGGCGCTGACCACGAAAAACTCATCCGCCTCGCTGGCGGGCTGCCCCGTTAAAGTATGGGAAAAGGCAATCTCCCCGTAGCCTGTCTCGCGTAACATGGAGGTGATCTGCGCCTGATTGTAGGCCTGGGTGCTGGCGGCGTAGCGTGTCACCTCGCCGCTGGCCGCGTCGATGATGAAAAAACGCTCGGTGGCGATGGTGTTGGCTTCATCCCAAAAAGTTTCCATCAGGCACAGATGCGGAGCGGCAGAAAAAAGCCCGCTTTCGGCGCTATACCAGGTGGAGGGTTGGTTGCCCATCTGTTCAACAACCTCGGGAAGATGGATTTCGAGCAGGATTTTGCCGCCGGGTTTGAGCGCCGCGCAGGCTTTTTGCAGGATCAAACGGATATCAGCCGGCTTAAAGACGTTCAATTCGCCAAAGATGAACATGACCAGATCGTAGCCTGAGCCGAACTCGGTCGCGCGGACATCGCCGAAGGTGTAGGAGCAGTTTTCGGGGGCGTGTTTAACGGCGTACTCGATCGAGGCAGGCGAAAAGTCAATTCCACGGCAAGAATGGCCACGGGCGGCGAGTCGCGCCGCATACAGGCCGGGGCCGCAGCCCAGGTCAAGGATCTGGGAGGGGCTGCCAGCCAGGATGACCCTGTCAATCCACTCGATATGCTTTTTGATGCGGACTGTGCGGCGGCTGGCGGCATCGTGTTGCTGGGTGAGGTGCTCTTTGAGCATCCGGCGGCTGAAATCCGGTTCGTTCCAGGGGATTTTTTCGCCTTCGGTCCAGGGTTGTAAATCCATCTTGCGGACAATGATGTCGCGTAGGTTCATGGTTCTCCAAATTTATGAACAGTAGGACAGGGCCTGTGTCAGGTTTTGGTCAAAAGGAGCCAGGGTGTCAAGGATCAGGCGCGGCTCATCCCAAGGCGCAAAATAGCTTTTGACATGCTCAACTTCTGACCATTTGAGTTCATGCCAGCCGGGGATTTGGCGCTGGCGGTGGGCGAGGCGGGTGCGGTGCAGGCTTTCATCGGAACAAAGCACCTCGATGACGCGCCAATCAACTCCAAATTGCCGGGCCAATGCGCGCCACGTCGAACGGATCGATTGTGTGCTGGCAACGCTATCGAGAATGACGGATTGACCGAGCCTGAACTGACGTTCTGCCAGCATCGTCAAAAGCTGGTAACCGGCTGAACCGAGGGGCTTTTCGGGGTTGGTTGGAACCAGTTCACAGCGCAGGAGGCTGGCTTCGAGCCAATCCTTGGCAAAGACGGGGATGCCAAACCATTGTCCAACGGCTTCGGCCAGGGCCGATTTGCCAGCGCCCGGCAGCCCAGAGAAGATGATCAACTTCATTTTACGGTTTTGTCCAGAAAACATCCGGGTTATGAAGCGTGATTTGCGCCTGGAACGGGTTGCGGCGACCGGAATTGTCCCCGACCGGGTTCAGGAGTACCATTTTGCGTTCGGGGGAGGTGTCGATCCCAAAGCCTGAATGTTCCGGGCTGGCCAGGCGATACAGGTTTTTCGAGAGATAGTTCAGGTAATCGACATCCACCGGGCCGCCGTTGTAATTGATTTCGGCGTTGGCGATTAAGACATCCCTGTTGATCAGGCTGGCGCGGATTTCTGCCAATCCCAGATATTCTCCAGCGGTGTTGACGAACCAGGCTTGATAGGATGGGTCAAAAAAGACCCATTGTTCCAATTCTGAAATGTAAGCCAGGGTGACGACATGGCTGTCGGTGGAAAAATCCCTGGGGAGCAGTTCGACAAAGCGGGTCTTGACACTGACACTGAGCAAGGCTTCCGAAAGGATGATCGCCAGCCCCCGGCAGTTCAACCCCTGCCCCGAGGTTTTGGTGGAGTTGATCAGCGCAATCGCATCCCGCTGACTGGGGAGTGGGCGGCTGCCATCGTGGGGGATCAGGTCATGAACCCATTTCAGGAGATTTTTGGCCTTGTCCAAGTCCGCACCGGAACCGGCGATTTCAGCCAGCCCGTAGGTTTCGCGCAGCTTGGTCAGGTTTGGGCTGTCGGCAGGTTCGTAAGAAAAGGAAACGCTCACGTTTTCAGTTAGATCATAGCTGGGGGAGGCTTGCAGGGTGGCCTGGTAGGCGACCTCGGGGTGGTAGGAGAAATAGTCCATGGCGGCTGGCAGGCCGAGCCAGCCGAGGAGCAGGCCGATTGGAATGATAAGCAGCCAGAGCTTGCAGGAGTGAAAGAGAGATTTCATTTTGATTTGCCTTTGCTGTTTAGGGATTATTCCCATTTACGCTTATGGCGCTAGGCAAGTTTCGCAACTGTTCAGGCCAGGGACTTTTTGATCCGTTCCAAGCCTTCCTGCAGCGTGGCGCGCGGGCAGCCAAAATTCAGACGGACGAACCCCTCGCCGCCAGCGCCGAAGGCCGCGCCGTCATTCAGCGCCACACGGGCGTTTTTCAGGAAAAAGTCGGCGGGTTTCCCCTGGATTTGGCCGTTTTCGACCAGCGCATTGCAATCGAGCCAGGCCAGGTAAGTGGCCTCGGGCACGCTGATCTGAATGCCGGGCAGTTCACGGTCCACAAACCCGGTCAGATAATCGCGGTTGGCGGTCAGATAGGTGCGCAGTTCATCGAGCCAGCTATCGCACTGGCCGGAGAAAGCGGCCTGGGCAGCCACCTGCGCCAGGCTGGCAACGTGCAGAGTCATTTTCTCGACAGCGGCTTTGAAGCGTTCACGCAGTTCCGGGTTTGGGATAATCGCAAACCCGCAGAACAACCCGGCGATGTTGAAGGTTTTCGACGGGGCGACCAGGGTGATGGTCTGTTGGGCGATTTCGGGCGAGAGCGCGGCGACCGGGGTGTGTTTGGCCGCACCGAGCAGCAGTTCGCTGTGGATTTCATCGGAGACGATCACGGTCCCGTTTTTCAGGCAGGTGTCGGCCATTTTGGTCAGTTCTGCGCGGTTGTAAACCTGCCCGGTGGGGTTATGGGGATTGCAGAGCAGGAACATGCGTGTCTGGCTGCCGCCGCTATGGAAGGCTTTTTCGAAAACGTCCCAGTCGATTTCATAGCCCAGCCTGCCGCCTTTGACTGTTTTGACGAGCTGCGCTTCCTGGCGGATGACGCCCAAGTGTTTTTGGATGTCGTTGAATGGCATATAGACCGGCGGCTGGATCAGGTAGCCGTCTCCGGGAATGCACAAGGCTGAAGCTGCGGCATAAAACCCGCTGACCAGCCCGGTGACGGCTACGACAGCGTTTTCATCCACGTCCCAGTCGTAGAGTTTTTTCATCCGCACGGCAACGGATTGACGCAGGGCTTTGCTGGGCATTTCATAACCAAAAATGCCGTGGTCAACGGCCTCATGCAGGGCCTTGGTGATCGGCTCGGGGACGGCGAAATCCATGTCAGCGACCCACATCGGCAGGACATCGGCTTCGTAGGCGCTCCATTTGAGCGAATTGGTCTGGCGGCGGTCGATCAGGCGGTCAAAATCAAAGGGCATCGGGTTTCTCCAGGTTGATGTAGGTGAGAGGTGGTTGTGGTTTAACGAAACGCGGCATCGAAAAAGCCCGTCAATTTGGTTTCATATTCCTGCGGGTGGGTGGTCAGTCCGCCGCAGTGGTACGAATTGGGAAGATTCCAGTGTTCCTTGGGTTCTTTGGCCAGGTCGAAGTAATACTGTGCCTGGATGTAATCGAAGTCCTGGCCGTTCGAGATGAGCAAGAGCGGGCGCGGGGAAATGCGGCCAACCGCTTCTGAAAGTGAGATCGAGGCGGATGTGCCGCTGCGCCATTCCATGACCTTGATAAACAAGTGATAGCCTGGGAAAAACAGCTGATCTTTCCAATCAGGCATGATGAGTATATCGCGCGTGGTGCTGTATTCGGCGTCTTCGGCGGCAACGGCGCGAAGATCCCCGTTGAGCGCGGTGGAGGCCAGGGCGATTTCTGCGCCGGTGGAGCAGCCATAGATACCGATTTGGGCGGGCGCGTACCTTTTCCCTGCTTGCAAATATTGGACGGCATCGCTCACATCGGCCACATCGCGCCAACCCCAGGAGAGATTCTCCCCGTCGCTTTCGCCGCTGGCGCGCTGGTCGTAGAGCAAGACCCCGTAGCCGTGCTGGGCCAGCAAAACAGCCTGGCCCAGGGTTCCCAGGCGGTTGCCGCCATAGCCGTGCAGGGTGATGACCACAGCTCCGTTCCGGCTGGGGATGTGCCAGCCGCGCAGGGTCAAGCCATCTTGGGTCTGGAAAGTGACGGATTCGAATTCCAGGCCATGATCCTGGGGAGTTTTGCAGCAAACCTGGCTGTGCGCCGGGCGGATTTGCTGGATTCCGAACTGGAGCGGGATGATCAGGATGACTGATAAATAAAGCAGGCCGACAAAAAAGGCCAGCAAGCGCAGCCAGTAGGCAAGATTTCGTTTGCGAGGTGGCAGGGGAGGTTTCATGGCTGGTCCAATAGGGCTGTCGCGAAAAATTCCACCAGGTGCCGCTCATATTCCTGGGGATGTGTGGAGGGCGCGGCGCAATGGCTCGAATCTGGGAGGTTCCAATGCGTTTTGGGGCCCGGAGCCGCTTCAAAATAGGCACTGACGCGGGCAAATTCCCCGCCCTGGCCGGTGGAAATCAATAGGATAGGTCGGGGACCGTAATTATGGGCCGCGTCGAGACTGCTGGTGGGCGGCAGGGCCCAACTGCGCAGGCCGACCATGCCAAAGTAAAGGGCAGTGATTGGCAGGCTGAAGGGATCGCGCAGGCTGAAGGCCGGGTGGTATTCGGGCCAACTGAGTGGGCTGGGCGCATCAACGGCGATGGCGCGCACCTGTGGAACGCCGACGGCCCCGGCCAGCGCGATGGCGCCTCCCATCGAACAGCCGTAAGCCCCGATTTTTAGGTTTTCGTGGCGCGCAGCCAGGTAATTGGCCGCCTGGGCCAGGTCAGGAATATCGAGTCTGCCCAGGGAGCGCGTCCCCCCGTCGCTTTCGCCGCTGGCGCGCTGGTCATACATCAGCAGGCCGTAACCGTGTTTGAAAAGCATTTCCGCCACTGGCAGGGTCTGCCGCCGGTCGGCATAGTAGCTGTGGATGAGGATAATGACTGCGTTCCGCCCCGCAGCGGGCGCGCTGTTGCGGGGCGGAACATACCAGCCGCGCAGGGTCAGACCGTCGGTGGTGGTAAAACTGACTGGTTCGTAATCCGCGCCGAAGCGGGCAGGGGTTTCACAGCAGACCTGGGATGTGAGCGGGATGGTCAGGATGGCGGCCATCAGGAAGGACGCCAGGAAAATAAGGCCAAGCACCGTCGCAACAAGGGTGGCGGCGATAAGTTTCAGGTAAAACGAAAGCGGCCTCAGGTGCAAACGGGACATCTGGTTATTTTCGATCAGCTACAATCAAGCCTTCGCGGATTGGTACGCGGCTGGACAGGTCTTCCTGGAGGTTACCATCGAAGGGTTTGTTCATGGCAATCTGCCCGTTCAATTTTTTTCCGACAAACCCTGGGTGATTCAAGCCCCTCTGAATTTTACCCTTAAACGATAAGAGTAGTCTGTGCCCCACAGACTACTCTTATCGCAGGAGGAGAAAAAGCAAACTGATTTTACGCGGTTGGAGAATCTTGTAAATGACTCTTCCCCCTAAAACCATGAGGGGATTTCCCTTAACCTGGCGTCCCGCTTAAGTTTAGCCACAGCCTTGGCAGGCGGCTGAGCTTACCCCAGGCGCTCAAGCTGGCGCGTTTTGAGAAAACATCATAATCATTGGCTTCGATGGTTTCAAGAATGCCCTGGTAGAAATCGGCGGCGGCGCCAATCGCCAGTTGACCGTCGCGCTCGAGGTGTTTAAGCCCCTCGGCGGCTTCGGTGTAGAGCTGGCGGGTGCGGAAAAGCTGGAATTTCATGAATTCACGCCACTGCGGGGTGACGAGGCTAATTGCCAGGTCGGTTTCAGTCAGGTTGAAGGCGCGGAGGTCCTCCTGGGGCAGATAAACGCGGCTGTTGCGGAAGTCTTCGCCGATATCCCGCAGGATGTTGGTCATTTGGAGGGCGACGCCGAGTTTGATGGCGTAGGGCACAGCTTCGGCGCTTTTGAAGCCGACGATGTACATGCTCATCAGCCCAACGGTGGAAGCGACGCCGTAGCAGTAGGTGGTCAACTCGTCGAAGGTCGCATAGCGGACTGCGCCCAAATCGCGGGAGACACCATCGATCAGTTGCAAGGCATATTGCGCGGGGATATGGTAGCGGCTGCGAGTATCGACCCAGGCCTGGCCGACTAAATCATCGGGGCGGGGGTGGAGAATGCCCTGGGCCAGGCCGCGCCAATAGTTCAATTCCACTTCGCGGCCAATCAGCGTCCCTTCATCGACAATATCATCCACCGTGCGGCAGAAGGCATACAGCGCGCGGACAGAGGAGCGTTTTTCTTCGGGGAGCAGGGCGGAGGCCAGGTAGAAGGATTTGCTGTGGTGAACGGCGATTTGTCCGCAGAGTTCGTAAGCTTTTTCAAGAGAGGCGTCGCCGGCCCAATAGGAAAGGTCGGGTCTGGTGGCCGGGTGAGTGACCTTGCCTGCCAGGTTGATTAAGCGGTTTTCCCATTGTGTCTGGATCATGTCTGCCTCCAATAAAGTCGAAAGTCAAAAGTTGGTCAAGTTGATCTATTGTACAGGTTTTGTAGATATTGTCAAGGATTTGTACGGGAATTTCTGAAAAATACTTGACAATATATCGACATATGGTATACTGAGGGAGTAATCAGTAATCAGCAGCTCTCGTTTCTAACGTGACCTGCTCGACAGCAAAAAATGGAGAAATTATCAGATGACGAAGAAACCGACTGCCCTGGTGATTGGCGCTGGAATTGGCGGAATTGCCACGGCTGGACGATTGGCAAAGAATGGCTATGCTGTTACCGTTTTAGAGAAGAATGCCACCCCCGGCGGACGCTGTAACCAGATTATCCAGGCTGGACACCGTTTCGACATTGGCCCAACCCTGTTCCTGATGCCCGAAATCTGGGAAGAAACCTTCGCCGCCCTGGGTGAAAAAATGAGCGACCACTTGGATCTGAAACGCATCGAACCGACGTATAAAGTCCATTTCGAGGATGGCTTGCAGTTGGAACTGACCTCCGATCTTGGCAAGATGCAGACCCAGCTTGAAAAAGTGGACAAAACCGCCTTCACCGGTTTTCTGAGCTATATCGCCGAAGGCGCGAAACACTATAAGATTTCAGTTGAGAAGTTTGTTGGGCGCAATTTTTATAACATTTTCGAGTATTTCAGCCTGACCAACCTGCCGTTGATTTTCCAACTTAAAGCTTTGCAAAAGCACTATGCCAACACCAGCCGTTTTTTCAAGGATGAACGGCTTAAGGCGGCTTTCACTTTCCAGAATATGTATCTGGGCCTGAGTCCGTATGACGCTCCGGCGACCTATTCCCTGCTTCAGTACACGGAACTGGCCGAAGGGGTCTGGTATCCAATGGGCGGGATGTACGCGGGGATCGAGGCGCTGACCAAGGTGGCGGAGAAACTCGGCGTCAGATTTGTCTATAACGCTCCAGTCAAGAGTATCAAGGTAACGGGTAAGCAGGTCGAAGCGGTTGAAACGGAAAACGGTCAGGTCTACGAAGCTGACCTGTTTGTCGGGAACGCCGATCTCCCGTACATATACAAAGAATTACTCCCCAAGAACGCTGAAGCTGCGAAGCTGGATAAAAAGCTCTACACCTGCTCAACGATTATGTTTTACTGGGGCGTGGATCAGGCTTACCCACAGATTGCCCATCACAATGTTTTCCTGGGCGGCGATTACCGAGCCTCGTTTGATCAGATTTTCAACGACCACAAACTGCCCGACCAGCCCTCCTTTTATGTCCATGCCCCGGCGCGGACGGACCCGGCGGCGGCCCCCGAGGGTCAAGAAACGCTCTATGTGCTCGTTCCGGTCGGCCACATGGATGAATCCAATCGCCAGGATTGGCCCGCGCTGGTCGAGCGCGCCCGCGAAACGGTTTTTGCCCGGCTCGGAAAGGAAATGGGGATCACGGATCTGCGCGAGCAGATTAAATTTGAAATTGTCAACACGCCGCTGACCTGGAAAGAACAGTTCAACCTCGAAAAAGGCGCGGCCTTCGGCCTGAGCCACAACTTCTGGCAGGTGGGTTTCCTGCGCCCGCAGAACCGGCATGCGCAGTACAAAAATCTGTATTTTGCGGGGGCTTCGACCCACCCGGGCACTGGTTTGCCGATTGTTTTGCTCTCGGCCAAATTAACTACTGAGCGAATCTTGAAAGAAATGGGTACAATAAGTGTACAAAAGCTGGTCAAAAATACCGAGCCGTCCCGGGCATAATCAAAAGCCCTCACCCTGCCCTCTCCCACCGGGAGAGGGGGAAACCGTCTGATTGCAAAGGCGTCAAAATCGGGGTGAGGGAAGTTCTTCACTAAAAGTAGCAACTTGAGCTAAAAAAGGAATATTCCATGAAAACAACCGATCGTAATGCACTAATTGCTTTCCCAATTTTGATTTTGGTGGGTGTCCTGATGGCCTGGGCAGGTAGTCAGGGTGGGGCCACGCTGGCTGGTCTGCCGGTTTTTGCTTTGGCGGTAGGGCTGGCTTTCCTGATCCAATGGCTGGCTTTTCTCCCAGCTTACTGGCTGCAGACTGAAAAATTTTTTGATTTGACGGGGAGTCTGACTTACCTCTCCGTCACCGTTTTGGCGGTAGTTTTCAGCCAGGCCTTCGATGGCCGGTCGCTCCTGCTGGTGGCTTTGGTCGTCATTTGGGCCATCCGTCTGGGCTCTTTCTTGTTTGGACGCATCAAAAAAGCCGGCAAGGATGATCGTTTTGACGAGCTTAAACCTTCCTTCATCCGTTTCTTGAACGTCTGGACGATCCAGGGCTTGTGGGTTACTTTCACGCTGGCGGCGGCGCTGGTGGCCATCACCACTGGCATCCGCAAAGATTTGGACTTATTCGCCTTGGTTGGTTTTCTGGTCTGGGCAGGCGGCTTTGCCATTGAAGTTATTGCCGACACTCAGAAAAGCCGTTTCAGCGCCAATCTGGAGAACAAAGGCAAGTTTATTCAAACCGGTTTGTGGGCGCGTTCCCGCCATCCCAATTATTTTGGCGAGATTATGCTTTGGGTGGGTGTCGCCATCATCGCTTTGCCGGTTTTACAAGGCTGGCAGTGGGTTGCCCTGATCTCCCCGGTTTTTGTCACCTTGCTTCTAACCCGAGTCAGCGGAGTGCCGCTTCTGGAGGCCAAGGCCGATCAGAAATGGGGCGGACAGGCCGATTATGAAGCCTACAAAAAGAACACGCCGGTCTTGGTCCCAAAATTGGTCTCTACGCAATCCTCGCTGGTTGAATAGGCGACGGTTCTGTCCTCTCGCCC
Source organism: Anaerolineales bacterium UBA5195 (assembly GCA_002412925.1). Classification (GTDB taxonomy): domain Bacteria; phylum Chloroflexota; class Anaerolineae; order Anaerolineales; family Villigracilaceae; genus UBA5195. The sequence continues at coordinate 67,477 of DHVZ01000100.1, read as the reverse complement.
TATCGAAACCTCACTGGAGTATTTTAATGGTTCTGAGTAAAAACCCTGTTTACAACCTGAAAGCCGTTCTGAAAGAAACCGGGCTGAAAGCCGATGTCCTCCGCGCCTGGGAGCGCCGTTATGGCCTGCCCGCGCCAGAGCGGACCCAGGGCGGGCACAGGTTGTATTCAGATTTCGACGTGGCACTGCTCAAATGGCTCCTGGCCCGTCAGAGCGAAGGCTTGAGCATTTCGCGCGCGGCGGAGATGTGGAAAGAACACCGGTTACAGGGGCATGACCCGCTGGCCGAAGTTCTGCCGGTGGTCAAACCGGTTGCGCCGTTGTTTCCTGCGACCGGGGTTGAGGCTCTGCGCGCCCAATGGCTGGCCGCCTGCCTCGACTATAACGAAGCCGCCGCCGAACAAACCCTGAATCAGGCTTTCAGTCTCTACCCGGTTGAAACGGTTTGCGCCGAACTGCTGGCGCGTGGACTAACTGAGATCGGCGGGTTATGGTACGAAAACCGCGCCAGTGTTCAGCAGGAGCATTTTGCCTCCAATCTCGCCCTGCGCCGCCTGGATGCCCTCCTCTCGGCCACGCCGGCCCCATCCCGCTCACAAACGGTCATGGTCGGCTGTCCATCAGATGAGTGGCACAGCTTCTCGAGCCTGTTGCTGACCCTGTTCCTGCGCCGCCGCGGTCTGAATGTGATTTACCTGGGCGCCAATGTGCCAACTAACCGTTTCGAGGAAACGCTGGTTTCCATCCAGCCGCAGCTGACGATTCTCTCGGCGCAACATCTCAACAGCGCCGCGACCCTGGCGCAAGCTGCCAGCCTGCTCCACGCTCACGGCGCGCAAGTGGCCTACGGCGGGCGGATTTTCAACCTTCAGCCCGAACTGACCCGCCATATTCCCGCACACTATTTGGGCCAAACGCTTGAAGCGGGCTTGGAAAAAATTGAAAGCCTGCTCGCCAGCCCGGCGGACTCACCGCAGGTGGTTTTGCCCTCCACTGAGTATGTTCAAACCCTGAAAGTTTTCCAGCATAAACGTCCGTTGGTGGAAAACACGCTGAACGAGCAGCTCCAACCCTTTGGCGTCAACCCCGAGTATTTCAGCACCGCCAACCAGTTTCTGGGCAATAACCTGGTCGCCGCCTTGCAACTTGGCAGCCTGCGCTTTATCGACAGCGAACTGGACTGGCTCGAAAACCTGATCCGCGTTCAGCGCCTGCCCCAGCAAGTCATCAGCGCTTACCTGGGAACCTATGCCCGGGCCGTTGAAACCCATTTAGGGGAGAACGGCCGGGTGATTGTTCAATGGCTGCAAAGCCATGCAGGCTAAAGACGATAGACCATAGACCGTTGACCGTAAAGCACTGACCTTTGACATTCAACCTTTGACTTTCAACCATTCAACCCCAAAAGGATATCCCATGAACCGAGACCTGCTTCGCCAAATCATTGTTGTGCTGAGTGTAATTGGCACAATTACCGTCAATATTTTAGCCAACGCCCTGCCTTTCAACGGCCTGGCAACCGGCGAAATTTCCGATCAGTTCAAAGTCTTTTTCGTCCCGGCAGGCTACGTCTTTGCCATCTGGGGACTGATTTACATCGGCATGTTGGCTTTCGCCGCCTACCAGGCGCTGCCAGCCCAACGCGAAAACCCATACCTGCGCAAGGCCGGCTACTGGTTCGCGTTAAGCGGAGTGTTTAACAGCGCCTGGCTCTTTCTGTGGCACTATCAAATTTTCCCCCTGACCATTGTCATCATGCTGGGGTTGCTGGTCACGCTGCTGGTCTGTTACCTGCAACTCGAAATTGGCCAGCGCCAGGTTTCAGCGGCGGAAAAATGGAGCCTTCATCTGCCGATCAGCACCTACCTGGGCTGGATTTCGGTGGCCACCATCGCCAACGCGGCTGATGTTTTGGACTATCTCAAGTGGAATGCCTGGGGCGTGGCCCCGGAAACCTGGACGGTGATCATGCTGGCTGCCGCGCTCGTCCTGGGGCTGGCGATGATTTTCACCCGGCATGAAATTGCTTATCCCGGTGTGCTGATTTGGGCAATCATCGGGATTGCCCTCAAACAAGCCGCCGCACCCCTGGTGGCGAATGCCGCCTGGGTCATCGTTGGTCTGCTTGTTTTGGGGTTGATCGTCAAAACGGCCACCGGTCTGCATCGTCCCCTTCCGGCCAAAGCTGGCCGGTAAAACGCAAGCTGCAACCCACACCATTCGGTTTTGACCTTTGACTTTCGACTTTTGACCGCATTCGAGGCTCCCATGACCATTCAAATTGTGACCGATAGCACTTGTGATTTGCCCGCTGAAACCATCCGCGAGCTTGGAATTACCGTCTTGCCGCTCAATATCCACATCCGTGACAAAGCCTATCTGGATGGGGTCGACCTTTCGCGCGAGGAGTTTTATCGCCAGCTTCCGGGCTATAACCCCTTCCCGAAAACGGCTTCACCCAGCCCGGCGGGTTTTGAGCGTCTCTACCGGCGTCTGGCTGAGGAGGGGGCACAGGCTATTCTCTCGATCCACATCTCCGAGAGTTTGAGCGCCACCGTCAATGAAGCGCGGATTGCCGCCCAGCAATTAGTCGATCTCTCGGTGACTGTTCTCGATTCGACCCAGCTTAGCCTGGGAACCGGTTTCCTGGTGGAAAAAGCGGCCAGGTTGGTAGCTGCCGGTCACTCTGTGGAAGAGATTTTGGCGGTCTTGAAAGAGCAAATGCGGCGCAGTTATGTTTTTGCCTCGCTCAAGACCCTCGAATACCTGAAGCGTTCCGGCCGGATGCATACTGCCGTGGCGCATATCGGTGAAATCCTAAAAATCAAGCCAGTTTTGTACATGAACCAGGGCAAGCCGGTCATTCACCGCACCCGGACCCAGAAAAATGCCACTGCCCAAATGCTATCCTGGCTTGAGCAGTACGCTCCCTTTGAGCGCCTGGCGATTGTTCACGCGGGCATTCAGGAAGAAGCTGAAGCCCTGCGTGAAACCGTCCGCGCTTATTGGCCGGAGACGGATGTGCCGGTGGTTCAAATCACACCGGTTTTGGGCGCGCATCTTGGCGTGGGCGCGCTCGGTTTTGCCTGCATCTCAAAGGAGTAACTCATGCGACTCGCAAAAATTGTATCCGTTCTTGGCATCTTTGCCATGACTTCTGTGCTCATCTTTGGTTTCACCCGCGGCGATTTTGGCCTGGACGGCAGCAAGCTGCTGGCTAATCCCTGGGGAATTGTTTCGCTGGTTGACCTATATACCGGCTTCACGCTTTTCTCTGGCTGGATCATCTACCGCGAAAAATCCCTCCCTGTGGCTGTTTTGTGGACGATTGCAATGATGACGCTCGGCTTTTTCGCGGGCAGCCTCTACGCCTTTCTGGCCCTCCAAACCAGCGGCGGCGACTGGCGCAAATTCTGGCTGGGAAAGCGAGCCTGAGTTGAGCAATCGCGCTGAATTGAACCTGCCCGCTCCAGACTTCACCCTGACCGATTTCACCGGTCAGACTGTGCAGCTCTCCGCTTTTCAAGGCCGCCAGAATGTGCTTTTGGTTTTCAACCGCGGCTTTTTCTGACCTTTCTGCCAACGGCATATGGCGCAGTTGCGCCTCGACTATGACAAGTTTGTAACGCAAGATACAGTTGTTTTGGTGCTCGGACCAGAGGATGCCAAGGCTTTCGTCAATTACTGGCAGGAAAACGATTTGCCTTTCGTCGGCCTACCTGACCCAACCCATAGCATCTTGAAAAAATACGGGCAGGAAGTCAACCTGTTCAAGTTTGGACGGATGCCCGCGCAAGTGACGATTGACAAGCAGGGCCTGGTTCGTTTTGTTCATTATGGGCATGACGCGACGGATATTCCAACCAATGCGGAAATACTCGAAGTTTTGCAGAGGCTCAACCAGGAGCAAAATGCCAAGCCTAACCAATAAAGTCATCGTCATCACCGGTTCCACCCGTGGATTTGGCCTGGCCACCGCCCAAGCCTGTTTGGCCGCCGGGGCAACCGTTGTCCTTACCGGGAGAAGCCAGGAAGCGGTTGAGCGCACCTTGAACGGGATGCAATTTCCGGGTCGCACCGCCGGTTTCGTCGTCGATGTCCGTGACGAGGCCCAGGTCCATCATTTGGCAGAGCAGGTCATCCAAAAATTCGGCCATTTCGACATCTGGATCAATAACGCCGGATATTCCTCGGCGGCGGGCATGATCTTGGATATGAATCCGCACGAGGCTCTGGAGATGTTCATGGCGAACGACCTGGGTGCGCTGCATGGCACGCAGGCGGCGATGAAGCATTTCCTGGCACGCAAAGCTGGTCTGTTGGTCAATATTTACGGAAATGGTTCTTTCCTGCGCCCAGCCACACCCACTGCGCTCTATGGTACGACCAAGGCCTGGCTGACATCCTTTACTCGCAGCCTGGCGAAGGAAAATGCGGGCAGCGGCGTGCAGATTTTGGGCTTCAGTCCTGGAATGATGACAACTGACATGCTCACCAGTCCGCGCGTGGTTGGCGAGAAGGCCCAGGAGCAGATGAAAAACTTTGGTTTTGTGCTGCGCTTTTTGGCCTGGGCTCCCGAAGTGGCCGCCAGACGACTGGTCAAGGCGCTCGGAAGCCAGCATAGGGAATTTGTGGAATACCGGATGTTCAAACCCTGGACGCCCTTGCTCGGCCTGTTGCGCGTGGGCTGGGAAAACCTGACAAAAACCGGCAAAACGCCCGCGTTTACGCTGACAACCGAACCCGCTTACCGCTTTGAGCGGAAGTAGGGCGAAAAGGAGACCTGATGAAAAAAGTTAAAATTGGCACGCTCAATGATTTTCCGCAGGGAAAAGTCAGGATTATCCGGGTCGAAAGCGTGATGGTTGTCATCAATCACACCGAAAACGGCTTTTGCGCCGTTGAAAACCGCTGTCCACACCTGGGGTTTCCAATCGGTCTGGGCCAGGTCGAAGGGAACCTGATCACCTGTCCGTTCCACGGGAGCAAATTCGACATGTGCACCGGCGAGAATTTGGATTGGGTCACGAGTCTGGCAGGGGCCAAACTGCCCAGTTGGACGCGCCGCATGCTGATGATGGGGAAACAACCTACTCCCATCCAAACTTTCGAGGTCACGCAAGAAGGTGACAGCCTCTATCTCACTCTCTAACCCATCCCGCTTGACCACTCACTGATTTACCAACCCTATGAATAAACGTCTTTTCTCTGTCATTCTGATTGTCTTTATCGACCTGCTTGGCTTCAGCCTGATCCTGCCGCTGCTGCCCTATTATGCTGAAACCTTTGGCTCGAATGAATTTGTGACCGGCCTGCTGGTGGCTTCTTACGCCGCCATGCAGTTGATCGGCGCGCCCATCCTGGGACGTTTATCTGACCGCTTTGGCCGCCGCCCGATCCTGTTGGTCAGTATTTTCGGCACCTTTCTGGGATTTCTCTTGCTTGGCCTGGCCAACAGCCTCTGGATGCTTTTTGCCAGCCGCATCCTGGATGGTTTCACGGGCGGCAACCTGAGCGTGGCGCAGGCTTATATCGCCGATGTGACCGATGAAAAGAATCGCTCCAAAGGGCTGGGGCTGATTGGGGCTGCCTTTGGGTTGGGATTCATCATCGGCCCGGTCACCGGCGGATTCTTGAGCCAGTGGGGCTACCCCGTCCCGGCTTTCGTCGCTGCCGCTTTGGCCTTTGTCAACCTGGTTCTGGTCGCTGCCTGGCTGCCCGAGTCGTTGACCGCCGAAAAACGGGATCAGATGTTGGAAAAGCGCCCCGCTTTCACATTGTCGGCGCTCCTCCAGGCGCTCAAACGCCCTTTCAGCGGCTCTTTGCTGATTACTCGTTTCTTCTTTGGACTGGCTTTTGCCATCTTCCAGACCATCTTTACCCTGTATGCCCTCAAGAAATTCCAACTCGACGCACAGGATACCGGCCTGGTGCTGACCTACGTTGGCGTGCTCTCTGTCTTCGTGCAGGGTTTCCTGATTGGCCGTCTGACCCAACGCTTCCGCGAAGACGTCTTGATCGCCGTCTCGGTGATCATTATGGCTGTTTCCCTGCTGGGTTGGGCGGTTGTCTCGTCGGTTTTCTGGCTCTTGGTCATTCTGACGCCCACGGCCATGGCTGGCGGAATTCTGAACACCGTCCTTGCCAGCACCCTGACCAAAGCCGTTGAGCCGCAGGAAGTTGGCGGGATTCTGGGCCTGGCCGCCTCCATCGAAAGCCTGACGCGCGTGATTGCCCCTACGCTGGGCGGCGCCTTGCTCGGCGGCCTGGGAACCTGGGCGCCCGGCGCATTTAGCGGCGGCTTGCTGGCGCTGCTCAGCTTTTACGTCTGGCGTGTCATCTACGGCCACCCGATTGCGGCAGAGATCCGCGCCAAAGCGGGTTCACCTGTTGCCCCGGCAGCCATTTCAGAGTAAAACCCGCGATGATTGCCCTTTGGTGGATTCGCCGCGACCTCCGTTTGGCCGATAATCCGGCTCTCCAGGCTGCTTTCCAATTTGGGGCGGTCATCCCGGTTTTTATTCTCGATCCTGATTTGCTTGCCAGCACCCCTGCCCGCCGACAGGCTTTTCTCTTTGCTGGCTTGCGCGCCCTGGCTGACGACCTGCGCCAGCGCGGCAGTGCGCTGGTTGTTCGCAAGGGCAAACCAGAAATCGCCCTGCTTAACTTGCTGATTCAATCCGGCGCACAGGCTATTTTTGCCGAAGAAGATTTCACTCCCTTCGCCCGCGCCCGCGATACCCGGATGGCCGAATCCTTGCCGCTGGAACTAATTCACGGACAGACAGTTCACCACCCGTTGGTGGTTCATAAAGTGGATGGCGCGCCGTATACCGTTTTCACGCCTTTTTCCAAAGCCTGGAAATCTCTGCTCTCCCCAAACCTTTCCCCGCTCCCCGCGCCAGACGTTTTCCCCCCGGCGCCTTTTCTCCACTCCGAGGAACTCCCGTCAAGCGCTGAGAATCCCCTTTTCCCAGCGGGCGAGGTTGAAGCCCAACGCCGCCTGACTCAATTTACGACTTTGCCCATCTACCACTACGCCGAGACCCGCAACCGGATGGATTTGGATGGCACTTCCTCGCTCTCGCCCTATCTCCGTTTCGGGACGCTCTCCCTGCGTCAGGCGGTTTGTGCCGCGCTGGAAGCCGCGCAAGGCGCTCCTGCCCTCGCCCAAAACCAATCCGCCGAAACCTGGCTGAACGAACTGATCTGGCGCGAATTCTACATCAGCATCCTCTACCACTTCCCTCACGTTAATACCCGCGCCTTTAACCCGGCTCTGCAAAACATCCCCTGGCGCGACGATCAATCTGATTTTTCCGCCTGGAAGGAGGGCCGCACCGGGATGCCGGTCGTGGATGCGGCCATGCGCCAGTTGCGTGAGACCGGCTGGATGCACAATCGCGCGCGCATGATTGTTGCCTCCTTCCTGGTCAAGGATTTGCTGATCAACTGGCAGTGGGGGGAGCGCTGGTTTATGGAAAACCTGCTGGATGGCGACCCGGCCGCGAACAATGGCGGCTGGCAATGGACGGCGGGCACCGGGACGGATGCTGCGCCTTACTTCCGCATCTTTAACCCGCTCTTGCAGGGACGTAAATTCGACCCTAATGGCGACTATATCCGTAAGTGGCTTCCCGAGTTGGCGCATTTGCCTGCCAACAACCTCCACGCCCCCTGGGAAAAAGGTCTCAAGGTATCAGGCTATCCCGAAAAGCCAATCGTGGAGCATGCACTCGCCAGGGAGCGCGCACTCAAGGCCTATCGTTGGGCGCAGGCTTCGCAATCACGTCCGGGCGATGATCGTTTCGTGACGCAGCAGCCAGACCGTGATTAACACGAACAGGCCGACTGTCACAGCGCTGCTGACGAGTCCAATCAGCAGCGGCGCCATCTCCCAGCGGTTGACGAGCAAATCTGGGATGAGCAGGATTTGTCCCAACAGAGGAATGGCATAATGCCAGAGCGGCGGCGTATATGTATCTGAAAAGAAAACCAGGCTGATCAGCCCCGGCAGCAGGGTGACCGCTGCCAGGATGTTGTTTGCCTGGCCTTCATTCCGCGCCCACAGGCCAACCAACATTTGCAGGATGGTGAAAATCATCAGACAGAAAAGCATCAGGAGCAGGATCATCAGCAAACTTGCAAACGTGACCTGTACAATGGCAGGTGCGGGAGAAGCCGAAGCGCTGTTGATCTGGCTGAGATTGTTGAAAAATTTTGTCAAATCGAGGTTCCGGGCGAGGATGACCAGCCCGAGAACAAACATCAGGATCGTGGAAATGAGCCCCAGGAGCAGGCTGGCAACCCCATAGGTCAGGATAAAGATGGCTTTTCCCAACACGATCCCGGCGCGGCTGGCGGGAGAGAGAAGCAGGACTTCCATCGTCAGTTGCTCTTTTTCTCCGGCGGTGATGCTGACAGCTTTCGACATCCCGACCGCGAATCCGTATAAGGTCAACATCAAGACCATCATCCAGCCAGCCATCGAGCGCTGGAAACGGCTTTCGGTGAGCACCTCGCGCGATTTTACCGTAAAGGGATTGATAAATTCTTTGGAAAGGTTTTTCTCGTGGATGCGGCGCGCCAGCAGGTCCTCGCGAAAGGAACGCAGCAGGCTGGAAACCCGCTCTGGCTGGGTATTCAGGATTTGTCCCTGACGGGTAATCATTTCGATGGCGGTTGGCTGGTAACCGGCCAGGTCAGACTCAAACCCGGGTGGAATAACCAACCCAACAGAAAAACCCTGGCTGCGAACTGCGGCTTCCACATCCGTAACTGGCACCAGTTGGATTCGATGCTTGTTTTCCAACTGCATGAAATCTACCAATTCAGGAGCATGCTCCAGCCCGCTGACAGCCACATCCAGGGACTTGGAAAGCTGGCCGACCATGGAACCGAACAGGAGCATGTATGGCAGGAAGACGATTACTGGAAAGCCAATCCCAAAGACAACAGCGTTGATGATCAGTGAGCGCCGATCCCTGAAAACCGCCAGCCATTCTTTTTTGAAGACTGTCCAAAAGGTCTTCATAGGATCACCTCGATGTCCTCATGTCCAATCAGGCTGACAAAAGCTTCTTCCAGGTTGGATTTGCCCGCCTGCTGGCACAACTCGGCGACAGTGCCCTCGGCCACTTTGTGGGCGCGATCCATCATGACAATGCGGTCGCACATCCGCTCGGCTTCGCTCAAGATATGCGTGGAGAGAATGATGCAGCCTCCCTCAGCTTTCAGCCCGTTGACGATTTCGCGCACCTGGCGGGCGCTCATCACATCCAGGCCACTGGTGGGCTCATCGAGCACGAAATTTCTCGGTTCGTGGAGCAGGGTGCGCGCCAGCGAAACCTTTTGCTTCATCCCTTTCGAGAACTGCTCACAGGGGCGGTTGGCGTACTCCTGCATTTGCAACAGCTCGACCACTTGCTCGATTCGTTCTTCGAGCCGGGCGGGCTGCATCGCGTACAGGCGGCCAAAAAAGTGCAAGTGGTCGCGCGGAGAGAGATGCCCATAAAGGCCCCAATTTTCGGGCATCACGCCCAAAACACCCCGGACGTTATCGGGCTGACGGGTTACATCGAACCCATCAACCTGGACCCTGCCACTGGTGGGTTGCAGGATGGCGGAGATGACGCGCATGATGGTGGTTTTCCCAGCCCCATTTGCGCCCAGCAGGCCGAGGATTTCACCGTCGTGAGCAGTGAAGGTGACATCCTCCACCGCCATGAGTTTCTTGAAGCGTTTGTATAATTTTTGGACTTCAATCATGAATCGTTTTCCCAACCTCATTACCGAAAGCAAGCCGGGTCAAAGGTGACCGACCTTAACCGAAAAGATGATAAAGGTGGCTGCTTGCCCACTAGGAATTTTAGCATAAACTGGAATTTGTTACCTGACCAAAATGGTAACTCAAACTGCGCTGATTTATTCACTGATCTGATGGGCTGACGATGACTTACTTTGATTTTCTCCTGCGTTTCGTTTTTGTTCCCATCCTGCTCCTGCTGGCCGTCACCCTGTGGGACGAGCGGCGGGGAAAGGACACGCCCGGATTTCAGTCGAAACTGGTCTGGCGGGTTATCCTGGCGCATGTGATTCTGGCTCTGATTTACACCACTCCCTGGGACAATTACCTCGTTGCCACCGGGGTTTGGAGCTACAACCCGGCCCTCGTTACTGGCATCACCCTGGGCTATGTCCCCATCGAAGAATACACTTTTTTCGTTGTCGAGACGGTCTTGAGCGGCCTGTGGTGGTGGTTCCTTGCCCGGCGGATTGGCTGGTCGAGCAGCCGCGTAGCGGCGTATCGAGACCACTTGGTTGAGCAGGAATTCCGCCCGGGCCCCAAACTTGTCTACCTGTCTGTTTTTTTTCTTGTTTCCATTTGGTTTTTCTTTACCTTCCAGTTCTTCTTTGCTGGAGACGAGTGGAACTACATCGGCATCATCTTCTTCTGGGCTCTCCCGGCCATCCTGCCGCAACTGCTCTTCGGTGCAGACATTTTATGGCACCACCGCAGGCAGGTTTTTTGGGCAATTTTTGTTCCCGGCCTTTATCTCTCCCTGCTGGATATTGTCGCGCTGAAGGCCACTACCTGGCAGATTTCCGAGTCCCAGACGCTGGGAATCAACTTTTTTGGCATTTTGCCGCTCGAGGAAGTGGTCTTTTTCTTCATCACCAATCTCCTGATCGGATTTGGGATGACACTCATGCTTTCTGACCTGGGCCAGCAGCGTTTTCAGACGTGGAAAGCGCGCGGGTTCAAGGGACTGCCGTAAGAGAAGATACAATGTGCCCTTGAATTCGTCCATCACTGACAATCTGACTGACAAGAAAACATGGATATAAATTTAACTCAATTTGCCAATCAAAGCTATCTCAATCTCGAAACCTTTCGCAAAAGTGGACAGGGCGTCAAAACCCCGGTCTGGTTCGTGCAGGAGGGCGAGGTGTTCTACATTTGGACACAGGCCAACTCGGGTAAGGCCAAACGCGTGCTTAACAATGACAAGGTGAAGATCGTTCTCTCGCGCGGGGATGGCGCACCGCTCGGGGATTGGATTTCTGCTACCGCCAGCCGCGACGACTCGGGGGAGGCTTTGAATTATGTCCGCGCCTTGATGGTAAAAAAATACGGCCTGACCTTCAGGCTTTTTAGTCTTTTGGGTAAATTGCGTAAAATACAGTACACCATCCTGGAGCTTAGCCTCAGCCATTTATAACGCGAGCCAAATTCCAGCCCGCTTTGTGGTCCTGCCCCGCCCCAGATTCCTAGGGTGCTGGAAATTTCTGAGGGCCTCATCCGTTTCCGGGTGGGGCGGCTGGTTTCCCAGATGCACGGGACGACCTCGCTTCGCTGGCTGCGTCTGCTGGGCAAAAATCGGCAAAAGCGCTGGGCAGCCCTTTCCCTGGGTTGCGACAGACTTCGATGAGGTGCTTGAGACCTTCCAGCTTTCAAGCGTAATGCCCATGTATGGATGCTTGCGGGGGCCTTTTTGGCCCTGATAGGGTTGACGTTTGTTTGAACCGCTGCGCCTCTATTTACAGCACTTCCCCTTCTCCCCGTTTCAGAAACTGACCATCTCCTGATTTTCCTAGCCACTTTTTGCCAGCGACAATCATTTTTCCGCGCAGGAAGACTTTTTCAGGATACCCGACCAGTTCCCAGCCTTCGTACAAATTGTAGTCGGTACGTTGGTGACTGTGCGCCACACCATATTTGACCTTTTTCTCCGGATCCCAAATGACGATGTCTGCATCTGCGCCGGGGACGAGCGCGCCTTTGCGCGGGTACAGGCCAAAGATTTTGGCCGGGTTGGTGGCTGTGAGCGCCACGAACTGGTTGGCGCTGATTTTCCCGGCACGCACGCCATAGGTCCATAAAATTGGCAACCGATCCTGTACGCCGGGCAGGCCGTTGGGGATTTTGGTGAAATTCTCTGCGCCGAGTTCCTTGCCGGGGATGGCGATTTCCTTTCCTTCGTAGCTGATCGGCTGCGTACCGTCGAAAAAGAACGGGCAGTGGTCGGTGCCGATGGTCTGAAGCGTGCCTTCGGCCAGTCCCTGCCAGAGACGGGCGTTATCAGCGGCGGTGCGCATCGGCGGCGAGCAAATCCATTTTGCGCCGTCGGGACGCATCAGGTGTTCAATGGAAAAAAAGAGATAGGGTGGGCAGGTTTCGCCCATGATCGGCACACCGCGCTCGCGGGCATACTTGAGCATATCGGCTTCGCCGCCCACGTTCATGTGGACGATGTAAACCGGCGCTTTGGTTTCCTGCGCCATGGCAGCCAGCCGCAGCGTGGATTCTATTGCGCCCCAGGCCGGGCGGGTGCGCGCGTGCCATTCGGGGCTGGTATGCCCGGCGGCCAGCGCTTCGGGGATGAGCGTTTCGATGACATCGCCGTTTTCACAGTGGGCCATGACCAGCATCCCATTCTCTTTGGCGGAGCGCAGGGCGCGGAAGATGGCGCCGTCATCCAGGCGCAGGCGGCCGTTGTAGGCGGTGAAAACTTTAAGGGTGGTGATGCCTATCTCGCGCAGGGAGGGGAGGCCGGCAGCGATGGCCTCGTCGAAGTGGGTCAGGTTCATATGGAAGGAGTAGTCGATGGCGGCTTTGGCGGCTTTTTCGAGCCAAAGATCAACTGAGTAGCGAAAACCTTGTGATTCCTGAACAACGAAATCCATGACGGTCGTTGTCCCGCCGAAAGCGGCGGCTTTGTGACCGGTGTAGTGGTCGTCAGAGGAGACCGTGCCGAACATCGGCAGGTCGAAGTGGCAGTGCGGATCGATTCCGCCGGGGGTCAGGAATTTGCCCGTCGCATCGACGACAAAGGCGTCGGGGGCGGTCAGGTTTTCCCCGATTAAACGGATTTTTTCGCCTTCAATGAGAATATCCGCTTTGAAGGTTTCCGCTGCCGTAATCAGCGTCCCGTTATTAATGAGCGTGGTTTTCATTGCTTTTCCTCACGAAGCGGGGCGAATTCGCCGCCGTAGACTGATTGCGCCGGGGAAACGATGACAAAGGCTTTGGGGTCGGCCTGGGCAACCAGATTTTTGAGTTGGGTGACTTCGGTGATGGTCAGGGCAACCATCAGGATGCTGCGGCCCTGGCCGGTGTACGCGCCTTTGCCGTCCACGATGGTTGCACCGCGTCGCATTTCATTGATAATCTGGGACGAAACGGCCTCGGGTTGGTCAGTGATGATAAAGGTCAGCAGTTGCTGGCGTTGGGAGGCCCGGCGGAACCAGGCTTTTGGCCCACTGAGATGCACTTCGGGCAGGTTGAAGCGCGGCAGGACTTCGCCGGTTGCCTGTCGCAAACTGAAGGTGAAAATTGCCAGGACACCCAGCATGGCAAAGTAGAACCCTACCAGCGAAACGATGATTGTGCCGGGCAGCCCACCGATGGCGGCGCGTTCGATAAAGTGCGGCAGGCTGTTGACGGGTTCAGGCATCAGCCACAGGTTTGCCAGCCATGACAGACCGACGATGGTGTAGATCCACAGGTAATTGCGGCGCAGACGGCGGCCCATCGCTTCCCAGTTCGAGATGGGGAAGCTGGGCATCAACAGGCTTTCGGCCAGGGTTTCGGCCCAATCGGCGGCGGGATGGAAGGGCGGGACGAGCATGGCGGCGAAAAAATCGGTTTCCATCAGACGCACGCGCGAGGCCCACAGTTCATAGTAGCGGTAGCGGCGCGTTTCCATGATGAGAAAGATGGTGACCAGCAGGATGTTGAGCAGGATGACGATCTGGCCGCCGCTCTGTGTAAAGGCGAATGAAATTGCCGCGCCGGTGGTGACAACCGCCCAGTTGGTGGTCGTATCCAGCCGCTGCCGCCAGACATTGGCGCGCTGCACTTCGGCGCGGAAGAAATGCACCATGGCGGTGGTAAATTCGCTGGCTTTGAGCTGGTAGCCGCGAAAGGTCCAGACGGGTTCGTTGGAGGGAGGCGGCGGGGGCTCAGGGTGGGATGGGTTCATGGGATGAGTCTAATTTCAGGGGAATAGACGCCAGGCGCGTTTTTAATTCCCAGCAACGCAACCAGCACCTCGGGCGGCAAATTGACTTCAGGGAGGTCAGTTTTGTATAACTGCTCATTTTCAGCGCGTTCGCGCAATGACTGCCAGAGCAGTTGGCGCTCATCGGAGTTGACCACCAGTTGGTTGAGCGTTTGGGCGCGCAGCAGGTATTCACCGGTGGTATAGAAAAAGGTGATTCGGCGCCATTTTTCGGCTTTGACCGGCGCTTTGAGTTTTTCGAGCGGGCCTAACTGGATTTTGAAATATTCTTCGTGCGCGCGGGGATGCTCTGGCTCGTCGCGCAGCAGTTCAGCGCGGGTGGTCAGTTCGTGTCCCTTCACTTCGGCCAAGTACTGGATTCGCCCGCCCTGCTCGCCAAAACTGGCCGGTTGGTAAAAAGCCAGATAGTCGACCGCAACAACTTTGGGGGCGGTACGGAAGGGGATGCGGTACCAGCCCAACAGCCGGGCGAAATCCAAATCGCGGGGCGTGGGCGACAGGCAGACGAGGATGAGGGACGTGGGAGCGAGCATGCTTTAATTTATCCCAAAATGGCGATTTTGACAAACCGGGTTTGCGAAGAACGTGCACAAGTAGACAGGGAAATCCCAAGTACATTTCACTTTTTTACTTATCTGCCTGAATCCCGGTTTACTTTTTGCTCTCCCGATCAAGCCACAGTTCGCGGTACTGGCGGTTCCAATCGATCAGGAAACGCACAGCGATGACCAGCCCAATTGAAATCCCAAGCCAGATGATTGTTCCGCGCAGCCCCAGCAGCCACATGACGGGTGTTGCCAGGATACCTGCCGCCACGCTGGCGCGCGCGCTATGTTTGATGGTTAATACGAGGATAATCAGCACGCCCAGGCTGACCAGAAAGCTGAGCGGCTCAACGGCCAGCAGCCCGCCAGCGGCAGTTGCCAGCCCCATTCCGCCGCGGAAACCGGCAAATACCGGCCAACAGTGCCCGATGACTGCCATTCCAGCCACAACCGGGATGATCCATTCTGCCGGGGCGTAGCGCAGCGCCAGCCAGGTGGGGATGAAGCCCTTGGCCACATCCAAGCTGAACACCACCGCTCCCGGTCCAAACCCGGCCTGGCGGATGGTGTTGGTCGTGGTGGCATGACCAGAGCCGCTGTCGCGTACGTCCACGCCTTTGAGCAAACGCGTGATCCAGATCGAGGGGGTCAACGAGCCCAAAAGATAACCGAGAACGGAAAAAGCCAGGAGACATAAAAGGGAGCTTGGGGTCATAAATTTATCCTGTCCAGCGGCGTGGGAAGTGGTCTGCCAGATTTATATCACAGTCTTGCCAGACTATTTGATTCCCGCTCTCCCCGTCAGGACTCATCCTCCTGCCCCCAGGGACAACCGTCAAAGAAGCCCCTACTATACCAACCTTTGGTGCTAGTACCGTAACTTTATAAAGATGTAGGGTAATCGGTTCTCTTTCAAGGAGAAAATGTTCAAAACAGCCCTACAGCTTAAGGTAGTTGCGGCACTAGTGGGACGTCTGGCGTGACTGTTGCCATAGCGGGAGCAAGTTTTGGCAGCGTCCAATCGGATAACGTCTGCAAGCACCCGAACCATCCAATGCATGTCGACGTATGCGGCTCCTCTCGTGACGTGCAGCGCGCCTACACCCCAAAATGCGGGGTCCTGCCGCGGAGATTCCAAAGAGCCAGAAATTTTCAGGCTTCAGCTTGGGTTAAATACTTCTGCCTGCGCATTTGCACAGGCAGAAGTATTCAGGATGAACTGGTGGTAAGCATGATTATTTTCGGTCACACCAAAATGGCCCCAGCTGCCACGGGGTCAAAACCACTGGGCCAGCGTGTTTTTTCGTGATAATAGGTTCCTGTTAGTTTAGTCCCGCTCAGATCGGCATTGATCAAGTAGGCCCCACTCAAGTCGGCCCCACTCAAGTCAGCCCCGCTCAAGTTGGCCCGCCCACCCAGATCAGCTTTGCGCAGGTCAGCCTCGGTCAGGTTAGCCTCGCTTAGATTTGCCCCGCTTAGATTTGCCATTTTCAGGTTAGACCCGCTCAAGTTGGCCCCACTCAGGTTAGCCCCGCTCAGGTTAGCCATGTTTAGATTAGACTTGAACAGATTTGCCTTGAACAGGTTAGCCTCGCGCAAGTTAGCCATGTTCAAGTCAGTCTCGCGCAAGTTAGCCATATTCAGGTTAGCGTTAATCAAGTTGGCCTTGCTCAAGTCAGCTTCGCGCAGGGTGGTCGTATTCAGGTCAGCCTTGAACAGGTTCGTCCCGTGCAGGTTAGTCTTGAGCATTTTGGCCATGTTCAGGTTAGCCTCGGTCAGGTCAGCTCCGCTCAAGTCGGCCGCGCTTAAATCAGCCTTGGATAGGTTTGCCATGTTCAGGTTAGTTTGAGTCAGGTCAGCCCCGCTCAAATCAGCCCCGCTGAAGACATTTTCGGATACATTGATTTTGGCCAGGTAAGCCTTGCTCAGATTGCCCCCGCTCAGGTCAATCCCATTCAGCCGCAGGGGCTGGGGACCTTTCAGAAGTCGATAAAGTTGATCATCAGTAAATTGCATTGGCTTACCCTCCAAAGGTTTTTCTCGGTTCGCCAGGTAAATCACAATCAGTCAAGCAAGTTGTTCTGAGACTGGCGAGTTTAGGGCTGCTTTTTCCATAGCGCGGGTCATGTCAGGAGTGCAAACAGTCACGAACCTGCGCACTGTAAATTGGGTCAACAAATGGTTTTCTAGGGTTGTTTACAGGCCAAAAGACACTTGACATAACCTTTGTTTTTTTGCTAATATTGACGTGAACGATAACGGGAACGATGACGACGCATTTATATTTTCATACCAAGCCAAAAAGTTGTCAAGGGCTGTATAGAAAACAGAATTCGCCAATCTAAAGAGGAAGTCAGATATGTCGTACAAGGTTTTTTTCGTCGAAGATGAGATCGTAACCCGCGAGGGGATACGCGATAATGTTGACTGGAAAGCCAACGGCTTCGAGTTCTGTGGTGAAGCCTCAGACGGCGAAATGGCTTTGCCCCTTTTGCAAACGACCAAGCCTGATGTTCTGATCACGGATATAAAAATGCCGTTCATGGATGGTCTGCAGCTTTGCAAGATCGTCCGAGAGCGGATGCCCCGGATCAAGATCATTATTCTCAGTGGACATGATGAGTTTGAGTACGCCCAAAAAGCGATTGAGTTAGGGGTGACAGAATACCTACTAAAGCCTGTCACGGTAAACAATATGCAACAGGCGTTGAAAAAAATTGCGGTGCAGATCGAGAAGGAGAGAAAAGAACTAGAGATTTTGAACAAGCTGCATGAGCAGGTGGAAGAAAATCGGGTGACTCTCAGGGAAAGACTTTTGCAAAAACTGGTTGTAGGGGCAGTTTCGTCAACAGAGGCGATTGAGGAGGGTCAATTATTGGGTCTGGATTTAATTGCCAGATATTACCTGGTTGTGATCCTCAAAATTGAGCTTGGTGACCGTTCGGATCAATTCGATTACGACGAATACCAACTGGTTCACCAGATCGTCTCAGGGCTGATTGAAAATAACCCGGATGTTTTTTTGCTAAAAAAGGATTGGGAATATTTTGTCTTGGTGATGAAGGGTAATACCCCTGAATACCTGGAAGAAGAAAGGGACCAATTACTGGGATTGATCCAACAAAACATAAAAACGACAAGATATACACTCACTTCGGGGTCTGGAACTCCCAAAAAACGTATTGCGGAACTTAACCAATCCTTTGTAGAAGCCCTGGTAAAGGTTCAAAATGCAGCCGATGGGAGCAATTCCCGATCCAATGAAGCAACGAATAAAGCAGAATTATTAAAGGTCGATAAGCTTGCCGTTGAAAATTATTTGAGGCGCGGGGTTAAGGATGGCTTTAGTGAGTTCTTTGAGGTCTATCTTCAACCGCTTGGAGAAACTGCTCTCAAGTCGTATCAGTTCAAGAATTACATATATGTAGATATAATTGTCGCCACGGCAAAGTTGGTAAAAGAATGGGGAGGCGATATTGACCAGGTTGTTCCGGAGCTGAATTCCATTGAAGCTATTTTGACAAATATCAAAACCATTGAGGACCTTAGAGAACAGGCCTCCAAAGTGCTGATCGGTGCCTTAACATTTAGAGATAACCAGGCAAAGAGTCAACATACAAAACTGATCCGGCAAGCCAAAGAATATATTGATGCTCATTTTATGGAGGCAGATTTCTCTCTCAATGAGATTGCTGCCCTAGTAAATCTAAGTTCCAGCCACTTTAGTATGGTCTTCGCCCAGGAAACAAATCAGACCTTTAAAGATTATCTAACCGAGGTCCGGATCGACAAGGCAAAAGAATTGCTGCGCACCACGGCGTTGAAATCAGCGGAGATTGCCTACCAGGTTGGCTATAATGACCCGCATTATTTCAGCTCTGCATTCAAAAAGAACACCGGTTTTTCCCCCGTTGAATTTCGCTCACAGGCCCGGCCATGAGAATACAAATCGAGATTGCGCTTCGGCTTGATTTGATAACTGGCCAAGGAGATGATTGTGGTCAAAAAAGCACCAGCGCTTGAGTTCAAGCAGTTCCTGACCAGGGTAAGATCAGGAGCAAGTTCGTCGGGTAAACTCCCGCTCAAATTTCTTGGGAGGCTAGCTGACTTTTTTGCGGGGATCAACTTCTCGATTCGGTCCAAGATTTTGTTCTCGTTGTGTGTTGTCGTTGTAATCATGGGTTTCACGAATGCCTGGCTGGTGATACAGGTCTTGAACTATAGCCTGCAATATGACGCAATTATTACCAATATCACCACTGCAAACAGCATTAGTGGGACCATCAAGCCTGAGATTGACACAGAAATGTGGAGGATTGTGTCGGGCGAGGTTGAATTCAAGCAGGGGAAACAGTATGAGATTATCAAGGATGTAGACACCAAATTGCAGACGATGATGACAAATACTGACTCTCCCAGGGCAAAAATCAAGCTCGAGGGAATCCGCAGGACGATGCAAACTCTGACTGAATATGTCGATTTGATGGGAGTCCAAATCGAAAATAAAAGCACCTCGGCCGAGAATGAGGCGCTTCTGGATAATATTCGCTTTGCTTCTTCGGTTGTCGAGGAGGTCGTTCAGGATTACGCCTTGTTCGAAGTCAACCGAACCGAAAGTCAGTACCGGGTCATGCGTGAAGGCTTTGTTCGCTGGGAAACCATCTCCATTTCGCTGATGCTTGCTGCAATCGGGTTTTCAGTGGTAGCTGCATGGAGCTTGTCCAAAAGTATTTATACCCCTATCAAAAAGCTGCACGATGTCACCACCACCATCACCAAGAATGACCTCCAGGCATTGATGACCAGTGATAATGTAGATGAAATTACTGAACTGGGTTTGAGCTTCAACATCATGATTGGGAAAATCAGGGAGCTGCTTGATTCGAAGATCAAGGAACAGGAAAACCTGAAAAAGGCAGAATTGAGAGCTTTGCAAGCGCAAATTAATCCGCATTTTCTGTATAACACCCTCGATACAATCATTTGGATGGCGGAATCCAAAAAGACCAACCAGGTCATCGAGATCGTCAGCGCATTGTCAAAATTCTTCAGGATCAGTCTTAGCAAAGGAAACGATTGGATCACGATTGGCGAAGAAATCGAGCGTACCAAAAGTTACCTGATCATTCAAAAAATGCGCTACCGGGATATTTTGGATTTCAAAATTGAGGTGGATGAAAGGGTGGCAGACAATACTATTTTGAAGCTCATCCTTCAACCCCTGGTGGAGAATGCGCTTTATCACGGCATCAAGAATAAAAGGCAAGGTGGTACCATCCAAGTGCGCGCAAAACTGAATAACGAAAACGAAGTTTTGCTTGAAGTAGAAGATGATGGGATCGGATTTACTGCAGAAAAATTGGCTCAACTTCAGGCGGAACTCGAAACCGAATCTGACGATATCAGAATGGAAAGTGGCTTTGGGATTGGCAATGTCAACAATCGGGTCAGGCTGTATTATGGAAAACAATTTGGTCTTTCAGTCAGAAGCGAATACAAGACCGGTACTTGCGTTACCCTGGTCATCCCCGCCAAAAAGGATAATGGCATTCAAAATGATGACTCTGTATGAAGTCAGAATGAGATTCAACCAGCTGTGGGATAAGCTCAAGGAGAATTCAATATGATGGTTTCGCGTGTTTTATCCCTCTTGGTGATTTCAATCATGTTGCTTGAATCAACAAGCTGCGCTCAAGATGCGCGCCTCTCACCCACCCCACAATCTGCATCTACGCTAGAAAGTAAGCCCAGGAAAACATATGCCGACATGATTGTTGGGTTTGCCCAACTCGGCGCGGAGAGTGAATGGCGGGTTGCGAACACAAAATCAATCCAGGAAACAGCAGTCCAATTGGGAGTAGAACTGCGGTTCTCAGATGCGCAGCAAAGCCAGCAAAAACAAATCGAAGCTGTTCGCAAACTGATCATGCAAAAAGTAGATGTGATCGGAATTTCACCTATTGTGGAAACCGGCTGGGAAGAAGTCTTTCAGGAAGCCAAGGCAGCAGGTATCCCGATCATCATGGTCGATCGCCGGGCAGATGTTCCCGAAGACCTCTATATGACCATCCTGGGATCGGATTTTCTTGAAGAAGGCCAAAAAGCCGGGCGAGTCATGATGGAACTGACAAACGGGAAAGCCAACATCGTCGAGTTGGTGGGCACACTTGGTTCTGCGCCCGCCAACGGCCGTTATAAAGGTTTTCGGGAAAGCCTGGCAAGGTATCCTGAGATGAGAATAATCGATTCGGTATCAGGGGATTTTACGCGCGCCCGGGGCAAGGAAGTGATGAAAACCTTCTTATATAAACATGGTAACAGTATCACTGCTGTTTTCGCTCACAACGATGACATGGCTGTGGGGGCTATTGACGCCATTAAAGAATATGGGCTAAAACCTGGAGTTGAGATCAAGATCGTTTCGGTTGATGCTGCCAAGGGAGCTTTCAAAGCAATGATTGAAGGCGAGTTGAATGCCACGATTGAGTGCAACCCATTGCTTGGCCCGCAATTCTTCGAGTTGGCGCTGAAGGTGGTCAACGGTGAGCCAGTTCCAAAGTGGGTTCCATCCATTGAAGGTATTTTTTATCCCAACAATGCCGCAGAAGTCCTGCCAACCCGTAAATACTGACCGGCCTCAAAATACTGCAATCGAAAGAAAATTAACTCTTTTCAAAAAAATCCACTCTCCTGCGCGAGAGTGGATTTTTTTCAGGTGCTTACTGAATGTAAAAATCGACTTCTTTCCTGAGAGATTGCATGGATTCTTACCTTGCGGAGTCGTATCTTATAAGCAGTTGTAAGTCACGGCATTTCATCCCGGGAAATGCTTCGGACAATCCGCACATCGACCGAAAGAAAAAAAGGAGAAAGCAAATGAAAATCACAAAGTTACTTAGCGCTGCATTGGTAGTGATGTTCCTTCTTGCTGCCTGCGCACCGGCTGCTACCCCAGCACCGGCCCCTGCCCAACCTGCAGCTCCTGCCGAACCGGCTGCTCCCGCTGCCCCTGCCGAACCGGCTGCCCCCGCTGCTGCTAAAACCTACAAAGATATGACGCTCTGCTACCCACAGCTCGGCGCCGAGAGCGACTGGCGCACCGCGAACACTGCTTCTTTCAAAGAGACTGCTGAACAATTGGGCGTCAAATTGATCTTCTCAGATGCCCAGCAGAAGCAGGAAAACCAAATCTCCGCCATGCGCGCCTGCATTCAGCAGGGTGTGGATGTGATTGCTTTGCCTCCAGTCGTGGAAGATGGTTGGGATGCCGTTCTGACCGAAGCCAAGGCTGCCGGAATCCCGGTCATTATTGTTGACCGCTCCGTCTCTGCTGACAAGTCACTGTATGTCTCCCACATCGGTTCCGATATGGTGTTGGAAGGTAGGAAATCCGGCGAAGAAATGAACAAACTGCTGCCCAACGGCGGTAACATCCTCGAAGTGAGCGGCACCACCGGCTCCGGCGCTGCTGTTGGCCGCGCCAAAGGCTTCCGCGAAACCCTCAATCCCAACATCAAGATTCTGGATTCCCAGACCGGCAACTTCAATCCTACTGAAGCGAAACCCGTTGTGGAAGCCTTCTTGAAGAAATACGAAGGACAGATCGACGGCTTTTTCATCCACAATGACGGCATGGCCGGCGCCGCTGTCGAAGCCTTGAAAGCTGCTGGTGTGAAACCCGGTGAGATCAAGATCGTGTCCGTCGATGGTACCCGTGGTGGTTTCCAGATGATGATCGATGGTTGGGTACAGGCCGATGTTGAATGCAATCCTCTGCTTGGACCGCAGGTCATGGAAATGGCTCTGAAACTCATGAACGGCGAACAGATCGACGCCGAAGTCCTCACCAACGAGACCGTCTACTATCCTGATAACGCTGCAGAATTGCTGCCGACCCGCAAGTACTAAATCATTCAGCTGTGCATGAGTTTTCGGGATACTCGTGACCTTCAAAGAACAAAAGTAATATAATGAGAAGCGGCGTTCCAAAGCGCCGCTTCTCATCTAAAAGAAAAAAGCAAAAACCTCGATATAAAGAGTAGGCCAATGACGAATACAAATGATTTTATCCTGACCATGAAGAGCATTTCAAAGACTTTTCCGGGCGTCAATGCCTTGGAAGATGTCGATTTTGCCTTGAAACGGGGCGAGATTCACGCCCTGATCGGCGAGAATGGAGCCGGGAAATCTACCCTGATCAAAGTCCTGACCGGTGTGGAACACCCTGAGGCTGGTTCCATTGAACTGGATGGCAAACTTGTTCAGGTGCGGTCTCCTCAGCACTCTCAGGAACTCGGCATCAGCACGGTTTACCAGGAAGTCAACCTGTGCACCAATATCTCTGTTGCCGAAAATATCATGCTGGGTCATGAGCCTCATCTTTTTTTCGGCGGTATTGACTGGAAAAAGATGAATGCCCTTGCCAGGCAGATGTTGGAAAGGCTGGATGTCGAGATTGATGTCACCCAACCCTTGGGAAATTTTTCGGTTGCCATCCAACAAATGGTGGCAATTGCTCGTTCGCTTGAAATTTCTTCTGCCAAGATTCTGATTCTCGATGAACCCACCTCAAGCCTGGATGTGCATGAGGCGAATCGACTCTTTGAAGTGATGGAAAAATTAAAGGGTGAAGGCCTCGGCATTATTTTTATCACTCATTTTCTTGATCAGGTGTATCAGGTTTCCGACCGAATCACGGTCTTACGGAATGGTAAGTTGGTTGGCACTTATAGCTCGGCTTTGTTACCACGCATGGAGTTGATTGCCAAGATGTTGGGGCGCAGCCTGAGCGACCTAGATGAGGTTTCAAAAGCCAAACTTGTTGTAGAACAAAAAGAAAGTAAAAAAAGCTTGCTTGAAGCCAAGGGGCTGGGGCTTACAGGTTCTCTTGAACCATTCGACATGGAACTCCACGCGAACGAAGTGGTCGGGATTGCGGGTTTATTAGGTTCCGGTCGTACTGAAATGGCCAACTTGCTTTTTGGCATCGACACACCCGATAAAGGTACTCTCACGTTGGACGGCAAGAAGTTTAATGACTTTTCACCCTTGGTGTCCCTGCAAAATGGGATTGCCTTGTGTCCTGAAGACCGCAAAGCCGAAGGGGTTGTGGGCGATTTAACCATTCGCGAGAATATCATTCTGGCTCTGCAGGCTCGCTACGGATGGTTTAAATACCTGAATCTCCAGAAACAGTATGAAATTGCCGAAAAATATATCCAGCTTCTGGGGATTAGCACCCCATCCCCAGATCAATTGGTGAAAAACCTGAGCGGCGGAAACCAACAAAAGGTGATCCTGGCGCGCTGGCTGGCGACAGACCCGAAGGTGTTGATCCTGGATGAACCCACGCGCGGGATCGATGTGGGCGCAAAAGCAGAAATTCAAAAACTGGTGCTTGACCTGGCCGAAGAAGGCATGTCGTGTGTCTTCATTTCATCCGAATTGGAAGAAGTCATGCGCACCAGCCACCGGATCATTGTGTTGCGAGACCGCAAGAAAGCCGCTGAATACGCTGATGACGTGGACGATCAGACAATTATTAAAACCATGGCAGGAAATTTATGAAAATCAAACTTCCCTTACTCAAACGGATGCAAGAGAATCGTCTCTTCTGGCCCCTGGTTGCGCTGGCTTTGATTCTGGTTGTGGATGCCATCTTCGCTCCCGGATTCTTCAAAATCGGGATCGTGGATGGTCATTTATACGGGAATCTGATAGATGTTCTTAACAATTCAGCTCCTTTGATGTTGGTGGCGCTCGGGATGACCCTGGTGATTGCTACCGGAGGCGTTGATCTTTCGGTTGGCGCGGTGATTGCCATTTCGGCAGCAATGGGCTCGGTATTGATTAATCCAGTCTTGGGCAATGTACAAATCACAAATGCCGTCGCAGCAGACCCGACTTTAACCAATACCCCTCTGTGGCTGGTCGTGGTGGTTACTTTGGTGGCTGGCACCCTGTGCGGTTTGTGGAACGGGATGCTGGTTTCACGGGGCAAAATCTCGCCCATGGTGGCAACCCTGATCTTGATGGTGGCTGGCCGCGGAATTGCCCAACTGATTACAAATGGCCAAATTATGACCGTTTACTACACACCCTATTTTTGGTTTGGAAATGGTTTTATATTGGGTCTCCCCGTTTCAATCTACATCGTTGCCCTTGTGTATATCTTAGCCTGGCTGTTGGTTCGTAAAACCTCGATTGGCCTCTTTATCGAGTCGGTTGGGCTCAATTCAAAATCGACTTATTACAGCGGCATTAGCGAGAAGAATATCAAGTTGTTCGCTTATACTTTTTGTGGCTTTTGTGGCGCTATCGCAGGTCTGATTCTCGGTTCCTATATCCATGCTATCGATGCCAATAACATTGGTCTCAATTATGAACTGGACGCAATCTTTGCGGTTGTCATCGGCGGCACCCTCATGTCGGGTGGCCGATTCTCTCTGCTGGCCAGTGTAGTTGGCGCGCTTATCATTTGGACTTTCACGATCACCATGTATACCTTTGGCGTACCAGCTAATGCCTTATTGGCTGGCAGAGCCGTGCTCGTTCTGGTGGTGATTCTCCTTTACTCTGATTACACTCGTCGAATTTTGAACAGAATCATAGAGCGAAAAGGACTCCGACATGACGCAACGAACTAAATTTTTCCTACTCAATAATGGTCCCCTGCTGATTACCATAACGATATTTATTCTTGTCTACGTTACCGGAGGCTGGTTGTATCCGGCCATGCAAAAACCGCAGGTGTTTTTCAACCTGTTTATCAACACTGCCAGTTTGTTAATTGTTTCCATTGGAATGACATTTGTGATCCTTACCAAAGGGATTGATCTTTCTGTGGCAGGCATGATTGCCCTGACATCTGCTGCATCGGCCGCTCTACTCGCAAATGGTGCCAGCCCTGCAATTGTGATTCCGTTGATGTTATTAATGGGTATTGCTTTTGGGCTTGCCATGGGCAGTATTATTCATTACCTTAAAGTGGAACCCTTTATTGTGACCTTGATGGGCCTCTTTTTCGCACGTGGGATGGCTTACATCATCACCCTTTCTTCTTTAACCATTAAAGATCCTTTCTATCGTTATCTGGCATTGACACAAATTCCTGTTCCTTTTATCGAAAAAGCGTATGTGTATATTCCTTCCCTGATCGGCCCATTGTTGTTGTTGGTGGTAATTTACTTGGCGAATTTCACTTTCTTTGGCCGCACTGTCTATGCCATTGGCAATAACGAACATTCTGCTTTATTAATGGGTTTGCCGGTCGCCCGTACAAAAATTATCGTTTACGCCTTCGGCGGCTTTTGTTCTGCCCTGGCAGGGATTGTCTTCAGTATTTCATTACTCTCCGGTTATGGAGGCTATGCTCCAGGAATGGAATTGGACGCCATCGCCTCGGTTGTCATCGGCGGCACGCTGTTGACCGGCGGTGTCGGCAATGTGATCGGCACTCTGTTTGGGGTACTGATTAACGGCACCATCGTCTCCATTCTCCAATTCAATGGCACCCTGAGTTCCTGGTGGACGCGTATCGGTGTGGGTCTTCTGACTTTGATCTTCATTGGAATTCAAAGCCTGTTCTACATGCGGAAAAAGCATTCTTAAGACTTGGCTTTTGGGGAGTTCCCGCAAAAGGCCAAAGAGCTGGCCGGGGAAAACTCTGAAATAATCCAGATCACGATAAAGGCGCAGGGGAACCTAATCCTGCGCCTTTATCTTCTGGCCCAGCGTCACTGAGACAGATTTTCCGTTGAATAAAGAGCTACCTTGACTTACAGAAAAACCACCATCAAGGAAGTCGCTCGCGCCTCCGGGGTTTCAACCCAAACGATTTCACGCGTGTTGAATGAACGCCCCGATGTAGCTCCGGAAACACGCTTGCGTATTCTCCAAGTTATCCACGAGATGGGTTACACCCCCAGTGCCCTGGCTCGCGGCATGATTCGACAGCGCAGTTTGACCATCGGTGTCATGTTCTCCAGACTTAATTTAAATGGCAACTCGCCTACGCTGGATGCAGTTTTTGCAGAAGCTGACCGCCTGGGCTATACTCTTTTACTCAAAGAACTCCCCAACCCGGATAGTGATGATGCAGAACGTTTACTCCATTCCCTGTTTGACTATCATGTTGACGGGGTCATTTGGGCAGTACCCCAAATAGATTATTATTCCGAGATCGTCCAAATAGATTTCCCGGTCCCGGTTGTTTTTATCAATACCAGTTCGGGTCACGAGCAAGTGGTCGTCGCCCTGGATTATTTCAAAAGTGGTTATTTGGCTACCCATCATTTGATCGAGCAAGGATATCAAAACATCGGCCATATCTCGGGACCTTTGAGTTGGTGGCAAGCTCGTGAATGCAAACAAGGCTGGGATACTGCGCTACGGGATGCCTGTCGCGCCATCCCCGAACAGGCCGTTGTTCAGGGAGTTTGGTCATCACCCTCTGGTTGCCAGGCAGCTGCCCAATTGTTCTCCCAATACCCCCAAGTTGATGCAATTTTTGTAGCCAATAGCCAGATGGCACTTGGGGTTTTGCTCGAAGCTTCTCGACGAAATAAAAAAATCCCATCAGGCTTGGGGATCGTAGCTTTTGATGACTCATCCGATACGGGTTTTTTCTGCCCTCCATTAACTGTTGTTGCTCAAGACTATGCCATGCTTGGTCGTACAGCCATGCAAAAGCTGGCCCAGTTGATCGAAGCCAACAACAAAGTACAAAGTTTTTTGACGACACAAGCGCTTATCTCCCCCAGATTGCTGGTGAGGGAAAGTACTTTCTCGAAGGACTTGGATATTGGAAAATAGAAAGGTTAGCAGCCGGGTTATCGTTCAGATTCCTGGCTGAGATGGATTTCATGTTCCACCCCCGCGTCTGCCAGCCCTTTTTCAACTTTCTCCCGGTCTGGCAGTTCAAAGCGCAAGGCAATGCCGCAATCGCTGGAGAGTTCGCGCGGGGTGGGGACGAGTTTGACTGAAAGCCCGGCTTTTTGCAGGATTTTTTCCGCTCTCAGAGCCGAGGTGGTGGTGTGAAAAAGTACGATGCCCTGACTCATGTTGCCGCAATTCTCGCCAATGCCCTGATGATGGTTTCGATGTCTTCCAGCGCGGTCAGCGGCCCCGGCGCCAGGCGGACGGTCCCTTCAGGGAAGCTGCCGAGGCTGCGATGGGCGGCGGGGGCGCAGTGCAGGCCCACCCGGCAGAAAATTTCATGCTCCTCGTCCAGCCGGTAGCCGATTTCAGAGACGCGCTTGCCTTCGATGGCGAAAGAGATGACAGCAGTGGAAAGCTGGGGGTCAGCCGGGCCGTACAGATGGACGCCTTTGATATTCTCCAGCCCCTCGCGCAGGCGGGCGGTGAGTCCCAGCTCGTGGGCGCGCAGAGATTCCAATCCACGCGTTTGTATCCAGGCCAGGCCCGCGCCCAATCCGGCCAGGCCGACTCCGTTGGGTGTGCCGCTTTCGTAGCGATCGGGCAGGTCGTCGGGCTGGGTTTCAAACTCCGAGCGGCTGCCGGTGCCGCCGCGTATCAGCGGGTTGAGTTGGGCTGGGTCGAAAGAATCTGCCAGCACGAGCCCGCCGGTGCCGGGAGGGCCTTGCAGGGCTTTGTGCCCGGTGAAAGCCAGCAGGTCGACGCCCATTTCGGTCAAATGCAGGGGCAGGACTCCTGCTGTTTGCGCTGCATCTACCAAAACAAGCGAACCAGCGGCATGGGCGAGGGCGGCGATTTCTTTTACAGGGGCAATTGTCCCGCAGACGTTGCTGGCGTGATTGAGCACCACCAGCCGGGCGCCGCCCTCCAGCGCGGCGGTAAAGGCGGCGGGGGCGAGAGTCCCGGTTTTATCCGCTGGAACGATCTCCACCTTGATCCCGCGCTTTTCCAACTCACGCAGGGGACGCATGACGGCGTTATGTTCCATCCCGCCGGTAATGACACGTTCGCCCGGTTTGAGCAGGCCCTGGAGGGCGAGGTTGAGGGCATGGGTGGCGTTGAGCGTGAACAGGACGCGCAGCGGGTCGCTGATACCAAAGAAATCTGCCAGGGCTTCGCGGGTGTCGTAAACAACACGTCCGGCTGCAATCGACAGGCGATGGCCAGAGCGGCCGGGGTTGCCCCCGGCGCGCTCGAGGAAGTTTTGCATGGCAGCCAGCACTTCAGGCGGTTTAGGCCACGAGGTGGCGGCATGGTCAAGGTAGATCATTTGGTCAGGGTGATGTGGTGGGTTTCGTCGGCGTCCTGGGTGATTTCGGCTTTCCAGCCGGCCAGTTTACCGGTGCGTTCGATATTGGTACACGAGGTGTACGAATCGGTCAGGACAACCAGGGTGCCAGAGCCGAGGGCGAGCAGGGCTTTGCGGGTCAGCATGGCTGGTTCGGGGCAGGACAGGCCGCGCGCGTCGATGGTTTTGGGGTCAGACATGGGAGCTCCTTAAGCAGTGCGGGTTTCGCGCATGGTCAGGCCAATGATGGAGAGAATTACCAGCCCGATGATGACGATGGCCGGGCCGTAAGCGCCGGGGCCGGTGGTTGAACTGGCCAGGCTGAAGGTATGAGCCACACCTGCGCCGACCAGCATGCCAATCACGAAGATGCCTGCATCGGCGTCGCCTTCACCGCTCAGGAAGACCTGCCGGCCTGGGCAGCCGCCCGCCATGGTGAAAGCCAATCCGGCCAGCACCATCCCGCCAAAGTTCCAGAGCAGGTTGGTGTGAGCTACAGGCTGGCTTTCGAAACCGGGTTTGAACTGTCCGAGGGCCAGGTTGGTCAGGAAGGCGGCTATGAGCAGGGCCAGGACGCCATTGAACAGGTGCATATCGCGCAGCAGGATAATATCGCGCAGGGCGCCAACGGTGCAAAAACGGCTGCGCTGGGCCAGGAAGCCGATCAGCAGGCCCGCGCCGAGGGCAATCAAGAGCGGGGCGTGCTGGCTGCCAGGGCCTTTTTCTGAGAAGAAGATCGGGCCAACTGGGTTGCCTTCAGCGCTGCGGCCAAAGAGCGGAGCGGCCACCAGCAAAACCAGCAGGATGACAACGAAGACTGGCATGACCCAGCCTGCCACCGGGGAGGCGGGGCGGCTGCGCCCGAGGCTGAAGCCGCGTTTCAGGAAGATAATCCCCAGGCCGACGCCCACGAACAAGCCCAAAATGCCGGGGATGGCGTTCCAGTCGCCGCCGCTCAAGCGAAAATACGCGCGCCAGGGACAGCCGAGGAAAACCAGCGCCCCGATCATCGCAAACATGCCGAGCAGGAAGCGAATAAGCGGCGATGAGCCGCCGCGCGGCTTGAACTCGCGGAAGAGCAGGGCGGCCAGGAGCGCGCCGAGGACAAAGCCGATAATTTCCGGGCGGATGTATTGGACAACAGCGGCGCGGTGCAGGCCGAGCGCCCCGGCGATATCGCGGTTGAAGCAGGCTACACAAATCCCCATGTTCCCGGGGTTGCCCAGCTTGACGAGTACGGGTGCCAGCACACCGACAACCATGCCGGTGATGATCGGCCCCCAACGGGAGGTGAGAAAGTTGGAAATAGCACGCATGTGACGGGTTCCTTTCAGTTAAATGAAAATGGGTCTCCGCACGCAAAGCCGAAGACCCAAGTGGAACCCGCAGGCTGTGGATCAAGCCAGGGGTGACACGGTCAACCTGCCGCGCGTCAGAGTCGGATGCGGCACGCGCATCCATACGCTAGCGGTTCAGCGTCGGCGAAACAGGTTGGTCATCGCGTCACCTCCTTTCATGGCAAACATAACGATATTTTAGGGCAAGTTTAAGACAAAGAAAAGTGACAAAACTCACGAACATTTGGCTGACATCCATGACATGGAGTCTTGCAGCTCCCTGCACATACCCGTTCACGGCTTTCCAGCCTGGTGCGGTTGGGGAGGCTCACCCCGAAATGCGGGGTCCTGCCACGGAGATTCTCATCGAGCCGTTTGGAATTGCTGGGCAAACAGGCTGCTTACTTTTCGTCGGGTGCTGCTTCTTTTTCTTCAGGGTTTAAGCTGGTGCGAAAGGCGCGGATTCCGCTGCCAAGCTCGCTGGCAAGTTTGCCGATCCGCCCGGCGCCAAACAGGACGATTATGATCACCAGAATAATCAGCAATTCAGGTATTCCGAGATGGAAGGGCATGGAATTTCTCCTTATTTATCGTTTGTAAACTTCGGGGTTGACGCAGTGGGGCAGTATTTCACCTTTTAGCCCGGCAATCAGGTTCAGCGCCGCAAGATAGGCCATCATGTCGCGGCTGTACGTTGAGGCGCTGGCGATGTGCGGGGCGATGAGACAATTTTCCAGCGTCAGCAGGGGGTTATCGAGCGGGAGCGGCTCTGGATCGGTCACATCCAATGCGGCGGCGAAAATGCGGTTCGTTTTGAGGGCTTCGTAAAGCGCTTCTTGATCCACCACCGGCCCGCGCGAGGTGTTGACCAGGATGGCGTTGGGTTTCATCTTTGACAGGAAATCAGTATTGACCAGGTGACGGGTTTCAGCAGTCAACGGAGTATGCAGCGAGACGAAATCGGATTCACGCAGCAGGTCGTCGAGACTGTTTACCGGCGCGGCGTTCAGCTCGGGTGCGGGAGCGGCCTGCTGGTCAAAATAAATCACGCGTAGATCGAAGCCGCTGGCGCGTTTGGCTACGGCGCGTCCAATGCGCCCAAAACCCACCAACCCGAGTGTTTTGCCGACCAGGTCTACGCCAAGCAGGGTCGAAGGTCCCCAGGTGACCCATTTCCCGGCGCGCAGGTAGCGTTCAGCCTCGGATACACGGCGGGCGGCGGCCATCAGCAAGGCAAAGGCAAAGTCGGCGGTGGCGTCGGTCAGAATGCCGGGGGTGTTGCCAACCGGGATGCCGCGGACGGTGGCGTCGGGGACAACGATGTTGTCAAATCCAACCGCATGATTGCTGACGACTTTTAACTGCGGCCCGGCGGCATCAAGAAGCTCACCATCGATTTTGTCGGTCAGCAGGCAGAGCAAGCCGTCGAGGCCGCGTACTTTTTCGAGCAGGATGGCGCGGCTCGGCGGGAGTTCATCCGGCCAGATTTCAGCCTCGCAAAAATCCTTGACCAGGTCGAGGCCTTTATTGCGGATGAGGCGGGTGACGAATACTTTTGGTCTGGACATTGAACCTCCTTCAACGAATAAACTCGCGGGTGCGTTCCAGGGTCTCTAGCGCGGCCTGCAGGATATGCGGGGCGGTCAGGCCGTATTTGTGAATAACATCCAGGTAGGGACCAGATTCAGCGAAGGTGTCGCGGATGCCAATGCGTTTCATCGGGATGGGATAATTCTCCACCAATAATTCCGCCACGGCGCTGCCCAGTCCGCCAAAGATGACGTTGTTTTCCGCAGTGACGATACAGCCGGTCTCATGCGCGGCTTTAAGTATACTTGCTTCGTCGAGCGGTTTGAGAGTGTGACAGTCCAGTACCCGCGCCTCGATGCCTTGTTTAGCCAGTGTTGCCGCGGCTACCAGCGCATGGGCGACCAGGTCGCGGTTGGCGATGATGGTCACATCGCCGCCATCGCGCAAAGTCACAACTTTACCGATTTCATAGGGGAAATCCGGGGTGTACAGGCTGGGCACGGGGTCGCGGGTCAGGGATAAGTAGACCGGGCCTTCATACTCGGCCATGGCATGTACCGCCATTTTGGTGCTGACCGGGTCTGCAGGCGCGATGACGCATGACCCGGCGATGGTGCGGATGATTGAAAGGTCTTCTTGTGCCTGGTGGGTGACTCCATCCGGGCCGGGGGTGATTCCGCTATGGCTGGCGGCGATTTTGACGTTCAGATGCGGGTAATGGATGCTGTTGCGCACCTGGTCGAGCGCGCGCATGCTCAGGAACATGGCGTAACCCGAGGCAAATGGAATCAACCCGGTGGTGGCCATGCCAGCTGCAGCGGCCATCATATTTTGTTCGGCAATCCCGAAGTTAAAGGAACGCTCAGGATATTTTTTGGCAAATTCATTGGTTTTGAGTGATTTTCCCACGTCCACATCTAATACAACCACTTTTGGGTTTTTCTCTGCAACTTCCATTAGGGCTTCGGCATACGAGAAACGGGTGGCCTGCTTTTTGGCCGTCTTGAAAAAGTCTGGGTTGGTCAGCGCCGCCTCGACTTCGGGCAAGAGATAATGATATGGAGAGTTCATGCGGCCACCTCCATGGCAGATTCAACTTCAGCCAGTGCCTGAGCATATTGCTCATCGTTGGGCGCAGTGCCATGCCAGAGCGGGACATTTTCCATGAATGATACGCCTTTCCCCTTGATCGTATCGGCAATCAGGATGGTGGGAATGCCTTTGATGGTGCGGGCTTCTTCGAGCGCACCCACCACCTGCTGCATATCGTGCCCATCGAGGCAGATGGTCTTCCAGCCAAAGGCCTGCCATTTTTCCTTCACCTGGCCGAGAGGCATGATTTTTTCAACGAAATCATCGTTTTGGATGCGATTTAGGTCGAGAATGACGGTTAGATTATCCAGTTTCCACTTGGCGGCAGACATGGCCGCCTCCCAAACGGAACCTTCCTGCATTTCGCCATCGCCGATCACCACCCAGACGTGGTAATCTTTTTGATTGACACGTGCTGCCAGGGCCATACCCACCCCGGCGCAGATACCCTGTCCCAGAGAGCCAACGGTCATATCCACACCAGGGGTTTTTTTCATGTCGGCATGACCTTGCAGGATGCTTTCGAGTTTGCGCAGGGTGGCGAGGTGGGCGCGGTCATAATAACCCCGATTGGCCAGCGCCGCATACCAGACCGGACAGGCGTGCCCTTTGGAGAGAATAAAACGGTCGCGGTCTTCCCATTGTGGATTGGCCGGGTCGATTCGCATCAGGCGGAAATAGAGTGCTGTGACAATGTCAGTCGCTGAAAGCGATCCGCCCGGGTGCCCGGCCTGGGCTGCGTGAATCATGTATAGGATGTCTTTGCGCATTTGCACGGCCATGCGCTTCAATTCTGATACAGATAATGGTTTTGATACATCTAATTCGTTCATGGTTGCACCTTTAGATGGCTGTAGGGGCGACCCGCCAGGAAATAAAATCTGCCGCTTCAGGCAAAAAATATTTAAGGATGTGCCCTGGCAGGCCTGGGTGGGTCGCCCCTACGGAAAATGGTTATCCCAGCACAGCCGCTTGCAGCGCGTCTAGCGCATCCACCGGATCGCCCTGGGAAACAATTTCGCGGAGTTTCTCACGGCCAATTTTTTCAACCACTTTTTCAGCCCAGACCAGGCTGCGATAGGTGGCTGAGCAGGTCTTGATCGCATCCAGGCGGAAGGGCGCCACATCCGAAGTCAACCAGCCGGTATAGCCCAACTCGCGCAGATAGTAAACGCATTCGACCAGATCCCAGGCATTGACCGAGCCGGGGATCATGTCCCAGTCCCAGTTGCGGTAGTTGTCGTTGACGTGAACGAGGAACAGTTTCCCGGCCTGGGCCAGCAGCCCGGCGGCCTGGGCGGTGCCTTCACCGGTGTAGAGTGCGTGACCCATATCCATCGTCACGCCCACATTGAGCAGGCCAACCTGCAAACAAGCGGCTAGCGTCGTGCCAGAATTGGGGATGATGACCTTGTGGCGCGGTTCGGACTGTTTGTATTCCAGGCTGACCTTGACCTCCGGGCGATACGCAGCTGATTCCCCAACGCCATCGACGAACCATTTCCAGGCTTGGGGGTAGTTGGTTTCAAAGGCGTAATCGTAACCATCGGAGAGCGGGCAGCAGGTAATCATGTTGGTGCCCAGGTCAGCGGAAACGTCCATCGCCTGTTGGAGATAGGAGACAGCCTCCTTGCGGATGCCAGCATCCTTGCTGGTCAACGCCCCAAGATGGAACTTCGCTTCAGATTTAATATTGACATTGACGGTCGAGCAGGCCAGGTTGTGCTGTTTGAGCAGGGCTTTGGTCACGGCTACATCGGCGAAATCGAAGGGGTAGACCAGTTCCAGGCCTTGAAGCCCCTCAATTTTGGAGGCAAGTTCAAATTTCCCGGCAATTTCACGCGGTTCGCCATAGGTGGCGAAGCGGTCGTTCAGTTTTCCCAGGAAACCCAGGATGACAGAGTATTTCCATGTAGACATAGGTGTTTTCCTTTAAAAGTGAAGGCTATTTTTTTGCAAGTCCCCGGCACTGGCGCGCCGGGGACTTGCTGGAGTTTTTTATCCTTTGACGGCTCCGGCGGTCATGCCTTTGACGTAATACTCCAGAAAGAAAGAGTAGAGGATGGCAATCGGAACCGAACCGAGCAGCGCAGCGGCCATCAATTGACCCCAGAAGTAAACATCGCCCAGCACCAATTGGCTTACCACCCCGGTTGGCAGGGTTTTGACGCTGTTCGACTGCGCCAGGGTCAGGGCGTAGATAAATTCATTCCACGAGAGGGTGAAGGCGAACAATCCTGCGGAAACCAGGCCCGGCAGGCTGATCGGGAGCACAATCTTGAAAAAGGCCCCGAAACGGGTGCAGCCATCCACCATCGCGCATTCTTCCAATTCTCTGGGAATGCCCTTGAAATAACCCATCAACAGCCAGGTGCAAAAGGGGATCAGAAAGGTTGGATAGGTTAACATCAAGGCGATTGGCTTGTCGAACATTCCCAGGTTGCGGACCACATAGGCCAGCGGCAGGAAAAGCAGGGTGGTGGGTACTAAGTAGGTGACAAAGATCAGCATCCCCATCGTCTGCCCGCCGCGAAAGCGCAGGCGCGCCAGTGAATAAGCGGCCATCGTGCCCACGACCAACGAGATGGAGGTCGAGACAATCGCAACCAGCAGGCTGTTTTTCAACCAGAGCAAAAACGGCGAGTCCTGAAGCAGCTTAACATAATGTTCAATCGTCGGCTCTAAAACCAGCAGCGAGTTGCGGTTGATATCATAGATAATGTTATCGGGTGTAATCGAGGTGATCAGCATCCAGTAAAACGGGAAGAGCATCGTCACCAGGAAAAAAATCAGCCCGCAGTAAACCCAGATGTTCTTGAAAATCTTATTCACCCGTTTGCTGGTTTGCCAGCCGGTTGAAGATGAGTTGGTCGAGGCGGTCATGGTTTTCTCCGGGTTTATTGGCGTTGCAAATAGCGTAACTGGAGGATGGCAGCCACAGCCAGCACGGGGAAGATAAAGAGCGAAATGGCGGCGCCTTCACCCAATTTTCCGGCAACGATCGCGGTTTGGTGCGTCAAAGTGGCAAAGAGATGGGTGCTGTTGACCGGGCCGCCGCGGGTCAGAACATAGACAATCTGGAAGTCGGCAAAGGTTTGGACGATGGAAAAAAGCGTTACGACTGCGGTGACTGGCATCAGGAGTGGCATCGTGATGCGCCAAAACTTTTGCCAGCCATTGGCGCCATCAATTTCAGCGGCTTCATACAAATCCTGGGGGATGGACTGCATCCCGGCCAGCAAGGAAATCCCAAAGAAGGGGATCCCGCGCCAAATATTGACCAGTTGCACCGAGAACATCGCCGTGGCAGGCATGCCCAGCCAGATGATTTTTTGATCGATCAGCCCGGTTCCCAGGAGGATTTTGTTGAAAATACTGAACTCGGAGTCAAACATCCACAACCAGCCCAGGGCGCTCAAGGAAGTTGGCACAATCCAGGGCAGGAGCATTACGCCGCGCAGGAGATTCTTGAGAAATTTGACCTCGTCAAGGACGAGCGCCATCAGCATCCCAAAGATTAGCTTGAAAAAGACAGCGGTCAGCGCAAAATTGAAGGTGTTGAGGGCTGTTCTGCGGAAGATGCTATCGCCGAGCAGATTGACGTAGTTTTGCAGGCCAATAAAGACACCCGTATCGGCGCGCGCAATTAGGCGGTTGGTCAGCGAAAGATAGATGGCGACACCAAACGGGTAGGCGATCAAGATCACCAGCATCAGCGCAGCCGGGGCAACCATCAACGGTCCAACCACTGATTCCCGATCAAGCCAGGTACTCAGGCGTGTCCGCAGACCCTCGGGTTTTCTAATGGAATCTGTTTTTGCAATTGATAAAGCCATGAAACTCTCCTGCTTTTGCCAGGGGCAGGGCAGATGAGCTTGCCCTGCCCCTGGAGTCCGGATTCTGAGAGAAAATTAAGCGCCGTAGATCGACTTGAGTTGGGTTTCAGCTTCGGCGATGGCTTCATCGATGGTTTTGAGACCACCGCAGACGTTGGCAAACATATCCACCACGATCCACTTGGCATAGGCTTCTGTCCCGCTGCGGAAGTTGGTGCTTGGATAACCGGGCAGGTGCGAGGTGGCCGCGTAACCCTTGAAGGGTGCCAGTTTTGGGGTGGTATTCCAGGGCATCAGCAGGCTGTCTTTCTGACCCTGGAGGGGCGGGAAGACAAAGCCCAGGTTCGGGTTCGCCCAGGGTTCGACCTGATTAAGTTCATTGATATAGGTTAACAGCGCCTTGGCGGCGGCCACATTCGGTGAGTAAGCGAAAATTGCTGAAGACATGAACTCGGCATAGGTAATCTGCCCGGCAGGGCCGGCGGGGTAGACGAAGTGATCGGTCAGTTCGTGCAGGTTTTTCGTGATGTCTTTTCCATCGGCATCTTTGCCAACCACCACCGTCTTGCCCTGGTTGCGCGCGGCGGCCCAGATCGTCGAAGCATTATTCGTAGCCGAAATGGTCCCGGCCAGGAAGGCGCGATTGTTGGCGGCATCATCATAGGAAAGCACATCGGCGGGCATGACCGTGAACAACTTCTGCATAAACTCCAAAGCGGCGCGGGTTTCCGGCGAATTAATCGTGACGGTCTTGCCATCTGCTGCGACATCCGAGGCGCCAAACGACCAGAGGACGGAATAGTTGAAATCATTTCCATCGCCTACGGCGTGACCGAGCGGGAAGGCAACGGGCGCCAATTTGGCATCTTGCAAGGCCTTGCCAGCCTGGTAAAGCTCTTCCCAAGTCTTCGGGGTAGATTTGATGCCCGCCTGTTCGAATAAATCAACCCGATAGGAAATGGCGTGCGGGGCATAGAAGCGGGGCACAGACAGCCATTTGCCAGCTACTTTGCAGGCTTCTTCGGCAGAGACATAGAAGCCGCCATAGCGACTCCCCAGATCTTCACAGACATCGCTGACATCGGCCAGTTTTTCGGCAAACAAATGGGCCGATCCCTGGTTGATTTCAATGATGTCAGGCCCGGCGCCGGTTTCGGCGGCGGTTGCGGCAATCGTCTGCAGGTCGTTCATCGAAACGATATCGACCTCCACCGGGATCTCATTCTTGGCGCCCCAATCCTGAATAATCACTTTTAGAATTTCGTTGCCTTGGGGCATGAACGCAGCGCGCAATTTCATGGTAAGCTTGGTGCCGGGAGCAATGCTGAGCTTCGCAGGCGCGGCAGTCGCTTCTATGACCGGGGCAGCTGTGGCAACAGCTGCCTCGGTCGCTGGCACGGCAGTGGGGGGCAGGGCTGTTTGAATCACTTTGGGCGCACAGGCGGCCAAAGCGCCACCGGCACCGGCCAGGGTGGCAAACTTCAAGAAATCACGTCGAGACATCTTTTTCAGGTTAGACATTTTTCTCCTCCAGGGAACGTGTGGAAACAGAATATTATTGAGACATGGCTTCAGAAGATGCCATGAAACTAACCAGGGTTTGAATACATTCACTAATTACCCGTTCGCTGATCTCGTTCGTCAACCGCACTGCATGGGCGACATCACCGCGCTCGATCGCAGCCAAAATTTCCAGATGATCTGCCAGAACAGTTTCAGGGGTGTAATCAGGCATCAGGCGAAAGCGCAGGTTCAGGAGCATCTGTCCTTGCGCATGCAGTTCGTACCAGATTTTTAACAAACGCGAATGCCCGGCCTTCAAGCAAATTAACTCATGGAAGCGCAGGTCCAGCCGCGCCAGCTCATCGTATTTTCGCGCCGCAATCGCCACCTTTTGCTCATCCACCAGTGCGCGCAGTTGGGTCAGATCTCCGGCAGTGATATTTGGTATGGCCCATTCGAAAGCCATCTCCTCCAGTCTGGCTCGCAAGCTGAAGGTCTCGCGGACATCCTGCGCGGTGAAAGAAATGACATTCACACCTTTGTTCGGCTGGCGGACCACCAACCCTTCCTGCTCCAACTTCTTAATCGCCTCTCGAATTGGGATCCGGCTGACAGCCATCTGCTTGGCAATTTCGGATTCGTTCAGATGCGCCCCCGGCGCAAGCTGACCACTTATAATGGCTTTGCGCAAGCTTCCAATAATTTCATTTTCGATGGTGTGTTGTTTGATCTGAGTGAAAGTGAAGTCGGTCATAAAAACCATTTGCCTTTGATGATCTGGTATTGTATACTGTATACAGTATACGGAGTTTGATCATAAAAAGCAAGTACCAAAAGTCATCTTTTCGATCCAGCCAGGAAAACATGCTGCCCCCTTCATCCTTTCTCACTTCTACTTTAATCTCCCACCCGCATGGACGGGCTGTGACACGCATTTTATCAGCGGCCATCCAAGCGGTTCTACCGGCACAACTCCCCTTCCCTTCGCTAAAATCCGTTTTTAAAAAATGCACAGGGGAGATTTTTCTACTTGGATTGGGAAAAGCCGCGCCAGAAATGACCCTGTCTGTGGCTCAAACCCTCGCGGAACAGGTTCCCCGTGGCCTGCTCATTCCAAAACAGACTCCCGATCACTTCCCGGCCGGGTTCGAAATTATCCCGGGTGGGCACCCGGTTCCAAATGCAAACAGCCTGAAAGCGGGAAGAAAAGCCCTTGAACTGGTTCAAGCTCTTGGCCCGAACGATCTCTTGGTTTGTCTCATTTCTGGCGGCGGCTCGGCGCTGATGACCGCCCCGCATCCCGGCCTGAGCCTCGACGATTTGCGCTTGCTGACCTCGTCCCTGCTGGCCTGCGGCGCGCGCATTGATGAAATCAACACCCTGCGCCGCCACCTCGACCGGGTCAAAGGTGGGGGGCTGGCCCAGGCGGCGGCCCCAGCGCAGGTGATCAGTCTGATCCTTTCGGATGTGGTCGGCAACCCGCTTGAAGCGATTGCCTCTGGCCCCACCGCTCCCGACCCGACCACGCAAGCCGAGGCGCTGGGCGTGCTGGAAAAATATAGGCTGCGTGAAAAGGTTCCAGTCGCGATTCTGCGGGTCTTGGAA
The DNA here is from genome assembly GCA_002412925.1 of Anaerolineales bacterium UBA5195. Classification (GTDB taxonomy): domain Bacteria; phylum Chloroflexota; class Anaerolineae; order Anaerolineales; family Villigracilaceae; genus UBA5195. Next base: position 27,781 of record DHVZ01000100.1, on the reverse strand, counting down.
AACGCTCCTGAAACCCCCAAGCCCGGTGACGGGTTGTTTGAGCGGGTGGAGAATCGCATTGTCGGGAGTAATTTCCTGGCGGCGCAGGCAGCTCTCCGTCAGGCCCAGTCCGAAGGATTCCAGCCCGTCTTTTTGGGTGATACCTGGCAGGGCGAGGCCCGCGAGGTTGCCAAGCTTTTCTGCGACCGGCTCAAACAAGAATGCGCCGCCATCCGTCCGCTGTGCCTGGTGGCGGGCGGTGAGACAACCGTCACCCTTCAACGCAGCGCAGGGCAGTCCCTGCAAAGTACCGGCCTTGGCGGGCGCAACCAGGAATTGGCGCTGGCCGCTGTGGAAGAACTGGCCGGACTCGAAAATGTCCTGCTTGTCAGCCTCGCCACCGATGGTGAAGACGGCCCCACTGACGCTGCTGGCGCAGTCGTTACGGGCGAAACCTGGCAGCGCGCTGCGCAAGCCGGTCTCCAGCCGTCTGCCTATCTTGGCAGCCATGACTCTTATCATTTTTTCAAGCAACTTGGGGATGGCCTCCAACCGGGGCCAACCGGGACAAACGTCAACGATTTGACTTTTCTGTTTGCGTTCTAGTACCGCAACTTTATAAAGATGTCGGGTAATTGGTTTTCTTTCAAGGAGAAAATGTTCAAAACAGCCCTACAGCTTAAGGTAGTTGCGGCACTAGGATAAATACGGCCGAGACCGCCAGCCAGGAAAACCTTCAAGTTCCGCTGTGCCTGGGCGCGCTGCCATCCCCTTCACGGCCACCAATTGCGCTTTTTCCGGGTAGAGAGGGCAATTTGTGACAAGAGGGACTATATCTGGGCCTCATTTACTCCCTGTCGCAGATCAGATCTTTTGCCCCTGGAATTGTCTAACAACTTCAACCACTTTTAATTAATCGATTTATAACTTTCGGTTCGCTCATTTTTATGACAAATTTTGGAAATTGGTCAATCGAGTGTAAATGCTGGTTGGCAATCCCAGCAGAATGAGAATTTTCTACTGAATTTCGGAAAGTGGAGAAAAATGGCAATAAGTTTGAGTGCCAATCGGAACGAAGTTCAGGAAGATATCCTTGAAAGCCTGCAACAGCGCTTCCGTGGTAGGGCGATCGATTGCTCGCGTGGGTTTCCTGCATACAGCCCGCTCAGTTTTTCGTTTTTCTCAGCCAAATGGCTGCGAGCGATATGCTCAAGCAAGGTCAAGATCCGCAGACCAATCGAGAGCAGGTGCGTCAGGCCGGTGACGCGCCGATCATCTTCCAGATACATGGGGGTTAGGCTTAAGGGCTTGCCCTTCAAACGGCCAAAATAATGTTCTAACAGGTATTCTTCTCGGTAAGCCAGCACGGCCTGCTCCAATGTGAGTTCTTCGACCGGGCAATTGGTTCCATCCACCCGCCATCCCAAACGCCGAACGGTTTTCTGGATGGTGGTTTCGTCTTTTTGCACTGTTATCGCCAGTTGACGTTCGATGCAAGTTTCGGCAGGACGCTCACCATACTTACGAACGTGATATTCAAACACCTGCTCGCTGATCTCAAACCGCAATAACCCTGCGACCTCTATTGTTCGAGCAGTTTTTCAGCCGCCTGGAGCAAAGTCTCTGCTTCGGTGTAGGCTTCTTTGCCCTGTTTGCGTTCCGTCAGGCTCTGGATGGCACGCTTGTGCATTCTGCAAACGGGCATCCAGAGCCGCGGCAGCAGCCTTGGCATGACTCAACGAACGTACGACCAGGCGACGCTCTTCCCAAACCAGTTCTTTGCCGGCGTACATCGCCGTCAGGGTCTCACGGCGCTCAAAGCCTTCGGCAATCTTCTCCAGCTTCCCACCTGATCCGCGGCGTTCCACGGTGGTCAGGGCCTGTTTGTCAGTCCAGACCGGCTCCAAATAAATGTCCAACAATTCCTGAGACATTTGAACCTGCGAAAATGACCCCAGGTAGTCATCGCCGCCTGCCTCCAGATGTGCGCGCGTTTCCAACGCCATCATCTTGCAGTCTCCGATATATAGCAACCCCCAGAGATCGAGGCCCGTAGCACTTGGTCAATCGCCGGAATGTACAATCGGTCGTCCGCTTGGTTTCCGGCCACCACCTGCGTCGCCACAGGCATCCCCATCGGGTCGAGTGTCGCCAAAACAACCTTCAGTTGCGGCAAGTCGGGCCGATGATCCTTACTATGCCCTCGTTGAACAGACCATCCTCCGTCACCTGCCAATACCCACTGCCGGTAGTAGTGTCAATCCGCACCCGCTTGAGCCGCAGATCATAGACCCGCAACGTGCGCTGGTTCAAGGCTGCTTCAAAACTCGCCCAGCGTGCCTCATCACTCAGCATATCCAAGCCAGCTGCCAGCCGGTCGTCACTGAAATCCAACACATTCACTTCAACACCCAGGCAGCTTCGCAACGTCGTCAGCAGTTTGGCGGCCCAATCTTGCACCCGTTTCAGCCGATGATCCGCTTCAGACAACCTATGGGTCAGCCAGCCCGTCAGCATTTTCCCCGGACTGCCCCCCCAGTTGCCGTGCGCCACAAAAACCTCATCAAGCAGATCCGCCAATCCAAAACGTTCCACTGATGCACCCAAGACTGGAATATCATCCACTCGCTCTGTTGTTATGGTAAGTTGGTCATTCATGCCAATCGCTTACCGCATTTTCCAAATCCCATCAAAATTTGAGCGAACCGAAAGTATAGAAATTGACCAAGCGCTTAATCGTCCGAGGGGTCAAATTCACTTTCTTACAACCCAGGATCAGGAAATCATACTCGTCTTGGGAGAAACTCACTACTTGAGAGATCGCAGAAAGGGTACGTAGCTTACGTGGCTCGCGTTGTTTCTCTGGAATAGGCTCTTCCTTCTTGTCATCATCTGCTGTCTTCCCAGAAGCATCCGGTGTTTTCTCTATAAGATTTTGGGAGCCACCGTTGAAAATACTTGTTGCGCTGGTAGTCATTTTTCTACAGTCATCATCGAGTCAATATAGCCACTGACAACATTTGGGTCAATTGGCTGCACTTGATAAGGTATTTGGATAATTTTTTCAATGTAATCTAACCCAGACGAGTCGCCCTGACGTGTAAGGATTCCAGCATAAGCCTTTTCCAAAGCACGAGTGACATATCGCACATCCATCGCCAGCACCACCACAAACAGCTCAGTCTTGAGAAGGAGTTGGGTGGCTTCCAAAACTTCAACCATCCGCCGTGGCGGGCAGCGATCTAGATCCTCGATGAACAAGACAATTCGCGGCTTACCTCGAACAAGGAAAGCTGAATGACTGTCGCCCGATGAGTAGTGAGCATTTTTAAGGCTCACTACTCATCTCATCCAGGTCGAGCTTTACCCGCCCGGTGCATTAAGCCAAGTTCATTCTCGTAGTCGGCCTGCCTAAGGCGCACCTGGCAAATTTGCAGGAAATGTTCAATCTTTCTCTGCTAAAGACGATTCCTTGCAAATATGTGGGTGGGTTTGGTACTGTAATCCTATTCAACTAACAAGCACAAAGGCTTCTAATGAAAGGGCGTTCAAAATCCGCTTGATCAACGAAGAAATACTCATAGTCCGATTACTGGAAAACATGGGTACTTAAATTTCAAGCGGATTAAAGTTTTTTCAAGACAATCCCCCAATCATGAACGCTGGCTTTCAAATCATCAAGGGTAGTACTTACCAGGGGGATTGTCTTTTGGAATGGTCAATATACGAAAAGGAGTTACTTATGTTTACAAAAATCAGACAAACCATCTTGTTCCCGCGCACAGAACCACTGGTCTCAACTGCATCTCCATGCCAAACCGGGATGAAGTTCACATACGCAAAGGGAATCAAGTATCTGAATGATCTCATTTGCTGTGTCCAAAACACCTTGTCAAAGAAGGTGGGGGGGCATCGGGAACTAAGCGCAATTTCTGCATCAGAAACAACCTATAGAAGCAATAGGGGGTGCGGTTTACCTTACAAATTCGTAATCGCCTTTGGGACTCTAGTCCTATTACAAGCTAAGTTCTGCAAACCTACAATCCATATTGTAAACGCAGAAATTTAACAATAGTTTTGAAAAAAGCAAACCCAGCCAAAGATGGAGACGCAAAACTATGGGTCTTCAACCGGGCTTTCCCGGTTATGACTGCTAGGCCGCCAAAACCCGATCAAACCAGCGGCCGGAATTTAACCTCGGCCGCTGATTTTGTTAATCAGTGGCCAACATCTCAAATGAGCACGGCAACTTCCAGGATCCGTCAAATAACAGGCCGAGGTTGTCAACCAGCAGATCTTCATCTAGAAGTGCCGCCGAAACCAATACAAAACCCAGATTTAAGAGCGTACTTCGTGAAGATCAAAAGGATAAGCGAATGAAAAGCAATAAAATAACCCATTGGATAAATATCTTGACCATTTCTCTGGTCATCCTAGGCCAATTTGCTTCTGGCCTAGGCGGTAGTAGCCCTGTCAGCGCCAAGGGGCCCAAAGTAACCCCCACCCCGGTGGTGATTGACCCGGTGGCAACGAATCCTGTGGCGACAGATCTGCCACTGTTGGAAACCGCCACTCCGGTCGCACCCGATTTCATCCCAACCAACACCCTCGAACCGACTCTGGCCGAAACCTCGACCACAATGCCGTTCAACACGCCGGTGCCAACCCTGCTGGCGACCAATACCGCCACGCTGGCGCCGACCCTCGCGCCTTCCCAGGCGGCCACGCTCGTTTCGGCCAGCCCAACGGCGGCACTCAAAGCAGCTGCGTTAGATGCCGGCCCTGCCATCACCACCGTCTTCAGCCCCAGTGCGGATGCTTATGTGAGCGCTTCTGCGTCTGGCACGAATTATGGAAGTTCAAAACAGTTTTTCGTTGATAACGCACCGAGCATGCAAAGTTACCTGCGTTTTGGAATTCAGGGTTTGAGCGGGCCGGTGACCAAAGCCACCTTGTTCATTTATGCTCACGGCGCTTCCAGCACTGGCTATAAAGTTCATCTGGTCCAAGATACAATCTGGAACGAAACCCAGATTACTTATGCCAACGCTCCGGTTTTAGGGAATCAGATCGGTGTGGTTGGCCCGTTCGGAACCGGCGCCTGGACCGGGGTCTGGACCTCCCTGGATATTACGCCCTACATCCTTGGCAACGGCACTCTTAATCTGGCTCTCTCTGGTCTGAGTGAGAATTCAATCAGTTTTTGCAGCCGTGAAGGCGGTTTCAATGGCCCCAGGTTGGAGATTGTGACCGGTTCGGGAACTGTCGCCACCTCGTTGCCCACCCAGACGAGCCTTCCCCCCACGGCAACCTTGTTGCCGATTAAAACGGCCACCCCGCTCATGCCGACGATGACCAAAACCAGTCTCCCGCTCACGGCCACTTCGACGCTGGTGAAAACAGCTACCCCGGTTCTGCCGACTGCGACCAAGACCAGCCTCCCGTCGACGGCGACACCCAGCTCCACGGCAGTTCCGACGCAAGTGCCGGCCGGGAATACGCGCTATGTCTCACTCTCTGGGAACGATGCCAATCCTGGGACTCAAGCTTTGCCCTTGCGAACAATCCAGCAGGCGGCCAACCTGGTCAATCCCGGAGAAACAATTCTGATCAGATCCGGAACCTATACTGAAAACGTCGTCATCAAAAAATCGGGGAGCGCATCCGCCTGGATTACTCTGGCGGCTTTTCCCGGAGAAACTGTCACGATTGATGGCGGAAACGGGAATGCGATTATCGATTCGGGCGGGCAAAAATATGTGATCATCGCTGGCCTGACCTTGAAAACCAGCGGGGCCTCGGCCAATGCAATCATGGCCTCGTCGGCAAACTGGGGAGGTTCTGCCACCGAGCACTGGATTATTAGAAATAATAAACTTTTGGGCGGCGGCATCTTTATCCGGGGCAGTTATACCCTGGTGGAAAATAACAGCATTGACGGCCAGCATTTGGCAAAATCATCCACTGAATATCAAAATGGCATCAGAGACTCTTGGGCCGGTGGCGGGCAGGGCAACCTGTCTGTGACCCATCACAATACCTATCGGAACAATACCATTTTCGGCTTCTATCGCAGTGGAATTTGGTCGATGGGTTACACCCACGATCATCTCATCGAAGGGAATACCATTTATGACATCTATGGGACTGGAACTGGTCCCGGACAGTGTATCGACTTGGATGGAGCCTCGACGGTAGAGTGGAGACACATCGTCCGCGGCAATCAGATTTACGGCTGTGGAGCCGAAGGGATCCAACTGGAAAATGTCTTTGACTCTTTGGTGGAGAATAACTACATTCACGATACTCCCGCCCGCGGCATTACCTTGATTAATTACGGCAGCTCAGTCGGCTGCGCGGTTGGTGGCGAAAACAACCAATATGGCGATACGAATGGTGACAATGCTTGCAGCGACGGAAACACGAATAACATCATTCGCCAAAATGTGGTGGTCAATGCGGCCGGTGGAGCTTTCGTGAATTATGTGATGGATGGCGTTCATCTGGTCAATAACTCTGCCTACGGCAGTGGAGCCAGCATGAAGTTTTATCAGACCCAATATTTGAAGTACTCGGATGCGATCAATAATATTGTTTCTGCTGCCCTGCCAACCCAATTGCGCACCAATAGTAACAACTTGATTAGCACCACCAATGTTTACCTGAACCCCCCTGCTGATTTATCTTTAGCGCTCGGTAGCGTTGCTATCGACAAAGGAACCAATCCCAATGTTTATACCAATAGCGTCACCGGCCCATTAAGCATTGATTTTGTGGGTAAGCCAAGACTCCAAGGTGCAGGCTATGATATCGGTGCCTATGAACGTTAAGATTTATTCTAGATAGGCTTCCTATTAAATGCAGGTAAAGCCATTTGCAGATTGGTATTCGGGGTGGAAGGATAGAAAGCTAGGAGACCATTATAATTACTCCAGGCTGCTAACGACAGCAGCCTGGAGTAATTATTTTGAGGCGAACCCGCGGCTTAATTGATGCTCAAGCCTCAATCTTGAAGATTATCCAGAAAGGGTGTGTCGATGGTGGAGCGTCTTAAGGTTGCCTTTTTAGCCATTGCACTGTTTCTGGGGGCTTGCGTCAATCCGACTATTACCCCTATCGTCACCGCCCTCCCGCCCACCGTTACCCCGACTATTAACCCTACCGTCACCGCCCTCCCCATCATTCTCTCGGATCATTTCGTTTCACCCACTGGTGATGATAACAATCCTGGGACAGAAGCCCTGCCCTGGCGAACAATCCAGAAAGCCGTCAACCTTGCGCAACCAAGCGAAACAATTTTCGTTCGAGGCGGAACATATTATGAAAGTATTCAGATTCTCCAAAGTGGTAAAAACGGCTTACCGATTACGCTAACCAGTTATCCGGGCGAAATTGCTGAAATTAACGGTGACGGCAATCTGGCCCTGTACTCCAGTGGCCCGGTCAGCTACTGGATAATCGAAAATTTAACGCTGAGAAGCTCAAATACCCATACCGTTCGCTTCGGTTGGTTCCATGAGGCCGTCACCAGTTATCTTACCCTCAGGAATAATTATATTTTTGGCGCGGTTTTCACGGTTGGGAATCACCAACTCTTTGAGAACAACGAGATCAATGGCAGTGGATATACGGATTCTGGTGGGTATGGGGGAATTAACGATTCACATGGCGGTTTTGGGGACGACGCTACCCATCATAACGTTTATCGCAATAATTACATTCACGATTTTACCAATTACAACGCGCGCGGCATTTGGACGCAAGGCAGAACCCATGATAATCTGATTGAAGGCAACCGAATTGAAAATATCTGGACAACGGGGTTAGGGCAATGTCTTGATCTGGACGCCGGTAAAAGTGGACTGGTTCAATGGAGACAAATTGTCAGGAATAATCGGATCAAAGATTGCAGTTATGCCGGGATTCAGCTGGAAAATGTGTTTGAGGGTCTCGTTGAAAATAACATTATCCGGGCTGAAAAGGGCGGAAGTGCGGGGGTGATCGTCATCAACTATAGTCCGACGATTGGCTGCGGGGTGGGTGGCGAAAATAACCAGTACGGCGATACTAACGGCGATAATAGTTGCTTGGGAGATCTGACCAACACGGTTATCCGCCAAAACTTGATCACTAAAAATGGTGCCTGGGATTGGGGCTATGGTGGCGTGCTCAATTGGGGCGCTGGCGGTTTGAAAATTTTGGGCAATACAATTTATGCTTCAGATTCGGCAGGAAATGCAGCCATTAATTTCCAGGCGCCGACCGCTGAAACCAGCCAGGCGATCATCCAAAACAACATTCTTGAGAATGGCAACGGTCCGGCCATTTGCGCGCACAGTTTCGACTCATTCGCTCTGGATCAACATAACCTGATGTTCAAAACCAATTTCGACACGATCTACGGGCTTGGAACCGGGTGCACAGAAACCTATTCACTCGCTGACTACCAACGCGCCACAGGCCAGGGAGTTAATTCCATCCAGGCCGATCCACAGTTTGAGAACCCGGCTTCGGGAGATTTCCACCTGCTTTCAACCAGTCCGGCCATTGACCAGGGTCTCAGTTTAGGGCTGGCAACGGATCTGGATGGGATGCCCCGCCCTTTGGGGGCTGGCTGGGAAATGGGCGTTTACGAGTACCAACCAAAATAAAAGGCAAAACGATTAGTTTCTGATCAAGAAAAACCAAAATGTAAAATCAAAAAGGTAAGAGTGGTCAATAAATGTTCATTAACTGTCTGCCTGTAATTCGGGGATATTTTTTGATGGGTGAACACCGGATTAATCGGTTCTGAAATCAATCACCCCATCCAGAATCGGAAAAACTCGGTTACAGGTTGGACACTCATACGAAGTTGCCAGGCCTCCAGCACAAACCGGACACTGTAAAAACTCTTTCGCCAGTTCGACAGCCGGAATCGTGCCGGTCTTTTTTTTGCAGCCGACAAAAATCCAGGGGGCCAAGGCCGAACGCCCGAAGAAAGGCGCAAGCTGTACCCCGAGCGGAATTAAATTCCCAAATTTCCCCAACCGCCCGGCGATTTTATCCATCACCCCTGAGCCGCGCAGATCCAAATTACAAAAACCGCGTTCAGAGAGTGCCTGGCTGATATACCGAGGGTGGTGCATGCTAAAAGGTTCCCAAATTGCCGCAGTTGATAGTTCAAACGGGTTATAAGGTAATTTCCCGAACAGCCATTTGACGATCCGTTCCAGGTTGCGCTTGTTGCTATACGTGAAGAGCAATTGTCCATTCTGGCACAAAATCCGTTCGAGTTCGTTTAAACTATTTTTTTCAGCTTCCTTTGGAATATGATGAAAAACCCGAATCATCAATGCCCGATCGAAGCTTCCCGGCTGAAAAGGCAAGCGGGTGGCGTTACTGGCGATATAAGTGCAACGACCACCGGTTATCTCGCGCGCTTGTAACAGCTGCGATAATGAACTATCGACCATGACCACTTCCTGGCAATTGTTCATGTAAATCTTTGATAGCCGTCCAAAGCCACAGCCAATATCCACTAAGCGGCGGGCTGGTAGTTTAAGCATCTGCTGAATGAGCACCTGCTCCAGTTTATCCAGATGCTGTCTTTCCACACCCATCCAAAAATCTTGATAGTTTATATTTTCGTACATATCCGCCTGGGTTTTATCTGGATCAAGATTCAGTTTAAAATCCATAATCAAATCCTTCTGTGAAGCGGTTGAATTTCGCAACTGTTTTAGCAGTATTGCGAAATTATCATTAACTCATCTGATGGAACGGGAAGCAGGATCTTCAGGTTATTCTCGACCAAAGTAGCGCGAGCCAGCCCAAACGGCTGACCAGAAGGAGTCATTTCATCAGCGGCGCGCTGCTGCCACCAATCTGTCACTGCTCCAGGTAAGGCGGACCAATATCCACTGCGCTCACTCATTTCGCGCAAGAAAGTGCCATAAATCTCCCTGACTTTCCCCTCAGCTGAATAGTCAGGATGCACAATCACCAGGGCCATCCCATGATATTTTTTAAGAAAATCGATTTTATTGAGCCAGATCTGTGGGGTGGTTTGTCCCATAATTTTGTATAAAGTGCAATCTTGAGGCAAGGTATAGGGTAATTCGGTGAAACGGCCGATGGTGAATGGCCAAATGCTCATGACCCCGCCCGGGATAGGTTCGTAGGGGTCGGTATCAAAAAATGAGAGGTCATATTCCATTTCTAACGATTGCATCCATTCAGGGTTGCGAATGGTGAGTGGGGCGCGAAAACCACGCGCCTGAAACTTTTGAAAATAACCATTTATGCTTTTGGAGCGTTTCTGAAAGTGCTCAAAAGAATCGAACATGCGGCTGTCATGTTTTAATCCGTGAACTCCAATCTCAAACCCGCGTGTTTGCAATTCCCGGATCAATCCCCAATCCAGGGGATAAACCTCCGGGACGAAATTAAACATTGAGTGAAACCCAAGCGCTTCTTCCATATCAGCCAAAACCGGCACCAGTCGTTGCCCTTCGGCTGTCTCGATATCATGGGTCAAGACAAAAGCATACTCTTTCCCCTCAGGCCAGAAATAACGGAAAGAAATTTCCTGCTTCTCAGATAAAAGCAGCACCTGACGCAAGATTTCCCACTGAAACTTGACATAGCGCGCTTCGACCGGCCACGATTTGGTCATATTAGCGCCCAAGAGTGAACCTGCGAGATGACGCAACCGAAAGATGGCCGATCTGGGAAGATATGGTTTGAGCAGGTAGTATAAATAGCGGATGGAGCCCATCTTAAAATGATTTTTACCAAACCGGGCTTCACCCAGTGAGTAGGCTAAAACATCTTCAAGGCTATTAATCGCTGGAGGAAAGCCCAAAACTGGGATAGAGTTTTGGATGGCCTGATTCCAGGTTTCGGCGGGTGGGTCTGGCTCGAGCCTCCAAAACTTTTGCGGGGTATTGGTTTCCCAAAGATTTGGCGTCATATCTTTATCCAACGTATTTATAGAGAAATTCGCCGCTTAATCGGCATAACCAGGCTGGGGATTTTTGAATGACGCCCCGCAGCACTTTTAAAAAGTATGGGTTATGAGACTGATTCACTTCTCGGCCCAAACTTGTATAACTTAAAGGCATTTCTTGTGCTCCCCAGCGGCTTTTAAAATCACGCAAACCCGTATTTTCAAAATCTGTCCGCCCAAAATCGAGCAGTTTATAGCCGTTCTCACAGCCCCAGCGAATCGCTTCCCAAAAGATCAGATCATTAGGTCGCAGAGCCAGTTCCGCCAGGGATGAGGCACCATATTTATAGGTGAGCGTCTCGCCTGAATGTAAAAAAATAGCTGCCGCTAGGCAAGTGCGCTGGTGATAGGCTAAGAGAATATATCCCAAACCCTTTTCAAGAACCTGGGTGCGCAGGTTTTCAAAAAACAACCAGGGCTGAACCGGCGTGCCTTGCCGCCGACGGGTTTCGAGGTGGAGTTGGTAGAACTCTTTTAGTTCTTCGCGCCCACTGCCCAGGTGAAGCATGACCCCCCGCTTTTGGGCAGTTTGGGCATTGCGCCGGTGCATGGCATGGATCTGTTTGGAAAGACAAGCGAAATCCGGTTCCAACTGGAGCGAGTGAAAGACAAATCGATTTTTGGAATAAAGTTGAGCGTGTTTTGGGTAAGCCCATCTGGCTTCAAAGCTGGTCGGCCGCTGATTCCCAAAAGCAGTGAGGGCAAAATCGATCAAGGCGGTCAGAGCCGCTTCATCCACGGCGAGCGGGGCGCAATGATCGGTAAAGGGGAGTGAAACCCAGCGTCGGGAAGTGAGTAATTTAATTTTGCAGACGGGTAATCCGGCCTGAATAACACCATCAGCATCAACGACTGCCAGAACGAATGGTTGATACCCGTAGGTTTGTGCCAGTAGTTCACTCCAGGCCGGGTGGTGGAAGATGCACGCGTTCTTGGCTGAACGGGCAAAATTTAGCCAGCGCGTATCTGAAATCGAAAGAATTTGGCCGGAGAACAAGGGAAGGCTCACAAAATTACTTTCCTGAACTCGCTCTGATGGATATTGGAGGCCTTGCGGAAGCAAATCACCGGTTCTGATGACCAGCGCGGCGACAAATGGTAAAAAATTCGCATCAATTCCCGGAAAGCAAAGGCTTTTAACGGCGACCACGCCTGGATGGATTGGTAGGTGGTACTGGAATGGGGAATCGGTAAATAGACCGTGTCTGCGACAAAGCCAAACGAAGTGAGATATTCCACGAGTGTGCGATAAGTAAAGTAGCGCACATGCGCATAAAATTCGTAACGGGTGTCTGGTTTCAGCGGATTGTGGAAGGTCCGCCCGGTGCCAATCAGCTCAGATAAGTAGAGCAGGCTGGCATAATTAGGCGCCGAAACATAAAAATAGCCCTGATCGTCGAGGAGTCGATAGATTTCTTGAACGAAAACGTCCACATGGAGGATATGTTCGATGGTTGCCAGAGCAATCAGCGCGTCAAAACTACCGGATTTGAAGGGAAATCCGCCCTCATCACTATCCAGCGTATAGGAGACTACCGGCAAGCCCAGTTGTTTGAGAGAAAGCAGGCAGGAGGGGCTGATATCGTTGCAAAACAACTGGGCTGGATACTGGTCGCAGATATTGCGGACCACATAACCGACACCCGCCGCCAGGTCCAAAATTCGTTTGTGCTGGCGGTTTTCAAAGGCGGCTGGAAACACCCGATGGCGCTCATGCAGATGAGGTAGTTCAATCTCCGTTCCAGCGGTTAACCGGGCTTCTTCGAGTTGAATGGCGTCTTTTCGCATAAGAACTCCTCACGTTTTTAATTTAAAATCGAACAAACAACTTTGGGATTAATACTTGATGCACACGAACTCAACTCACCTAACTACCTGCATCATGCGTTTTACGAAACTCTCTGTAAAAGTAGACGCTGCTTTCCGAATGGTATCTAAAACGCATTACTAAATCTTTCTCCCAACAAAAATACCGTAACCTAAATAGCCAAAGAGGCCTTTGGGTCTTCGCTTACTCTCTTTCAAATGTGCCCGGAAAGACTGATTGGTCACATACAAGCGCAACATTCGACTCAAAAGCAACGCATAATCTCGAGCCCCGTAGCACTGTTTTTGGCTCGACTCGCGCTGTGGGTCAAGGGTTTCATAAACCTGAATCGCGATATCCTGCAACCCGGCCGCTTGCAAATAGGCTTCCCAATCCTTGAGAAGTGGAATCTCTGGTTCCACATCCATTTGCTTGCGCATAAATTCCTTATAATCGCTGCTCGGCGGCGATTTAACCCAAATTTCTTCGTTTAACCCAACAAAACCTCTCTGCTTTGTGACGCGCGCATACTCCGTTACTAAACTCTTTTTGTCTTCAATAAATGTTGCCACAGATTCTGAGATTATCAGATCAAAGCTTTCGGATGCGAAGGGTAAATTTTGAGCATCGGTTACGCGGAAACTAACCCGTCCTTCGACTCCCGCGGTTTTGGCCTTCTCTCTCGCACGCAGAATCATTTCACTCCGTAAATCTATACCAACCACTTGACAACCATACTGTTTTGCCAAAAAACAAGAGGTTGCGCCAACCCCACACCCAATATCCAAAACAGAAATCCCCGGCCGAATCTGACAAAGTTTGAGCAAATCTTTGGTAGCATCCATGCCTCCAAAGTGCTTGGTTGCGCCAAGATAAGCCTGGAAATCGAGATAATTTGTTTTTGGCCTGGATCTTTCTGGCCTGGAAAACTGTTTTCTCTCCATTCTTCTCTATTCTCCAACGTTTCTAGCATTATTTTGCTTGAAAAAATACTCATCAAAAAGTATGGCCGTTCGTCATGGAATTTACTTTATTCCCGATGAACTTATGTAATCGTATACTCGATCTCCAACTTATCGAAAGCCTCGCTAATTTTACGAACTCTTTTTTCGATTACTTTTTGTGGCACTTGGTTTTCCAAACCGTGAGCTAAGGTATTGGGAACGCTGTAATACATGAAAAGATTAACACCATGAAACCGAACTGCCCGAACAAATTCTATGGTCGCTTCAATATCTTCATCAGTCTCGCCTGGAAATCCGACTATCAAATCTGTCGTCAGGATCAAACCAGGGGAGTGCTTTTTACAGAGTAATAAAGTTTCAGTAGTTTTGACAACATCGCTATATCTGTTCATCGCTTTTAAAAGCGAACAACTCCCGGATTGAGCGGGGAAGTGAATCCGATTAATTTTTTGCTTTTCTAGAATTTGAAGAAAATTATCCTGATTGTGAACTAACCAAACCGGAGAAAGATTCCAAATTAAGACATGATAATCTCCCGGGATACTCAATAATTCATTGAGGAGGTCTGGAAATTTCTTACCAATGTCAATTCCATAAGCTCCAACATCATCCGCGATTATTTCGAATTCTGTATAGCCTTTGCTTACCCCCCTCAGAAACTCATCTCGGCAGACTTCCATCGGTTTGCTGCGAAACTTTCCGACCGCGGTTCGAATACCACAATAAGAACATTTTTGATTGCATCCCCAAGAGATTCGGACCGGGTAAGGAACCATCTGCCTTGATGTTTTTTTGGTTAACATCCCGAATATTCTCAGAATTTCTTTCTTGAAAATATATTTAAGAGAGCATCTCCTTAGTGATAATAATTTATGCCAAGCAATTTCGGCGAATTCATAACTAAAAATCCCACTATAAAAGGGGAAATAATGATTGGCATCGTCAAGGTCTGAAAACTTGACTTTACGCTCTGGAAGGCAATCGTCTATTTTAAATAATTCAGACGTGGGAATACTCGTACCAGAAAAAACTTGCTGAAGTTTCATTCCATTAATTGCCGGCAAACACCCACCGACAATCAATTGTCCGGGGAATTTTTTTAGGTACTCTATGCGTCTCAACGAACTATTTTCTCTTTTCGTTGAAACTGCACAAGTTATCAAAAAGATGACCTCTGCCTCTTTGGGGTTGGAAACCAGATAAAACCCATTACTAACAAAGAAAGATGCAATTTTTTCAGCATCCAATTGCCTTCTGTTACAGGCGCCTTGTACAGGTTCTATATATATTTTTCTTAACGAGCTCGGAGTAGATTGCATGGCTAAGCTCCATTTTTCTGCAAAACTGCAAGGAGAAGATCTGCACAACGTTTAACAAATGGCTTTGGATCTTTGAAATCCAGAATGGCAAAAATATGCTTACGCCAATACGGGGCAAAAAAGCCACCTGACGAGCGGGTGCGGAACAAGTTGTAACCCAAATCCCGAGTCAAATCGATCCAATAGATGTCTTCACTGGAAGAGCTTGGCTGGGGTATTTCGCCTAAAACCAGATGACGATAGTGGATAACCGGGAAATTCACCCCAGACCGGACCGCCAAAAGAGTGGACAGGTTATGTCGACCATTGACCTCGATCAATTTGTAAACACCATCTCGCGGGTCTTGCTTAAACTCGGTACAGGCATACCCATAAAAGTTCAGCGCCTTCAAGATTTTTCGCCCGGGCTCAACGATTTCCGGCACCGGCGCACTCGAGACAACGCACGGTGACCCAAAATCGGGCGGGGCGTTGCGAATCTTGCGTGCGGTAAACTCAACCAGCGGTTGATTCTGGGCCCAGTAGGAATTGTAGTTTGCGCCACAAGCGGCCTCACCCGGGATCAGCTCCTGGAGCATGACCTCCAGCCCGGCTTTTGCCGCGCGCTGGTAAGCAACCAACAGCTCACCCCGATTCTCTACCCGGAACATTTTTGTTCTAAAAACCTCGAAAAAGCGGTGGCTCTGGCTGGGCTTGACCAGACAGGGGAACTCAAGCTCCCGGCTATAAGCTTCCACCTCTTCTGGAGAGTGTGGCAACACTGTCCGCGGCATTGGCACACCGGCAGCTTCAGCCAGGGCATAGGTATGCTCCTTGGCGATAAAACGTTCGACAATTTCCCATTCGACACACGCGACGAGGTAGCTTTTCTCCAATTCACGCTTGTGGTGCGAAATTGCCACCAGTGAGGCATCTGAAGCTGGAATGAGCACACTCGGTCCCACCTTCACTGCCAGGTTGATTAAAAATGAGATGAAATCTGCTTCTTGTCGTTCAGGATGAGGGGCGCGGAAGCTTTCAGCCAGGCTGTTCGAGAGAGTCCCCATATCTTTGAGATCATAGTAGACCCCAAAGATGGGAACATGCAACCCAACCAGGGACCGCGCCACGCCCAGTCCCGCTGTATGTAACCCAACGACAACTATCGGGAGCATTTGTGTCTTCATGGTTGTCTCTAATTGCGAGAAACTTTATCCAGGCTCAGGATCTGGGTATAAAAATCTTCAAGCGTCACCACCAAGGATTTCCAGTTATAGGTTGTTTCGGCTGCCTGGCGGCCATTGCGCCCCAACTGTCTTGCTATGCTTGGGTTTTCAAGCAAGAAAATAATTTTGCTGGCAAAATCATCGGCTGTGACCTCGGCTGCCAACCCGGCTTGATATTGTTCGAGCAACAGCTTAATATCACCATACGGATTGGTCACAAATGGGCGTTCCAGGCTCATATAAATCCCGACTTTGTTCGGCCAACGCCCCACGTTGTAAACGGTTTCGGGGAACGGTAAAAGCAGCACATTTGCGCAACCCAACCACCAAGGTAAATCATCCCGGGGGACAAAACCGGTTTGCAGAAGCTTGTCTGCCACACCATTTTTAGCGGCCAAGCTCAGGACCGCAGGTTTAACTTCACCGGTGAGAATCAATTTGACGGTTGGAAAGCGTGCGGCAACCATTGCCAGGGAGGCAAAGATTATTTCCATATCCAGAAATGAATCCGCGCTGGCAAAGCCCAGAATAGGAATTTCAAGAGGTAGCCCAAAACGAGAACGGCAGGCTTCTACCGAGCGGTTGGGATGCATTTCTGGAAGGGTGCCGCCGGGCAAATAGCAGAGCCTTTCAGATGAAATACCCAAACTCTGGGCACGCTTCGCCAAGGCAGTACTGATCACGGTTGTTCCATCGCATTTGGGGCGAAAAGCTTCTTCATAATACGTTTCCAGCCCACCCAAAAACAATTGATACCATTTAGGGCGTAACACATCAATAATGCCGCCTCGCCCAAACCAATCATTCCAATCTGAAAGCAGGGGCAGGTTATGTCTTTTTGCGTAATACCGCGCCGGGTGGATCGTGCCAGGCCGGGTTTCAAAACAATGCACTAAGTCATAATTTGGTTTTTCCTGACTAAGATAAGCAATCCGGTTGAACAACGACCAAGGATCCCACCCGGAACGCAACTTGCCCCAGAGCAGATCTGGCGCTTCAATAATCCGGACACCGTCCCAGACCGTCTCCACCGTACCAAATCGGCGTTCATCGGCAGTAGCCAGCAGCGTTACGGAATGGCCGCGCTCAATCAGGTGCCGCGCAATCACGTGTGAGCGTGCAGCGGTTCGATAGCAACGATGGTGGGTGATCATCAAAATTTTAAAATTTCGCTTCATGAGACCAACTTCTGATAAATCGAACCATAAGCAGCGGCCATCGCCTGGATGTTAAATTCTTTACCCACCCGTTGTTGAGCAGCTTCGCCTAATTTCTGTCGTTTTTTGGGGTTTTCTAAAAGATCAATGAGTGCATTACTAATTGCAGAGGTCGATTCTGCGGGAATCAAGAGGCCGTTTTCCTCATTCGTCAGAACTTCATTGACGCCGCCAACTCTGGTGGCGATAATGGGTTTGCCCGCCGCCATTGCCTCGAGAATGCTCAAGGATAGCCCTTCATTCAGCGAGGGCTGAATATACACATCCAGCGCAGCCAAAAAACGGGGAATTTCGGAAGAAAAGCCTAGCCAGGTGACCGCATGTTCAACACCCAGGTGAACGGCATAGGCTTGTAACTGAGGCTTTAAATCGCCTTCCCCAGCCAGGATCAAATGAGCTTGAGGAAATTGAGCGAGAACCTGGGAAAAGGCTAGGAGTAATAAATCGATTCGCTTGACCTGATTTATGCGCCCGGAATATCCAATCAGGAGCGTGTCAGCCGAGAAACCGAGTTCTGAGCGAAAGGCTTCACGCTGATCGGGAACATAAAACTGTTCAACGGGGATGGCGTTTCGAACCAAAGCTACCCGATTTTTCTGCATCCCCGGTTGTGAAAGGATTTGAGCGTACATGGTTCCGCTGACCGCCACAATTTGATTGGGTATATATAAACTGAAGCGATCCCAAAGAGCATGGAACAACCCCCAATTGCGATCTTTTGGCGCGAATAATAAATGTTTTGTGGAAATATGAATAACGTTCGCTGGTTGCGCCAAAACAACTTTTAGAATCGTTCGCGGGGTATGGGTGTGAACGATCTGGATGTTGTGTTCTTGAAGGTAGCTTTTTATTTCGGCGGAACCGTTTTGTTTCGAAAAATCTGCAACTTGGGCCCCGGATTGGCTGTATTCTGCACGCATTTTCCCCGCAGGGTTCAAGGCACCCACGTGCCAGTTATACTCAGTTGAGCCCAGATACTTGATTAATCTCAAGACAATCCGGCTAATGCTGGCATCTTCAAAAGAATTCATCAGGTGTAGAACGTTGATTGGGCTCATGGTGATTATCTGACTCGCTTTAGGGAATAAGGAAGGCTAATGAGTGTGTCTTAAATCGATTTTTCTGGATTTAGTCCAAGTCCATGACGCAAAGCAAGGTTAAGTTTCATGGCCGAGGCTTGATAGGTCCAGTTTGGCGCTGCAGACAGCGCTTTTTCTCCCATGGTGCTTAAAGATGATTTCTCCTGCCAGGTTTTTTGCAGGGCGGCGAGAAGTCCATCTATGTTGGCGTTTTTTGCCCAAAAGACATACTCGCCTGCGCCAATTACATCGGTGTGGCAAACAATCTCGGTTGCCAAGATTGGTAAACCAGCTCCCATGTATTCGAAAAGTTTGATTGGGCTGGAAACCCGATATTTATCTTCATCCGGAAATGGCAGTACACCCACATGGGCACCGGCTAAAACTTCTGGAACCTGAGGGTGTGGAACCGTATCATAAACGGCGATGATTCCGTTCGATTCGCGCGTAAAGGCCTTTAAATCTTCCTTTTCGGTTCCATCTCCGTACAGTTGCAGCGTAAAATTCATCCCTTGACGATTGGCTTCGAGCACTGCCCGACAGAGGGTCATTAAATTTCTTTCGTAATGCAAGATCCCAATATAGATGAGTTTGATCGAATCATTTTGCCCAGGCCAACGGCGCTTTTCGAGTGCACCTGAAAACTCTTCCGCATTCACCCCCGAGGGCCAGACCCCCCATAGTTTTTCAGCAGGGATGAACAATAAATCTGCCATCCGTTGAGTTATCGCGGTTTGCCCATCGGCGAATTTGTTGGCGAGATTGTTCATTAGAAAATAAAATTTTCCGCGCAGTTTATCTTTGAGGGTGGCTTTTTTGATGGTTTCCATCGGCACAGTTCGGGTGTCCATGATAAAGAGCGGGTGCTTTTTGCCAAAGGGATAGAGCAGCTTAAGCGGTAAGAGCCAGGCGGCGGAGAGTTGGGTTAAGAGAACTGCATCAATCCTTTGCCAATTTTGGAGAACGTACCGGAGGATGTAGAAATGAAAAATAAACTGACGGAGAAGATAAATATTTGGCCATGGGAAACAGAGAACCTCCACACCTTGAACCAGATGCTTCCCGACCGGGCCACAGGCGATGAGATCCACTTGCCATCCAAGCTTGCGCATTTCCTTGGTCACTTCCAGACGCGGTGCAGCGTTAAAAGCTCGGAAAACATCGATCGGATAAACCCATACTAACCAAAGCGAATTAGCTGTCTTTGCTGAATCGAGGTTCATTGTAATTTCCTACAGGGTTGAGAGTGTTTTTTTCTTGAAAGTTTTCATCAGGGGCATGTTTGCTTCAGCCAAAACAAAGCCGAGCGCCAACCAATATAACAACATCGGCACTCTCATAATCCAAACATTGGCATACCAGATGAAGAGTGGCCAAAGTGCAGAGAACAAAACCAGAGCAAAACGGAGTTCAAGAGCCTCTGAATATGGATCTTTCAAAATATCCCGACTCAAGGTAGCGAGGACCCAAAAATAGAGGCCGAAGAGCAGCAACATCCCAACCAGGCCCATTTCTTGTAGCATCACCAATAAGCTTGTCCCAACCGAAGGACCAAAGCTTGAACTATTCAACGCAATCCCTGAGGTGCCCAAAGCTTGGCTTTCACTGCGGGTGCCGATTCCATAGCCCAAAAAGAAGGTTAAAGGATCGCGCTGGATGGAATTCCAGCCGATTTCTACGGCGGCGCCCCGACCAATATCTGTATAAGTATTTCCTTGAGAGTAAAAAGTTTCCACCCTAAAAAGGTAGGCCAAAAGTGTATCTGGAGAAGTAAGGTAGGTTTGGAGCGGCGATTCAGCTGCTCCAGGAACCATGAGATTGTATAAACCGAAAAAGCCAATCACAACAAAAAAGAGAAAGATCAAATAAACCAACATTTTGACTGGCACACTGTGTTTTCTCGCAAAGAAGATAATTGCCAGGATGCCAATGATCGTAATTGCAATGGGAAACAATTTCATTTCGCCTAAAGTGCTGGAAACTGCGCTAAGAAAGATTGCGGCGATGAGTCCCCGCCAACGTTGGGTGGTGATCCAATAGCCGAAGTAAAGACAACAGATCAGGATGGCAAACAGAACGGCGTTCCCGGTGCCATTTTTACCAAATAAACCCGAGAGGCTGTCACCCGGGGTAGCTCCCAGAGCATATTGCAAAAGCTGGGCTGCCACCTGAAGGCAAAGGACAAGAAAACCCAGCCTGCGCAAATCATTTGGAAGTTGTTCGGCACGGATAGGTTGCAGATACATAAATAAACCAACAAAAGGAAACTGGAACAAGAGCCAGACCCCCCAAAGGGTAGCCGGTAGTCCTTGTCCGTTAGCGAGAGCCACATAAAACCAGAGAATTGAAACAGAAATAATCAGCCAGAAAGAGCGCGGAATGTGGTTAAAAACCAACATGCGCAAAATAGTCAGCAAGATCATCAAGGCTATGGCAAAATGAGAAACCCAGCGTACTGCCGCCGGCAAAAGGCCTTGCCAAATTAGGAATGGGGTGAACAGGTCGATGGCAAGCGCTAAAAGTGGCAGGTAAGCCAGGAAATCGGCGAAGCTCGTTTTTCTTGAAGAGATCATTTTTGTTCTTTCGTTTCACTGAGACAAACTAGGCTTGGGGTATCAAAATCTTTCAAAACAAACCACCTGCTAAAACTTGCCAGCTTGAAGCAGCAGTTCAAGACTGGATAAGTTCATCAGGAGCACCGTGTAATCTTTTTTTCGATTGAGATGATCAAGCCACCAGGTATCCAATTCTGCATTCCTAAAGATCGCCCGATGCTTAAGGCTCTCTAGGGTTTCACGAACTGAACTTTGTAGATTTCCTTTGTGACGCAGAGATTCTGTCCAGTTAATGTAGTTGGTTCTGGGGTGTGAACGGTAGGGATCTTTAGGAACAATGTAAGGTTTTAGCTTGGCGATAACCCTTCCAAGAAAAATCTCGAATTTAGAAGCAGAAATAGGCCTTCCGAATGTGGATCCTGATGGTAGTTTCCACAATTCTTGAAAACTTTCTCGAATGACTCTTTTGTAAAGATGTTTATCCTGAAACCATTGGCAAGGAACATTTGAAATGAAATTTGTCCACAAGCTACTTAGAAAAGGTGTTTTGAAAATAAAACCATTAAAAAGTACAATCTGTTGGGTTAGTAGTCTTTGCCGAACGCCAAAATCCAATTGTTGGTCAAGTGTATATTTTGTTTGTTTGATGCGATCCCATGAACATTCAGAGACCGCTTTAGTAATTATTTTCTCTTGAAATATCTGATCTTTATAATGATGCGTGGGGTATAAATTAATGTGTCTCCTTACAGCTTCTGTCTTATCTTGGCTGGGAGTTTTAGGTAAATCAGACCCGGCCAGGGAATCTCCCATGAGACCGCTCCAATAAACACAATCTGATCCAAAATGATTATTAATTTTTTGGCGAACATGAGATTGATGCACACTTACCGGATTCTTAAGGCGAGTTGCAGAGGCTAGCAACTGGTCAATCTCCCACTTTTCATCCTGTAGATTAAAAACCTCGTGCCGAATGCCGAACTCTCGAGTAATAGTTTGCGCAATTTCAAGATCCCAGGTGCCTGGTATTCCATATGTGGCGGCAACAATTTGGGATTTTGGCAAATTCTCGAGCAATCCACCTAGGATCGCTCTTGAATCTAGCCCCCCGCTCAAGGGCAAAATATGAGTAGCATTCACGTTCGTGCTGGCAATTTCGGCTTTCATCGTTTCTTTGAATGCTTTTACGCCTTCACTAACCCACCAAGCTTCTTTGTCAACCCCCTTTCCAAAATCATTTTCAAAATCACAGTTTAGCCACTGTAGGCTGGCTTCTGAAAATTTTGGCAAATAACTAAAGTATAAATACAGTTCATAATCAGATATGGTGGCTTTCATCTGTAACTCCTTCAACCTGGCCAGGTTTGCGTTGAAATAGATAATCCCCGAAATGCGGGAACTTGTTAAGTAAGTATTGAATTCCAACCAGCTCTAAGATGGAAATGAGCATCTCGCGATCAAGAAAAGCCAGGATACCTAGATAGAGACCTGAGCTGATCAACCCACCAAAGGTTAATTGAACGATGGACGGGAAATTGGCCAGTAAAACAACCGCCAAGCGACCACCAATGAAGGCGATTAATGCAGCACTAGAATACTTGACAATCGAGACAAACATTTGGTTGAGATTGGTCCGTGGGAATTTCAGGATTAATAAAGCCCAAAGAACCAGGGCGCTTAACCCATTCCGCAGAACCCCTGCCCAAACTAATCCAACATAGCCCCATTGGGTTACAAAGAAACGCGCAGTAACAATAAACAAAACCACAAAAACAGAATCAACAATAGGTTGAGTAATTGTATCTTTGAGAACATACAAACTTCTTTGAAAGATATTGCCCATCATTCTCAAAAGCACATTGCTGAGCATGAAAGCGAAAACAATCTGGCTGACCCCCAGGGTATCGGCGGGTTGGAAAGCACCTCGTTCAAAAAAGAGGCTGGTCAGGGGAACGGCGAGGGCGCCCACAATCAAAACTGCGGGCAATGCCACTGCTAAAGTCAGCAGTAAGCCAAAGTCATTCTTCTTTGAAAGCCCGGCGATCCCTTCCTGGGTATAGGTTCTCGCCATGGATGGGAAAATGGCTGAAGCGATGCCAGAGGCTAAAAAAACCACAAAAATGCTGGAAATTTTGTTGGCGTAGCCCATGTAGGCAATTTGCCCATCTGGCAAGACGGATGAAAAATAGCGCTCTGCCAAAGGCGAAAAGCTGATCAGCATCCCCAACAAGATGAGCGGTAACATCAACTTGACCAAACTGCCAATCCGCTCATCTTGTAGAGGGAGTGTTTGCTTCCAGCCATGCGAAAGGACTGGGATCACGGTAATGGCGGCCTGAAGCAGGATTGAGACGAGATAGCCCCAGCAGAGTGTCAGCGGCCCAAGAAAACTTGAAAAAAGGAGCAGAACAATAACGTTGCCAAGTGAGCCCAAAGCCGGCGCAAAAGAAGGCCAGAAAAACCGATTCCGTGCATTCTGAATTCCCATGGTCAAAGTGCTTAACCCGACAAAGGGGGTGGTGAAAAACAAGATTGCCAGCATTTGGGAAGCCAGAACGGCTTTTTCCCCTTGGAAACCGGGTGCGAGCGCATGAATAATGGCAGTTGAAAATAACGAACCGAGAATTGAAAGTAAAAACAAGACCATAGCCGTCAGCCAAAAGAAAGTCCCCACCAAAGCCCAGGCATCTGCCTCGCCGTGCTTGGCCTCGGCCTCGATAAATGCAGGCACAAAAACAAAAGATAGGCTGCTATAAAAAATGATTTGGAAATAAGACGGAACAACCATGGCCGTCAGGTACGCGTCCATATTTGCGCCGGCGCCAAACAAAGCGGCCACAATAATGTTGCTGGCCAAACCTCCGACCAAGGCCAGCCCTCCCCCTAACATTACTTTCGAGGCAGGCCGCGTGATTGAACGATTATCTTTACTCACAACATCTTCCATATAAAGTGGGCCCAGTATTTACCGAATCGAGATGCTCTTGCTGGAGCTTTTGTCTTGAGGTGGGTTGATGAAACAAAAAGGGTTGATGGATAAGTCAGGTAAACAACAAATCACTTTTCGACTTATCCATCAACCCATCAGTGTGTTTACTACTTGACGGTCAGGATTGAGTCGTTAGTGGGCGGCCACGAGCTCTTTTTCATCCACAAATTTCTTAATGTTTTCGACCACATAATCGATCTGCTCATCGGTTAATTCCGCATACATTGGCAACGAAAGGATTTCGCTCGTTACCAGCTCTGTGACGGGCAGGCTGCCAGGTTTGTACCCCAGGAATTCCACCGCGCGTTGCAAATGAATCGGCACTGGATAGTGAACGCCCGTGAAGACCCCGCGCTCTTTCAGATAAGCTTGCAGTTCATCGCGGTGCTGGGTGCGAATCACATAAAGATGGAAGACAGGCTGGTTGGCGGGTAAGACTACCGGGGTGATCGCGGGCAGGTTCTGCAAAAGCTGGTGATAGCGCTCGGCATGCGCCCGGCGTGAAGCATTCCAATCTGCGAGATGCGGAAGTTTGACCCGCAGCGCAACAGCTTGAAGTTCATCGAGGCGGGCATTGAAACCAACCAGATCATGATGATAGCGGGCTCCCGAGCCGTGATCGCGCAGCATGCGAACTTTGCGCGCGATTTCGGCATTGTTGGTGGTGATAAAACCACCTTCGCCATAGGCGCCCAGGTTTTTGGAAAAATAGAATGAGAATCCGCCCCCATCTCCCATCGAACCAGCTTTGCGGCCCTTATATTCGGCGCCGTGGGCCTGGCAGCAGTCTTCGATAACGCGCAGCCCGTGTTGCCGGGCGATGTCCAGCAACGGGTCCATATCCACAGTTTGCCCGTATAGGTGAACGGGGAGGATGGCGCGGGTCTGAGGGGTGATCAGGCTTTCAATTTTGGTCACATCCATCAGGTAGGTGACCGGATCAATCTCCACAAAAACAGGCTTAGCGCCAGTTAACAAGATGGCTTCAGCTGTGGCGATAAAGGTGTGTGAGACCGTGATGACCTCATCGCCGGGGCCAATCTCCATCGCCCGCAAAAGTAACGTCAGCGCGGAGGTGCCTTCGCTCACACCAATTCCATATTCAACGCCACAAAAGCTGGCAAATTCTTTTTCCAGAGCTTGAACATTCTCGCCCAAAAACAATTGCATCCCATCCAGGCTCTTGGCAATCCCGGCCAGAATTTGTTCTTTCAGTGGCGCATATTGCAGCTTCAGGTCAACAAATGGAACATTCATCTCAATCTCCTTGGTTTGATTCGAGTGCTGATGTTTATTTGGTCAAATCCACTTTGCGTAAAACACGGGCTGGCACGCCAGCCACAATTGTCGCAGCAGGCACATCTTTGGTGACAACGCTCCCGGCGCCGATAATCGCAGCTTCGCCAATCGTTACGCCGCACAAAATCGTCGAATTGCTCCCAATCGAAGCACCTTGTTTAATCAGAGTCGGGACACATTCCCAATCAGCTTCGGTTTGGAGTTGCCCGGAAGCGGTAGCGGAACGAGGGTATTTGTCATTGATGAACATGACCCCATGACCGATGAAAACTTCGTCTTCAATGGTCACGCCCTCGCAGATAAACGTATGGCTGGAGACTTTGACCCGTTTCCCAATTTTGGCACCTTTTTGAATCTCAACAAACGTACCGACTTTGGTTTCGTCGCCAATTTCGCAACCATAGAGATTAACAAAGGCGTAGATTTTGACATCCTTGCCCAACTTTACATCTGGCGCTATGCGCGCAAATTCGGCGGTTACCATGAGATTGCCTGATGTGTTTGTCCATTGCTCATCGAATGCTGGGCAGTTTCCAAAATTTTGACCACTTCCAACCCGTCACGACCATCGCTGCTCGGTTCAGTTTGATTCACGATGCTTTCAATGAAATGCTGGCATTCTTCGCGCAGCGGCTCAGTAAAGCGAATGCTCGGGATGGTGATATCGCCGGAGTGATAGCTGCATTGAAATTCTCCAAAGCTGCCGTTGGTATATTCGTGTGAGTTGACACCTTTGTCGTAAATTTTGATCTTGTTTTCACTCTCCACATCGTTGTAAACTGCCATTTTCTTGCTACCAACTACGGTGATACGCCGCACTTTGCACGGATCGAGCCAGCTAACATGCACAAAGGCCGAGATATTGCCCGGGAAAACCAGGTTGACATAGGCAACATCATAAATTCCGTCAAAGACACAAGCCATGCCTTGAGCGCTAACCGAGATCGGTCTTTTCCCGAGCAGGTAGAGAAGAATGGAAATATCATGCGGAGCCAGGTCCCACATAACGTTAGAGTCGCGCTGGAACAAGCCTAAATTCAGGCGCGCGGTATCCAAATAATAGATTTCCCCGAGTTCGCCACTGTCAATATATTTTTTTAAGGCGTGGACCGCCGCATTGTATTCAAAGGTGTGCCCGACCATCAAAGTTAAACCCCGCGCAGCTGCCAATTCAACCAGTTCGAGCGCATCAACACTTTTGAGCGTGATTGGTTTTTCAACCAAGACATGCAGGTTGTGCTCCAGGCATTCTTTTGCAATTTGATAGTGGGTGGCAGGCGGGGTCGCAACCACAACGGCATCCAGATCTAACTTGAAAAGCTCACGATAATCTGTTTTGGCAATCAGTTGCGTATATTTGCCCTGGGCTTGTTTCAAGCGCTCTGGCTTAGCATCTGCAACCGCCACGAGTTCAGCTGAGGGTAACTCGTAGAAATTTCGAGCCAAATTCGGGCCCCAGTAACCATAACCAACGACGCCAACTTTTGTGACAGCCATAGATATCCTCCTTGGGAATTTAGCTAGTCAAAATATATAGATTGAACGAGGTGATAAATTTAATATGCGCCTTTGGCCAACAAAACCACCAAAGGGGTTTTGAAAATAATCTTCAGGTCTAACCACAGGGATTGCTTTTCAATATATTCAAGATCCAATTTGATTTGTTGATCAAAATCGACCGTGCAGCGGGCAGTGACTTGCTGCAAACCCGTAATCCCGGGCTGGGCTTCCAAACGCCGTAGATGCCACGGTTTATACATTCCAACTTCATACGGAATGGCCGGTCGTGGTCCGACCAGACTCATGTCACCACAAAGGACATTCCACAACTGAGGTAATTCGTCCAGGCTCAATTTCCGCAAAAAATGACCCGGGTGAATGATTCTAGGATCATTCACCAGCTTACGAGGCTGAGTTGGCGCGCCCTGTATGGCTGTCATTGTGTCTTCATCGTTTTCGATCAGCGCTTTGATATATGCCTGGTGAAGCTCAGAATTTGCATTGAGTTTCATTGTTCGGAATTTTACACATCGAAAATGGACCTTTTTCCAAAAAAAGTTCTTACCGTTAAATTGTCTTCTGGCGCCAACCCTTTCTTGCATAAAGAAAACAGGGCCTGGAGAATAGACAAAAATGAGCAAGGCTACCAGCGCCATCAGGGGCGAGAGAAGGATCAAAAGCACTGCTGCAATCACAATATCCAGCACGCGTTTGACGAAATAATAGACTCTGCGCTTTTCGACCACTTGCATGGCGGGCATCTCACTCTCAAAAACGGTTTTTCCTTCAATTTCTTTACTCATAAAACCTACCTTCCAAACCTGGCAGTTTTTCAAAAAACAACTCTAAAAGCAATACCATCGCCAGTTATGGACTT
>DHVZ01000010.1 GCA_002412925.1 Anaerolineales bacterium UBA5195 | reverse complement strand
AGCCCGGCCTGGATTTCCTCGTCCGGCTCATCCAGGTATTGGGCGTAGTGCATTAATTCCTGCATCTGGATCAGGCGCAGGAATAGCGGCAGGCGCGCCTGCCAGTCGTCGCTGAGCGTGTTCTCGCGGGTGTAACCGGTCAGCACCTGATCCATGTAACGCTTCATAAAATCCTGCCGCTCGGCCAGCGGGCGGAACATCGTCCGCCCAACCCCACCCTCCCAGGCGCAGGCCAGGTCGTACATGAACCAGAAATAGCAGCTGTCATCGAAATCAAAGACCGTGATGTCACCGTTGTCGTAATCGACGGTGAAGTTGCCATCATTGAAATCGTTGTGGATCAGCCCATAGGAGTCGACATCTTTGGGGAAAGAATCGAGATCGGCCATCAACCGGTCATATTTCTGGCGGATGAGCGGCAACCGTTCTCCAAACGGGAAATCGCTTTCCGCCTGCCACTGGAACCAGTCTGGCCGTTTAATCGACTTGCTCGGCGGCTGGTAGGTTTTCGCCACGCGGTGCATCTGGCCGAGCGTCTGACCCCAGTTCTGGAAATACTCCGCGATGGGGACTCCTTCCCGATAACGGTAGCGGTTATCAGGCACGCGCATCCCTTTCCCTCTGACGAATGACACAGCGATGAAGTTCATCCCAGCGGCGGGAATCACCTCGAGCAGGTTCCCGTTGACGGATGGAATTGGTTGCGAGACGCGCACCCCACCCTCGGCCAGGTACTGCACGAAATGCAGTTCGGCTTGGATGAGTTCCACCGTTCGGTCAGGGCGGCAGGTGATGCGCAGGATGCGTGGCTGGCCATTGCAATCGTAGTGATAGACCAGGTTGGCGCAGCCTTCGTAGTCATCAAATTTGCTCAGGGCGGCTTTGGATATCCTAAATAGGCGGGCTGCAGTGTCGAGTACTTCGCGCTCGCATAATGCGGTGATTTCTTCTCTTCTCATGTAATCCTCATCATCGTTCAATAGACCGGCATCGCCCAGTGGATGGTGTGAAAGCGCCAATCCGCCCCAACTTTGACCAAAACGGCAGTAAAGGTGAATGGCCAGCTGTATCCAAGCCCTTTGGCGCGTTCGCGCAGGCGGCGCATGCCGTAATGGGTGGCCTCCATCAGTTTTTCATCGGCAGACAGCCCTTCCTGGTCAAAAATGGCTTTCATATCGTTTAGATGGAATTCGATGGCGGTATCGAAGGCCTGGGTCTGCGTCACCGTCCCGGTAGTGGAAAGCCAGGCAGTCTCACTGTTGACGGTGATTTTAGCGCCCTCCACATCCAATTTGACATCGCCCCAATACAGCCAGTCGTTTTCGACGATCTCGCGGATGCGGCTGCGACCTTCGAACTATTCAGTTGCGGCGCGTTTGGCTGCGCCGATGCCAATCATTTCGATTTCATCGTTTGGGGCAAATATTGCATGAAATCGTCCAGCCGGGCAATCTCACGGACGAGATAGCCATCCTGGAATTTTTAGAGCGCCGCCCGAATTTTGGATTGGGTTTCAGTGGTTGTCATGGTACCTCATTTCTATTCTGGCAAATGGATCGCAAACCGACAGCGGGCATCGCCCTTCAGTACCGATTCGAGCACCTCGACCTGGACTTTCTGCCCCAGCGCACCTTCCCAGGGCTTTTTGTGGAAACCGGCGCTGCAATTGCAGAAAATCGCGGCGACTTTTTCGCCGCTTTTGACGGCTTCGCGCGCCCATGGGCAGTGACAGTAGAAATAACGCTTTAGCGTGGGATCGGTTTCCGCCAGATATTGCTTTGTCAGGAAGGGGATTTTGGTCTCGTAAACGATGTTTCTCACCCTCACCCCGCCGCCCATCTCTGGTTCGCGACGGATGAAATCCAACACTTCGTCGGTCACTTCCTGGGCGAAGAACAGGCGGCCCTCGCGCTGACAGGTTTCCATCTGTTCGATGAATTTCTGTTTCTTTTTGACGAGGTACGCCTCCACGCTGGCACAGGATTGGTAGATTTCGCGTTCCGAGGCGTAATCGGGCAGGTCGCGCAGGCTGTCAGAGATTAATGCGCGGCAGGCCTCCGGGCCGAGGGCTTTTTCCAGACGCTCGATGACCGGCTGCATGAAACGCGGTTTTTCGGGCGTGGGTAGGCCGTAGGGGGCCACGCCAATCCCGGCGAAAACACCATCGCGCAGGGCTTCGCCGTATTGTTCACCCACCCGTTTATAAAGGTTTTCTTGCGCTTCACCGCCATCCAGCACTTCGAGAAAGGCGAGATAGACGATGTTGTTCTTGATGAACAGGCCGTAGCGCGCCAGGGTGATGAAGTTTTCCTCGCTGTTTTGGCCCTCGTCAATGAGAATTTGGGAGAAGGCCCAGGCGGTTTCGGTGGATAAATCTCCAGCCTGGGCCGCAAACCGTTCGAAACGCTCCGCCAGCGCCAGGGCGGAATCCATCTTTTCGGCGGGAACTTTACGCCCTTCCAACAGGGCGCGGAATCCTGGTTGATCCATCATGAATCCTTTCTACCAGACTCCTGGCAGGAGGCGGTATTTGACCTTTTGACGATATTCGGCATAACCAGCCAACTCGCGCAAGAGGACTTCCTCCTCGTTATGAATGCGCGCCACGAGTAAGGGAACGATAACCAGGGCCGGGATGAGCGCCCAATAGGAACCCAGCGCCAGGGGCGAGGCAATGTACATCAGGCAGACTCCAAAGTACATCGGATGGCGCACAAGGCTATACGGCCCGGTGGAAACGACTTTTTGATCGGCATCCACTTCCACGGTGCGCGAAAGGAAACTGTTGACGGTCATCACCCAAACGAAAATCATGTAACCGGCGAGAACGAACACATCTGCGCTGATAGAAACCAGCGGCGGGACGTTCGACCAGCCAAAGCGCACATCCAGGCCGGGCAGGGTGAAGGCGGCCAGGAAATACAAATAGGAAACAGCGATGATTTTCCGTTGGGCGGACTCTTTTTCGCGCATCCGCATCCGGCGTTCGAGCAGGGCGGGATCATTCTTGAAAAAGTACGTAAGGGTGAAAATCATTGGGAGGATGAGCGTGCCCATATACATCCAGCCCTGCCAGTAATCCCATTTGCCGGATGGGGCAATCACGATCAGCGTGATGATGGGGATGCCAATTCCAACGCGCAGGGCGGCCGCTTTCAACAGGTTGGGGGAGAGGTTGGTTGTATTCATGGCTCAGAGTTGTTTGGTCATATAGTAGCGTGTGTGCCCAGGCGGAAAATCTTTCAGTTCGCCAAAAACCCGGTAGCCGTGTTGTTTGTAAAATCCGGGGGCCTGGAAACTGAAGGTGTCGAAAAAGGCATTGATCGCGCCGCGTTTGCGCGCCTCGTCTTCGGCCTGGGTCAGCAGTTGGTGGCCGTAACCCTGCCCGCGCAATTCTTCCCGGATAAACAACAGGTTGATATAGAGCCAGCCCCAGTAGATTTCGCCAATCAGCCCGCCGACGACTTTACCTTCGGCGTCATGCAGCGCAAGGCAGAGATGCTGGAAGCCTTCCGGGCCGCCGTGTTGCTGGTTATACTGGCCGATGCCGTGGCCGATGACTTCCCACATTTCGTCGGTGGGCTTTTCGACAGGGGCGATGTGGTACTCTGTTGACATGGTATTTTCTCCTTTAGTTGGGGTCAAATTCTTTAACCCAGGTGTCGGTGATTTTCATCTCGGTCAGCACCGAGCGGTAGAGGGCATCGGCGGGGGCTTCGTTGGCGGTGGAAAAGACACGGGTGCAGCCGAGAGGCTTGAGCTGCCGTATCCCCTCCAGCATAATGGCTTTGCCCAATCCTCGCCGCAAGTGTTCGGCGGCGACTCCGACCAGGACGGTGACGGCGCTGCGGGTGTAGTCGTCATAATAGATGGTGCAAAAGGCAGCGATTTCTCCGGTTTCGGTGGCGGCGACAATATCCAGGTCGCGGCGGTAGAGCGGGGATGACTGGATGTTTTTATACCAGGAGTAATCGCCATCGTAGTTGGAAGCGGGCTCATTGGAATGGAAGGCGCGCCACGAGCACCAACTGCGGGAGGCATGTTCGCTTTCGTCGCCCATCGAGCGGAGGGTATACCCGGTTGGGGGTGCGGGAGCAGGCAGCGGGGAGTCTAAATCCCGCCGGTAGTGGTGGTTCCAGCCGCTGCGCTGGGTAAAACCGCGAGATGCGAGAACTTCGCGGCGCAGGACATCCTCCGAAAAAACGGGGGCAATAATGCGGCCATTTTCGACAAAGTGCGCTTCGATGTAGGCGAAAATCTCGTTTTCCAGTTCGGTGGTGCGGAAGTGAGGATGAATGTGGACGCGGATTTCTCCATCTCCATAAGGGTGGGCCATGGCAATAATCTGACCGTCGGGCGTTTGCCAGGAGGCGGTGACCTGGTCGAAGGGCGGGGTCATCTGGCAGGTGGCGATGAAGTGCCAGCGCCAGTAATCGAGGCGGGCCACGTGCCAGCTATGTTCGAGGCCTCCATTGAGCAGGAAAACTTCGCGCAGGAAGTTGCGGGCACGAAAATAGTCGGCTTCGGCGATGAGCGGGCGCAGGGTCGGTTTCATTGAGTTTTCTCCAGCAATTCGATGAGAACGACGTTTGCGGGGTCCTGCGCCAGGGCTTTTTGGAGCACGGCTGCGGCCCGGGTGCGGTCATTTTCTTGCAGGTGGAGCCGGGCCAGAAAAATGGATGAGTCGGTATGCCAGGGAAAAACATGCAGGTTCAGTTCCAAGACTGCGATGGCCGGGGCGATTTTTTTGACGCACTGCATCTGGTAGGCCAGGTTGAGCAGCTCATCCTCGTCAAAGAAGTAATCCGGGCTGTCTTTGATGGACTCGTAACGGGCATACGCCGCTGGCAGGCCGCCTTCTGCCAGCGCCTGGCTGATGGGAATCATCCACGAAACGCTGTTGACAATCGGTTCCTTGTCCAGCATGGCGTGGAGGGCGGCGCGGATGATGCGGCTGCGGGCTGAGGATTCTTCGTTGCAGAGGATGACCGCCCCGCGCCTTTTCTCGGGCAAGAGGGTCAGGAAATCCGTCCACCCGAAACCCATCCCGCCATGGCTGACGGTTTTGACGCCGTCGAAGTGGCCCAGCGTCCAGCCCAGGCCGCAATGCTCGTAAAGCGGCAGGAAGCCCCACTCAACGACGGGCGTCCACATCTGCTCAAAACTGGCCGGGGATAGGAGGCGCTGCCCGTTGCGCGCGCCGCCATTCAGACAGGTGATGGCCCACTGGCACATCTCCAGCACGGTCGAGTGCAGGAAACTGGCCGGGGCGTCGGCGCGATGATAGGGGTAGACGGGGTTGACCACCATCTCAGGGGTGCGCAGGTGCGGCACGGCCAGCCGGTCA
The DNA here is from genome assembly GCA_002412925.1 of Anaerolineales bacterium UBA5195. GTDB lineage: Bacteria > Chloroflexota > Anaerolineae > Anaerolineales > Villigracilaceae > UBA5195. The sequence goes on along the minus strand of DHVZ01000010.1, from coordinate 2,199 downwards.
CGCGGCACCTCCGGGAAAAAGAGCGTGCTTTCCGGCATCCCGGCGGGGCGCAGAATGTGTTCCCGCATGTAGTTCTCAAAGGCTTGGCCGGAGATTTTGGCAATCAGGCAGCCCAGCACGTTGTAGGCGATGTTGCTGTAGGCGAAGCGTTCGCCCGGCGCGGCAATCATTTTGCGGCTGACGAGGGCGCGGAGGTAGCGCTCAGGCGCGCCCTCGTCATATTCGGGATGCGCGACTAACTCATCATATTCGGCCTCGTCCATGTCGGGCATCCCGGAGGTGTGGCTGAGCATCTGCCGCAAGGTAATTTGCTGGCAGCGCTCGTCGTCCAGCCGGAATTCAGGCAGGTATTGGATGAGCGGCACATCCAGATGCAGCCTGCCTTGCTCGACCAGTTGCATCACTGCCGTGGCGACAAAGCATTTGGTGACCGAGGCAACGCAAAAGAACGAATCGGGCGTGACCGGAACGCCGGTCTCCAGGCTTTGCACCCCAAACCCGCGGGCGTAGACGATTTCGCCATCCTCGACAATCCCCACCCCCAGGCCGGGGATGCTCCAACGGGTCATGATTTCTTCAAGTACAGCCGTCACCTTATTTTCGTTGAACATCCAATCACCTCCAGTCAGGCTCGCTGCGGTTTTAGAACCGGCTGCCGAGCCTGCTCGGAACGAAATAATTGGCTCCGCTTTTATGCATATCCATGTGTTTATATTAACGTATTTGGATATGCCTGTCATCACCTAAATCAGGGCAAACAAAACTCCCCGCCAGGGCGGCGGGGAGTTTTGTTTGCGTAACGCCGCTCGCAACCCGATTTTTGAGGGGGTCACTGTGCGGCCATCTGCTGCCGGGCCAGCGGTGGTGGCGTAGTAGTTTTTCCTCCAGCCGGTCACGCCCTCGTTTTCATCACATGGATGTATCCATTAGCAGCGGCCCAAGGAGCATGAAGCCTGCGCCGTAGAGGCGTTCATCTGGTACCTTTCTTTCCGATGGCAATCAGCGTGGTCGCACCCTGAAAGCCAATCTCTTCTACCCGCTGACGCAGTTCCTCGCCGCGCGCCTGGAGTTCGGGATACCCCTCGGCGCGTTGGAGGTAGCGTTCAAAAACGGGATTCAAATCAGCCAGAATCTCCGGATTTTTGGGATTTTCATCCGTGTCTGCCAGGTCGTACAGCGCCAGCGCTTCCAACCCGAGGCCTGCCACCATTTCGACCAGTTCCTGTCGCTGATAGGTTCCCCGGTGAACGACGCCATTGACCGTATCCACGGCGGCCCACCAGTGGTGCAGATGGACGTGGGTCATCTGGGTTTCAGTCTGCCCATCGCGGTACATTTCGGCCACCAGGAAGTAACCACCGGGGCGCAGGACGCGCTCCATGTGACGGAGGACTGGCAACGGGTCGGCAAAGTGGTGGAGCGAGTTTGAGATGCAGACCAAATCAAAAGAGTCCGCCTCAAAATTCAGACGCAGCGCATCCCCCACTTCAAACCGGATGTTGGGTTTGTCTTTGAAGGCTTCTGGAAAGGCTGTCGCGGCGCGCTCGTTTGTATCCAGACCGATGATTTCGGTATAAGCCGGTAAGCCTTCCAGTAGAAAGTGGATGAAACCCCCGCTGCCCGTGGCGATGTCAAGCACGCGTCCTTCGGGGAGTTGGTAGAGAATGTCTTTTGGGGTTGGCATGGTTCTCCTTAATTTTCAAAATTATCACAGAAACCGGGTAGGAATGTCTCACCCAATCTCGGTGATTGTGTCGTTGTGTAACACATCGGCTCGCCCCAACTGCCTTGCCTTCAACATTAGCCCAGGCGTCTGCAGATATCGAATTAGAGGTCACCCTTGGCTTTCACAGGACGAACAATCTATACCTTTGGTATGTTATCAAAGTAGTTGGGGCACCTCATCTTCGGTTCCTTTATGTTTGCATACAATTTTACTATTGCTTCTGAATAGACCCTTCGAGACCAGTAATGGTAAAAACGACCAGGTTAGGCTATTGCCCAACAAAAAACACACCTTACGGCGTGTTTTTTGTTGGGATGCGGTAAAATTATATCGGTTTTGGGCATAAATCTATTGACTTTGGTATTTCTTTTGCCCTAAATGTTCTGTTTTAGCTATTTGCTCGGATTTTACCATTGGGTAAATAATCGAGGTCTCCACCCCCGTCGGGGGTGTGCACGCAAATGTTGTCAGAA
>DHVZ01000088.1 GCA_002412925.1 Anaerolineales bacterium UBA5195 | reverse complement strand
GTACGTTGCAGGGCGAACTGCTCATGCTTGTCCAGCCATTTGGGAGCGCTTGCTACCTGCCGGACTGATTTCACGTTCTCGGTCGGATCGCTGTGGATCAAGCCTGCTTCGCGCGCCCACCTGGCGTACGCAGAAAGAGCAGCCAGACGGCGGTTGATGGTACTGGCTTTGCGGCGTTCCACTACCAGCAGGTGTTGTTTGTATTCTTTCACGTCGGTGGGTGTCAGGCGTTCAGGGCTGAGCGCTTCTCCGTTGGTCTGACTGAACCAGCGGGAAAAGTGCTCAAGATCGGCCAGGTAACCGCGAGTGGTGAGCAGTGAGCGATCCTGATCTGACAGGTAATCTTCAAAAGTGGTTGGGGGTTGCATGAAAATCTCCGTTTTACGGTAGGGTGAGTACGCGGTCTTTAGGCGGCCAGCTTGCAACCAGCTGCGCGCTCAAGGGCTTGATCAGGGGACTGAACAGTTGCAATTTCTGATGGACAAAACGGTTGTCATCGTCATTTGGAAGTTCGCTTTGAAAACGCTTCGCCAGCGCATGAATTTCAGCTTGATCAAGCCTGGTTCGTGGTCCGAGCGCAGCCAGGATATCCAAACCGCGCAAGGCTTCAAAAGCTACCACCAGAGCCCAAACCTCGCTGCCCGCAAAAAGCTCGTTATCCACCACAGCCTGTTGAGTACGGGTCAAGGTGCCGCCGTCCAGATAAATCCAGGACAATTCATTCACGAGCGCATTCTCGGGAAGGATGCGCTGGTACAGGTTCAGGGCACGAAAATAGCGTTTTTGCGCCTCTGGCAGCTTGGCATCCAGCAGATATTCGGCATGATTGCGATAGAAGCGTTGATCTGAGATTTCATCTTCCCAGGCGGAATTGTCCGGGACATCCCTCCCGTTTAGAGCCAACAAAACCTTGCCACCTGCTTCCTGGACAACCACGCCCAGGCAGATTGGGCGGTTGGTTTTCATGCAAACCAACCCTGGGCAATAGACGAGACCCAACGCAGATTCATCCGGGTTGTAGTAGCCCACATCCACAAAGGTCAGGGTGTAAAAATCCTTAAACTTAATCGCTTGCATCTTCTTTCTCCTTTGAAATTTATTGACTGTCGAAAAATGGATCTTGAGTTTTTGGCTGCCGGAAATTAGTACTCCCAATTCGCTAGCAGATCATCAGCCGCGGACTGGACTTCGTCGAGTTCTCCGGGAACGAGACTTTGCCCCAGGCCAAGACCACCATTGCGCAGGGCTGTCTTGAGCGCGTTCATGCGCTGACCGATGGGAATTGCATTCGACCAGGCCAGGATATCCGCGTCATGCTCCGGGTGCAGCCAACCCGAAAACATAATGCGAACCGATGGCTGGGCGTTTTTAGGACGTCCGCGCTGGGCCATTTACTTTTTCAGCAACAGGAGCTTGTACAGCCCGCGGGAGATGGACAGGACCGGTTCATCCGACAGAACGGCTTTGCCATTGAACTGGCGCGTGAGCGCATCCTTGAGCAGGAGCGCCCCGCCCCCGACCACGATCACACGCGCGAAGCGCTTGAGCGCCGTGCCCCAACGTTTTTCGATCTCGCCATTGATTTCGCGTGCCCAGACCGGCAGGGCAGATTCAATGTCCAGGCGACCGCCGCGCAAGAGAGTGTCCAGTTCACCCAATGAGTACGCTCCGCCTGGGTTGACCAGTTCCAGCAGGCGGCGCACACCCACCGTCTGGCCCACCGTGAAGCGTTCCACTGGTGCGCGGTCGCGCACGACCAGCAGTTCCAGGGTATTGAAGCCCACCGAGAGAATTCCCACCTCCTGTTTGAGCAGGCTGGCGCGTTCGGGGATGAACTTGCCGTTTTCGTCGAGGACATGATCAAAGAGCGCGCCCACCGGCTGAGGGGTCAGTTTCACTTCGGTAATCTCGATCCTTTGTTCCTGCCCATCCGCCTGCCAGGTGTGGATCCCCTTGAGCCACTGGCGCACCTGATTGGCATATTCCTTGGCAGTGTCACCAGACATCATCTGTAGGGGCAGACCCACCATCATCACTACCGGCAGATGGATCGGACCATATTGCTGTTGGTAACGCGTCAGGGAGCCGTACAGCAGAGCGCGCATTTCGGGCGCTCCGGTCAGGCGATCAAAATCCAGGTTCTCAACCGGGCGGCCGTAATCGTGTGCGCCCTCACCGATGTAGAACGAGCCATGTTCAGTTTTGATTTCCAATGGCCGCTGGCGTTGGCGCAGACCAGTGGCATTGAGCAGGTGTTGGGTGCCATTCGTAGCCACCTGAGAGAGCACCTGCTGGCCACCGGATGAGCCGAACAATTTGTTGGCGCCCATCCCGAGGTCTTCACCGAGGTAGAAAAAGTTGCTGTCGTTCATGGAAAGCTCCTATTCTGGGAATGAAATTGGGTTGAAACCGGCTGGAGCCGGTTGGAGTTGGCTGGAGGCGGTTGGAGCGGTTGGGTGGTTGGAGAGCAGAACCAGCATTTTGGGCGTGATGGTGAAGGCATTATCGGCTTTTGCATCTTTGGCGACCCAGCCCCGTAAAGACCAGGCTTCCAAATATTTGCGCGCCTGCCATTCCGTCACCCCGCCCCACTCGATCACCTTGGCGCGCGAGAGCCTGCCGCCTTCGACCAGCGCGCGCGTAAACAGGCTGCGCTCCAATTCGCTCAGCGCCGGGAGCAGGTTCTGGCGCTGGCCCAGGGCAGACTGCTCCACGAAGTAGGTCTGGATCGGTCCATGTCGGTCGCTGATCGCCAGGCCCGGGCGATTGTCCGGGATGCGTTCTGCGCCCTTGCAGCCCATCCGCTCGGCCATCTGCCCGTTACGGATCCGGAAGCAGAGCGTCAGGCCAACTTGGTCACGGACCGGGCCAACGATGTCTTTGGTGAATTCCTGGGCGGCAAAGACAAAGTGAATGCCGAATTTGCGCCCACGCCAGCCAAGCGTCGCCAGCGCCTGCCCCATTGCGCCTTTGGCTCCGCCCAGCGCGGTCAACACACTACTGGCTTCGTCCAGGACGACCAGCATACGGGGCATAGGCTCTATGTGGGCCTTCACGGCCAGCGCGTTGTACTCGCTCAGTTTCTGTGGGCGTTCCGGCAGGCTCTTGAACAGTTCGGCGCGGTGATCACATTCTGCGATGGCTTGCTCAATCAGTTCCAGCGCGGCGGGCGGGGTCGTGGCGATCGGCGCAGCGAGATTGGGGTGGCCTTCGAGCATTCCGAAGGTGGTCTGATCGAGATCCGAGAGCAGAACCTGCATGTCATCCCGAATGGCCTGCGAAACCAGCGACTGCAAAAAGATGGACTTGCCTGAGCCGGTACTGCCCAGGACGGCCAGGTGCAGGAACTGCTCCCAATCCAGTAGCACCGGCTGGCCGGTGAAGCGCACCCCGATGGCCAGCTTGCCGCGCGGCACATCCAGTGGCAAATTCACCTTACGCGCTAGCTTCGGTAGCGGCGAGAGCAGGATTACGATGCGGATACCGGAATGGTTTGAGAGATAAACCGGCATACCGCCCAGATCTGTGCTGAGTTGATGCAGCAAATCTGCACAGATGTATGGACTGTGATCTCCGAGTTTGGCAGTATCGAGTACTGCGATCAGTAGGGTCATCCCGGCCAGGCGGGTGACAAAGAAGTCACTGAAAGCAGGTGTTAGTTTGCGGCGGGTGAGGGCATTGCTCAACTGGCGAGAAACACTCTCGGCCACACGCATTTCACGGTGGGAGATGGTGATATCGGTCATGCTGTCTCTCCTGGTTCAGAACTAGTAAGGTCGGTCTCGATGGCATCACGCACGATACCGGGGATGACATCCCCCAACAGTGGGCGAGCCTGTTCGGGTGCGAGTACCCGTATTTGGGCCGGGGGTGGAAGCATGTTCTGTGCGGCCATCCGTTGGGCGATCGCCTTGCGCTGCGGAGTGGCCTGTCCTTGTGTGCCGCGCGTCGCCAGGTCAATCATCTGGTCGCGGGCAGTGGTAGCCGCTTGCATTTCAGGGGCGGTGAGCGCCGGGATGGATGGCTTTTTCCCGGATAAATCCACCAATGGGTACGGGTTGCGATCTGCATCATAGATTTTTCCGTCCACCACCAGCAGAGGCGCGTCGCCACGAGAGTCACGTTGGATGGACCGGACTTTGCTCCAGCGGAAAGCCACCACCAGGACAAAGACAAACGAGATACATAGCGTGCCCCAGGGAGCGGCGGCCTGGACCTTGTTCATCATCCGTTCGCGCTCGATGGCCAGGTCCACACTGACCGCCTGGCCATGCAGGGCTGTCGCCTGTGCGCTGGCTGCCGCGGCATCCACGGTGGCGGTGATGTTCACTGCTCGTTGAGTGGCAATGGCCGACCAGGCCTGCTGGGTAGCTGTCCCACTGGCAGCGGTGGCAGTCTGCTCAACCGAGGCGGTGGCTGTCCAGCCGGTCATCATCCAGGCGCGCTCGGTGGCTGTTTCTGCCGCTTCACGCGTGGGTGCATAGGCCACGGCTGTAAGGTTGGCGGAGATCGCCTGGGAAGTCGCCTGCATCGTGTCCAATGTTGCCTGCGCCTGAATGTTGCCCAGCGCCAATTGGTAGATATCTGGCGTGGCAGTTGGCAAGGCCGTGGGCACAGTCTCAGGTAATGGCCCGCAGGCGGCGAACAGGATGAGAGGCAGCAGGAGCCAGGTCAGACGACGCATGACTACATATCCCAGGTGTTGTCTGGAAAAGTAGGAGTATCGTTCAGCATGTCATTCAAGGCAGGCTCGTTCATCCAGGTTTGCTCTGCATCACGCTGCCGGTGTTGGATCATTTCGTACAGCAACAGGGTCATCAAAGCCGGAATGAGGGCGTTGGCATCGGGCTGAATAAACTGATCCCAGCCGTCGTTACCGGTGCGTGTCCACTGACGTTTGGGTTGGGATTTGGCACGCAGAACCAGCCAGGCGATCAGAACCACAGCGGCCAGGATAGCAACTACCACCAGCGCCACCGTGATAACCGTGACCAGGTTCCCGGTGCTGGCAATTTGCGCTGCATGGCTGGCTTCAATGGCGGCTTGCGCCTGTTGGGCAGTGGCATAGGATTGGGAAACAGATGCCAGGCTAAAGAGAAGGACGATCACGAACAGAAGCAAGACCACGAAGTATGGCATGGCTATCCTTCCAGCAAAGCGCAAGCAATAAGCGCATTGAGATAATGACAATGAGCTGGCGGGAAAAAGCGATTCGATTTATCAGAACAGGAGATGATAGATTTGTGCTCTCCCAGTTTCATCGGATGGCACAAAAAGTCACAAATTGTGTTCCATACAATCACCAACAAACCTAAAACGATTTCTCTCATGTTCTCTCCTCTATCTTGTTGCCCAGGCTACCCAAAAGATGAGACCTTCTCGGGTGCTGTCATGGATGTGAAAAAGCAAAGGATTACGCCCATCGTTGCCTTGCCAACGCTCCACACCTCTGTCTTTTGTTCTGAACTTTGTTGATCCAGTGATGCAATCCAACTATTAATCTATTAGCCAAGGGCTTCAGGCAGCTGCTGGAAGGGTTGTTTCATACTTGAGGGTCTGCTCTGCACTTTTGTGATGGCCAGATCCACAGCTCTTGCACATTCGCGCTCTGTAAGGGGTTGATGACAACTTTCAGGTTTCGGAAAGCTCTCATCAACCCCTTACTCCTGCTTCGTGTTTTGCCCGATCTCCTGCAACCGGCTCAGCGCATTCTCGTTATCCAGCACAGCCAGAGCCGCCTGCCCTGCCAGCGCTTGCACCACCGGATCGCCTTCACGCATCATCCGCTTTAACAGACCTCGAATCTCTGTATTTGCATCCTGGGCAGTCTTCACTGCATTCTTCCATTCGTTCTTGCCAAGCTGAGCCGGGTTACTCATGGATTCTGTCCTCATGTACCAGCTGAGTTGTTTTTTGCTCAGCCACAAGCCGGGTGAAATACTCCGCCTGCATGCCCAGCGCAGCCACCGGGAAGATCAGTTCCCCAGCCAAAATGAGGCCTTTTACAGGCCAATTGATTGCATCAGCTTTCGTCATGCCACCACATCCGCGTATACTGACTGACATGGAACCATCAACAACGCACCCGCCACCCTCATGACATCACCCCCAACGCCAGAATCACATCCCGGCTGTCGACCACTTCGCCAAAGGCTGCCACCAGGCGCTCATTCACCAGGCGTCGCTCGGCCTCCACCTTGCGCGCTGCATCCATGCTTGCTGGCTCAAGTCCTTCCAGCAGCGCTACAAGCATCCGCAAGCCATCTGTGCTAATTGGGCAATTATCGGTAGACATAGCTATGCTACTCCGCCGGAAGCGGTAATAACTGCTACAACCGGCACGCCATCTGAACAGGTCAAAGACGTGATAATTTCCGCATTGGCACGCCGACCCAACTCCTGACGCACAATACGGCGAATCCAGGCGCTGCGATTGTCAAAACCATCCTGGCGAGCGGCATCATCTATAGCCGCGGCATCCTCAGCAGTGGTCTGAAAGTTAATCTGAACTTTTTCGCTATCTGCCATTTATTACTCCTCTACTTTTCCTCCCAAGGGGTAATATAAATTACCCAATAGGTAATTTATATTATATGCGCTTATAGATAATTGTCAATGAGGTAATAAGTATTTCCCCATAGGTGATACCTAAGTGGTAACGTTAATGGAAATTATGGAAACTTTTGAGAATTTGGTCAAATCTGCTATGAAGCGCCGTGGTATAAATCAGAGAGAGTTGGCTGATGCTATTGGTGTTACCCCGGCCCAAGTATCAAGAGTACTAAAAGGGGAACGAGGAACAACCGATGTTGTACTCAAGAAGCTATCTACATTTCTTGGTATTCCCCTTAAGAATATTTTTGAAGCTCTTGGAAAGTTACCACCTGAGACTGACGACGTAAGCGACAAAGTACACCAGCTTACAGACCTTGCCAAAAACGTCGACGAGCCAACCGTTGACCTCGCCATCGCCATGCTTGAAGCCGCCTTAAAACAAAAACAGACCGGCGCAAACGCCAGCCTGAAACCAGCCAAATAATTGCCATCTCACATAAGAGGGGTAATCAAAAAAACTAACAGGAATGAGATTATCAATGTCATCACTACGCCTTCGCCTGAAAATTCTCTACTTAAAATTCCTTGTTTGGCGTATCGGCCAGGATAATCAGTTTGATGCGGTTATCAACCTACTCGCCAGTCGTCAACTTAGCACCGAGCATATCCCCAACCTGCTGGAACGTATCGAGACCACTATGCATATTGAACTGCCGGGTCGCCAACGTGACGCGCGTATAAATCTATTGGTGGCGATCTGCTCGACAATGGTCATTATTGCCACCCTTTTCACAGCTTACAATACCCCCAAAAACATGCTCATTATCCCCATCTGGTCTGTTTGTGCTATAGGTTTGCTTACTTACCGCGAACATCGTCTTGACCGAATGGCCGTATAAAAATGCATCTTTTGAAAGAGGGACAAATCAATTCTGATTATGAATAAGGGTGCAATCGTAATGCCAATGTTAGTGGCACATGTGTTTCATTAATGACAATCAGCATTTCCCCCATCCGTTTTGCCATCTGGGCCGCTGTTAGTACGAAAGAACAAGCCGCTGACGAAAAAGCCTCGTTGCGTGCGCAGGAGTCTGAATGTCGGCAGGTTGCCAGCCTAAAAGGCTGGCTCGAAGCCACCGGACCATACATTGTCCGCGGTGCTTCCCGTACCCGTTGGGCTAACCTTCACGATGCAGAAATCGCCGTTCCTGAATTGCGTGCCATGCTGGATGCAGCCCAGGCCCGTCAGTTTGATATTCTGGTTGTCAAAGATTATGATCGCTTCCGTGACCTGCTCGACCAGGTTTACCGTACTTTAAATGACTACAACGTCCAGTTCTTTTCCCTGGCCCAACCCATCGAACCTGTTTCACCCGAGAAGTTCGACCCTAACGCATCAGATTCGCAAGAGTTACTGATCAGCTTCTCGCAAATGCGCAGTCGAACCGAGATCCGCACCACCCGCCGACGTTACCGTGTCGGCATGCCTGATCGCATCAAGCAACACGGCTTGCCCGCAGTTATCCCCTATGGATATAGTAAGCCTCTTGGACGCGAAACAGACCGCAAAGCTGTGCCTGAGCCCGATGACTCCATTACCCCCTTCATCATCGCTGCCAAAGATGCCTTTCTCTCTGGTCAATCCACGCGTCAGATCGTCGAAATGTTGCAACTCCATGGAGCACCTACACCCGGAGGACGCGGAATTTGGCACCAAGCAACTGTGCGAGCTATGTTGCGCAATTCATTTTATGCGGGCGTGGTCCGTTGGGGTTGCAGCAAAGTCCATTCGGATCGCCGCACTGGTCAGCGTAGTCGCGAGCGCAACCTTGAGGGCCAAGCCATTACTGCTCCTGGAAAACACATCGCACTTTGGGATGAAACTACTTATCAGGCAATCATGACTGAGTTTAAACGTCGCCAATACCACTATTCTGGTCGACGCACTGGCACTTTGAGTGGGTTGCTTATCTGTGGCCAATGCGGAAAAACAATGTGGCTAAACTATCTCCCCGAAGGGCACGTTACACATCACCCTGATACCATAGTATGGCGTTGTGGTTCTCGCCAATCCGGTCATCCATTTATTAAAAACCCCGTTGCCATGCACAAGATTATCGATGAGATCAAACGGGCGCTAACTGACGGAATCCCAATCCACTCAGTTCAGGAACAACCTGATAAATCCGACCAACTACTAGCTCTTTACCAACGCCGCAAACGCATCCAAGACGCCTATGACGATGGCCTGTATGATCTGAAAGAAACACGCACTCGCATAATGCCGCTCGATGAACAAATCGCACTTTTAGAAGCCCTTTCCCAACATCACTCGAACGACGCACGCGATCAACACGAACGTGACGAACTGCTCACATATCTTCGCGGAAAACTTGACATGTTGGAAAACCTGTTTCTGGGGGAAAGTTTACAAGATGTTAACCACGTCTTAAAAAGACTTTTATCTAATGTGGTTATCATAGATTCAGAAACAACAAGCGTGAACTTCCGATAGGATAGCTGAAACAATGTCATATTGTTTCCGAAACGCCCCGTTTCAGGGGCGTTAATCGTTTAAAGCTAGACTTGGGTAACAAAAGGAGAAAAATATGGGACTCGCTGATTTACACATGCACACAATTTTCAGTTACGACGGCACGGCCACCGTCCCCGCCGTGCTCAAACGCGCCAGCCAGGTTGGGCTGGACATCCTCGCCATCACCGACCACGATGAAATCCGTGGCGCGCTCCAGGCGGAACAGCTCGCGCCAAAATACGGCCTGCAAGTCATCCCCGGCGTGGAAATCACAACTGCAGAAGGCGATTTGCTGGCGTTATCCATCCGCAAACTCATCCCCGCTGGCCTCCCGCTGATCGAGACGATCCAACGCGTGGGCGAACAGGGCGGTTTCTGCATCGCCCCGCACCCCATGGCAACCGGTATGAGCATGAAAAGCCTGAGCGCTTACTCGATCCGCCGGGCCTTGCTTGACCAGCAAGCCGGAAGAATCTTGATCGGGATCGAGACCTACAACGCCACCACCTTGGACCGTGAAGGCAACATTGGGGCCAAAATCCTGGCTGAACGCCTAAGTGTGGCCGAAACCGGCAGCAGCGATGCGCACGTGCTTGAGGCAATCGGGTTAGGCGCAACAACTTTCGCCGGCCAAACCATCCCTGAGTTGGTAGCCGCGCTCTGGATGGGAACCACCCAGGTGCAAAAAGGCCCCGAGTGGAACGCTCTCCAGACCCTGGGATTGTGGGCCGCAAATTATCTAGCCAGCGCTCCGGTTCGTTTAATCCCTGCGCTGGCAGGCTAGGAGCAAAACATGGAACTGATTCTTGGGTTTTCCATCTCGGCTTTCATCGCAATTGTTGCCATCGACACGGTGCAGCAGCGCCGCCAGTATATGAATAGGCACAAATCGTTAACCAGATGTTAAACAAACCTTCCATTGCCCTTAATAGCCAGGTGGGAAAATAAGGCTTGCCTGTATGGTAACTTTTTTATAATTCTAAGGAGAAAACAAAAATGCGTAACAAATTATTCACCCTGTTCGCCGCCCTGATCATTGCCAGCCTGCTGCTGGCCGCCTGCGGCGCACCTGCGGCGGAAACTGCCGCGCCTGCAGCAACCAAAGCCCCAGAAGCGACCAAAGCTTCTGAAACAACCGCTGCCCCCGCTGCAACCGAAGAAATCCTGCCCATCGTCCTGCCGATGGCCCCTGCCCCTGACGAAGTCAGCGGCGATATTATCACCGCCGGTTCCTCGACCGTTTTCCCGGTCTCCGAACGCATGGCCGAACTCTTCCAGCAGGAAGGTTACACCGGCAACATCACCGTCGACAGCATCGGCTCCGGCGCTGGTTTCGAACGCTTCTGCAAGGCCGGTGAGAGCGACATCTCGAACGCCTCCCGCGCCATCAAGAGCAGCGAAGTGGACAACTGCCAGGCAATTGGCCGCGAACCGCTCGAATTCCGCATCGGCACCGACGCCCTGGCAATCGTCGTCTCGACCCAGAACACCTTCCTGACCAGTATCAGCAAGGAAGAACTCGCCAAAGTCTTCTCCGGCCAGGTCAAATCCTGGAAAGAACTCAACCCAGCCTACCCCGATGGCAAGATCACCGTCTACAGCCCCGGCTCCGACTCCGGCACCTTCGATTACTTCGTCGAAGAAGTCATGGCTCCCGCTTTCAAGAACGCCGAAGGCAAAGCTGACGTGGCTGCCGGTAAGGCTGCACTGCTCGGCCTCGAAGGCGTCCAACTCTCCGAAGATGACAACGTCCTCGTCCAGGGCGTCGCTGGCGACCAATATGCCATCGGTTACTTCGGCTACGCTTACTATGTCGAAAACACCAACAAGCTCAAGGCGCTGTCTGTCAACGATGTCGAGCCTTCCCAGAAGCACGTCGATGACGGCTCCTACCCCCTGGCCCGCCCGCTCTTCATCTACTCCACCGCCAAAATCATGCAGGAAAAACCACAAGTGGCTGCCTTCATCGCCTTCTACCTGCAAAACCTGGATGACAATATCGTCGATGTCGGCTACTTCCCCGCCCCCGCCAAGTCCATCTACGGCTCCTGGGGCGCCTGGCTCTCCACCCAGAACGTGGAACTGAACTCCGATATGGTCAGCGGCGATATTATCACCGCCGGTTCCTCGACCGTTTTCCCGGTCTCTGAACGCATGGCCGAACTCTTCCAGCAGGAAGGCTACACCGGCAACATCACCGTCGACAGCATCGGCTCCGGCGCTGGTTTCGAACGCTTCTGCAAGGCCGGTGAGAGCGACATCTCGAACGCCTCCCGCGCCATCAAGAGCAGCGAAGTGGACAACTGCAAGGCAATTGGCCGCGAACCGCTCGAATTCCGCATCGGCACCGACGCCCTGGCAATCGTCGTCTCGACCCAGAACACCTTCCTGACCAGTATCAGCAAGGAAGAACTCGCCAAAGTCTTCTCCGGCCAGGTCAAATCCTGGAAAGAACTCAACCCGGCCTACCCCGATGGCAAGATCACCGTCTACAGCCCCGGCTCCGACTCCGGCACCTTCGATTACTTCGTCGAAGAAGTCATGGCTCCCGCTTTCAAGAACGCCGAAGGCAAAGCTGATGTGGCTGCCGGTAAGGCCGCCCTGCTCGGCCTCGAAGGCGTCCAACTCTCCGAAGACGACAACGTCCTCGTCCAGGGCGTCGCTGGCGACCAATATGCCATCGGTTACTTCGGCTACGCTTACTATGTCGAAAACACCAACAAGCTCAAGGCGCTGTCTGTCAACGATGTCGAGCCTTCCCAGAAGCACGTCGATGACGGCTCCTACCCCCTGGCCCGCCCGCTCTTCATCTACTCCACCGCCAAAATCATGCAGGAAAAACCACAAGTGGCTGCCTTCATCGCCTTCTACCTGCAAAACTTGGATGACAACATCGTCGATGTCGGCTACTTCCCCGCCCCCGCCAAGTCCATCTATGGCTCCTGGGGCGCCTGGTACGCCGCGCTGGGCAAGTAACCTCATCCCCATTTCATCAGGGCTGGTCTCTCTGCAGGGAGGCCAGCCCTACCCTCCTTTTTACACAGGGGCGAAAGTCTCCAGACTTTCAAGAAATGGGAAAACCTGGAGATTTTGGAACCTGTGAAGAGCATGTGAGTTGTGAGCTGCCATGACAACCGAAACAACAACCATCCCGTCTGCGTCCACCCTGGGCTTCCAGAACGGAAACCTGCGTAAAAAACTCCGCCTTGGTGAAGGCCTTGTGGAAGCCTCCCTGTTTGTGGTCGGTTTCCTGACTGTTTTTGTAACCGTCAGTATTGTGATTGTCCTGGGCGACCAGGCTTTGCTGTTTTTCAATGACCCCCAGGTGGGCTTTAGGGAGTTCTTCCTGACCACCCAGTGGCAGCCGGCGATTGGACAATTTGGCATCTGGGCGCTGGTCAGCGCCACCCTGACAACCAGCGCGATTGCGATGCTGGTTGCCCTGCCGCTGGGAATGAGCGCGGCCATTTACCTGAGCGAATATGCCAGCCCCCGCGCGCGCGCCATTCTTAAGCCGGTACTCGAAATCCTGGCGGGCATTCCAACCGTCGTCTACGGTTATTTTGCCCTGCTGTTTGTCACTCCCATCCTGCGCAACTTAATTGGGCAGGAGACCCTGGGGGTCTATAACATGCTCTCGGCCGGGATCGTGATGGGGATCATGATCCTGCCGCTGATTTCCTCGATGAGCGAAGACGCCCTGAGCGCGGTGCCCAATTCCCTGCGTGAAGCGGCCTATGCCATGGGCGCGACACCCTTCGAAGCCAGCACCCAGGTCATCCTTCCGGCGGCGCTTTCAGGCATTGGCGCTGCGATCATTGTTGGCATTTCGCGCGCGGTTGGTGAAACCATGATCGTGGCGGTGGCTTCCGGCGCAACCTCCCGTTTCAGTTTCAACCCGCTGGATGCCGCTGAAACCATGACCGCCCACATCGCCCGCATCAGCGGCGGCGACCTTTCATATAACACGATCGATTACAACAGCCTGTTTGCGATTGCCCTGGTACTTTTCGTGGTAACCCTGGTCTTGAACCTGGTCAGCCAGTGGATTGTCGCCAAATTCCGCGAACAATACGAGTAACCTGATGGCAAAATACACCTATCCCAAAGAGCATGATTTGCAAAAGTTTGTCGCCGCGCGTTACCGAACCGCCTGGGTTTGGCAGACCATCTTCCTTTTGGCTTTATTGATTGCCATCCTCAGCCTGTCTGCCTTGATTTTGAATGTGGCCGATGGCGCCTTTGGTTATGTAGCTTACGAGTTCAAAAAAGACCCGGCACTGATCAGCGAAAAACCCCTGGACGATCTGGACAAAGACGAACTGATCTCCCTGTTGAAAGCCAACCTTTCACGCGGCGCGTATAACAAACTGGACAACGAAACTGCAATGGAAAAACGCGGCCAAGCTGAGTTATACGCGCTGGTCATTGAGCGTATCATCCAGATCAAAACGCTGGAAACCTATCCCTTGTTCGATTCGATTTTCCGCAGAACTGAAATTGAAGCCCAAGTTGCCGAAAAATTTCCCGGCGCGCGGCTGGAGTTTCGCTCGTGGTTGACGCCGCGCTTCCTGAACATGCCCATGTCGAGCCGGGCCGAGTTTGCCGGGGTGCGGACTGCCCTGCTCGGCACGCTCTGGCTGGTAGGAATTGCGATTTCCGTTGCCCTGCCCGTGGGCGTAGGAGCAGCGGTTTATTTACAGGAATACGCCAGCAAGAAAAGCCTGATCAACAAAATTATCCAGACCAACATCAACAACCTGGCCGGTGTTCCATCGATTGTTTACGGGATGCTCGGCCTGGCAATTTTCGTGCGCGCCATGGAAGCCCTGACCAGCGGCGCAATGTTCGGCGTGACCGACTCGAATGGGCGCACCATTCTTTCTGCCGGGCTGACGATGGGTATCCTGGTCTTGCCTTTGGTGATTATCAACGCCCAGGAAGCCATCAAAGCTGTGCCAGATTCCATTCGCCAGGCAGCCTTTGGCGTTGGCGCAACTCGCTGGCAAACCGTCTGGAGTCACGTTCTGCCAAACGCCCTGCCCGGCATCCTGACCGGCAGCATTCTGGCCATGTCGCGCGCGGTGGGTGAAACGGCCCCCTTGATTATCGTCGGCGCTTCGACCTTTATCAGCATCGATCCGAGCGGTCCGTTTAGCAAGTTTACTGCCCTGCCGATCCAGATCTACCAGTGGACTTCTCGCGCCCAGGGTGAATTTCACGCCATTGCGGCGGCGGCCATCCTGGTCCTGCTGGCCCTGCTCCTGACCCTGAATGCCACTGCCATTTTGTTACGGAACCGCTTCCAGCGGCGTTACTAAAGCAAGAGAGAAAAGACATGCAAACTGAAAATAACTCACATTACGCCATCGAAACCCGCAATTTGAGCATTTTTTACGGCCCGTTTGAGGCCGTAAAAGGTGTTGACCTGCAAATCGAAAAAGGAAAAATCACCGCCATCATCGGCCCTTCAGGCTGTGGAAAATCGACCCTCTTGCGCGCTTTCAACCGCATGAACGACTTCGTGCCGACCAGCCGCGTCAGCGGGGAGATTTTACTGCACGGCACCAACCTGTACAGCAAGGAAATCGACCCGGTCGAAGTGCGCCGCCGCATCGGAATGGTCTTTCAGAAGCCCAACCCCTTCCCAAAATCGATTTACGAGAATATCTCCTGGGGCGCGCGCATCAACGGCTTTAAGGGCAACATGGATGAGTTGGTCGAACAAGCCCTGCGGGCCGCAGCGCTCTGGGATGAAGTCAAGGACAAACTGAAGGAGAGCGCCTATGCCCTTTCGGGCGGGCAGCAGCAGCGCCTGTGCATTGCCCGTACCATCGCCATCCAGCCTGAAATCATCCTGATGGATGAACCCGCCTCAGCCCTTGACCCGATCTCGACCCTGCGCATCGAAGAGTTGATGCAGGAACTTAAGCAGAATTACACCATCCTGATCGTGACCCACAACATGCAGCAGGCGGCGCGCGTCTCTGACTTTACCGCGATGATGATGCTTTACGAAGAAACCCGTTCTGGCACAGTCATCGAATACGACCGCACCGATGTCATTTTCACCCGTCCCGGCGATAAACGCACGGAAGACTACGTGACAGGAAGGTTCGGCTAATATGAGCAAACCCAAATTCTTATTCCTTTGCACCGGCAACTCGGCCCGCAGCCAGATGGGCGAGGCCTTCCTGCGCGCTTACGCGGGCGACCATTTCGAGGTTTTCAGCGCCGGATTGGAACCCAAAGGCGAGATTCTACCGGTTGTGAGAACTGTGATGAGTGAAATCGGCCTATCCATGGAGGGTCAGTCTTCCAAAAGCGTCAACGAATACCTGGGAAAAATGACCTTTGCCTATACCGTCACCGTTTGCGGCGGGGCTGAAGAGCAATGTCCGCGCGTTTTCCTGAGCATGGGCAAGCACCTTTTCTGGCCCTTTGAGGACCCAGCTGCCATCGTAGGCACACAAGATGAAGTTTTGGCAAAGGTGCGCGTCATTCGTGACCAGATGGCCGAAAAAGTCCAAACCTGGCTGCGCGAGCAGGGGATAGTCCCCGATGCTTGTGGCGGGATTCACCCGGCCAAAATAGCGTAATCGGGTAAAATTAAGTACCAATCATTCAGGAAGAAGGCTCCTTATGGCAATTCGGAAAACATTTGACCAGGAAATCCAGCAGCTCAAAGATGAAATCCTGTTAATGGGCAGCATGGTGGAACAGGCCACCATCGATTCTGTGGAAGCCCTAAAAAAACGCGACCTGGCCTGGTCCGAGAGAATTATCAGCGCTGATAAAGACATCAATGCCAAACGTTTCGATTTGGAAAATCGTGTCATGATCGTGATTGCCACCCAGCAGCCCATGGCGCGCGACTTGCGCGTGATTGCCTCCATCCTGGAAGTGATCGGCGAACTGGAACGCATGGGCGATTATGCCAAAGGCATCGGCGTAATCAATCGCCGGATGGGTGACCAGCCATTGCTCAAGCCGCTGGTGGATATCCCTCGCATGGCCGAAAAGGGAACGAGCATGCTGCATCGCGCCCTGGCGGCTTTTGTCAATGAAGATGCCGAAACCGCCCGGCTTATCCCGCCTGAAGATGACGAAGTGGATCAGCTTTACGTACAGGTTTACCGTGAATTGATGACCTACATCCTGGTCGATCCCAGCAGTATCGAGCGCGCCAACTGGCTTTTATGGGCGGCGCACAACCTGGAACGCTTCGCCGATCGCGTGACTAACATTTGCGAACGCACGGTCTTCGTGGTTACCGGCGAGTATAAGGAAACCCGCACTTCTTACGATGAGTTGAATTAAGCGCGGTTAACACGCACAAAAAAACGAGCGCCGGGAGGCGCTCGTTTTTTTGTGCGTGGACGAATTACATTCCTTTCACAAACAGGCTGACGGCCAGGACGACATAGCCAGCCAGCAAGAACCAGAAATAATAGGCACTAATCAATGGAATTGATGTCACGAAGAATCCTATGAGGCCAAGAGCGGCCAGGACAACGGTGATCCAGAAGGTAATCTTTTTGGGCGGATTGAATTTCATGATAACTCCTTTGATGGAATGAGTTTGGGACGGTTTTCCCATCTAAGTTATACAACTTTCAGAAAATAATGCAAGCCCATTTTTATAAGAGGCGTCAAGATTTTCCGCGAAAAGTGGCGCACTTTGGGATTTGAGCAGCTTTTTATCTGGTTGTTTATCCCAGCTTCCCGGTGATATACGACTCGGTCAATTCTTCCTTCGGGCGGGTAAAAATCTCGGTCGTGGGCGAAAACTCGACCAGTTCACCGAGCCAGAACAAGCCGGTGGAATCTGAAACGCGCGCAGCCTGCTGCATATTGTGGGTGACAATCACGATGGTGTAATCCTGCTTGAGTTCAGCGATCAATTCCTCGATACGCAATGTGGCAATCGGGTCGAGGGCCGAGGTGGATTCGTCCATCAGGATGACTTCTGGCCTGGTTGCCAGGACGCGGGCGATGCACAGTCGCTGCTGCTGACCAAGCGCGAGGCTGAGAGCGTCGGTATGTAATTTGTCTTTGACATCCTCCCACAGGGCGGCCGCTTTCAGGCTGGTTTCCACCACTTCATCCAAGTCCGTTTTGTTGGTGGTTGTTCCAAGAACCCTCGGGCCGAAGGCGACATTATCGTAAATAGGCTGCGGAAACGGGTTAGGCTTTTGAAAGACCATCCCCACGCGTTGGCGCAGGTCAACCACATCCACCTCTGGGGCGTAGATATTGCTGCCTTCCAATAAAATTTCGCCTTCCACCCGCGCCCCGGCAATGGTGTCATTCATGCGGTTCAGACAGCGCAAAAAGGTGGATTTTCCACAGCCAGAGGGGCCAATCAGGGCGGTCACCTTTTTCGGCTCAATTTTCATGTTGATCTTGGAAAGCGCCAAAGACTTCCCGTAATAAAAATCAAGATCATGGATAGAGAAAATGATGGGTTCAGTCATGGGGTGAATTTTACATCAGTTTAAGCCGCTCATAACCGATAAGTCGTACGTTACGATATAATTCGCCCCGATGAAACGCGCCCTTTTCCCCCTGCTGTTCCTTATATCCTTTTTAATCACCGCCTGCGGCAATTCGAACTCCACCCAATCTTCCCAAAATGCGGCTGGCGCATATATTGAGAATAAAGGCTCCGACACCATCGTCAACCTGGCGTTGGCCTGGGCGGAAGAATACCAGGCTGAGCACCCTGACGCGCGCATTTCGGTGACCGGTGGCGGAAGCGGAACGGGTATCGCTGCGCTAATCAACGGCACGGTGGGCATTGCCAACGCTTCGCGCAAGATCAAGGCTGAGGAAGTGCAAGAAGCCGAGTCGAAAGGTATCCAACCTGTTGAGCACATCATCGCCCGGGATGCGATTGCCGTCATCGTCAACCCAGAGAACCCGGTCAGCCAACTGACGCTCCAACAAATCTCCGATATTTATAGCGGTAAAATCATCAACTGGAGCGGAGTGGGCGGCGAAGACCGGCCCATTGTGCGCCTGTCGCGCGAGACCAACTCGGGGACGCATGTCTACTTCCTCGAAACAGTCCTGCGGCTGGGGGAAAAGGACAACAAGACTTTTTTCTCATCCAACACATTGCTGCTGCCATCCTCCGAAGGCATCATCAACGAGGTGCGCCAGAATCCCAACGCCATCGGCTATGACGGGTTGGGTTATGTGCCCAAGGATTTGAAAATGATCGCCATCGCCGAAAAAGCTGGTGAAGAGTACGTTCTGCCGTCGGCTGAAACGGTCAACGACAAATCCTACGCGATTGCCCGCGATCTGTATATGTATACTGCCGGGGAAGCAACCGGCGCAATCAAAGACTACCTGGATTGGATTGTCTCAGACGAGGCCCAGCAAATTGTTACCGAGCTTGGTTTCGTGCCGATTTTAAAATAAGGTTTGGGGCAGGGCTGGATGTTTGGCGCGGGTCTGGAGACCCGCGCCAAACATCCAAAGCCCCGCGCGATAATGGTGAGTTTTCATGGAATCCAAGTTAAACTGGCGCGAATTTGTAATTACCAGGCTGATCAAAGCCTCTGGCTACTCAGCAATTGTCTTTGTGACGCTGATCTTTTATTTCCTACTGCGCGAGGGACTACCCACGCTGGCCGAGGTCAAACTCAGTGATTTATTTGCCATACGCTGGTATCCGATTGAGAACTATTTTGGTATCCTGCCGCTCCTGACTGGTTCACTGATCGTCACGCTTGGCGCAGGATTGGTGGCGGTCCCCTTCGGGATTGGAACGGCGATTTTCATCTCGGAAATCGCCCCGCGCTGGGCGCGCGAGGTCCTCAAACCTCTGGTTGAAATGCTCGGTGGACTGCCATCGGTAGTATTGGGTTTCCTCGGCATCCTGGTGCTTTCACCCTTTATCCGCCAATTCCTGAACCTACCAACCGGCCTGACGGCGCTGACCGGCTCCCTGTTGCTCGGCGGTATCGCCATCCCGACCGTTGTTTCAATTGCTGAAGACGCGCTGGATTCTGTCCCGCGCTCTTACCGGGAGGGCGCCTGGGCGCTGGGCGCGACCAAATGGCAAACCATCTGGCGCGTGACGCTCCCCGCAGCGCGCTCCGGCGTCTTGACGGCAGTCATGCTCGGGGTTGGCCGAGCCATTGGCGAAACCATGACTGTGATGATGGTCACCGGCAACGCCCCGGTGCTGGCCACCAGCCTGGGAGCGCTGTTTTCTCCCGTCCGCACCATGACGGCCACCATCGCCGCCGAAATGGGCGAGGTCGCCAATGGCAGCGTCCATTACCATACGCTCTTCTTTATCGGTATGGTTCTGTTCATCATCTCGCTGATCGTCAACGTCACAGCCTCGACGGTGGTCTTCCGCTCGCAAAAACGGGCTGAAAAGGTGCTCTCCTGAGCTCGCAAGACAATCGAAGCAAAATAACCGCTATGAAAAAATCATTTACCCTTAATCGCAACACCACCCAACGACTTGGCTTTGGCCTGCTGACCATCATGGCCGCCGGGACGGTTATCCCGATCATCGCCGTGTTCGCTTATATCATCATCCAGGGCGGTGGGGCCATCTCCTGGAACTTCCTGACCGGCTTCCCACACGATGGAATGCGCCAGGGTGGGATCATGCCCGCCATCGTCGGCACGTTCTACCTGACCCTCGGCACCGCTGTATTCTCGGTCCCGCTCGGGGTGGCGGCGGCCATCTACCTTTCGGAATATGCTTCTGATAACTGGCTGACGCGCATCATTCGCATCGCCATTATCAACCTGTCGGGCATCCCTTCGGTTGTCTACGGGCTGTTCGGCCTGGGCCTGTTCGTGCTCTTTCTTAAATTTGGAACCAGTATCCTCTCGGCTTCGCTGACGCTTTCGATCATGACCCTGCCGGTCATCATTTCGACGGCGGAAGAAGCCCTGCGCGCCGTGCCACAATCCTTCCGCACGGTTTCGATCTCCCTGGGAGCCACCCGCTGGCAAACCATCCGCCGGATCGTGCTCCCCGAAGCCTTGCCCGGTATTATCACGGGCGTCATCCTCGGCCTGGAACGGGCCGCCGGAGAAACCGCCCCGATCCTGTTTACCGGCGCCGCATTTTTCCTGCCCCGGCTGCCGCATTCCGTCTTCGATGCGACCATGGCCCTGCCTTATCACCTGTTCGTCATCTCGACCCAGGTTCCCGAAATGCCCTTCCAGATCCAGTACGGAACGGCGCTGGTGCTGATCGTTTTCGTGCTGGGCATGAATGTCATTGCGACAGTCATCCGTTCGAGAGCGAGAGCCAAGCGGCAATGGTGATTCTTTTGAACCGCGAACCATAAACGATAGACCACAAATGGTTCATGGTTCGTCGTTCATGGTTTATCATTCTGTCGATCCAATTCCCGGAGTATCATGTCCTACAAATTCGAAAAACTGGAAGTCTGGCAACTTTCCATCGAATATGTGGATTTGATTTACACATTGGCTGAAAAACTTCCGCGCAACGAGGAATACAATCTCAAATCACAAATTATCCGCGCCGCGACATCGATTTCCTTAAACATTGCCGAAGGTTCAACCGGCCAGACCGATCCAGAACAAGCGCGTTTTTTGGGGATGGCAATCCGTTCGCTAATAGAAACAGTGGCTTGCCAGCACTTGATTGACCGCCGGAATTATCTTTCAGACAAAACCGACCTACGCGAAGCCTATCGAAAATCCCAGGAACTCGCCCGCCAACTACAGGCTTTCCGCAAATCCCTTGTATCGTCTCACCAGGTTGGCGAAAATCAACCAGACTATCTGATAGAAAACGATGAAATCTAATCACCACGGTCCATCGTTCATCGTTCATGGTCAGCAGAGCTTATGAACAAAATCATCATCGAATCCCTCAGCCTCCAATACGCCGATGGCACTGAATCCCTGCGAAATATCAGCATGGACATTGCCGAAAAGGCCATCACGGTTTTGTTCGGCCCGGCAGGTGGCGGCAAATCATCGCTGCTGCGTTGTCTCAACCGCTTGAACGATCTGGCAGAAATCAAGACTTCTTCCGGACGCATCCTGCTCGACGGGGAAAACATCCTTGACCCCAAAACGGATGTCATCGCCCTGCGCCGCAAAGTCGGGATGGTCTTTGCCCGCCCGGTAGTGCTGCCCCTGTCTATTCGCGGAAACTTAACCTACGGGTTGGAAGTGATGGGCGAGAAACGCCGCTCGAAGCTGGATGAGGCCATTGAACGCTCCTTGAAGCAAGCCGCTTTGTGGGACGAAGTCAAAGACCGGCTCGATGACCCGGCAATTGCGCTTTCAGGTGGCCAGCAGCAGCGTTTGTGCGTGGCGCGCTCCCTGGCACTGGAGCCTGAAGTCATCCTGCTCGACGAACCGACCAGCGGCCTGGACCCCATCTCGACCGCCAAAGTGGAAGCTTCCTTGCAGGAGCTTAAAAAGAATTACACCATCATCCTGGTGCCACATTCCGTCCAACAGGCGGCGCGGACGGCAGATTTCGCCGCGTTTTTCCTGCAAGGCGAACTGGTGGAATACGGCGAAGGCAGCTCACTTTTCACCACCCCGTCTGACAAACGCACGGAAGATTACGTTACCGGTAGATTCGGGTAAAGTTGGACATATAATGAAAAAGGTATGAGGTGAACTATGTTAAGAAAAACTTTTGAGCACGAAATCCAGCACCTTAGAGACGAAATCATTCTGATGGGCAGCATGGTCGAGCAATCCCTGTTGGATTCAGTAGCCGCTCTGAAAAAGCGGGATGTCGAAGCCTCGCGCGAAATTGTCCAAAGGGACAATGTAGTCAATGAGAAACGCTTCCACCTTGAAAATGAAGTCATGGTTATCATTGCCACCCAGCAGCCCATGGCGCGCGATCTGCGCGTGCTGGCTTCCATTCTAGAAGTGATCAGTGAATTGGAGCGCATGGGCGATTATGCCAAAGGGATTGGGGTTATCAATGTGCGCATGGGCAATGAAGCCCTGCTCAAACCCCTCGTCGATATTCCGCGCATGGCTGAAATTGGGGTAAGTATGCTTCACCGCGCCCTGTCAGCCTTTGTGAACGAAGATGTCGAGATTGCCCGTGTCATCCCGCAGGAAGACGATCTGGTCGATGAACTCTACATCCAGGTTTATCGCGAATTGATGACTTACATCATGGCTGATCCCAAAAATATTGAACGCGCCAACTGGCTCTTGTGGGTGGCCCACAACCTCGAGCGTTTCGCCGACCGTGTGACTAACATCTGCGAACGGACAATTTTCATTGTCACTGGTGAGCTATTTGAAATCGGCACCTTGAAAGACGGTTAGCGTTCAAAAATTCGTTGTTCTCAATGGTTGACGAATACCTCAACTATGTGTAAAATCACGCCCATTATGAAACTGACTTGCGCTCTGCACCATCATCACCTGATGTGCCCCCTGCCTGACCTGAGAGCGGGTTAGTTTCGTTTATCAGAACTAACCACACACATACCCCAAGCCCTCGGTCAGATGACCGGGGGCTTTTCTTTTCCGGGATTCGGTACTGGACTCTGGCGAAAAAAGGAT
>DHVZ01000017.1 GCA_002412925.1 Anaerolineales bacterium UBA5195 | reverse complement strand
AGCGACCAACTGGCCGACCTGCTGCCAACATTGGCTGCAAAGTCGGGCAACGTCACGATTGTATTCCTGCAAAATATGCGCCTTGGCGATGATGAGTTGATCCAAAAGCATTTGGATGGCGCGCGTTATGTGATTGCCTATCCCTTCAAGGCTGGCGGTGGGCGCGCCGAAAATGTGATCGATACGGTTATCTTTGGTATGAGTCTGGCAAATACCGTCCTTGGGGAAGTGGACGGAAAAACGACCGCGCGAGTCAAAACGCTGCATCAAATGCTCCAAAAAGCGGGCATGAATCCCAAGATTATCCCCGATATTATTCCCTACATTCGCACCCATTATGTTTGGGCAGCCTGTTGTGTGGCCGCATATATCAAAGCCGGGAATTATGAACGCTTCAGCCAGGATGACGTTATCAAAGAATCCTACCTGGCGATGCGCGAAGGCTGGCAAATCTGCGCCAGGCAAGGTTTCAACCCTCGAAAAGTAGCGCCAACCAAGTATTACTACCTGCCATTTTTTCTGCTGGTCCCGCTTACCAAATGGCTCTACCGCCAAAAAGGGATGCGTGAGATGTTTGAAGGCCACGTCCGGCATTCTCCTGATGAAATGAAAGATATGTATTTCACTTTGCTGGCACAGGCAAAAAAACACGAAGTCCCGATGCCCGTTTATCAAGAATATGAGAAGTATGTTGAGGCTTATTTCAGTCGCAATTAAGACAAGGCAGACCGCCGCCATCTGTCCGGAGTGGGTTGTAACAGACCAGGAGTATTACCATGACCATGACAAATCGCTGGAATCAATTTATCTATCGCCTGTGGTCGCCAGTCTACGATGCCGCCCTGGGGCGCTTCTTCCTGCCGGGGCGAAAACTGGCCCTGAAAATGCTGGTCTTGCAGCCCGGCGAGAAAGTATTATTGGTCGGCGTGGGGACAGGCGCGGATTTGCCGCTCCTGCCGGATGGCGTGGAAGCAACCGGCATTGACCTTAGCCCGGAAATGCTTGCCAAAGCGCGGAACAAACTCCCCGCTTGTCGCGCCGCCGTTGAACTGATTCAGGGCGATGCCCAAGCCTTACTCGTAGCTGAGAATTCCTTCGACGCTGCCATCCTGAATCTCATCCTGAGCGTTGTTCCCGATGGACACGCCTGCCTGCAATCCACGCTGCAGGCGCTGAAACCGGGTGGAAGAATTGTCATCTTCGACAAATTCCAGCCGGATAATAGCAAACCCTCCATCTTACGCAAAACGATGAACTTTTTCAGCAGCCTGTTCGGCACAGACATCACCCGCAGTTACGGGCAGTTGTCACAAGGTTGCGCGTGTGTTGTTGATCAGGATGTTCCATCTCTGCTCAATGGAATGTACCGCGTGATGATCGTGCGCAAGGGTTAGCGCAAAGCTAATCATCATCTCTCAGTCACCACCATCCGCCTCATCCTCCTGGCCGGTGGGATGGCAGCGCAGGCAGTCACTAAAATTGGCAATGCCTTCTTCGCGGTGTTCTTGATCTACTTCAGCGCGGTCGTGACAGGTATAGCACGTCCACTGGGTCAGGTTGGGCTGGTGACAATCGGCGCAGGTGTTATTTTTCTCGCCATGATTCATCGGGAAAGTATGCGGGCCGTCATAACGCGCCGGGGACCAGTCGGTAGTGCTATGGCAGACCGAGCAAGCCTGCCCTGGGAACATGCCCGCATGAAAAACGGGTTCCTGATGACAAGCCGCGCATTCACTGGATGTGCTCTTGAAAACCTGATTCTCGTGGCAATCGGCGCACTCCACATTAACATGCGCACCATCCAGCGGGAAAGCGGAAAGACTGTGGTCGAAAGTGGCATCTTCCCAATCAGTCGGGTTGTGGCAGGTTTCGCAAGCCGTTCCGTATTGCCCGTTATGCTCATCCTCGTTCTTATGGCAAGAGTAGCAATCTTTTGGGGTGCCCTGGTAGCCGCTGGTATGACATTGCTCACATTCCACGTCAACATGCTTGCCTTCCAGCGGGAAATCACTCAGGCTGTGATCAAATTTTGCTGGCTTCCAGGCTTCGGAACTGTGGCAGACGCCACACTGCGCGCCAAATTGACCTTGATGCGCATCATCTTTAAGATGACAGGATTCACAAGCTGCGGATGTATTCTGCAAATCAGTAATGCTACGGGCATTGAGATGGCACCCGGAACAGTCCACCCACAGGTGCGCTCCCGTTAAAGTAAATGGCACCCGGCTGTGATCAAAATCTCTGTAGCGGTCAACGCCATCGTGGCAGGCGAGACAATCTGCGCCGAAGGTTTGGATGTGCAAATCGGTATAGACGGCGCCGGTCTCGCGATGACATTCGGCGCAAATGCGCGCGTCGAAACGGGAAATTGTCTCGGTGTGGCAGTCGCCACAGATGAAGGAAACGCCATCGACGCGAATTTTATGCCCGGCCAGGGCGAAGCCGGTCACCTCATGGGGAAAGTTTGCGGTATCCATAACGGTCAGCGAGGCCGAAGTCCCGAGATGTTCCGTGTGGCAAGATTGGCAGGTAGGTAACGCGCCTCGCAACAGCGCCCCGTGCAGGGTGGACGAATCTCCAATTTCCCTTTGAATTTTCGTATGACAATCAAGACATAGGTCGGTCATGCGCTGCGGCGACCAGAATGGCGCGTGACATTGGCCGCAGTCCTTGCCGATGTCGGCGTGAGCGGCGTGAAGCAACCCAGGGCTGAACATCGAGTTACCCGATGTGATTTCGGCGACAATCAGAATGACCAGCGTGATAAACGCGCTGACCAGGGCAAGCGGAGAAAGACAACCAAGGCGATTATTGTTCATAGGTTTTGTAGCGCGAGATACTATCTCGCGCTACCGTAAAAGCGTGGCGTAATAGAGCGCGCCGAGAATGTGAACAAAAGATGCGGTAAAGAGCGCCATGCCGATCGGGATATGAACCGTGTGCCAGAGTGACATCAGCCGGCGGGCATTGGCCAGGGCAGATGCCTGCATGCTCCCCACCAGGCCCGGATCTTCGATTCCGTCTGCGTTACGCGGGATGCGGGTATAGATGTAGCGTCCGATGAAACCGCTGAAAACAATCACACCGGTTAGCAGCAGGGTGACGCCTGCCAGGCCGTTGAACTTCCAGGATGTGTGCAGGAGAACCATGAAGGGGCCAACTATGCCGGTGAAAATGTGGAATTGCAGCCAATCAGCCATGCGCCCCCAGCGAGCCGAGCGGCTGCGCTTACGCAAACTGTACAGGGTATCGGTCAGGAGCATGAAAACAAAACCTAATACCCCTATCGTGTGGCCATAGAATCCGCCAGCGGCGGGGATTTCGCGGGTAAAAAAGAGCACCGCGCCATAACAGGCTGCGACCACGATGCAGGTGACAAAGGCGAAAATGAGTTCTTTGGAGGTACGGAGCATGGGATTCGGTGATTGGGTGAGTTAG
>DHVZ01000072.1 GCA_002412925.1 Anaerolineales bacterium UBA5195 | reverse complement strand
GCGGAGCGCCGGTGGCAAAGACGCGCATAAGATGAAGGACGGCGACCACGATCAGCAGATTAGCGCTCCAGTGGTGGATGTTGCGAATCAGTTCGCCAAACCAGACGTTGGAGCGCAGTTCGAGAATATCGAGATAGGCTTGCGGCACGGCGGGGGTGTAGAGTTGTTGAGCAGGATGACGACGGTGAAGATGAGCATGGTCAGCAGGACCGCCAACAGCCCGCCCAATCCCCAGATGTACATCCATTTGAGATGGGTAACTCCAGTAAGTTATCTGGTATCAGGTGTTTGTGCTATTTGAAAATAGGGCACTTGCAATGAATGCTGTGATCTCCCCATTTTTATCAATTGAGGTTATGGCTTTTTACAAAAACTTGTGAAACTTCTGCAAAGATGACATGGCGTCATTAATTTCGCACAATCTTGTCTGGAAATTTAAGCTTTCTTTACATTGGGGGAATATCATGGGGTCAAGTTGGATGCAAGAGCATTCACATTCACACGAAAATACTTCTCAAGGAGAAAAAAACATGTTACGAAACATTCTTATCGGGATCTTCGCTGCCGTTTTGGTGGTGGCAGTTGGCACAGCCGCTTACAACGTGATCGGTGTACAAGCAGCAGGCGGGCCTGATACCTCTACAACTACTGGTGGGAGTGGCGCTGGTAACGCAATCCAATTCCAGGGTGCGGTCGGGATCCAGAACCACGCCGCCGAACTGGCCGCCATCCCAGCCTATGACCTGAGCACCGAAGAAGCCGCCGCCCTGCTCTACATGTATGAAGAAGAAAAGCTGGCCCGCGATGTTTACAACACCCTGTACACCACCTGGAACATCCCCACCTTCCAGAATATCGCCGCCAGCGAACAGATGCACATGGATTCAGTCAAAACCTTGCTCGATCGCTATGCCCTGACCACCCCCGCGTTGGCTCCCGGTTCCTTTGCCGATGCCAACCTGCAAAATCTCTACACCGCGCTCGTGGCGCAGGGCAATCTGTCGGTGGGTGAAGCGCTGAAAGTAGGCGCGGCCATCGAAGAAATCGACATCGTTGACCTGCAATCCCGCCTGACCCAGACCGACAACGCCGACATCCAGATGGTTTACAACAGCCTGATCAGCGGCTCAAACAATCACCTGAAAGCCTTTGTCAATGCCCTGCTCAACCAGACCGGCGAAACCTACCAGCCCCAATACATGACCCCCGAACTGTACGCTGCGGTCCTGGCTGCCACACAAGGCAATGGCAACGCTGGCAGCAACGGCACAGGTCAAGGCACAGGACGTCCCGAATGGGCTGGCGCTGGGCGCGGCGGTCAGGGAGGCGGCAACCACTAAAATCAGCATAGAATCAAAAAAGCCTCCGGTTTTTTACAGCCGGGGCTTTTTGTTTTAACTGCCGAGGGTAAGGTTAGGCCTTTGCCTGGCGCGCTTTCAGGAATTTGGTCAGCGCCCGCCAGATAGGACAACGGTCATACACGGCGCTGAACAGGATTACGCCGCCCAAAACCATCAGGAGCAGGTTGGCATCATTGTTCCAGCCCAGGAAAGCCACAAGTCCGCCCGCCGTAAGCCGGAAAATTCTCTGTAGCAGCGGAATGCCCGGCGGTTCAGGGGCTTTGCCTTCGGATAAATCGGCGAACATACTTCTCAATGCAGATTCCGGTTTTGCGCCTACTGAGCGCAGGATTTCCTCGCCTTTGCGGTAGACGATCAGGGTCGGGATACCGCGAATGCCGAGTTCCTGCAACAATCCCTGGTTGTCGTCGGCGTTAATTTGCCACAAATCAACCTTGTTTACATATTCTTTGGATAGTTTTTCCAAAATAGGCTTAACCATTTTGCACGGGCCGCACCACGGCGCCCAAAAATCGACCACCACCGGACGGGGATTTTTGGCGAGTTTGTGAAGAAATGTCGTTTTATTCATCGGAATATTTTTATCCTTTTGAAAAATTATGCTTTCACCACTTTGATGCTCCAGCCGTTCAATAGTGGCATTTTGCATTTGCGCGTCACATTCTTTTTACAGCCTTCCACTATTCTTTACACAAACTTTACACAGCCCTGCTATCCTTTCAACAATCTTCAACAAGGAGCATGGCATGTTTAAAAACAAGACATTTCGCTGGGCCGTTATCGTTCTCGTCCTGATCGGGCTGGGCGCGGCGGCTTATTATTTTTACTTCACCCCGCAGACGGCGGCGGCAGAAGAAGCGCCCCTGCAAACCGCGCGCGCCNNCGGGTGGCACGCTGGTCAGTGTCCCTGCGCAGGTTGGGGTGCCCGTCGCAACCGGCGACCTGCTGGCAGCTCTTGATGACAGCGCCGCCCGCCTTACCCTGGCCGAAAAAGAACTGGCCCTGCAGGCGTTCATCTCGCCAGATGCGCTTATCAACGCTGAAATTGCTCGACTCAACGCCCAGGCCGGGTTGGATACAGCCATCACCGAACTGCAATATCTCCTCAGCCCGGCGGTTTATCGCGCTGAAATCAATCTGTTTGAAGTCCAGCGCGTGCTCGACGAGAAAAAAGCCGCCAACGCTCCCGCTGAAGAGATTACCGCCGCTGAAACGGCTGTCACTCGCGTCCAGAGTCTGCTGAATGGTGCCCGCTATACCTACACCGCGGAATATGTTCCCTACTACTTCACCACATCATACAAAGATGAAACCACCGGAGAATGGGTTGAAGCCATCATCCCGCCGAGCCCCGCCGACATCACCCTGGCCCGTGCCAAAGTGCAAGCCGCCCAACTGAGCCTGGATGACGCGCGCGTCTATTATGAGCGCCTGAGTGGGGAAGTGGAACCCTGCACTGACCTGACCTCCTACGGGACTCTGACCTCCAAACTCACCTCGGCCTGTCTCGCCGTACAAACGGCGCAACTTACGCTGGACAATACCCGCCTGATTGCGCCGACATCCGGCACGGTTACCAGTGTCAGCGCTTCGGTTGGGCAGTCGGTTGGCACCTCGCCGGTTGTGGCACTGGCCAGTGATGAATTGTTTATCCGCTTCTATGTCGAAGAAACCGACCTGGCGCTGGTGAAAACCGGTTTGCCCGTCCGCATCACCTTCGATGCCTACCCGGATGATGTTTTCCAGGGCGCGGTCACCCGCATCGACCCGGAACTGGTCTCTGTCAGCGGTGCCAACTATCTCAGCGCGTGGGCAACGGTGGAGCTGCCAGCCGGGAAAACGTTCTTAAGCGGTATGACGGCTGAAGTGGAAGTGATCGCGGGCGAAGCCCTGTCCACCATTCTTGTTCCCGCCCAGGCGGTACGCGAACTGGCCCCCGGCTCGTATGCGGTCTTTGTCGTGGCGGAAGATGGCACGCTCAAGCTGACGCCAGTCACAATCGGCCTGCGCGACTTCGCCAATGTCGAAATTCTCGAAGGTCTTTCCGGCGGCGATGTGGTTAGCACCGGCACGGTCGAAACTGAGTAACCGGAAAACAGGTGAATTGATGACCTCCCTGATTGAATTGAACGACTTGAAAAAAGTGTACGGCGACGACCCCGAAGCGCAGGTTTTTGCCCTGAACGGGCTGAGCGCCAGTGTGGAGCGCGGCGAGTTTGTGGCCATTATGGGGCCGAGCGGCTCGGGAAAATCGACGCTGATGAACATCATCGGCTGTCTCGACCGGCCCACCAGCGGTGCGTATATTC
>DHVZ01000009.1 GCA_002412925.1 Anaerolineales bacterium UBA5195 | reverse complement strand
TTCTCGAACAAAGCGTCCGGCCCAAACCACAGGTGAGTCCCCGGCGCATCTGCCACCAGCCCCAGGTCGTGCTCGCGGACAAAATCCAACACATGGCGGAATTCATCCATGCGCCGAAAAGTGCGCGAAGAAAGCACCGGCCCGCCGCGCGACTGACGGATGAGCGCGCCCGCCGAGCAGATATGCGGCAGGTCCATGCCCAGGCGGTCGAGGCCCATCTCGACCCCGCGCCGCCCGCGGCCAGTCGCCACCAAAGGCGTGATGCCCGACTGCTGCGCCAATACAATCGCCCGGCGGTCTGCCGGGCTGATTTGCTGCTTGGAGTTGAATAAGGTGCCATCCAGATCGATGGCCAGAAGGCGGATCATAAAGTTATTTCCCCTTGTCGCGTTTGTCCAGTTTTTCAAGCAAAAGGTTGAACGCCAGGTTTTCGCGCAGGCTGGTCAGGAATTTCGACTCTCGGAAATCGTCGCTGTCTTCCGCGCCATGCTCGACGACGTTGGCCAGGTGCGCCAGGGCCCGCTCGCTTTGACCGAGCATGGCCGCGGCGCAGCCCGCTCCAAAATAGGCCCAATCGGGGGCTTCAGACATGGAGAGCGCCTTTTCGTAATGGTTCAGCGCATCGGCAAAATTATCATTAACCAACGCAAAATAACCGCGCTGGGCCGTGTTGAGGGCCGGGTCGAACCAGCCGAGATAAGCGGGATAATCGGCAACGTGTTCAAACCCTGCCTTGAGCGCTGTCGCGCCCGAAGCGGCGTTGTTGGCGCTGCAATGCCAGCCGACCCGCGCCACGCCGCGGGCTTCAGCCATCTCGACGAAAGCCAGGGCCAGCATCGTCCCCAGGCCACGCTTGCGCACATCGCCGCGAGTGGCAATCCCGACTTCGCAGCGGTGATGGGTGTTGTACTCTGAAAGGCACCAGCCCAGGATCTCATCGTCGCGGGTCAGGCAAACGCCAAAGCTTTTGGCCAAAAAATCCTCGACCGAGGGGCGCTCAGAAACCATCTCCTCGGTTAAAAATTCAGGGTTGTGCCATTTTTCAGCCAGCAAAGCAGCGTCCACCGCGCGCACCTGCGTCCCGGCCGGAAGCATGGCGTGCCAATCGGCTTTGGCTTCTTTGAAGGCATAATACTGCCGGCCGACCTGGATCGGCTCACGCTCTTGAAGCGCCAGGGCAATGAACGGTTCCCACGAAGCGTCCGGGTAAGACAGCATATAGGCTTCATGCCCGGCTTTGAGCGCCTCACGCATCAAAACCCCGTTGAAAACCTTGCGCAGCGCCTCGGCGGCAGCCCGGTTACCAGGCTTGCCTGCCAGATAAACCCGCGACATGGCCCAGGTCAGCGCAAAATGCGGGTGTTCAACATCGTCGACATAGATCGGCGCTTCAACCTGCCCGGCCAAAATCGCCTGCAGGGCCAGGTGCATGTCCATCTTACGAAACAGAGGGCGCGCGCGCCCAATTTCTTCAAGCGGCAAAAGGAACAAGGTTATTCTCCAAAGCTATACCCGTTNNGCGCTTCATTCTACCAGATAAGGCAATGCCAAAACCCGTCCTGCGGGCTGAGATTTCCGTTGGTCGAAGGCCAAAGTTCAACTGCGAGATGTCCGCGCTGTTTGGATGAAACCGCCATGGTGGCCCAATACCCTCTCGAGCACGAACCCGTCAAACCAGCGGATGCGGCTTCGCACCCCGGGCCTGTCGTGCTGCTCGACAACATCCGCTCGGCCTGGAACGTGGGCGCCATCTTCCGCTCTGCCGACGGATTCGGTTTCAGCGGCCTGCACCTGTGCGGGATCACCCCCAGCCCCGAAAACGAGGCCGTCAAAAAGACATCCATCGGCGCCGAGAACAACCTGCCCTGGCAGGTTCACCCCAACGCCCTGGTCGCGGCTCAAACATTAATCAAGAGCGGCTACACGCTATTCGCGCTCGAACTGACTGAAGATGCCACGCCCCTGCCCCGTCTCGCAACCTTTCCGCGCCCGGAGAAAATCGCGCTCGTTCTGGGCAGCGAAGTCTGCGGCGTGGACCCGGAAATCCTGGCCCTGTGCCAGCACAAGCTCTACATTCCGATGCGCGGACAAAAGCGTTCGTTCAATGTGGCGGTTGCCTTTGCCGTGGCGGCTTACGAGTTGATGCGCGGGTGAACCGGGTTCACAAATGCGGCGCGGGCCACTTTTTGATCGTTTCGGCTCCCGGCGGCAGGATTTTCTTCGCGCGAAAAGGATACCAGCCCAACTCTCCGCGCACGGCCTGTTCTTTTAATTCAGTCGAGCCCCAAACCAGCGAAGCCCCAAAGGCTCCCAGCAAGGCCGAGGCCCAATCATTCGAGAGAAAAAGCGAACCGGCCGCCAGCAGAATGCCCAGGCCCATCACATACGGCCACCACAAATAGCCAAAATAACGCTCACCGCGGATGACCCAGCCAAAGCCCAGGCCGATGATGCAGCAGGTCAATAGTCCGATCCAGATACCAAAAAAGTTCATAAAGTAGTCCTTGTTGAGGGGGACGGAGGACAAAGGACGAAGGACTAAAGACGAAAGACCGAGGACAAACCATCATCCTTTGTCGTTGGTCTTCCGTCATTGGTCTTCCGTCATTGGTCTTCTGTCGTTGGTCTTCTGTCGTTGGTCATTAGTCGTTGGTCGTTGATCTTCAGTCATTGGTCATTAGTCGTTGGTCATCCGTCATTGGTCTTCCGTCTTTGGTCTTCCGTCTTTGGTCTTCCGTCTTTGGTCTTCCGTCTTTGGTCCTTGGTCAGTTCTTCCGGCGAGTATGCCCGCCCACGCGGATTCCGATCCAACCAATCGACCGTCGTCGCGGATGGATGCTCTGCCAAAATATGGGCGTGGCGCGGATTGTTCGGGTTGGCCGGGGCGTGACCGGTCTTGATGCGCTTTTCCTGGCGATAAA
Organism: Anaerolineales bacterium UBA5195; assembly: GCA_002412925.1. GTDB lineage: Bacteria > Chloroflexota > Anaerolineae > Anaerolineales > Villigracilaceae > UBA5195. Next base: position 621 of record DHVZ01000009.1, on the reverse strand, counting down.
ACTCAAACGCATCCCAGAGCAGGGTCATGCCCAGGATGCCCAGTCCGGCTGAAACGGGCATCGAATCGCTCAGCAGCGCGCCGATCCACAGTCCGAGGCCGAGCAAGATACAAATCCCCATCGCCGGGCGGATATCCGTCAGTTTCGCTTCGAATTTCCGCACCGCGACATGCCCCCACCAGATGCCAATGAAGGTTGCGAATGCGGCCGAGAGACCGGTCAGATTAATTTCCATGCATCACCTATCAAAAACCGATTGAAGTCAATGGACAATTATATAATGCTTGCCGCCCAAATTGCCCCAAAAGGTATTGACAAATCAATCGTAAAGGAATAATATATCCACAGCAGATATATCTATCGTGGATATATTATTCTCAAAGGAGAGTTTCCAATGGCCGAACAGATCGCACCACAGCAACCGCTCACCCCGGCCGTTTTTCACATCCTGCTGGCCCTGGCGGATGGCGAAAAACACGGCTACTTGATCATGAAAGATGTGGAAGCCCAGACGAGCGGCAGACTCAAAATGGGCCCAGGCACCTTATACGGGTCGATCAAGCGCATGCTAACTGCCGGTTTTATCGAGGAAGCCAAAGAACGCCCAGACCCGTCTCTCGA
>DHVZ01000083.1 GCA_002412925.1 Anaerolineales bacterium UBA5195 | reverse complement strand
TTATTAAAAGTGTCCGGTAATCAAAAAGTGTAAAGTATGCCCTGACATAGTCGTGCAAAGACGGGGCCCGCATAGGCTCGCCTCCTGATAATCTTGGCGGATTTTCCAGAATTGTGAACCGGTTTTCCGACTATGTCAACTCATTTATGCACACTGCTCATTTATTTGGTTTGTCCATTAAAATCGAGAGTTCCCGTTTATTCCTGAACCAGCCTTTCATATAACTGTTTTGTGGTCTCTAGTGGCTCCATCTCCAGCTCATCCTGAAGCACATCTTTCAATTCCTGATATTGTCGCACCAACCCGGCACGGTCACCCAGCGCGGCATAAACACGCATGGCTTGGCAGTGCAAATCTTCAAGCAGGTTATCCACCCGCAGAGCACGTTGGAGCAGTTCAAGGGCGTGGGTATAACGCAGGTGAGCGTAGTGATGTTCGGCCAGCGCTCGCAGCGCTCCCAGGTAGGCTTGGCTCAAGCGGCGGCGCTCCGGCATCAGCCAATCGTAATACAAATTCTGAAAATACTCGCCCCGGTATAGGTTAATCGCCTGCTCGTACCACTCTGGTGCTTCAGGGGCGGCAGCGGCCCGGGCTTTGGCCAGCGCTGTTTCGAACTCATCTGCGTCGATACGGAAGCGAGCCGCATCTAGCCGGTAATCGCCACTTTCCACCAGAATCAGACGTGGGGATGTCTCTCCGATTCTCAGGGCAGAACGTAGGCGTGAGAGCGCAGTATGAAATGCCGTCAGCCCGCGCCCGCCTTTATCCGCCCAAATTGCTTCAAAGGCGCGGTCAGCCGGGAAGCGCTCGCGCCGAAAGGTCACAAAATAGGCCAGCAGGTCGCGCGCTTTGGCTGAAACCCAGCGCTCTTGCGAAATTTCCTGCCCGCCTACCGTCACGCGAAAATCGCCCAGGCAGTGAATGATCACCGCTGATTCATCCACTAAGCTGATTTTGGATGTTTTACGTTTGTCCGACATTTGTTCGATGACTTTTTCGATGAACGGATTTGCATCCCCAGCCTGGACCAGCGCATCACAGACAATCCGGGCCTTTTCTCCCTGGTCAAGAAACAGTTGCACCGCCCTGGTTGGAGCAATTAAACGCAAGGCTTCACGCGCGTTCTCCAGGCCGGTTTCGCGGCGATCGGTCATCAGATGGATATAAGCCAATCCAAAATAAACCATTGCCAGCGGGATTCTGAATTGGCGGCGTTTCCCGGCTTCGAGAATCTCATTGAACAGGTTTTCGGCGCGGTTGAGTTGACCTTTTTCCAACGCCACATCTGCCAGCACGGAGCGGCAAACAAAAGCTTCGTAGGCATCTGGGTTGCCGGTGTAAGACCAGAGCGCGCCTTCGGCTAATTGCCAGGCTTCATCCACACGGCCCTGACCGTACAGGTTGTAGGCCAGATAGCCAGTAGCCATGAGCAGCTCATAGGAGGCGATGCCAAGATTCTCCGCCAATTCCACGGATTGGCGCAGGGCCGATTCAGCACGTGCAGTTTCGCCCAGGCGGGTAAGCACATTTCCAAGTGCGGTGTAAGCAGCAGGAAGAAATTCTTTTAGATGAAGGATCTGGGCAATTTCCAAACCACGTTCGGCGTGCCTAAGCGCCGTTTTCAGTTCGTGCCAGTAGAGGTGCGGCGAAACAAGCGAAATATGTGCCTGTGCGGAGGTGGGCGAAACTTCATCCGGAGCCAGTTGCAGGGCTTCCAAGCAGTAGTGCACCGTTGCTTGCGGATCGCCATGCCACCAGCAGATTTGACCGAGCGATTGTAAAAAATTAGCGCGTGCCAGCGGTGAGAGCTGCCCTTCAGCGCAGCGGGATTCATCCACCGCCTGTTCGGCCAGGGCGCGGCCTTCATCCATGCCGGTCAGAAAACCGGTACTTTTAGCAAGTGCCATCAGGGCTTCGGCACGAGCCAGATGGTCATCAGCTGGGGAGGCTTCGAGTGCCTGTTTTGCCAAGGCCTCAGATGAGCGGTAGTTCCCCCCGGCTCGCTGGACTTCTGCCAGACGAGTGAGAGAACGGCTGACTCCACCGGGATTGTTCAGGGTGGCGAAAGCCGCACGGGCATCCTCGAAGGCAGCTGTGGCAGGCCCGGCATTGCCGAGGCGGCGGTGAGCGTTACCATCCTGGAGTAACAGTTCAGGATGGGCACGCATCGTTTCAGAGGAGAGACCGCTCAGAGAATGGTGCAGGGCTTCGACGCGGCCGCGTTCCACATAATCGGCGGCAAATGTCAGGGCAACGCGAGCGGCTGCAGTTTCATCTCCAGCCCGCAAGAAATACTGGAAAGCAGTTTCTGGTTCGAGGTGGTGCTCGTAAAAATCACCTGCCTGGTGTTCAAGCAGCGGAACTTGCTTAGGCTGCTCCCTATACAGTTTGCTAAGTAAAAATTCGCGAAAAAGGGTGTGATAGCGAAACCAGCGGCGCTGAGGGTCCAGACTGGACAGGAACAGGTTTTGCCCTTCCAATTCGTCCAGTGTTGTCTGAGCATCTGCCACCCCTGAAACGGCGGCGCATGCGGCGGAATCCATCTGACTGAGGATGGAAGTTTTGAGCAAGAAATCCTGGTGTTCGATGGGCAGGCGGTGGAAGACTTCCTCGGCCAGGTAATCGAATACAAAACGGTGAGAGCCATTCAGGCCGGCGAGGGTTTCATTGGCGCTATACAGGTCGCGCCCATTCAAGGAGGAACGTATAATTTGCAGAGCGGCAGCCCAGCCTTCGGTTTTTTCGCTCAACAGGGTTAGGCTTTGGCTGGAGAGACCAGGTATTTCGCGCTCAATCAGCGCAGAGATCTCGTCATCACGGAAACGCAGGTCCGGGGCGCGCAGTTCGGCGAGCAAACCTCGGGCGCGCAAACGGGCGAGTGCCAGTGGTGGGTCGGCACGGGTGGAGAGTAGTACTTTTAACCCGATAGGTGCATTTTCAAGCAGAAAATCCATCAATTGGTGGACTACCGGGCTGGCGATGAAGTGATAATCCTCCAGCACAAGCATAAAGGGATCTGTGATTTGCTCGGAAAGTTCGTTGACCAACACGGTGATGATACGGCGTGGATCAAGACTGGCATCGGGAACCGTTGGCTCAAGTAGGGTCAGCGCGGCTTGCCCTATGCTAACAGCAGGCGCAGGGGTGTTGCTCATACGGCGCAAGGCTTCGATCAGATGAATCAGGAAAACTGTTGGGTCAGAGTCGCCTTGGTCAAGTTGAAACCATGCAACGGGAAGGCCAGTAGCGCGTGTAGTGAGGTAAACGCTCAGAAGTGTGGTTTTGCCATATCCAGGTGGAGCGGAAATTAGAATGAGCCGCCGGTCGGCGTATTTTTCCATCCAATCCAATAAATGCGGGCGTGGGAGGTGATCCTCGCTGGCGGAGGGAAGAATAAATTTAGTGCGCAACAGGACAGATGGTTTCATAAGAGAATTTGATTATAAGACAAAGTTTTGCAAACTTTCTGCAAACTTTGCATGTTACGATTTGCACGCTACTTGTATCCACAGCCAAAAGAGGAGAAAAAGATGGAACGCTACTACTTAATTCTGTCCATGCTTCTGGTGGTCGCCGTGTTGGTAACTGCCTGTGCGCCCGCAGCCACACCCGCATCGTCAACGGAACCGCCCGTCGCTGCCCCTGCCGCAACGGTCGCGCCCACCGCAGTACCCGCGGCGCCGCCTACCCCACTGGTTTTGAAATATGCCAGTTCGGCAAATATCACTACATGGGATCCGATTGCCTCATTCTCAACCGAAGCCGCTTACATGGCGAATATGTACGAACAGTTGGTGCGCGTTAATCCGCTTGGGAGCGCGGAAAAGTACTCGCCACTACTTGCCGAAAGTTGGGAAAAGAGCGCCGATGGTCTCGTCTGGACCTTCAAACTGCGCCCAGGTGTTAAATTCCACGATGGCGAACCGATGAATGCTGCCGCAGTCGTGAAATCAATTGAGGCAGAAAAAGATCATGCCGGTGCGTCATTCATTTGGCTCCCGCTCGATAAAGTGGAAGCGGTCAACGATATGACTGTCAAGTTCACCTTGAAATATGCCCAGCCTTTGGAATTGATCCTTGGTTCTGAGTACGCGGCCTATATCGTCAGCCCAAAGGCATTGGACGCGGCTGCCGTCAATAAGGATTATTGGACCGCTGGTGTTGACGCAGGCACAGGTCCCTACAAAATTGAATCCTACACTGCCGACAAGGAACTTGTGCTGACCCAAAATAAAGATTATTGGGGCGGCTGGAAACCCGGACAATATGAAAAAGTGTTAGTTCAGTTTGTGCCCGAGGCCACTACACGCCAACAAATGATGGAAGGCGGCGAAGTGGATCTCGTCACCACCGTCCCCCTTGATAGTTTAGCAACCCTGGCAAAAAACCCAGATTATGTTGTTTCCTATGAGCCTTCGTTGTTCAACTACACCGCTTTTTTCAACACCATGAAAAAGCCGCTGGATGATGTCAAAGTTCGCCAGGCTTTGTCTTACGCGATTCCTTACGAGGATATCATCAAGATCGGGGCCAATGGACTTGGCACCCCGAGTCACGGCACCGTTCCGGTTGGTGTGTTCCCATACTCTGCCGATGTCAAGCAATATACGTATGATATCGAAAAGGCAAAGGCGTTGTTGAAGGAAGCCGGTTATGATGGCGGCGGTTTCAGCCTGACGCTGACTTATGCTTCTGCGAACTCCACAGAAGAAAACTTTGCCCCGCTCATCAAAGATTCCTTCAAACAAATCGGCGTGGATGTGACCATTCAACCCATGGATTGGGCTCAGCAATGGACGCTCGCCAAGACCGACCCTGCCAAAGCACAGGATATATTCCTCCTGCTGTACTGGCCGACTTATTCCGATGCCGGCGGCGACAATATGTACAGCATGTTCTACGGAACCAAAGACGCGCCGCATCTCAATGTTACCAAATTCAACCTGTCCTACTGGTACGATGAACAGTACAACGCACTTTGGGATGAAGCCAACGCGCTGAGCGGCACAGATACCGCCGCTTCGCTCGCCAAGTACACCGAAGCCCAGAACTTGATGGTAGATCAGGCTCCTGCAGCCTTCCTCTTTGACACAAAGGTTGCGATTATTGTCCCGGCGAGGATCACAGGTTTCAAATATAACCTGAACTATCCTGATGTTCGCTTCTGGTTCTACGATCTAACCCCTGCCAAGTAATGGCATAATGTAACAGAACAGGAAAATTTCACCACAGAGCGCACATGCAAAACCGTGTACTCTGTGGTGAAATTCTAGGCTTATGCAAAAGATTGAATTCTTCCTCCGCCGTTTAAGCTCTTCGCTTTTTGTATTGATCGGGGTCTCGGTCATTACATTTTTTATCGCGCGAGTTGTGCCCGCAAACCCGGCCGAGTTATATATAGGTCCCAAAGCCCGGGCGGAAGATATTGAACGGGTTACAAAACAGTTAGGCCTTGATAAACCTCTTCCTGTTCAATATGTAGTTTATATGAGTGAACTTCTGCATGGCGACCTGGGCAATTCGATTTCCACCAAACGACCTATCACCCAAGAACTCGCCGATCGCATCCCTGCCACGCTTGAACTGCTGTTATCAGGCATGTTCTTCGCGGTCCTTATTGGCATTCCACTGGGTGTGCTGAGCGCCCGTTCGCAGGGAAAACCACTTGATGTGGCTGTCCGCACTCTTTCGATCGTGGGCGTTTCCATGCCCGCCTTTTTTCTCGGACTGATTCTGCAAATAGTCTTTTTTAGAAATTTACAACTTTTCCCGCTTGCGGGACGTGTTAATGCAGACTTGCGCTTCACGAATCCGCTGACCGTGATCACCAACTTTATCCTGCTAGATTCTATTCTGACCTCCAACTGGGTCACGTTGAAGGATGCTTTTCTCCACTTGATCCTTCCCTCGTTAACTCTCGCGGCTTACCCGATTGGCCTGATCGCCCGCATGACGCGCGCTGCCATGCTCGAAACACTCGAACAGGATTACATCCGCACCGCGCGAGCCTACGGTACCAAAGACTATATCGTAACCTATCTTTATGCGCTCAAAAATGCCATCAGCCCCACGCTGACGGTAATTGGCCTGACCTTTGCCTTTGCCCTGACCGGTACATTTTTCGTTGAAATCATCTTCAATTGGCCCGGGCTGGGCATGTTCACGGTGCGCTCCCTCTTGAATCTAGATTATCCTGCCATTATGGGTATGACTCTCTTCGGAGCCACTGGCTATGTTTTGATCAACCTGATCGTTGACTTGTTACAGGCGTGGATTGACCCGCGAGTGAGCCTGAATTAATCATGACAGCTATTCCAGCCCTTTCCAACCCTGAACTTGAAAATACGCGCACGCTGCGCCACGTGCTGACGGTCATCCTGCGCGACCCGCTCTCCCTGGCAAGTACGGTGATCATCATCCTGTTTATCCTGATAGCGATTTTTGCCATGCAGGTTGCGCCCTATCCGGATGAAGGCGCAGGTAAAACCCACGCAGCAAACACCCTCTTACCTCCATCTACCGAACATTGGCTTGGCACCGACAAACTCGGTCGTGACATCTTGAGCCGCATCATCGTGGGTGCCCGGCCCGCATTGATCATTCCCATCGGCGTGGTTTTATTTGCGGTATTGCTCGGCGCGCCATTGGGAGCGTTAGCAGGCTATAAAGGCGGCTGGCTGGACGAAGTCATCATGCGGATCACGGATTTATTCCTGGCTTTTCCGTCCCTTTTGCTGGCCATGGCGATTGCCTCTGCTCTGGGGCGTGGGTTGGACAAGGCCGCCATTGCCTTGATCGTTTCATGGTGGCCGTGGTACACGCGAATCGCGCGCAGTGTGGCGGTCAGCTTGAAGGAACGTTATTTTGTTGAAGCGGCGCAAGCCATCGGTGTGCGTGACTCGGTCATCATCCTGCGCCATATTTTGCCAAATACCATCTCGCCAATCCTTGTTCAGGCAACAGTTGACCTCGGCACGGTCATCCTGGCAATGGGCGGGCTGGCTTTTTTGGGCCTGGGCACCCAACCGCCCGCGCCCGATTGGGGCTTGATGGTCAGCGATGGCCGTACTTATATTCTCGATCAGTGGTGGATTGCCACATTCCCCGGAATTGCCATTTTTATCGTGGTACTGGCCTTCAACCTGCTCGGTGATACCCTGCGCGATATTTTTGACCCGAGGCAGTACAAATGACGATAATCCCTGAACTCGCCGAGCGGCTACCCGTGATCGAGGTTGAGAACCTCTCCCTGGAGTTCAAAACCTCCCGTGGACGCTTGAAAGCACTTAACGGCATCACCTTCGAGGTAGGACGGGGAGAAATTTTCGGGCTGGTAGGTGAAACCGGATGCGGCAAAACAGTGACGGGGCTGTCGATATTGCAGTTACTCCCCAGATCAGCATTTGTAACCGGTGGCAGTATCCGGTTCGAGAACAGCGACCTGCTACGGCTGCCTCTCGAAAAAATGGAACACATTCGGGGCGCAAAAATCGCCATGATTTTTCAGGACCCGTCCTCATCGCTCAACCCGGTTTTCACCATTGGCGCCCAAATGGAACGCGTTATCCGCCAGCACCTGGGGATGACGGCAGTGCAGGCATGCAACCTGGCAGGTGAAATGCTTAATGACGTAGGGCTGCCGGATGTGAAACGCATCCTGGCCTCATACCCGCATCAACTTTCAGGTGGGCAGCAGCAGCGTGCCATGATTGCGTTAGCGCTGTCATGCCGTCCGCGGCTGTTGATTGCAGACGAGCCCACCACCGCACTGGATGTGACTATTCAGGCTCAGATTTTGCGTTTGCTGGGTGATTTACGCAAGAAATTTGGTATTTCGGTGATTTTGATTACCCACAACCTGGGCGTGGTGGCCCAGACTTGTGACCGGCTCGCCGTTTTATATGCCGGACGAGTGGCCGAAATCGGTTCCACCCGGGATATTTTCAACCACCCGCAGCATCCCTACACCCGCGGGCTGATGAACGCCATCCCGCGCCCTGGCTCACGCGGCACACGCATGGCGGCCATCCCTGGCACGGTTCCATCCAACCCCGGTGCACTTACCGGTTGCCCATTTGCCCCACGCTGCGAATTTGCCTTTGAACGCTGCGGGGCAGAAACACCAAAATTACTTGAAGTGGCGGTTGGGCATACCGCAGCATGTTTCCTGGCTAAAAAATTGACCCTAGACAATCAACCAGAGAACATTACTGGATCCCGATGATTGCCCTGATTGAAACCCATGCCATCACCAAACACTTCCGTCTGCCCGGCGGCTGGCTTGCAGGCAAGGCACGCTATGTTTATGCCGTTGACGAGGTAAACCTTTCCATCACAGCTGGTGAGACCCTGGGACTGGTAGGCGAATCGGGCTGTGGCAAAACCACACTCGGACGCATGGTGCTGCGCCTGATTGAACCCACCAGCGGCAGCGTGACGTTTGAAGGTACCGATTTGGTGACCCTTAAACCGGATGCCATGCGCGCCATGCGCCGCCAGATGCAAATTGTCTTCCAAAACCCGCTTTCATCGCTCAGTCCGCGCTTTAAGGTGGAACAAATCGTGGCCGAACCCTTGAGTACGCACCGGGTGCTGGCGGGAACGGGGCTCAAGGCCAAGGTGGTGGAGTTGCTGGAGCAGGTTGGCCTGGGCAAACAACACCTCGACCGGTTCCCGCATGAAATGTCGGGTGGGCAGTGCCAGCGGGTGGCCGTGGCGCGTGCTTTGGCACTCAACCCGAAATTGATTGTCTTGGATGAACCCACTTCCGCTTTGGATGTTTCGGTACAGGCGCAAATCATCAACCTGCTGGATGACTTGAAAAAGTCGCTCGGGCTGACCTACTTGTTCATTTCCCACGACCTGAACGTTGTCCAGCATATCAGCGACCGCATCGGTGTGATGTATCTCGGCAAACTGGTGGAATTGGGCGATTCGGAAGCTGTTTTTTCCGCACCGTTGCATCCGTATACCCGCGCTCTGCTCAATGCTATCCCCATGCCGGTGGTGGACGAAAAACGGGAATTGGCCGTGCTTGAAGGCAACGTACCCAGCCCGATCAATCCGCCGAGCGGCTGCCGTTTCCACACTCGCTGCCCGCTGGCGCAAGCCATTTGCAGCGAACAGGAGCCTCAGTTACGGGAAGCGGCTGCGGAACGATTGGTAGCGTGTCATCTGGTTTGACGATAAATCATCCACCTTTAAAAAGAAACCTTTTCTGGGAGAAAACTACATGACCCGTTTATTCGGTATTGCCGGTGTGCAAATGTCCGTCGTCCCCTGGGACGCGGGCGCCACCCTCGACAAAATGAGCGACATCGCCATCAACGTCCAGAAAAGTTTCCCCTGGGTTCAGATGGTCATCTATCACGAACTGATTATCCCCGGGCTGGTGCAGTTCGTCACCCCCGAAAACAAGGATTGGTGGAAGGAAAATAGTGAAGCCATCCCCGGCCCACTGACCGAACGACTGTGCGCATTAGCCCGCAAAACCGGTCAGTGGTTGGTGCCCGGCTCTATGTTCGAACTGGATGGCGATAAACTCTATAACACAGCTCTTGTCATTTCACCACAAGGCGAAATCGTAGCCAAATATCGCAAAATGTTTCCCTGGCTGCCCTACGAAGTCGGAACCACTCCCGGCGACCAGTTCTGCGCGTTCGATATCCCGGAGGTGGGACGTTTTGGGCTGTGCATCTGCTACGACATGTGGTTCCCCGAAATCTCACGAACTCTGGCATGGATGGGCGCGGAGGTCATCCTACAGCCAACGCTCACCCCCACCTCCGACCGTGAACTGGAATTGGTTATGGCACGCGCCAATGCCATGTTCAACCAAACTTACTTTGTCAGTATCAACGGCATCGGGCCATGGGGCGGCGGGCGCTCAACGATCATCAACCCCGATGGGCGGGTGGTGCAGGAAGCATCAACTAACCAGACTGTCTTGACCGAAATCCTGGATCTCGACCACACCACCCGCGCACGCGAGTTCGGTACCCTAGGATTGGGTCAAACGTTGAAACAACTGCGGGACTCTGGCCACAAGTTCCCTGTCTATCAAGATGAAGGCGGCCTACCCGAAGGTAGTTTCCAGAACCTGGGCGCGCTCAGGTTTTTCAGGAATTTGAACCATTTCAACAATGGCAATAACAAGTGAATTTTACAATTGATGCGAACGGAACTTCACCAGAACCGTTTAAGCACATATTGGGAAACTTGCTTCGCTTTAGAAACAACGATTTATATAAGCATAGAAGGTATGTCTGCGGATCGCGACACGCTTTGCCCCGTAGAGATGGCAAAACTTGTAAAACGCCATCGATCAGGGCAGAGGCTATTGAAAACGATGTTTGGGACTCAATCGCTGGAATTTTCTCCGATTCAACTCGTTTTGAGCTGCTTTTGAGAATTGCCCAAGAAAACGAGCAAAAAGTGATTCGCCCAAAGCAAGATGAGTTTGAATCCATTTTGAAAATTATCGAAAGTACAAAACAAGAGGCTGTAGAGATTGGGCAAGCTTTGCGGCGGGCAGAGGGTATTGTTGCCAAGTTGATTGAGTCCAACATGCAAGAAGTCAACAAACGATACGAAACCCTTTGCAATCGCCGGGATATTCTGCAAGGCGAATTGAGCGAAATAACGCTAACAGATGATACAATTCGAGACGCAATTAAATTTGCCCAAGATATAAACGCGGGAATTCAAAACGCTGATTTTGAAACTAAGCGGCAAAACCTTGACTTATTGCAAGTCAAGGTAACGATAAAGGGCAAGCACTTTTTTGTAAAAAGCCTATTGGGTGAATGGGACGGTGAAATCAGAAAACTGCCCCGTAAATTAAATGTTGCAATTGCGAACAATACGGTTTGACAATTATACAGACTTCTTTTAGAATTCAGCCCTCTGCTATCTTTTTTCATTAAAATCAACACCCAAATCTCATCCAGGAGTAGAGCTCCATGAAAGAGTACACGACCGATACCCTTCGCAACATCGCGCTGGTAGCCCACGGTGGCGCCGGAAAGACGATGATGGCGGAGGCTTTTCTTCATTTTACCGGCGCCAGCACGCGCGTGGGCAAGGTTGAGGATGGCACTTCCGTCTCTGACTATGATGAAGAAGAAATTCGCCGCAAGATTTCCCTGTATACAAGCGTTTTGCCACTGGAATACCGTGACCACAAAATCAACCTGCTCGACGCGCCAGGTTTTTCTGACTTTGTTGGCGAGATGATTGCGGCCCTCAGTGTGGCCGACGCGGCTATCCTGCTGGTTGATTCTGTTGCAGGTGTTGAAGTTGGCACAGAACTGGCCTGGAATTATGCCGACCAGTTCAACCTGCCGCGTTTTGTCATCATCAATAAGATGGATCGCGAAAACGCCAATTTCGAAAAGACTTATGCCATGGTGGAAGACTTTGCCCATAAAGCCGGAAAGCGGCTGGTTAAGGTGCAACTGCCGATGGGCGAAAAGCTCGAATTTCAGGGAGTGATCGACCTGATAAAGATGAAAGCCTACGCCGGGGAAGGAAAAACCCCTGGTGAAATCCCGGCGCAATACAAAGGCCCCGCCGAAGAGACCCGGATGGCGTTGATGGAAGCCGCGGCAGAAGGGGAAGACAGCCTGCTTGAAAAATATCTCGAAAGCGGCGAGTTGACTGAAGAAGAACTCCTGCGAGGCTTCAAAAAGGTCGTTCAAGATGGCTCTTTCGTGCCGGTTTTCGTTTCAGCGGCGGGTCACGGCAAAGGAGTGGCCGCCCTGTTGGACGCGATGGTCGACCTGCTGCCCAGCCCCGCCGAGCGGCCTGAAGTTGTCGCGAAAGGCAAGAGCGGCGAAGAGAAACTCAGCCCGGTCGATAGCGGCCCGGCAGCACTCTATGTCTGGAAAACAACCGCCGACCCGTTCGTAGGCAAGATGACCTACTTCAAAGTACTCTCCGGCACACTTGCCGCCGACAGTCACCTGTGGAACCAGACCAAATCCGTTGATGAACGGATGGGCGGCCTGCACCTGCAGCGCGGCAAGGAACAAATTGCCATTAAAAACGTGCACGCGGGCGATATTGCCGTGGTTTCCAAGCTGAGCGTTACCGCCACTGGCGACACCCTGTGCGACAAAAATCACCCGCTGACGGTCGACGTACCCAAATTCCCATCACCGCTTTTCCAGGTGGCTGTCTACCCGAAAACCCAGGCCGACGCGGCGAAGATTTCTCCCACGCTGACCCGCCTGTGCGAAGAAGATCTGACGCTGACCTGGCACAGCGAACACGCCACCGGGCAGACCATCCTGGCTGGCATGGGTGACCAGCATATCGATGCGGCCATCCGCCGCGCGCAGAGCAAGTTCCAGGTTGGGTTGACCATCGCCGAGCCGAAAGTTCCCTATCGCGAAGGCATCACCCGCAAGGCCAGCGCGCAGTACCGCCATAAGAAACAGTCGGGCGGCTCAGGTCAGTTTGGCGAAGTCCACCTGCGGATTGAGCCATATACCGAGGGCGATTTTGAGTTCACGGACGAGCTCGTTGGGATGAATCTCTCCAAATCTTACCTGCCCCCAATCGAAAAAGGCATTCGCGCTGCGATGGACAGGGGTGTTTTCGCCGGTTACCCGCTCAGTAATGTGCGCGTCATTGTTTACGACGGCAAGGAACATCCCGTTGATTCAAAACCGGTCGCCTTCGAAACCGCCGGCCGTGAAGCCTTCAAACTGGCAGTTCATGACGCCGGTCCGGTCTTGTTCGAGCCGATCATGAGCGTGCGCGTTGTCGTTCCGGATACCAACATGGGCGACGTGATGGGCGACTTGAATACCCGTCGCGGACGCGTCCAGGGCACCGAGTCTGAGCGCGGGAGTACCACCGTGATTGCGCATGTTCCGCTGGCGGAAATGCTGCGCTATACAACCGAGTTGCGCTCCATCACCGGCGGGCGTGGTTACTTCTCGATGGACCTCGACCACTATGACATTGTCCCGACACACCTGGCCCAACCCATCATGGAAGCCCACAAAAAAGAGATGGAAGCCAAGAAAGAAGAGTAGTTATCCCGGCAAGCTCACCTGGGAGCACAATGCGCTCCCAGGTTTTTTATTAATAATATGACAGAAATTGTCCGTTTCCCTTGACATTCAAGCCAAAACCTGTACAATAGCGCTCATGTTAATCAACTTGGAGAAATATTGCTCGTGTCTGGGGCGGGGTTCGTAACCGCCGCCTCTTCATAAAGACTTTCGCAGCCAATTGCTGAAGGACGGTGGTCGAACTCCGCGTGTGAAATCTATTCACATGGCGTTCGAGCGCCGTCTTTTTGTTTTGCAGTTGGCTGCGTATTTTTTTAAGGCTGGGACGAAGCTGCACCGAGCCAGACTCATAGGAAAAAATCGACTGACACGCTGCAAGGCTCTACCCGGAAAGGCACTTTATGAGTATTCGAATGGACGGACAGCTTCAAAAAATCGATCATGGCGCTTTACAGGCCAACCAGCTTGTAATCATCAGCCTGAATATCGCCGCTTTCGTGCTGAACCTGCCCTGGCTGGCGGCGCTTGTTGCCCTGGTGATGCTGACCGGCAGCGTTTTCAGTGTCCCCGGCTTCGGGTTCGTCTATCAGGCGGCGCTGAAACCACTCGGGTTGGTCAAACCCGAAGTCCTGCCAGATAACCCGGAGCCGCATCGCTTTGCACAGGGCCTGGGTGGCGTTTTCATGCTGGCAGGGGCGCTCTCCCTGTTCGCCAGTCTCACGCTTTGGGGCTGGGGATTGGTTTGGATGGTGGCAGCCCTGGCCGCGCTGAATGCCTTTGGCGGATTCTGCGTCGGGTGTTTTGTCTACTACTGGCTGACCCGCTTCGGGGTTCCGGGATTCTCGAAAACTCCCCCGGTTGGAATTTTCCCCGGGATGCGCCCAAAAGGAATGGTGAGCGATGAACGCTGACATATTGGAACGGCTTTTCATAGCGATAGCAGTTTCAGGCCTGGGAGCGGCGGCGTACCTGCTCTTTAACCGGGTCATGCTCCAGCGCGCTTCCAGCAAAGTCGGCCGGTTCGCATCCTATCAATCCGGCTTGCCCGCAATTGTCTATTTCACCACACCGACCTGCGCCCCGTGCAAAACCGTCCAACGCCCGGCCATCGAGCGGATGAAGGCGGGTTACGGGAGGTGGTTTCAGGTTATCGAAGTGGACGCCAGCCAGCAGCCAGAGATTGCGCAGGATTGGGGCGTGATGACCGTCCCAACCACATTCGTGATCGACGCCAGCGGCAAGCCGCGTTACATCAACCAGGGCGTCGTCACAGCGGAAAAACTCATCCAACAACTTGAAATCGAGGATTATTCAATATGAAAATCGCGTCGAACGTTACCGAACTGATCGGCAATACCCCGTTGGTGCGCCTGAACCGCCTCGCCAACGGCGCTAAAGCAGAAATTGTGCTGAAGCTGGAGTTTTTCAACCCGGCCAAGAGCGTCAAAGACCGGATTGGTTTTTCGATGATCGAGGCCGCTGAAAAAGATGGCTTATTGACCAAAGAAAAAACCATCGTGGAACCCACCAGCGGCAATACTGGCATCGCGCTGGCCATGGTGGCCGCCGCCAAAGGCTACAAGTGCATCTTGACCATGCCCGAAACCATGTCAAAAGAGCGCCGCATGTTGCTGCGCGCCTACGGGGCTGAACTGGTGCTAACCCCCGGCCCGGATGGGATGAACGGGGCAATCCGCAAGGCTGAAGAGATTGTGGCCGCCGACCCGGATCGATACTTCCTGCCGCAGCAGTTCAAGAATCCGGCCAACCCTGAAATCCATCGCCAGACGACCGCCGAGGAAATCTGGCGCGATACGGATGGGCAGGTGGACATTCTCGTTTCGGGCATTGGTACCGGCGGAACAATCACCGGTGTGGGTGAAGTGCTGAAGAGCCGCAAGCCAGCCTTCAAGGTGGTGGCTGTCGAGCCGGAGGCCTCCCCCGTGCTTTCGGGCGGGGTCAAGGGGCCGCACAAAATCCAGGGCATCGGCGCCGGGTTCGTGCCGGAAGTGCTCAATACCAAAATCTATGATGAAATCGTGCGCGTGAGCGATGATGACGCGATGGATACCGCCCGCCGCCTGGCAAAAGAAGAGGGCGTCCTGGTTGGGATTTCCTCCGGCGCGGCAACCTGGGCAGCTTTGCAAGTGGCGCAGCGCCCCGAAAACGCCGGCAAGTTGATCGTGGTCATCATCCCGTCCTTCGGCGAGCGCTATCTCTCGTCGGCGCTCTACGCGCACCTGGCGGATTGATTCGTCAAAGGTCGAAGGTTTGTGATTGACGTTTGACCTTCGACGTTCGACAAAAGGATTTTTTATGCAAGCCGAAATCACCCAATCAAAAAAACACCCAATCACAAAATCACCCGATTTTTTCGCCTCGGTGCGCGATGACTTGAAATCGGCCCTGCAGCGCGATCCGGCAGCACGTTCCCGGCTGGAGATTGCCCTGCTCTACCCTGGCCTGCATGCGGTCTGGATTCACCGCATCAGCCACTGGTTATGGGTCCACGGCGCGAAACTCCCGGCGCGCTGGCTCTCGCAACTGGCGCGGGGACTGACCGGGATCGAGATCCATCCCGGCGCAATCATCGGCCAGAGGGTCTTCATTGACCACGGCATGGGTGTGGTCATCGGCGAGACCGCCAAAGTTGGCGACGACGTCACCCTTTATCATGGCGTCACCCTGGGAGGGACTTCACTCGAAAAGGGCAAACGCCACCCGACAATTGGAAACCGGGTAACAATTGGCGCAGGCGCGAAAGTGCTCGGCAATATCACCATCGGAGCCGACAGCCGGATCGGCGCAAATGCCGTTGTGGTCAAGTCGGTGCCGGAGAACTCGGTCGTGGTCGGCGTACCAGGTCAAATCGTCAAGCGCATCAAGCTGCACCACGCGGGCGATGCGCCCGACTTGAATCACACCGCCCTGCCGGATGTCTTCGCCGTCGCCATCAAAGATCTGCTGGCGCGCGTGGATGAACTCGAGAGCCGCGTGGACGGTCACGCGCACCCGCACACTGCCGCCTTCACGCCCATCGGTGACAGCTGGGAGGAAGTCGATTACACGATTTGAAATGGCAAGTAAACAAGGAAACAGGTAGACAGGGAGACACGGAAAACGTGCCTGCTTGTCTACCTGTTTCCTTTTTCCGTTTACGAGTTTCTACCTTTCCGTGTATACTTTCGCCATGCCGACCCTGCGCGTCCCGACCCTGCTCAAATACTATCTCAACGACCAAACGGAAGTCGCCGTTAGCGGGCCAACCGTCGCTGCCGTGCTGAAGGACCTGGTCAGCCAGCATCCTGCCATCCAATCTCACCTGTTCGACAACAACGGACAAGTACGCCGCCATATTAATCTATTCGTCAATGCCGACAATATCCGCGATTTGGACGGACTGGAGACGACAGTCGGGGTAGATGACGTGGTCAAAATTTTGCCATCCGTAACAGGCGGATAACTCCAAAGTCTCCTGACTTTGGAGGCCAAAATCTCCCGATTTTGGAGGAACAATGGAACTCACCCGCGACGAAATCCTGCGCTACTCGCGCCACCTGCTCATCCCTGAAGTGGGGTTGGAAGGACAGCAAAAACTCAAAGAGTCCTCTGCGCTGGTGATCGGCACGGGCGGACTCGGCTCGCCGGTATCCTTATATTTAGCGGCGGCAGGCGTCGGGCAGATTGGCCTGGTCGATTACGATGTGGTCGATTCGACCAATCTCCAGCGGCAGGTCGTTCACGGGATATCCACAGTGGGGAAACTGAAAGTCGAAAGCGCCAAGGCGCGCCTGCTGGATTTGAACCCGGGCATACAGGTAGACACGTGCAACGTCCCGTTTACATCTGCCAACGCGCTGGAAATTGCCGCCCCCTACGACATCATCATCGATTGCTCCGACAACTTCCCAACCCGCTACCTGAGCAACGACGTGGCCGTTTTCCTGGGCAAACCCAACGTCTACGGTTCCATTTTCCGCTTCGACGGGCAAGCCAGCATCTTTTACGCCAAAAAGGGCCCGTGCTACCGCTGCTTGTTCCCCGAACCGCCCCCGCCGGGTATGGTCCCGACCTGCGCCGAGGGCGGCGTGCTGGGCATCCTGCCGGGAACCATCGGCACCATCCAGGCCACCGAGGCCCTCAAGCTCATCCTGGGTATTGGCGACTCGCTCATCGGGCGGCTGCTGCTCTACAATGCGCTCGACATGTCTTTCGATTTTGTCAAACTCAAAAAAAACCCGAAATGCCGGGTCTGCGGGCCAAATGCAGATATTACAGAATTAATCGACTACGAGGAATTTTGCGGTGTGCCGGGTCACGACCACGAAAGCGGTTCCGCCGGGGCCGAATGGGACATTTCTCCCCGCGACCTTTCCCACCGATTAAGCGAAATGGATCCGCCGCTGCTGCTAGACGTGCGCGAACCCCATGAATTACAGATTTCCGCGTTACCAGGCGCGGTCAACATTCCCCTGGGCACTCTCGCTGCGCGCCTTTCTGAGCTGGACTCAGCCCGGGAAATGGTACTCTTCTGCAAGGCGGGCACGCGCTCGGCGCGCGCTCTCGAGCTGCTCGCCAGCGCCGGGTTCAAGCGCCTCAGGAACCTGCAAGGCGGAATCAATGCCTGGGCAAAAGAAGTCGACCCGGGGTTGCCGGTCTATTAATTCCAGGGATCTACCCGGTGTGAAGGTACTCATCGAATACCCCAGGGGGCTTGAAAAACGAAAATATCGTGCTACGCTATAAATACATTGAAGTTTCGCGGATGTGAATTATCCTTTCGTAAGCCAGACCCTCGGGAGGGAAGCATGTTCATCCGACGCTTGACCCAAATAATCTTTCTCGTTCTTTTTGCGCTCATCTCAACCTCGACTGCCGGAGCAGCGCACCCGGCCACCACCCTCGATCCATCCCCCAGCGAAGCAACCAAAGGCTACGAAGTCACGCTGACGATTGTCGATATCCTCGCTGACAACCTGGAAGAAGATTGTTGTTTCTGGTCATCAGATAACAACGAGATACATTTCACTTACGCCATGTCTGAAGGGGGTTCGTCAAAGAGTACCAAACCCAAAGGAAAAGTTCACGCCATGCTCGATAGCTGGGCGCAGGTTGTCGAAAACGATGACCATATCAAACGGCTTGCGCCAATAAAAATCTATGTGACCTACGGCAATGGTCTTTGGGTTTCCTTCCTTTTACTGGAAACCGAGGACTACAGTAAGGCGAAAAAGTATTCAGATAAGGTGCACAAATGGGCCGGACGGGTCCAGAACGGCGCCGAAGTGGCTTCGCTGATCGACCCGAGCGGCATTTCGCTGGAAGTTGCCGGCGCAGCCGAGTTTATCAAGTGGACCGCAAAAGCCAGCAACCTGGGCACCCAATTGGTCGGCTGGCTGGATGGCGACGATACCCTCGGCAATCCCAAGTTATATTATTCGCCGTCCTGGCTGAAGGAAAAAGCCGGAAAACCAGTCTCTTTTACCAGTACTTTCTCAGGCAAGAATAACGGTGATAAATTCTTGTACAAGATGGAATATCAGATCAAAGTAATCGCCAAGTAAACTGGCGCACAATGATTACCCCATAAATCCGCAGCGCGCTACGGCAGTTACCCTATAGGTTAAGCGCAAGCAAAAACCGCGGGGTCAAGGCCTCGCGGTTTTTGCTTGCGCTTAGCGCCATTCACCTTTTCTTACTCGACTGCCTTTTCCACCGCCATCATCTCGTTGAACGAGCGGATCGAAACTTCGAGGATCTTCAAATCCGGCTCGCGGGTGGTCAGCTTTTGAAGCGCCAGGTTCGGCTGGATCAGCCAGCGAGCGAATGGCGAATTGAGGTGGTTGGCCATCCAGCGGATATATTCCAACGCAAAACCGGCCAGAACCGGGATGAGCACAATCCGTCCAATAATTTGCCAGAGCACCGGCAGCGGATGCAGGAAGCTGAAGAACAGGATCGACAATACCGCCAGCGTCAGCAAGAACGAGGTACCGCAGCGCGGGTGTTCGAGGGGGAATTTCGCCACGTTTTCGGGGGTCAATTCAGCCCCGGCTTCAAAGGCGTTGATCGTCTTATGTTCCGCGCCATGATACTGGAAGACACGCTTAATATCCGCCATCTGGCCGATGGCCCACATATAACCTACAATCAAAACCAACCGAAAAACACCCTCCAGCCCGGCCGCCGACCAGACATCCAGCCCCAGCCACTGGCCCAGTTTTCCGACACCATACGGGGCCAGGAAAAACAGTCCGATGCCAAAGGCCAGTGAGAACGCCAGCGTGCCATACAGCAGCGGCCCTTCGAGCTTTTCATCCTCACCGGTCTGGACGTTGGCTGAAAGTGTCAGCGCCTTCATCCCCAGGCCAAGCGCATCCCAGAGCAGGATCACGCCGCGCAAGAATGGGATTTTGGTGATTTTCGACTGGTATAAACCGGAAAGTTTTTCTGTGTGGACAACAATCTGCCCATCGGGAGCGCGCATGGCAATCGCCAGCGCCTTCTGTCCGCGCATCAGCACGCCTTCAAGCACCGCTTGCCCGCCATAAGTAATGATTCGATCTTCCATACCTGTAAATTCTCCGTTGAGATTCATTCAATCATCGCCCTTCGACTGCGCTGCATCCAAACCGCGCAACTCCGCTGGCAGATGAAAGATCATAAATTGAAAATGAAGTGGATCAAAGCCTCGATCCCGCGATACCAGGTGGGCAGGTGCACTTTCTCATTCGGGGCATGCAGGTTGTCGTCGGGCAGGCCAAAACCCGTCAGCACCGATTCGATCCCCAGGATGGTCTGCATCTGCCCGACCACCGGTATGGAGCCGCCTTCGCGCCGGAAGAACGGGCGCACACCCCAAACCGTCTCCAGCGCCGATTCAAGCGCCTTCACTGCGGGTTGGTTCAGATCTGAAATGGAGGCCGGGGCGCCGGATAACTTTTCCAATTCCCAGCGGATGGTTTGGGGAGCTTTCTCGGTCAGGAAGCGTTTGAGCTGTTCGTAGACCGCCTCTGGGTTCTGGTCAGGAACAAGGCGGCAGGAAATTTTCGCCATCGCCCAGGCTGGTAGGACCGTTTTCTGGCCTTTGCCGGTGAAACCTGAGATCATGCCGTTAATTTCCAGCGTCGGGCGCGCGCCGGTGCGTTCGGCAGGGATATATTCCGGTTCGCCCCACAAGGCCGGGACGCCGGTCATCGCCAGGTAATCCGCTTCAGTTTCGGGCAGGCGGGCAAAAGCGGCACGCTCTTCTGCGCCCAGCGCCCGAACGCTGTCATAGAAACCGGGCAGGGTCACACGACCATCTACATTGTGCATGGCCGCAATCAATTCGGCCAGCGCCTGCGCCGGGTTATGGACCACCCCGCCTGCCATGCCAGAATGCAGGTCGTGGTCAGGACCAGACACGCGCAGCTCGAAATACACCAGCCCGCGCAAGCCGTAAGTAATGGTCGGGTATTCCTTGCCCAGCATACCGGCATCGGGGTTCAAACAAAAATCGGACTTGAGCAAATCCTTGTTTTCTGCGATCCATGCGCCCAGCGAAGGCGAGCCGATCTCTTCTTCACCTTCGATCAGGAACTTTACATTAATCGGCAGGTTGCCCGTCTGCATAACCGACTCAAGCGCGCTCAGTGAAGCCATCACCTGGCCCTTCATATCCGAAGCGCCACGCCCAAACAGGTTCTCACCCACTTCGCTTGGCTCGAACGGGGCAGTCTGCCACAATTCGAGCGGGTCGGGCGGTTGGACATCGTAATGCCCGTAGACCAGCATGGTCGGTTTACCGGGCGCGCCCAGCCATTCACCATAGACGACCGGATGGCCCGCCGTCGGCATGACGGCAACTTTTTCGATGCCCAGAGCCTCCAGGCGTGTGGCCACCCATTCGGCAGCGCGAAGCATATCCGCTTTGTTTTCGGGGTTGGTGGAAATCGAAGGGATGGCAACCAGTTGCTTCAAGCCATCCAGGAAATCTGTTTTGTGCTGGCGGGCGTACTTGAGCGCCGCCTGGCAATGTTCGGTCATAACAACTCCTGCCCTCCCTCCCGATTATCGGGAGGGTCAAAGTGTACCGTACAAAAACCAATAATCAGTCATTGGGAAAGCCGGCCGCCAGCCGGTTTCCCAAATAAACTCTCCGGGGGTCAGGCCTGCCTGCAAGACGATATCCAGTTCAGCCAGCGCCATTTTTTCGGGCACATCGGGAACTTCGGCCAATAACAATTGCAGGATGGCCCGCCCACGGACTTCTGTCGAATACAAGCCCGCGCTCTCTGGAGCATACTGATGGTCTGACAGGTACTGCGACCAAAGCCGCAGCCGATTCGCCATTTCGCGCGCTGCTTTCTTCTCCCAGGCCGCCCGCCATCTCACTCGCGCGGAATCCAAGACCGTCTGGAATGCCTGCGCCTGATCGGGGCGTGTCACGCCCAGGCGCGCCAGCGTAAGCAAGAGAGAGCCAGGGGTAAGTCGCGGCAGGGAATTGCCCAGGGGCCAGTAAAGCTCCTTCGAAAGCAAATAATCCTGCAACTGCGGCAGGCCCTCCGTCAAAAACTGGAGGTCTTCTGCGGTAGTGGTCATGGGGTCGGGGCGGACTGATCCAAGCCACGGCGGGTCACAAGGTACCAATCAGAAATAGTCAGGAAGCGGTCGCTCGTGTCGAACAAAGGCGGCATCTGAGCGCCCAAAACTTGCTGACTGACGCCATAGCTATAGACCGGGTAATATAACGGCAAAGCCGGCATATCCTGTGTGAAAATGACCTGGAAATTGCGATACAGGCGTGCGCGCGCATTGAAATCGGGACTGACACGCGCCTGCTCGATGTACTCACTGGCCGTGCGATTATCCCACTGGCTGTAGTTTTGTCCGCCAGTCGCTTCCGATTGGTGCCAGAACGGATACGGGTCCGGGTCAGGGGTGCGCGCCAGGTTCAGGTCAATCAAGGCCGCCTGAAACGAACGCGGTATCAAGTGATCGTTGACGAGTACATCGTAGGCAACAGCTTCCAGGTTGACCTTCACGCCCAATTTGGCCCAGTTGGACTGGATGACCTGCACAATTGAAGCATGTAAAGGATCATCCGGGTATAGCAGGGAAAACTCCAGCAGCTTGCCGTCTTTATCGGCCCGAACGTCGCCACCGCTAGCCGGGATTTTATACTCGGCAGACTTCAAAAGTTCGATCGCGGCGTTCGGATCGTAAACCAGATGTTCAACGTTTTCGTAATAAGCCCACGTCCCGGGGAAAATCGGGCCGTCGGCGACAATCGCCTGCCCAGACATCAACTTATCGACAATTTGCTGGCGGTTAAGCCCCATCAACAGGGCGCGGCGCAGTTTGGCATCTTGCAGGAAAGGCACTTCGGCATTGTTCAGGTTGAACAGGACCAGGCTCAGTTCCGGCAATCGGCCCGTGTACAGGTTCAGGCTCGGTTCCACCAACGCCTGCGCCAGAATGTCGGGAGTAACCTGGCTGACAGCCAGCACCTGTCCCTGGCGATAGGCATCCAGCGCAGCAGACGCGGTTGGATAATAGCGAAAGACGATCTGATCGATGTAAGCTTTCCGCCCATAGAATTTGTCAAAGGAGCGTAATTCCACGCCTGCCACCTGGCCGTTTTCCACAATCAGACGCTCGAACCGATAAGGCCCCGTCCCAACTGGCGCCAGATTGAAAGTCGCAGCCGCCAGTTGGTCCACAGGTGTCGCTTCCAGAATGTGTTTCGGCATCAAGCCAAAGGTCAGATAATCCAGAAATGGGGCGAATGGTTCGGGCAGGACGAACTGGACAGTCTTATCGTTCAGCTTATTTACCCTGACCTGCTTCCACATCTCCTTCACGTCAGATGGAAAGACAGACGCATCGCCCTTGATCAATTCTAGCGTAAAGGTGACATCATCCACTGTGACGGGTTTCCCGTCGTGCCAGACGGCATTTGGACGAAGAGAGAAGTTGTAAACGGTGCCATCCTGCGACACCCCCCACGAATCGGCCAGGGCTGGAATCGGCAGACCGCGGGCATCAAACGTCACCAAACCGCTGAACAACAAGCGGTTGATATCGCGGTCAGCAGGATTGTTCTGGTCGAGCATTGGGTTCAAGCGGCTCAGCGCCCCCACCAACCCCTCGGTGTAAATGCCACCTTCAGAGGGACGGGGCGCAAAGACCGGTTGTCCCGGCTCCTGGGTCAGCAACAAGCCAACCACCACCAGAATCGTAACAACTACAACCAGGATTTGCCAGCGTAATTTTTTTATCATATGAAAAAAAAGAAAGGCCTCCCCCCAGACCGGCCAGCTTTTGGCCCAGGCCAGGTGAAGCGGCCTTTCAATAGGCTAGTACCGCAACTTTATAAAGATGTAGGGTAATCGGTTCTCTTTCAAGAAGAAAATGTTCAAAACAGCTCTACAGCTTAAGGTAGTTGCGGCACTAGAACAGCGAATCAGCTCTTGATGAAAATAGCAAGGATCGCCAGGATGAAGAACAACACACTCAGGCCAATGGTGACGTAAAACAACGTGCGCTCGATGCCGCGGCGGACAGAGTAAACACCGCCGGTATCAGCGCCTGTCAGCCCGCCCAGGCCCGCGCCTTTGCTCTGTAAAATGACACTGATGATCAGCGCGACAGACGTAATGATCAAACCAATCTCGATATACATTTTCATTCTTTTTCTTTTGCCTCCTGCGAATTTAACGGGGCAATTATACTTCCCTTTTTGGGGATTCGTAAACCAAAATGATGGGTCTCCAGATTTTGCGTGAAGATGGCCTGCTACGGAGATTCCCAAAGAGCAATATGATGATTTACGGTACAATCGGCCAACGTCCAGTTTAACACAGATCTTCATTCATTCACGGCTCTCGCAGGTTCAAGAGGCAAAATGCACGAACTAGCTGTCTGCTTACATATGCACACCACTTACTCAGATGGAACCGGCTCGCATCAGGAGATTGCGGCTGCCGCGCTCAAGGCCGGGTTGGATGCGGTTATCGTTACTGACCACAACGTTCTAGTCGAAGGATTCGAAGGGTACCACAAAGAAGGCAGGAACCGCCTGCTCATGTTGGTTGGAGAGGAAATCCACGACCAGGCGCGCATTCCACAGAAAAATCATTTGTTGGTCTTCAACGCCAAACGCGAGCTCGCCGCTTTTGCGCCAGACCCCCAAAACTTGATCGATAATGTCCGCCGTGAAGGCGGGTTGTCATTCATTGCGCATCCTTTCGATGCGGCCTGCCCGCCCATCAAGGAAACAGACATCACCTGGGATGCTTGGGATGCGCAGGGATACACGGGGATCGAGTTGTGGAACCATGTCATCGAAATCAAAACGCACAGCCCAACACTGTTGCACGTTATTTTTTACGCTTACTTCCCGCACTTCCTGACGCGCAGCCCTCAGCCGCAAGCCCTGAAAAAATGGGACGAATTGCTCGCCAGCGGCAAAAGGATCGTCGCCGTGGGCGGCGCAGATGCGCATGCCTTCAACGGCCAGGTCGGGCCGCTGCGCCGTAAGATTTTTCCCTATGAATTTCATTTCCGGGCGGTCAACACCCACCTCCTGACCCCCTCCCCGCTAACCGGGGAACTGGAAACCGACCAGAAAATGATCTATGAGGCCCTGGCCGCCGGTCATGGTTTTGTCGGCTATGACCTGCCGGCTTCAACGCGCGGATTCAATTTCAGCGCTCAGGGGCGGGATTCTGCCGCACTGATGGGTGACGAAATCCCAGCCGGAGGCGGTGTCACGCTAAAAGTGAAGTTACCCCAACTGGCAGAGTGCTGCCTGCTGAAAGACGGCAAAGTGCTTCAGACCTGGAACAACCGCGAGACCTGTTCGCACATCACCACCGAACCGGGCATTTACCGGGTGGAAGTTTACAAGCGCTACCTGGGCCGACGCCGCGGCTGGATCTTCAGCAACCCGATCTACTTGCGATAAAATCCTGAAAGCGGCGGCAAGGGTTATGGGAAAACTGGTTTTCAAATAAACGTGTAGAAATGCATCTTCCGAGCATAAATATGTTGACTACGCGATATTTCCAAAACGTCCTCCTTCCCAAATCGCCATAAATCGACTAAAATCCAGTCCGCTTTTTACCGGTTGCGCATTTCGCGCAGCCCTTTCTGCCCCCGGCTGGCGTCTACGGCGCTTTGACCGGGAGCAATCCCGAGGAAAGGAGGTTTTTCCCTTATGCGTAAATACGAGTTAGTCTGCATCATCCACCCCGACCTGGACGAGAACGCTTTTAAAGCGGTCGTCGAGAAGGTTAGCGGCTGGGTCACTGAGGCGGGCGGCAGCGTGGACAAAGTGGATGTCTGGGGCCGTCGTCGCATGGCTTATCACATCAACAAGCAGCGTGAAGGTCAGTACGTTTTGTTACAACTCACCATGGCCCCCACCGCCACCGCCGAACTGGAACGCAACATCCGTTTCCAGGAATCTGTCATGCGTTCAATGCTCACCGTGGTTGAATAATTCAAAAATCCTGTCGGTTTAGATGAAGCTATAAGGAGAGACTATGAGCCGGGGTTTGAACAAAGTCATGATCATTGGTCATTTGGGTCGCGACCCGGAAATGCGTTACACGCCATCGGGGCGCCCTGTGACGACTTTTACCGTAGCCACCAGCCGTTCCTGGAATACCGTGGACGGCGAGCGGCACAGCGAAACCGAGTGGTTCAATATAGTGGCCTGGGGCAACCTGGCAGAAATCTGCAAGCAGTATTTGACCAAAGGCCAGCAGGTCTACATCGAAGGCCGCCTGCAAACACGCCGCTGGGATGATAAAGAAGGCAATAAACACAGCAGCGTGGAAGTGGTCGCCAACGAGATGATGATGCTGGGTGAACGCCGCGATGCGGGCTCAGGCAACAGCCACACGACCGACTCTTCTGAGTTGCCCGATATGCCATCCACCGACGAGGATGAATTCCCCTTTTAAGTTTTGATTGCGGCCATCCAAGGCCGCAAGTGGAGAGAAAGTATGGACTACAATCGTGATAGAGGCGAAAGAGGCGGAGAAGAAGGCGGTCAGGGCGGCGAGCGCCGTTACTTTTCCCGCCCCAAGATCTGCGCCTTCTGCTCTGATAAGAACCTGCATATTGACTATAAAGCTGTTGATATGCTGAAACGTTATGTCACCGAAGAGGGCAAGATCCGCCCGCGCCGCCAGACTGGCACCTGCGCCAAGCACCAACGCGAACTGGCCGGCGCCGTAAAACGCGCCCGGAATATCGCCCTCCTGCCCTACGTGGGCGGCGGCAGAGAAGACTAACCAAACCAAAGACAGGCCGGGGCATGGGAACGCCGTCCATGCCCCGCTTTATTGTGTGGGATCCCTATGCCAAACGAAAAATATAACAATAAGAAACACCTTGCTCACCTGGAAGTAGTCCGGCGACAGGACCGCGCTATCCGCATCACCGCGATCATTATTATCCTGCTGGTGATCGGCATTGTCGGCTATGGAATTTTAAGTAGTACAGTCTTATTGCCCTACCAGACGGTGGCAAGTGTCAACGGTGAAAAGATTACCGTGCGCGAATTCCAGCAACAGGTCAAACTCGAGCGCATCCAGGTCATCAACCAATATGTCCAATACCTGCAATTCGCGCAGATGTTCGGCATTCAAGACCCGATGAATGACACCAATTTTGGCCCGATTTTACAACAACAGGTCACACTTCTTCGTTCGACAGATGCCATGGGCCAACAAGTGATCGACTTGTTGATCAGCGACCTATTGACCCGCCAGGAAGCCAAGAAGCGTGGCATCACCGTCAGCCGGGATGAAGTGGAAAAAACACTCCAAGAAGGTTTTAACTATTTCGCCAACGGGACGCCGACCCCGGTCGTTACCCCAACCGAAAGCGTGTTACCAACCTTGAATCCGACCCAATTGGCGCTCGTCACCATCACCCCGACAGCGACCCTGGCGCCAACGGCAACTCCCGACGGCAACGCTACGCCAACCGCGCAGGCGACCGCGGAGCCGACGGCAACAGCTGAACCCACGGCCACGCCGGTAAACCAGCAGGGCTATGAGGAGCTGCTCAAAAAGCAGATCGAAGGGATTACCAAAGATACCGGCATGGACGAAGCCGGGTATCGCCGCCTGGTCGAAAGCAGCTTGCTCCGCACCAAGTTGTTGGAAGACCTGACCAATGACCTGAAACCCTTCCAGGAACAGGTCTGGGCGCGTCACATCCTGGTCCAAACCATTGAGGAAGCTGTCGCCGCACAGGCGCGCCTGCGTAATGGCGATGACTTTGCGAAAGTTGCCGCGGAAATGTCGCTGGATACCAGCAACAAAGACAACGCTGGCGATCTGGGCTGGTTCGGAAAAGGAGCCATGGTAGCCCCCTTTGAAGAAGCAGCTTTTGCCCTTCAGGTTGGCGAGATCAGCCAACCGATCAAGACCGATTTCGGCTTCCATCTCATCCAGGTGCTTGGGCATGAAGACCGCCCGGTGGACGCGCAAAAATTTGAGCAGAATAAGCAGACTGTCTTATCTGACTTCCTGAAACAACTACGCGAATCATCCAAGATCGAAATCTTCGACAGCGTCTGGAAGCCCATCGTTCCGACCGAACCAGCCGTACCGGCTGGGCTATAGCAACCAGGTAATATCAAAAAACGCCTCTCTTTGCAAGAGGCGTTTTTTGTCTTTTAAACGCAGGGCGGGAGACCTTTCCTAACAGAAAAACAAGTTATCCCCGGTTGCCGAGCATCTCATCGCTGACTTCGTCCAACTTCAGACTGATCTGCTGGCTGGCCGAGTCGCGACCCATGGTGATGCCGTAGATCACATCGGCCACCTGGACGGTGTTGCGATTGTGAGTGACCACAATGAACTGCGTTGTCTGGCTGAGTTCGGCCAGCAGGTCACGGAAACGGCCTACATTGGCCTCGTCGAGCATGGCGTCGACTTCGTCCATGACACAAACAGGCGTCGGTGAAACTTTGAGCAGCGCAAAAACCAGCGAAATGGCTGTCAGCGAACGCTCGCCACCTGAAAGCAGGGACAAACCCTGCTCACGCCGCCCGGGCAGTTTGGCTTCAATGTCGATGCCGGTCTCGGTCAGGTTATCCGGGTCGGTCAGCGCCAAGCGGGCGGAACCGCCGCCAAACAGACGGGTAAAGATCGCCTTGAATTCAATTGCCACCGCTTCGAAGGTTTTGAAGAATTCCTTCTTGGTCAGTTCGTCCAACTCGGCAATGACCTGGCGCAGGTCCGATTCGGCCTGCTGCAAATCATCCACCTGGGTGGTCATAAACTCGAAGCGCTCCCTGACGGACTCGTATTCCTGCTGGGCTTCCATGTTGACCGCGCCCATCCGCCGCATCTGGGCGCGTTTCTGCGCGAGAACGTCATCGATATCAGGCGAAAGTTCGGTCACATAGGGCAGGGTTTCAACCATATCGCCGAGCGGCAGCGGCACCGCGCCAGTGATCGGCGCGTCATATTCGAACTGCACCAGGCCAAAATCTTCTTCCACGCGCCGTTTCAGGCTTTCGAGCGCTTCCTGCTTGCGATTCAGGTCGATTTGCGCCTGCGCATGATAGCGCTCCACGTTCGCCAGAGAACGCTGGGCATTGGTTTCCTGCTCCTGTAATTCGGCTTCCTGTTTCTCAGCCTCAGCCAAATCCTTCTCAGCCGGGTCGATCAACACGCGAAAAGATTCGATCTGTTCCTGTAAGCTCTTTTCGCGCGCGTACAAGTCGGTTTTCTCTGCATCCAGGTTCCCAAAAGAAGAACCGATCTCTTCTACGCGCCGTTTACCCGCAGTCAGTTGGCTGGCAATCCTATCCAGCACCTGCTGGCGGTCGTTCTGACGCAGACGGGCATCACTAACCGTTCGCTCAGAGACCGAAACCCGCGCGCCCCAGTAAGTAACCTGTGAAGTCAGTTCATCCAGCGCCAGCCCGGCCAGCTCGCCATTGAGTTTGCGCATGGTTTCCTGCGCCACACCCAATTTTTCTTCCACCTCTTCCAGAGAGAGCTCCGTTTCGGTCCGGTCACGCTCGGAGGCCGCAATTTCTTTGGCGAGCGAATCCTTTTGACCGGCCTGAAAATCGCGCTGGCGGCGGGCTGATTCGGCCGCCAGCGAAGCCTGCTGCTCAGCATCGGTCGCCTCGTTGAAGGCCTTGCGCATCTGGCGGAGAGTTTCTTCGCGGAGAGCAATTTCCTTCTGGACAGCAGCCGATTCACCAGAAAGACCTGTCAGCGTCTCGATCAGGCTGTTGAGCTGTGCCACGGTGCTTTGCAGGCGCTCATTCAACTCACGTTTTTCGCGCGGTCGGCTCAGGGCGGCAGCGCGTGTTTCACGCCCGGCCGCAATCAGCCCGTCGGGACGAAAGACCTCGCCCTTTAATGTGACCAGCCGCGCGGCGGGGAGTTGAGTCCGCAGGCTTCGGGCAGCGATCCGGTCGCGGACCACCACGGTTCCACCGAGCAAAGCCTCCACCGCCGGCCGCAATTCGTCCCTGATTTTGATTAAATTAGAGGCCAGCCCGATGACGGAGGATTCACCCTTGGGGAGTTTTACCTGCCCGTGGAAATTGACCACATCGAGCGGCAGGATGACGGCCCGCCCCGTGGCCTGTTCCAGCAGTTCGAGAGCCTGATCCACGTTCTGGCCAGATTCAACCAGCACAACGTCGAATGCATCGCCAAGCGCAGCCGCAATCGCCGTTTCATACTCGGCTGGAACGTCGAGCGCAGCAGAGAGCGCGCCTTTTGCACCTGAAAACTTCGACTGGCGGGCAGCTTCGAGCAAAAAGCGGGCACCCTCGGCGTAACCCGACATGGAGTTTTCGGCCTGTTCAAGCACGTCAAGCTGCGCCTGGAGTTTGGTCTCTTCCCCGGCTTTGACGTTTCTCTCCTCCTGGCGCTGCCGCCGGGCGGTTTCGAGTTCACCCAAGCGCTGACGCAAGTCTGCCAGATCGATTTCCGCCTGGTGGAAGGCGGCTTCAGCCCCTTGGCGGGCTTTTTGTGCGGCCAGGTGTTTTTTCTCAGCCTGTTTAAAGGTTTCTTCGGCGGTGGCAATGACCAGGTCAGCGGCCTTGAGCTTTTCACGCTGCGCCTCGATGCGCGTCTTGAGTTCATTCAAATGCGCCTGATGCTGGGCCCTGCGGGAATTGAGACTGTTCAGGTTCTGCCGCGCCGAATCAAGCTTTTGCTCGGCAGTGGCGCGCTCCAACTGGCGCGCCCTCAGGGCCGACTTGGCCGCTGTTTCCTGAGTCTTGGCATCTACAGCTTCAGCCTGGATACGTTCAAATTCAACGCGGGCTTCATCCACTCTCTCACGCGCCGCGCGTTCTTCATCGGTCAGTCTTTCCTGTTCAAGCAGGGCTGCCTGGCGGCCTTCCGTTAGGGAACGTCGGCGTTCTTCAAGCACCGCCAACTCACGGCTGATGGTCTCTCGCTGGCTGTGCAAAATCGCCGACTGGCGGTGCCATTCATTCAAACGCGTCCGCAGGTCAAAAAGACGCGTGCGCGTGGCGCCGAAACCATCCATTAGATCGTGATAATGATTGCGGGCTTCGCCCAGGTTCAGTTCTTGCTGATGGGCAATTTCCTGCACCTCTGCCAATTCTTTTTGCGAGTTGTGCCAGTGAAAGCCGTACCATTCGCGCAGAATGACCTTTAAATCGGACTGCACTTGCAGGTAGTCTTGGGCGCGCCTGGCCTGCCGTTCAAGACCGCGCAAGCGCGGTTCAAGCTCGGCCAGGATGTCGAGTACACGTTCAAGATTACGCTGTGTATTTTCGAGACGGCGCAGGGATTCTTCCCGGCGAGCGCGATACAGGCCGATGCCAGCAGCTTCCTCAAACAAGCGGCGGCGCTCATCGGCTTTGAGCGCCAGGGAGGCATCCACCATACCCTGTCCAAGGATTGTGTAAGTGCGCTCCGAGAGACCTGATTGCGCCAACAGCTCGTTGATATCTTTCAGGCGCACAGTCTGTCCATTGAGTAGGTACTCATTACGCCCATCACGATAAGCGCGGCGCGTGACAGCGACTTCGGAAAAATCAACCGGGAGCCAGCCTGTAACATTATCAAAAGTAATTGTTACCGAGGCCATGCCCGAACGTGGACGATGTTCCGAACCGGAGAAAATCATATCCTCGGTCTTTTTTGCGCGCAACAAATTGTGCGATTGCTCACCCAGCACCCAACGCAGGGAATCAGCAAAATTCGACTTACCCGAACCATTCGGCCCGACAATGGCGGTAATGCCGTCGGCAAATTCAAAAGTCGTCCGCGAGGCGAAGGTTTTGTAACCGTGAAGTTCAAGAGATTTTAGGCGTAAAGGCATTTGTTTTCCGCGAGGTTTCTACGGGGCAGGCACGACGCCATCTGGATGGCGTCGTGCCTGCCCCGTATATGTTGAATCAAAATCAGATACCGGAAATATCCATATCCAGCATTTCGATATTTACGAGCGCGTCCTGCGCGGCAAGCTCTTGCGCAATATGCTTGGATGGGCCGCTTCCTTTTCCCAAACACTTACCGCCAATGTGAACTTCTATCTCGAAAATCTTGGCGTGGTCTGGCCCATCAGCCTGCGCGGTGACATAGCGCGGGATTCCCCAACCCTGTGATTGTGTAAATTCCTGCAAGCGCGACTTGGGATCCATCGTGTGCATTTGCGCCAGGATGCGTTCTGCCATCGGGCCAATCAAGGGCATGACAAATTCCCGGGCAAACTCCAGCCCTTTACACTGATAGATCGCTCCGACAAGCGCTTCAAAGGTGGCGCACAACAGGGCATCCCTGTCACGTCCGCCGCCATGCAGCTCGCCGCGCCCGAGGCGCATGGCACCGCCGAGACTCAACTGACGGGAAAAATCTGCCAGAGTCTCGGTGCGCACCAGGGCAGAGCGCATCCGCGTCAGGTCGCCTTCGGCCATTTCGGGATAGTGGTTGTAGACCCAAGAGCCAACTAAAAAATCCAGCACGGCATCGCCCAGGAATTCAAGGCGTTCATTGTCGGAAACCACATCCGAATGTTCATTGACAAAAGATCGGTGGGTCAAGGCGCGCGTCAACAGGCGCAGGTCTTCACCAAATGGCAGGTTTAGTCGTTCCGCCAACTGCGCAGGAGACTCAGAGCCAGCCCGCTCGGTCAAGGGTTCTTGTATTACCACGGGAACCTCCCAGGAACTCAGGGAGCGCGAGACCCCTCCCCACCCCGCAGAACTCATGCGAGGCAGATAGCGGGTGGGGGTAGGGTCTCGCGGCCACTCAGTTCCAAAATAATAATGTGGCCTGATTTTACACGGGTTTAAGGGATTTGCGGCTTAAAATATACTACCTGGCTGACTGCATCCCCGGTTGAAAAGGCCAGCAAAATAACAATCGGCACGCAGGCCAATAACTTTTGGCAGGCCGTATGATAGAATCTCCAAATAACCGAGGAGCATTTTCAATGTCATCAGATCTTCCTGAGTCAATTCAATTCCTGCACGATGCCGAAATCGGACTGGGGGCCTGGTCCTGGGGTGACCGGATCGTGTGGAATTATGGCAAAGGCTACAGCGACGCCGATATCGAGGCCGGTTTCAAAATTTCCCTCGAAAACGGCGTCCATTTTGTAGATACAGCAGAAATTTATGGGAACGGACGTTCGGAACGCCTGCTCGGTCAGTTCCTGAAACGCACCGAATCCCCGGTAATCGTCGCGACAAAATTTTTCCCCCTGCCCTGGCGACTGACCAGGGCCAGCGTGACCCGCGCCTTGCGCGCCAGCCTGGAGCGGCTCAACCTGGAACGCGTGGACCTCTACCAAATCCATTGGCCCAGCCCGCTTGTGCCAATTGAGAGATATGCGGAGGGATTAGCCTCGGCTCATCGGCTGGGATTGACGCGCGCGGTGGGCGTTTCGAATTATGACAAAAACCAGATGCAGCGCGCTTACACGGTACTCTCTGGGCATGAAATCCCGCTGGCTTCAAACCAGGTGGAATATAACCTATTGAACCGATCGGTTGAAAAGAACGGGCTGCTTGCCCGTTGCCAGGAACTTGGCGTGCGCTTGATCGCTTATTCCCCGCTGGCAATGGGCCTTTTAAGCGGCAAATACAGCCCGGAAAATCCGCCGCCCGGCATGCGCGCCGGGAAATATGCTGGTGTGTTGAAAGAAATGCATCCGCTGCTTAAACTGCTGACAGAAATCGGGCAGGATTGGGGTGGAAAATCGGCAGCGCAGGTGGCGCTGAACTGGTGCATCTGCAAGGGCGCGCTGCCCATCCCCGGCGCCAAAAATGTGCATCAGGCCGAGATGAATGCCGGGGCAGCAGGCTGGCGGTTGAGGCCGGAACAAATCGAGGCGCTGGATGAGGCCAGCGATGCGTTCTCGAAATAATCAACTCCAGAAGGACACCGAAGGGTACGACCTGTTTGTTGACACGGCTCTCGACATCTTGAACAAGCTCAATCGATTTTTTTTGGGAGCGGCCACATGACACAAAAATCTCCGCGTTACCTGGGTATGAGCGGAACACAGGTTGGCATACTGGCCGGGCTGATGGTGATAGCCATGCTGGTGATGTGCGCAATCTTCTGGATGGTTTCCTCGGTAGCCCTCCCGGCAAGCTCGCGGTCTGCTGACAGCCAACCCGGCGCATCCAATCCCGGGCAGGCGGCCCCCACACCAGCGGCAACAGCAACACTGATGATATTCCCCACGACCGTGCCTTCAGCGACGCCCACACCACAGGTCACGATTGTGCCGCCCGGCGACTGGGCCATGTTCGAAACCAGCGGCGCTCAACTCTGGCTGCCCAACAACTTTATCGGCGGGGACATGACAGACCAGAGGGCAAAAACAATCCAAAAGGTCTCAAAGCTTGGGAAATATTATCGACTCATTGTCGATGACATGAAGGCTGCTCCCAAAGATTATGTGCTCTGGATGCTGGATACGGACTGGGATAAATCCGTGATCGTATCGACAGTGATCGCGCGTCACCAGGTGCTGACCGCCGAGACAAAGCTGGAAAATTATATCGATGACGAGCTTACCAAGCTGGGGCACGTGCCAACCATCAACAAGAACAAAAAGATGACCATTTTGGGGTACGAAACGCGCCAACTCGTTTTCCAGGCCCTGTTGGGCACACTCGAGTTTACCTGTGTCAATTATTTCATCAAAGACGAAGCTGATTTCTGGCGGGTAGAATACTGCGTTGCCCCTGAACGTTATTATGAACTCTACCCAATGATTGAAAAAAGTATGAAAACATTTTACCTGGTGAAGTAAAGAAAGCCAGAAAGGGATTACATGTTAAAAAGATTGCGCGAGCCTGTCAATGGGCTAACTCATTTTTTCACGGCACTCGCCGCCATCGGCGGGCTGATTGCCCTGCTCGTCATCGGCTGGGGAAATGTCGGGAAAACCATTTCGTTGGCTGTCTATGGCGTCAGCGTCGTATTGTTGTTTGCGGCCAGCGCTACCTATCACCTGGTCAAGGCCAGGCCACAGGTGGTTGAAATCCTGCGTAAATTCGACCACTCAGCCATTTACCTGCTGATTGCCGGGTCGTATACGCCAATCTGCTACAACATGTTCACCGGTTTTTGGAAGTGGGGCATGTTACTGATCGTTTGGGCATTTGCGCTCGCCGGAATCGCCATCAAGATCTTCATCATCAAGGCCCCGCGCTGGGTCTCAGCGGGAGTCTACCTGGCCATGGGCTGGATGTGCATTATCGCGCTGAAAGAGATGTTGATCAGTCTCCCCGTTGGCGCACTGATCTGGCTGGGCGTCGGTGGGGTGATTTACTCTTTCGGCGCGGTGGTTTACGCCACCAAAATTTTCGACTTCTTCCCAGGGAAATTTGGCTTCCATGAGATTTGGCATATCTTTGTCATCCTGGGGGCGTTGGCGCACTTCATCGCCATCATCGCTTATGTTGCGCCGGTGAGCTAACTTCCCAACCCAAAAAGCCGAAACCTCGCCGGACTCATCCTGACCCTTGCCCTGCTGGCCGCCTCGACGGTTGTCCCTACATCCGGAGTCCAGTCGGGCGCTGCCCCCGCCAGCGCGCATCTCATGCAGGAAGTTGCCGGTTACCCCGTCAGCCAGTGCCAGGCCTGGGAAGCGCAAGCGAGCCACAGCGAGGCGTCGGGCATGGTATGATTGAGCCCAACAAACTCCACTGATGAGGCAAAATATGTCCAAACGCGTTGAATATATCGACATCGCCAAAGGCATCGGCATCCTGCTGGTTGTGATGGCGCACAATGATTTCGGCCTGGTCTCCCCGTTTCTTTACAAATTTATCTACGCCTTCCACATGCCCTTGTTTTTCTTCGTTTCAGGCATGTTTTTTAAGGCCGAACTGCCCTTCCTGGCAGTTTTACGCCGCCGTTTTGAGACCCTGCTCAAACCCTATCTTTTCACCATCCTCTTGATTTATTTCATGACCATCTCTTTCACCAAGGTCAATTTTGATGTCGCCACCAGCCGATTGATAAAAGCCCTCTACGCCAACGGTCACTATATTGACTGGGTGCAGCTCTGGTTTATCCCGCATCTCTTCGCGTTGAACGTTTTTGCCTTCCTGTTTTACTGGCTGATCAAGCGCAGCGGATTGCCCTGGTCCAAATGGCTGCTGCTGATCGCTATCCAGGTGGTTGGGGTGATCTTCCTGAAGAATTTTTGGCCCTTTGACTTGAGCCTGCTCGGGCGGACGCTGACCCTCTACGGCCTGCCGCTGAGCGTAGACCTGGTGCTGGTGAGCGGATTCTTCTTTAT
Organism: Anaerolineales bacterium UBA5195; assembly: GCA_002412925.1. Classification (GTDB taxonomy): domain Bacteria; phylum Chloroflexota; class Anaerolineae; order Anaerolineales; family Villigracilaceae; genus UBA5195. Next base: position 9,054 of record DHVZ01000083.1, on the reverse strand, counting down.
TCTAGGCTGCGAGGTGAATAAATACGTTTCCGGTGAAGTCTTTGGCCACCCGCTCATGCTGGCCGGAACTGGCGCGGCATTGCTCGCGATGGTTTGGTTCCTGCCTCAAAGCATCGACTTCAATACCCGCTTCTTTCAATCACTCCCAATCAATACGCTCGAAGCGCTATTGGGGATTGCCTTCATCCTGGCGGTTTCGAAACAATTGGAGCGGGCGACCCTGCTTTCGAGCATATTCCGTTATGTAGGGCAGGCCTCGCTGATTATTTTAATATTTCATGTCCCGATTCAGGAAACCTGGGGTGAAAAGATCATGTACCTGACCAACAATCAGGTCATCTCTTACTGGGTTTCGTATTTCGCGGGCGTACTATTTCCAATTGTCATTTATGCTTTCGTAATTCAACCCAATCGTGTGGCCAGGTGGTGTTTTGGATTACCGCAAGCCAGTCCGCCCAACGCCGCGCCGGTTGAACAGACCCAAAATCCTGCGGCCTAGCTATCGATAACATTTTTACCCACAAAAAGATGAACTCAACCTGGAAACCCACCCGGGGCGTGATCTCTGCTTTCTTACTGTTCTGCGCAGCAGGCCTCCTGTTAGCCGGGCTGATCGGCCTGCTGGGCAGTAAAACCAGCCTGACCCGGCTGGCCCTGTTCGGCGCGGCAGTCACCCTGGCGATCGGATTCTGCGCCCTGGCCTTTCAAAATTGGACCACCACGCGTCTCTCCACCTGGTGGAATAATCGCGCCAGCGGACTGTTCATCCTTCTGACAACTGTCGCAACTGCCCTGGTTTCCTTGGCTGGCTGGCTAACTGTCTGGACACCGCTGGAGAGCTTTGGCAAGGGTTACTATTACGTTTTGGGCGTTTTCCCCCTGATCATTTGGTTGACCTGCGCCAGCGCGGGCGGGACGTTTCTGCTCTTTGCCTCACGAGTTGGTCTGAACCTTAGATCCGCCCGGGAATACGTTCGTAATCAGCGAAGCGCTTTCAGCCTCACGGCGGCGGCGCTCATCATTTTTGGCTTGCTCACCTGGGCCGCAGCCTCACATGTTGTTGGAATGCAGCCTGCCGAAGAAGATTTTTGGTATGGGGCTGGGGCGCCTGTCCTGGCATTCCAGGTGCAGTTGGCGCTCCTGGGCGGGATTGGATTGGGGGCCTTGCTCAAAAAATGGACGGCGCAAATCCCCGCTCGTTCACGATTGGCCGACATTGCCATCTTTATTCTCATCTGGGTCATAGCCGCCTGGCTCTGGGCTAAGGAACCTGTCAGGTCAGATTTTCTCGTCACCACACCGGTTGCACCCAATTTCGAAATGTATCCAGACTATGACGCCCGGAATTATGACATCATGAGCCAGTTTGCGCTCCTGGGCCAGGGGATTAATAATTACAGTTTCTTTGACCGCACACTCTACCCGGCCATCCTGGTGTACCTGCATGCTTTTGCCGGGCAGGATTATGAAAAGGTTGTGGCCGTACAAGCGGCGCTTTATGCGGTCTTTCCAGCGCTTTTCTATCTCTTGGGGAAAAAACTACACAGCCGCAGCGCCGGTTTGGGACTGGGTATCCTGGTTGCATTACGCGGCGTCAACCAGATTGAGGTTGGCAACCTCATCGAAACTGCGCACCAAAAATACATGCTGACCGAATACCCGACGGCCCTCCTGTTGGCGCTGGCGACTCTCCTGTTGGTTAAATGGGCCGGGAACCCATCTAAAAACTGGCCGCTAGCCGGAATGGCCGGTGGCTTGATCGGCCTTTCGACCCTGCTCCGCCCGCACTCGCTCGCGCTCATCCCGGTTGTTATCGCCTTGACCGTGCTGGTTTATCGAAAAAAAGCGCGAATCTGGTTGGGAATCAGCGGGCTGGTTGTGACAGCCGCCCTGCTGGGCGTTTTGCCCTGGACACAGTTCAGCGGACACAACATCTCCCTGCTTGAACTGTATGGCGTGCGCATCTGGGATGTCATCCGGCAACGCTATCCACAATTCTTACAACCTTTCGGGACGCAGCTTGAACCAGGCAGTCCGCGCCCAAAGGCAAATTTCCACCTGGCGCAGATTCGCCCCACGCCTGCACCCGAAAAGTCAGTGCTGGCTTTTGCTGCGGATAATTTCCTGAATAATTTGGTTACCTCGGCGCAGGTTCTGCCCAATACGCCTTTCTACCTGGAGCCGCGCGTGGTGGTAAAAAAGACCGATAACTTTTGGAAACCTTACTGGGATGGGCAGTTGACACCCTGGGCGCAGCTGCTCCTGCCGCTAAACCTGCTATTTGTAGCCCTCGGGCTGGGCGCAGCCTGGAAACGCGCCCGCTTGGCGGGTATGATTCCGCTGATTGTCATGCTCATCTATTTTGCAGTTAACGCCTTGGGACGAACCTCGGGCGGGCGATACCTTGTTCCGGTGGACTGGGCAATCGTCATCTATTACACGCTTGGCCTGTTCGCAGTCGTCGAACTGGTGCTGGCATTTTTTGGACAAGTCAATGCGCAGGCTAATCCCCAGGATGAAATCACGCTGGGGAAAAATCCACGCTGGTGGGCTGGCGCACTGACAGTTTTACTTATCTCCGCGGCGCTCGGAGCGCTCATCCCCCTTGCCCAGAAAATCAATGCGCCTCGTTATCAAGCGCTGCCCGACACAGTGCTTGCCGAACAATTCATCACGCTTGCCGGGAAACAATTAGGGCTGACACCCCAGGACTTGCAAAATTTTCTATCCAATCCATCTGCGATCATTTTGCAGGGGCGCAGTCTCTATCCCCGCCAACTTGGCAAAGATGAAGGGCTGGATATCAGCGTTTACAACTTCTATCACACCAAACCATATCCACGCACACTTTTCACCCTGCTCGGGCCAAAAGGCGAAAGCGTCATCATCCTGCCGCGCGTGGACCCGGCAAAAGTCGCCAATTCCGGCGATGTCATGGTGCTGGGGTGCCGCGCCGATGGGTATGTTCAAGCCTGGGCGGTTGTGCGGGTGGAAGATAAGAGCGTTTTTGAACGTATGCCTCCCGGCACGCTGCTTGCCTGTCCTTTGCCCGACCCCGTTTGCGACAATAATAAAAGCTGCCATTGATATCCCTGCCGTCAACCATTTGTAGAAATCTCTCAGATGCGGAGACCCTATGCTCAAGTCCGAACTGATCGGCACTGTTGAAAATTTCGCCAGCTTGTTTGCAAACCTCCCAGACGACCAGCTTGACCGTCCCTGGGCTTGGAAAGGGCATGACGAGGGAGTCCGCTTTGCCTTTTTCGTGACGCATCTCGAACTTCGGCAACTGGCCGTTAAATTGGCCGAGAACCGCACCAAGCCGCAGCCTGTCCACCGGATCCTGAGTCAATACCATGCTGCTTACCTGGATCTGCAAGCCGCCCTGTGCGGACTTTCGTCCACAGATGCCGACCGCACTCCGTCCGAAAAGGACTGGCCTGTCCGTCGTGTACTGGCCCATATCCTTGGGGCAGAGATCGGGTTTTCGGCGACCATACTCTTCGCGCTGGAAGGTCATCGGGCTGGCAAATGGACACCCGGCCGGATGACAGACGCTGATGAGATTCGTCTGACAGGCATGAACGAAGCAGAATATCAAATTTTGATGAAGGGTTCCTACGAAAACCTGAAAGCCTATCATCACAACCTGCATGACAAACTCTTAACCGAGTTTGCCAATATCAGCGTCGCCGAGCTTGATCTGCCTGCCGTCTTCTGGGAAACAGAGAACTTCCCAATCCGTTACCGATTACATCGTTTTGAAGCCCACCTGCGCCAGCATACCATCCAGGTTGATAAGATCCTGGTCGCCATTGGTTTCGCGCCAACGGAAGCCAAACGGCTGATCCGCATGTTGTACTGCGCCCTGGCCGAAGTAAATGGCGCACTGATTGGGGTAGACGAGACCCTGATAGAGGAAAGAGCTGAACTGGCAGGCATGATTTCAACCAGGGTTACCGAATTACAGAAAATTCTGCATTAATCTAAATTTTTTCCCGAGGGATGACACCAAAAATGAAAAACCGCCCAATCCTATCCCCATTTTTTCTGGACAAACATTCATCGGGTTTGAAATCCTTGCTCAAGCCAGGCTGGCAAATCAACGAACCGGTTTTACCGGAGGGCGAAGTCCAGACCAGGATGTCAGTTGTTCATCAGTCGCTGGCTGATTTGGTTACCAAAGCAGTCTTAAATCAAGAAAGGCCCGTCAGCCTGGCTGGCGATTGCTGCACCGCGATGGCCGTTTTGGCAGGTTTACAGCGCACCGGGATCAACCCACTGCTGATTTGGTTCGATGCACATGGAGATTTTAACACCTGGGAAACCACGCCCAGCGGATTTTTAGGCGGTATGCCCCTGGCGATGCTCGTTGGGAAAGGTGAGCAGACCATGCCCAATGCCATTGGCCTGAAACCCCAACCGGAAGATAAAGTTATCCTGACCGATGCGCGCGATTTGGATCCCGGCGAACGAGAACTTATCCAGAAATCAGCGCTAACGCACCTAACCAGCCTGGAGGCATTGCTCAATTTTCAGCTCCCTGACGACCCGATCTATGTCCATTTTGATACGGATGTAGTCCGCCCGGAGGAATCCCCGGCTCAAAATTATCTTGCGAAGGGCGGCCCCACGGCTGAGACGGTCAGGGTTGTCTTCAAACGCCTGGCCCAAGCAGGAAAGGTTGTCGCCGCTTCCCTCTCTGCTTGGAATCCTGACCTGGAACAAGATCAGAAAAGTGAAACTGTCAGCCTTTCTCTCCTACAGACCCTCATTGGAGAGCTTTAGCTTCCTTTTTGCCCCTTTGAAAAACCGGTCACCTCTTGACTCGGCTTTTCTTTTTTGCTATACTAATTTAGGATGACCTAAATAATATTTTAGCCATGACAGAGCCTTTAACCCAAACCATTCAAGATTACCTGAAGCATATCTATGCCCTGACAGAAAACAGCCAGGCGGCCTCGACCAACGACCTCGCAGCGCGGCTAGGCATTGCGCCTGCATCGGTGACAGGGATGGTGCAAAAACTGGCTTCTGCAAACCCGCCCCTGGTCTTGTACCGCAAGCATCAGGGCGTGATACTCACGCCAGATGGCGAAAAAGCCGCGCTGGAGGTTATCCGCCATCACCGGCTGATTGAAACCTATCTGGTGACCATGCTTGGCTATTCGTGGGATAACGTTCACGAGGAGGCCTGCCGCTTGGAGCACGTCATCAGTGAGGAGTTCGAGGCCAAGATCGCGGCAGTGCTGGGTAACCCGGAGCGCGACCCGCACGGCGAAATTATACCAACAGCCGAACTGAGGATGCCTGCCGATAAGTCGCTTCCACTTTCGGCGTTGAGACCGCCCCAGAAAGCAGTCATCGTGAGGGTGCAGGCAAATGATCCACCACTGTTGCGGTATCTTGAAAGCCTCGGCCTCATCCCTGGCGCAGAAATAGAAGCACGGGAGTATTCACCCTTCGACCTAAACCTGACCCTGGCCGTAGGACAAGATCAGGTTTTGTCCTGCGTGATTGGCGTTACCATCAGCAGCCAGATTTACGTCGAACTTCACACCTGAAAGAGAACAAAATGATTAACTTTTCACAACTTCTCATTGATTCGATGATTTATATCGCCATTGCCACCGTTCTCCTGCTGGGACTGGTACTGTACAATCCGCGCTTAATGCTCCAGGATTACCCGCCCGCCATCAAAGCAATCGTTCCGCCTAAAACAGACTCTGAAAAGCGACAAAGCACCCTGCTCGGAATGCCCTTCCTGCTGGCGCTGCTGGTTTTGCCCTTTGTGTTCGTTTTTCGGCTAGAAGAGACTTCCTTCGTGGGGTTGTTCCTGTATGCCTTTGGCATCATCTGGGCCTTCAACGTCTGGGATTGGCTGGTGCTGGACTGGCTGATTTTCTGCGCCTTCACGCCCAAAATGTTTATCATCCCTGGCTCGGAGGGACACCCGGCATACAAGGATTATGCTTTCCACTTTCGGGGCTTTCTGATCGGCACGGTCTTCAGCCTGGTGCTGGGGCTGATCGTGGCAACAGTAGTTTATTTGATTTAGCAATTAAGACTTTTTAAGGAGTAAACCTGATGCAAATTTATGAATGGTTCGTCATACTAAACCCAATCCAGCAGGCACTGGGCGCGACCCTGTTCACCTGGTTCATGACCGCGTTAGGCGCCGCCGCAGTATTTTTTTTCAAATCGATCAACCGCAAGGTGCTCGATAGTATGCTCGGCTTTGCTGCCGGAGTAATGATTGCCGCCAGTTTCTGGTCACTGCTCGCCCCGGCTATCGAAATGGCTGAGGGATCAGGAGTGCCAGCCTGGCTTCCAGCCGTGACCGGATTTCTATTTGGCGGGGTTTTTCTGTGGAGTATCGATAAAATCCTGCCGCACCTGCACATGGGACTGCCTACCAGCGAAGCCGAAGGAATCAAGACATCCTGGCAACGAAGCATCCTGCTGGTGCTGGCAATCACCCTGCACAACATCCCCGAGGGGTTGGCAGTCGGGGTAGCTTTTGGTGCGCTTGGCGCTGGCCTGCCGTCCGCCTCGTTGGCCGGGGCAATCGCGCTGGCAATCGGTATTGGCCTGCAAAATTTTCCTGAAGGGGCGGCTGTCTCGATTCCGCTGCGGCGCGAAGGTATGTCTCGTTTGAAAAGTTACTGGTACGGGCAAGCTTCCGGAATCGTCGAACCCATCGCCGGGGTAGTGGGTGCGGCGGCGGTTTTGCTGATGCGCCCCATCCTGCCTTATGCCCTGGCTTTTGCGGCTGGCGCAATGATTTATGTCGTCGTAGAGGAACTCATTCCCGAATCGCAAATGAGCAAGGATACGCATTCATCCACCTCAGGCGCAATGCTCGGTTTTGCCGTGATGATGCTGCTGGATGTGGCATTGGGATAAGAAAGTATCTCCTGTCTCTTTGCACGCATTTTAGGGTTCAGCTCGTTTAGCCCGAAAGACCCATTGCTTTTCTATGATCTGGCCGGATAATGAATATTAGTACTTCACGAAAGTTGGGAGAATTTCCGATTTTGGGGTGTGCGACAGGCGTACGCCGCCACACACCCCAAAATCGGGCTTTTTCAAGATATTTCATGAACTCCTGAAGATAAAGGACAATGCAATGAACCAGGACAAACTAACCATCCGCGATTACCCTCTGGGGCTGTGGCTTATCGGCGTAGTGTTGCTTGGCATCACCGCATACCTCGTGACAAAGTCGGCGCTCCCCACCGCAGGAATCACAGGCTTGCTGGGGATATTGGCCCTCTTCGTCCCGACAACGCTGACCATCAGCGCCGACCGCGCTAACCGCACCCTGACCCTGCGCTACGGGCTGGTCATCCCGCGCTCGGTAAAGCAAATCCCCTTTAGTGAGATTAATACCATCCGGGTAGATAGCAGCACCACCCGGGATAACGATAATCCCTCCCGGAAAAATACCAGTTACCGGCTAGAGGCAGTCAAAAAAGATGGCACAAAACTCCCTTTCAGGTCTTATTATTCTGGCGGCTTTTTCTTGAAACAACAGAGCGCAGAAAAACTGCGCGCTTTCATCGGCCTGGCGGAGACCCTCGACGAAACCCCCATCGGGATTTTACGCGCAGCGCCACAAATCGCCCAGCCAGCCATCGAACAACAACAAGCTGCCCTCACCGGTGACAACCAACAAATCCGCGAAACAAACGGCGTTCACTGGCAATTGCAATCTACGGCGATGGGCGCCACACCCGTCACCCGCTGGTTCTCTCCTGATTTCAAGATGACAGGCAGCTTTCTTTATCTTGCCCAAAAGATGGCCGGACAGCAATCGGGAGGTGGCTTTCTGGCATCCATTGGCAAGACTTTGTTTCGAACGTCAATGTCGTTATATGGTTTCACTCCAGATGACACCCCTGGCCTGGATGATGCCAACACCCTCTCCCCGCTAGACGCCAGTCTCGAGCCGCATTTCACTGCTTTTACCGGCGACCCCGCCGCCGCGCGGCAAATCCTGAATCCCTGGGTGGCCATGCCCCTGAGAAGCTGGGCAGAACGCTATCCATTGCGTCAACTACAGCAGGGCCGCTTCGGCCAGTTGATTGTCCTGTTTAGCCCCAATGGCGTTTACCTCGCCACCCTGAACGTGCTTCAAGCCGACCAGGTGGATGAATTAACTGCGCTGGGTGTGGAATTGGTCAGGGCACAGGGCAGCGGCACATAAGACCAGAATCAAAAACTCGGGACGGCAAAACCGTCCCGAGTTTTTGATTCGCTTCCTCATACCCGGTTGTTTTACGGGGCTGTTTGTGGGGCAACAGGCTGCTGTCCCCAGCCGCCCATTCCGCCAGGACCGCGACGACCGCCGCGGAAACCGGTCCCATCTTGCGGACGAGCGCCGTCCATCGGGCAATTAGCCGGGTCGAAACCATTGGCGCTGATGCGCCCGAGAATGGCATCGGCCTGCGCCTGGGTCAAGGCACCTTCAGCCACTGCCTTGTCGAAGGCAGTCTTGTGGACTTCAGTCAGTAAAGCGGGAACATCTGCCGCTACAATGCCCTGATCGAGGACGATCTGGTACATGCTTTTGCCAGCGGCAAGTTGTGCTTCAACCTGGGCCTCAGTCAGACCAAGTTTACTCGCCAGCGCCTGTTCCACATAATCATGCATGGGGCCGTAAGTGCCACGACCGCCCATCATCCCGCCGCCAGGACCAAAGCCCTGGGGCAGGCCAGCAGCAGACACAAACTGATACTGGGAAAACAGGAATCCTGTCCCAAAAATCACCAGTGCAACAACGGCAACAGCTACAACGATCAAAATCTTTTTCATCGGTTTCTCCTTTTTTAAACGGGAATTTACTGCTTCCCGATTTTATAATCAAAGGATACCGCTCGAATGTAAAGGAAAAGTAAAGAAACCGCGAAATTTGTAAAAAGATCAGAGGATTTTAAATCAGTCGTAATAATCCGCGAAAAATATCAACCCAAAAAACAATCCTTGGTGTGGCGAATAACCCCTTTTCGAGAATGATTTCAGCTATTCAATACCATCGCCAGTTATGGACTT
>DHVZ01000068.1 GCA_002412925.1 Anaerolineales bacterium UBA5195 | reverse complement strand
CGCGCGCTCACACCCAAAAATGCGGCACTCTTCGCGGAAAATCCTAGAGACCCATAATAAATCTCCAGTCTGTTTTGCCAGACTGTTTCAGGACACAACCATGAATAAAAATCCTTACGATGCACCGATCCATAAAAACCCAGTGCCCCTGGTGCGAGTCTCTGGCTCACACCGCGAAATGGGACGCCAGATTGGCGAAGCGCGGCGTGAAAATGTGCGCCACAGTGTAGAAAACGCCCGCCAATTGCTTGCGGACGCGTATGAAGAACTCGAACTGACCTGGGAGGGCGCACAAAACCACGCTCGAAAGTACCTGCCTTTTGCACAGGAGCGTTATCCGCAGTATGTGGAAGAGATGGCCGGGATTGCGGAAGGCGCGAATATCCCCTTCGAAGAAATCTCGGTGCTGAACGTCATGGAAGCGGTGACAATGGATGCCCTACATCTCGTCAGCTGCACCAGCCTGGCCGTCAACGACGCACACACCGCAGACGGGCATGTCCTCGCAGCCCACAATGAGGATTGGGTTCCCGAAGATGAAGATGACGTGTATGTAATCCATGCCAAACCCGATAATGAACCCCCTTTCCTGGCGATGACCTATGGCGGGCTGTTACCAAATGTGGGGTTCAATGCCTATGGAGTTGCCCAACTGATTGACTCGGTGCATCCAGACGATTCGCGCATCGGCATTCCACGCCTGGTGGTCTCGCGGGCGGTGCTGGCGGCTAAGTCTCCCTCCGAAGCGATTAAGCGCGCAGTAATCTCACAGCGCGCCGCAGGGTACAACCATTTAATCGCGCATGACAGCGGCGAAATCTATTCAGTGGAGGTATCGGCGCGTCGTTTTGACGTGTTATATGCGCTGGACGGGTACATGGTTCACGCCAATCACTTCCTCTCTCCGCACATGCAAGCAATCGAATACGAACCTGAGAAATTGATCCCCTCGCGGGTGCAATATTACCGCGCCACGCGGTTACTGCGCAAAACAGATAAACATACCATCAACTCACTGCAAAGCATCCAAAAAGACCATGTCGATTTTCCCAACTCGATCTGCAATCACGCCATCGACGGCAAAGAACTGGACCGGGAGAAAACCATCAACGCCCTGGTGATCGACCTGACGGCGCGTGAAATGCACATCGCCTGGGGGAATCCCTGCCAGAACGCGTACCACACCTTTCATCTGGATGAGTAAAGTATCAGCATTTCACGAAAGTTGAAAGAATTTCCGATATTGGGTTTCTGCAAAAAGTTTCATGAACTACTGGGTATCATCAGCGGTAGAGACCATTTTGCTGGATGTAATCGTACACAGCGGATGGCAGGTAATAGCGGTAGTGACCGCCGCTGGCAATCCGCTGCCGGATGGATGAGGACGAAATCTCAAGCTGCGGCGCGTCCACAAAACGCACTTTGGCGCCCAGGCCGGGCAATTTCTTTTCCAGCGCTTGCAGGTCAATCTCATCGCCTGGGCGACGCATAACCCCGAAGGCGTTCACGGCGGTGATCAGTTCGTCCGGGCGGTTCCAGGCGGGCAGGTCGCGCAACGAATCCCCTCCGATCAGCAAGACAAGTCGCGCAGCTGGAGATCTGGTTTGCAACAGATCGAGGGTCTCGAGTGTATAGTGCGGGCCGGGGCGGTCGATCTCGAGAGTCGAAAGCTCAAACCCTGGCCCGGAGCCAATGGCGCGCTTGAGCATTTCCAGCCGATGGGGCAGTGGTGTGATCGGCCGGTCGGGTTTGTGCGGCGGCTGAGGAGTCAGCACCCAGAGTACACGGTTCAGGTGAAGCTGATTCAGCCCCTCGGCTGCCAGAATCAGGTGTCCAAGGTGAGGCGGATCAAACGTTCCGCCAAAAATTCCTATCGATTCTGCCATGCCAAAAGTATACCCGATTCTTTGGCACCCTTTTTTGAGCATTCCAGGAAATCGAAACAAGGTCTTCCTGTGGCATCTTTGGGATGTACTGAGCAACACGCAATATAAATCGAATGGGGCAGCCAGCCTGGCCGCCCCATTCGATTTATATTAAAAACAGAAAGTTAGGGTTTTATATTTGTATTCTGGCTCTTTAGTTTTCGTTCGATCTCACTCATTAATGAGTCGATTTGGTTCGCAAGGTCCTCCGCGTTGGGTGTTGGCCAGAAGAATACTTGCGCCGCAGTTGGCGAAGGCGTAGGAGCAATCGCTGTCTCGGTTGGCGGCAATGGAGTGGATGTAGGCAACAACCCAACCCGTACCTGGGGCGGTGGCTTGGTCGCGTCTCCTTGTTCCTGGTCAGAGATATCATCCGTTGAACAGGCAGCGCAAAACACCACGATAACAATTACCAGAAACCAAAACTTCACTTTTTGTCCCATGGCGTTCTGGACTTACTTGTAGGGGTAATATGGAATGTGCGGATCTCCTACGCGATAATGTCGCCATTTCGAGAAACTTTTTCGCAGGTCTGCCATGGCCTTGACCAGCCTGAAGTGTGAATCTTTCAGGCTTTCGCGCCCATCGAGGATCGACTGCCCGGCCACAAGGCGATCGCGAACCTCGCCAGCATTATTGAATCCAATCGCCGTAAAGATGGCTTTTGCTGCAACGGCATGGATTTCACGACTGGCAGCAACTTCGGCATTGAAAGTATCCAGCCCTGCCTGCAGGATGGTTACATCCTTTCCAGCTTTGGCCTCTGCCGTGATTAAATCTGAAAAATTTGCAGCAAGTGTATTAGCCTTCTTGAACAAGGCATCCTGGTCCATGTACCAACTGATCTCTTGTTTGTGCATCCTGGTCAAGGTTGCATTGGGCAGGCGGCCCAGGCCGGGGATCGGGGTTAACGGACCTTCGCCTTCGGCGTAAGCCGCTGGAACAACCGTTAGCAAAACAGCAATTGCTACAAACAGGCTGAAAAAGCTGACGATGTACTTCCTAGATGGTAAAAGTGGTTTCATGTTTGGTACCTCCTGTAGGACACTAATAATTATAGCCCGGTTTGCTTGGGGTTTACAGGCTATTTTTTCCTACAATTCTATTTATACCATAGGAAAACGCCCGTATGCAATTGCTTGCTGGGTACCCAATAGTACCCGCCTCCTATCTTGCTGTTAGAATTTACGACCAATCCATACCGCCATCAGCGTTGTTGCAGCGCTCAAGAATATCCCCCAGATCAAAAACCCGTTTCACAAGCAGACAAGTTTTCTAGCGGCAGGCTATTACTTTAAATACCTGTGCCTTTGGCATCAGCAATTGCATTTCATACCAACCTGGTTGGCCTTGAATCTGTGCAAGATCAAAACTGTCGCTTCTTCCACCGATGTAGATGTAAGTCGCCTTGAGATTACAAAGTACATCCAATGTATCTTCTGCGCTAAAATCTGTATGATAGGGCAACGGCGCGGTAGATCGTTGAATTAATGGCAAAACCCACGTGCCGGCATCTGAATAGGCGCGTTCGATTGATTGTGTCGATTCAAACACAGTCGATTCAGACTGTGAAATGACTATCTTCGCATCTAATGGAATCTTCCTATCCATCCAGTCAATTGCGACAGCATCCTCCTCCCAAAAATATTTACAGCAGGTAGAAGGGGAAAATTTGTATTGTGTAAAGTTTATCAAAACGGCTCCAAAAAGAGAGATGGTGATAAAACCGTTTATATATTTTTGAAACAGGCCTTTGTGGAAATGGAAATTATTCACAACCCTGACCATCCCTGCATATCCCAATCCACCAAGAAAGGCGAGGGGGAAAAACAGAACCATTTCGACGAATGGCCGATCCAACAAGGTTTGAACATCATAAGCAGGTAAAAACCAGGATGCAGAAATAGATAAACTTCCCAGCAGGAAGCTGATTGAAAAAATGTTGGAAAGCGCCGCTACAGAAAATTCTCTCACCGCAAAAGGCAATAACAGCAGGATCAGGAAGAGCATCCATCCCCAGTATGGGTAAAAAATCATATTAAAAACAGGCTTTGATTGAAGTTGAAATATCAATAACAATATGCTGCCGAGTGCCAAACTAAAAATCAAGATTCGGGCAGGCAGGGGCAACCTGCGCCAGACCACGGCGCTTCCATAACTGGCAAGCGCAATGGCGATCAGGATAAGTGAACGGCTGTGAATAAATGTCGAGATCAATATACCCAGACCCAAAAGACCCATCAGGGGCCAACGCGGGCTTTTGGAGGAACGCAGCGCCAGATACAAGCTGCAGACAACAAATTCGAAAACGAGAACGCTGCTCAAGGCGGGATATTTCCCCCAGTTAATTGCGTGCGCCGGCATCCCCCACCCCCATCCAGCCAATAAGACTGTAAATATCCCCGGCGCATCCAGCTTCGTCTCCTGCCTGACGATAAAAAACAATGGTAAGGGCAGGATGGCAACCAGAATCTGCCCGAAGATCAGCATGACATCTTTCGCATCCAGGTGGAGTGCCTGGCTTAAAGCTGCAGCCAAAAAGTGAAACCCAAGATGGTAGTAGCCTCCCAAAAAAGAACTGTAAGATGGGAGCGAGGAGGTCTCAAAATTGTTCATTAAATTCTTGACAATTGAATAATGTACCGCTGAATCAGCGTAGAGCGGAGCAATCAATTCTGAAATGAATGCCAGGCGAGCGAACAGCGATCCCAATAAGATCAGGATCAAAACCAATCCTGGAACGACACTCAACACTTGCGACTCAGGGACCTGCGTTTGGAATTGCCCCCTCCTTTTCTGGTAATAAGCAAAACAACCGGCAATAAAGATCACCGCGCAAAAAAATATGAAATTAATTTTGACACCCAACAATAAATTGATTAACCAGGAAAGGAAAATCCCAAAAAACAAAGGCAAAAACGCCCCACCCAATCCTAATCCAAGAAATTCACCCAAGGTCAGGTGATCATCAAAAATGAATTTCAAGCAATAAAATACGATCCCGCCTCCCAGTAAAAGAACACCCAAGATACCGAGAATGCCATTCCATTCCTTGAAGAGGACGAGCCAAGCGCTTGCCAGGATTCCCATCAATCTGCCTTTTTCAGAATGAATTCAATGAATTTATTTTGGGTCTCCCCCGCTGTCTGACCACGGAAATTCTCTCCTAAAGAGCCTCGATATTATCGGTAGTTCACGAAACTTCTTGAAGAAGTCCGATTTTTTGGGTGTGTGGCGGGCGGCTGCCCGCCACACACCCAAAAAATCGGAAGTTTTCCTAACTTTCGTGAAGTACTGATTATGGATAGGAGGGAGCCTGTTCTGTAACCCCAGGGTAGGATGGGGATTGCTCTGTAACGGATGGATAGGATGGCGACTGCTCCGTAACCGAAGGGGATCTGGTGGCAATTGGCACCTCCGCCGACGCCACTGGCATGGCTTCAAGGCTGACAGGCAGCCTGCCGCTGGCAACCAGCCTGCCGTCGTTTTCCGAATAAATGTCAACAGTTATCATGGTGCCATCGGGGATTTGCTTACCCAGGCAATAATAAACATCGGAGACAAATTGAACTTTCTGGCAAGGATAAAGATCTGGTGTGCCGCCAGCCTGGCTGATGTTTGCATGGAAATCAGCCAGGCCCGGAATGTTGTTTTTGATTACCACCAACATATTGTCCGCATTGTCGCGCCCAAAGGAAATAACGCACAGGCTGGCCGGACTGTTGCAATAAACAAAGTCGATTGCGGCGGGAGTCGCTGTATAGGACTCGTCCGCGACACCTGCCTTACTAGGGAAGACCCGGCCCGAGTCATTGATGTAGCCGATCACCCCGCAGAGGATCAAAGCCAAGAAGACAAAACCTGCCAGCAGGATGGTTACCTTACGATTCTGATTCATAGACTATTTCGACTTATCCTTCACCTTCTTACTCGTCTTCGCCTTTTTACTCGTTTCTTTTTTCTCAACAACTTGCTTTCTACTACTTGCTTTTTTTCTTGTGACCCGTTTCTTTTTGGCTTCCACTTTTACTTCTGCCACCACGGGGGCAAATAACTCGTCAAACTTCGCCTGGATGGCCCAATAACCTGCGCCCTTCAGGGCTTCATGCACCGCTCTCCACTTCCCGTCCAGATCGGTCACTTCCCTGAAATCGACAAAGGCATGGCTTTTGTATGCGCCCAATTCCACATACAGGCCATTTGTCACAATCTCACAGCTGGGACGAATGAACTCCAGCCCGCTGTTCACATCACGGAAGATGACGAAGTCATTCATTTCACCGCGCAGGCCGAGGCCTTCACCCAACGTTTTTTGAATCACCTGGTTGTTGGCCTTATCCATGAACCCAACCGAGGTTTTGATCCAGCCGCGCGTTTCGGTATATTTGTTGTGATAAACGATCAGCGCGCGTTCGGCCTGCCCTGAACCAGTCGCTGGGCTGTTGGAATAGGCAAAAACATCTTCGTTGACGATACCCTCGGGGGTGAAAACGTCATAGAGCAGGAAATTCTCCACATCGGCGAACAGGTAGCGGCGGCGCATGAGCGGGTAGATGACGAGCTCATGGTGAGCCATCAAACCCTCATCCGGGCGTTCGTCCCAATACGCGCGGCGGTATTCCATCCCGTATTTTTCGCGGAAACCTTCAATTTGACCGTGGCCAAGCATCGGCAGGCCGGGCAGGGTGGTCATCAGGGTAGCCACGCCAAAATATTTGTCGCCATTCCCGAACTGCTCGATGGCAGATTTTTCGTCGGGGTTGTTCATAAAGTTGACAAAGCGCCGCAACACCTGTGGGTCAAACTCCAACACATTTTTCATCACCGAACGATACTTGGCATTATCCTCGTCGCGCAGCATGTGCATGAAGGCCGAGTTATAAACCCGGTGCATGCCCAGGGTGCGCACAAAGTAACCTTCCATCAACCAGAAGGCTTCGGCCAGGAGCAAGGTATCGGGCACTTCAGCAGCCACGCGGTCAACCACTTCGCGCCAGAATTCTTCGGGGATGGCAGCGTCGAACTGGGCTTTGGTCATGCCATGTTCCGAACGCGAAGGGATCGCCCCGCCGGAACCCGGCTCTGGGAACCACAGCCGCTGGACGTGCTTTTTGGCCAGAGTCATGGCCGCATCGAAGCGGATGACAGGGAAGTTTCGCGCCACATGTAAAATGGTCTGAATGACAGCCTCGCGCACTTCCTGCTTAAGATAATCCAATTGCGCGGTGTCGTTCCACGGCATCGACGTCCCATCGTTGCCATGATAGATATAACGCACATCCCCGGTCCAACGATCGATGCGCTTGAAGACGACTGCAGCGTCAGATTTTTCGTAGTAATGGTCTTCCAGGAAGATACCTACACGCTGATCGTTCGACAAATCCAGGCCATTGAAGGAATAATTGGGGTAAGGGCTGTGCGGCAGGCTCAAGAACCAGTCGGGATGCTGCACCACCCAGGTCGAATCGATGCCCATGTGGTTGGGCACCATATCCGCCGAAAGCCGGATCCCGCGCTGCCAGGCGCGCCAGCGCAGGTTTTCCAGCGCGCCCCAGCCGCCCAGGTCTCCAGCAATCTGGTAATCCATCAGCGAATAGGCCGAGGCAACAGCATCGGGATTGCCCATCATCTGTTTGATGGTTTTCGAGGCCACGCTGCGTTCCCACAGGCCGATCAACCACAGACCGGTAATGCCTGCCCCGGCCAGTTTGTCCAGTTCTTCATCGGGAATGGCGTCGAGAGTGCAGATTTCGCGGCCGTACCATTTCGAAAGCTGGTCAAGCCAAACATAAGAGTTCTTGGCAATCAGCACCAGGCGCGGCATCCATTCCTTATCTGGGCTGAAACGCTCGTATTCAGCGTAATCGTGCCCATCGAAGGTCAATACCGGCGCATCACCGCCAAAACCGCCCGCCCAATTGCCGCGCAAGGCGTTTTCTTTGACGTAATCCAGCCCGCGCAGCAGGCGCAGGATGAAACCCTCGCCCAGCATGGCTCCCCATTTTTCTAGCAGGAATTCAAGCTGGCCGGCCAGGGAATAAGGGGAGGCAATCGCCGGAGCACGCAAAACCTGGATAAGTGTTTCTGCCGAATCTTTTCCCCCAAAGCCTTCCTCGCCACTAAAGAAATCTGCCAGCCCGCTGACAACGGTCTCGTAACCTTCCGGGCGCAGAGGGGAATCGTCGAACAATTCCTTGTATGGCTGAACAGCGGGATTCTGGTTGGTGACATGCAGCAAGAGCATTTCTTCAAGCGAAGACTGGCGGTTTGGGCGATCCCCGGTGAACCCGTTCAAATACGAGGCGGCATCCATTTTCTTCTGGTAAACGGCCACCGGGGGAAATTCATCTAAAAACTTGAGCTGCGCCTGCTCGAATTCCGCCCCGCCCATGTGCGCTTCCATTTTATGGACCGCGCGCGCCATCACACCCGGATTTTTCAACTCATATTGGCGGATGACAATGTGCATAATCTCGTCGATCAGTCCCATGGCATTGATATCCGAGGCCGGGACAGGCACCCCGCGAACCCCGGTCATCTGCACGGCAAACTGGCGGGCAGCCGGAAAATCAGCCACGATCACCCGTCCATCGCTAGAAAACAGTGAGGCGTCAAAGTGGTAGGTATCCCGCGCTTTTCGGGAAACATGAAACTCGAAAGGTAGGCTTGGTAGCATGGCAGGCTCCTTGTCAGGATGTTCCGGATCTCCTTAACTATACCCGAATGGGGCAAATGTTGGTAGCTGATTTCGAGTATACTTATAATAATGGGTGCAAATGGCCTGCTGGTTATCTATTTAATCCTGAACGCGCTGAAAAGCCTGGTCTATATTTTCATCATTCTCATGGCTGTGCGTCGCCTGAAGGATCGGTCTTCACCAGCGCTTTGGCTGGCAGGGTATGCCGGGCTGGCATTTACCATACACCTGTTCCAGGTGGCGCTAGATTGGGGCTTTTTCCCAGAGCTGAAGGCTGCAAGGCTGCTGGTCGACGAATACGCGGCCCTCTTGCTGGCGCTGATTTTGTACCAAAGTCTGCGCGTCTTCCTGGAAAAGGAACGCAAAACCGTCATATTTTTTGGGGGATTGGCACTGTGCGCCGCGCTGATTGTTTTGCAAAATATTTTACTGGTTTTCCTGGCCTGGCTGGCTTTTACTGTCCTGTCGCTGGTTTTGTTACTGCGCACAATGGGGGAAACCCGCCAACATTTGCACCGCAATCGCATGTTTTACTGGCTGCCGGTGCTGGTGCTGGCGGCGGGCAATGAATTAACGCTCTTTTACCGTCAGGATATGGCCGGGGGATATTTGCGGCTGGGCGCGGCGGTAATGATGGCCTATACGATCCTGCGGCATCATATTCCCGATACGCGCGATTTCGCCCGCCAATTCTTTATTTATTTTTCGACAACCCTCGTGACGATGGCGGTCTATATCACCGGGTTTGTGCTGGTCGAAACTCTTCTAAAAAATTCACCCGGTTATGATCCGTTGTTTGTCGGCGCCGGGCTGGCAGTCTTCATTTCCTTGATTTTTACCCCGCTGTTTGGGTTTGCGCGCAATATCGTCAACCGGCTGTTCAAACTTCAGAGCTACGACCCATCCCAAATTTTGCGCGAATACAGCGCCAGCATCAGCAACATCCTTGACCTGGAAAAACTGGTCACGGTAGCGGTGGGGATCATCATGGAGGCCCTGGAAATCGATAAAGGTTACCTGTTCCTTGTCGACCCTGAAATTGGCGAAGACACCAAGAACGTTTTCCGGCTGACAGGGGTGCGCGGCTCAGGGACAGTTCCCGGTTTTAGCGGAACCCTGGCTGAGGACAGTCCGATTTCTCTCTATCTGCGCGAGCAACGCGCGCCCTTATTGCAATACGACGTTGACTTTGCGCCGGGTTTCATGAGCGCTCCCCTTGCCGAGCGGAAATGGTTGAGCAGTCTGATACTCGATGTTTACGTCCCAATTTTTTCCAAAGGTGAATGGATTGGTCTTCTGGCGCTTGGCCCCAAACCAAACAGCCGCTATACGGACGAAGATTTGAACATGCTCGCCACCATCGCCAGCCAGACGGGTGTCGCATTGGAAAATGCCCGCCTGGTGGAGAATTTGAAAAAGCTCAATGCCCAGGTGCGCGAGGCCTACAGCTTTCTCGATAAGGCCAACCATGACCTGGCCAAGCTTGAGTTGACCAAATCCAACTTTATCAGTATTGCCTCCCATGAACTGCGCACCCCTCTGACAGTAGCGCGCGGCTATGCCGAAATGCTGCTCGAAGAGCCGACCCTGCCCGAGTCAGTGCATGAGCTGGTGAAAGGTATCCATAAGAGCACCCTGCGCCTGCACGAGATCATGGATTCGATGTTCGATATTGCCCAAATGGACGCGCGTTCACAGGAAATGCAGAAGCAGGATGTTTTTGTCACCGAACTGATCCGCTCGGTAGGTCAGGAATTGTCGAAATTAGCCGGCGAGCGCAGCCAGGAATTTACCCTCGACCTGCCTCAATTGCCATCCATCAAAGCGGATCCGAACAATTTGCGCAAGCTGTTCTACCACCTGATGATCAACGCTGTTAAATTTACCCCCAATGGCGGCAAGGTCTCGATCACTGGCAAACAGCTTGCCCCGAATAATCGCGATTTGCCCGAAGGCGGCGTGGAGATAATCGTCAGCGATACGGGTGTCGGGATTGCCAAGGATTATCAAGAAGTGATCTTCACCAAATTCTACCAACCGGGTGAACTGCTCAACCGCCACTCCACAGGCAAGACCAAGTTCAAGGGTTCCGGTGTGGGCCTGGGCCTGGCGCTTTCACGCGGGATCGTCGAGGCGCACGGAGGCAAGATCTGGGTGGAAAGCCCTGGTTATGACGAGAAAAAATATCCCGGCAGTGAATTCCATGTTGTCTTGCCGCTGCGCTCGCAGGGTGAGAGCAAAACCGTTCGCATGGGCAGCGCGGTCAAGCTAAAATTATAAAAAACCTGCCGGGTGGCAGGTTTTTTGTGCTCCCGGGCGGACTCGAACCGTCGCTTTTGGCTCCGGAGGCCAACGCTCTATCCACTGAGCTACGGGAGCGCGAAGCGGATTTTACCATTAAATACAAGACCCTGAAGCTTTGCAATCCTTCAATCCTTCAGGGTCTTGATCGTCACGCTTGGACTTTCGGAGCCAGCTGCGCCAGCTCGGCCCGGTAGCGCTGAACAATGGCGCTATTACCACCTTCATCACCCACTTTCAACAACTGCTGTTTCTTATGAGCCAGCTCGCCGCAGACCTGGTAAAAGCGACCGGTTGCCCTGAAACGTCCGCTGAACAAACTCGTCAGCCGCGCGAAAGCCTGCGACCAGGCCGAGCAAGCCGTGCGGTATTGCGCCGCGCTGATAATGCCCTTTTGCACTTCCTCGCGCAGGTGATTGATGATGTTACGCTGTTCCATCCATGTGGCCCATAAAATGACCAGGAACATGAAAAAGACGCCCGACCAATCGAGGAAAGAGCCGACAAAGCAGGTCAGGTCGCCCAAAATGGGGATACCGGCCAGCGTATTGTGAGCGGAATGGAAGAACATAGCCAGGCCAAAACCCGCCAGCGGGGCAGCAATTTTAACCAACCACGACCGGTTCATCCGCGCCACGGCAAAACCAATGCCGGTGAAAGCAGTATAGAAGGGATGTTGCCAGCCAACAAGGATGACGCGAATGAAGACCAACTGGAACAGGCCGCCCCAGCCCGCTTCGGCGTATCCGCGCCAGATATAGAGAACATTCTCGGTGGCAGCGAAACCCAGTGCGGCAATCCCCGCGTAGACGATGCCATCTAGAATCGAGTCGAATTCTCGGCGAAAAACCCAGAAGACCAGCAAGACCGCCATTCCCTTTAGCCCCTCTTCCACGAACGGCGCACTGATCGAACCGGTGGCGATATCGCTGGCAACTTCAGAACCTGTCACCGAGAAAACAGTGATCCCGAACAGCGTGTTCAGGACATAGGAACCGCCTGCAGCCACAAGCATTCCCCAGGCAAAAACACCAATCAACAGAGGAATCGGCTCTTTCTCGTACCGGTCGAGCCAGTACAAAATATATGCAAACAGGAACATGGGAACAAAGCCAAAAAAAAGCGCTGCCAGAAATGCCATCTGATCCTCCCGGAATAAGAATCAACCGTTCACGAAACATCTAGAAGAAGGCCGATTTTTTGGGGTATGTGGCAGGCATATGCCTGCCACATACCCCAAAAAATCGGAAATTATCCCAGCTTTCGTGAAAGTTCGCAGAATACATTTATTGTAGTGGCTTTATCAAAAAAAGCAAGCCTGATTGTTCCAACGGGTGTGGTTCAAGATTTCGGAGAA
>DHVZ01000084.1 GCA_002412925.1 Anaerolineales bacterium UBA5195 | reverse complement strand
ACGTTTGGGACCATGTCGGGCGTAATCTGGCCCCGGCCATCCTGCATGATAGCTACGCCCAGCCCTATTTGCAGGCCGAGAAGCCGAATGCACTGATCAAGTTGCTGCTTGAGCGCGGCTGGCTGGGCAACAAAAGCAAGGTCGGATTTTACAAGGAAGTGAGGGGCGAGGACGGCAAGAAGGAATTCTGGTCTTTGAACCTTTCCACGCTGGAGCATGAAGCGCCGACCAAGCCTCGGTTTGATTCCGTTAAACAGGCCAAAGATACCGAAGACCTGGCCGAGCGGCTGACGGTTTTGCTGGCAGCCGACGATAAAGCCGCCAAACTGGTACGGGCCCTCACCTGGCAGGGATTCCAGTACGCGGCAGCCATCATCCCCGAAGTGGCCGACACGCCCAAGCCGGTCGACGATGCCGTCCGCTGGGGGTTTGGGCACGAGGCCGGGCCTTTCGAAACCTGGGACAGGCTCGGGGTGGAAAGTTCCGCGCTGCGAATGGCCGAGGCCGGGTTCCCGGCTCCGGGTTGGGTATCCGAGATGCTCGCTGGTGGAATGTCCACTTTTTATCAATATGAAGGCAAGGCCAAAGTTGGCGTGTATGACGTGGCTCAGAAAAAGTACGTGCCGTTGACACGCCTGGCGGGTTTTGTGACGATTTCTGGCTCGAAGAAAGTGGCAGAGAACGCCGGCGCGACGCTCTACGATATTGGCGAGGGTGTTGGGTTGGTCGAATTCCATACCAAGATGAACGCGCTCGACGATGATATTTTTGAGATCACCTCGCTGGCGCTCGATAAGGCCGAAACCGAGTTCGACGGGCTGGTGATTGGCTCGGAAGCCGACAATTTCAGCGCGGGCGCTAACCTGTTCATGGTGGTGGTGACGGCCCAGCAGGGCATGTGGGATATGCTCGATGGGGCCATCCGTAAACTGCAAAACCTGAATATGCGTATGCGCTACTTCCCCAAGCCGGTGGTGGTTGCCCCGGCGGGGCTGGCTCTGGGCGGCGGCGCGGAAGTGACCATGCACGCCTCGCGGGTTGTAGCGGCGGGTGAGCTGTATATCGGGCTGGTCGAGTTGGGCGCGGGCGTTATCCCGGCCGGCGCTGGCACAAAGGAAATGCTGCGGCGCGTGGTCAACCCGCCGATGCGCACCCAAAACGCGGATGCTTTCCCGTATCTGCAACGCGTTTTCGAGCAGATTGGGCTGGCCAAGGTGGCGACCAGCGCCGAGGAAGCCCGTCAGGCCGGGTTCCTGACCTCGTCTGACCGAATCATCCTGAACCGTGACCACCTGTTGACCGAAGCCAAGCGCGAAGTGCTGCACCTGGCCGAGAGCGGATACCGTCCGCCCGCGCCGGAGCAGATTTATGCCGCTGGACGCGACGCCCTGGCTGCGCTGCGCGTCGGAATCCACATGATGGGCGAGGGCAANNATGACCGGCGGCGAGTTGAGCCGGCCGGCCTGGGTCAGCGAACAATATATTCTCGACCTGGAGCGCGAAGCTTTCCTGAGCCTGTGCGGCAACGAAAAGACCCAGGCGCGCATGTGGAATCTGTTGCAGACGGGCAAACCGTTGCGAAATTAGGGATTGTGAATTGCGAATTAGGAATTGCGAATTAGGAATTGCGAATTAGGAATTGCGAATTAGGAATTGCGAATTGTGAATTAGGAGAGTGACGATGGAAGAAATGCCAATGGAGCAATGGGTAGAAACTTTGCCGAAAGAATTGAAGGCAGACCCTTTATGGCAGTCGGCATATTATCGTGTAGCGATGTATTTGTATGATCTGGTCTGGATGGATGCTGATATATTGCACAAGGATTATCGCACACGCGAAATTGTGTCGCAAATTGTTCGCTCTGCGGGAAGCATATGCGCCAATATGGAAGAGGCCTATGGGCGCGGTATTGGAACTGCGGATTATGTCCGCATCATGCGCATATCTCTTGGTGAAGCCCGCGAAACGCAAGGCTGGTATTTCCGCGCCAGGCATGTTTTGCCAAAGGATTTGATGGAACGCCGCTCTCGCATTTTGACACAGGTGATTTCATTGCTGGTGACCGCTATTGATGGAACAAAAAAGACTTTGAGAAAATCTAAAAATTAGGGATTTCGAATTAGGGATTGTGTGTATTTCCTAATTCGCAATTCCTAATCCCTAATTCAGAAGGGATAGACTTATGAACCTACAAGACGCTGTAATTGTTTCAACCGCGCGAACGGCTGTTGGAAAATCGAAACGCGGCGGGCTGGCAACGGTCCGACCCGATGAAATGGCCGCGGAGGTGGTCAAGGAGCTTTTGCGCCGGACTCCCGGCCTCGACCCCGCCGACGTGGAAGATGTCATCCTGGGCTGTGCCTTCCCCGAAGGTGAGCAGGGATTGAACATGGCGCGGACGGTGGCCCTGCGGGCCGGGCTGCCGCATACCACCAGCGGCGAGACCATCAACCGCTATTGTTCGTCCGGGTCGCAGTCGATCGCCCATGCAGCCTATGCGATCATGACCGGGCAGATGGAGGTCGCCATTGCCGGCGGCGCCGAGTCCATGTCGCTTGTGCCGATGACGGGTAATAAATTCGCGCCCAATGCCCATTTCGCGGCCGAAGACCCTGGCGCATTCACCAGCATGGGCCTGACCGCCGAAAATGTGGCCGAGAAATATGGCATTTCGCGCGCAGAGCAGGACACCTTTGCCCTGCGCTCGCACCAGAAAGCGGTGGATGCAGTCAATTCGGGCCGCTTCGACCCCGAAATCGTGCCGATCGATGTGGAAACTGTCGAGGTTGTGGATGGGGCAGTGCTGACGAAGAGATTCACCGTCCGCCGCGACGAAGGTCCGCGCGCCGATACCACCCTGGAAGCGCTCGGCAAACTGAAGGCTGCTTTCAAGGAAGGCGGATCGGTCACGGCTGGCAACTCATCCCAGACCTCGGACGGCGCAGCGGCGGTTGTGGTCATTTCCGCGGACAGGGCCGCCGAACTGGGACTCAAACCCCTGGCGCGTTTTGTCGCTTTTGCAACCGGCGGAGTCCCGGCAGAGCTGATGGGCATCGGCCCGATCGCGGCCATCCCCAAGGCGCTCAAAATCGCGGGATTGAAACTGGAAGATATCGACCTGTTCGAACTCAACGAAGCCTTCGCCTCGCAAAGCCTGGCCGTCATCCGCGAGTTGGGCCTCGACGAAAGCAAGGTTAATGTCAACGGCGGCGCGATCGCTCTTGGGCACCCGCTGGGCTGTACCGGTGGTAAACTTACCACGCAGTTGATCTATGAAATGGCCCGCAGAAAGTCCCGCTATGGCATGGTGACCATGTGCATCGGCGGCGGCATGGGTGCGGCATCTATTTTTGAAAACCTACAGTGACGAGAGTAGAGATTCGAGATTAGATATCCGAGATTAGTTATTCGAAATTCGAGTGCGAGTATCGAATACCGAATATCCAGTATCGACCAACCAATAACAAGGAGACTAACAAATGGCTTTAACAATTGAAACCCTGATGTCCAAAATGCCCGGCGCGTTTCTGCCGGAAAAAGCCCCCGGTCTGAATGCTGTCATCCAGTTCAAATTTACCGGAGAGGAAGCCGGGGATTGGTATGCTGACATCAAAGATGGCAAGGTCGATGTTCAAAAAGGTGTTCACGCCACACCCAAAATGACCCTGACTGCCGATTCCGGCGATTACGTCAGGATTTTCACCGGCGAACTGGATGGGATGAAGGCCTTCATGGAAGGCAAACTAAAGTTGACCGGCGACCTGAACCTGGCCATGAAAC
>DHVZ01000090.1 GCA_002412925.1 Anaerolineales bacterium UBA5195 | reverse complement strand
AAACCTACCATGTTCAATTGCAGCTCGAATCGATCGTACTCAAAGGAAAATCGATCCCGAGTGTGGCAGCGTTGGTTGAAGCGATGTTCATGGCCGAAATGGATGACCTGCTCCTGACCGCCGGGCACGACCTGGACGCGTTGCACTTGCCGGTAACCCTGAGCGTTGCCGCGGGTGAGGAGAAGTACACCACAATGCGCGGCATCGAGCAAACCCTGAAGGCCGGGGACATGTTCATTGCCGACAGCAACGGGATCATCTCGAGCATCATCTACGGGCCGGACAAGCACACCCAGATCAAGCCGCAGACCCGGAATGTTATTTTCACCGTTTACGCCCCGGCGGGCATCGAGATCGCGACCATCGAAGAGCACTTACAAAAAATTCAGCAGAATGTGCTGACGGTTGCGCCGCGCGCCCAAACGGAAATGCTCAAAGTGATTGGCGCCGATTAAGCGGAGAAACCCATGCTCGACCCGATCAAATTGCCCATTTTCATTCTGGCCGTTCTAACACTTTTACTGACCCCCGGCCCGGCGGTGCTTTACATTGTGGCGCGCAGCATGGACCAGGGTCGGCTGGCGGGCATGGTCTCCGTGCTCAGCGTGGAAGTCGGCAATTTCGCGCATGTTGTCGCTGCCACATTGGGACTTTCCGCGCTGCTGCTTTCTTCGGCGCTGGCCTTTACGGTGGTCAAATACCTGGGCGCGGCTTACCTTGTCTATCTCGGCTTACGGCGGATTTTTAGCCGCGAAACAGTGCTTTCAACCACCAGCATCGAAAGGCAAAGCCTGGGCAAGGTTTTTTCGCAGGGTGTTGTAGTCGCAATTCTTAACCCCAAAACGGCTTTATTCTTTTTGGCTTTCCTGCCGCAGTTCGTAGATCCGGCGCGAGGGAATTTGACAGTACAGCTCTTTACCCTGGGGAGTATTTTTGTATTGATGGCGATTGTGACCGACAGCCTGTACGCTTTATTGGCCGGGACGATTGGGCAGTCGTTGAAAAATGCGCCTCATTTTCTGAAAGCGGAACGTTACCTGGTCGGCAGCGTGTACATCGGCCTGGGATTAATGGCCGCTTTTTCGGATATTGGACACAAATAAATGGGATCTTCCAACAAAATCATCACTACTTTCGACAAACTCCTCCTGGCCGGATCTGGCTGCGGGATAATTGTTATTTGCGCTGTGCTTGGTGTGTTTATCTACCTCTGGCAAAATCCATCCGCATCGCGCTCACAGCCCACACCTGTTGGGGACTCAGGTTTTCCAACTGTTCCGCCAACCGCCGCCGCGCCAGGAGTTGATTTTCCCACGGCGACCCTGGCGCCGAAGCTGGAAGAGCAACCTACGCATACGCTGATTCCCTCGCCAGTTCCCAGCTTCGGAGACAGCCCGCTCCCGTCTGGCAAAATCGTTTACACCTGTTTTGTCAAACAGATCGATCAAATCTGCATCATGAATGCGGATGGGTCCGGGCAAACACAAATTACACAGATGGAAGCGACCGCCTTTTATGCATCGCTCTCCCCGAACGGAGAGACGGTTTACTTTTCTTCCCGACAGAGCGGAAACTTTGAAATTTATTCGATCCGGGTCGATGGCAAAGAGATGCAACGCCTGACCAAGGGACTTGGCGCGCTGTATGCCCCCGAGCTTTCTCCTGATGGAAAACAAATCCTATTCACAAACGGCTCGTCAGGAATATGGGTGATGAAGGTCAATGGGAATGCTCCGCGCGCCCTTACCACCAAAAACGATATCGATCCCACCTGGTCGCCGGACGGTTCAATGATCGCTTTTGCTTCATCCCGGCGGGGTGAGCGGCAGTTGTTTATTATGGATGCAGATGGTTCGAACATTCGCCAGGTGACGAATTTGGAGGATATGGGCGGGCGCAGTACCTGGTCGGCGGACGGAAAAAAGCTGGCCTTTTATGCCGGCCCTGCCGGAGACCATAATATTTATACGATCAATATTGACGGCACGGGCTTGGCGCAGCTTACTTACAGTGGAGACAATCTTGGCCCAAGCTGGTCACCGGATGGGAACTGGATCGCCTTTACCTCGTTTCGGGACGGCAACAACGAGATTTACATTATGCGCCCGGACGGGACAAATCCGACTCGCTTGACGAATAATTTAACTTCGGAGTGGCAGCCTCGCTGGGGAAAATAGCAAGTTAAATCATCCATCACTTTCTTCCCAGACGGAGTGATAGGCCCCTATCGCTTCAAAATAATCAACCATGCGACGGTAAAACGGATGTGCCACGATCGTGGCGCTGTCACCGATTACGATCAGCTTGCGACGGGCGCGCGTCAGGGCCACGTTCATTCGGCGGATGTCGGCCAGGAAGCCGATCTCGGCCTCGCGGTTTGAACGCACCAGGGAGACGATCACAGCTTCTTTTTCGCGGCCCTGAAAACCGTCCACGCTGTCCACTTCAACTTCGCTGTGGGGGATAAGCTGCCGCAACAGCCGCACCTGGGCCGAGTACGGCGCGATGACCGCTATCGCCGCTGGGGGCAATCCCGTGGCAAGCAGCGCTTCCAGTTTTTTGACCACTAATTCTGCTTCGAGTGGGTTTAGCAGGCTGTCGCCCTCGGGTTCAGATTCTTCTTCGTAATTTGCCCCGGCGGTGTCGGTAAAAGTAACCGGCGTCGAGGTCAGCTCGTTTGCGGCGACGCCGGGCAAATCTTGCAGCAGGTGATTCTCGACCGAGGCATCCGCTTGCAGGCTGCCGTTGTACAGTTCATCGGATGGGAACTGCATGATGGCGTGGTTCATGCGGTATTGAATCGTCAGCTGCCGCGAAATGCCCGCGCCAAGCTGGTTGAGCAGGCGCTCGGGCAGGCTGATGCTGAATCCCTGGGCCGCAGCCTGGGTCGAGAGTATTGTCGGCGGGAGCTGTTTGTGGTCGCCGGCCAGAATTAGACGATCGGCGTATTGCAATGGCCCCCAGGCGGCCGCTTCGGTGGTCTGGTTGGCTTCATCCATGATGCACCAGTCAAAGCGGCGCTCCCCAATCAGGGAACGATCCAGCCCGGTGACGGTGGCGCAGATGATGTGTGCGCCATCCAACAGGCGCGCGATGACCATGTCTTCGATCTTGCGCGCGTCGGCCAGCATCAATTTGGCTTCCTGCCGCATGGCCTGGCGCGCGCCTCGTTCTGGTTTGGCGCGTGTGAATTTGGCGGCATGATCGCGCAGAGAATGGGCTTCACGCACCAATTTGCGGGCCACTTTGACTTCAGAGTCGTTTTCAACGAGCTGGTCGAGGGTGTGTTCGCGCAGTTCGGGCAAGACCCGCGCCGGATGCCCGAGCCGGATCGCTTTCTCACCGGCAGCCAGCAGTCGTTCAAAGAGATTATCCACGGCGATATTGCTGGGAGCGACAGCCAGCACCCGTTCACCGCGCTTTGTGATCTGTCGGATGAGCTCCACGACGGTGGTGGTTTTTCCCGTGCCGGGCGGGCCATGCAAAATTGCAATGTCATCTGCGGACAGGGCGAAGCGCACGGCCTCGAGTTGGGATTCGTTGATGAAACGGCCGAGCGGCTGTAGGGAGTCTGATCCGCGAAAGATTGGGGTACGGAACCCGAGCAAAACGTCGCGCAATTCGGCCAAACGGGACCCGCTGGCAGCGGCGGCTTTCTCCAAGCCCTGGCGTTGACGTTGGCGCGAGACCTCGTCGCTCGAGCGGTCGAGCCGGAAGCTGGGGCGCTCGCTTTCGCTCTCGGGCCACTGCGAGAAGGCAACCTGAATACTGTCTTTTTGGATGCGGCTGACGATGCCGCGCCAGCCTTCAGCGCGAGTGCCTTCTTCTGACAGGATGACCGGTGCACCGGGGCCGAGGCGCGTCCAGGGCAGGGACAGGGTCTGGTTGCGCTTGCCCAGGGTCAGCAAAATGCGCCCGCCCAGCCCGGCGTCTTCATCGCGGATGACGAGGTTGGTCAATGTGCCGCCCGCAGCTTCGGCGGCGGAGGGGGAGCGGCGCTGAA
>DHVZ01000029.1 GCA_002412925.1 Anaerolineales bacterium UBA5195 | reverse complement strand
CGCCCGGCGCTCAAACAGCTCGAGCAGTTCAGCCATGTGCTGATCTTCTGGTGGGCCGACAAGCACGACAACCCTGCGGATCGCAACATCATGCAGACCGAACTGCCCTACGCGCCCGGGACCAGCGCAGGGGTCTTTGCCTGCCGCGCCGAATACCGCCCCAACCCGATTGCCGTGACGGTTTGCCCGATCCTGCACATCGATGAGACCAACGGCCTGGTCATCCTGCCCTGGATCGATGCTTTCGACGGCACGCCCCTGCTCGATCTGAAGCCGTATATTCCGGTCTGCGATCGGGTGCGGGATGTCAAAGTCGCGCCCTGGTTCGCCGAATGGCCGGAGTGCATGGAAGATGCGGCGGCTTTCTTTGCCGAACACACTATCGAGACTGGCGGGTAATCCTGGTGTAAGGACACGGCAGATTTCCCGGAGTAAGGACACGGCGAAACTCCTGAAGAGACAAAGATCGCATCAATCCGCCGTGTCCCTACATCGGGGGCACGGCGGAGCTTCTGAAGTGACAAAGATCGCCTCAATCTGCCGTGTCCCTACTATAATGGGTATATATTCACCAGGAGCTGCCCATGCAACCAACCATCCATTCCCTCGACCAACTGACCCTGCTCGGCCTGAGCTTTTACGGCGATCCCTTCGCTGTCAGCGGCGATTGGGACGTGGAAAATGAAATCGGGCGGCTCTGGCAGCGCCTCGGGCACAGCCTGAAACGTTACCCGCACCTGCAATCCCTGGCCAACCGCACCTATGAAGTTCACATTTACAACCCCGAAACCGAACAGAAAGGCCACTTCGAGGTCTTTGCCGGTGTCCTGATCAACGACCTCGATCTGGCTGCGCCCGACCTGCTCGTCAAAGTGCTGCCCACCGCCCGCTATGCCTGCTATACCGTGCAGGGTGAGAAAATCGTCACGGACTGGTACGCCGAAATCGAGAGCGGACTGGGCGAAATCGGCTACCGCCGCGCCGGGCAATATTTTTTCCAGGTTTACGATGAACGCTTCAAAGGCATGGAATACCTGGCCGAATCCGAACTCGATGTTTACATTCCAATCCAGCCGCTCGCTTAACCATGAGCGACGCCCTGACCGCCCTTGCCGCCAGCCTGGCCTGCGTCGAGGCCCGCCTGCGCGAACCGATCAGCGTGGCCGATATGGCCGCGGCGGCTGGCTATTCCCTTTTTCATTTTGAGCGCACCTTCAACAAAGCCGTCCATCACACCCCCTACGATTACCTGATCAGAAGGCGGCTGAGCGCCAGCGCCGCAGAACTGATCCACAGCGAGCGGCGCATCACCGAGATTGCCGCCGATTATCAATTTCAGAACACCGAAACCTACTCGCGCGCTTTCAAGCGCATGTTTGGCACCCAGCCCAGCCAATTCCGCGCCCAAGAAACCCTCGATCCGCGCTTTTTGCTCAGTCCGCGCGGCCTGGCGCACCTGCAAAACAATGCTTTGGGGGATTTTCTACACACGGACTCGACCCTTTACCCGGAGCGTCCCCTGGCCGGATGGATGACCCGCCTGACCAGCCCAGAGCAGACTCACGAGCTGCTGGCTGCGCTGCGAGCAGCCGTCCCCAACGCCCCGGCCTGGTACGGCGTTAGTCTCTACCCCGCAGATTGGACAAAAAACGGAGCCTTCTACCTGGCCGCTGTCGAACTCCCCGCGTCTGAAGCGTTAGCGCCGACCTTCGTTCGCTACAGCCTGCCGGGCGGGATGTACGTTGCTTTTAGGCACACATCCGCCCCGGCCGCCCTGCCCCTGACGCGCGACTATGCTTACCAGACCTGGCTGCCGCGCAGCGCTCAAAGCGCCGAATCGCACTTCGACCTGGAAATTTATCAGCCGGCGCAGCCCTGCCAGCTTGCGCTCAAGCTCGATTAAACGGCGAGACAGGCCGCGGGGAGAACGATTCGGGATAAATGGCGTTAAACGGTATGACGCTTATCGCTGTCGGAAACACCACGCAAACGGTACAATTCAATATAATTTTCCCAATAATATGTCATTGCGAGGAGCGCTCGCGCTGACATGAAGATGGAGAGAGCCATGAGCCTTCAAGATCAATACACGCGCTGGAAAGAATCTGCGCACAAGAAATCTGTCGAAAAATTCCCGGAACGCAAACCGAAATTTGAAACCTCGTCTGGCATCGAACTGCCGCCGGTCTTCGCGCCAGCGGATGCCGACCCGGATTACATGGAAAAATTGGGTTTCCCCGGCGAATACCCCTTTACGCGCGGCGTGCAGCCGACGATGTACCGCGGGCGTTTCTGGACGATGCGCCAGTACGCCGGTTTCTCGACCGCCGCCGAATCGAACAAACGCTACCGCTATTTGTTGGGAGCCGGCCAGACCGGGCTTTCAGTGGCCTTCGACCTGCCAACCCAGATCGGCTACGATGCCGACGACCCGATGGCGCTCGGCGAAGTGGGCAAGGTCGGTGTGTCGATCTCATCGATCGAGGATATGGCGACGCTCTTCGACCAGATCCCGCTCGACAAGGTTTCGACCTCGATGACGATCAACGCCCCGGCCGGGGTACTGCTGGCAATGTACATTGCGGTCGGCAAGCAGCAGGGAGTCGAGCCGAAGGCCCTGCGCGGCACGATCCAGAACGACATTTTGAAGGAATATATCGCGCGCGGGACGTATATCTTCCCGCCCGCGCCCTCGATGCGCCTGATCACCGATATTTTCTCGTACTGCGCCGCCGAAGTGCCGAGTTGGAACACGATCTCGATCTCCGGTTACCACATCCGCGAGGCCGGTTCGACCGCCGCCCAGGAAGTGGCCTTCACCCTGGCCAACGCCATCGCTTATGTCGAGGCCGCCATCAAGGCCGGTCTGCAAGTGGACGATTTCGCCGGGCAACTGTCGTTCTTTTTCAACGCCCATAACGATGTGCTCGAAGAGGTCGCCAAGTTCCGCGCGGCGCGTCGCATGTGGGCCAAAATCATGCGCGAACGTTTCAAGGCCCAGAAGCCGTCTTCGTGGCAACTGCGCTTCCACACCCAGACCGCCGGTTCGACCCTGACCGCCCAGCAGCCCGAGAACAACGTTGTGCGCGTCACGCTCCAGGCGCTTTCCGCCGTTTTGGGCGGGACGCAGTCGCTGCACACCAACAGCATGGATGAGGCGCTTTGGCTGCCGACCGAGAAATCGGTGCGGGTGGCCTTGCGCACCCAGCAGGTCATCGCCTATGAATCGGGCGTGGCCGATTCGGTCGACCCGTTGGCGGGCTCGTATCTCGTTGAGCACCTGACCGATGAGATCGAACGCCTGGCCTCTGAATACATTGCCCGTGTCGACTCTTTGGGCGGCGCGATGAACGGCATCGAGCAGGGTTATCAATCGAACGAGATCCAGAATGCGGCTTACGAAGCCCAGATGGCGATCGAAAAAGGCCGGCAGATCGTGGTCGGCGTCAACCAGTTCCAGGTTAAGGAAGAGATCACGCTCGAACGCCAGGCGATCGACCCGGCCATCGAAGCCGAGGCGCGTGCCCGGCTGGCCCGCCTGCGCGAGACCCGCGACAACGCCAAAATCGCCGAACTGCGCGCCCATCTGGTCAGCGCCGCCAAAAGCGGAGAGAACCTGATGCCGCTCTTTGTCGAATGCGTCGAGAACAAGATGACCCTCGGCGAAGTCTGCAACACGCTGCGAGATGTGTGGGGCGAGTATATCGCGCCGGTGTTTTAGGGTATCAAGTATCAGGTGTCAGGTGTCAGGGACGGCCGGGAGGCTGTCCCTGTTTTATTGATTGAGTGTATACTTTTGTTATGGGAATTTTCATACTTCTGATTTAGATGGTTGGGCTACGGTTACACCCACAACAACTTCGCTTAAGAATCTGTTGAAAAACACATAAAACTGTGAAACGCTTATTCATCCTGACGATTTTGCTCCTACCTGTTCTCTCGGCCTGCGCTGCTACGAGGCCATCTCCAACTGCCAATCCACCGACCCGCGCGCCCGCGCCGATCGAAACCCAATCCCCGGGTTTTGCCTGCGCAGATGTTGCTGAAATTCCCATCGACGAGTGCCTGTCCCTGGTTGCGCTCTACCTGCATATGGGCGGCCCAAATTGGAACACAAACTACGAAGAATGGGTTGGCAAGGATTTATGGTTGGAAACGAAAACCCCTTGCTCCTGGGGCGGGGTGACCTGTGCAGAGGGCCACGTGAGCGAGATTACCCTGGTCAGGGTTAGCACTCTGCCCGGCGAACTGCCCGCCGAAATTGCATCTCTGTCTCGTTTGACCAAACTTGATCTGTCGGGAAACCACCTACGCCAGGTACCGCCCGAAATTGGAGAGCTAGCCAACCTGACCGATCTCTCGTTGGATTTCAACGATTTGGGCAGCTTGCCAGGCGAAATTAATCACCTGACCAACTTGAAATCCCTTTCCCTGACAGAGAACCAGATTAGCAAGATGCCAGAAATTGGGGAGCTTACCGGGCTGGTTGAACTCTCACTGGGTTATAACTATCTCTATGATACGCCGGCAGGGTTGGGCAATTTGTCCAGGCTTGAAAACCTGAACATCAAAAGGAATCAGATAACCACCTTGCCGCCCGAAATCGGCAAGCTGACCAACCTGACTGCCCTGGATATATCTGGAAACACTTTGGGTGCCATTCCGCCAGAAATAGGCCAGCTCACCAACCTGGTTTATTTGGATATGTCCCAAAACAACCTGGATAAGTTGCCGCCCGAAATTGGCAACCTGACCAACCTGACAATTTTCTTCTCCGCAAGCGATAACCAACTCAGGCGCATTCCACCCGAAATTGGCAAACTGACCCAACTTTCTGAGCTTTCCTTTGCCAACAACCAGATCAAAACAATACCCTCGGAAATCGGCAACCTGACCAACCTGACCTACCTGGATTTATCTGACAACAAATTGACGATCCTGCCGCCCGAATTTGGCAAACTAACGAATCTGGAAATGTTGTACTTGTCAGATAACAATTTGAACGCCGTGCCACCTGAAATGGGCAACCTGAACAGGTTGATCTTGTTGTATTTAAGGGATAACTATCTGGCCAGCCTGCCGGTGGAATTCGGCAACCTAACCAACTTATCCGAACTCTGGCTGGATGGTAACGAACTCGATAGTATCTCCCCGGAATTGTGCGCTGCACTGGCAGGGAGAGTTTACCCACCCTCCTTGTGCGGCCATCAGGAGTAAAATTCTCCTGCGCTTATCATCTTGTCATCAAGGAAGCCCATCATCATGTTCAACTTCATCCACCTGAACTGCCCCACCTGCGGGGCGCAACTGCGCGTGAGCGAGGATTCGCAGCGCTTCGACTGCGAACACTGCGGCAACAATTACCTGCTCTCGCAAAAAATCAGCGAGTTGGAACCAGCCGAGCGTGAGAACATCCTGGCAGACAGTACCTATACCCACAAGCTAAAACAGTGGCTCAAGGTTGGCGACTACGAGATCTGCCTGCACGAAATCCAGACCGTCCAACAGGATGGGCTGAATATTTTTGCCATCAGCGTTGAGTACCGCAACAACAGCAAAGAAACGCTCAGCTGCCGCCGCAACCAGTGGACTTTGTTCGACCCCGAAGGTTACGCCTACGACAACGACGAGAATGACTCAAAGCCATACGAATGTCTGCCAGGCCAGATGCTGGGCAACCACCGCATCCTGACACCCGGCTCAAAGGTGCGCGGCTGGGTCACCTTCAAGCTTCCAACTGGAACAACAGTGGAACGCCTGCAATTCCTGACCGGCAACTTTTCAGCCAAAACAGCAGAGTATTTGTTGAAATAAACCATGAACACAACAAAAAGAGCCTCCATTTCACGAGAGGCTCTTTTTGTATGAAACTCAATCACTGAGTTCGGCTAATCGCAAGCCGAGACCTCGGTCGTCTGGCGGGCGGAGGCGCCGAAGGCGTTGATCGCTTCGATTTCATATGTAAAACCCTTGTCTTTGGCTGTGTTATCCACATAAACACCGACGTTTGCACCCAGGGTCGCCAGCAAGACGCCATTGCGATAAAGCCGGTAGCTGGTTTCGTTGGGGCTGTCAACCCAGGCAAGCTTTACATCGCGCGCGTTGAGATTGGGGCTGCAAATCGAGCTGTCGTTGAAGCCGGTGGGGGCATCCGGCAAAACCGGAGCCGGCTCGACCGGCAGCAGGCTCAGATCGCCTGTTTTGTCGCCGACGCTGTCCGCCACCCAGCAGCGCTGCTGTCCGCCGGGAATCTGCACCAGCCACCAGGAGCCCTGCTCGTTCCTGGACACAATGTCGGCAGTTTTCCCGCTTTCGAAAGCCGTGACGTCAAAATAGGCTGTGCCGGGGCCTTTGCGACAAAACGCATTGCGGGTGAAGGTGATCGCCGGGATTTGCGGCGCGTCGGTTGGAGTCGGGAGCGCCGTAGGTTTGGGCGTCGCTTCCGGCAGGATGGGAGCGGAGAAGCTTTCCAGGCTGGACGCAACCATTTCCAGTTCATACGCGCCGATATCACACCATTCTCCCTGCGGACGGGAAGCGCCGCGCTGGTCTGCGGCCAGGCACTCAGCGGTTGGGATTCTGTCGACAGCCACGCTGCCGGGGTTCAAAACATGCACCAGTTGTCTGTTATCTTCGACCAGGTCGGGAAAAATCAGCGGCGCTCCGGGGCTAAGCTGGATGTCGGTGCGCTCCTGTAAGCGGCAAAGATTCCCGACCTCGATGTTATAGCCCTGGGAAATGATATATGGGCCACCTTCAAAATGACAATTCCAGGGAGAATTCCCGGCGATCAGGGTGCTTTTGAAGTTGAA
>DHVZ01000032.1 GCA_002412925.1 Anaerolineales bacterium UBA5195 | reverse complement strand
CGAAGACCTGTCCCTGATTTTCGAACTGCTGTCCGAGGCCCTGCGCCAGCCAGCCTTCCCGCTCGACCACGTCGAACGCCTGCGCACCCAACTGCTGACCGGCCTGGCCATTCGCGAACAGGACACCGGCGACCGCGCCAACATGGCTTTTGATGAGATCATCTACCCCAACCACCCTTTTGGCCGCCCCGACGACGGCTACCCCGAAACTGTCCAGGCCATCTCGCGCGACGACCTGGCCGATTTTCACCGCCGCCACTACGGTCCGCGCGGCATGGTGCTGACGGTGGTCGGCGCAATCGAACCGCTCCAGGTTTTGGAAATGGTGGAGCGTTTCCTTGGCGATTGGCGCAACCCTGACCAGCCGCCTTTGCCGGCCCTGCCGGTTTTGCAGCCGCTGGATGCCATCACCCGCAAGCATATCTCCGTTAACGGGAAATCCCAGACCGACCTGGTCATGGGCTGCCACGGCCCGACCCGCCGCGATGCGGATTATTTCGCCGCCTCGCTGGCAAATTCTGTCCTGGGACAATTCGGTATGATGGGCCGCATCGGCGAGGTGGTGCGTGAACGCTCCGGGCTGGCCTATTACGCCTACTCCAGCCTGAGCGCCGGCCTTGAAACCGGCTCCTGGGATATTGGCGCAGGCGTCAGCCCGGCCAACCTGCAAAAAGCGATTGATCTGATCCTGGAAGAGATTGCCAATTTTGTCGAACACGGGATCACAGCCGAAGAGCTGCGCGACAGCCAGGATAATTTCGTTGGCCGCCTGCCGCTTTCGCTCGAATCGAACGGCGGGGTCACCAACGCCCTGCTCAATATCGAGCGCTACCAACTCGGCCTGGACTATTACCAGCGCTACGAAGAGCGCGTCCGCGCCGTCACCCCCGCAGACGCACTGCAAGCCATTCGCCGCCACCTGCACCCTGGGAAGCTGGCGATTGTCAGCGCCGGGTCTTAAAAACGAAACAGGACACGGAGTTTACGGATTTAGCGGAGCTTTTAAATTTCTCCGTATTTGTCCATAAACTCTGTGTCCCAAAAATCCCTTACTACAATCCAAAAATCACCAGCCAGCGATTGGGCTGAAGCATACTGACGCCGAGCACCACCAAAACCAGCGAACCGATGACCGCTGCCAGGGTGTTGCGCAGGCGTTTCTGAGCTTCGGCTTTCTTCCACATCGCGGGCAGGTGGGCCACGATAACGGCCGCCAGCATGATGACCAGGTGCTCCCAGCGCTGACGCGGGAATCCGACCCCGGCCAGGCCGTTCCAGAGAAAGAACATCAGTCCCAATAAAAGCTGGGTGTCCATCAGCCCGGCAAAAGCCGAGACCAGGCCGCCGGTCATCTTGTCGTAATCCTGTTTCTGGCTCAGGCCAATGACCAGTTTGACAATGGCCGCCAGCGCCACCAGGATGACCAACCAGCGAACAATGGAGTGAAGCGTAAGCAGGAAGAGCATGGGGAAATCCTTTCTCTCATATCAACCACGGAATTAGCGCCTTGCGCTCTTTCGGAAAATCGGGGAATTTTGCGCGATACCAGGCCAGGGTTTTCAAACTGCGCGCCAAAAGATAGCTGAACATGCCAACGAACGAGATGTAGACAAAAAGGTGGCGCGAGATGAGGGCGATCCCCAGCCAGGCCAACAACTCGAACAGGTAATGCGGGCAGGCGACCCACCCAAACAATCCGCCGCGCGGCACGACATATTCCTGGCTGTTTTCGCGCTGGTCGGCCAGCAGTTTATGATGCCAGAAGTTGAGTGTCTCGCCGACAGCAAACAGGACCGCTCCCAGCCAGAACCAGGCATCAGGAGGTTCCAACGCGGCTGCGTTCAAGAACGAGGTTCCCGCAGCAACCAGGCTGTAGAAACCGGCGATGGAGAGGGTGCTCAGAAAATCCATCGGGCCGGAATATTTGTGCAGGAACAAGACCTCCAGGCAGCGTTTGGCGAAATGCCCTAGCAGGGCCAGTAGCAGAATGGTCTGAGGCAGGCTGGGGTGGGTCAGGTACGGCATGGAAAAGCCCAATGCGGCCAGCAGCGGGATGAAGTACAGGAAAAACATCCCGGCGCGGGAGGAAATCCCCTTTTCCCCTCGGAATTTACTGTAACGCATGGGCATTGCCCCAAAATAATCGAACGGCCCCATGCTCAAGGCCAGCGCAGTAAACGCGCCATACAGGATAAGGTTGATCAAGGTCGGTTCAGGCAGGAGAATTGGCATGGGCAAAATTATACTGCTTTGGGCGTATAATTTCATTATTCGCAAGGAGGCCATATGACCCATACCAACATCCTGACCGAGACGCGCGGACGCGTGGCGCTTGTGACGCTCAACCGCCCGCAAGCCCTGAACGCCCTCAACCGCGCCCTGCTGATCGAGCTGGGTGAAGCGCTGGCGGTCTTCGACGCTGACCCGGCCATCGGCGCAATCGTGTTGACGGGCAGCCAGCGCGCTTTTGCAGCCGGGGCCGATATCAAAGAGATGGCTGAGATGAGCGCCATTGAAATGACCGCCAACGGTTTTAGTGAGCTGTTCGCGCGCCTGGCGCGGNNAAAACCGCTCATCGCGGCGGTTTCGGGCTTTGCCCTGGGCGGCGGCTTCGAGCTGGTCTTGCTGTGCGACATGGTTGTGGCCGCCGAAAACGCCAAATTCGGCCTGCCCGAAGTGACCATCGGCGTCATCCCCGGCGGGGGCGGCACCCAGCGCCTGACCCGCGCCGTCGGTAAAACCCTGGCGATGGAAATGGTGCTCAACAACCGCCAACTTAGCGCGGCGGAAGCGGAAAAATATGGGCTGGTCAACCGGGTCGCGCCGGATGAGCGGATGCTGGACGAGGCGCTTTCGCTGGCCGCTGAAATTGCGCAGCGTTCGCCCCTGGCCCTGAGCCTGGCCAAAGAAGCCGTCAACGCGGCCTTCGAGGGTTCGCTGGCCGAAACACTCGACGATGAGCGCCGCCTGTTCCAACTGACCTTTGCTAGCCAGGACCAAAAAGAAGGTATGCGCGCTTTCCTTGAAAAACGAAAACCAACCTGGAAGGGAAAATAAAACTGTGTTGGAATATAACGATCTGATCCTGGCCTTCCAGGAATTAAAACTGAACGACAAGGCTGTCGTTGCCCACGCCTCCCTGCGCGCTTTTGGACAGG
>DHVZ01000052.1 GCA_002412925.1 Anaerolineales bacterium UBA5195 | reverse complement strand
AATTTGGCCGCCTCGACCTGCTCGACGATGCCTACGAAGCTCTGGCCCGCTCCATGCACGAGTTGGGTTCGCCTTATCATGCCAAATCCTACCTGAAAACCATGGCCGAGCTGCACGGCGATTCGCTCGAATTCGCCGTACTCTATGCCTCGGATGGCAAACTGGCCGGGGCGGGAGTTTTTATTTTGCACGGCAACACTGTCACCAATTTGCACGCCAATATCTTGCGCGCCCACCGCGCCGATTATGCCGGGGAATTTCTCTACTGGCAGGCCATCAGCCGCTATGCCGGGCGTGGATGTCAAGTCTTTGATCTTGGCCGCAGTCTGATCGGTTCTGGCAACGAAGCCTTCAAGATCAAGTGGAAACCGCGCGTCCAGCCGCTGGCCTACTGGTACGCCATCAAACTCGGCGCGGAGATTCCCGCCTTGAACCAGAAAAACCCCAAATTTCAGCTTGCCATCTGGCTCTGGAAACGCCTGCCGGCCTTCATCATCCGCCCGCTTGGGCCGTTTTTGATCAAAGGATTGGCCTGAAACAACGAAACACGAAACACTGCCCTTCGACTACGGGCTACGCCCTCCGCTCAGGGATTGCTGACTGAATACTGAACACTGGAAATTGATGATTGCCACCCTTCCCCTCTCCCACCTACCCATCGAAGCCCTCCCCGCCCTGGCCGACCTGCACGCCGCCACCATGCCCACCCTGCTCACCGAGCTTGGCCGCGACTTCATCCTGCGCTACTACCAACTCGCCCAAACCGACTCATCCGTCATCGCTCTTTGCGCCTTAGAAACATCCCAGCCCTCACCCCAATTACCAATTACCAATTACCAATTACCAACCACCAATTACCAATTACCAATCGCCTACGCCCTCGGCTCCCCTGACCCGGCCGCTCTCAACGCTCAACTGCGCCAACCGCTGGCCTGGTTTGTCGGAAAAATGCTCAAGCTCGCCTTTACTCGCCCTGGCATCCTCATCCAACTTGTCCAATCGGTTCTGACGGCATCGCCTGCCAATAACCTGCGCCCTGGCCAGATCGAACTGACCTACATCGGTGTTGCCCCCGAAGCCCGTGGACAAGGCCTCGGCAAAACCATCCTGGCCGCCTTCGTCGAATCCGCTCGCGCCGCCGGATACACCTCCGTTGCCCTCAGTGTCGAAACCGACAACCCCGCCGCGCTTGCCCTCTATACCAAATTTGGCTTTACAATTACCCAAACCTTCCGCGAGGGCCGCTACCACCGCCATCGGATGGAATACTCTCTTATGCCTTAGCTTTCCCCCCATATCCGTTTTTCCGCTTCAAAATCCGTTCGCGTATCTGTTTTACCACCCTTGCCTCGAAACACTCCAATCATTTCACCATGACATCATCCATCCGCACCCGCCTTTCCACTTTCATCTTCCATCCCGCCCCCTTCCTGGCGTTCCTCGCCATTCTCGCCTACGCGCCCTTCTTCTGGGAGCGCGGCTTCTACTGGGATGAAGCTCCCTGGACGTGGATCTACTACCGCCTCGGTCCCGAGGCCCTGACCCAGACCTTCTCGACCAGCCGCCCGTTCTGGGGGCTGATCTACCAGTTCATGCTGCCGCTGGTTGGGCCGCATCCCTGGGTCTGGCAACTTCTGATGGTTCTCCTGCGCTGGCTGACGGCTGCCCTGGTCTGGGCGCTGCTGCGCCGCCTCGCGCCCCAATCGCGCCTGCCGCTCTGGGCCAGCGCGCTTTTCCTTGTCTACCCTGGGTTGGGACAAAACTACATCGCCCTGATGTACACCCATTTTTACATTGTTTTCAACGCTTTTTTGCTTTCGCTATTTTTGAGCATCGTCGCCATCCAGAAACGCGACTGGCGCTGGCATATTCCCGCGCTGCTGCTTTCCGTGGTCAACCTGCTGACCATGGAATACTTCTATTTCCTTGAATTCTTCCGCTTCCTCCTCATCTTTGCCATTCTCGACGATGCTTTCAAAGCCAAAATCCGCCGCGCAGCTCTCAGCTACCTGCCTTATTTGTTCGCTTTCCTCGCGGTCACCTTCTGGCGCGCCTTTTTCTTCAGTAACCAGAACGCCAGTTACACCTACCAGACCCTCGAAGACCTGAAAGCCAATTTCATTTTGGGGATTGGAAAACTACTCTGGAACATGCTCCAGGCCTTTTGGACGACCGTCCCCGCAGCTTGGCTCCTGCCTTTTGAGCCGGTGGACGCCTCCACCCTTGGCCTGTTCACCACCATCGCGGCTTTTGTCCTGGCCTTCGCCGCTACCCTGCTCACCGGCCTGTACTTCCGTTCTCCTCACGAATTACGAATTACGAATTACGATTCACGAATTACTCTGCTTTTGGGCCTCTCCGCCTGGATCCTCGGCGGCGGTGCGTTCTGGCTGGTCGGCGAGCGCACCTTGCCCCAACTCCATTTTTCGGCGGACAGGTTTACCTTGTCCTTTATGCTGGGCTCCAGCCTGATCCTGGCGGCCCTGCTGGGATTTTTATCCCGTTACCCGCGCCTTCAACTTACCCTGCTGGCCCTTGTGATTGGTTTCTCGGTCGGGGAACAATTCCAGACCAATGCCATTTATCGCCGCGACTGGAGCACCCAGCGCGCCTTCTTCTGGCAAATGTCCTGGCGCATCCCGGCCTTACAACCGGGCACGACAATTCTCTCCAACGACCTGCCGCTGACGGTTTTCAGCGACAATTCGCTGTCTGGCCCGCTGAATTGGATCTACTCGGCCCCCGGCAAGATGGACACGATCCTCTATTTTGCTTCCGTCCGCACCCAGGAAGGCCGCGCCCTCGGTCCCAATCTCCAGCCGGGGATGGCTTTCGAGCAGAATTACCTCGCCACAGTTTTTCGCGGCAACACCTCGCAGATGGTGGTGGTCAACTTTGCGCCTCCCGGCTGTTTCCGTGTGCTCGACCCGGAGATTGACCCGCTTAATCGGCTTCTCCCACCTGATTTGCGCGATGCGGCTTTTTTGAGCAACCCCGCCGCGATTCAGACAGACAACCCGACGCAGTTGCCCGATTTCTATGCTCCCGAGATCTCTCGTAACTGGTGCTATTACTTTTCTCAGGCCGAACTGGCCCGTCAGCAAGCGGATTGGCGCGCCGTGTCGGAGTTTTACCAGCAGGCGCTGGCGCTGGGTGACCATCCGAATGACCCTGCCGAAAATTTTGTCTTTATCGAAGGTCTTGCGCACCTCGGGCGGACAGAAAAAGCCCTCAACCTGACGCGCGAAACCTATCGTGTTTCGAAAGATTATTTGCGCCCCCCCCTGTGCGCATTGTGGACGCGCATCGAACGCGAAACAAACCCCAG
>DHVZ01000031.1 GCA_002412925.1 Anaerolineales bacterium UBA5195 | reverse complement strand
TTCGCGCGTTTTTGCAGTTTTTCGCACTTTGCGAAGGGCAACCACCGTAATGTGATTTTCTCCACCGATTGCCAGGGGAAATATAAACTCAGGATTTATCCAACCGGGCCTGGCTCATGCCCATCGTGATCTGGTGGCCAGTACCGCAGTACAGGCTGTAAGCACAGAGTGTGTGTAACGCCTGCCCGACCCCAATGGCATGTTCAAACCAATCAGAATCGGGATCAGACTTGCGCACACCATGCATACATCCCCATAAAAACCGGTTGCGCCACCGCGTTGGCCACTGGCAAATAACCAGTGGATTGTCGAAACATTGCACCTTGAAGACACGCCCACACAATCTGCCGCGAACCTGGGCCATTGTGGATGAAACCCAATTTCTACCCCGCTTACTTGCCGCACAGCCAGAAGCTTCAATACCCTCAATCGGGTCAGGGTGGTAGGGATTGATACCTGGCGGGCGGCAAATGATCGAAAAAGCAATCATGCTTCAATACCCTCAGTCGGGTCATGGTGGTTAGGACAATCCCGCCAAAACAGGAATGTGGGACGTCGCCGAGGAGCTTCAATACCCTCAATCGGGTCAGGGTAATAGGGACATGATTCAAGGGGTTCAGGTGACGTTCCCCTTCGGAATGCTTCAATACCCTCAATCGGGTCATGGTAGTAGGGAGTCATCTATACCCGCGGGGTTAGAGAACTTTACAACAGGCTTCAATACCCTCAATCGGGTCATGGTAGTAGGGAGTAGCTTGAGCATTAGCTTGGCCACGTTTGAAGAGTTAGCCAGCTTCAATACCCTCAATCGGGTCAGGGTGGTTGGGACTGACCGAATACCGCGAAAGTGGTAAGGCGCCTAACTGGGAGCTTCAATACCCTCAATCGGGTCAGGGTGGTTGGGACGAACAAAGCGCCGCAGAAG
Organism: Anaerolineales bacterium UBA5195; assembly: GCA_002412925.1. Lineage (GTDB taxonomy): Bacteria > Chloroflexota > Anaerolineae > Anaerolineales > Villigracilaceae > UBA5195. The sequence continues at coordinate 35,307 of DHVZ01000031.1, read as the reverse complement.
CCCGCACAGTGACGCCTAGCTTCAATACCCTCAATCGGGTCAGGGTGGTTGGGACCATCCCGTGGCGCGAAGCTTTAGAACTGCTGGCTATGCTGCTTCAATACCCTCAATCGGGTCAGGGTGGTTGGGACCATCACTGCAGTTAGTGAGCAAGCAACCAGTTTCACCGCGCTTCAATACCCTCAATCGGGTCAGGGTGGTTGGGACCTCACAATACTCGCAGTAGCGATGCAGGCGTACAAGTCACCGTAGCTTCAATACCCTCAATCGGGTCAGGGTGGTTGGGACATGGAGACAATTCTTGCTACAGATTCTACGGTTTTGTATTAGCTTCAATACCCTCAATCGGGTTAGGGTGGTTGGGACCATCTGTTCTGTTAAAGAAGTTTTCAACAATCTCAAGCTAGCTTCAATACCCTCAATCGGGTCAGGGTAGTTGGGACGGCTGCTGAGAAATCACATTGAATCGCATGAAATCTCTTCTAAGCAAAGCCTTGCGCCTGATTGTACCAGCCTTGCAAACCTGACATGGAGCAAACGCAAAAACCTGCAAAACTTCAGTTCATCTTGCGTTTGCTCCATACACCCAGCGACCACTTACGCGATGTTTCGCGCGTTTTTGCAGTTTTTCGCGCTTTGCGAAGGGCAATCACCGCAATGTGATTTTCTTCACAGAGCGCCGGGGAAATATAAACTCAGGATTCGTCCAGCCGGGTCTGGCCCATGCCCATCGTAGTCTGTCGGCCAGTGCCGCAGTACAGACTATAAGCAGCCAGCGTGTGCAAGACTTGTTCTGCGCCAAGCGCGTGCTCAGCCCAGGAAGAATCCAGGCGCGGAGGGCGAACCGCCAGCGCAACCTGCCCGTAATAGCCGGTTGCGCCACCTCGTTTGCCGTTGGCAAACAACCAGTGGGTGGTCGAAAGGTTGCGCAGGGAGGTCACTCGCACACAATCTGCCGCAAAGCGGGGCCAGTCCATATCAATCTTGAATTCAGGAGGCGAAAAAGCGTTCCAGTGCAGCCACCACGAGCGCAGAATATGTTCCGGCAGCGGCAGGGGAATATCATCCTGGTTCGAGCGGAAGGTGGTGGGGGAGGCAAATTCCAGATCAATTTGCTTTCCAACCGGCCCCTGATTCTGGCGCACCAGTTGGGTATAATCCGAAGTCCCGGCCCAGGCATGATCCTCAGATGTCGTGTGTACTGCATGGATGGTAAAGGTGGTTTCCAACAGAGTAATAACGCGCCCCTGCAGGGAATGGACGATTTGAGACTGAAGCAACGCGCTCAACTCAGCAGATAAACTGGATAAACGCACATAAACCGGTTGGCTTTCGGAGAACGCATAGCCTGTGTAGACCGGCTTCCAGGTGGGGCGGTTTTTTCTGGCAGTTTTTGCTTTTTCGTGAGAAGAATCTGGCCCAGATGATAGCATCAACCCCGAAGTGGTGTAAGGCCGTTTTTGCTGCTGGGATGTTTCGCGGACTTTTTCGGCCTGCGGATGAATAACATCGCCCATCTGTGCGTCAAACTCGGCGATGGTCTTGATAAACCAGGCCTGGGTATCGCGCCCGGATGTACCGGAGGCTGTTTTACTTTCAAGCGGCAACAATTCAAGAACAACGGAAAGAAGCATGAGTTTACGGGACAGGGGGTAGAATTAGAGTTGAGGCTTTGTACTTCAGATAAAAGTCGCCCAGTTTCAGAAACAAGTCACTGGCTTTCATAAGCACGTCAAGTTGATCCTTGTTATTCTTGATAGAGTTCCAAATCTTCTTTATATAGGCCCAAATACCGGTCGGATCTTTTTTGACCATTTGCAGCAATTCATCGGCTGAGCCGTTGGCGTGCAGCAAAAGAGTCAGCCGCTCCCGGTCTTCGGGGGCCAGAATGCCGGTGCGCTCCATCCAGGCGCCAATTTCCATCAGGATACTTTCGCGGGTGTGTGCTTCGTTTGCCTGCCAATAACGTTCCACCAGCCTGAAATAATCATCCAGGTCTTCAAACGAGGCCCCGGCGGGATAAACCTGGCGTAGCATGTCCACCGACAGACCGGCATCCTTGATAAAAGCCAGCATGGCAACACTGGCGGCGTCGGGGAGTTTGCCGAATTGGGCATAATAGGTCAGCAGGCTCTTGATGCCGCTAAAATCACTAAACGGCAGAGAAACCAGACTGTATGCCTGCTCACCGGCCAGGGTTGGGTTGAGGGCAGGTGAAGCCAGAAAATCGGACGTAGAAATCAGCCCGGCCAACTGTTCAGTATCGCCCATTTTCTCAATTTCCAACGGTACTGAAAGATGCCACAGATGGGATGCACCATAGAACTGAGCCGCCAGGGCTGCCAGGGCACCCATGCCGCTGCGTCCGCCAGTGACAGAGATATGAACCTGGCCGCCTGCCGCGCGGGCGCGTTCAATTTCAACCCCCATGCGGCGGGTGTGCAGCATGACAATCTTTCTCTCACTGGTGAAATCCAGCCCCTCGAGGTGGATGGCTTCATACTCCACATCGAGGGCGGCAAACAAACGCGAGAGAAAATCCTGTGAGGCCCGAATCACCACCGGGTGAGATGTGCCAACCGTCACTACCCGGTCGATGTTGAAACCTTTTTCGCGCAAGGCGAAATAAACACCGCTGACTGCGCCAGGGGAACGACCCAACGGAGAGATAAGCACATCACTCATTGGCGGCCTCCTTTGTGAGATGCCACTGCAGGTTTTTGGGATGTCATCAAGCGGGCAGACCAGCCCAGAATGAGCAGGAGTTTATCGTTTTCGGTATTTTCAGGAATAAGTTTTCGAATTGCCTGTCCAAAAATTTTTCGCTGCTGCTCACTCTCATTCCCAGAAAGAAAAAGCGGCCCAATTTTGCTCATGCGTACCAGGTAATCCAGTAATAATTTATAGGTCGGAATTTCTTTTCGCATCGGATGATTGCGCAAATAGGTGATTGCCTGTTTTATCAAGTTTCCAGGAACATCATATTCAGACAGGGTATTGGCAAGAATTTCAGCTTGTTCCCATTGCTGATGGGTCAGTTCGTTATTTTTCATCGCACTGCTCCCGAAGCAATTCCCAACCCAGGTTTTCGGCGAGTTCTTCTAAAACATCCACTTCTAGAAAATCTTGCGCTTCTTTAATGTGGTCTTCTGGAACGAATGGCAGATATTGGCTCTCGAAACTTGCATAGGAAGCGTGAATATCCAGCAATTGGCCGCGCAAATCGGTAATTCGAACACTTCCCAGCCCGGCACTCTTGCCGCCGCCTAACTTCGGACAAATCTGCCATTCTCCCTGCCCCAAGCCAATCAATAGCAACCCCAAATCTTCAGAAGAAATATTTTTGAAGGAGACTTTGATTTCAAACGACTGCCCAGGGTCAAGCACTTCAAAAGGCCAGTTGCCTTCGCGTTCATCTACCAGGTCGTGGGGGTAATAGCGGCGCTCGCCGTGTTGCCTACCCTTGCCACTGTTGTACTGGGGCGGCAACATGAAAATGCTTCTCCTGATTTTTGTTGGCAAAACCACATCCTCGAAGCGGACATTGCCCAAAAAGCCAAACGCGCCAAACAAACGGCAAGCCGGACATAGCTCGGTGCTATCTGCTTCACCGGGTTTGCAGCCACGGAATTCGTCAGAATCATCGCCAGGCGCACAAGAATTGGTAAACATCTCAATCAAGGAGCGAAAGGCTCCCTTCAGGGACGTGCCCGGAATACATACCTTGTCGCCAACCCTGAAAAGAGTCCTGACCAGCAAAATATCGCTCTGCAGGTCTCTCATTATCGGCGGTTCCAGCAAGCCGCTGCCGACATGAACCGGCTGACATAGATGTGCTTTGAGCTGCAGGCTACCGGTCAGCAAATTGGGATTGAACCGCTCGTGGCCGTTTTGAAGCAGAATTCGCTGCGGCTCTTCGGCAGTAATGGTTTTATAGGCTTTTGCATCAGGAGACATGCTTATCCACCTTCCTGAAGTTCAAGAAAACGTTGGGTTGCGAGTATCCCCGCATCTTGATAGGGCTGAACCAGCAACGCAACCCGACCCCAGCCCGCCTGAGCCGGATAGGTCAACAGGCGCGGAATGCGGGCAGTTCGCCAGGCTGGCGGTTCAGTCACCGCGTTCGGGTCACGCTCACCGAGCAGCAACAGACGTTCCCTGGCCGGGGCAGGCGCGAGGGCGGTTGCAGCTTGCCAGGGCAAAACATCCAACGCAGGGACTTGCTGAGAATCCGTCAGAATCATTCTCGCCTGCCAACCATGCCTGTTTTGCCACCAGGCAATTTCGATCTGCGGCGAGAAGGCGCGGCCATGACGCCAGACCTGTGAAGGGACTGCAAGGGCAAAAAAATCGGCGGCGCGCATCAAGACAGTTTCTTCGGCTCTCTCCGCGTAAACCCATTCAATCTGCTCGACCTGCTTAAACCCTTGAAAGAGATTCTCAGATGTAATCTTCTCGACGGTGTACCATTTTTCAGCCATAATCTGCTCGCTTCTAATTGGAAACCAGCCCAGACCAGGCAGAGACACTGGCTTTAAGCACATCCCAAATGGCCTGTTCTTCGTCCCATACCAGGGCAGGGCGTCCCCACTGGATACTTTCCTCGGCAAGCTTGCCCGCCACAGGTGTGCTAACCTTGCTGGTTTGGCCGTCTTTAAGCCCGTAGGGTTGGCGTAAAGACTCCATCAGGGCGGCCATGCCCAATAAATCTCTGTCGCTGCCGGGTAAATCAAAACGACCGGGGTAGGCAATGTTCAAATTTTCCAGAAGTACGGTTACTTTCCCCAGTCCGCGGCTTTTGCCGAAGCCAAGTAACAGGCGGCCTTCAGCCAGGTCGCGCAGGGTCAACGCCAGCAAACCCATCTGCCAGATTTCAAAATTAACCAGTGAAATATTGAGTTCAAACTGGCCTTCAACCGCAACTTCCATATCAAACAAGGCATTTGTTTTGGATGAACCTGAGAAACGGTCGATGGCAACTCCCTGGCGCACCGGCAAGATATTCAGCGCTTCGCGTGGGTAGGCATCTGCCGCAACGAAATGACCGGCATGAACCAGGTGACCAAAAATCCGGCAAGCGTGGCACAATTCTTTGTACTCTTCCGCAGTGCTCAAGTTCATTCCAGATCTATTCATCCCTTCAATACGTTTGCCGCAGGATGAACGCCCGAGCGGGTCACAACATACCGTGGGGTCTTCGCCAAGCATGGTACGGATAATCCGTTCAATATGACTGCGAAAAGCGCCTTTCAAGCTGGAGCCGGGCAAATATATGGTTGGCTCGCCGCTTTGGGGATGAAGCGTGCGCACAAAATTCATATTGGGCAGGGTTGGGTCAGCCCCAATTTCGCCGCCAGACTTGACCAAAATCGGACCATCGGGCGTCAGCGTGCCTTTGAGATGCAGTTCGTTTAAGCGCATTTTATGCATATTTCATCCTTAGGCCGGGCGCATAATCTCGCGCTGGAAAGAAGCCAACCATTCAGCGGGCTTATCAGATAAGACAGTGGCGTCTTGATGATAATCAGGGGTGAACAGGAAATCGAGCAAATTTTCTGCGCCGACCCACTTACTGCTACCCCAATCCAACGTCAAAGCGCACCATCCCAGGCCGCGCGAACGCGCACCACCCATCGGCACTTCGCCGCGCTCAAAAGCAGCAATCGCCATCCAGAGCAGGCCCAGGTCTGCTTCGCTGGCATTTTCAATTAGCATTTCAAAATCAAATGCGGCGCCGGGAGCCAGGGCTTCAAACTGATATTTCATCTTGTCGGCAGCACGACCGGCGTCACGGTCAATCGCGACACCATCGCGGATGTTGACAGGCCAGGAGTCTGCGTCTTGCAGTGGCATATCCCGAATCAGCACTTTGGAAGCACTCCAGGGCGAACCAAAAAGGCGGCAGGTGCGACAACTCAGGCTATACAGGGCATGGTCGCGGCAGGCATCGTCACTGCCCAAGCCACTCAAGTCCAGGGAATTCAGGCGGTCGCGTAAAGGCCCGGAGACTTGGCGTCCCCATTCATCCGGCCTGGCCTGTTTGATCTGTTTGACTTCATCCTGAGTCAGGCAAAGGGCAGGTTGGGGATCATCCTGGGCGCGTTTGCCTGGCTTGCCTACAGAAAGGCAGGCCAGGTTTCTGTCCTGCACATTGGGGTGCTCTTGAAGAGTACGCAGGATGGCTTCCAGGGAACTACGAAAAGCACCCTTGAACGATGATCCCGGAATGTAAGGGCGGCCCAGCGCGTCACGCAGCACCGGCAAGTCGGGTTGGTCGACCGCGTTGGAACCTTCGGCCCCAATTCGCATTCCGGTTTGGAAAACCAGGTTACCTTTCAGGTGCAGACGCGAGGAAAAGGTTGAGAAATCCGCATTTCTGGTCATGGGCTACCTCCGATTTCCCTGATGATACTCTTGCCTTCTGGGCGGCAGCGCAACCAGCCAGCGTCGCAAATATCCGGCATAAAGGCGTATCAAACGGATATAAACTTCGCTCTTCTGCTCTTCGGTAGGTCGCGGCCCATACACCTGGGCAGCAGTGGCCTCCGCATTTTGGCGAATTTCGCCTTCAATATCAGCCTTTACTTGATCCCCAAGTTTAGAATCTTTCCAGAATCTTTGCGGCGGCCCACCTCGTCCCATTTGATATTGCACCCAGTTGACCACCACCCGGGCGCTGCGGGTTTCATTGGCCACGCCCAAAAAGGCGGCCAGTTGTGATTTTTCAGAAGGTGGCTGATTGTTCTTGAGGGTGTTTTCAGCCAGATTCACCAGCCAATCAACCTGGGTAAGACGGGTGTGCAGGTTAAGAGATTGCTTCAGGGCTTCGTTCATTAGGACCTCCCAAAATCACGCAAAGAATTGATATGAATGGGCGCACAAACCTGTAACTGCCCAAATCCTCGGGCGCGTTCTTCGCCCAGGCCATTTTCTCCCAACAGCGCCAGGCCAGGCAGCACGTCCAAACCGGCGGGGACAGCAAACAGGAACACACTACCCGCCGCCGCTGCCTGACGGGTACGGCGCGGCAATCCAGCAGCTACATCCCAGCCGCTAATGGTCACGGGCTTTGTCCAGGCGCGCAGCAAAAAGGCTTCGGGAATGCCAATCTCGCCAGCGTCCGGCACCAGGATGGGGCGGCCAAAGGTTTCAAAAATGGCCGGGCTGGTCAGGGTCAGGCTAAAGAATTGCGCGGAGAATTTTTCCGGTTTGTTGGCGGTTTTATCTTCAGATAACCAGGCGCGCAGTGCCTTTTCGGCAGCAACCTGAAGTCTGGCAAAGCGCATTGGCAAATCCTGATCTGAGCGAGAGCCAGCCATGTCAATTTTAACCATGCCATAACCGCGGCTGCGTCCCCGCCCAAGGGCATGGCTGCCGTTCAGGTACTGGGTGAGCAGGTCAAGTTTTGCCTCAGGCGCGCTGACTTCAGCAAAGAAATTGATGTTGGTTCCGCGCGTATCCAGGCTCTCCTGGGTGAAGAGGAGCGAATCTTCTGCTGCGAAGCGGGCGCGGTTAATGCCAACGTGCATGCGCCGGGAAATTGGGACATGACCGGCAGAAGCCAGGGGCGGACCAGGCATGTAGTATCCACTGGCAGGCTGGGCGGCGTTCCCGCATTTGGGACAGATCTCTTTGTGGGCCCAGGCAGGCAGTTTTGGAATGCGCTGACCAAGTTCGGGCAGGATTTCGGCCCGGTGTGGGAACTGGGTATCAACCAGGGTTTCATGAACCAGTCGCTCTACCAAGGTATCCCAAACCCCGTGGGCATCGTCCCTGGCACTCTGGCTGTCGGCCTCAGGGATTCCGGCATAATACTTGCAGGTGTGGGCGGTCAGCGGCACGGGATAAACCGGGCCAGAGATTCCGGCATAAGCATTGCCGAAGAAAATATCATCATCCCCAAAGAGTTGCCAGAACGGGCAGGATTGACGGTCAGGGCAGGCAGCGTGATTGTCTTTGTACGCAGGCTGCGTGCATTTTTCCAGGGCACGGCTGGCAACTGCCCCGCGCACCCTGGCACCAGGGATGAAATCAAGGGTTTGTTCAAAATTACTCATACCACTTTTTTCGCCGAGCAAAAGCGGCGCAGTGGCATGGATGGTGACCTGTTTGCTAAGGCGGCGCGGGGTCATGGGCTGACCTCCAATGTCTGGCGTAATTGCTCCGGTGTTATCACAGCGCTATCTTGCAAAACCTGTATCCGGGATTCGACCCAGCCCAGTCCGCGCGTTCGGTTACTGCCTACACTTTCCATGAATTGCAGACCGGCGTACAGCCAGGCCGCATCCACCAGGGTTTCGACATCCTGCAATTCCCCGGAAAAGACCAGCGGCACACCTGGCTGGAATAGTTCGGTGGTGTAGAGCAACGCATCCTGGGCGACCCGACGGGTGCGCGAAATGCCAACCCCGTGTCGATAGCCCGTGCGCGGATAGGCGTTTTCCTCCCGGTAGTCAGCATTCCAAATTTCGGGCTGGGTCAGAGTCAGGTCACAGAAACGGACACTGCCAGTCACCCAGGGCGAACCGAAAATGCGGCACACGGGGCAGGCCGATTGGGCGCTTTCGCAAGTCTGGTGGTGAGTATCACAGACGCTGCGTTCCATGCTCCTGGTCAGGCGTTCAACGGTATGACGCAGGCGGCCTTTGAACGCGCTGGCCGGGATATAAGGCCAGCCTTGCGCATCTTTGAGCATGCCGCGCACTGCCTTTGTGCCTGCCGGTGCGCTGGCGCCAATATGCAGGGGAGATTTCAAGGTTAGTTCGACTTTGATGCTGATCACAATCTTATCCCCCTTTCTCAGGTGCAAATGGGAAAAGTTCGGCGATATCCCACAGCGCGGTGACCGCGCTAAAGGGCTGGCCGGGTGATTTCTGGAACTCAAACCAGGGGTAGGTGACTTCGTCCAATGGGCCTTGCAGCGTTTCAACCACGCTATCGAGTTTCTGAATGCTGGTAATGCGCGCGCGCTGGTACAGATAATACTGGCGCGAGTGGGCCTGGCCGTGCAAGAGTTCCCCTGCCAGTTGTGACATCTGGCTGTTGGCAAAATCGCTGGCGCGCAACTTTCGCAACTGTACCCAGGCAGCGCCCAATTTACCCGCCGGATACGGACGCTTGAGCAGGCTGAGCGGCGATTTGCCCGGCAGTTGGATGGTATACGGATACCTGGCCCGCTCGGCTTTCAAATCACGGTCCGGGATTTCGGTGCCGAGCAGGATGCTAAAGTCGATGTAGCCTTCTGCGGCCTTCTGGGCATGGCGCGCTTTCTTGGCGGAGGTTTTCAATTCGCGGGCGCGGCTCCACAAGACGTGGATGGGGTTGTGATCGCTGGCCAGCACCACGCCCCCGGAAAGAGAGGGCGGGGAGCGGCGCAGGGCTTCGAGCAAACCCTGGCTGGCTTTTTTCTCGTTCAGGGCACGCATTAGCAGTTTCGGAAAAGCCTGGCTGACTTCTGCCGCAATCGCAACCGCATGGTCTGCCGGGACAATCAAGAGCAGGTCATCACCGCCAATGGTGATGATTTCAAAGGGATGAATAAACAGTGCTTCGCCGCCAGCAGGATATTCCCCGCTGATTTTGCGCGCCTGGCTCGGAATGACCTTGACAGGTGAGAGACCGGCCAGAGCCGTGAATACCGCCTGGCGGGCTGCTTCGTGGATGGCCTGGCTGAGCAGGCGGGCATCGGCGCGGTTAACCAACCCTGAGAACAACTGGCCCATGTTGTCGCCATCCAGGTAAATCAGGCCGACATAGCCCGGCTGGGTGCGGCAGCACTGACCGATTTCATCCAGGTCTTGTGGTGTCCAGCGCGCCAGGGATTGCCGGGCATCAAATTGAGGGAAAGGCTCAAGGTTGTTGTAATAGTTTGTATGCAGGTTGGGGTTTTTATCGAGGAAATCTTGAAATTCACGAAACCACAGGTCGCGCCCCTTGTAAGTACGTTTGGACTGGCAAACACTGCACAACGGCCAATCCGGGTATTTATCCAGCGTCTCAACCGCAACCGGGCGAACGTGACACGAGCGACAGCGCTCGGCATGGGACGGGGATTCTAGCCAGGGGCTTGCAGTGCGGCCATCTTTTTCGCGGCGCAGCCAGATCGATGCCCAGTCCATCAGGCTACCGAAAGAAGCCTGCACTCCGGGTAAGCCTTGCGTGAGCAGTTGCTCACTAACAGGCCGCCAGGCGGTGGTGATGGTGGCAGTATGGGTTTTGCGCAAGAAGATGGTTTCGATTTTTTCTGAAAGAGCAGCGGCCTGGGGTAAATCAAGAAGGGCCAGCAGGCTGCCGCCGCCCTGAAAGATGAGTTCTCCCCCGCTTTGTTGAATGGCGCGCTCGGCTTCGTCCCCGGCATCGTCCAGCATGCGGCTGGCGCCGCGAATCTCCGGCAAGCGGCTGGATTCAAAGACATACGATTGCGTGCGGTCTACATCACCTGCAAAAAGCACTTTTTCCATAACTCTCCCTCTTGTGAATATTTCCCCGTCAGCAATGTGGGCAAAATTCAATCCTGAGTATTATGAATGTGTTTTGCGAAAAAGTCAACAAACTTTGGCTTTTCAGCACAAAAAGCGGTCGAATTTCCCCCACCTGGCATCGGCTTAAGCGTTTTTGCAAACAGAAATTTATTCAAGGCGTGAAATACCCTCAGGCGGGCCGAGATAGGTCGAATACTTTTTCCTCTGCGTGAAGACTATGTGACCAAAGCTTCAATACCCTCAATCGGGTCGGGCGGGTTAGGGGCAAGCCGCCAAAGGGTTCATTATGGTTCCCGTAATCGAGCTTCAATACCCTCAATCGGGTCTGGGTGGTTCGGGAGATTCGTCGTGGCCTTAGCAACGAACTGTTACCCACCTGTTTCAATACCCTAAGTCGGGTCTGGGTGGTTCGGAGCAGTTTCGCTTGCCTGGTACAATGCCGTCCACTTCGGTTGCCGGCTTCAATACCCTAAATCGGGTCTGGGTGGTTCTGGGACGAGAAATTCGAACCTGGCCCTGACGTGTCCAAAGTGCGGGCTTCAATACCCTCAATCGGGTCTGGATGGTTCTGGGAATCCGAATTGCAATGTCGGCTTCGTCCGGTCCTTCACGCTTCAATACCCTCAATCGGGTCTGGGTGGTTCTGGGGTAGAGGTGGCCCAATATGCCTGATAGGTTGGATCCTTGGGCTTCAATACCCTAAATGGGGTTTGGGTGGTTCTGGGAAGTGGGTCGGCTGGTACGCGGCGGTTGAAGATATTAGCTTCAATACCCTAAATCGGGTCTGGGTGGTTTGGGGGGCAATTCAAATCACTCATGAGTGAAATCGGCTGGACAGGCTTCAATACCCTAAATCGGGTCTGGGTGGTTTGGGGAGTGCCATTAAGAACGCACAAAATCACGTTCCTGCTCATTTTAGCACAGTTCAGCACCCACCTTTGTCAAGCCTGCGAATCCCACATAAGGCAATCGCGTGATTAACTAACCGTAGTCATCCCCGGAAATGAGTTCAAAGCCGGAGATTTTGAAAAGATATCAGTTCACTCACCGCCGAATAAAATGCACATACACCCGCAAACAAAAAAACGCTTGATTGCTCAGGGGGTTTTTTGCATACCATCAATCGGGTTGGGTGGTTCGGAGTTCTGGCTCACGCAACTCCTGAAACGGAATTGTTTTTGCTTCAATACCCTAACTCGGGTCGGGGTAGTTCGAAGAAAAATTATCTGGTGCTGATTTCGACGGAGATACCGTCCTGCTTCAATACCCTCAATCGGGTCGGGGTGGTTCGGGGTTGGCTCTTGTTGGGAGTGTTCAGGGAATGGGTTGGGAGCTTCAATACCCTAAATCGGGTTGGGGTGGTTCGAGGGGAAAGACAGAGCCGATATAGACAGTTTCGACAACTCGCTTCAATACCCTAAATCGGGTCTGGATGGTTCGGGGTTTCGCGTTGAGGCCGTGGGGTGAGTTGGTACTTCTGCTTCAATACCCTAAATCGGGTCTGGGTGGTTCAGGGCCTTCTTTATGGCCCGAGTACCAAGGTCACGAATGTCACGCTTCAATACCCTAAATCGGGTCTGGGTGGTTCAGGGCGGGATGGCAAGGGTGGTTGTGTGCCGCTGCAAGTTATGCTTCAATACCCTAAATCGGGTCTGGGTGGTTCAAGGCTTTTCTGTGTTGGGTCATTATGACTGGATATTTGGCAACCGCTTCAACACCCTAAATCGGGTCTGGGTGGTTCAGGGCTGATTTGCCCTGGTGATCGGCGTCCGTATTTGGCGTTCGCTTCAATACCCTAAATCGGGTCTGGGTGGTTCAGGGAATAACATGAACGTATCATGGGCACGATCTGACGAAGAAATGCTTCAATACCCTAAATCGGGTCTGGGTGGTTCGGGGTGGTGGTGACCCTACCAAGCCGAACCTGGCCGAATTGCTTCAATACCCTAAATCGGGTCTGGGTGGTTTGGGGTAACTGTTTCTCCCAATGTGGTGGTTGGCTTTATCAGGCTTCAATACCCTAAATCGGGTCTGGGTGGTTCAGGGTGGTCCTTGGTGTCGACAATTGGGATGAGCTTTATAAGCTTCAATACCCTAAATCGGGTCTGGGTGGTTTGGGGAGTGCCATTAAAAACGCACAAAATCGCTTTCCTGCTCATTTTAGCACAGTTCAGCGCCCGCTTTTGCCAGGCCTGCGAATTCCACATATGGCAAGCGCGTGATTAACTAACCGTAGTCATCGCCGGAAATGAGTTCAAAGCCGTAGATTTAAAAAAGGCGTCAGCCCACTCACCGCCGAATAAAACACATATACATCCGCAAACAAAAAACCACCTGAGCAATCAAGCGGTTTTTTGCATACCCTCAATCGGGTCGGAGATGTTCAGCGTTCCATGCACGTTACCCAAGTGTTGCAGCCTCACACCAACTCGATTCAATACCCTAAATCGGGTCTGGGTGGTTCAGGGCCGGGGGCCGCTGGGTCTATTCTCGTGATGGTTGGTACGCTTCAATACCCTAAATCGGGTCTGGGTGGTTCAGGGAGGAGTTCCCCGAACCCCCTCTTAACGAACAGGACGCGTAGCTTCAATACCCTCAATCGGGTCTGGGTGGTTTGGGGACGGTCTAATCCCCGTGCTTGCGATGGCAATACTTTGAGCTTCAATACCCTCAATCGGGTCTGGGTGGTTTGGGGGCGTGTGGTGGCCTTATCCGACAACAGTAAGGAGATGTGAGGCTTCAATACCCTCAATCGGGTCTGGGTGGTTTGGGGAGTGCCATTAAAAACGCACAAAATCACGTTTCTGCTCATTTTAGCACAGTTCAGCGCCCGCTTGTACCAACCCTGCGAACCACGCATGGCGCAAACGCAAAAGCCTGCAAAACTGAAAAAGTCAGTACGTTTGCTCTATGCGCCCAGCGCAACCTAACGCATCCCAGCTCGCTCTATCAGGTATTATTGAGTTTTGCGAACGGTAAACGCCCCGATACTCTTTTGGGGTTACCTCTATGTGATTCTCTTCATAAACTTGTTGGCTGCAATCTCTCAAGGTCAAAAATTCTCCTTGACACCCCTCAATGCCCCCATGCTATAATTAACTTAACACCCCTTCCCACGCGCCCACCGACCGGTGAGCAGCCGCCAGACTGGCGGATGAGACTGTCCGATAAGCGGGCAGAGAATATTCCAACGAGTATTCTCTGCCCGCTTATTTATTTTAATTTCCCAACAAGGAGGAAAACCAAATGCTCAATGATGTAAAGATAGAGGGCCTTATCGCCCGTGAACCGTGGACCTACGACCGCGACCTGTTCTTTCGGATTGCCTCATATCGCGATGCCGACCTGCCTGGCAAACCCGACAGCAGCAATCCGGGCCGCGATGAACCGGACTATATCAACGTGCGTGTGCCCGGCGGCGCGACTTCCCTGATGACCGCCACCCGCGGAGACCGCGTCCGCGTGCATGGCTATCTGCAAAGCCGCGACTTCAAGGAATCGCTGACCGAGTTCCTGGGCAAAGCCCGCAAGACCACGGAAACCCCGGCAATCGACGACTCAGACCACATCAAAATTGACCGCGGCATTGTCGAAGTCGTCGCCATGCGTGTGGTGCGCCTGGATGCCCCCGCCCGGCGCAACAAACAGCCACCAGGCGAGCAGCCTGATGCCAAGTAACAGATAGTCAAACGCAAGACCACAAGCACAGCAAGACCCTTCCATTTCTAAAAAACGAGAATCACAAGGAGACCCGGCCCCACAGCGGGCCAGCCTTGGTGTTTCTCGTTTTTTGTTTTCCCTGCCTCATCCGCACCTTGACAAACAGCACCTTTCCAGAAGCGCGTCGCCAGCCGGCAACCCGGCTGGCGCGGTGGCCGGACCCCAAGGAGCCGCAAAAGTCGTCGCATGGAAAGTCTCATATTCCACACAAGAACACACAGAACATCGAATCCGCCCCGTTCAGTCATGTGCTGGCCGGGGTCAATTTGCTGTTCTGCTCCATCAGAGAGAACGGACAAAAACCCACGTCTGAAAGCACCACCCCCGAAAGAGCCACATTCCAAAATCCCACACAGGAGGTCACAGCCTATGGACACTCAAAAGCAGGAAGAACGATACGAGCGCGCTCGCGCCGCCCTCGCGTCCGGGGAGTACAAAGTCACATCCCTCGGCGAAGGCGCATGGAGCATTGTCAACGGCGATAACGTTCCCTACCGCGTCACCCACGCAACCTGCGAATGCAAGGACTACCAGCACCACGCCCACTCAGACAGCAAATGCAAACACATTTGCGCCATTCACATCCTGTTCCCACAAGCACCAGAGAAAAAAGGAGGTCAACCCAATATGAACGAACCCAACGCTCTGACCGGCTGGACGCGCCTGTACCATTCTTCCGGCGCGCAGGTCACATTGCCCATCACCTACGGCGTCGCCGGAATCATGTACGCTCAGGTGGACGCCTACCTGTCGGCTGGCTTCCAGGTCAACGCCCCCGGCCTCGAAGAAGGTGAGCAAAAGCAGGAAGTCGTCTCGGTCTCGCGCCGTGAAAGTTCGGATGGCACGCCCATCGTGGCTTTCTACCTGGCCCACCCCAAGACCGTCAAGAAATTCCTGCATGCCTACCTGAACAAGCCGGAAGACATCGCCGCCTTCGAGGCGGCTACGGGCCTGAAACTGGACTCCATCCCGACCTGGCCCGGCGAGCGCGACATTGACAAGGATCACAAGGATGCTGGAACATACATCGTCCCGCTGCCGCGACCGATCAACCTGGTCTGGGAAGTCAATCCCAAATGGCAGACCTGGAGCGCAGAAGGCGGTAAGTCCACCGGCGCCATCGAGCCGCACAAGCGCATTTTGGTGCGCTACGACGCGGCCAGTAAGCCGGTCACGGCCCCACTCAATCCTGCGCCTGAACCTGCCACACCCACGGCGAACCTCGGCGAACCAGCCCGCAAGTACCTGGACAACACGCTCTGCAAGGACGACCCGGCTGAACGTGTCGCCTTCGACGCCTACCTGAAAGCCATCGGCCAGTCGCCCGCGTCCCTGGAATCGCTGCGCACCTGGTATCGCGCTAGTAACGGCAAGTAAATCCATCGGCAAATATGCCGATGCAAACCCAGATTCTCTCATCATTCAAGGAGGTAACACGATGTCATCTTACATGAGCAAACAGATCATCGTTGGAAATTTGGGGCGTGACCCTGAAATGCGTTACACCCCCGAAGGCCAACCCGTGACCGAGTTTTCTGTGGCCGTCAACCGTCAGTTCACGAATCGCGCTGGCGAAACGGTCAGAGACGTGGTCTGGTTCAAGATTACAACCTGGGGCAAGCAAGCCGAAGTCTGCAACCAGTACCTGAAGAAAGGCGCCAAGGTGTTGGTCGAAGGCTCCCTGGTTTACGACCGCAACACTGGCGGCCCGCGCGCCTGGAACGACAAGAACTCCGGCGAAGCCAAGGCCACCTTCGAGTTGAAGGCTTTTGAAGTCCGCTTCCTGGACAGCCGCAACAACGGCGGCGAGAGCGACATTCCCTCCAACGCCGGTCCCGGCTTGCCTGAAAGCGAGGCGGACATCCCGTTCTAGCCATCACTTTCTGACCGTCACAAGCAGTACCCATCACTAAAAGAGCCTGGCCTATGCGCCAGGCTCTCCTTCCGACACAAGGAGAACAAACACCATGACAAAATCCACCGCCGATGTCAAAATCCTGACCGAGACCATCAAGGCCGCCCTGGGCATCGTCTCGAAAGCCCTGGGCAAATCCACCCTGCCGGTCCTGACCACGATCCACATGCAAGCCGATGGAGAAACGCTGACCCTGACCGCGACCGATCTAGAAACGGCCATCAGCGTTGCAGTGCCTGCCATCGTGACGAAAGTCTGGGCTGCCTGCGCCCCAGGCACAACCCTGACCGACCTGGCTTGCGCTGCGCCCGGCGCACAGATTGACCTGATCTGGGAAGAAGACAGCGCCACCCTGCGCTTTGCATCGCAGGGAACGAAAGCCAAACTCAAGAGCCTTGCCGCCGATGAATTCCCCAACACCGTCGCACCTGACTCCAAGCTGATGGGTATGATCCCGGCCAGCGAACTGCGCTCCGCACTCAAGCGAGTTGCAATCGCTACATCAACCGATGAGTCCCGGCCCGCCCTGTGCGCTGTGCAGCTGGCCCTGGTTAACGAAAAGGTCTACCTGACCGCCGCAGATGGTTTCCGCCTGGCAAGCTACCACCTCGATCACGAGTTGATTTTCCCCGCCAAAACCAGTCTGCTCATCCCGCGCAGCGCCGCCCTGAAACTCGCGGCGATCCTGCCAGGTGATGATTCTCGGGTAACCGTCTCTGTGGACGAAGACCGCGCCATCCTGATGACCTGGGGGAATGTTTCCTTCCGGGCACAGCTTCTTGATTTCAATTTCCCGGACTGGCAAGTCATCTTCCCCAGGGATTTCAAGCACAGCCTGACGCTGAACGGCAAAGAATTTCAGGGTGCGGTTCGCCGCGCCGAAATCTTCGCGCGCGAAGGGCAAAGCGTCTTGAAGTTTAACCACGCCGAAAACGGGGTGAAGGTTTACGGGGAATCCGCCGAGACCGGACAGGGCGAAACGATCCTGGCCAGTGATGCCGAAATGCCGTTTTTGGTGGGCAGCAATGTCATCTTTGTCAAGCAAGGATTGGAAGCGATTGGAACCGATCAAGTGCATATGCGCCTGAANNTGTTCACCAACGGCACAGACAAATATCGCTATGTTGTCATGCCGGTTGTGATCAGCGACCCGGTTGAAGTTGCCAGAGCCGCCGAAGTCGCAAAGGCTTCAGAAGAAGCTGCCGCCGCGTAACACACCGGAATCGATCAATAGAAGTCTGGCTGTTGACAGTCAGGCTTCTATTGAAACACAAGGAGGTCACATGCTGACTACAACCACCACAAAGTCTGCGCCAAACACGGCAAAGCCCACTGCCGATACATCCCTGGCAGACTTGCGCCAAATCAAGCGCGATTGGATCGCCGCCGCCCGCGACCTGGACTACCCGGCAACCTGCTGGAACGTTCTGCGCAATCTCGGACAGCGCGAGAAATTCGGTATCCTGCGCGAAGCCTGGCTCTGGCGGTCTGGCAACGTTGCCCTGATCGGCAACGAAAGCGCAACAACATACAGCCCTGGTCACCGGGCTTACATTGTCCGCCGCGTTGTTGCCGCCTACGTTCTTCCCAAAGAACTTGATCCTCGCTGGCAAAATCCGGTCGAAAAGGCACTGTTCAACGGCGATCGGGTCATGCACTGGGGTTGGCTGATGGCCGACACCAACGAAGGCCAGATCATCGAAGAAGAGGAAGGCGAGAAAAAAGACTCGCTGCTCTTCGTTCCCGGCCAATGGATGAACGCGGTCCTGGCCGTCCAGCACCAGGCCGAGCAGAAAGCCCAGGCTGAATACCTGGCCGGCATCGAGCGTCAACGCCAGCAGCTCCTGAACGAGTTACTGGTTAGCAGGGCGGTGTAATGATCGCCGCCTTCATCCATTACCTGTTGTTCCGCGCACCTGCTCCAATCAATCTCACCGGAAACAACCGGCTAGTCATCGAGCAAAACACAATTCCCTTGCGCGGCCCCGAAACTGAAAGCGAGTGCGCCGAAGAATGGCGCGAACTCATGGCAAAGCAAGCCCGCGAAGAATCCGAACTCATGGCCGACCGGCTGGAGATGTAACCACAAGGAGGTACACATGCACAAAGTTTATCCTGGTCAACAAGTCCGCATCCTGACCATCCAGGTCGCTGTCCCGGCCGACACTGATCCCAGCACGATCGCCGTTGAATTCACGGAAATGCTCACCGGCGCCACCGCCGAAGCAGGCAGCAATATCCTGGACTGGCAGTACCTGAACGGCGGCCCGGAGCAGGGCGAGATCGTCCTTGCGGACGAAGACCCGGAGGAGGGTGAAATCTTCACAGCCAAAGCGGTAGAAGAAAACTACCGCGCCTTCTCGGTCTCAACCTTTGGACAACCCCTGGCCCGGCTGCACCAACTGGATGTCCTGCTCTCGCCTGGCGCTGCGCGGGAAATCCACCGCATCTTGGCTGCCACGCTGGAAAAGTACGGCAGACACGACGAAATACCGACGCGCCTGCTGCTCAGCCTGCACGGCGCGTATGCCGAAGCCAACTTCCAACCGCCCATCAAGGCGGGATTGCTCGCCCGCGCGGCTGGGTAAAACCCACACAAGGAGGAAACCCATGCACAAAAACTTTCAAATCCAATGGCGCGCCATCGTGCCCATCACCATGACCTTGGGCCTGGTGGCCTTTGAAGTTTTCAACTTCAGCACCACAGAATTCGCCCTGACCGACATTCTTGGCAACTCGGCCATCATCGGCCTGCACTGGGCTTCGATTCTCTCGATTGCCTTCTGCGCGATTGACTTTGCCGGTATCGCCCGCATCTTCACGCCCGAACGGGACGCAGACGAACCGATTGAAGTCTGGTTCCTGTTTGGGGCCTGGCTGCTGGCCGCCGCAATGAATGCCACCCTGACCTGGTGGGGTGTGGCCGTTTCAGTCATCAATCACGTACCGGAAGGCACGCGTGTGGTTGGCGTCAATTTCATGCAGAACGTTGTCCCGGCTTTCGTGGCCTTAATGGTTTTCATCATCCGCGTCCTGCTGGTTTCGGTGGCCTCCTTCACCGGCGAGCGCTTCTTTGCCGTTCACCCGATGACCGTCCAACGCCCAATGGCCCGCGCTCTGAACAATCCCGGCGCGGTTCGCCTGCCCGCGACCCCACGTCCGGCAGCCCCGACGCCCCGGCCCATGCCGCGTCCCATACCACCCGAACCGGAAGATTAAATCCACCCATACAGAACATCGAATCCGCCCCGGTTAGTTTGATAACCGGGGTCAATTTGCTGTTCTGCGACGTGACAAATAAAATCTCCCCATTCTCGATTTGCTCATTCAAGCGGGAAAATTCTCATAGACAAGCCATGCAGACAATAACAAGTGAAACAGAAACCTACTTTTTTACTATGAAAACAGCCAAAGCATGATTTTTGTCATCAAAGGTCGGTATTTGTACAGAAAAGAACCCTCCAAGTTCTAATGATTCCTTTGGATTACTCCTAGATATTATCCAGACAATTTGATTTGTTAAACCATTTACATTTCCGTCTCCAAAGAAAGGTTCAATAGTCCCTGGCTTATATGGTTCTCCTGGTTTTTGATGCTCCATTGCACCATCTAAACCTGGAGCAAATAAAGATGTTGGCCGAAATATTGCCTTTGTTTTTATGAATCCAATCACATTTCCATGATCGTCAAATTCTGGTTTCAATACTTCTATGTGAAACAAATAAGTGATACGTCTCTGTCCAGATGTTCTTGACTCTAGAATTATAGGAAATTTTTCATCGGTTTTATCTGCTGTTTTATAAAGTATCACATTGCCAAAACTTACAGCTTCTCCTGTTTCTTCGATTTTCATCAAATTCAATAAAAATCCATCTCGTTCAACAATTTTTCTTGCTTCTTGTTCATTATAGGAAGCTCCCTTGCGCTTCCACAAACTTTTTGATGACTGGGTCGTGATAGTACCACTTTCCGTTTCGTTCATATCCTGGAATTATAATTTTTTCTGACTCAATTAACCTTTGGTCTTCTAACCCTTCAACTCTTTCCCAACCGCTAGATGTTAAGCCAACATAAGCTGTTTTGTCTCCAATGTCCGTAAACGGAAAGACCAATTTCTTCGAACGTTCTTCGTTGAGATGATTTGCGATAGCGATATGTACTTCTTGTATTTCATCCACGCTCATCCCCGCAGCGATTTCGACAAGGGTTGTTTCACCCGCCAAAACTGCCCGGGCAATATGTGCTGCGGCTTCTTCCGGACTTTCGGTCGGCGTGGGCGAAGGGATGACCGTCGCAGTTGGGATGGGCGTGTTGGTCGGGGCAGGCGTTTCGGTTGGCAAAGGGGCTTCGGTCGCAGCCGGGGCGCACGCAGCCAGTAGAACGAACAGGAAAAGAACGGGGAAAATCCTCATAACCAAGTCCTCCAGATAGGATTATAGCCGAGCAATTACCCCTCGGCACATATCGGACAAATCACCAGAACAGCAAACCCATGTCATCCATCAAAAGGCGGCGAGGGTTTGCTGTTCTGCTCTTTGATGAGCAAACGGACAAAATCCACGCCTGAAAGCACCATCCCCGCCCGAATCATATTTTCCACACAAGGAGGCCATATGAAAACAAACACACCTGCCGTCATACCGCGCTTTGTGCCCGAACATACCGTCCTGCCCGCCAAATACGATGGCGAAGGCAACCTAGTTCGCAGTTATCCCGGCGACCCGCAAGCCATCGGCTGGACGGTTTTCATCCACGATAAGGGCGGCTGCCACCACACCGGCGATCCGCTCTACCCAACCGAGCGCGAAGCCCAGTCATTTCTCAAGGAATGGCGCGGCATCACCATCCGACTGAACTGGAATCCCAGCGACCCGAGATACTGACTCTCACATTCAAAGGAGGCAACAATTATGACGAATCCATCCGACACAACCCTGATCCTGAACGCCCTGGAAACCTGCCTGCAGGCCCTCCAGCGCATTCCCACCGGACAGCCCAACGAGCACAAGCGGGAGATTGAAGCCGCCAAGCAGGCCCTGACGGCTGCCTACAACCTCGCCAAGCGCGAAATGGTCGAGAAGATTCTTGGCACGCTCTTCCTTCTGGAATACGACCGCGACCACATCCTATATCGCATCACCGTCGAAGACTTTGCTGACCTGCTGGCGGATCGCCTCGTTCAGAAAGGCAGACTCGTTGCAGACCTGACGCCCGGAGAACTGGAAAACCTGGTTGATCTGGCTGGCGAATACCTGAACGGCGAAGGCATGCCCTGGGTGGATGTGATCAACATTGCCCTGACAGATGCCTGGCCGGAACGACTGAAAGGTTCAATTCAATGAAAACTGCAACCCAAAGCAAGCACTCCCGAGGAGACAGGAAGATCACAATCTCACTCACGGAGGTAAAAGTCGATTTGAACAAAGTTCTGCAAGACGCCATTGTCGTTGTGAACCAATACGGGTACACGGTGGACTTTGGCCCAACCGTTAAGCCGCGCCTGCACTCGGTGGGCAAAGACAAACACTGCTCCTGCAAGGGCGCAGACTGCCCGGCAGTTTCTGCGGTCGCGGACTATCTCCGCAAAGGCGGAGAGCGCGCTCCTGAGCCGCCCGCCGGATTTCTGGTGGCTGCCCCCGAAACCTGCCCGATCTGTGATGCTCCGGCCTACTTCGACCCGAAAATGTCGAGCAAATATCGCGGTGCTGGCTGGGGCTGCTCGAAGACCGGCACAAGGCACTACTTTGCCTGGCGCACCGAATTGATCAGGAAAGACTTGGCCGCCAACCCCTGGCGCTTCCCGCCGGTGGTTGTGCGCGAAGGCAGGCAGCTCAACGCCTGGGAGGGCATCATCGAAAACGATGTTGTCTTGTACGCTGGTGTGCTACGCGCTGACCTGATTACAGAAGGCCCGATCGGCTACCTGGAATAACACAACACACTCACACCCATTCCCTTACAGGGGACAGCCATTCCCCTGCCCGGGGCGCAATGTCTGTCCCCTGTTCGCATTCACAAGGAGGCAGACAAACTCATGGCCACACAACCAACCCTTCCCACCTACGAACTCCCGCAAGTAAAACGATTGCCCGTCTCGGAAAAGCCCGCCACCCGCGCGATGGCCGATGTCGCCAACTGCTCGAACGCCGAACTATTGGCTGTCCTGATTGGCGGCAGTCTGCAAATCGAAGCCGCTGGCGACCTATTGACCCGCTTCGGCTCGCTGCAGTCCATGCACCACGCCCATCCCTTTGAGATGACCGTCAACGGCGTGGGCGACGCCACCGCTACACGCGTCAAGGCCGCCCTGGAACTTGGCAAGCGCATGACGATGGAGAAACCGGAACGCCCGGTAATCAACTCCCCGGCAGACGCCGCCGCCCTGGTGATGGATATGGGCCTGCTCGAACACGAGCACCTCAAGGTCATCGTCCTCGACCGGCGCAACAAGGTCATGGACATCGTCGAGATCTATCGTGGTTCGGTTTCGTCCAGCCAGATCCGGATTGCCGAGGTTTTCCGGCCCGCCATCCGCATGAACGCATCGGCCATCATTCCAGTTCACAACCACCCGAGTGGGGACAGCGTTCCTTCGCCCGATGATGTGGCTGTCACCCGTGCCTTTGTCAACGCCGGGAAGATGATGGATATCGACATCCTCGACCACCTGATTATCTGCGCAGGCGGAAAATGGACCAGCCTCAAGGAACGCGGCCTGGGGTTCAGTTAAGAACTCACAAAATATCACCCAATTCACAAGGAGGAGACCCCATGCTCAAATCCACCCACAGCCCCCGCCCCGGGGATGCCATCCGCATTCTGGCGGACAAGTTCGAAGCCCGCGCTGGTGATATCGCCGTTCTGGATGGCATCGTCCGTGACCTGAAACCGGATGATGTCCAGATGATTTGCTTCCGCTTTTCCGCCTACCGCGACCCGGGCGATAAGCCCGAATACGTTTCGGCGTCTGGCGGCCCGGCCTGGTACATCACGGTTGGCGAACTGATCCCGACAGACGAAACCATATCCCTGAGTTTTTGGCGCTTCAAGGGCAGTATCCAGAGAGCCGGTAACGACGAAGAATACACACTCGAAGTCCCGCTCTGGAACTACCGGCCATAGGAGATCGAGATGGCATACTACCTCGGAACAACCCCCACCGGCCGCCTTGAAGTTTTCCGTTCCAGGGCAAAGCCCACCCGCACCAGCACGGACGGACGCTACAGGTCCTGCCGCGGCCCGATGTCCGAAGGCGCGGCCCACTACCTGAAATTCCGCGAGGAAAACAGCTACCCGCCCCTGCCGCCTGGCCTGACCGCCGCCGAACTGGAGACCCTGGCCGCAGAAGACCAGGATTTCTACTGGCAGGCGCTGTGGGTCGTGCTGACCATCCCCGCCGAGGAATTGGCCCGTTACCAGGAGGACGAAGCATTGGAGTACAACCCGGATTTTGCTCCCGCCGAATGAATGAGAAGAGTGCGGGATTTTATCCCGCACTCTTCTCAGAATTTTTCGGTCACGCTAGTCCGATGCTTTCTCTATTTATCATTACTCGAGTTTTGCGAAATAGCAGTCTGCAAGAGCGAGAAAGTGTACAGCAGATTGACAAAGTAACACAAATAGCCAGCCAGGAAAACATCACCTGCTTGGCGACGAGTCTGCGGCTATGCACTCATGCGAGCAGAGTATGAATGATGTTTTTAGGTGTATCACCCAGACACAACTGCCGAGCAATTCAGCGCACCAGATGGCCCAACAATTTATCGATGACCGCCTGACAACGTTGGCCGGTTGATTGGAACTGGCCTGTTACAGCTCAACGTGAGCGTCCGGATGGCCTTGGTCACCAAGAAGAAAATACGCTGAGAACGAAAGGTACTAGTGCCATTGGATACTGCACAAGTTTTGCAGTTGATAGGTTTCAAAGCCCAGATTGTCCTTGGCGTCTTCGTTGAAAGTTTCAGTTGGCCAGCGGTCAAGAAAAATACTGTATTGCCTTCAAATAAACAACTTTAGCAACATCAGCCAAGTCTTCATACTCCTGCCCAATCGTCTTACGCAACGTTTCATCAGGGATAGCAGCCTGTCGATTTTTAATATCATCCTTAATAGTTTCAATCAACCCTTTCGGGTCCTCAATCTGATAGCGGTATGCTTTTGATGCTTTGACCTTCCCCAACTCTTTTTGCTCTTTCAAGATTGCATCTAGCAACTTCTCCCACTCGACATATTTTTGCTGATTCATGCCGGGACGCTGGTCAACACCTTCCATCACAAAGTTATGCATAATCTGGAAAATATCTTCTTTTACTGCACCCATTAGGACTTTTTTAGGCTCATTTAAGTAAAGGGGGTCTTTTTCACCAGGCAATTGATATGCCCAGTAAGAACCACCGTCACTATCCACTACCTTGATAAACCCAAGGGCGAACGCGTGCAAGAACATTTCAAATCGTTCTTTATCTTCCAGCAAAGCAACCACTTCAGGGTGCAAAGTACGATAATTCTTGCCAAGCATTTTCGGAATTTCTGCTTCGTAGGTGCAAGCATTTATTTCCGCCGGAAAAGCATGAAGTTCAGAAGCAGGAATGCCACGATGGGGGTCCGTTACTTGCTGAATATAGGCTTTACGACAGGCCTCCCAAATCTCAAAATCTTCACTGGGCACTAGGTCATCAGAGCGGACAATTGTCATCTTGTGATGGTCTTCTGAGCCGACAAGGGTTAGACTTGCGCCTTTTATATTGGGGTTACGCGCTTTCATTTCAGATTCAAATTCTTCAAAATACCGTTTGGTTTCATCATCTACGTCTGAATGGATGCGTATATAACAGGCTACAACCTCTGGCCCTCGAACTGAAGTAGCAGGCATGTACTGCGGCTCGGCTAATTTATCAACAGATTCAGCTAGTTTTGTATCGCTTTCATACTTTTTCATCACTTCTTTTGCTAGCGGACGTTCCTTATAAATAGCGCGGAATGGGCGTTGGGCAAGTTTCAATATCAAATCCAGGTTGTAACGAGATGGATTTTCTCCCTCTCGACGGAAAAGTGTAACCACCGGGACCTGATTGGGGTCTTCAACAGGGAATTCGATACCACAACTAATGGTCAAGCCGTCATTACCATCGGTAACGCCCCACTTAATACAGCCGATTGCCTCTGAAACATAGGCATCATCAGTCTTATATTCATGCTCACCAATGAGTTGGCTTATCTTGCTCATTCGTTTGTCAATTTCGTGATTCACATTGACATTTGAAAGCGATTCTAGAGATTCAGGATACAACCCCTTAATTTTGAAGTTTGGATCACCTGTTGCAAGGTGTGCAATCCAGGCTTGAATGTTTTTTAGACTTTTCTCAGTAATGGCTCGCATTTCCAAGGAGGTTTCAGCTAAGACATCAAGCAGAATATCATCTTTGCGAACATCAATATCACGTTGCTCCGCCATCAGGTAGTTACGCTGAGCGCTATGGGCATCTGGGTGGGTAAAGTCATCCCAAAAAGTTAGCCAGCATTGTTTGCCGCGAAGCCTCTCATATTCCTTTAGGGCAAAATCTGCCGCTTGCCGGGTTCTTGCCGCAAGCCGCAAATCTTCGTTGCGCACCTGGCGCACCTGATTCAAAAACTTCACAAAATAGTCAAAGTTCTCTATCAGACCAGCATAAAACGAGCGCACATACCCTATTTTGCCGCCACGGGCGACACGGGGGTCTATCGAATCGCCATTGAGGGCTTGTTGTGTCCAAGCCTGTAACAAACGACGAAAACGAGCAACCTGAGCATTCTGGGCCTGTCCCAGCGCCTTGCCATATTTGCCACGCAAACGCTCGCCGCTGGCTGTATCAACGCCGTAAAACTCCTGGCGCGCAGCAGGAACCCGATTCTTGATGCGTGAGTGAGCAGCACTGGGAGTATCACCTGCTAAACGACTGGGCGGCACATCCCGCCAAATGGGATGATTAAGGGCATCTTGAATATCGCGCATAATCAGTTTGCCTTGTTCGTTCTGGCTGATATCCGTCAAGGCCGAAAGATAGCGACTGTTGCCGGTGGTCAATCCTCCACGAGCAATCTGCTGCACCAGTTGAGTGTTGCGCAGGGCGTCTTTTTCACGAATTTCTGACAAAAGGGGTAAAAATTTTGTGTTTGGAATTTCTTTGCCATTTACATTCATCGCGCTGGCGAACATAAACTTCAGGGCGGCTTGTACACCAGCCTGACCTTCAGGCACTTCACCATTGCGAACTTCCGATACACCAATTACACGACCTTTGTCATTGATTTCAGGCTCCAGAAATTTCCTAAGAACATCCAGGGCCAGTTGATGTGAAAATTTTTCTTCTACATAATAGACTGGCACTTTTAATGTATAAGAACCAATGGCTGAATGATAAGGTCTTCTAGGAAGTTGAGCCAATTTACCGGCCAAATTCGTGGTAATAAATTCAGTATAAGCCTTGCCCGCCTGTTCATCTAAAAACGCAGAAATCACATGCGCAACACCGGGGAACAATCCTTCCTCTGCACGAACATTATCAAGCGAATTCATCGTTTGTCGTGCAGGGTCAACCATATAACTAACATCATAGGCGCGTCGGTCAAGACGTAATCGCAAATCTTGGTTCGATTCATGATAGTTAATTTGACGCAAACCGAAGCGTTCGCTGACTATCATGAAGCGGTCCAACTCACGCCAGGCTGCAAATGAACGCGCCAACATATCACGGCCTTCGCCTAATCCACCTGCCGTAAACGCGCGCGGCAAGACAAAAAAGCCTCGAACTACATAGTTGTTCGCAACCATTTTGGCCGCTTGTGCTCTTACCAATAAAGCCAAGTCAATCAGCATACCTGCCCCGGTGCCACCGGCTAACGAGCCGACAATAATGACTTCCAATTGCATATCACGTGAGACTTTTCCCTGTAAGTCTTGCATAGCAGCGCGTAGGCGGGATAACACCTCCAACCTTTGAATCGTTGCCAGGTCACGGAAAACAGAAATACGCCCCATATGACGGATTTGGCCACTGCCCTCTTTGGTGTTGAAAGCCGCTGGCGGTAGTTTTGACAGGAATGATTTTGCCGGGAACCACTGTAAGTGAGAATATTTTCCAGCCGCAATTTCGCTGGCAAGGGCACCAATATTATCCCCTATAGGAATAAACTCTTTGCCTTCAACCAGGCGTACTGCACCAGCGCTAATATTCTCTTCTTCTTCTCGCTTTCCCGATTTACCTGTTTCTGACGTTGTGCGGGAAGTTGTATCAAAGGAGAGCAATTTCACTCCTGGGGGCATTGTTCCTCCCCCAATTTCTAACAATTCTTTCTTGAGGAAAGTTAGCACCCATTGTCCTGTGCCTCCAAGACCAATTACGATTGCTGGACGAGTCATTTTTTGCTACTTTGCAAATAATTATTATTCTTCAACAGGTTCGTAAAGCATCATGCCCAAACCATCGTCACTATATATGGTTGGAATTTCTGGATCAAGTACCACTCGGAACTTTCGGCCATCATGAGCAACATAATCTACCCGAACACCTGACATCCCATCTTGTAACATATATCCCATATCATCACCTGTACTTGATGCACGGCGTTTTTTACCCATATTTTGTACGGTCATTCCTCTTAAGCCTAATTGCGGATATTGGTCTAATTCCTTGGATTTGATTTTTCGCCAATTTATACCGCTGTACAAGCCAAATTGAGCAATTTCTTCACTTCCGTCCACAAAATACAATGTACCTGAAACTTTATTTGTTCGAATGGATATTTGGTAGATAATCAATATTATTAATACTGCGATCCCAATTGATACGAAAGCTGTGGGTGAAAAAATAGACAATAACATATAATTTAATATTTGTGGCAGGTTGCTAATTAGAATCTTTCCAAAGGCGATAGCTATCCAAATAAGACCAGAAATTATCGCTATTTTTCCCAATATAAGAAGCGAATTATTTCTATTAGCACTATTTTTTGTCTCTTTTAGTAATTGGGATTTATCGATTCTTTTTTGTTCCAATTCTAGTTCTTTGATAAATTCAGGATCAAATTCACCAAACACTTTTTCGAAAATTTTTCTTCGGTATTCCAGGTCATTTTCATCTCTGTTCTTATGATAAATGAATAAATCTTCAAGTTTCTCTACCGATACGCCAATTAATTTTATTGGAATCTGATGTTGCCAATAAGCAGGCAATGTTTTTTTAAAATCCTTTATCGTGCTTTCAAGATACGTGGATGGGGATAACACAATCAAAGTAGCGTTGGCGCTATTTACCTTATTCTTTTCTCTGTATGCATTGGCGGATAACCAAAGTTCGGCTAAAACTTTTTGTATCCACTCTGTTGACGG
Source organism: Anaerolineales bacterium UBA5195 (assembly GCA_002412925.1). Classification (GTDB taxonomy): domain Bacteria; phylum Chloroflexota; class Anaerolineae; order Anaerolineales; family Villigracilaceae; genus UBA5195. The sequence goes on along the minus strand of DHVZ01000031.1, from coordinate 6,824 downwards.
GTTTTGTTCAGCATATTTAATCGCATAGACTCGATAAGATCTTTGACCGAATTGACCAATATTTATTTTTTCGTTTGTTGGCTTAATAATGACATCATAATTAAATGACCCAAGTTTCCAGTCTACTAGAATTTGATATCCATAATTTTGCACATATCTTTCTGCAAATCTTATTAAGTCAATTAAAGAATTTCTTGATCCTGTATATTTGGCTAATATGTATTCAAAGTCAAGAGGTTGAACTACATCTCGACTTTGAGTATTTTCGAAGCCGAAATAAACTGTTAGTTCTTGAACCAACTTTTCCCTGGTTTCCTTGTTTTCTATTTTTTCCCACTCACGTTTTGCCGTCTTTGCTTCTGCATCTTCCTTATCATTGCGCATTTGTTGACGCTTATACCAGCCCCAAATACCCCCACCCGTTAAAAAAAACCCTATAAAGAACAGCCCAGTGGTGATGTAAAGATAATATTGGGCAATCCATAGCAAATAAGATTGTTGATAACCAATAAAACTTTGACCAATTGGCGAAAACTCTGAAATTTCTTTCGCGGTTATTGTAAATGTAAAATTGTTTGAGAATATTAAATACGGCAATATTATTGCAAAAACAATGACAGCCATTCCTGCTGATACTAAAAATTTATAAATATCGGTGAAATCCACTTTGTTCATGATACGGCTCCGATAGATTTACAGATCACCAAGATATCACATGCAATTTTCCATAATTTAGTTTACTCGAAATCAAAGAAAACGCATCATATAGTTCTAATTGTTTGCAGATTTTAGTCTTAATCCCTTCTCATAATTTAATTAAATCAGGATATTTATTTAATCGGTCATAAGTCTTTAGAGATATGGAAGCGTAAATCAGAGGCTGGATTGTTCTGTTCGTTCAAGATTTTCTCGGTTGTCTTAACCACGTTTTCAATATTGTCTTCGAGCTTGTTGGCGCAAGCCAAATCTTTCAGGTGTCGCCAAAAGCGTTCGATCGGGTTGAGGTCTGAACAATAAGGTGGCAACCAGATTGTCATCAAACGATGTTCGAACAAGCTCAAGGCTGCCAACGCAGAGCCACTTTTATGATATGAAGCATTGTCCAAGACCAGGACGATCCTGCCAGTTGGGTATTTCTTCACCAACAATTCTTCCAGGAAGGCAATGAATGTCTCACTATTTTTCTTCTACGCAATCGTCCAGATGACCGTGTCGGTAGTGGGTTTCGGTAAATGATGGCTTTGTCATTACAGAAGACAAAATGCCACTTCCTCATTTATCTGACGCCACTACCGCTACCTATCGAAACCTATCTTCACGATTAGGATGCGCGCCTCACTGCCCAAGCAGCCATTCTGCCACTGAGCGGACTCCGACCCGAACACCCTCCAGGTTGAAATCGTCATCGTTGGCATCCGAAAGAATCAGGGCGCTTTCTGCTTTTATGCTGGTTATAGCGTCACGCAAAGCACGGGTTTCGCGCTCGCGGGTGGCGGGATTGTCCAGATTGCGAGCGACCTGGATGAGTTGGCGCGTTTCAGGCAGGTAGAAATCCACCTCGAAGCCGCCGGGGGTGGCGTAATAATAGATTTCCTTGATCTGGCGGCGCAGGGCCAGAAAGACTAGGTTTTCGAGCAGCTTGCCGGTGTTTGGGGAAAAGCCAAAACCAACCGTATTGGCAAGCCCGGTGTCAATCACATACACCTTTTTGGAGGCAATCTGCTGGCGCTTGACCGAAAAATCATACAGATTCACCGTAAACAGCAGCCAGCTATTTTCCATGTAGTCGATATAACTCTTGATGGTGTTGACGCTGCCCAGCCGGAACTGTTCCTTGAGTTTGTTGAAGGAAACCAGCCCGGACGGATTGCTCATCAGGGCAAACGCCAGTTCCTTGAGCGCGGTGGAAGCGTCCAGCCGGTGGCGGGCAGCGATGTCGCGATAGAGAACATCGTCATAAAGTGTGCGCAGCAAGGGCAATTCCGGGTATTTCAAAGCATCGGGTATGCCGCCCGCCTGCAGGTACACATCCAGCAGGTTTTTCAAGCGGGCTTTTTCAAGCGTGGTCATGCGTTGCAGGTCGGGGAGAGATTCCTGCCGGAAGTGGAGAAACTCGCCGAACGAAAAGGGGAATAATTCAATCGGCACATACCGGCCAGTCAGGCGGGTGCCCAGTTCGCGGCTGAGCAGGGATGCGTTGGAGCCGGTGATGTAGAACTTGAAATCCATATCCATGAAGCGGCGCACGAAGTGCTCCCAGCCGGAAATATTCTGTACTTCATCCACCACGAAGATTTTGCGCGCGCCGAAGGTTTCTACCAGGCTCTGGTACAGATGGTCGGCATCTTCGGGTTGGAAACCAAGGAATCGGTCATCCTCGAAATTGAGGTAATAAAAAGAATCGCGGCCCAATTTGCGCGCCATCTGCGCCAACAGGGTGGACTTGCCCACTCGCCGCAATCCGGAGACGATAACTGCGTGCGGAACATCCGCCGCCCGCTCGACTTCCGCCAACTGGGTGCGTTCAATCCCCGTTTCCCGTCCCCAAAAGGCATCGAACTGCTCGATGAGCATGGTCTTGATTTGGTCTTTCGACCAGCGAGATTTCCAAAGGTTTTCACTCATAATGAAATGATACGACAAATAGTTTTCATTGTCAATGAAAACTATTTGTCATGTGTGCCATCGGCCCTGCTATCCCGCAGAATGAGCCGCTTTGGCAGACATCGGACAATCACAGAACAGCAAACCCATGCTGCCCATTCCAAAGGCGGCGAGGGTTTGCTGTTCTGCTCTTTGATGGGCGAACCGCGAAAACCTACGCTTGAAAGCAGCACCCCCGCAAGATTCACATTCCCCATAACATGACAAGGAGGCCAAGCCAAGATATTTACCTGTTCCACTACAACGCTGCAAAACCTGTCCTAAAACCCATCACCAGCAACCCCACAAGGAGCGGCTTTCCCAAAAGTCGCTCCTTTGATTCCACCAGGAGGTGAAAACCATGGATTTCCACTTTGCCAACAACCAGCCCTTGACCTGGAGCGGCCCCGCCGAAAAAGCCAAAGGCAACTTGGCTGCCATCCAACTGGCGCGCCAACTGGCCGCGAAAGAACGCGCAGCTAATCCCGAAGAACTCACCAGCCTGTCCCGCTATGTCGGATGGGGACACACCGAGGTCTTGAACTACGCCCTGGACAAACTCGACCTGCTCAAGCTGCTCTCCGAAGATGAATGGGATGCGGTCAAGGCCAGCACCCTCAACGCCCACTACACCGCCATCCCTGTGATCGCGGCCATCTGGCGCGGCATGGAACGGCTGGGCATCGGCAAATTGGAACAAGCCCAGGTGCTTGACCCGTCCGCTGGCGTGGGTCACTTCAAAAGTGCCACCCCGCCCGATCTGCGCGAAAAGTGCAGTTGGACGGAAGTCGAACTCGACACCCTGACCGCCCTGATCCTGGGAAAGCTGCACCCGGAAAGCAAGGTCTTCGCTGCTGGCTATGAAGATGTCAACCTGCCTAAAGGGTTCTTCGATATTGCCCTGAGCAATGTCCCCTTCGGTAACTACCCGGTGATCTTCGACGGCCTGCCGCGCCACTTATGCACCTCGATCCACGACTTCTTCTTCGCGCGCAGCCTCGACCTGCTGCGTCCGGGCGGTGTGATGGCTTTCATCACCTCGCGCTACACCCTGGACAAGAAGGATGACAAAGTGCGCGAGTACCTGGCCGAACACAGCGACCTGCTGGCCGCCATTCGCCTGCCGAACAACGCCTTCATGGCCAATGCGGGCACGGAAGTTGTCACCGACCTGCTCTTCCTGCGCAAACGCCATCACAAGAACAAAGTCATGCCAGACTGGGCCAATGTGGGCGGACTAACCCTGCGCCATCACGAGCGCGATTGGGCCGAACAGGCCTTCTCGGTCAATCGCTACTTCCTCGATCACCCAGAGAACATCCTGGGGAGGCCCGCCGCGGCTGGCACGATGTACCGCAACTACGAGTACACCGTCCTGCCCGATGAGCGTGATCTGGGCGCAGCGATTACCGCCGCCTTGGAAGCCAGCCTGCCGGAAGATCTGCTGACACTCGAAGCCCCGCAGATCCAGTTTGGCGGGGTGACTCTGCCAGAAATACATGTAGAAGCAGAACCTGCTCCAGTTGCTGAACCGGCGCGGGTCACGGCCATGCGCGAGCTGTATCAAATGGCGCGCGAGCTTCTGCAAAAAGAAATCGGCCAGCAGTCGGTCACCCACATGCGCCGCAACCTGAACGCACGCTACGATGAGTTTGTCGCCCGGTATGGCTTCCTGAACGATCCGGCCAACACCCGCCTTCTAAAAGGTACATCTGAGCTGCTCTTCCTGAAAGCCCTGGAAGTCCAGGGACCAGGAACCTGGCTCAAGGCCGATATGTTCTCGAAGACCACCGTGCGCCAGGCCCATCCAATCGAGAAGACAGATAACCCCAACGACGCGCTTCTGCTCTGCCTGGACAAACTGGGCCGGGTGAACATCCCAACCATCGCTCAGATTACGGGCAGCTCCGAAGAAGATGTTATCCGCCACCTGGCGGGTGGCCGCATCTTCCGCGACCCGGAAACCAGGCTGTGGGTTACGGATGACGCTTACCTGTCCGGTAATGTGGCCGCAAAACTGGAAACCGCGGAAGCGGCTGCCATCTTCGATGATGCCTATCAGATCAACGTCACGGCGTTGCAAATGGTGCAGCCGGAGCCGCTCAAGCCGGAAAACATCTACGCCCCTCTTGGGGCAGGCTGGATCCCTGAAAGCGACATCGAGCGCTTCCTCTGCCAACTCTTCGAAACGAGGGATGTTTCTGCTACTCACATTCCCCACACGGCAGAATGGGTGATCGACTTCGATGGTTACGTCACCAACGGCACATCGTCGCGCTGGGGAACGGAACGGGTCGATATGGAAAAGATCGTGTATGACACGCTCAATTCCAGGCAGACCACCGTTTACGATATCTTTCCGGGACCGGATGGCAAGGAAACGCGCCGCATCAATCACGAGGCGACCGTTTCCGCACAGGCCCGCCAGGCTGAACTCAAAGCCGCCTTTGACAATTGGATCTGGAATGATCCGGAGCGCTCCGAACGGCTGGTCGCGCTCTACAACAAGCGCTTCAACGTTTTTCGGAAGCGCGAGTTCGATGGCTCGCACCTGTCCCTGCCCGGCCTGAACACATCCATCAGCTTGCGCCGCAACCAGCGCAGCGGCATCTGGCGCATCCTGCAAAACCAGGCCACGCTGCTCTACCACCAGGTCGGTTCAGGCAAGACCCTGACCTCGATCGTCTCGGTGATGGAAGCCAAACGCCTGGGGTTGGTACGGAAGGCCCTGGCCGTTGTGCCCAATCCGGTTGTCGGTCAATGGGAAGCTGAGACACTCAAGGCCTACCCCACCGCGCGCATCCTGACCGTCTCCGCAGGCGATTTCTCGAAGTCCAAGCGCGGCACGTTCTTGAGCCGCATCGCCACCGGCGACTGGGATTTGATCATCGCGCCGTACAGCGTTTTCAAGCTGCTGCCGATGAGCCTGAAGGCTGAGATCGACTTCATCGAAGGTCAGGTTGCCGAACTGGAAAATCATCTTTGGGCGCTCAAGGCTCAATCGCAGCAGAAAGAGTCCATGGCCGCGGCCATCAAGAGTATCGAACGCTCTAAGCGCACCTTCGAGGCGCGTTTGTTCCAGAAGAAGGCAATGGCAAAGGACTCGCGCGAGACCATCACCTACGAGATGCTGGGGGTGGACATGCTGGTTGTAGACGAGATGCACAATTTCAAAAATCTGTATTTCGCGACCCGCATCACACGCATTGCCGGTCTGCCGAACTCTGAAAGCCAGCGCGCCTTTGATATGTTCATGAAGATCCAATGGACGATGGCGCGCGGCGGCAAGGTGGTGGCTGCCACCGGTACACCCATCTCGAACACCCTGGCCGAGGCCTTCACCATGCAGCGCTACCTGCAATACTCGCTGCTGGAGAAGTTGGGGTTGACCCACTTTGATGCCTGGGCCGGTCAGTTCGCCGTGGCGACACCCGGCATCGAGATGACCCCGGATGGCGGCGGCTTCCGCATGAACACGCGCTTCCGCCGCTTCATGAACCTGTCCGACCTGTATGCCGCCTTCCTGCAAGTGGCCGATCCTTACGCCATCCAGAAGGGCGACATCGAAGGCATGCCAGAGTTGTATGCCGGCGGGTTGATCAAGGTCAAGTGTCAGCGCGATCCGCGGTTACGGCCTTTTGTCTTGAGTCTGGGTGAACGCGCGGACGCGATCAAAAGCGGCGCCGTAAAACCGGAACAGGACAACATGCTCAAGATTACATCAGACGGTCGCAAGGCCGCCCTGGATATCAGCCTGGTTCTAGCAAGTGACCCGAACGGGCCGATGTCAAAGATCGACCAGTTGGCCGACACTGTGGCTTTCATCCACCACGCCAGCGCTGCCATGCGCGGAACGCAGTTGGTTTTCTGTGATCTGGCGACCCCGAAAGCCCGCAAGGCCCAGGTGGAAGCCGAGGTACTTGAAGATGATGAAGGTACACTGACCGCCGCTGAAACGACCCTGACCACCGACATCTATGCCCAGATCAAGCGCCGACTGGTGCGGCGCGGCATCCCGGAAGCGGAGATCGCTTTTGCGCACGATGCCAAATCGAGCGAGCAGAAGACCGCGCTCTACAAGGCCATCAACGAAGGCCGCAAGCGGATCGTGATCGCCTCGACCGAGAAGATGGGTGTGGGTGTCAACGTGCAGGAACGCCTGCTGGCGGTTCACCATCTGA
>DHVZ01000059.1 GCA_002412925.1 Anaerolineales bacterium UBA5195 | reverse complement strand
TCAATCAAATCTGTGATTTACTGAAATTCTGATTAATTCTGTGTCGCCTTAACTGCCATCGCAATCGCACCCAGTCCGCCGGAACAGTTTTCCAGAGTTTGCCAAAGAGACACGCGAAATCCAAATATCACACAGCGTTAGCATAAACAGATCGCGATTAACGATTAAAGAGTGTCAGTCGATGTTCGGTAATTGCCATGGCGATTGCACCCAGAACGCCAGAGCGGTTTCCAAGCGTGGGCGGAACGATGTACGTATCGATATTGTCCAACACCATTGGGGATTGAACATAGCCGTTGATAAATTTCTGAACCTTGCGACGCACCATTTGGTGCAGGCCAGCATGTTGCGGGACCCCACCCCCCAGAACAATTCGCAGCGGCGAATATGCGTAAATTAAATTCACCAATGCTAAGGCAATGTATTCGGCTTCCAAATCCCAAGCCGGATGCTCATCAGGCAGAGTTTTGGCATCCTGGTTCCAGCGTTTATTCAAGGATGGGCCCGAAGCCAACCCTTCAAGGCAGTCACCGTGATAGGGGCACACTCCCGGGAACGGGTCTCGTTGCCAATCGTGAGGCAGGGCAAAATGCCCAGCTTCAGTGTGAATCAGCCCGTGCAGAGGTAATCCATTCACGATGACCCCCACACCAATCCCTGTTCCAACCGTCATGTAAAGAAAAGGGTCCAGCGCGTGGTTTTCTGGTGTCCAGTACTGCTCACCATAGGCTGCCGCATTGACATCGGTGTCAAAGGCCACCGGTATTTTTAAGGCTCGTTTGACTCTGCCGCATAGATCCACCTGTTTCCAACCTGGTTTCGGAGTAGTGGTAATGTATCCATAAGTTTGCGAGGCCCGATTCAAATCCAACGGTCCAAACGAGGCAATGCCTACCGCAGCCAGTTCGCCCTTTTTGGCGTATGGCGCAAAAAACTCGATCACTTTCGCGATGGTCTCATCGGGATCCATGGTTGGGAAGCGCTTTTCTTCCACTAACTTATCTGGGGCGCTGCCTACCAGGCAAACAAACTTGGTTCCACCTGCTTCGATTCCTCCGAATAATTTCATTCTGCACCTCTTCTACAAAATTGCCTTGCAAAGTTCTTATTTCATGGCTTTTGTCTTCTTATGGGCGCGCAAAAGGCAAGAAAAATAGGGGCCGCAGCCAGCATTGAGCGACGGACCCTACTTTACAATCGTTTCTGCAAGCCTGAGAAGGCTGAAACGATAAAGGTCAGTTTAATTGCCCGGTGTTATTTTCGTTTGTCTTTGGTTCAATTGATATTCTGTTTTTTGGACAAACCGGTTTACGCTTTAACCTGTGCTCGGTAGGAACTGAGCAGCACAGCCAGGAAGACGATAATGGCCTTGACAAGATACTGGACATAAATGTCGAAGTTCAGCAGCGTCATCCCATTGGTCATCACACCCATAAAAATAACGCCCACCAGAGTACCCCAAACTGTACCCACCCCGCCTGTAAAACTGGTTCCACCAACAACTACTGCGGCAATAACATCCAATTCCCAGCCCTTGCCAAAGCTGTAAGTGCCCGCCATCACCTGGCCAGAGGTCATAAAACCGGAAACTACCGAAAGAATTTGCACAGAAATGAAGGCAAAGATTTTTGTCTTGCCCACATTGATACCGCTTAAGCGTGCTGACTCTGGGTTGCCGCCTACGGCATACGTTGCCCGCCCGGTGGTGGTGTAACCCATAATGAACAATGTAACCAAGAAAGAAACAGCCAGGATAATCGCCGGAATCGGGATCCCATCCTGTCCACCAACCCTACCCATCCCCAATTGGTTAAACCAATCTGGGAATTGGTTGGCAATTGGGTACCCACCGGAAAGGATAGCGGCCAGGCCATACAATGCATATAGACTAGCCAGCGAGACAATAAATGCTGGCATACCCGTTTTGTGTTGGAAAAAACCCTGTATCCAACCCACCACAATGGCGAGCAAGAAACATAAAGCCATACCAATCAGGCAGGCAGTATTGAGATCCATCCCCCCGGCGGTCAGATCCCGACAGGCGAGAGCAACAATCACTCCCGCGAGACCCACCATCGAACCGATGGAAAGATCAATCAGCCCCGCAATGATGACCATCGTCATTCCAAACGCAATAACTCCCTTCAAGGAATTACTACGGAAAATGTTCATCCAGTTCGACCAGGTCAAGAAACCATTGGCGCCGAAAGTGAGGCCGATAATCAGGATAACCAGGCAGACCTCAATAATATGATCCAGGAAAAAGATCGTGACCTTTTTCCGGTCAAAAGTCAACCGATTGGCTGTAACATTATTCATCTCATTAATCTCCTCTCATGCATAGTTCATACAATTTACTTGTGCTCAGTTCATCAGGGTTTACTTCATCAACAATCTTTCCGTCGCGCATGATCAAAATGCGATGGCAAACTTCCAGAAGCTCTTCCAATTCGGTGGAAACAAAAACGGTGGAAATACCTTTGCGCGCTTCCGCCCACATGATTTCAAAGACTTGTTGCTTGGCATTCACGTCAACGCCGCGCGAGGGTTCATCATAGAGCATGATTTTGGGGCCGGTATTTAACCAGTTCCCAACAACGACTTTTTGTTGGTTTCCACCTGATAATGAGCTACAAGGAGCATCGAGCGTGGGAATTTTTATTTCCAATTCCTGAACTTGCTTCTCCGCAAATGCATTTCGTTTGCGTTTATTCTCAACCCAGCCATCGGTGGTGATATTCATACTTGCATAACAAAGATTGTCGCGGATGGAGTGGATTAAAATCAGGCCTTCTGTTTTTCGGTTTTCCGGGGTCAGGCCAACACCGGCTTTTACCATTTTGATGGGGTCGGCATTCTTATAGGTTTTTCCTTCAATTAAAACCTCACCGCTATCAACCGGGTCTGCGCCAAAGATCCCACGTAGCAATTCTGTCCGACCCGAACCGAGCATGCCTGCAATTCCCAAAACCTCGCCCTTATGAAGATTAAAGTTAATCTCATGGTACCAACCTTTTCGACTCAGCCCTTTGACTTCCATAATCACTTCATCACTAACTTGAATATCTTTGGGGCGGCTTTGAATTTTTACATCTCCAAACATCATACCGATAATGTCTTTATAATCCACTTCCTTCATCTGCACGGTCCCAACCAATTTTCCATCGCGCAAGACAGTGACAGTATCCGCAATTTGAGGCAGTTCCTGCAGTTTGTGCGTAATGTAGATGACGATGACTCCCTGATTTTTGAGCGCCCGAACCGCTTCAAAAAGATTCTGGACCTCATGCTGGGCCAGGGCCGAGGTCGGTTCGTCCAGTAAGATTACTTTGGGATTAAAACTGAGAGCCTTGGTGATCTCGACCACCTGCCATTGCCACATGCTCAAACGAGACAATTTTTCACGCGGATCGATGTCCGCTTTCATTTTTTCCAGCAGTTCGCCTGCCATTTGATAGGTTTTATTCCAATCAATGGCATTATTCTTTTTAGGCAAACGGCCCAAAAAAATATTTTCCGCCACGGATAAACCCGGAACGAGGCTCATTTCCTGATAAACCGTGACAATCCCTTTGTTATACGCATCCGAGGTAGAATTGAAATTGAGTTTCTCATCGTTGAGATAAAAATCTCCATGCGTGGGTTTGGTCGCCCCTGCGAAGATCTTCACCAGGGTCGATTTGCCGGATCCATTCTTGCCAACCAGGGCATGCACCTGACCGCTTTCGAAGGAAAGCGTGATGGCCTCAAGCGCCCGGGTGCCGGGGTAATCCTTCGTGATATGTACTGTTCGTATTTTGAGAGCGCTCATTTCACTAACCTCAAAACCTTGATTTTCGTAAGGAACAGGGATCATTCCTGAGAAGTATCCCTGTTCCTTTGTCACTACATTTATTTTACAATGGAATTTACTTTAGGCCGTTCGCCGCACGCCACTTTTTCACAGCATCCAGATCCGAACTGCCAAGATACATCCCGGGGACAACGGTGATCTTGCCAGCATCCGGGTTATCCTTACCCAGCAGGGTCAGGGCCAGCGATTCGACAGCTTTGTAACCTTGAGCATAGGGATCCTGGGCAACCACAGCAATCAGGATGTTGTCGCCACTCAAGATCATGCTGGTCTGTTGGTCACCACCATCGTAACCGAAGACGAAGACCTTGCCCTGTAACCCGGCCTGTTTGACGGCCATGGCGGCGCCAATCGTGCTGCCATCGTTGCAGGCAAAGATGACGTTAATGTCCGGATTGGCGGTCAGCATATCGGTGGTCGCAGCCAAAGCCGTATCCTGCATGTTGGCGCTCGACTTGGCAACTTCCTTGTATTTCACGCCAGCGGCATCCAGACCAGCATAGAACCCGCTCCAGCGAGCCTTGGACTGTTCAGGCAGTTGATGATCAAAGTCGACGCGGGCAATCTTCACATCACCCTTGATGTTCTCCGCGATGAATTTGGCCGCATTGTCGCCAACCACCTTGCCATTGACCGCATCATCGGAAGTGTAGCCGCCCGACAGGAAGGATGTGTCGCTGATCGACATGTTGGTGATGGCAATCTTGATGCCCTTGTCCGAAGCCTGTTTCAGGTTGACAATGGAAGCATCCTTGCTCAGAGGCGCAATCGCGATCCCCGAAACGCCCTGGGCCATGTAGGTCTGAATCAGTTCGGTTTCCTTGGCCTGGTCATTGTTGGTGTTCGCCGTTAGGACCTTGATCCCGTATTTGGCGCCAGCATCTTCGTAACCTTGCACCATGGTCTTCATGAACTGGTCGTCCTGGAAGACAACACCAGCAATCGTCAAATCTTTATTTCCACCTGCATCAGGTGCAGTAGTTGCAGTTGCCGGTGTGCCGCAGGCGCTCAAAACCATCGCCAGGGCAACCATCAAGCTTAGTGCAGAAAAAATTCGTTTACCGTACATTTTCTTCTCCTTGTGATTAATCGAGTAGGGTAGCAAGTGTAAATGTCGATGACCTGAATTTGAAATTGCACTTCCTTTTGTGAGCTCCTTTCTCTTCGCGGAAAACACATCGCCTTGAAATTACTCGCACATAATGTTGGCTTTCTGTGTTTGAAAAATATCAAAACGGAAAGAAAAAACCCAAACCATGTTCGTCGTCAACGATATATTGCACATATTATCACGTGAATAAACAAAAGTCAAGCGGTTTGTGCGAACTCGATAATATAAATGGTTGACTTATAACATTTTGTTCGATATAATGAAATCAATCAGGCATTTGATTTTTCTGCTAAACACAAGGATAGGACTGATAATGACTGCAACTTCTCGTGAAAATGTCTACCGCTGTCTGAAGTTCGAGACCCCCGAGCGTGTTCCTCGCGATTTCTGGCTGCTGCCCTGGGCGACGAACCACTACCCGCAGCAAGTAGAGCAGATCAAGCAGCGTTTTCCATCCGACTTTGTGCAGCCGCCCGATGTGTATCGCCATTCCACAGTTCGAAAAGGCGACCCTTACGTGTTTGGAACCTATTTAGATGAGTGGGGCTGCAAGTTTACAAATATTCAGGCGGGTGTGCATGGCGAAGTCCGCCAGCCGTTGCTGACCGATTTGAGGGAATGGCAAAAAGTTCAGCCGCCCTACGAGACACTGCCAGATGACCAACAGGCTGCGCGTGACCAAGTCAATCAATTCTGTGCATCCACAGACAAGTTTGTCTATTGGGGCTCATGCCCGCGCCCGTGGGAAAGGTATCAATTTATTCGGGGCAGTGTAAATGCTTATATGGATATTGCGCGGCAGAATGTGGATTTCAAGAATTTACTGCGCCGGATCCATGAATTCTATTTGAAAGAATTGGAATTCTGGTGTGCCACCGATGTAGACGCGCTGACTTTCATGGATGACTGGGGTTCACAAAATCGCCTATTGATCTCACCCCGCATGTGGCGACAAATTTTCAAACCGCTCTATCGGGAATATTGTGACCTGGCACACGCCCATGGAAAATTTATTTTTATGCACTCAGATGGCTATATTCTCGATATTTACCCTGACCTGATTGAAATCGGGGTGGATGCGGTTAACTCCCAGCTGTTTTGCATGGACATGCAGCAGATAGCTGAATGCGCAAAAGGCAAAATCACCTTTTGGGGCGAAATTGACCGGCAGCACGTTCTCCCGGAGACCCCCGAAAAAGGCCGGGAAGCTGTCCGGCAGGTGGTAGAGCATTTATATGATCCGCGCGGCAGAGTAATTGCGCAGCTCGAATTTGGGCCGGGTGGCAATCCTGAAACCGTAATGGCTGTGTATGCTGAATGGGATAAAATAGCTGAAAGGTAATCTTATGAGAACAAACCCCCGCCTTGAGCGGATTGTTTCCCTGCTGGATGAACGCGGTTTTCTTTCGGTAGGAGAATTGAGTCAATTATGTGGCATGTCAGAAATGACGATTCGCCGCGACCTGGAACATTTGGATAGTCAAAAACGCATCCAGCGCACATATGGCGGCGCGGTCTCGCTCCGCGCGGAAAACGTTGCAGGTTTAGAAAATAACTTACCTGTGCCAGAACAAAATTCTGAAGCGCTTCTCTTTGATCAGGTGGATGTCCTGGTAGCCACATCCGTTAACCCCTACTACGACAACCTGCTGATTGACCGGGCAAGCAAAAAAAATATCCCCATGATTGCCGAATCAATCGAGATGCCCAACCAGCGCACCCTGATTGCCGTGGATAATTACAAAGCCGGGTTTGATCTGGGAGATTGGGCGGGACACTATCTTCACCTGCGAGGTTTTGAAAAAGCCAACTTGCTCGATCTGACTTTTCACCAGCCAAACACACAAAATCGCAGCCGTGGTTTCGTGGATGGATTGAGTAAAACCTATCCGGCGTACGAGATGGTGCTCTCCATTAATGCTCACTCGCGGTATATGACCGCGTACCAATTGGCGCATGACGCACTCAGGGTTTACCCCCAGATCAATTTAATTTTTGCCATCAATGACATTACTGCCTGGGGAGCCATTAATGCCTGTCGCGATCTAAATATCGATCCTGCGGGTATGACTATCATCACTTTCGGTCTGGAGGGTGAAACTCTCAAGAATGAGTTGATGACCAAAGACAGTTACTGCAAAGCCGGGTTAGCTATGTTCCCGGAAATTGTCAGTCTGATGTGCATCGAATCAGCCATCGCGGCTTATAACCAACAACCACAGCCCGAAAATTATGTCACCCCCCATATCGTATTGACCACAGAAACCCTGCCAGATTACTACTCGCGCTCTGCCTCCGGCTGGGAATTGAACTGGGAAACTGTTCGTCGTCACCTGACAATCCCGATTGAAATCGAAAGAGAAAAACATCGTTCACTTTCAAGTTTGCCAAAACAAATTGGGTTGATCGTTCCCTTTATCGAACATGAATGGTATAAAAACCTGACAGTCCTGTTGAAAGAATATGCCGACCAATACGGCATCGGCTTGCGCGTGATTGACGCTGACCAGAACGTACGCGATGAAGTGGATTTGCGTCGACGGCAGATTGCCAACAAAGCAGCCACCCTGGTGGAATCCGGCGATGTTGTGCTCGTAGATGGCGGACCAATTGCCCCCTATCTGGCCGAAGAGTTGAAACAAAAAAAGGGAATTACTGTTATCACAAATTCAGTCGTTGTCTTCGACATTTTGAATCGAACGCCAGGCATTACGCTGATTTCTACAGGTGGCGCAGTGCGTTACAGCTCCCAGATGTTGGTCGGCCCAACGGCCGAAGGGGCATTAAAGGAATTGCGGGCCGACAAATTGTTCTTAATGGTCAGTGGGATTACGCTTGATTTCGGTTTATACCACCATACAATTTCCGAAGTGACGATTAAACAGGCGATGATCCGTTCAGCCCGCGAGGTGATCGTCCTGGCCGATCATACCGCTTTTGGAGCCGAAGTAGGCATCCAGGTAGCCCCTCTGGAAGTCGCTCACAAATTAATCACCGATGAAGCCTTACCCCCCAGTATCCGTTTGGATATTTCAAAAACCGGGATCCAGATCATGCTGGTCTAAGCAAAAAATCAATCTGCCTCAAAAAAGGCGCTAACTCGCGTCTTTTTTGATTCTTAACGAGACTGCAAAGCCGATAATTTCACCAGCCGGTTGCAAACAAGTACAATTCAAACGATAATAAGAGTAGTCTCAGTCCCGGAGCAGCCATGCAGGAAAACCCATCACAAACATTGCCCGAAGCCCTGCCATCCATCCGCATCGACTTGAACTTCAGCCTGATTCAGTTGGGGACGACGATCATCTGGTCGGTCTGTGATGGCTGGCTATTGTATTTTTACCTGCCGCCTGAAGGCAAAGGCCAGGCGCTTGTTCCGCTGGCGCTGTATGGAATCGTCACCTTTATCGCCAAAGTGATTAACGGGCTGTTCACACCTGCCATTGGCTACTGGTCTGACCACCTGCAAAACCGCTGGGGCCGCCGCCTGCCCCTGATGTTCTCGGCTTCGCTGCCGCTGGTGGCGGTCTTTGTCCTGATCTGGCTGCCACCCATCCAGGGCGAATCGTTGCTCAACCTTTTATATCTGGGCGTAATGCTAATCCTTTTTAACCTCAGCGAATCGCTGGTCGTCATTCCGTTGGGAGCGTTGCTGCCCGAATTGGCGCTGATCGACCGCCATCGCGTGCGCCTGACGATGTGGAGTTCAGTCTTCCAGTTGTTGGGCGTGATCGTGGCCGGGCTGGCAGGTTTCCTGATCGACGGTTTTGGCTTCATTCAAACTGCCTTGATCTATGCCGCCATCGTCCTGCCACTCCTCTACCTCCCGTTTTTGACTTTGCGCGAACAATCCGGTCGCCAGATCGAAAAAAGCCAACGCTTTGGCTTCCTGGAAAGCCTGGTCATCACCCTGAAAAACCGGGCGTTCCTGATCCTTTCAGCAACCGGGCTTTGCTTTTGGCTGGCAACTTCCTTCCTGATGGTGGTCGTTCCCTTTATCGTGACCGAAATCTGTCTCCTGGAAGTCTCCGATGCGCCCTACTTCTATCTGGCCGGGGTGCTCGCCATGCTGGTCTCTTACCCATTGGTAAACTGGCTGGCTGGCCGCTCTGGCAAATGGATCGTTTTTGCAGGATCATTGCTGGCCTCAGCAATCGTCCTGCCACTGCTGATGCTGATCGGTCCCTGGCTGCCCATGCCCTTGATGGCGCAGGGCATTCTTTGGATTATCCTACAGTCGGTCGCCATGTCTGGAGTGACGATGTTGCCGCAAGCCTTCGCCGCCGAGATCTGCGATCACGATGAAAAAGTGACCGGCCAGCGCCGGGAAGGCGCTTATTACTCGGCCTGGAGTCTGTTCGGAGAGTTAATCGGCGGCCTGGCAGTTGCCATCCTGCCCCTCTTTTTCCTGCTCGGGCGCAGCCAGGCAGATGTCAATGGCCCACTGGGCGTGCGGCTGGTCGGGCTGATTGGCGGGGTCTTGATGTTGATCGCTTTTTTGATCTTCCAGCGTTATCCCTTACGTCATTTATCCAGCCCCGCGGGGCAGAGCGGAGAGAACCATGGAGCTTGATCTGCAAAAAATTGCCAAATATGAAAGAATCATGCCTTTGTGCATGCAGCCCTTGATCGGGGCGATGCCCGGGCTTGAGGTCCTCCTGCGGGACGACCTGACTTTGATCAGCAGCCCGGATTACCCATCCCCCGATGCCAACCAGGCCTTCCTGCTGCGGGCAACCGAAGAAACTATCGAGGCTCTGATCGACGAAGTGACGGAGTACTTTAAATCCAGGGCCCTTTCTCCCGCCATTTACCTTTCCCCGGCCTGCACCCCCTCCGACCTGCCAAAACGGTTGTCACGCCGCGGTTTCGTTAAACAGGAACCCGATGAAAGCTGGTTAGCCTTCGAACATGTGCAAGCCGCCCAGGTGCCCAAAACAGATCCAAAAATTGTGGTCCGGCAGGTGGAAAAATCCGAAGTCGGGTTGTTTGCCGAGGTAATGGCAGCCGCTTATGAAATGCCGCCTGAATGGGTCCCCATGCTGATCAAGACCCTGGAACCTTCCATCGGGCAATCCAATTTCCGCCACTACCTGGGTTTTATCGGGCAACAACCCCTGGCAACCATCACGGTCATGCGCCACAAGGATTACGCCATCGTAGGCAGCGGGGGTGTACTACCCGAGCATCGTGGCAGTACCATGATCTTCAACCTGGCTGTCAACGTCCTTGCCCAGGCACGCGGGGAAGGCGTAGATACAATTCTCGGGCAGACCACGTTGGGGCCCTTGTTTGAACGTTTCTTGAGAATATGCGGGTTCAAGCTGGCTTTTAAACGAACAGGATACATTCTGGAATGACTGCGCTGGTTCAGGTTGCTGAACTAACAAAGACCTACCAGACCGGCGATGTGACCTTCCAGGCCTTGCGCGGCATTTCATTGGAGATCACAAGCGGTGATTTTGTGGCAGTCATGGGTCAATCTGGCAGCGGGAAATCAACCCTGCTGCATATCCTCGGAGGCCTCGACGAGCCAACCAGCGGCAGTGTCCAGGTCGGCGAACATCGGCTCGATAAGCTGAACCAGACCGAACTGGCAATTTTCCGCCGCAATCGGGTCGGGTTCATCTTCCAATTCTTCAACCTGGTTGAAAACCTGAACGTGCGGGCCAATATCGAACTCCCGGCCTTGCTCTCGAACTCGATCAGCAAAAAGCAAATCCGCCAGCACTCAACAGAGTTGCTCGAACGACTGGGCATCTCTGACCAGGCCGGCAAACACCCCTGGGAGCTTTCAGGGGGCCAGCAGCAGAGAGTCGCCATCGCCAGAGCCTTTATCAACTCTCCGGCTCTGCTGCTGGCCGATGAACCAACCGGCAACCTGGATAGCGCCAGCGGCGATGATGTCTTGAAGATCCTGGGGGAGTTCAACCAGCAGGGACAAACCATCCTGATGGTGACGCATTCCGCTGCCGCGGCGGCCAGCGCCAGTTACGTGTTATTTATCCGGGATGGTTTATTGGTGGACCGGATGCCTGGCGGAAGCGAAAAAGCCATCGCAAGACGGCTGGTCGATCTCAGGTAACCAGAACCCATGAAAGCGGTCTGGCAAAAGATTCAAGCAGATTTGCTCCACCATCAGATAATTTCATTTTTAATTATTTGTACAATCACCGTAGCCGCCACCTTACTGACTCTGGCGATCTCCACCTTGATGAACCTGGGAGCGCCCTACGATCGGCTCTTTGAACAGGTGAATGGCGCTCACCTGTGGCTGTATTTCAAGCCCGGGCTGGTCAACACCGCCGATCTCCGCCGGATAGAAGCCTTGCCAGGGGTTGCCAACAGCACCGGGCTGCAATATGGATATTTGACCCAGGTTCGCTTCGATGATACCCAGGCCTGGGTCACGCTCAGGGTGGCGCCATTGAAACAGCCCGAGGTTCATCGTTTATATTTTTTGGAGGGGCGAAGTTTTCTTCCCAGGGCCAGGGAGGTCGTGGCTGAGAAATACATGCGAACTGCTTACAAATTGGCCGTGGGGGAGAAAGTGGTTATCACCCGCTCAGATGGAATCGATGTCAGCCTGCCTGTCGTCGGACTCGCCTATGATGCGATGTATGACACCTATCGTATCGACCAATCGCCCTACCTGTACGTCAGCGAAGAAACCCTGCGCAGTTTATTCCCCGATAAAGACACATGGAGCTGGTCTCTGGGATTGAGGTTATCTGACCCGGAAGCCGTGGACGATGTGCTGGCTGAGGTCAAATCGATGCGCAGCCTGGAGCTGGTCAAATCACATACCGACTGGCGTGATGTCAAAGAATCGGCGCTTTTCGAAGGGCAACTGGCCTCCATCTTTTTAAGCGCCTTCAGCTTATTCGCCATCCTGGCAACCGGCTTGATTATCATCAGCGTCGTCAGTTCCAGCATCCTTTCACAAATCAAGCAAATCGGCATCCTGAAGGCGCTCGGTTTCACCAGTGGACAGATCCTGCTGGTTTATGTGGGACAGTACAGTGTCTTGGGCCTGATTGGAACTACTTTCGGGTTTTTGCTCGGCCTGGAATTGGCTCCGGTACCCATGCAGGCTGTCACCGCCTCGCTCAATACCACCTTCACGCCCTCCTTCAGCCCAACCCTGTTGCTGATTGTCTTTGGGATTATTCCCGGCGCAACCATGCTGTCTGCCCTGAGCGCAGCCGCCCGTGGAGCGCGAGCCAATATCATCAAATCCATCGCAATTGGCGCAGAAGCGCCCACAAAAAAAATGTTCTGGGGCGCAAGGCTGGCCGAGTACCTCGGCGCGCCGGTGGTGCTGGTCTTGGGCTTGAACGATATCTTCGTCAGACCGCTGCGTTCGTTTCTGACCGGTTTGAACCTGACGCTGGGGGTGATCGGGATCGTCTTCGGGCTGGCGCTGACTGACACCATCCAGGCTTTCAGGGAAAACCCCGCTCTGCTGGGCATTGTCTACGATGCGGTTGTAACCCGCCAGCAGGTCAGCGACAATCTCAGCCAGCGGCTGCTGACCAAGGCCCCGGGGGTGGAGGCCTTTTACGGCGAAACCCAGATCAAGGCCTGGGCCTCGGATGAAAAAACTTTTAAAGTCCGCGCAATCGAAGGCGATCTGGATTCCTTCCCCTTCCAAATCATCGAAGGGCGTTTTTTCCAACCCGGGACCAATGAGGCCATCGCCGGGAAGGGCCTGCTCGATTGGCTTGGGTTGGGCGTCGGCGACACGCTCAGTGTCAATCTTGAAGAAAAGGATGGGCCGATGACCCTCTGGGTCATCGTGGGTGTCTACCCTGAGCCAGCCGATGCCGGGCAGCGCTTGATGGTCAATTTATCCAGTGTAAACCGGCTGGTCAAAGCCAATCATCCCAACACCTATTACTTGAAGCTGAGTCCGGAGGCAGATATCCCAGCCATCCGTAATTTCCTGGCCCCGCAAAAAAAGTCCGGCTTGAGCCTCGTCACGGTCGGAGAAGCCATCCCCGAATCGGTTATTTACTTACAATTGGCTATTTTCGCGCTGGCAGGCATCCTGATTGCCATCGCCATCGTCAATGTGCTGATCATGTCCCTGCTGGCGGCCCAGGAGAAATTGCGCGTGATTGGCATTCTCAAAACGGTGGGCATGACCCCAGCCCAAATCGTGCAAATGTTCAATCTCACAGCGGCCAGCCTGGGAACCCTGGCTGTCTTCATTGGCCTGCCTGTGGGATGGCTTATGACCCAAAACCTGATGAGCCTGCTTTCCAACGCCTTTGGTTTTGGAAGCATCAGCATTTCCTTGAACCCTGTTCGGGCCATGGCCTTGATTCCCTTCATCATCTTTGTCAGTATTCTGGGGAGCTACATCCCGGCGCGTTGGGCCGCCCGCCAGTTTATTGTCAAAATTTTGCGCCAGGAATAGCGTGAGCGTTACCCGGCTTTTCCTTACAACTTTGCAAACCCTGAATCAAAATAAACCTGGCTCACGATGCTCCTGTAAAATAGATTTTAGTGACATTCTCCCGATGGCAGCCCTGCAAAATAGCTTTTTAGCGCGAGAATACGCCCCCGGTCATCATCATAAAGACAACGGACGGGAAAACAGACATGCAACATTTGGATCGTGAGCAGTTTCTAAATTTATCCGCCGAGGAAGTGGCAAAAATTGTCCGCGCCACCGCCGGGCCGCAGGTCTGCGTCTTCCCGATCAACGGCACCCGCCGCTGGTTCCTGTTGGAACATGGGGATTCCATTCAAGACGACCCGGTCAAGGCTTATCTTGATATCACCACGAAAAAACACATCGAAATCTATCAATTATGCTTTGCGCACGGAATCGAGACCCTGGTAACCCCCATTTTTGGCGGAGAATTGCTCAACCGGGGCGACGAGTATATCAAGATGGCCATCGATGGCATGTCGCGGCTCGCCCTACACCCCGATTTCTTATCGTTTTACGAGAATTACCAGGTGCGCGTCCATTTTTATGGCGATTACCACAAGGAATTGGCCGGGACGCCTTACGCCTATCTGGCTGACATGTTCGACCGTATCAGTGATCACACGGCTCATCATGACCATTACCGGCTGTTTTATGGTGTCTTTGCCAGCGATGCCACCGAATCAATTGCCGAACTCACCGTACAGCACCACCAGAACACGAGGCGTCTGCCGACCCGGCGCGAACTGATTGAACTTTATTATGGGGAATACATCGAGAAAGCCAATCTTTTTATCGGTTTCGAGAAATTTAATGTTTTCGACTATCCCTTGCTGGGGTGGGGCGAAGAAAGTCTCTATTTCACCATTGCGCCCTCTTTGTACCTGAACGATCGGCAACTGCGAAATATCCTCTATGACCATCTTTACCTGCGCCCTGTCCAGGACCCGGATTACATGAGCATGCCGGAGCGCGATTTCGAAGCCATGCGCGCCTACTATCAACAGAACCGCGAAGCGACATACGGGATTGGCGAAATGCGCGGCGGCATCTGGTATTCATTGCCCCAGGCGAGTCTGCCGCCTGAAACAGAATGAAAGGTTTGGCATCTGGGTAGGACATTTTGGAGATTAAGCTATGACTTTGAGTGAGAGCATCTGCCAATTACTGAGAGAAACCGGCCCTGGCCGGATGAGCAATACTGCCTATGATACCGCCTGGATTGCCCGCCTGGGCGAAATCGACCAGTTCATCAGCAACCGGGCGTTGGACTGGCTCTGTAGAAATCAATTGCCGGATGGTTCCTGGGGCGCTTCAGAATTCTTGTATTATCACGACCGGGTGATCTGCACACTTGCAGCGATCATTGCCCTGTACAAGCACGGCAAACGCGACCGCGACCGCATCCAAATGGAAAAGGGAAAAGCTGCGTTGGAAAGGCTGACCAGCGGCGCAACCAGGGGTTTGATGGCGGACCCTGGCGGATCAACCGTCGGTTTCGAAATGATCATCCCCACCCTGTTAACGGAAGCCCAGTCTCTCGGTATCATTCAAAGCCAGGATAATCATATCCTTGGACGGCTCAGTAAAAAACGAGCCTTGAAAACCGCCATGTTGCAGGGAAAAATGATCAGCCGCCAGGTCACAATGGCACACTCGGCTGAAATGGCCGGCCCTGACGCAATGCACTTACTGGACATTGACAACTTGCAAGAAAGGAACGGTTCGATTGCCAGCAACCCGGCGGCCACAGCCTACTTCGCCATCCAGGTGCGCCCGGGAGATGCAAAAGCTCTCGAGTATCTGCGTAACGTCATCGTGGATGATGGCGCCCCCTATCTTTCACCCTTCGATATTTACGAACGTGCCTGGGTGCTCTGGAATCTAGCCCTGGCCGCACCGTTTGACAGCGATGTCATGAAAGTCTTTCGACCTCACCTTGATTACCTGGCTGCAGCCTGGCAGCCCGGCGAAGGGGTCAGTTTCTCGGTCGATTTTGCGCCCAAAGACGGTGACGATACTTGTATCACTTATGAATTGCTCTCCCGCTTTGGTTACAAAGTGGATTTGGAGGCAGTCCTGAGCTATGAAGAAGAGGACCATTTTCGTTGCTTTACCTTCGAGGCCAATCCTTCCATCAGCGTCAACTTCCACATGCTGGGAGCGCTGCGTCAGGCAGGGCTGGAGGTTGGGCATCCGTCGGTACAGAAAATCATCCGCTTCTTGCAAAACGCCCAAATCGACAGGACATTTTGGTTCGATAAATGGCACGCTTCGCCCTACTACGCCACCACCCATGCAGTCATTGCCTGCAGCGGTTATGCGGATGATTTAGCCAGGACAGCTGTGGATTGGATCCTTGAGTCGCAGCTCCGCAATGGAGCCTGGGGATTTTTCCCGGGGCTTCCCACTGCAGAAGAAACCGCTTACTGCCTGCAAGCATTATCTCTCTGGCAGCGCAGTGGCCATATCCTGCCGGGAGATGTGCTTCAAAGGGGAAAAACCTGGCTGCTGGATCACGAGGATGCTGCATACCCCCCGCTTTGGCCGGGGAAATGTCTCTATTCCCCCGATCTGATTGTCCGTTCGGCGATTTTGAGCGCGTTAAAGCTGGTAGAAACGGCCTGAAATTAACAATACGGGTATAAAATATTAGTAATTGATGTTTCGCTCCGTCCCGAAGGTTTGATTAGAGAACAAGGTATTTCAAAGGAACCTTCGGGACGTTCTGCGTAAGGTGAGTTATAAATATGGAGTTGGACAGCAATCTGATGGAGTCCCAAAAAACACACCTGTTATCGATGCAAGCCTGATCAAAAGGAAAGAACTGCAATGCCCATGTTTCTGCGCCAGCTTTTAACTATTTCCACGACCGACCCCGACGATGCCCGTCGCCGAAAATTGCTCAACATCCTATTGGCTGGGCTTATCCTCCTGGCTTTTATCGGATTCGTTATCGTTGTCTCCCTGACAATTTCTGGTTCCCTGGATCTCGTCGAAGCTGAAATTCTCTCATTAGCAATTGGGACTTTCCTGGTTGGCGGGATCGTTATTTTTGTGATCAATCGTAGCTGGTCAGGCACGCTGGCCAGTTCACTTTTTTTGCTTTTTATTACAACGTTGTTAGCTTTCAGCGATACCCCGCAAGAAGTTACCAATGGGCGCACCCTGGTTTTCATGGCCCTGCCAATCATCATGGCCAGCGTTTTATTGCGCTCGTACGCCAGTTTCATCTTTGCCGGGTTGTGCGGCTTGGTAATAATTTTGCTGGCTGCGAGTGTTTCAATCCTACCCAACCTGGTTGGCATCATTAGCTTTTTTGCGATTGCGCTCATCTCCTGGCTTTCCGCGCGCAGTCTCGAAGATACCCTGCGCGAACTGCGTCTCATCAATGTGGAACTTGACCTGCGCGTGGCAGATCGCACGCGTGAGCTTTCCGAATCCCTTTCCCGCGAATCAGAACAGGCCAGCCAACGGCAGGCAATTCTACAGGGGATTGCCGACGGGGTGGTCGTTTTCGATGCCGCCGGCAAAGCCATCCTGGCCAACCCGGCCCTCAGCAGCTTGATCAACACCAATCTTGACCGGATCATAGCCCATAGTTCTGAAGAAGTTTTTCAGTCGTCTGAAGTAATCAATGAGGACCGCGATACATTGCTCGAGATGGTAAGCGCAACCGGTTCAAGCACCATTCCAGTGCGCATCCGCTGGGGGCGAAAAACACTCTCGGTCAGCGCCGCAGCAGTTCGGGATATACAGAATAAATTCATCGGCAACGTAGCCGTTTTCCGTGATTTCACGCGCGAGGCTGAAGTGGAGGAAATGAAAAATTCCTTTGTCGCCATGGTCTCGCACGAGCTGCGTACCCCGCTGAATGCCATCCTGGGCTATTCTGAGATGCTGCGCGATGCTTTTTATGGCCCAATGAACGACAAGCAGGCCAATGCTGCCGACCGCATCCTGAACAATTCGCGCCGCCTGCTGGATATCGTCAGTGACCTGCTGGATAAAGCGCAAATCGAAGCGGGGTATTTGAACCTGAATATCAGCAGCTTCACCCCCCAGATGCTCACAGAAAACCTGCACAGCGTCATGGATAAAATCGCAAACGACAAGGGACTCGCACTGGTTTCCTCGATTGCGCCAGAAATGCCAGAAGAAATGCAGGGAGACCCCGAAAGAATTCAGCAGGTCATGGTAAACTTGGTCAATAATGCGGCAAAGTTCACCGACCAGGGCAGTATCCATGTTAATCTTTACAGGGTTGCAGATGAATACTGGGCCTTTGATGTGATTGATACCGGCCCCGGGATTGCACCCGAAGACCAAAGGTACATCTTTGACCCCTTCCGCCAGGTGGATAAAACCGCCACCCGTTCTCATGGCGGGATCGGCCTGGGCTTGTCCATCGTCAAACGCCTGATTGACCTGATGGGAGGTCGCATTTTCTTAAAAAGCATCGTCGGGCAGGGAAGCACCTTTACAGTGGTCCTGCCTTTTGAGCCAGCACAGAAAGGAAAGTCAAAATGAACTCCGAAAAACCGATTGCCTTGATTATCGAAGATGATGAGGACTTATCCGTCATTTTCTCAGAAGCGCTTAACGCGGCCGGTTTCCAGACAGAGACCATTCGGAATGGGCAATTGGCAATGGAACGGTTGAAAGTGGTTACCCCCGAAGTAGTCAGCCTGGATATGCACCTGCCCGGGGTTTCTGGCCTCGATATTTTGAAGTTCATTCGAGCCGAAAAACGGCTGGCCTTGACAAATGTGGTCGTCACAACTGCCGATGCCGTCATGGCAGAACATGTGCGCGACACTGCCGATTTTGTACTGATCAAACCGATTACGTTCGGGCAGCTCCGCGACCTGACAGCCCGCCTGAGTTCGGCCTCAACAGAATAACTGCTGCCACCGGCAAACAAATTAGAAAACAGGAGCGCGGTCACCCGCGCTCCTGTTTTCTAATCGTATATTTCACTCGAACAATCGAATTTCTCTCCCAGCGGTGTCTTGACCGTCACTGGCCAGCTCTTGTTCTCAACTGTGTAGGTTCTCAGATTATCCGCCACCAGCCGCAAGGAAGTCTCCGCCCGGGATTGAGACAGGTGGAAAGATTGCCACGAGCTATCATCACCACGGGAATCGGCCTGAGCTTGAAGACAAGCCAGCGCCGCGCCGATGTGGTCACGGGTGGTGGCGCTTACCGCTTGGGACTGGTACAGGGTCACCATGGCGGGAACGGCGTCAGTGGAAAGAGAAGCCAGATAGCCGATATCCAAATCCTGTCCCTGTTCAAAACGCAGGACATTCCTCTCGAAGATAAACGCATCCACGTTAAGCAGGGTCAGCGAAAGCCCAAAACCGAGCGAGGCCAGCAAGGCAGCGGCGGCAAAAGCGCGCTGGCGTTTCAATAAGTCGAGCGCCACCACACAGGCCAGCAAGACAGCCACCCAAACCATGAAGACGTGCGTATACGTGCGCAGGCGGGTAAAACCGTAGGCTGTCTCATACAAGACCAGGCGTTGGTAAGCCGAGACCAGCATGATAGCCACCAACGTCACCAGCGCGATACCCAGGGCAGAGAAGGTCTTTTGCTGGCCCGTGGTTTCACGCCGGGTGATCGTGCTCAGGCCCAGGAACAACAGCAGGGCAAAAAACGCCACCGTGACCAGTTCACCAAACCCGCGCCGGGCATATTCGGCAAAAGTATAGCCATCAATCTGGATGTTGGCCTGGCCGCCAAAAAAATAGCGGAACTGAATGGCGACAAACACGGCAAACAACAACACCACGCTTCCCAGCACCATCGAGGCCTCGGTAAACCCCAAGAAACGCGGCACGACAGGTTTTTCGAGACCGAGCAACTTCTCATCACCCGAACGCTGGGCGGCGTGCAGGTAAATTCCGGCCAGGAGATAGGCCAGGGCAACGATGTATATCATCCGAAAAATATATTCGGGCAGGTTCTCAAGTCTGAAAAGTTTGACCAGATCACCCAACGCCTGGGCAAAAACCAGGTCGGCAGATGAGAGCAAGGCGGCAAAAAATGCCACAACTGGAATGGCAAACAGCAGACCTCGCACGAACGGCCAGACCTGGTTGGGGCGTTTCTCCTCCCCGCCTGCCTCCCGTTTAAGATGCTGACTCTCGGCTGCAAACATCGCTGGGCGGGCGACGGCGCTGCCAAACAGATCGAGGCCGCGGGCAAAATAATCCGCCAGGCTGTAGCGCAGCCACTGACCGCCGCGATAGGTGACGGCAAGACCCGCCATCAGGAACAGGGTGAAAGCATGGGCCAGGAAAGCGCTCATCGGTTCCATGCGGATGAAAGTCATGGCGGCAAAGAACAAGACCAGCGGCAGCAGGACGAGCGTTTTCCCGGCCGGGCGGATGCCGTCGAGCCACAACAGGATCAAGCCTCCAGCCAGGGTAATGACGGCATAGATGGCAAAAGAAATGCCGGGGGCGTGTTTCCAAAACAGAAAGTCGAAGAGCCAGCCAATCAGCAGGGCCGTAATCCATAATCGGTTTGGTTGTTTTTGCATAAGAGCCTCCTGAGAATTTCGCTATAGGATAGTCACTCCGGGCTGGCAGAGTCTCTCTGATAGTTCCAGATAGTGTCAATTTTGCTGATTATACAATCATCCCACTTTAGAAAATTGTTAGAACTCAATTCGGCCTATTGACATCCGATTAAGAGTATGTCATACTACCAACATCATTCAGGGGAAAACAATCTATTCACCGCTATCCTTTAGAAAGGAGGAGGTGATGTCTAGCATGGACAGTTACAGTAGTAACCAACGTGGCGCAGTGGCATCCCTCCTCGGTCTCCGATAAGGAAGCCACTGCGCCCAAAGCGTGCCGCCCGCAAGGACGGCACGCTTGTTTTTTTATTGATACAACTCACAGGCACAAAATGCGCTTTTTTTTGAGCAGCAGCGGGAAAGCGCCGCCTAAGCAACCACCGATGATTGAGAAGATCCGTATGCAATCTGTATCTGCTGACATTACCGTATAAAGCCCTGTCAATAACAGACGATTCGTTAAAAAACAGGGGGTTTTTTTAATTTTAATGACGCCCCCAAAATACACAGGGCAAGTTAAAGCACGGATTCTGATAAAAACATCAGGCCTCCCTACCCTTTACAGGTGGGGGGATTAATGTATGATTGGAGCGTTGGCGTTTTCTCCGGTTTTTTCGAAATCGGGGGGGACGCTGATAATATTTAACTTAAAGAAAAGAAAGGAAGTTATATGAATGTACGAACAGCCGAGCTCGCATCTGTCGCCTAAGATCCAGTCCTGCCCGAAAGCCAATGGCAATGGAAACGGTATTTTTGCCCAGCAGGTTCTCAAAAAGGGTGAACTCCTAGCCGTTTTCGGGGGTGTCGTCTATGAATGGGACACCTTCATTCACCTCCCTGAACGTGAACGCAGCCTGTGCATCCAGGTCGAAGATAATCTCTTCCTGGTGCCGCGTCCAATTGGAGATGGGGATTACGTCAACCACTGTTGTAATCCCAATGCTGGCCTTTCGGGGCAGATTGCGCTCGTAGCCATGCGAGACATTCAACCCGGCGAAGAAGTCTGTTTTGACTACGCCATGAGTGATACCGCCGCTTATGATGAGTTTCCTTGCGACTGCGGCGCGCCGAACTGTCGCCGCAGTGTCACTGGCAGCGACTGGCAGTTACCTGAACTCCAGAAGCGCTATGCCGGGTACTTCGCCCCACACGTCCAACGCCGCATCGAGGCCCAGCACGCCGCCGAGCGCGCTGCCCGACACACCGATAAATATCGGTACTCCGGGGTACCCTCCCCAAAACCGTTGTACGAGTAAGACACACCCCCGCTTTTTGTAAAGAAGGCGGGGGTATTTTTTATTCTTCTGTTTTTGGCTTGGAGCCTATCTCTACCAACTGGACCTGCACCTGGTAGCGTTTTTCCCCAATCTGGATTTTCCCCATCCCGAAAAAGCCCTTTGAACCGGTCTTGAAGACCTTTTCGGCGGCCATCAGCAGGCCGACCTGTTTTTCGCCATCCTTGATTTCAACGCTTAGCATGATTTACTCCTTGGGTTTTCAATTTTCTGTTAGTATCAGCAGTTCACGAGTTATCTCGGAAAAGCCCAAAATCGGGGATTCTTTCAACTTTCTTGAAGTGCCAAGTATATCCTCGCTTGGTCTGTCTGAGTCAAACTTTTGGAGTTTATGATGCGTTTTGATACGCTAATTCTCACTCTGGCCTGTCTTTTGACCGCTTGCGCTGGTCCTGTTCCAACTGACCATTCAACCAATTCTCCCTCCCCAACCGCAAGACTGCCTGTCGCCAGACATTCTCCCGCTCCCAGCCTGACCCCCGTGCCTCCGCCAACCCGCAGGCCCGTCACCCCGACCAAGCTTCCCGCGACTATGCCAATCTCATCGCTGACCCCGCTGCCCCCGTTATACAACTATGTATTCCCGATCCAACCACCCGGCGCGGCTACCTACGGGGAGGGTGTTCGGGCGCATGGCTACCCGGCTACAGACCTGTTTGCGGAAATTGGAACGAAGTTCGTCGCCGTGACCGATGGCGTAGTTGAGTTCGTCAGCGGCGTGGATAGCTGGAAACCGAATCAGCCTGATCCGGCCAGGCGCGGCGGGCTGGCAATAGCCATCCTCGGTGATGACGGCCTGCGCTATTATGGCTCGCACCTTTCGGGGATTGCCCCTGGCATCTATACCAGTGTGCGGGTCAAGGCCGGGCAGTTGCTGGGGTATGTGGGCAATAGCGGCGACGCGCGCGGAAAGACCCCGCACTTGCATTTCGGCATCTCGCGCCCAACAGATCCACACGACTGGAAGACCCGGCGCGGCGAAATTGACCCGTTCCCCTACCTGAACGCCTGGAAAAAAGGCCTCAACTGGACGCCTCAACTTCCATGATCTGGCATGACCGAAAATCGGTGCTTCATGAAACATCTTGGAGAAGCATTGAAAACCAAATAGGTGAAGCCTCTCTGTAATTCGGGAGGCTTCACCTATTTTTAAAAGGTCGGATTAATGCCGGTCAGCGCGATTTGACCGCGCGGGCAATCCCGGCTACGTGTTCGGGGGAGGAACCACAGCATCCGCCCACAATCCGCGCTCCGGCAGCGACATTGCGCAGGGCGGCCTCGCCCATTTGTATGGGGGTCAGATCGTAGACGGCCTTATTATCAGCATCCATGCGCGGTAATCCGGCATTCGGTTTGGCCCAGATCGGGAAACCGGGAGCCGCAGCCGTGTATTCCTGCACAATTTTTTCCATATTTTCAAGCGTGGTGCCGCAGTTTGCGCCAACTGCCGCCGCGCCTTTTGCCTTAAACATATTCATAACCTGGGCTGGCTTGACGCCCATCATGGTGCGGACACCGCGGTCATAGCTGAAGGAGACCACGATGGGCAAATCCGTCACAGAGCGGGCAGCTTCATAAGCGGCGCTGGCTTCTTCAAGCGCAAACATGGTTTCGATGACCAGCAAATCCACACCGCCCTCCACCAGGGCTTTGGCCTGCTCCGTAAAAACGCGGAGAGCCTCCTCGGGAGTGAGCGGGCCCATCGGCTTCATCAGTTGGCCGGTTGGGCCAATTGACCCGGCCACAAGCACACCCTCCCGCGCGGAGGCGGCCTTTCGCGCCAGTTCCGCGGCGCGCAGGTTGACTTCTGCCACGCGCGCCACATACTTTGATTCCTTCATACGCAGCTGCGTGCCGCCAAAGGTACAGGTCAGGATAATATCGGAACCGGCGGTCACAAAGCTTTTGGCAAGTTGCAGAAGCAGGTCGGGGTTGTCGATGACCAGGTCTTCGGGGGCGATACCTGCCTTGAGCCCCATTTCTTGCAGGTTTGTCCCGGTTGCGCCATCTGCGACCAGCACATCACCAGCCTCCAAACGTTCCAGAAATTTATTCATTCAGGCTCCTGTTATAAATTGTTTTTTACTGCCGTCCGCCCAAGCAGTTGAACGGACACTCAAAATTCAAGATCTGCAGTTTGCAGGACAAAACCCTTTTACCGCCTGTTATGGCAAGACCGCAAACACGCGGACACCTTCTTCACTGGCAACGGCCAGGAATTTGCCACTGGGATTAAAAGAAAGTCCGCCGATGGCGCTTGTCGCAGCCTGGAAGGAACTGGTCAGGGAAGTATCCTGTGTCATGACCAGCACGGAACCGTCTTTTTGGCCGATGGCGAACAGCCCGGCGGCTGAAAGCGTCAAAACCTTGGGTTCGGCCGGCAGGGAGAGCCGGGTCAATTCGCGGACTTTGTACGTTTTCGGGTCGATCACGTTGATGATGGTCAGGTTTTTATCCAGGTCGCGCTGCAAATAATAGACTGTCCCATCTGCGGTCATCAGGATGGGTTTATACAGGAAATTGGTTTTCTTCTGGAAGATGGTGTTCCCGGAGGCCTTATCAATAATGGTCAGATAGAAGGTGTTTTCTTTCTCAAGCGTGGAAATCACGATCAGCCCAGCATTTTCAGAAAATCCCTGCAACAGACCTTTGACCGATTCTTGCGGCAGTTTTTTGCCCTTCGTATACAGATTGGTGCCCTTCCCAGAATTGATCAAGGCCCACTCACCCGTCCGATTGATGGTTTCGAAACGATAGGTGCCAACCTGAATAACGACTGCCCCGCTGCGGTCTTGCAAGCTGGTCTCATATTGCCCGACAACTTCTTTCAAGACATTACCATCGGTGGCAAACAGGATATGCTCCGGGTCTTTGAAGCAGGTGATTTCGCCGGTATCCAGTTTGGACCAGCAGGCCGAATGCGGCGTATTGACCAGCAGCATCCAATCACTGACGAAGCGGAAGGTATTATAGGCCTGGATGCCGAGTTCCAGGTCGCCTTTGTTTGAGGCCAGGGGCAGGTCCGCCCCCCATAACGAGGCCAGGGCATCGGGTGAGGAGCTGGTCACGGTTTCCAAGCGCAGCGTTTTCCCGGTCTCGAGGTCCCATTGACCGCTGTCCACCGTTGCCCGAGTCTGGAAGGAATCTTGCCAGCGGATGGCATATCCACCGAGGGTTTTATCATCCTCGAATACAATCTGCCATTGGCGAGTGTCGGCATTGCTCGGGGGGACGTTGATTTCGCGCGTGGGTCGGAGCGTTTCAATCTCGTAGACGCGCATTTTGGTGGGCAGAGCAATCGCCAGCAGTTTCCCGTTGGGCGAAATGACGTACGGAGTATCTTCGCGAGGCAAAAGCAGGTTGTTGGTCGGGCGCTTCCAGGTTTGGGTGTCATAGAACAGTATTTCCCTGCCGCCGTGGATGACGAAGTAAGCGCCGTCAGGGGTAAAGGAAATTCCGTCCACGGGGCGGGTGTAGGTGAGCGCTGGGAGCTTGGTTTCCAGATCCAGCACGCGCAGGCCGACTGCCCCGGCGCTGAAGGCCAGGTAGGCGTCATCGGGCGAGATGGCGATACTGGCTTCGTTGCGAGCGCGCTGGAAAGCGTAATCCACCGGCAGGGCCAGTATCAGGGTAGCGAGATTGCCATTTACATCGTAAACTTGCGCTTCCCATTTACCAGCGTTGCGGGTCATGACGGCGACGCGGCTGCCATCGCGATTAACGGAGATACAGGATTCGCAAGGGATATCGGCTGTAAAAATATGGCTCCAATGCGCCAGCATTTCTCCCGCGCGGTCAAAAAGGAAAAGGCCGGTGGAGGTGGCCAGGAACAATTTTGTCCCGTCTGCGCTGACGGCGGCGTGACGACGGGTTGGCTCGAGAGCCGAGTACACCAGTTTCAACTGCGGAAGGTTATCCGGATGGATGGCCTGGAACCCCAAATCGATAATCGGGGTGGCCTGTGAGACAGGGTAGGGTGATTTTCGCGTTGGGACAGGCGTCCAGGTGGAAGTTGGGGTGGGCGTAAATGTCAGGGTGGGCGCGAGGGTAAAGGTGGCGGTCGGCTCGGTGGTGGCAGTCGGACCAGGCGTTTCGCTGGGGCCAGCCGTGGCTGGCACCGTGGCGCTGATGATGAAGTTTTGATTGGGCGGCAAGGTCACCTGCACATTGGCCGGGATGACAATTGGCCCGCTGCAGGCGGTGAGCAGGATGATAAAAATAAGCGCAAAAAGGACATGGCCGATTTTCATGGGTACCTCTTTCTGAAAATTGATCCTGTCTCTATTTTACATTCAAGTGAGACTTATTTGCCGAGAATGGCGTTTTTACCCGCCTGCAAGACGACATCTTCATTGGATAGCACGTTGGCCGCGTTGATCGGCACCTTGATGGTTGGCTGGACACCCGCGCCTTCCAGGAAAACCGAGCCATCGGGATTGAGAAAACGCCCGGTGGGAATGACGATTTCAAGCCCGGCCGGCAGTTTGAACTGGCCGCGGGCGGTCTCCGCTTCCACACCGGCAGTCGGGGTCTGGCCAACGACAAGCATACCCGGCACCTGGCTGAAGCCTTGCGCTTCAATCTCGCAGGCGCTATAGCAGTTCATCCCTACCAACAGAACCAGCCTGTCAAACCGATATTGGGTCTGGTTTGGGTAGACTTTGTCCGGCTCGCCTTCCGGTTCGAATTTCCCGGTTTTTTCGCTGTAATATTCCAGTTGACTCTGGATGATTTCCTGATCGGTCAGGTAACCGGCCAGCCCCAGCGGGGCGCCGCCGCTATTGCTGCGCAAGTCGATGATGATGCCCGCCACCTCCTGCTCGGTGAATTTTTTCAAGGCAAATTCGAACATGCGGATGATCAGGTTCAAATCATCGCTGTTGCTCAACAGGCGGATGTAGCCGATCGATTTTTCACCTTCAACCAGCACCTGGGTCTCAACCGGCAGGACGGCCTGGTTAGCTTCCCAGCCAAGCTCACGGAAGAGCATCTCCGTTTCGGGTTGGGCGGTCAGCGTCACTGTTTTGGAACTCCCGGCAGGGTTGGTAAAAGTGACCGAGGCTTCCCTCCCCGGGGCGGCGCGCAACAGCCAGACCGCCTGCGAATAGCGGATGGCAAAATCGGAGGATTGCAGGAAGAAGGGCTGGACTTCGCCAATCGCCTGACGGATAGGCTTATCCTTGAAAGCGGTCACTTCAGCGCCCAGCTGGATACCGGCCTGGGCGGCCTGCCCGGATGGCGCCAGGCTGTTGACAATGACCTTGCCGTCGTCCAGTTCGCGGATGGTGAAGCCGAAGCCTCCCAGGTAATTTGCGCGGAAGTCGTTGGTCAGCAGATCGCCTTGCAGGCTGACGTGCCCATCCTTGAATCCAAAAATGAAATCACGCACGGCCTCGTAATAAGCCTTCTCGTCCCGGATCTTTTCTGCCTGCTCAATGCGCGGCTTGATAGTAGCGTAAAGGTTGTCCCAATCAGGTTCCTTGCCCGGGATGCCGTTAAACGCATATTCCTTGCGAACAACGTTCACCAGGTTGTCGAAGGCTTCTGTCATGGAAAGGTTTGAATAGTCTTTTTCAGCCACATCGGTTGGCTCATAAAGCTGGAACTCTGTTTGGGCCGGCTGGGAGACCGTAAAAGGGGTTGTATCCAGGTCGACCATCGAGTAACCCGCCGGGACAGGTTCAACCGGATCATCGGGGGTGAAGAGCAATTTGTCCGCGCCAAAGCTGGTGGGGAATTTCTGGTTTGCGTCAGGCGCCCAGATAACCAGCTTGCCGCCGGTGACCTCATCCTGGTTCTCGCTGTCGGTCTTGACCGAGGCCAGGTAGCTGGGCCAACCGCGCGAGTGGTCATCTCCTTCGGAGAATGGCCCCCCGGCCAGGTTCGGCCAGTAGCAGGTGACAAAAACCTGCACCCCGGTATCACCCTGGCCGTTATTGTCGACATCATTGAACTCGCCCTGCGGAACGCCGGGCAGGTAGATGACATACGTGCCGCTCTTGCTGGCGACGTCCACCTGCATAAAGCCCAGCACCTGCGATTGGGTTGGGATGACCCAGTTCCGGTCGCGGATGACAAATCCGTGCATGTCCACCAGGGCCGCGGCATGTTCATACATGTATTTCGAAATCACGAAATCATTTGTCAGGGTAAACGAACCGGTAATCTCAAAGGGCTGTTCCCCGACCACTTTCGAAGCCTTGATGACCGGCGCGGTGGGGCTCGCAACCGGCGGGTTCAAAGGCTGGAAGAACTGGCAGGACAGGCTTGCCAGGGCCAGGACGACGACAAAGCTGATGATTTGGAATGGTTTTTTCATAAGGATTTATCCCGAATTAGGGTAGGTTTTGTATATTATACTTTGTTCATCCGGGCTGCAAGGAGAACGTATGACCGACTGGAAAAAGACTTTCGAAAAGGAATTGCAACTGGCGGCAGAGGCCCGCGCGCATGGCAACGAAGGCCGGGCGCGCGTCTGCGCCCGGCGCGCGGCGGGAGTGGCCCTCCGCGAATATTTCTTGCGGCACAGCGCTCCCGGCCGCACTTCCAGCGCTCTCGATTTACTGCAAGCCTTTCTGGATGTTCCAGGAATCCCAGGGGAAGCCCAACGCGCGGCAGAGGCCCTCACCCTGCGCGTCAATGAAAAATTCGAACTCCCCGCAAACGTTGACCTGATCGAAGCAGCCCGGACTCTCTGCAAAAGTCTTCTGCCGGGCGAGTTTGAAAGCTGAGCCATCAGCACAACTTGTGACCGTGACGGGTATAATCACACCCATGATTCTGGTCACCGGTGGAACCGGTTTTGTCGGGCGCGCGCTCATCCGCCAGTTGGTAGCAAATGGAGAGCAGGTCCGCACGCTCATCCGTCCCTCGCCGCGCACACCAAACCTGCCGCGCGGTGTGCCCGTCGAGGTGGCTGTGGCCGGGCTGGATGACGAACGCAGCCTGCGCGCCGCCTTGCGCGGCGTGGATGTGGTCTATCATCTGGCCGGGGCCGAACACCAGGGCGCGCGGGCAAACATCCTCGAGACCGACGCGCGCGGCACCTTAAACCTGGCAAAAGCCGCCGCAGATTTGCGAATTCGCCGTTTTTTGTATGTCAGTCATTTGGGTGCGGACCGTTCTTCGTATTACCCCCTGCTCAAGGTGAAAGGCATCGCCGAAGAGCACATTCGCCGCAGCGGCGTGGCGCACACCATTTTTCGCACTGCCCTGCTTTACGGGCCGGAAGACCATTTCACCACTGCGCTGGCGCGCATGGTCGCCTTTTTCCCGCTGATGTTCCTGCCGCGCGAAGGCGATGTGCTCATCCAACCGCTCTGGGTCGAAGACCTGGTGACCTGCCTGTTATGGTCATTGGACTTACCCGAAACAGTCAACCAGACCCTCGATGTCGGCGGCGCGGAATATTTCCCCTTCCGCCAGGCAGCTGAGATCATCCAGGAGACCATCGGGAAACGCCGCTGGATGCTGCCGCTGCCCCTGCCCTACCTGCGCGCCCTGACCGTACTGCTTGAAAGCGCCATGCCCGGTTTCCCTTTCTCCACCTTCTGGGTCGACTATTTCTCGTATAACCGCACCTGCGCCGTGGATTCGATCCCGCGCTTGTTTGGTTTCCTCCCGGCGCGTTTTACCTACCGCCTCGACCATCTCAAGGGTGTTAATTGGAAGCGCCGCGCCTGGCAGACTTTTTTTACACGCTACAGCCTCGCGAAATCGTAAACCCCCATGCATACTATTCGTCTTCTCGAAACAGCCGCAGAAATGGAACAGCTCGAGGAACTCCAGCGCCAGGTCTGGCCAGGCAGTGAAACCGACATCCTCCCGGCGCACCTGCTGGTCACGCTGGCCCACAACGGCGGGCTGGTGCTGGGCGCCTACGCAGGCGAGAAAATGGTCGGACTGCTGGTTGGCTTTGTCGGCCTGTATGACGTTCCAGATGGACCGCGCCCAAAGCACTGTTCGCACGAACTGGGCGTCCTGCCCGAGGCGCGCGATTCAGGCGTTGGTTTTGCCCTCAAACGCGCCCAATGGCAGATCGTCCGCCAGCAAGGCCTCGACCGCGTCACCTGGACCTACGATCCCCTGCTCAGCCGCAATGGGCATCTCAACATCGCCCGGCTGGGCGCAGTCTGTCAGACCTACCTGCGCGAAATCTACGGGGAGATGCGCGACGGGTTGAACGCGGGGCTGGCCTCCGACCGCTTCCAGATTGATTGGTGGGTCAATACCAAACGCGTAGAACGGCGGCTGGGCAGCCAGCCCCGTCCGGCGCTGACCCTGGCAGATTTCCAGGCCGCCGAGGCTCAAAGCTTGTACCCGGTCGACTCCACCGGAACCTTCATCCGCCCGCCCGAGAATTTGGCCGCCCCCGGGGGCGACCTGTTGCTGGCTGAAATTCCAACCGATTTTTTACAGCTCAAAACCGCTGATTTCGAGCTGGCCCGCGCCTGGCGCTTTTTCTCGCGCGAGTTGTTCGAGACCTGTTTCTCCGCCGGTTATCTCATCACCGATTTCATCTTCGACAAATCCAGCGACCGCCCGCGCAGTTTTTACGTGCTGGCCCACGGCGAAGCAACGCTGTAACCAGTAACAAAAATCAGGGGCTACGCTGACGGCTTTATGTTATAAAACCGCATCCGAGGCTGGTCCCAACGACTCGAAAAACCGTTTCAGCTCTTCCAGCGCCTGGCGCGCCTGCTTGCGGGTTGCGTCGTCCAAGTCCAACCTGTCAAACTCGTCCTCGTCCAGAACCGTCTGGGCGCCCTCAGGGGTAACCCACAAATCCAGGGCCAGGTCGATGTATGAAAGCACGTCCGGCGCATCCCAAACTGCCGGGCGGCCCACGTTGCAGTACCAACCCTTGAGCGCTTCGTCATCACGGTCGTGGATTTCGAAGATGTTATACCAGCGCCGGGTATAGAACGTTTCCACAAAACGGTCACCCCGCTTGAGCACAATCCCCTGGAAAAGCGTCTCCGCCCGGTTGAAACGCGCTTCGAGCTTCACAAAATCTGCGCCGCGCTCCAAGACTTCACCCGTATATTCCCAGGTGACAAGGCCTCGATCGTTCCGCTTGCGGACTGTGATCATAAAAACTCCACCGTCGAGACTTTCAACTTCAACAGCTCTCCCACTTTCGGCGCGTGGGCAAGATAAAAGTACAGGCCATTTTCCAACTCAACCCGGAACTCCTGGCCGCGAAAAACCACATCAGCCACTTTCCCAGCCAGCGTCTCACCCGAATCAACGATCTTGGCCTGGGGACGCAGCAGCAGCGTCACTTTCTGCCCACTTTTCAGGTCGGTTTTTAT
Source organism: Anaerolineales bacterium UBA5195 (assembly GCA_002412925.1). GTDB lineage: Bacteria > Chloroflexota > Anaerolineae > Anaerolineales > Villigracilaceae > UBA5195. Next base: position 99,331 of record DHVZ01000059.1, on the reverse strand, counting down.
CTGGAAATTGCCAAGCGGCGTTTCCACACCCAGAGCGCTGACCGTTCCCTCAACCAGATTCCCCAGCCCCAGGAAAGACGCCACCCACCCGTTGGCCGGTTTTGCAAACACTTCGGAGGCAGTCCCCGCCTGAGTAATTTCGCCCTCGTGCAGCAGGATGACCTGATCCGCGATTGTGAAGGCTTCCTGTTGGTCGTGGGTCACGTAAATGGCCGGGATGCCAGTCTGATGCAGAATGCCGCGTAATTCGTCAATTAAACGCTCACGCAAGGCCCTGTCCAACGAGGCAAGCGGCTCATCCAGCATCAGCAAACGCGGGCGGGGAGCCAGCGCCCGCGCCAGCGCCACACGTTGCTGCTCGCCGCCTGAAAGCTCCGCCACCCGGCGCTGCCCAAAAGCGGACAAATTAACCTGCCCCAACACTTCGGCTACCCGCAATTTGATTTCAGCTTCTGTCCATTCCTGCATTTGGAGGCCAAAAGCAACGTTTTTGAAAACATCCAGGTGTGGAAAAAGCGCATAATCCTGGAACATCAACCCAAAATTGCGCCGATGCACAGGCACGCCCGCCAGGCTCTGCCCCTCCCAACGCACCTCGCCGCGTTCGGCCTGTTCGAGGCCGGCGATAATCCGCAGGATCGTACTTTTCCCGGAACCGGAGGCCCCCAACAGGCAAAGCGTCTCCCCCGCCGCCAGGGAAAAGGAAATCCCCTTTAACAGCGGCTGGTTTTCATAGGTTTTGTAGATGTCAATAATTTCGAGCATATTAAAACTCACCCGTCCCTGGCAAGCGCAGCTTCTCGATGACGATAATCCCCAGGCCGCAGGCCAGCATCAGGATCGTCGCCATGGCCATCGCCTGGCCGTAATTCAGCCCGCCGGGCTGGGATAAAAACCGGTAGATCGCCGTTGGCAGGGTCGGATATTCAGGCTGCGCCAGCAGGGAGGCCGCCCCAAACTCGCCCATCGAAACGGTGAAAGCAAAGGCCCCGGCAGAGACGGCGGCCCGTGAAATGATCGGCCAATCGACGGTTTTCCACGTCTGCCAGGGCGAAGCGCCCAGGACGGCGGCAGCTTCGCGGTAGCGGTTGGGGATCAGCGCCAGCGCCGCTTGCAGGTTGCGGATGACAAATGGCAGGGCAATAGTGGTATGCGCCAGGGGAATAAGTATGGGGGAAGTAAGGAGTGAGAAATGAGCTGTAAGAAAGGGGCGGTTAAACGTGATGATATAGCCCAGCCCCAGCGTCACAGCCGAGGCGCCAAGCGGCAGCATCAGGAAGGGGTCGATCCATTTTTCGAGCTTGCCAGGGCGGGCCAGGGCCGCCGCCGCCGGGAAACCCATCAGCAGGGACAGGAAAACCGTCAGGCTGGCATAAGCCAGCGAATTACGCGCCGCTTCGAAGGGCGGCACGTAGAACAAGGAGCCGCGCCGGTTGACAAACAACTCATGGTAATAGGCGGTCGTCAGGCTGGGGCCGGTCTGCACCTGCTGGGCGCGATCTGCTTCGAGGCGCGAAATCGAGCGCAAGGGCAGGGCCAGCAGGGGCAGGGCAAAAAACGCCAGCAGGACAGTCAACATCAGGGCCAGGAACATCTTTTCAGGCAATTTTTTCGGCTTCTGAACGTTCATCCACGCGGCGCGCGGCTTGAGCGGCGCTGTGACGCGGCTGATATAGCGGCTGTACATCAACGAAAAAACCAGCGTACAGCCCAACTGCACCAGCGAGAGCAAGGAGGCCGCCGGAAGGTTAAGCATGTGCAGGGCCTGGATGTAAATTTCGACCTCCAGCGTGGCAAATTTTGGCCCGCCCAGCAGCAAAATCACCCCGTAGCTGGTAAAGTCAAACAGGAACACCAGCAGGCAGGCCGCAAAAATTGAGGGACGCAGCAACGGCAGGCTCACGCGCAAAAGCGTCTGCAGCGGGGAGGCGCCCAGGGAACGCGAAGCGTCGGTTAAACGGATGTCCAGCGTGGCCCAGGCATTCCCAACAAGACGGATAACGATGGTGGTGTTGTAAAAGACATGGGCGGCGAGAATCGCCCAAAGTGTGCCGACAAAGGCCACGGGGGGGCGCTCGAGGCCGAAGATGCCCATCAGTGCGAGATTCGTCCAGCCGCGCGGACCGAGCAAGGCGTTGAAGCCCGCCGCCACCACCACCGTTGGCAGCATGAAAGGAATGGCAGTCAACGCGCGGAAAACGGCTTTGCCGGGGAAGTCAAAGCGGGCAAACAAATAGGCGAGCGGCAGGCCGAGCAAGAGCGTCAGCAGCGTGGAAAGCGCGGCCTGGTAACAAGTAAAAAGTAAAACCTGGGAAATCCGCGAGAAGACACTGGCGCTCAAACCTGTGAAATCAAGCCCAAGGGCCAGGATGCGCGCCAGGGGAAGGAAAAAGAACAGCCCCAGAAATGTGGAAGGAGCCAGCCAGGGAAGGATGCGGCGAATCACGGTTGGTCATCATAGGCGGAACACGCAATACAAAATACGTGTTGCGTGTTCCGCCTGGCTATATGAATCTAGCGCAAAACGGCTTGGGTCCAGGCTTCGATCCAGGCATCCCGATTGGCAGCCAGATCGGCGGGCGCAGCGGCTGGTTCGGTGGCTGCCTGGGCAAATTTATCGAAGACGTCAGGCAGCATTGCGTCGCTGTTGACCGGGTAGACAAACATATTGAGCGGCATGTCTTCCTGGAAAGGAACCTCCAGCATGAAATCGACAAATTTTTCGGCCAGGTCGCGGTTCCCGGTTCCATTCAGGATGCCGACAAATTCGACCTGCCGGAAGCAGGTGCCGGGGGCCGTGACGGAAGCCGTCGGAGATTCGTCGAGCGGTGTGGCGGCAAAGACCACTTCAGCCGCTGGGCTGGCGGCATAGGAGACAACCATCGGCTGCGGGCCGCCGCCTGACGAAGCGCTAAAATTGGTGTAGTAAGCCGTTTCCCAGCCATCTACCACCACCAGGCCATTGGCCCTGAGCGCCCTCCAATAATCGAGGTAGCCGGGATCACCATATTTTTGGATGGTGGCCAGCAGGAAGGCCAGTCCGGGCGAGGAGGTGGCGGGGTTCTCAACGACGAGCAGCCCATTGTATTCCGGGTTGAGCAGGTCATCGAGCGAGGCGGGCACGGCCAGGTCATTTTTCGCAAAGAAAGCCTTCGAGTAGTTGATGCAAACGTCGCCATAATCGACCGGCAGAGCGCGATTTTTCAGGTCGAGTTTGAACTCGTCGGGAACCTTGTCGAGCAGGGGCGAAGCGTAAGAATCAAAGATGCCGGCATCGAGTGCGCGGGAGAGGAAGGTGTTATCGACACCATAAAAGACATCGGCCAGGGGGGCATCTTTGGAGAGAATCGCCTTGTTCAAGGCGGCGCCTGTGTCACCAGATTTCAGGAAGGTAATTTTGGCGTTATTGGCCTTTTCGAACTCCTGAATGACACCTTCGCTGGCGGCGAATGAGTCGTGAGTCATCACTGTTAGCGTGCGGGTTTCCCCGGCGGGCGGCACAGGCTCAGCAGCAGGCTGGTCAGTCGATAGAACGCTGGCGGGTGGCTGTTGGGGCAACGCTGCCGGGGCGCAGGAGGCCAGGAAGATGGTCAGGAGCAGCAGGGTGGAGAAAAGTCGTTTCATCGGTACCTCTCTTTAAAGAATCAGTTTTTGCGAATGTGAACGCACAACAGCAAGCCACGCTTGAGGCTGACTTTGGCAGTTTCGGCCAGCATCTGGTTGCTGATGCCGCGTGTGCGATACGGGAGCAGGGTTTCCCTGTTGAGCGGGTAGACCAGGCCATCGGTGCTGACACCTTCGACAGGGTTCCCCCAGGGGATCAGGGAAACCAGATCGCCGGGCTTCCCATGAATGGAAGCTTTGGCGCTAACGAAAAAGGCCTCGGTAACGCCATCGTCGAGGCGCACCTCCGAGGCGATATATTCCGGGTCAGAAAGCAGGGCGATATTCCCAAGCGCCTGGTCGAGCCGGCCTCCGTTGGCGCCAATGATGATGATGGGGCGGTGGCCGGCGCGGACAGCATGAGCCAGTGCCAGCTCAAAATCGGTCTCGTCTTTCGAAGGCGGGAAACGCAGGATATGCACACCCATGTCTGCAAAGACACGCACTTCGGCTTCGGAAAGCGAGTCAAAGTCACCGATGATGGCAGTGGGAATGACGCCCAGGGCGAGCGCATGACGCCCGCCGCCATCGGCAGCGATGATGACATCCGTGGGCTGGACCAAGGCGCGGGCAGCGCCGGAGTCACGCATTTCGCCATTCACGAAGATGAGCGCTCTGGACATAAAAACAACCTCCAGCCGGGGAGGTTGTTTTGTTCAGGAAGTTCCCTCCGCCGGTATGATCCGGATCAGGTGATGCGGGTCGAGGGCTGCGGCCCTCCTCTCAGCCTGGAAAACAGGCTCCCCGAGTTGCTTATTCGATTATCAGGATTGTATCGCAAAAAACGTCCGTTGAGGATTTTTGCTCTGTTTAATCCAACTTTATCATGCTGGATTAACGTACGCGGCGTTTCCATTCTTCTTTCATCTGGAGGTCACGAGGTGATTCGCCGGGTTCAAGTGACAGGAAATCGGTCAGTAAACGATTGAAACGGGCATTGTCTTCAAGCATGGGGAAATGGGCCATCTGTTCCAGGATTACCGTGTGCATATTCATCGGGGAAGAAAGGGGCTCGAAAGCAGGGACAGTTATGGCAGGGTCGTTTTGCCCATAGACGAGCAGGCAGGGGTTATTGAGGCTTCCTACCTGGCTTGAAAAATGAGCCAGGTCCGGCGAACTGAACGAGGCAGAGAGCGCCAGGTAATCAGTTTTCACCGCGTCGACCCGGGCTGGTTCAGCGGTCGGCTCCTTCGACAACAACCATTCGACCAGTTCCGGTAATTGGGCTGTGCGCAATCGACTGTTGATGGAATTTTCGTCAAGCGGGGCTTCCACAGCCATGATCCGGTCAACAACAGATGGGTAGCGCAAGGTAAACAACAACCCCACCACCGCGCCAAGCCCATGCCCAACGATGGCGATCTTGCCCATGCCCAATTCCTGTAAGAATTGATCGAGCAAGGCCACCTGTTTATCAAGGCCATAACGGTTTACGTCACGAGCGCTATCGCCAAAACCCCACATATCCAGGCTGTATGCGCGGAATCCAGTGGAAGCCGTCTGCATGGCAGGCACCCAATAACGCCAGGAGCCTACCCAGCCGTGGAGGAAGATGATCGGGCGTCCACGCCCAATCACCTCATAATGCACAATGGCGCCGTCTAAAAGGATCGCGCTCATAATCTCCGAATTATTTGCCGTATTTCGCCAAAACAGCTCTGACACGGTCTGTCAGTTGGTCTGGAGCAAAGGGTTTGAGCATGTATTCTTCTGCGCCAGCAGAAAGACCTTGCTCGATTTCATTTTCCTGTCCTTTGGCAGACAAAAATATCACCGGGATATGCGCAATTTCGGGGTCCGCCTTGATTTTTCTACAGGCATCATAGCCGGTCATTTTGGGCATGCGCACATCAAACATCGCCAGATCTGGGTGTTCTTTTTTGGTAAGTTCGTAACCTTCCTCACCATTACTGCCTGTAATAACCTCATAACCTGCAAAACGCAGGGTAAAAGCGATCAATTCACGGATATCCGGTTCATCTTCTGCAATCACAATTTTTGCCATAACTACTCCTCAGTGTCAGCCACTGGCAGGGTGAAGGAAAACGTGCTGCCTCGCCCGGGCATGCCATTGCTGTTCATCCAAATCTTGCCGTGGTGCATTTCAACCAACTGCTTGACGATGGACAGGCCCAGGCCAGTGCCCGGCGTTGCCAGCACCAGCGGGTCTTCGCCCCGGAAAAAGCGTTCAAAGACCCGTTCCTGTTGCTCCAACGAAATGCCGATACCGGAGTCAATCACATCCACCTGTACGTTCCCGTTTGCGCTGTGCATGCTCACCTTGATATTTCCCTGGGAGGGAGTGTAATTATAAGCATTGTCAACCAGGTTTCCAAGAATCTGGCGTACGCGCTCGGGGTCTGCCACAACATGAGGCAAGGATTCGCCCGCGTCCAAGGAAACTTCCATGGGCTTGCCTTCCTCTTGAGAGCGGCGTAAAACATCAGCGATAACTTCGTCGGCAACTTCGCGTAAATCCAGGGGGTGCAAGGAAAGCGTAATGCGCCCGGCTTCAATCCGCGAAACATCCAGCAGGTCATTGACCAGGATATTCAAGCGTTCGGTATTGTTTTTGACAATCTCAAGGAAATGGGTCTGGTTTTCGTTCAATGCGCCTGCTGCGCCCATCAATAAGATGTCCACATATCCCCGGATCGAGGTCATCGGGGTCCGCAGTTCGTGACTGACCGTCGCCACGAATTCAGACTTCAAACGGTCGACTTCGACCTCGTGGGTAATATCTCGAAAAATGGAGACCGTACCCAGGAATTCTTTTCTCCAAACAACCGGGGCCAGGTGGACAAGGACAACCCTGCCGTTTTCCAGGCTAAATTGTTCCGCATACATCTCGCCAGAGCGATTGGCGCCGGGGTTGTCAGACCATTCCTGCACGGTTTGAATCCATGTCTGCGTTGACTTACCAAATAGACCAGAAAAGTTTTCGAGCGACTGGCCCTGTAATTGCGATTCTGACAAGGATAAAATTTGCTCAGCCGAGGCATTTACAAAGGTGATCTGGTTGGTAGGATCAGTCACAAGGACGCCATCGGCCACCGCTTCGAGAATCGCGGTCTGCCGGCTGGCTTCCATCTGCTGTTGGCGCAACATCGAACCCAAACGTTCGGCCTGGTCACGGATCAGTTCATAAAGTTGGGCGTTGTTGATGGCAATTGCCACCTGGGCCCCAATGGCTTTCACCATTTCGAGAGCATCATCGCTGAAGAAACCAGCCTGACGATGGTAAACCATGATTGCGCCAATGATATCTTCGCCGACCACCAATGGCGCCACCAGGGCGCTGCGATGACTCTTCGACCCATGAGAGACCACCCAACGCGAGTCTTGGTATAAATCATCAACCATGACAGGCTGGCGATTTTTCACCACCCAACCGGCCAGTCCCTCGCCAATTTTTAGCTTGAGTTCATTGGCCGGTTTTATGTCGCCAGGCTGCGCAGTCACCTCAGACACATATCCATAACCGGCTCGGTAATGCAGCATGTTGTCTTCAGCGTGCAAGAGCATGATCGTGCCCTGCTCGGCGCCAATGGCATCATTCAAGAGAGCCAGTGTGCGGCTGAGTGCGCGATCAAGGTCAAGGCTGGCCGAGACCTCTGTTAGAATCCGCAGGAGGGTCTCTGTATTATGCTGTTCATGAGCCAATTCAGCGGTCCGCTCCACCACACGCTGCTCCAGGGTGGCCGCTAATTTCTGCGTTTCCCCGAGTAAACGCGCGTTTTGAATGGCAACGGTTGCCTGGTTCGCCAGCGTGCTCAGGATTTGCTGGTCATTTTCGGTATAGGCATAATGTTGATAACTCTGCGCAGATAGACAACCAATAACTTTACCGCCTGAAAGCATCGGTACGGCCACAATCGAGTGAGGCGTGCCCTTCTCGCCAACCGGAACACCTCCGCGGGCATCGACTTCGCTGGATTGGGTGGTGAGAATCGGTTGTCCGGTGGCAATCACCTGGCCGCTCAGTCCTTGTCCGCTGGGCAGGCGGATATTGCTGATGCGCTGACCCAGATCGACAATATAGACGCCATCCACTTCATCGGTCTCTTCATCCAGGAAGGCAATGATAAAAGCTTCTACCGGCATCAGTTTGCCAGCGGCATCATGAACTGAACGATAGATGTCTTCAATATCGAGACTGGAACCAATCTCGTAAGAGACTTGATTTAAAATCGCCAGGCGTTCTGCCGTTGCCACTGTGGACTGGTACAAATCTGCATTTTCAAGCGCGATCGCAGCCTGGTTTCCGATGGTACGCGATAATTCAATTTCTGTCGAAGTGAAGCGATGCTCCTGCTGGCTCTGAATGGCAATGGCATACAGGTTCTCGGTGCAGGGAATGGGCAGGATAAATAAAGAGGTCATGCCTCCCAGCAAGTTGGCCAACGAGTCTAGGCTGGCATCCTGATTGATGTTCTCAGCAAAATAAATAGTCTGGGATTCGCGCAAACGGTTCAATGCAGGGGAAGCCGGCAGGGAACGGTAGCCTGCCACCTGCCCGGTCTCGTCGGGAAGGATTGTGAGTAAAAAGTCGCGGTTGTTCTTGTCGAGCAGTAAAACCATCGCCCGATCAGCCTGCACTGCAGCCATCAGCTGATTCGCTGTCAGGCGGAGCACCTGGTCTGCGCTCAGAGAGCCGCCCAGCGCAGACGAGAACTGGTTCAGTAAAGCCAGGCGCTGGGACCGTTCGTCAAGTTCAGCCGCGCGGCGGACAGATTCCTCGAACAGGTTGGCGTTATCAATCGCAACTGCCGCCTGGCTGGCAAAGGTGGTGGCTAACTGCATCAGGTCGCGGGAGTAAAAGTGCGATTCTGTCTTTTCAATTGCCAGTACGCCGATGACCTGGCCCTTCGTAATGAGCGGGATCCCCAGCCAGGAAAGATAGCGCGGTTCCACCAGCTGGGTAAAACGCGGATCACTCCGAATATCATCGGCAGCGATGGCCTGGCCGGTCCGCGTCATTTCATTCAGCAAAACGCTGTCAGCCACTTCTACTGAAAGGCCTTTGCGCTCTTCGCTGTCATCAAAGCCACGCGCATCAGCCACCACCATCTTATCTTCCTGGCGCAGCCACAGAATGGCTGTATCGTAAGGGATAACTGCGGTCATTCGTTCCAGCAAAGACCCGACCAGCTCGTCTCGCTGAAGACTGGACGTGAGCGTAGCTGCCACGGCATTCAGCGCCTGCAACTGCCCGGCGCGTTCCTGTGTGGCTTGCACAAGACGCACATTTTCGAGCGAAAGGGCCACCTGTTGGATTAGCGAAAGCAAGATCGCTTCATCATCGGCCTGGAAAGCCGCAGAAGCGTTGAAGTTGTCAAGGATGAGGATGCCCAACTGCCGTTCGCTGGTTGAAATGGGCAAAACCATGCTCGAGACAGGTAAGCGCCCACCCGTCGCTTTTCGAAATTTGAGCAAATTCTCGGCGGGCAAATTGTAGTCAGCCGCAAAATTGAGATCATCCACCCGCAAAGATTTTCTTTCATTAAACACGCGCCCCGGGAGCCCCTCACCAGCGTGGTATCTGATTTCCATGATGGTTTCATCATCGACATAATTAGCCGCCGCCGATGGGACCAGAAGCTCATCGTGAGGCTCCCATAAAAATACGACACCCGCATGCGCCGGGCTGACAACGCGCAAAGCGCTATCAAGCAGGGATTTAAGGATCTCCTGCGGGTTAAGGCCACTCAAACGACGGCTGAAATCCAATAACAGGTTAACTTCTTGCAGCCGTTGGCGAGTTTCGTTGAGCAGGCTGATATTTTGCAAAATAATGGAAATTTGTTTGCTGATCTGGAAATAAACCTTGCGGTCTTCCGGTGAAAGCCCGGGGATGGGTTCCGTATCAGTGGCCAGGACTGCGGCAATCGGTTTATTGTTAATCACCACCGGCATGCAGATGAATGACTTGGCATGTAAAGCAGAGAGAAAAGGTGTGTCATGCCAAACTTCATCTTCATCCAGGTTTTCGGATAAGATAGCCTCCCCTGTTTGTAAACAAGTGCGCAAAGGGTTGCGTTGACCGAATAAAGCCTCGGGATTTGCCCCTCGCGGCAGGCTCCCCAAGATATTGGTAATCCGCGGTCCTTCAATCGTGTCGCGGGCCAAAATCGCCACAGACATATCAAAACTGGTCAGTACTTGTTGGCCAAGTGTGATCAGCGCTGTAGACGAATCAACCTGGCGGCTAATCGCCTCGGTTAACTGTAAACTGGCGCGAATATGCCGCGCCCGCTGGTTAAGGTGGCTGATTGAAATCGTTTGCTCAAGATCTTTGTGCAAGAGCATGGGCAAACTGCGCTGGCTGAAATCCACCAGGCTTTTCTGCCGCTGAACATCGTCGCTCAAACTATCAATTTGCGAGCGGAAATCCAGGATACTCAGACCACTCGTAATCGTCAGGGCGGCCTGGGCGGCAAAGACCTCCAGGGTTTCAAAAACGACCTGGTCTGGGCGCAAACCATCCCGCGGCACATCCACGCTGATCAACCCCAGGGGGTTATCATGATTATCATAAATGGGAATCAGGAGCAAGTCATCGGGATCCCAGGCATTCGGCTTTTGCTGGGCTTCTGTCATCGTTGTCAGCAACTGGACATCACCAGGGATCACGGGCGCCTGGTCTGCCGGGATGAAGAAAACATTCCCAACCTCGAATTCGGGTTTCATCAACTGGGATATGCTGGTCCAGGGTTGTTGATATGTCTTAAATTCTGCAAACGTTGTTTCGTCAATACCGGCGCCAACCACGCGTGATAACAAACCGGTTTGGGCATCATACAAACTTACCATGACAACCTCAAAAGGCGTGGCCTTTTGGATACCCTGCGCAATCGAATCCATGGCGCTGGTCAATGTCTGATCGACACGCAGATTCTTCGAGGTCTCAAACAACTGCATCAATGTGTCGGCGCGGCGATGGAATAATTCAATACGCTGTTGTTGATCCTGCTGGCGGAAAGCCTGGTTGACCGATAAGGCCGCCTGCGCACTTATATTTTTAACCATCTCAGCAGCGGTCTCGTCAAAATGATCGACTTTTGCGGAATGAAGTTGAATCAGACCAAAAACTTGCCCATGGTTAATAATCGGCATCAATAAGGCTGAATGGATACCGCTGTGCGGAACTTCGTCATCGGGGACGTCTGAGATGACCAGCGGCTCGTCCATTTCAAGCGCTTTCTGCTCAAGATCAGAAGGAGTATCCGTCGGGGAATGTCCCTGGAAATACAGAACTGTCCGATTTCCAATTCCATCTTTTTCCCGGTCATACAGAAAAACAGCGCCGCAAGCTGCTCCTGTAACGGCCAGGCATTCATCATGGATAATACGGGAAATTTCCTTGAGATTCGACGTCGAATTCAGTTCGCGCACAATCCTGTTTGTCACAGTCAGATAAGTGGAACGGCGGCGCAAGATTTCATCTGTCTCGCCAGAATGCTGCGAGCTGTCAATCGCAATCGCCAACTGGCTGGCAACTGTCGAAGCGATTTGCAAATCGTAATTATTAAATAGGTCCTGTTTCCGAGAACCTACCATCAGCTCGCCAATCCCTTGTCCGCGCACGACCAGTGGAACCACCATGGCTGATTCCATCTTTAATTTGCGGACAATGATGCGATACAAGGGAAGGACCCGGTTATCTTTGGCAAGTTCACCGGATACAAAAGGACGCTGACTCCCCGCCACCGTCATGCGAAAAGCCGAAGATTTTACATTAAGCCGGGAGAGAGACTCGCGTAATTCATCGGGCACCCCAAAAGCCGAAGGAACATGCGCCCGCATAATCCCGGCACTTTCGTCCAGCAAAAAAATGGAACCGGAATCAGCCTGTAATAATTGCGCAACTTCTTGCAATGAATATTTTAATATCTCGTCCAGGGTCGCCGTGGAACTGACCAGGCTGGCAATCCGGCGCATCCCTTCTGTTCGTTGATTACGCTGACGGGCTTGTTGCACAAGCAAGGCATTATCGATAATGGCTGCCACCTGATTGGCAACAATCTTCAACAAGCGCAGTTCTTCCTCTGAAACGGTATCTTCACTCTGCCTGTGGTTAGAAAGCTGCAGATACCCTAAAAAGCGCCCGGAAGAAATCAAAGGAATCAGGGCTGTATCGCGCATCGACGCGGCCTGGGCTATATCCTGCAAACCCAGGTCCACCCAGGCTGAATCCTGCGCCGCATTGGCAGTCTTGATAATTTCCTGGCTCAAGATGTGTTTTTCTGCGGGGCTATTAAAGGAGATCGGTGTTTTATAAATCTGAACAATGTTGTTCGGCAGTCCCTGGAATGGCATCTGCCCTTCCAGTAAACGCCGCTGTTCGTCATACAGCAAAAAGCCTAAAATATCAACGTTGAATAAAGTTGACAGACCGTCAACCATGCGGGCAAATAAATCTTTTAAGTCGTGCAAAGACCCAACCGCTTGCGAAAGATTGGTAAGACCAAAAAGCTGCGCATTCCAGCGTTGTTGGGCCTCATATAATCCGGCATTCCTCAACGCAACTGCTGCCTGCCCGGTGACCAATTGCAGGATACTTAAATCATCAACTGTAAAACCATTAACCGGCACCACCCCAACTTCCAGCGTTCCAACAAGCTGTCCGTAAGCCACCAGCGGGATGCCAAGATAAGATCCCATCGGTGGGACGCGATGGTTCACTGGATCATATTTCTCATCACTCATTTTTCGAGTATCAGCAATGAACAGCTCCTCGCGGCTGGTAACGAGGTAATTCGCATATTCCCCAAACTGACTCTGTTTCTCACGCTTGAGAGCACGAGCCAACCCCGGAGTTCCCTCCAATTGATAAGGGGTCAATACCTGGGTTGTTTCTTCCCAGATTTTCACTTCGATGAAATCAGAGGCCACCAACTGTTCGACATTGGTCAGAATCGATTCAATCGTCGCTTCAAGGCTTAGGCTTGAGGCGATCGCCTGCCCGAAATCTGAAATTGACCGCAAGGCGGTAGCGGGCAGGCTATCTTGTCCACTTTCCGCCAGGTTGAGAACATTTTCAGCACGACGCAGCGCCAGGAGAACGGCTGGCAGCGGGCCAGGGACGTGGTAAGACACCCCGTCAACAAGCTTTCCATTAACCGAAAACCGCGCCTGGCCCTCAGCCGCGCAGATTTCAAGGAAACCTTCGCCGGGGCGAACCCTGCGGCTTAATCTTTCAATGTTTGGCGTTTCCCCATCAGCAAGTTCGAACCATTCACTCGCTATCTTGTTAATAAAGCGGACTCGACCACCCGTCTCAATCAGCAGCACAGCATCAGCATGAGACTGGATTTGCGCAAAAGGGATTTGCGCTGGCTCTTGCACAGAAGGGCGCACCCGGGGCACAAAACGTAAAAGCACCCAGACCAGTAAGATAAATACCAGCCCGAATAGTAAAAATCCTAAGCCCTGGAGAATTTGCCCTTGCAATAGCATTCTGGCACAGGCTCCAAATCAGGCCTTGGCAACTCCGCCAGCATCCTGACGGCGCGCCTCGGCAGCCAGTTCAGTGATTTCACGAATATCGGAAAAGGCTTGCTGGGAGGGCGAAACCATTCCTGTCGCCAACGTCATCAAAGGGGATTGCTCCATCTGTCCATCAGCAGTAGGAGCCAGCACAAAGCCCTGCTGACGATCGATAAAGTTGTAATGTGACTTGACCTCTTCATTGAATCGGTCTTTTAGCTTTTGACGAATGCCCTGTGAAGCGCCATCGGTGGTGATAATCACAAAATTATCGCCGCCTGCATGCCCCACAAAGTCGGACGGACTGCCTAATTCGTCCAGCACTTCGCCGATCAACATGCCTGAAAAGCGCAGCACGTCATCAGCGGCTACAAATCCATAGACATCCTTGAAGGCGTCAAAATTATTGATCCTGATATCAAGGAAAGCCCAGCCTGTCTCACGAATGATGCGCCGGAGTTGTTCCTCGATCAAACGCCCGGCTGGTAAGCCAGAACGCGGGTCTGTAAGGCTTTCGCGCTCCGAACGGCGGATGGCGCCCTGAACACGCAGCTTCAATTCTTCGATGTCGAAGGGCTTGGTAATATAATCGTCGGCGCCCAGTTCCAGCCCTTGCAGACGATCACTGCGCTCATCCTTCTGGGTCAGGAAAATAACCGGGATATGACTGGTGCGCGTGTTCGTCCGCAAAGTGCGGCAGACCTCATAGCCATCGATATCTGGAAGCATGATATCGAGGACAATGAGGTGGGGTAACACCTGGCGGGTTTTTTCCAGGGCCTCCGAACCACGCATCGCTGTATCGACATCATACCCAAGGCCGCCGAAATAGATCTTCAGCATGTTCGAAATATCGACATCATCTTCGGTGATCAAAAGACGGGCTTTTCCCATAACGAGCCTCCCATCATGATTGGCGCCAGGCTTTTTTCGCATTCTGACGCACTGTTTCTATTTGTTCGGGTGTGACCGCTTTTTCAAAGGAACGGAAACCGCTTAACCGAAAACCATGCTTTTTGGCAATGCGGGCAATTTCCTCCACCCGATCACGGGTGATATCCTTCCCAAGCGTATAATCCTCAAAACGGCCTTCCAACGCCAGGGCCATGGTCTCGGCCATACAGGCATAGGATTTACCTAACGGAAACCCGAAGTTAAAGTGGAAATCAACGGGGCCAGGTATATCAACCATGCCACCGTCAATTACTAATATATCATTTCGCGCTGCGGCCACCATTGCAGATACATCGCGAGGGCGGGCCACATCACAGACCACTGCCCCGGGCTGTAAATACTCCGGGCGAATCACATCGTGGATAGCGCTGGTTACGGTCAAAATCAAATGCGCGCGCCGCAAAACATCCATCGACGTGCTGACATGTAATTTTGCCTGCGCCTTGCCCTGCAAACGCTCACGCTGGGCCTCCAGCGCATCGCGGCGGCGTCCTATTAAGTATAACTCACCTACAGCGTCTGCGAGAAGTTCTGCGCAGACTTTTCCTATGGCTCCGGTAGCACCTACCACTGCCGCCGTTGCCGAAGCCAGGGGTATTTCCATGATCTCGGCAGCCTTTTGCACAGCTTCCACCGCCAGAGAAACAGTATAGGAATCGCCTGTGGTCACCGGCACATCCAACTCACGAGCAATAGTGAGGCCTGCATCACCAACGACAGAAGTAAACGCGCCCAAGCCCAGGATGTTTGCGCCCAGCTTCTCGGCCAGTCGCCCGGTCTGAATAATTTTGCGATAGACTACCTTTTCTGGTAGCTCAAGCATTCTCTTCGGGGTGAAGGGGCAGGCCAGGAACCAGCCTTTGATTTGTTTACCTGTGGCTTCCGATTTAATTCCCTCTATCTCTGAAATATAGACAGGAGGAAAAAAGGTTGAGAAAAAATTGATCTGGTTTTCTGAAAGGATTTTCCCTAAAAGTGGGTACTTGCGGCTGACATCACGCTTGGGGTCAATGGGATGGATAATGAATGCAAATGTATCCATGAATTACCAGGATTCGAGATCCTTAGCTCCGCGACGAGGGTATAAGTGTTTATGCAAATGCGAATTGCGCATTTTGTGATGATCACTATCTTCATATTTCACATCTTTATCAATCACACGGCGTTCTTTCGAGGCCGCCAAGACGACATCCGATTCAATTGTGCGGGCCGGGTAAATGATCATACCAGCACCCAGGCGGCAATTATGACCAACCGCCCCACCCAAAACCGGTCGATTCGTAACCTTCAACTCATCCCGGCCATCCAATGCTTTAATGGGCGCCGGGATTAAATTATAATCCGTAAATGTTGAACCTGCTCCGATAAACGTATTGCGCCCAACCACACACATTTGCAAACAGGTATTCTGCGCAACCATGGAGTTATCCATGATGGTTGTCATAAATAGCGCTGCGCGGAACGGCAAAAACGTCCCGTCGCCGATGACCGAGAGCATTAGCTGCACGTCCTGGGAAACATTAACATTGTTTCCAATGATGCAATTCTCAATGACCGCCCCCGCGCCAACAGTAACGTTATCGCCAATCGTTGTTGGACCATGAATCACAGCATGCGGGTCTATCACGCAATTCTTGCCAATCTGAACCAGTTTGGAACATTCCAATAATTGGCGGCCTTCAAAAACAGCGGTGGAAAGAAGCTCCAGCTTGAATCCGAGGTCTGTTTTTAACTTGTTCTCAAAACGCGCTCCACGAGCGAATAAGCCAAAAACACCATCGGCGATGAAAACATGCGTCCAGCAATCAATAGCCATCATGGCGCGTAATGGTACCTGATACACCAGGTCGCCACGCTCTCCCGCCATATAGGATGGCACATGGTAGTAACCAACTTCTCGCGCTTGCATGTCAATCACGAGGGGATCGACATCAGCCTCGGGCCCATTTGGAAAATACCATAAATCCGCCAGGTATAGATTCCCGGCGGGGGTGTAGGAGGATGAAAGCGGTAAGGCATGCTCGCGAAAAGCCGGGTCATCGATCGAAAAAGCAGCCCGAACAGGGCGTCTGCGTTTTTGGGCCAGACTGACAAACTCATTAATATAGAATTCGTCGAAGAACAGGTTGTCGCGATAGACCAGCATCGGTTCGCGTAAGAGCGGCAGGCGCGCGTTGGCAGGAATTTCCATTTCCCTGGTGACGTGTGGAGCGAGCAGGTTGCGTTGCCAAAGCCACAAAGGGACATTTTGAATGCGCAAATCACGCGCTGGTTCATTAAAGGGCGAGATAGGATGGGGGGCTTGCAAGATAATTTTTAGCATAGGTCAACCCATCGGGATTTTATCAATCGCGATCGTACAAGTTGGATCACCATTGGCGACGCAGTGAATTTCTTCCACACTGAAGAATTTTCCGCCGCTGACCCAATAGAGCGCATCCTGCAACAGGCCGACCGCCAATTGACAGGAAGGGACATCGGTGCGCCGATCCCAACACAATGGACAGCGCTCAATATGCCAGTACAACATCTGTCCTTTTTCTTCAAGGCGCACCCGCTGATCAGAATACTTATTAAAAATATTGGCAAAGGCATTGGCGCCGACTCTTAGCTTGGTTTGCAACGGTAACAGGCGAAAAGCCAGATCGGTTAGCCCGGCAAGTGAGCCGTATTCACGCAAGCCATGCTGGAAACAGGCCCGGCCAATTCGCAAGGTGACACCGCGCCCGCCATGGGGGCCATAATATTCTTCTATTGCGCTTTGCAGACGGCTGAGATACTCAAAAGGAAATTCGAGAGTTTGATGATTGGGAGGATAATGATCAATAAATTCAGAAAGCCCTGCCAGATTTAGGATTACATTCACCCCGTTTTTCCCAAGAATCTCTTCCATCGCCAGGAAAATGATCCGCCCCATCCGGTTAGGGTAGTAGTAGGCCAACCCGGATTCATCCATTAAATTGAAGTCTCTTCTTGATCCAGGAATGATTTCAGCTTTTCCATAAAATCCTGCGGGGTGTCGAGCATGATGAAATGCTGCGCGCGTTCCCAACGGACGATTTGGGCATGCGGAACCCCAGCCAAAAGAGGCTGCCATTGCCGGGGATTGACGATGTTATCCCGATCACCAAACATGCCCATGACAGGAATTTTTACCTGTGAAAGCATTGGACGCAAATCGGTGCGCCGCAGGGAAGCAATACTACGCAGGAAAGACTCAACCGTGGTGCTGCTCAGGTCACGATCCATCATCTCTGGAAAGAGTGGATCGGCACAGATAAAGGGGGAGGCGACCTTCATCGTGGCCCGGAAGGCCCACATCATATTGAATAACATAAAAGCAATGAAGCGGTATCCGGCCAACTTCAACGGGAAAGCCAGTGATGATCCGACAATTGGAGAACCGATGATGACCACTTTCCGAACCCGCGCAGGATACTGGATGGCAACCGACAGGCTGACAGTTCCGCCCATGCTGTGACCAACCAGCGGCGCCTCAGCAATCCCAAGCCGGTCCATGAACTGATCCACGAGGCTGACAAAATCTTGAACGGCGTACGTTTCGCGCTTCTTGCCAGATTCTCCAAATCCCCAGAAATCCAGCGCATAGGTGCGATAATAACGGCCCAAATAGGACATGGTTTCCTGCCACAACCCCCAGGAACCCAGCCAACCGTGCAGTAAGATCACCGGACGGCCACGCCCATAGACCTCATAATGAACGATGCCTTGATCAGTGGTAATCGATGACACGGCTACTTTCGTGGAAACTTATTTTTCTCCGCCTTCCATCTCAGCCAGAATGCTATAAAGCAACTCAAGCAGGACGTTTTTGACGGTGGCTTTGTCGGTGGCAACACAAGGAAGCAGCTTAACTTTTGAGTCAAGGCGCAGGGCATGACGCATATCTTCGAGGTCCCAGGCATCGTCAACGTCCTGTTTGTTGGCCGCAACAACGTAGGGGGTCGGTGCGTAAGCGCGGAACGTTTCCAGGATGGAACGGGCTTCTCGATAAGTCTCAGGGCGGGTGCTATCCACCATGACAATGAACCCCAGCATTCCTTCAGAAAGAATTTCCCACATAAAATCGAAGCGTTTTTGCCCGGGAGTACCAAATAAATAGAGTACCAGGTCTTCGTCCACAGTAATGCGGCCAAAGTCCATCGCCACTGTAGTTGCCTGCTTGACGGCGCGCTCTCCATCTGAAGAGATTTTTCGCTCTGTCGAGACCACGTCGATTTCACTGACTGAACGGATAAATTCCGTCTTGCCTGCGCTAAACGGGCCGGTCACTACCATTTTGACGGTCTGCATAATGCCTCACCCTCAGAAAATTATATCGAACGGATACGCGTGATCAGACGATTGACCAGCGATTTTTGTTCTTCACGATTTTGGATGGTTACCTGCGGGCGCGCATGCTCAACTGCTTGCGGTGCGCCTTCAGCACGAATAATCTCCACCAAACCGGCTTGCAATAACCCATAAACGATCCGGCGAATTTCCAGGTCATTCATTTTTGCCGCAGCACTAATTTGCCGGATCGTATTACGCGGATTAATGTATGAAACAACGCGCCATTCTTCAACGCTCAAATTCATCTTTTGCATGGATGTGCCAGGGCGTTCGATAAATTTCAGCGCCATATCCAGGCTGGGAATTTCATCTTGAAGCTGTTCCCATTCCCGCAATTGACGGGCGCCTTCGATAATCAGATTTTCCAGGTCGAGGCGAACCGTAATGCGGTCATCTGGGGGCAGCATATCGTTTTCAAAGCGGAAGGAACCTTCAACCCAGGTAAACAGGCGGCGTACGACATCGGTCATATAAGCCTGGAGCGAATTCAGGATGTCATCCTGGGTCATATAACCGGCATTGATTAATAACAAGCCGAGTTCCTTGTCACTCACTTGAGCAGCCCGGAGCTGGATGGCGCGCAGCTGGCCGGTAGTCAACCGGCTGGAGCGGTGCAAAATAGATGCCAGGCGATTATCCTCCTGGCCGATTTGCGCATAAGATAATTTTCCATCACGAAAAGCAATACGCGCCGCTTCACTTGGGCCTTCAATCACCAAGGTCCCGGTCTTGTGGGCCAGGTTGATGAGATTTAGCAATTGCGTAACAGTAAAATCGCGCAGGTTGCCCCGAAGAGCCATGAACCGCCTCAGTGTACTTCAAAGGTTAGAATGTTAAAAACGATTATACATGCAAGGGATACATGTGTAAATATGTAGCGTGTATTGATAAGCATCTGGAAGGTATTAATGAAGACAGGCCATCTTCAGTGTACGCGAAGGCCGTAACTTATGGGCGGGCCTCAATCAGCATTTCAAGATGGTCAATCGCCGGACCGTGACTATAAACAACCATGGCAAACGGCAGGGAGGCGTCCGGCGCAATCGACCCTTTCCAGTCCCAGCGCCTGAAACCGACAATCTGTCCGCCAGAATCATAGGCCACAGCCACCAACCAGACCAGGCCAGCCGGGGGATTCCCTTCGGCCAAACTGACCTGTCCCCGCACTTGCGCAGAACGGCCATCCCAATCAATGCCGACGAAAAGGTCTTCGATGCGAGCCGAGACGTACCGTTGGTCGCCGGTGCTGATAAGGCTGGACATTTTCAGCTGCGATAAAGCTGACCGCGCCGGGCTGCTTCCGGGGAAATAGACGCTGGCAGGCAATGTTTCACCCGGCTGGAGGATGTTCAGGGGCAAAATGGCATCCTGGCTCTCCACAGGCTGGCCGTCAGCTCCAAATAAGGTAATCTGCACTTTGACATTTTCCAACGCGCCTGTGTTGGGATTATGAACAGGCGCAAAACAAGTCAGACCACCGGCGGTTGAATAGCATGAAACCGGGCCAAGATCGGCTGGAACAGGCGTAGAGAGATCTTCAGGGATACCGCTCCAGGAAGCGGAAGGAATGGTGAGTACCTGCCCCACTGAAAGCTGGGTGGGCTCGATACCCGGGTTGGCAGCCAGCAAAGTTTCGAGCGAAACCCCAAAACGTTGGGCAATCGTACTCAAGGTATCACCAGCCACAATAACATGTAAATTCGGGGTCGGTGATGGCGGGGGTGTCACCGTCGCTGGCAGGGTAGAAGTAGGGTTATGTACGACGGTTCGGGTAGGGTAAGGGAGAAGGGGAAACGGCAAAACAGGCAACGGGGAGACAGGTTGTGAGCCGCAGCCTGCGATTAAACAAAGGGCCAGAAAAACAACCAGAAGGCGGAAGTTGAGCATCCAGTTCATCCCCTCATTATATCAAGCTGCCTGGAAGATAAAAATGCGTGGTACTTGCCCGCTCTGGCGGGCTGTGCTAAACTCAAGACATGGTTCAAGACATGCTCCCGCCAGAACAATCTCCTGAAGAAATCATGCTCCTGCAGGCCGTGGAGTCGATCCGCGAGGAACAATTTGCCCGCGCCCGCGATATCCTGACAAAACTGCTGCGCACCGACCAGGATAACCCGGACTATTGGGTCTGGATGAGCGCCGCCATGGAAACGCAGAAAGAACGCCTGTATTGCCTGCAGACGGCTTTCAAGATGGATCCGACCAATGCGGCGGCGCGGCGCGGACTTGTCCTGTTGGGCGCACTCCCCCCGGATGACTCGATCCAGCCATTCCCCATGAACCATCCACGCCCCTGGGAATCAAAGATCAAACTGGCAGACGAGAAGCCCAAAGTCTCTGGAATAAAGCGTTTTACGAGCAACCCGGCTTACCGGCTGGGAGCGGTGGTGGGGCTGGGGGCGCTGTTCCTGATTGGAGCCTTTGTGGGCCTGGGTATTTTAATTTCCAGGCGTCCGGTTGCAACGCAAGTGGCGATGGGGACTTCGCGCCCAACGGTGACACCCTATGCCACCAACAGCAGCCAAAGCAGCGCGCAGGCGACCGTTTTCAAACCCCTGGC
Organism: Anaerolineales bacterium UBA5195; assembly: GCA_002412925.1. GTDB lineage: Bacteria > Chloroflexota > Anaerolineae > Anaerolineales > Villigracilaceae > UBA5195. The sequence continues at coordinate 78,309 of DHVZ01000059.1, read as the reverse complement.
AGATTTGCTGGATGCCACCTATACGCCGACCGCCATTTATGCAGCCACCCCTCACGCTGACGCCGCCGGGGATAGTTATAAAGCCGCCATGCGCGCCTACAAAAACGGGCAGTGGGATACGGTGGCAGCCATGATGGCGCAGGTGGCTACGGCCCAGCCGGGTTCAGCCGATACCCTCTATTTTATTGGCGAAGCCCGCCGGTTGAGCGGAAATTATCAAGACGCCATCGATTATTACAAGATGGCAATCGATATCAATGCGAACTTTGCGCCCAGCTACCTGGGGCGGGCGCGCGCCAACCTGTCGCTCAACCCCAAAAAGAACGTCATCGATGACTTGAACAAGGCCATCGGCCTTGATCCAAATTATGCTGAGGCCTATCTGGAACGCGGCCTGTATTACGCCCGAAAAAACGATTTTGGGGCAGCAAAAACTGACCTGGGGCTGGCCGCGCAAATTAATGACTCGCCTCTGTTGGAGATTAACCTGGCCCGCGTTTTGCTGGCCGCCAAGGAATACGAGGCTGCGCTCGAGGCAGCCAAACGCGCCAACCAAATGGATATCACCATGCTGGAGAGCTATCTGGTGCTTGGCATGGCCTATCGCGCCCAGGGACAAATCGACCAGGCTGTGGATGTGCTGGAAACTTACCTGAAATACCAGCCAGACAATGCCGAGGCCTTTGCGGTACTCGGAGCGGCTTACTATAACCGTGGCGATTATGCCTCGGCTGAAAAGAATTTAAAGCAGGCCATCCGCCTGGACAAAACCAATTCAGAAGCGTATTTCTGGACTGGACAAACTTACCTGGCGCAGAAAGATTATGACAACGCGCTCTTGAGCTTCCAGAATACGTTACGTTATAACGCAACCTCGTTTGAGGCGGGCGAGGGCGCGGCCAAAGCCTATATGGGCAAGGGGCAATACAACAACTCGTACATTGCCATCATTAAAGTGGAAGGTTTGATCCAAAACGACGGAGAACGCGCGCGTTTTCTCTACATCCGCGCCCTGTCCCTGGACCAGCTAAGCCAGCCCGATGCTGCCTACCGCGACTGGAATGCCCTCCTGGCCTTGCCGGTCGAAACAACAACGGATGAAATGCGCCAAAAAGCTCAATTGCGTGTGGTGGAACTGCGATCTGCCACCCCAATCCCAAATACAGCCACACCGTCGAAGACCCCGGTGCCAACGAATCCCCCGGCAACACGCCAGCCATCCAAAACACCAGCGGCACCAGCCACACGCATGCCAACCAACACACCACCGGGAATACCCCCGGTTACAGCAACACCAACGCCAAAATGAAAACGGCGGCCCGAATTCGGGCCGCCGTTTCTTTAATTTATTTGCTTTTTTCCTTGTCGACACTCCGGGCATGGACACAACGCCCGCAGGTAATGCCAGTTGTAAATGCCATAATCATGTCCATCCTCCCAGACGAGGGTAAGACCATATGAACCGGTGGGCTTAACCGTAACCAGCCGTGTGGCAGGAGAATCTTCCAGGGCTACACCAAACACTTCGGCGTCAGGTTCAGATTTCATGTTTTCATGTCCGCCTCGACACTGGGCGCATGGGCAGGCCGCGCGTAACAGGGAAAAAGGATAAAGACTGGTGTGTCCATCACCCCAGGTAATCACCATTTCAAGCGCTGGACGATTGGCCGTAATGCCGGTTGGATGTTCGGATGTCATCAGTTTCCTCAAGGTTTTGGAATGACTGTCAGGAAGTTGGAGGCTGCCCAGCCCGTGCGGGTCTGGTCATTGATGGCGGCAAGGTTATACCAGGTGTAACCATCCACCTCGCGCGGGCCATCCAGAACTGTATAAACTTCGGTATCAAATCCCAGGAACAATTGCTCGCCCTTCAACCCGGGCTGAGAACGGATTCGCAAGCCCTCGCCCTGTGTTCCAGATATCTGGACATAAGTTCCGATACTAATCTGCCCGGCTGCGACCGTCGGCGTGGGGGCGTAGGGATCGAATGTGGCAGTTGCCTCAGGAGCCGGGGTGACTGAAGGAGCCGGGATGACGGTCACCACCGCCAACAGGCCAGATACATCCGGCGCAGGGGGAGCCGTCCACAATATCCAGGCAAAAGTTAAAACCAGCAAGAGCATGGCCACGCCCAAGGCGCCAGCCAAAACACGGGGAGTGAATAAGCGACCCAGTTCGAAGTTCATACTAATCCAATCCCTGCCCAAGAATCATCAAAACGATAATTTTTTGCTGTTCAAACAAGGCGGTTTGCATACAGAAAATTATACCCTTCGCGGTCACAAATTGCGCTTTTTTCTAGGCTGGAAAGCTCAATTCGAGGGTGGTACTGGCATAGGCATAGTCATCTGTTCAATCCCTAAAGAACGGAGCAATCCCGCAAAGCTAAGCCACATGGAAATTTGAGTCAAATATTCAACTGGATAGGGCTTATTGTTTTCGAGCCACCAAATTCCCAAGCCGAGATGTGCGCTGACTATATGGAAAGCAATGATTTCATCGGGGATCGCAGGCCGGGCACCTCGTTCAAAAAAGGTGTCCAGGTTTTCAATCAAACGTTGAGCCATATATTGCCTCATCCGATTTACCACGGTTTGGGTGCCCATGCTTGAAAAGAGAACGCGGTAGAGCTTTTCTTGCTCCTCCAAGTGTTCATAAAAAACACGGAAGGGTGATGAGCCGGGGTCTGCCCCAGCGGCTATTTCTCGCTCAGTCTTCTCAATCAGTTCCTCGTACAGCTCATTCAAACAATCGGTTAAGAGTTCCTCCTTATCTCGATAATGACGGTAGAAGGTAATTCGCGCTGCCTCGGCTTCGTCAGTAATATCCTGAATCGCGATTGAGTCATATCCCTTTTGCAAGATCAACTTGATAAAGGCTGCACGTAACCCTCGGCGGGTTTTTTTGACACGGGGGTCATCTGGGTTGAGCGACATAATGTTACACCTGTTACATAAGTTACGCGGAAAGGTGATTGCTGGTTGACAGGGGTAAAGAATGACTTATGATACGTATTGTATCATAAGTTTCAAAATGACACATTTAGGAGTTTAAAAAAACAGATGACAGAAAAAACAAATCCAATCATCCAGATGCGGAATGTGATCAAAGCCTATCCAACGAGTGACCGCCCTTTCGTGGCCCTGAATGAGATTAATTTAGAAATCTATCCGGGCGAATTTTTAGGGATAACCGGTAAATCAGGCGCAGGAAAAACAACTTTGCTCAACATACTCTCCGGGGTCAGCGATTTGACGGTTGGGGAATTGTTGTTTTATAGTGCCAAGCATGGGTTGTCAGATTCTGCTATCCCGATCCACAAACTGAATGAAGATCAATTGGCCCAGTGGCGGGGTCAAAACCTGGGGATTGTTTATCAATCTTTTGAATTGATGCCCACCTTGAGCCTGGTCAAGAATGTCATGCTGCCGCCCGATTTCCTGGGTAGCTATCAGCCGCTGGTTAGCAAAGAAAGAGCGCTCGAACTGCTGGAACTGGTTGGGATTCTCGATCATGCCAACAAAATTCCGGCCCATATCTCCGGCGGACAGAAACAGCGCGTTGCCATTGCCCGGGCTTTGGTCAACGATCCCCCGCTCATCATCGCGGATGAGCCAACCGGCAACTTGGATACCGCCACGGCTGAAATCATCTTCCAAATCTTCGAGAAGCTGGTTGAGCGGGGCAAAACGGTAGTGATGGTCACCCACGATGAGAGTTTTGTCCCGCGCTTCTCACGCCGGCTGCAAATTGTGGATGGCGTAGTCTCCAATCATAATGGAAATTCGGTTCAGGGTAGGCGAGCAGCTGAAGTGAAATTGTCAGCCAGTTCCATCTCTCAAGTCGCAGATCCCTGGGCTGAAGAAATATCAACAGAACCAAAACAAAACCACCCGGCCATTGTTTTACGCGGCGTAAGCAAAGTCTATGAGAGCGCCGCCGGGAAATTTACAGCCTTGAAATCCATCAACCTCCAATTGGGCTATGGTGAGTTTATCTCGATCGTGGGGAAATCTGGCTGCGGGAAATCCACACTCTTGAACATGATGACTGGAATCGACCATCCCAGCGTTGGCGAGGTCATTGTCGGGAATAAGCATATTTATGAGATGAGTGAGAGCCAGCGAGCACTATGGCGCGGGCGCAACCTGGGGGTGGTTTTTCAATTTTTCCAGCTCTTGCCAACCTTGACATTGCTCGAGAACACCATGTTGCCAATGGATTATTGCAAAACGTACCCATTCTATGAACGGCCGGCACGAGCAAGGGAACTGCTTAAGCTGGTTGGGTTGGAAGAACAGGCCGATAAACTGCCCGCTGCTGTCTCAAGCGGACAGCAGCAGTGTGCAGCGATTGCCCGGGCACTGTCTACCGACCCAAACATCCTTCTGGCCGATGAACCCACCGGTAATCTGGATTCGCGTTCGGCAGAAAATATACTCACCTTGTTCGAAAAACTTGTTTCGCAAGGCAAGACAATTTTGATCGTGACACATGATCCTTCGATCACCCAGAGAACAGATCAGACCATCTTGCTCTCGGACGGTGAGATCATCAACTCGGCTGGCTAAAAACATTATGAAGAAAGAAGAGCAACCAGTGAGTACTGAAGTTAAACCCGATTTCCTGAAACCCCGTTGGAGCAAAATCTTCTCTGACCTGTGGGAAGATAAAACTCGTACTAGCTTGGTAGTCGCATCGATTGCCGTAGGGGTCTTCGCGACTGGTATGATCATCACCGCCTTTGATATTCTCAATCATGACATTAATGCCAGCTTTGCATCAGTTAACCCGGCTAACATCGAAGTCTGGACAGATCCTTTTCAGGATAATCTCGTCCGTGTGATTGAGGCTGTGCCCGGCGTGGAAAATGTGGAAGGCCGCTACATCATTGGCGTCCGTGCCAGAAAAACTGCCGAATCCTGGCGCAGCTTGTCACTAGTTGGCATGGATAATTTTAAAAACATCGCGATTAACCAGCTCGCCACGCTTGACGGCACCCAACTCCCTGGTCGAGATGAAATAGTTATCTCGCAGGATATCAACAACAATACCGGGTTTCAAGTTGGAGACAAGATTGAAGTTGAACTTCCGGATGGATCGCTTCAATCTCTGACAGTTGTTGGGCTTGTCACTGATCAAACAACAACCAACATGGAGATATCCTCTGGTGTCAATGCTTTTATCACCTTGGAGACAATGCGCTCTTTTGGGCTGGGGAAATATAATAATCGACTCTTAATCACTGTCGAGGGGGGTGGTGATCAAGCCTTCATCGCCAGGGTTTCAGCCGTGGTTAAAAACAAAGTAGAGAGAAACAATCGGAATGTATATCGCATGGAGGAACAACTCTCCACACAGCACCCAATGACCAAAACACTTTTGGCAATTATGGGCGTACTGGGCGCGCTGGGCGGGTTGATCACGATCCTGAGTGGTTCCTTGATCATCAATATGCTCAACGCCCTGATGACCCAACAATTGCGCCAGATCGGCGTGATGAAATTGATTGGTGGACTGGGCTCCCAAATCCTGGGGATGTATTTGACCCTGATCGTGGCCTACAGCCTGATTTCATTGGTGTTAGCAGTGCCGTTGGGAACAATTGCGGGGAATGCGATGGCAAGTTTTATCGCCAGTTTATTGGGGGCTACCGTTCTAGGGTTTCGTGTCGTTCCGACAGCCGTTATGGCGCAGGTACTGCTGGCCTTTCTGGTTCCGCTCAGCGCAGGTTATTTCCCGATCAGGACAGGTGCCAAGGTTAACGTTCGGCAGGCTCTCAGCGACTATCGCCCTGGCGACCAAACGGCCAAACGAAGTTTTCTCAACTTGAGCCGTGTCTGGACGCGCTGGGTTTCGCGCCCAATCCTGCTCTCCTTCCGCAATACCTTCCGGAAAATGGGGCGTGTGTTACTGACCATCTTTACCCTGACCATCGCCGGGTCCGTTTTTATCGCGGTTTTCAATGTGCGTACAACCATGAATAATGTCATGGAACAGGTCATGCAGCACTTTCAGGGAGACGTGACACTCACTTTTAGCCGACCCTATCGGGTTGACCAGATTGAACGCATCCTGATCGTAAATATCCCTGATGTAAGGGGCGTGGAAGGCTGGGGCGGCGCGAAGGGTGAGCTCCGGGATGAAAACGATGAATTGGTGGCGAACCTGTCAATTTCCGCTCCACCCGAAAAGACGCAGTTGCTCAACCCGGATATTGTGGCCGGCCGCTGGCTTTTACCCGCCGAGAAGAAAGCCGTGGTGGTTTCCGATTCAATCTATAAGTTTTATCCAAACCTGACACCGGGAGATAAGTTGACGGTCAAAATGCCAGGGCGTCCGAAAGAAGAATGGATGGTTGTGGGTGTCTTCCGATTTTTAAACATGCTTGGCGATCCCATCGCCTATGCCGATTTTGATTTCGTAGCCAACCAAACTGGTTTGCCTAACCAGGCTGTCTCGTTCCGCATTGTCACGGAAGAACATGACGCCGCCTCTCAACAGGCTCTGGCAGAACGAATCGATCGTTACCTGTCCGACCGGGACTACGCGGTTGAAAGTGTCAAAACCGGGAGCAGCCTGCGTGAAAGCTCCACTGCGGCCGTCGATCCGCTGATTATATTCCTATTGATCATGGCGATTCTGACGGCGTTTGTCGGTAGCATTGGCCTGACCGGGACAATGAGTATCAATGTCCTCGAGCGCACCCGTGAGATCGGCGTAATGCGCACCATCGGCGCGGTGGATGCGGTCATCATGCAATCTGTTATTTTCGAAGCACTGGTCATCGGTTTGATCACCTGGGTTTTTGCGATCGGGCTGTCGTTTCCGATCAGTTCTGCCTTGTTGACGATCATTGGACAAACGATGATGGGCTCTGCCATGCAGATGACCTTTACCCCCTTCGGCGTTCTGCTCTGGCTGGGGATTGTGGTGGTTCTGTCCATTTTGGCCAGCATTCTGCCCGCGCGGAATGCAGCCAGGTTGACAATCAATGAAGTTCTGGCTTATGAATAAGGTTTGGAATTCCGAATTTTTTTGATCCGTTAATCGTTTAGTTAATGGATGGATAGTTGTTAGCCTACCGATAGGTTGAAGTGGCTATTTTCGGTTAATATTGCCAAGAACTTTTCTGGCCAGGATGCGTAAATAGGAATGCGTTTCAGTAGAAAAAGCTCTCTCCATCCTTGGAACTTCCACATATTCCAAACATTTCTGCACAATTTCTGCACATTTGGCAATTATCCTTGGTACCACTGAAGACAACTCAGGAGAATTTGAATGAATTTTGCTCGTCTACAGAGCCTTGACAAAAAATACTGGATTCTGGTCGGGGGAATCCTGCTGGTTGCAACTGCGTTTTTTGTCTGGCGCGGTCAGTCACAGGCCGTAAAAACGACCACATACCAGACAACTCCGGCCACGCGTGGAAGATTAAGTGCCCAGGTTGGGGCCACAGGAACCGTCCGTTCTGCGCAGTCTGCCAAACTGACCTGGCAGGCCAGTGGGCGGGTGGAGTCGGTCAACGTCAAAATTGGAGATGCGGTTACGACTGATCAGATCTTGGCCGCCATCGCGCAAAGTTCCCTGCCCCAGGAAATCGTTCTGGCCGAAGCCGACCGTGTGACCGCGCAGCAAAACCTCAATACCCTGGAGGAATCCAACCTGACCGTTGCGCAGGCCATGCAGAACCTCGCGAACGCCAAACAGGCTGTCAAAGATGCCCAGGATAAACTCGATTTCTACGAACGTACGTCCCGCGGGCGCGTTCCAGAAGAATTGCTGGAAGACTACCGGGACAAGATGAAGGCTGCAGAAGCTCAAATTAAGATCGTTGAATGGATTGGCAACAAATACTACAAAAACACTGGCGATGACCTGCGCAGGAAAGCAGAATACAACCTTAATCTCACCAACAGCCGGCAAAACCTCACAGATTTAGTTACACAATATAACTGGTACACGGGCAGGCCAAGCGAAATCTTGATGGAACAAACCCGGGCCGCCTTGAATCTGGAAAAAGCCCGGCAGGAAGATGCCCAACGCGAGGTGGATCGCCTGAATGACGGCAGCAATGTGGACGACCTGAACGAGGCGAGGGCCAGGCTGGCCGCTGCGCAGGCAACCCTGAATCTGTCCAAAATCATGGCTCCTTTCAACGGAACCGTGACCCAGGCCAAAAGCCAGCCAGGCGACATGGTCTCTGAAGGCGAGGCAGCTTTTCAGGTGGATGATCTCTCACAATTGATGATCGATCTGCAAATTTCGGAAGTGGATATCAACAGCGTGACGGTTGGTCAACCAGTGATAATTACCTTCGATGCCGTTCAAAACAAGCTTTATAACGGGATCGTGACCAGTGTCGATTTAGCCGGTCACACAAACCTGGGCGCTGTCAACTTTACGGTAACAGTAGTGCTGATCGATGCGGACGAAGTGGTCAAGCCGGGGATGACTGCCGCAGTGACCATCACTACCAAGGAAGCCAGTGATGTTTTACTGGTGACCAACCGGGCAGTCCGGGTTGTCAACGGGCAGCGAGTGGTCTATGTGCTCAAGAATGACCAACCCGTAGCCATCCAAGTACGCCTGGGCACAGTCGCAGACACGCACAGCGAAGTGGTCGGCGGTAACTTGCAAGCAGGAGATTTGATCATCCTGAACCCGCCCAGCATGACAGATAACGGCCAGGGAAACAACAACCCGACACCAACTCCTGAAAAATAAAGCCATTAACAGCTTTCTTTGAAAATTCCAGAAATCAGCCCGTCAGCGGGCAATCAAACCAGCAATTTGGAGGCTCACCATGAATTTCATAAAAAAATACTGGATTGCCATTATCGTGGTAATCGTCGCAGTGATTGCATTTTTCGTTTGGCAGAGTAGTTCAAAGGCCGCCGGCGCGACCGCCTACCAGACAACATCCGCCGCGCGAGGCGCGTTGACGGCCAGCGTGGGCGCAACCGGAACTGTGCGCGCAGGGCAGGCAGCCACCCTTACCTGGCAAACCAGCGGACGGGTGGAAACCGTGCAGGCCAAAATTGGCGACGCAGTCAAGGCCGACACAGTGCTCGCATCACTGGTGCAGACCTCCATGTCACAAAGTGTCATCCTGGCAGAAGCCGACCTGATTAACGCCAGGAAGAGCCTGGCTGACCTCCTGGCTTCAAACACCGCCCTGGCCGAGGCCCAGCAAAAACTGGCGAACGCCAAACAGGATGTGGAAGATGCGCAGAAGAAAGTCGATAGTGTGACTTATGCGCGCGCATCAGACAACCTGGTTCTGCAGACAGATGCCAACCTGGTCATCGCCAAGAAGGATTTGCAGAAAGCCGAAGATAATTACAAGGTTTTTAAGAACAAACCGGATGGCGACTCGACCAAAGCAGAGGCCTTGTTACGGTTGACAAACGCCCGCCAAAAAGTGACTGATTTAACCGTCAAATACAACTGGTATACCGGCAAGGCGACTGACATCGACGCCGAAAAATATCGCGCGAACCTGGCCGTGGCGCAGGCACAACTGGCAGATGCCCAGCGCGAAATCGATCGACTGAAGGACGGTCCCAGCGTTGACGATATCGCCGCAGCAGAGGCCCGGATTGCGGCAGCCCAATCGACCTTGAATCTTTCCAAAATCATTGCCCCCTTCGACGGCGTCGTCACGCAGGCCAACCCTGCCCCAGGCGACATGGTCTCTCCCAGCACGGTGGCCTTCCGCATGGACGCCCTCTCGCATTTGATGATCGACCTGGAAATCTCGGAAGTGGATATCAACAGTGTTGAGATCGGCCAGCCCGTTACGATCACCTTCGATGCGGTCCAGGGAAAAACCTATACCGGGCAGGTTGTCCAAATCAACCAGGCCGGGGATGACAAATCGGGCGCGGTCAATTTCACCGTGACGGTGGAAATCACAGATGCAGATAACCTGGTCAAACCGGGCATGACTGCGGCGGTCACCATCTCTGTCAAAGAACTCCAGGATGCCCTGTTGGTGCCCAACCGCGCCGTGCGTGTGATCGACAGCAAACGCATGGTTTACATCCTGAAGGATGGACAGCCAGTGGCCGTGGAAGTGCGCCTGGGCGCGACTTCTGACACGAACAGCGAAGTGGTTGGCGGAGATTTGAAAGAAGACGACCTGATCATCCTCAACCCGCCTTCAAACACATTTGGCCCCGGCAGCGGCGGCGGGCCCATGGGCGGGTAATCGAGGACATGATGAGTGAACCTGTTATCGTTGCAGAAAACCTGGTCAAAACCTACAAAATGGGTGATGTGGAAGTCAATGCCTTGCGCGGACTGACCGTGAGCATTGACCGCGGCGAAGTTGTGGCGATCGTCGGACCATCCGGATCGGGGAAATCGACCCTGATGAATATCCTGGGATGTCTCGACCGGCCTACCCTGGGCGACTACACCCTGGATGGCGAATCCGTCGCCGGGCTGACCGATGACCAATTGGCTGACATCCGCAACCGCAAGGTTGGCTTTATTTTCCAGTCCTTTAACCTGCTTCCGCGCGCCACAGCGCTTTCGAATGTGGAACTGCCGCTGCGTTATTCTGGGAAAACCACAGGGCGTAAAGAACGCGCCCGGCAAACTCTCATGGCGGTCGGTCTCGAAGACCGCATGACTCACCGGCCCTATGAACTCTCTGGCGGCCAGCAGCAGCGCGTTGCCANNACGAACCCACCGGCAACCTGGATTCGAAAGTGGGCCAGGAGATTATGGACCTGCTCTTGAATCTCAACCGCGAAGTTGGCACCACCCTGATTATTGTTACGCACGACCCAAAAATCGCCGCGCAAACCCAGCGCATCATTCACATTCGGGATGGCGTGGTGGATACGGAGACTTTATGAAGTTAACCCAGATCCTGATAGAAGCCCTGGAAAGCCTGAATAGCAATAAAATGCGCTCCGGCCTGACCATTCTGGGGATTGTGATCGGAGTCGCAGCAGTCATCGCCATGTTGGCCATCGGCTCTGGCGCGCAAGATTCGATCACTGGTTCAATTAATGGTATCGGTACCAACGTCTTATTCGTTTTTTCAGGCAACCGGCAGGAGGAAGTCAAAAACATCCGTCCGCTGACGATGAAAGACGCCGAGGCCCTCAACGACCCGTTTTCGGCTCCTTCCGTAGCAGCGGTTGCGCCCATTTTGCAGGGAAATGTCGAGGTGGCAGCCGGTGGTGAAAAGGCAAATATTAGCGTCAATGGTGTGACTGAATCCTTCGCCAGGGTCCGCAGTGAGACCCTGACCGAAGGGGATTTCATCAGCGCTGATCAAGTGCTCGGACAGGCTTCGGTGGCGCTGATCGGCCCCGAAACGGCAGACAAATTATTCGGCCGGCATGTTGGAGTGGTTGGTGAAAACATCCGCATGGCCGGGCAGCCCTTCCGCATCATCGGCGTACTGGCTTCCAAAGGCGGTTCAGCCATGGGCAGCCAGGATAACCGCATCCTCGTGCCCATCAGCACTGCGCGCACCCGCCTGTTCCAGCGCAGCGGTGATGACACCGTTGATCTGATTTTCGTCGAGACCACCAGCGCGGAAACCACCACCCAGGCCGCCGATGAAATCACCCAAATCCTGCAAATGCGCCACCGCACCGCCATCGGACAGGATGACTTTACCGTTTTCTCGCAAGCAGATATGCTCCAGACAGCCTCATCGATCACCGGCGTTTTGACAATTTTCCTGGGCGGAATTGCGGCCATCTCCCTGCTGGTTGGCGGAATTGGCATCATGAACATCATGCTGGTTTCGGTGGCCGAACGCACGCGCGAAATTGGCCTGCGAAAGGCCCTTGGCGCGCGCAAAAACGACATCCTGATCCAGTTCCTGGCCGAGTCATCGCTTTTGAGCCTGTTCGGCGGATTGGTCGGAGTCATCCTGGGGTGGGTGCTTTCAGTTGCGGTTGGTTTTATCGCAGCGGCCAACAAAGTGGACTTCACCCCATCCATTACAATGGATGCCGTTCTGATGGCGACCATCTTCTCTGCGGCAGTCGGCCTGTTCTTTGGAATTTATCCCGCCAACCGCGCCGCCAGCCTGCAGCCGGTGGAAGCGCTGAGATACGAATAGAGTAATGCCTAAAAAAATCCTCGTCATCGACGACGAACCCAAGATTGTGGAAATCTGCCAGGACTATCTCAGAGCCGCCGGGTTCGAGGTCGTTTCAGCCAGTGACGGACTGAAAGGTCTCGCCGCTGCGCGCTACGAAAAACCCGACCTGATCGTCCTTGATCTGATGATGCCCGGCATGGACGGCCTGGATGTCTGTCGCAGCCTGCGCCGCGAAGGCAATACCCCGATCATCATGCTGACTGCGCGCGTCGAAGAGAGCGACAAGCTCGTTGGCCTCGAACTGGGCGCGGATGATTACATCACCAAGCCCTTCAGCCCGCGCGAGTTGGTGGCGCGCGTGCGCGTGGTCTTGCGGCGCGCCAGCGGGGACCCCACCAGTGAAATCATCCGCGTTGGCGAAGTCAATCTCGACCGGGCGCGCTACGAGGCCACCCTGCCTGAGAAGACCATCACCCTGACCCCCACCGAATTCGAAATCCTGGCCGCGCTGATGAGCCAGCCAGGGCGGATTTTCTCCCGCGCCCAGCTGCTGACCGCCGTTCACGGCATCGCCTTCGAGAGTTACGAGCGCGCCATCGATTCGCACATCCGCAACCTGCGCCGCAAGCTCGAAACCGCCTCTGGCGAGGCGCGTTACATTGTCACCGTTCACGGCGTGGGCTACAAGTTCGAGTCATAAAATGGCCGAACCATTCATTCAATCCACTCGCTCCATCCAGACCAGGCTGTTCATCCTTTTGCTGCGCGCCTTCACCGCCGCAGTGCTCTTCATCACGCTTTTCATCCTGGGCGCAATGGCATACTTCCTGGCCTATCCATCCAGCCTCAGCCCCATCGACCGCATTCCCATCATCACCCGCCTGGAAACCTTTTACCTGGTCAATCAAAACTGGCAGGGGGTCGAAGTTCTGCCCCAAAACGACCTGGCGACCGACTATCATCGTTTTTGGCAAAGAACCCTCCTGCTGGATGAGCAGGGAAAAGTGGTGCTGGATCATGGCAGTGCAAAAACTGCGCTAACCGGCACGACTTACACAAAAAACCCTGATGACACCTTTCTGCCCATCACTGTGCAAGGGGAAACCGTTGCCAATGTAGTTCTGGGTACGTCATTTCTCTCAATGGAACGTCAGTTATCCCTCGATTTTCTCTGGCCGATTGGCTTCATCTCCCTTTTCATGGCAATTCCCACCGTCATTATGGGACTTTTTCTCATGCGCCGCTTTGTGACACCGCTGGCCGAGGTCATGGCTGCCGCCCGGGCCGTCGCCAGCGGGGACCTGTCCACCCGTGTCCATGCTTCCGGCCCCGATGACCTGCGCGCCCTCTCTGACAGTTTCAACCACATGGCCGCCTCGCTCGAGCAAAGCGACCATGAGCGCCGCAGTATGCTGGCTGATATCGCCCACGAACTGCGCACGCCGCTGACGGTCATGCGCGGACGCCTGGAAGGCATCGTGGATGGCATTTACCCGGCCAGCGCCGAACAAATCAGCCCGGCGCTCGAAGAAACCTACCTGCTCGAAAGGCTGGTTGAAGACCTGCGTTTGCTGACCCTGGCCGAGGGCCGCCAACTCCACTTTGAGCAGCGGGAGGTAAACCTGTGCGACCTGGCCGCCCATGTGATCGACCTGTTCCAGGCCGAAGCTGAAGACAAGAAGATTAAACTCACTTTCCAGCACTGCGTCGATGCGGCGGTTGCCATTCTCGACCCCCAGCGAATCGAACAAGTGGTCGGGAACCTCGTCAGCAACGCTTTGCGCTATACGCCAGAGGCAGGGCAGATCTATTTAACGGTGGAAAAAGCTGATGGAAATGTGATCCTAACGGTCAGTGATGATGGCCCTGGCGTCCCGGCTGAACATTTATCCAGCATCTTCCAGCGTTTCTGGCGCGGGGAAAAATCCCGCTCGCGCGCCTCGGGTGGGGCGGGCCTGGGCCTGGCAATTGCCCGCCAACTGGTGGAGGCCCAGGGCGGGGAAATCCACGCTGAAAACCAGGCTGAAGGCGGCCTGAAAATCTCCATCCAATTCCCACTGAAGAAAACGCCCACTTAGATCAAGGCTTCCGAAGTTTTAGAAACTTCGGAAGCCTTCCATACAGGGGATGATATAATTTCACCACGATGGCTGAACCTGCCCTGCTCAATAACCGTTATCAACTGCTCGAACCGCTTGGCACAGGCGGCATGGCGCAAGTCTACCGCGCCCGCGACCTGATGCTGGAGCGGTTTGTGGCGATTAAAATCCTGCGCTCCGATTATTCTGCCGATCCTGAACTACAGGTGCGTTTCAGGCAGGAGGCCAAAGCCGCGGCCAACCTTTCGCACCCCAACATCGTCACCGTGCATGATTTCGGATTCGACCAGGGCAAGCTGTTCATTGTCATGGAACATGTGCCTGGCACCAACCTGAAGACGATGACCGAGAACCTGGGAAAATTCAGCCCCGAAGATGCCCTGCCGATCATCATCCAGGCTTGCGCCGGGCTGGGGTATGCACACCGCGCCGGGCTGGTCCACTGTGACGTGAAGCCGCATAACATCCTGGTCACCCCCGACCGGCGTGTCAAAGTGACCGACTTCGGCATTGCCCGCGCCATCGCCGGGATTAACCCCGACGAGCAGAACGATGTGGTTTGGGGCTCACCGTTGTATTTTTCGCCCGAACAGGCCGCCGGGCAGGCTCCTTCGCCCGCTTCGGATGTCTATTCGCTGGGCGTGGTTATGTACGAAATGCTGGCTGGTCGCCCGCCTTTCGTAGCCAAAACCGCCGAAACCCTGGCCCGCCTGCACCGCGAGATGATGCCGCAACTGCCGAGCGTGTTTAACCCCAAAGTTACACCCGGTTTGGAACAGATTATCATGAAGGTGCTGGCCAAAGAACCCGCCGCGCGTTACCGCACGGCTGACCAATTGGGCCGCGTGTTGATGACTTTTGGACAACGCCCTCCCACGCCTGCGATACCCGCCATCCAAGAACCCGCCTCCACACCTGCTCAAATTGCCCCGACTGTTGCGGTCAGGCATCCCCTTCCCCAGCCTCTGCCGCGCTATCGCGAAGTGCTGGAACCTGAGCCGGAAGAGTACGAACCCCCAGCCGAGATTGATTGGATTTCGGTCGGTCTCGGCCTGGTTGCCCTGGCAACGGTTGGCGGGCTGATCCCGTTATGGATCGCCATCATTTTCCGCTGGTCGAGCCTGCCGTAAATGCATTCCCCGGTGATTGCCCCCTCCATCTTATCTGCCGATTTTGCCCGCCTGGGCGAAGAAATTACAGCCTGTGAAAAAGCCGGGGCTGATTGGATCCACGTCGATGTGATGGACGGGCATTTCGTCCCCAACCTGACGCTGGGGCCGCTGGTCGTTGAAGCCTGCCGCCGGGTGACAAATTTGCCGCTCGATGTGCATTTGATGATCGAAAGACCTGAAAACCTGATCGAAGCCTTTGCCAATGCCGGGGCCTCGCGGATTACGGTGCACGTGGAAACCTGCCCGCACCTGCACCGCACCATCCAGCAGATCCAAGCCCTGGGGGTGAAGGCCGGGGTAACGCTCAATCCAGCCACCCCGGCGGTCATGCTGAAAGAAGTATTAACTTGCGTGGACCTGGTGCTGGTCATGACGGTCAACCCCGGTTTCGGCGGGCAAGATTTCATCGTCGAAATGCTGCCCAAGATCACCGAAATCCGCCAGATGCTGGATGGGGTCAACCCCGCCGCCTGGCTGGAAGTGGATGGCGGTGTTTCTGAGAAAACCAGCCCGGCACTTGCACAGGCCGGAGTTGATGCGTTTGTCGCCGGGAATTCTGTCTTCAAGCACCCGGGCGGCATTGCGGCGGGCATCAAGGCGTTAAGAGAAGTGCTCTAATCCGTGTCTTTACGAGCGGTGGTTTGCAAGGAATTAAACAAAAATCACGGCCTGCGCCGTGACCTTTGAAGGAAAGTGAAGGACAGACTACGCCGTTTTTACCAGGGTGCGGATGCACTTGGTGCAAAGCGTCTTCTGGGTTTTGATGCCCTTCTCAAAAACAGTCACCTTCTGCAAGTTCGGTAAGAACTTGCGATTGGTTGCCCGCAGGGAGAAGGAGCGGTTGTGACCGAAAGTGGTCGTTTTGCCGCAGTGAGCGCATTTAGCCATTTGAAGATCATCCTTTCTTGCTATAATACCATTGTACCGCATTGGTTCAAGCGCAACATTTTACCACAAAGCGCACCCTTCTACAAGTACCGCAACTTTATTAATGATGTAGGGTTATCGGCTCTGTTTCAATAAGAAAACGTTCAAAACAACCCTGCAACATAAGGTGGCTGCGGCACGAGTCAAGTGTTTATGCTCTTTGAGACTTCCCGTGATGAATGTACCCCGCATTTTGGGGTGTGAGCGCGCATACACCCCAAAATGCGGCCCTCTTCACAAAAATCTGGGAGAGCGTAAATAATTCAGGCAAAGGAAAAAACCATGGGACAGGAAAAAACTACGCTGGGAAGCATCCATATTTCGCCCAACGCCATCGCCACCATCACCTACCATGCCACCTTGCAGTCTTACGGCGTGGTGGGGCTCGCCCCAAAAAACCTGGCTGAGGGAATTGCCAACACCATCACCCGCGAACCTACGCGCGGCGTTGGCGTCCGTTTTGATGGCGACAAACTCGATATTGATATCTACATCATCGTCGAGTATGGCACCCGGATTACTTCAGTCGCGCAGAGTGTGGCCAACACCGTGCGTTACGCGGTGGAAAAAAACGTTGGGCTGAAAACCCACGAGGTCAATGTCCACATCCTGGGTCTGCGAGTCAGCAACACCGATTAGCTGTTCTTAACCGCCAGGCGCAAAGGCAGCTCCAGACCTTTGCGATTTTAAAGTTGTCATGATTGATTGCTTGCGCCAGGAGATTTTTACACATGCAAAGTAAGTCCATTGATGGTTTAATGTTGAAACAACTGATCGAAGCCGGTTTGACCTGGCTACGCACAAATTCGCAACTGGTAAACGCGCTGAACGTATTTCCCGTCCCTGATGGCGATACCGGCACGAACATGCTGCTGACGATGACGTCAGCCTATAACGAGGTCAGTAATCTGGGGTATCACAGCGCCGGTCAAATGGCGGCAGCGGTAGCGCAGGGCGCTTTGATGGGCGCCCGCGGCAACTCGGGTGTCATTCTGTCCCAATTACTGCGCGGATTTTCGCGCGCCCTGCATGGTAAAGACACCATTGACACTCCCGCGCTGGCGGCGGCTTTTGCCGAAGCGCGTGACACCGCCTATAAAGGCGTGGTTCGCCCGGTGGAGGGAACGATTCTAACTGTTTCCAAGGATATTGCAGCCGAAGCCGCCCTTGCCGAAAAAGAGACCGATGACCCGGTGGAAATGCTGCGCCGCTGTGTGACTGCCGCGAACCTATCTGTCGAGAATACCCCTGAATTGCTCCCCATTTTGAAACAAGCCGGTGTGGTGGATTCCGGGGGAAAAGGATTGTTCTTCATCCTCGAGGGGATGATCCGCTTCATCGATGGCGAATCGCTCGAAGCCCCTGTGATTTCCATCCAGCCTTTATCTGCCATGAATCTGGAAAATGCCCTGGAAAGCGTCGAAGAAGGCCAGGATTGGGAAGTTGTCGTCGATTTTCGCCCAACCGGCAGCTTCGAACTCCCCGCGTTTTACAATCGCCTCGAAGAAATTGGGACTTCCATCCAGGTCGGCGAGGGCGAGGGCATGTACCGCATGCATATCCATACCCCGCTTGAAAAACGCTATGACCCGATTGACTACATTATGGGCATCGGCACCATCACCAAAGTCGCCATGGAAAACCTGCTGGCGCAAATGGATGAAATTGAGGGTCAGGCCAGCAGGGCTAAATATGAACTGGCAAAAATCGACCCGGGACAAATTGCCGTCATCACCGTTTCTCCAGGCCTGGGTCTAACGCGCATCTTCGCCAGCCTCGGGGTGGCCGCGGTCGTTTCGGGGGGGCAAACCATGAATCCCTCAACCCGAGATATTCTGGATGCGTTCGAGAACCTGCCAACAGACAAAGTCATTATCCTGCCCAATAACAAGAACATCGTCCTGGCGGCCAACCAGGCCAAGGAAGTCACCGCGAAGGATGTGCGTGTTGTGCCCAGCACCAATGTGCCGCAGGGACTGGCCGCCATGCTGCACATGAATCCCGATGGCGAACTGGATAAAGTAGCCGAAAAAATGGTCAAAGCGCTTGAAAGCGTCATTACCGGTGAAATCACCATCGCTACGCGTTCGGTCGAAATCGACGGCGTCGCCGTTCGGGAGGGACAGGTCATCGCCCTGCTGAACGGCAAACTGGCGGTCTCATCCAGCAGCGTGGAACATGCCTGCTTCGAATTCCTTGAAAAAGCCAAAGCGCGGGATTATGAATTAATCACGCTCTTTTATGGCGAAGAACTGAAACACGCTGAAGCCAACCACATTGCCGACCTGATCCGCGAAAAATATCCAAACCAGGAAATCGAAGTGCAAGAGGGCGGTCAACCGCACTACCAATTCATCATTTCGATTGAGTAAGTATCTGCCCCAACATTAACAATGTCGTTGCAAGTGAGCGTTCTCTAGCGAACGAAGCAATCTCCCAGAAAACGGGGAACTTTCTCAAAAAAGCAGTTTCCCTAGCACCGCCCGCCAGGGTAGGTGTGCCCGCTTAACCGGGGGTTGCTTCGCCACAAAACGGCTCGCAACGACATATTACCCTATGACCGTCTGCATTCTCACCAACGATGCCGCTCTTTTCCCATCCGCTGCTTTGGGTAACGGGCGCTCTATCCGCACGCTGACACTGGCGACAGAGGACGGCCGCATGCTTCCACCCACCACTGATGATTTTAGCCGCGCCTACCGGGAACTCGAACAAGAATTCAACGCCATCCTGGTGCTGGCGGCTCCCGAATCCCTCCTGCCAGGAGCCAACGCTGCGCATCTGGCGGCGCAAAGCCACGGGGGCACAGCGAAAATTTCTGTGCTGGATTCACAACAGATTGGTCCGGGCCTGGGGATTTTGGCCCAAATCGGGGCGCGGAAAGCCGCCGCAGGGGCCTCCCTGCCAGAAGTGGAAGAGTGCATTCGCGCGATCCTCCCCTTCCTGTTTACCCTGATCTGCCCGGGAGAGGCCTGCCCGCCACAGGATGAACAAAACGACTCGTCGATGGCTGCCCCGGCAGACCTATCAGGCGCCACCCCCATTTATTCGCTCGAAGAAGGCTGCCTCGCAGCGTACAAAAAAGTGCGCACCCGGCGCCACCTGCTGGAAACCCTGCAAGAATTCATCGAAGAGTTTGAAAAACCCCAACAACTGGCTTACTTTCGCGGAGGCAGCGCCAGGCTGCACACCCGTTCTTTGCGCGAAGCGGCCAGCGGCTTGTTTCCTGGCGCACTCTTCACAGAAATGGAACTGAACGCCCCGCTCTCGGTCTTGTTCGGCGCACAGACTACCGGCCTCACAGTCCTGGAAATTCCAAAATGAAAATCGGCATTGTCACGGACTCCCCCTCTGATCTCCCGGCCGACCTGGTCGAACGCTATCAAATCGAGGTCATTCCTGCAGTCCTGGTGATCGAAGGCCAGGAATATGTCGATGGAGTCGACCTCACCCGCGAAGAATTTTATCGCCGCCTGCCCGGCCTGCGCCGTACTCCCACGACCGCCGCCCCCTCGCCAACGAATTTTTCTGTCCGCTACGAGAAGCTGCTTGCGGCGGGCTGCCAGCATGTTATCTCGGTTCATATTTCTGAAAAACTGACCAGCATCCCCAACTTTGCCCGCCATGCCGCCCGTGATTTCCCCGGTAAAGTGACCGTGATCGAATCCGGCTCATTGAGCCTCGGTTCGGGCTTCCAGGCGCTGGCCGCCGCCGAGGCCAGCGAAAATGACCTGGAACTCAACGCCGTTTTGGAAATCATCCGCTCGACCCGCGCGCGGATCTGCGTGGGAGCCGCCCTCGATACCCTGGACTACCTGCGCCGCTCCGGGCGTGTCCCAGCGGCGATTACCGCCCTGGGCGGGCTGTTGAGCATCAAACCGGTCGTCGAACTGCGCGAGGGCGTGGTACGACCCCTCAGCGCCGCGCGCACCACCCGCCAGGCCACCCAGGCTTTACTGAATTTCCTGCTGACGCTGGGCCCGCTGGAACGACTGGCCATCCTGCATACCAGCGCGGAGGGCCGCGCCAGGGAATTTCTTGAGCTGCTGATGACCAGCGAGGCGCGCGATCTCATCCCGCGCGAAATTCGGATCGTCAACGTCACCGGTTTGATCGGGACACACATTGGCCCGAACGGCTTGGGTTTTGCGGCGGTCAAGGCCTAAAATCTGATCGCTACAAAAAATCGCCCAGGCCTGGGCGATTTTTTGTTCAACTCGGACGATGAATTCAACCTACTTCGAGCTGGATGACCACTTGATCACCCACGGACAGGTTTTCCGCTTTTTGGACGCTGGCGCGAATGGGCACCAGGTAGCGGCCCTCTTTGGGGAACAGCGAGGTCTTCCATTCCGTTTTACCAATCCGCGCCTGGACCGGGATGCAGCCCCAGCCATAGCTGACGCTGGATGAAATGGCCTTCAAAGCGCTGCCCGGCTCTTCCAGGATGGCCACGAACAGATAGGGGGACGGACCGCGCCAATAGAATATTTCGCCTGCGAACTCGAGGAGCATTGGCACAGTATACCAAACGAGCGTTTGCATTCGCAGAACATGGCGATGAAAAGTAAAAAGTCTAAACAACAAAAAAGCCTTGAAATACCGCATAAAAAGCCGCGCAAAAGCCAGAAAAACCCACAGCCGAAACTGACCAGCGAGCAAAAAACCGAGAATCAGGCTTTGAGCCGTGTCCGAATTTTCGTCGAGAATGCCATTGCAAGCATTAAGCGTTTCAATATTTTGGTGCATGCTTTCCGCAACCGCAAGGCCACCATGGAAGATGATGTCATTGCCCTTTGCGCTGGTCTCTTGAATTTCCTCTTACTTTGACGCTATTCGGGAACAACCCTATTAGACACAATTTTGCACATTTTTCATACATGAGCCGAGTGGTTTTCGATGAATTTGATTACTTTAGTTTCGGCTAAAACCAGATAGCCATAACCACTGGAAAATAATTCCAGGTAGCTTGGTTCTTACAAAAAGTTGTGTTTTGTGCGTAAAATTTAGAAAGCTGGTGGCGTGAGAGCGAATTTTTCGCTTCGTGCCAGATTTCCTTTAGGCAAATGAGCCGTCACCGAGTTCTTTTCTCGAAGTCGCCCCGAAAGTAGGGCACCTTTTGGAAATGGCTTACCCGCAAGTTGCCGTCGAAAACGGCCAGGCGTTCTTCTTGGCTTGCGATCCCAAAAACCGGTGGCGATGGCTGGGAAAGTTGCCGCCAGAAAACTCAAAATCGAGCCTGCCAGGAGTGCCAATTCGGGCAGACGTTGGACACTTTCCGGGTTGTGAACGAATTGGCGATGTGCACCAACCATTTGCTTGGCACTCAACGGGATCTGCTCGACTGGCCGGCGGTCTTTGTAAATGGTGCGCAAGTATCCTATTCCCACCGCTGGCTTACAACACGTACCCGGGAGTGCGTGCGGGATGGGCCGCCTGCCGTTAGGCGCTTTTCGGGAAACAAACCCAGAAAGAAGTATCCTGATGAACGAAGAAATCGATTTTGAAGAGTTGGCGCCCTGGTTGGCAATCGTCATCACAATAATTGGTGGTTGGCTGCGATTGTTTCTACTCGATGATAAAGGGTTATGGTTGGATGAAACATTCAGCATATGGGTGGCCAACCACAGTGTTGCCGATCTGCTGCAATGGATTCTCAAGATTGACCAGCACCCACCCCTTTATTATCTCCTGCTCCATTACTGGATCGCGCTCAATGGGGATACGCCCTATTATGTCCGTCTGCTTTCTGCACTCTTCGGCGCAGGCACCATCCCGATTATTTACCTGATCGGCAAACGCATCTCTGGTGCTGTGATGGGATTGGCAGCAGCAGTGTTCCTGGCTCTTTCGCTTTTCAACATCTACTTCGCCCAGGAAACGCGCATGTACACCCTCCTGACGTTCAATGCAGCTGTGGCAATTTATGCACTGGTCAGACTTTTGACGGATTCGCGCTCCATCAGGCCTATCGGCAGCCAATTTCGGGAATATCTGCATGCCTGGCGTACAGCTGGACTGGTTGAACCAGACACCCGAGGTGATTTCAGTTATAAGGATGAAACCCTCAGTCAAATCGGATGGAGAGCCTGGATGTTCCGCCATCGCTGGTTACCCATCCAGACCATTGAGACTGATCTGGCCTGGGTTGCATTTGTCGTATTCTCGGCTGCGACCCTGCTCAGCCACAATACGGCTGTCTTTTTCTCTTTAGCCACCAATATATTCGTTCTTGGTCTGATGCTTTTTCAAAGGATAAAGAAATCAGGGCCTCTACCCGCCTTCCAAGCTCCCTATATTTGGAACTGGTTGAAGGCTCAGATTGGCATCTTCCTACTATGGAGTCCATGGTTATTGGCCTTTATCCAGCAAGCCAGCAAAGTCGATCAGGAGTTTTGGATTCCCAAACCAAGCTGGGACGCCGTTACCCGGACGCTGCGAGCCTTATTGAATCCATCTGCGCCAACTCAAGCCAGTCAGGTCATGATGTGGTTTCTGTGCGCGTTGCTTTGTTTCGGGTTGGTGTATTACCGGAAAAAACTTTCGATCTTCTTATTTCTGGCAACCCTGTTTGTCATCCCTGTCCTGGGTGAGCTGATCGTGAGCATCCGCCGACCCATTTTTTACGATCGGACCCTGATCTGGATCTCGATTCCATTGTTCCTGGTACTGGCGGCTGGCATCGCTCTATTAAGATTTCGTTTTCTTATGATCGTGGCAATGGGGATTTTAGGTGCAAACTATCTATTTTCTGCCGGCGATTATTTTCGTTTCATGCAAAAAGAAGATTGGAGCGACCCTGCCGGTTATATCGCGAATTTCGCTCAAAAGGATGATTTGATCCTTTTCAACTCCGCCATGGTGCAAATCCCGTTTGACTATTATTTTCAAGCCTATGAAAACCAGTATTCTATTCAGGTAGAGAAACGCGGGGTACCTGATATGTTCGAGAACCGTATCCCGGAGCCCAGGAT
Source organism: Anaerolineales bacterium UBA5195 (assembly GCA_002412925.1). Lineage (GTDB taxonomy): Bacteria > Chloroflexota > Anaerolineae > Anaerolineales > Villigracilaceae > UBA5195. The sequence continues at coordinate 55,061 of DHVZ01000059.1, read as the reverse complement.
GACGAATAGCGAGATACCCAGGTTGATTTCATTGTTGAGCGGGCATAACAGGGTCTGGCTGGTTTACAGCCATGACTCGTATACGGATCCAATGGGGCTAGTTCCGCAAACGCTTGCAGAACAGATGAAGTTAATCGAGACGCGCGATTTTTATGGGGTGCAGGTTCAATTGTATGGGACTCCCTGAGCCGGTTATCTGTTTGTAGGAGGTCTTGAGACAATGACAGCAGCTTACGCAAATATAGAGCTTGCCGCGACACTTGCACCTCACGCCCGAAGGACGCCGGGATGGTGTGCGTTCGTTGCAGTGCAAGTGAGCGAGGCATTCCTAGCGTTATCTGGCATAGCAGTCAGGATCGCCAGCCCTTCCCAATTTGTTACACGAAGTATAGTCTAGCCCATCATCCCCTTCGGCCTGTATTGCAGCGCCTCGGCCACATGCGGCGTCTGGATCTGGTCACTCCCCGCCAAATCTGCGATCGTGCGCGCCAGCTTCAGAGTGCGGTGATAGGCGCGGGCGGATAAATTCATCTGGCTCATGGCGGCGCGCACCAAGCTGTCGCCGGTTTCGTCGAGTTTGCAGAATTTACGCACTTCGGCCACGCGCATATCGGCATTGCAGACGATGGTCGTCCCGGCGAAACGTTCCAACTGACGCTGGCGCGCAGCCTGCACCCGCTGGCGGATGGCCGCGGATGACTCTCCCATGCGGTCGCCGGAAAGCTTGTCGTAGTCGACGCGCGGAACTTCGATGTGGATGTCGATCCGGTCGAGCATCGGGCCGGAAATACGCTTCTGGTACTTGGTCACGGTCGAATGGGCGCAGGTGCAGGGTTTTTGCGAATCACCATAATAGCCGCAAGGACAGGGATTCATCGCGGCAATCAGTTGAAAGTTGGCGCTGAAAGTCAGCGAGCCTTGGGCGCGGCTGATGGTGACGACCTTATCTTCCATCGGCTGACGCATGACTTCGATGGCGCGGCTGTTGAATTCGGGGAGTTCATCGAGGAAGAGCACACCGCGATGGGCGAGGGAGATTTCTCCGGGGTGGGGGATGTTCCCGCCGCCGACCAGCCCGGCGTGGCTGATGGTGTGGTGCGGCGCGCGGAAAGGTCGGTTGCGGATCAGCGGCGTTCCGGGGGGCAGTTGGTCGGCCACGGAGTAGATGCGGGTTACTTCGAGCGCTTCTTCGATGGACATTTCTGGCAGGATACCGGGCAGGGCGCGGGCGAGCAGGGTTTTCCCGGCTCCGGGCGGTCCCTGGAGGATGACATTGTGCCCACCCGCCGCGGCAACTTCGAGCGCGCGTTTGACGTGCTCCTGGCCCTTGACCTCGGCGAAATCTGTCGGGACAAACAGGGGTAAAGGGGCTTCACCCGAGGCCTGGTAAGGTTCAATTAAATGGCGGCCAGAGAGATGGTCGTAGAGCGCCGCCAGCGTCGAAACGGGGATAACTTCGATATTGGGGATCAAGGCCGCTTCAGCGGCATCTGTCTCTGGGACGATCATCCGCTTGAAGCCCTGCGCCCGGGCGGTGGCGGCCATCGGCAACACGCCGCGCGCATGCCGGACGATACCATCCAGCGAGAGTTCGCCGATCACCAGGGTGCTCTCCAGGGTTTCAGGGTCCAGATGGCCTCCCAGGACAATCACGCCCAGGGCGATGGGCAGGTCGTAGTAGGGGCCTTCCTTGCGGATGGAGGCCGGGGACAGGTTAACGACGATCCGGTGACGGGGGAAGTGCAGCCCGGCATTCTTGACCGCGGTCTGCACGCGCTCGCGGCTTTCCTGCACGGCGGCGTCAGGCAAGCCCACTAGGGTCATACCGGGCAGGCCATTGGTGTAATCGACTTCGACTTCGACGATAACACCTTCGAGGCCAATCACTGCGCAGGAAAAGATGCGGGCAAGCATGAATATATTTTACTTGCTATTTCGACATCCACTCTGTGCAACCGAAAGTTTGCCCATAGCTTCCTTTTGCGGACAGCGTTTCCTGGCTGAGTCCCTGGTTCATTTCCTTAAAATTTTCATCAACCCAGGTAAAAGGTGACAATTTTCTATTGACAAGTGAATTTAAGTGTGCTTTAATGTAACCGGTTACTGTAACCGGTTACATGGATAACGAAATGACCCGTCGATCAGATTCCGTCACCATTCGAGATGTTGCCAAGTATGCCGATGTGTCTGTGGCAACTGTCAGCCGTTTCATTAACCAGAATGCGCCGGTTTCTCAAGACGTGGCCGAGCGCATCCAGCAGGTCATGCTGGATTTGAATTACAAGCCTCACGCTGTTGCGCGTCACCTGGCTACCCGGCGCACGCAGACCATCGGCCTGGTGCTTCACAATATGCACACTGATTTTTTTGCGCCTCTGTTGAGCGGGATTGAAACAGTAGTCAGCGAAAATCAATACAACTTATTAGTTGCTACATATAAATCGTCGATTCGCAAGGACAGCCAGCCGCCGGTCGGGCCGCACAATACCGATGGCATGCTTGTTTTTGCAGATAGCTTGAGCGAAGAGCATTTAACGCAATTATGCCGGAATAAATTCCCACTGGTCCTCATCCATCGCACCCCGCCTGTTAATTTAAAAATCCCGTTTGTGACTGTTGAAAATAAAGCCGCCACACGCAAAATCATCGATCACATGATCGAGGTTCATGGCCGCCGTTCCATTATTTTTCTGCGCGGGCCACAAGAACAAGAAGACTCTCATTGGCGTGAACAAGGCTATCGGGACGCATTGGAGGCGCACGGAATTCCTGTCGACCCCAGGTTGATGCTTGACGGTGAATTTAATGGCGAGACCGCCTACCGGAGCATTAAAAATATGCTCGCGAATGACCATCCTTCATTCGATGCCATTTTCTCTGGCGATGACGATGCCGCCATCGGAGTTATCACCGCGCTTAAGGAAGCCGGTTTGCGCGTGCCTGAAGATATCGCCATTGTGGGGTTTGACGACTCGCGCCTTTCGCCTTTCTTGAGCCCGCCGCTGACGACAGTGCGCGCTCCAACGGAGCAGGTGGGCCACACGGCTGCACGTCTTTTATTCGATTTGATCAAAGACCAGCCGACCGAGGCAGTTACGCTCCTGCCGACAGAAATAATCATCCGTCGTTCGTGCGGTTGCCTGCACGAAACGCTGGCAAACTAACCCGGAGGAGGTGATTGTTTACCCAATACATCAATAATATTGCAGCTATCCAGAATTTTGTTCTCTCACCCATCCATAAAGAGGAGAAAAATCACCATGAAGAAAATGTTGTTTGTCACCAGCCTGCTGATTATCGCTTCGATGATCCTGGCCGCCTGCGGCACCCCTGCCGCTCCCGCTACCGAAGCCCCGGCCCAGCCCGCTGCGCCGGAAGCCCCCGCTGAACCCGTCGCTACCGAAGCCCCCGCTGAACCTGCCGCGCCGGAAGCTCCCGCTGCCACCCCCACGCTGACCCCTTACCCGGTTGCGAACTGCGAAGCTGGCAAGACCTGCGTGCGCTGGTTTGTTGGCCTTGGCACCGGTACCGACCCCAGCCAGATTTTGGTTCAGGAAGAAGTTGTCAAAGATTTCAATTCTTCCCAAGACAAAATCCAGCTCATTCTCGAAGTCTATCCCTATGACAGCGCTCGCGACACCCTTGCGACCCAAATTGCCTCTGGCAATGGCCCTGACATCATCGGCCCGGTTGGTTGGGGTGGTTCCAATGGTTTCTATGGCCAGTGGCTCGACCTGACTGCTGAAATGAAGGCCCAGAACTTCGATACCTCGATCTTCGACCCGGCCCTGGTGAAATTCTACCAGACCGAAGAAGGCCAGGTTGGCCTGCCTTTTGCCGTCTTCCCCGGCGCGATTTATTTTGTGCCCGCCATGTTTGACGAATCTGAGTTGGCCTATCCGCCCCAGAAGTATGGCGAAAAATACGAACTCGATGGCAAGATGGTGGACTGGAACTGGGACACCCTTACCGAGGTTGCCAAGCGCCTGACGATTGATAAGAACGGCAAAAACGCCACCGAAGAAGGCTTTGACCGCAACCAGATTGTCCAGGTTGGTTACAATGCCCAGTGGCAGCAAGCTGTCTCCATCCCGACCTTCTACTTTGGCGCCGAGAAGATCTACAGCGGCGAAAAGAAGGGCGAATTCAAATCCACCATTTCTGACGGTTGGAAACAATCCTGGAAGTGGTACCATGAAGGGATGTGGGGCGCCCAGCCGTTCATGCCTACTGGTGCCCTCTCTGCCTCGCCTGAATTTGGCAATGGCAACGTCTTCAACTCCGGCAAGGCCGCGATGGGTCTGACCCAGACCTGGTACACCTGCTGCCTGGGTGATTTCGCCAAGGCTGGCTATGAATTCCAACTCGGCATTCAGCCGATGGGCGCTGATGGTGTTGTTCACGGGCGCATCGATGCTGACACCTTCCGCGTCTGGAAAGGTACCAAGAATCCGGCTGCCGCCTTCACCGTTCTCTCCTACCTGATCACCACCGGCGGTGACAAACTCCTGCCCTCCTACGGCGCCATGCCTGCCATTGCTGAGAAGACCGAAGCTTTCTTCGTGAAGAAATCCGCGGACTATCCGTTCGTGACCAAGGAAAGCTGGGATGTCTTTGTTCAGGGTCTGGCTTACCCCGATACCCCCAGCGCCGAGCAATATCTCCCGAACTGGAACGAAGCAACTGTCCGCCTGAACGCTTTCCAGGACCTGATGAACAATACCCCCGCCGACAAGTTTGACTTTGAAAAAGAATACCAGAAACTCGTCGACGACCTGACCGTCATCTACAACAAGTAACCTGCAAAAGATATACTATGGGCGGGTCAGTTCGCTGAGCTGACCCGCCCAGCCTACTCTGCATAAAGGAGTGCCCCATGTTTGAACAACTCAGCAATCTCCCCAAACTGCCGTCCCTCGCAACTTTCCGAAAGATGTCGCCGCTGACGCGCCGTGAAATGCTGCTGGGACTTTCTTTTCTCTCGCCCTGGATTTTTGGATTCCTAGTGTTTACCCTGCTGCCAATGCTTGGGACGTTGTTTTTTAGTTTTCTCGATTTGAAAATTACGGATGGAATCCTGAGCGCGCCGAAATTTGTTGGGGTTAGTAATTACGCTCAATTCTTCAAAGACCCTCAAATTTGGAGTTCAAGTGGAACGCCCGGATCGATGTGGATTACCATCCGTTTTGGGTTGATTGCTTTGCCCGTCGGCATATTCCTGCCGCTTGGGATCGCGCTCCTGATGAATAACAAGCACCTGGTTGGGCAAAACTTCTTTCGCAGTATGTTTTACATGCCCTACATTGTGCCGTTTGTGGCTTCGGTTTTCCTGTGGGGCGGGATGCTCAACCCTGAAACCGGCTGGATCAACCGTGTGCTGATGAGTTTTGGTGTCCCGAAGGAAAACGTCCCGTTATGGGCAAATGACATGAACTGGGTTTACCCGACTTACGTCATCATGGGCATTTGGGGGATTGGCAACGCCATGCTGATCATGCTGGCGGGCTTACAGGGTGTCCCCACCGAACTTTATGATGCTTCCAAGGTGGATGGCGCAAATTCCTGGCAGCAATTTTGGAATGTTACCTTCCCGATGATATCGCCGGTCATTTTTTACAACCTGGTTTTGAGCATCGTGGGGCTTTTCCAGTATTTCCTGGTTCCGCTGGTCGTCAATAACGGAACCGGACGCCCGGGTGGCGCGACGATGTTTTACAACCTGTACTTATACAAAACCTTTTTTACTTTTCAAAACATGAGTTATGGCTCGACCCTGGCCTGGGGGCTGTTCATCGTCATTTTAGTCGTCACGATTACCCTCTTTGCCACTGCCAAATACTGGGTCTATTACGCCGGTGAAAGCCGCGATTAGGAGAGAAACTGATGAATGCCAATACGCAGCATAAGGTTCACAAAGGGTTGAACATCACTTTTATTACTCTCTTGACGCTGGCGATTTTGGTGATTTTCCTTTCGCCATTTGCGTTCATGGTTTTTACCTCGCTTAAGACCCAGGCTCAAATTTCCATTGTTGGCGCGCCTATTTGGCCTGCAGCGCCATCCTCCTTTGTTTATCAAGGCAAAGAGGTGGAGGTTTTCAAAGTGCCGCTTGGGCAGTGCGATGGCTTTGAGCCGGGCGATACAACTGTTCGCGGCCTGGCAATTGCCAAAAAAGGCCGCACCTCCAGCCTGTTTGTCGACCCTGACAACCTGGATAAGGGTGAATTTAATTGCAATGTTTCCTGGCGTGCCCTCGACCGGGATTGGAAATTTTCACCCACCTGGGAGAATTACGTGGAAGTTTGGGAGTCGATTGACTACCCGCGCTTGCTCTGGAATACTTTCTTCTACGCCGTAGTTTCAAATATTGGCACCATTCTATCCTGTACGCTGGTGGCTTATGGATTCTCAAGGTTCCGATTCCCAGGGCGCGATTTCCTGTTTGTAGTGCTGATTTCGACGATTTTCCTGCCTGCAGCGGTGACGGTCATCCCGACATATACCTTTTTCCAAAAGATTGGCTGGGTGGGCACCTGGCTGCCGCTCATTGTTCCCACGTTTTTTGCCAATGCCTATGATGTCTTCCTGCTCCGGCAATATTTCATGACCATCCCCCGCGAATTGGATGAAGCTGCCATGATCGACGGGGCTGGCCCGTTGCGCGTGCTTTGGTCGGTCATCCTGCCCCAGTCATACCCGGTTCTGATGGCTGTGACCGTTTTCCACATCGTCTATGCCTGGAATGATTACTTTGGGCCGCTCATTTACCTGTCTTCTAACCGCCAGAACTGGCCCATTTCGGTGGCGCTCTCCACGTTCAACGGCATTTATGGACAGAAACCGCAATTGATTCAAGCTGGCGCTTTGATGGCCTTGGTTCTGCCCCTGCTCCTGTTTGTGGCTGCCCAGCGGTTCTTTGTTCAGGGCATCGTTATTACCGGTGTGGAAAAGTAGACGGCGAGGAGGAGCTTTATGCTAAAGGTAGCAGTAATCGGCGGCGGTTCAACGTACACCCCCGAATTGGTCAATGGTTTCCTGGCGCGGGTGGCGCAATTTCCGCTTGACGAACTCTGGCTGATGGATGTCGACGCCAATCGGCTTAAGGTTGTCGGAGGCTTTGCCCAGCGGATGGTGGAATTCAAAGGTTCTCCGTTCAAGGTGGTGCTGACCACTGACCAGCGTGAGGCCGTCAAACAGGCCACTTATGTCACCACGCAGTTACGTGTGGGGCATATGGAAGCCCGTCGCAAGGATGAGTATCTCGGCCTGCGGCATGGGCTGATCGGCCAGGAGACTACCGGCGTGGGCGGTATGGGCAAGGCGCTGCGCACCATCCCTGTCATCCTGAAAATCGCGAAGGATATGCAGGAACTGGCTGCCTCCGGCGCGATGCTGGTGAATTTCACCAATCCGGCTGGCCTGGTGACTCAAGCCCTAACCCAATATGCTGCCAAGACACCCGCGGTAGGGGTCTGTAATGTGCCGATCACAGCCAGGATGATGATTGTCGAAAAGCTGGCCAAGGCGACTGGAAAGGAAATTGATCCTGCCCAGACGGAGTTGAAAACCCTGGGCTTGAATCATCTCTCCTGGCACCGTGGTTTCACGGTCGATGGCGAGGATGTCTGGCCCCAGGTGATCGAAGAATTTATCAAAGAACTGAAAGCAGAAGAGCACCCAGAATGGGATCCGCGCACCATCGAAATCCTGCGCATGATCCCCAATTATTACCTGCAATACTTCTATTACACCGATAAAAAGCTCAAGTTGCAGGAAAGCTGGCCGCCTTCCCGGGCTGACGAGGTGATCGAGGTCGAGAAGGTTTTGTTAGAGCAGTATGCCGATCCGGATTTAAAAGAACCGCCTGCCGAATTGATGCAGCGCGGCGGGGCGTATTACTCCACGGTGGCTACACAGCTGCTCAACGCGCATTATAACGATCTGGGCGAAACCCATATCGTCAACATCAGGAATAATGGCGCGGTCAAAGAGTGGCCCGCTGAGTGGGTCCTGGAAATCCCCTCGACAGTGCGCAAAAGTGGGATTACTCCCATTCCGACGGAGCCGCTGCCGCCCGCCTGCTTTGGGCTGATTGCGCAGGTCAAGGCTTACGAATTGCTGACAGTGGAAGCCGCCGTCCATGGCGATCGCGAGGCCGCCTACCAGGCCTTGCTGGCAAATCCCTTGGGGCCGAAAGCGGATAAAATCCAGGCGGTGCTCGATGATCTGCTCGAAACACATCGCGAACACTTGCCGCAGTTCTGGAAGAAATAACTATCCAAGGGGCGCACATGATTTGTGCGCCCCTTTCTTGAAATCTGGAGGCGGAAGCTTGCTCCCGTGGTAAAAAAGCAAGCTTTTTACTCCAAAACTTGTGAAGGTTGCGTATGCGCTATTTTTTGGGTGCCGATTTAGGTGGTACAAAAACTCACTTTGTGATTGCAGATGAAACTGGCCGCGCGATTGGATTTGGCGAGGGGGGCCCAGGAAATCATCAGAGCGTGGGATACGATGGGATGTACACCGCGATGCTGACCGCGCTCGAACAGGCGCTGGATTCAGCCTGCCTGAAACGGGACAATATTTCGGGCGCGGGCTTTGGCATCGCCGGGTACGACTGGCCGAGTGAAAAACCCATCATGCTCGAAACTGTCCAAAAGCTGGGGCTTTCTGCCGCCTGTGGGCTGGTTAACGACGCCATTCCTGGCCTGGTGGCGGGCGCAGAAGCGGGTTGGGGTGTCAATGTTGTCTCTGGCACCGGTTGTAACTGCCGCGGCTGGGATCAGAGCCACCAGCGCGAGGGGCGCGTCACCGGGTATGGGATTACAATGGGCGAGGCGGCTGGTTCATCCGAACTGGTCTTCCGCGCCATGCACCTGGTTGGGCAGGATTGGACCCGGCGCGGTCCGAAAACCACATTAAGCGAGGCTTACATCCAGCATGTCGGCGCAAAAAGCCTGGAAGATTTACTTGAGGGTTACACCGAAGGCTACTATGCGATCGGCGCAGAAACCGCCCGGCTGGTCTTCCAGACCGCATATGCGGGGGATGCTGTGGCGCGCGAGTTGATTACCTGGGCCGGGAACGAATTGGGCGAAATGGCGGGCGGCGTCATCCGCCAGTTGAATTTCGAAGAACTGGCCTTCGACGTGGTTCTCTCGGGGGGCATGTTCGATGGCGGAGACTTGCTGATTGACCCGATGCGCGCGGCTATTTTGAGAACTGCCCCACAGGCGCGGCTTGTCCGTCTCAATGTTCCGCCTGTCATCGGCGCGGTTTTGATCGGCATGGAACAGGGCCAACAACCCATCGATCCGGCCATCCGTTCCCGGCTGAGAGAGACCATCCACGAGATTAAAAACGGCAGCCGGCTGGAGGAAATCGATGCTTGAAATTGAACTTTCCGCGATCCCTGATTCAGATGTCGATACCCGGACTCTTACTGCGCTGCTGGAAGAATTCCGCGCCAAAACCGGCACCCGGGTGCAACTGCGCGAAATGACCTGGGGGGCAGCCTGGCCCGACCTGATGACGGTTGCCTCGCATGGCAAAGGCCCTGATGTTTCGCATGTCGGCGGGACCTGGGTTTCGAGCCTGGCGATGATGAACGCCCTGCGGCCTTTTAAGCCAGCCGAAATCGAAGCCATGGGTGGCGCCGCGGCTTTTATGGTCCCCATCTGGGAAAGCACCAAACAATATGCAGATGCTCATACCTGGGCCATTCCGTGGACGGCCTATATCTATGTGATTTGTTTCCGCAGAGACCTGCTGGACAGGGCAGGCGTGGAGGCAGACGACGTCTTCACCGGTGTTCATTCCACCGCTTTTCAAAAATTACGCGAGGCGGGTGTGGCCGAAATTCCCTGGCTCAGCCCATTCATTCCCGCGCCTTATACCGACTTGCTGCATATCGCCGCCTCCTGGGTCTGGAGCGCAGGCGGTGATTTCATTAATCACGATGGCACGCATGTCATCTTTGACAGCCCCAGCGCCATTGAAGGTCTGTCTCACTGGCTGGATACTTATCGGGCTGTTCCAGACCCATACAAGCAGCTTGGCTCGGTCGAAACGGTGGCGCTCTTCCATGAAGGGCGTGCTGCCGCGGTGCTGACCGATATTCGCGCGGCGAAAGATTTCATCTCGCACGAAACCAACCCACAGATCCGGGAAAACCTGGGAGTGATCCCGATTGCCCAAGTTCCGTGGACGGCTGGCGGTAGTTTCGTGATCTGGCAGCATGTTCGCGGCTACCCAGAGCGGGAGCGCGCCGCTGTCGAGTTGGTCAAGTTCCTGACCAATACGGGTAACGGCCTGCGCTGGGCGCGCGAAGTTGGCTCGATGCCCGCCCGCCTCGATGTGTTGCGAGAAATCTACCCGGATGAAAATCCACTTCACGCTGCAGTCATGCAAGCAGCCAGCCATGGACGCGCCTACCACACAGTCCCGCTCTGGCGGCGGATTGAATATCAGCTTGCCCAGGAACTTGGCGCTTGCCTGCTGGAAGCCAACGAGAAACCCGCTGAAAAATCTGAAAAGATCCTGCGCGCTCACTTGGAACCTCTTGCGCGGCGCTTAAATCTCACCATTGGGAATTAACATGCCTGCCCGCCAGTTGATCTTCCTGGCTCTTAGCCTGATCCTCAGCGCCTGCGCCACACCCACGCCCATGCCACCCATTCCAACCACTGCCCCTGTTCCAACCGTCAGATCCACCCCGGCGCCACGACCTTTCCGCGTCATCGGGTACGTTACCAGTGCCGTCATGGTTGAAAACATCCCCTTCAACCAGCTTACGCATCTTAACTATGCTTTCCTGATCCCCAATGCTGATGGCACCTTCGTGCCGCTTTCCAATTCCTGGAAAGTGAAGGAGCTGGTAAATCGGAGCCGTGCCAACGGGGTGCAAGTGCTCATTTCCATTGGCGGCTGGGGCTGGGATGCCCAGTTCGAGGAAATGGCTGCCAGCCCCGAAAAACGCGCCGTCTTTATCCGCGAGGCGCTCAAGGTGGTGGACGAATATGGTTTCGACGGCGTTGATGTTGACTGGGAATATCCAGACCCCGGCCAATCTGCCCAAAACTACCTGGCGCTCATCACCGAATTGCGCGCCGCCCTGCCCGGTAAACTGCTCACCACGGCTGTGATTGCCTCTGGGGATGAGTTTGGTCTGGGGGTTCCCGCCGAAACTTTTGCCATGTTCGATTTTGTAAATATCATGACCTATGATGGGCCGGATCATGCTACGCTGGAACAGTTCCAGATGGGTTTGGATTACTGGCTGGGTCGCGGCGTGCCTCCTGAAAAACTGGTCATGGGCTTGCCCTTCTATTCGCGCCCCGGAGAAGTTCCCTATCGCAAACTTGTCCAGAACGATCCCGCCGCTTCCCAAACCGACGTTTTGATCTACAATGGCACCGAACAGCGCTATAACGGCATTCCTACGGTTCGGCAAAAGACTTTGATCGCACTGGACAAGGCCTCGGGGATCATGTTCTGGACCCTGGAACACGATGCTGCCGGAGACGCCTCGCTGTTGAACGCCATTTACCAGACGATTGCCAGCTACAAACCCTGACCAAGGAGCTAACCATGACCCTTCGCCTGATCATCAACGCTGACGATTATGGCCGCACCCCCGATATTTCGCGCGGCATCCGCGATGCTCATCTGCGCGGGATAGTAACTTCTTCGACAGCCATGCTGAACATGCCCTCCGCCGCCGCGGACCTGAAAATCGCCATAGAAGAAACGCCGGAACTCGGTCTGGGGGTTCACCTCGTGCTGACATCCGGGAAGCCCCTGCTGCCGGCTGCCAAAATCCCATCATTGACCACGCCCGAAGGCGGCTTCCATAAATTGGACAAATTCGTCAGCCTGGCCCCTGCCCTGAATCTGGCAGAAGTCAAAGCTGAATGGATTGCCCAGATCGAGGCCTTTATTTCGGCAACCGGGAAAAACCCCACACATTTTGATTCCCATCATCACGCGTCCTATTTCACCCCTGGCTTGCTTCAAACCATGTTCGAGGTGGCTCGCGAATACGGTCTTCCCATCCGTTTGCCGATCGCGCATGGGACGGCGAAAAGCATCGATGGCTTGCCCGAAGAATTGATCCCGGCCATGCTTGAATTCGCCCCCCAACTGCTCGAACAATTCCAGCCGCGCAGCCCCGAGGCTTTCTTCGCCTCCTTCTACGATGAAAACGCCACCCGCGGAGAATTCCTGCGGATTTTGAGCAATTTCCTGCCGAACGGCACATTTGAAATCATGTGCCACCCCGGCTATGTGGACGAGGCTTTTGCCAAAGAATCTGTCTACGCCTTCCAGCGCCAGACCGAGTTGGAAATCCTGACCGATCCGGCCATGCGCAAGGAAGTGGAGAGGCGCGGCATCCAACTTATCAGCTTCGCGCAGTTGTAATTTGAGGTAACCTAACGCAAAAATGGGGTCTGAGCGCGCGTACGCACATTCAGACCCCATTTTTGCGGTTTTTTATGTCTGTCTAATGCGTCTCAGTCACTTTCGTGATACTGCGCGGTTTTTCGGTGTCATAACCTTTGACCACCGTCAAATGACAGGCGAACAACTGCGCCGCAACGATCGCCACCAATGGTGTGAGCCATTCGGGGATGCCCGTGGGCAGGTGGATGGGAGACTGTGCCAGAGCCAGGGCGCGCTCATCGTTGGAAATGACCACCAGTTCGGCCTCGTGTTTCTGGCGCAGGCGGGTCAGCATTTCAAGCATCGAGTCGAAGACTTTGCCCTGTGGCGCAACCGCCAGCACCGGGAAACCGCCTTCGACCATCGCAATCGGCCCGTGTTGGAAATCGGCGGATGAATACGGCTCGGCCACCACATAAGTGAGTTCTTTCAGCTTGAGCGCCCACTCGAAGGCGGTGGCATAGTTGAACCCGCGTCCCAGCACCACGCATTGGTGCATGTAACGGAAGCGTTCCGCCATGCACGCAATGGCAGCATCCTGTTTGAGCACCTCGTCGATCCAGGCTGGCACTTTCTCCAGGTCGCGCCAGGCTTGTTCTTCCCCGCGCAGCGCAGCTGAGATCATTGCCAGACCCATTAATTGAGATGTGTACGTCTTCGTCGCGGCAACAGCTTTTTCGGCCCCGGCCTGGATATCGAGCATCAGTTCAGCGGCCTCAGCCAGAGGAGATTCGGGCACGTTGGTGATCGCCAGGGTGAGACAGCCTTGTCTGCGTCCTTCCGTCAGTACACTGACGATATCCGGTGATTTCCCCGATTGCGAAACACCCACAACCAGGGCTCCATCCAGCTTGGGCGGCTCTGCATAGTAGGTGAATAGCGAGGGGGCCGCCAGCGCCAGGGGCAGGCGGTTGGTGGCTCCCCACAGGTAATTGGCATAACGCCCGGCATTATCAGAAGTGCCGCGCGCTGCCAGGAAGACAAACTTCACCTCGCGCGCCTTGATCGCCTCGGCAATCTTGAGCACCGCGCTGCGTTGATTTTTCAACAGATCCGCCAGTCGGCGGGGTTGTTCCAGGATTTCATCATGAAGTGACATATGGGCCTCGAGTTGGGGATTTAGGATTAATTATCTAGTACTGGGCTATAGCTTGAGAATAACTTTTTCAAAAACTTTGACGATTTCGGGGTCAAAATATTGGCCGCTTTGTTCGCGCAAATAACGGGACGCTTTTTGGGGAGATATGGCTGCGCGATACGGGCGATCAGAGGTCAGCGCATCCCAAACATCGACAACACTAAAGATGCGCGCCGCAAGCGGGATGTCTTTGCCCTTCAAGCCGCGTGGATAGCCGGAGCCATTCCAGCGTTCGTGGTGACAATAGGGAATATCAAGCGCCCTATGCAGGAATGGGATCGGTAGTAACAAGTCAAAAGCCATTTGGGGGTGCTTCTTGACAATCCGCCATTCTTCGTCAGTCAAAGGCCCGGGTTTGTGCAGGATTTTGTCTGGAATACCCATTTTGCCGATATCGTGTAACAATGCGCCCCGGCGAATATGAATTATTTGGTTGCGAGGAACGCCCAATGCCTCAGTCAAACGCAGGGTGAGCGTGGTCACACGCTGGGCATGCCCCTCCGTTTCCTGGTCGCGAATTTCGAGCGCTTTTGACCAGCCCTCCAGAGTCAAATCATAAGCCAGACATAAATCTGCGTTTGAACGCTGTAAATCCTGGAACAGGGAGAGGTTATCGATGGCAATCGCGGCCTGGTTTGCAAGAGCCTGGGCGAGCTCCCACCAGTCATCGTCGGGGTTTAGATCGGTATGCTGGAAGACTTCCAGCACGCCGCGCACAAAACCTTTTGCGATGAGCGGGATGGCAATATAAGTGCGAAAGTTTTCCATCTTCATGACATCACAATTTGGAAAAGCTTCCAGGAGTTTTGGAAAATCTTGTTCAAAGATAACCTTTTGCTCCAGTACTGCTTTCGAAGCGATATCATCCTGAACCGGAAAATGATTAAACAAAGAGTAGGATTCTATGCCCCGTCGAGCCAGGGTTTCAAGCGTCAGGGTGCTGGAATCGTAGCGCAGGATTTCCACGGCATCCACGCGCAGCAAGGCTGAAACATGCCCGCAAATCCCATCCATGACTGCGCGAATGTCATTCCCGCCCAGAATCACCTGGTCGATGTCTCGCAAGGCTGAAAGCCGTTCGATGTTATTGCGGTTTTTCAGTTCAGACTGGATGTGCTCGGTAACATCGATGTTGACGCCGACAAACCCGGTAATGCGGTTGCCCACCTGAATGGGGGCCAGGATTGTATCGAAATACAGGCTTTTGCCGTCTTTTTGGATAACTTGCGAATCGTGCGCAACCTGCCCTGAGAGCACCCGTTGATTTCGCTCGGCCCAGGCGGATCTTATTTCAACGGGGAGTTTGAGGGTCTCAGGTAGTTTCCCTTCCGTATTTCCCCAATATTGCCTGGAAACAGGATTCTGCTTAATACAGCGCCCGTCTGCGCCTGAAAGCCAGATTTCAAAGGGAATATTGTTGAATGCGGCTTCGAGTTGGGCCTTGCTTTCCACCAGCGCATTCAGCGCCCCGGCGCGTTCCATTTCTGCCTGAATGCGCGAAGCAAAGATTTGCACAAGTCCTTTGGCAAAATCAGGCGATGAAATTGGATGGCGGTAAAGCACTGCGATAATCCCAACCGGATTATGCCCCGAATCCCAGAGCGGCATACCCAGGTATCCCTCCACGCCATTTTCCTTCAAAGACTTATCCCTGGGAAACAATCCCGCCACCCCATTGGGATAACAGCATAAATCCCGATTGATGACATTCTCGCAGGGCGCTCCCTGTAAAGGGTATTCAAAATTTGGAACTATCCCTCCATCCCGGAAAGCAGAAAGCGTGCGCACACTTTCTGTGGCAGGCAGATACTCGCCGATGAAAACGGTATCGCTTTCCAAAGTATTCGCGAGGTGGGAAACTGCCGATTCGAAAAACGCTTGCCCAATGGTCGAAGAAATCCCTAATTCGATGCTTTGGATGGCTCGTTCCAGGCGCTTGCGAATGGTAGTGTCCTCGATAATTACTTCAAAAGCGAGTTTCCCCCGAAATTCAAGCGGTATCGAAATGACACCCACCTCGATGACAGAACCGTCCAAAAGAACGAATTTTTCTTCCATCCGGGGAGCAGGCTGCCCTGTCTGGGTCATTTCGGCAATCCGCCGTAAAACTGTCGGGCGCGATTCGGGGTGGACAAAATCAATCACTGGTTTTCCAATGATCTCATTCTCATCGTTGGCGCCGAACAGCAATAAACCGGCCCGGTTGACAAAAACCACTACCCCATCTTGATGGACCGCAATCACATTTGGAGACAACTCAACCAGTTGGCGAAAACGATCTTCGCTCTGGCGTAACTCATTTTGAATCTTTTTTTGGACGGAGATGTAACGATATGCCTGGTAGGCGCTGTAGATAATTCCAAAAACCCCTGTGCCCCACAGCAACAAATACATCCCAAACGCAACCGGTGGGAAATCGAGGATGGTTTTTTGTTCGGCAATCCCAGGCATCCTCAGCATTTGGTGCAGCCCATAAACAACCAGGCCATTGATGACTGTCCAACCGGCTAATACCGGGATAAACCCCCAAGCGATCCTTTTCTTCAGTGATTTGGAATTTGAACCCATCTAAGCATTCTCTCTCTCTAGGAATTTCCTGGCGACATTGTTGTAGAGAATTTGATCGCGGAAATTAATCATTTAACTCAGGGGATGCGGCTACGTTTCCCAGCGGGCATAGACCGCCTGCGACAAAAGCCTCCCACAACTTTTGTCACGGGCAACCAACTCACCCGCGTCCGTCTTGCCGTTAAATGGGCGCATCAGTTCATCCAGGCTTTGGTACAAATGCACCCCCGAGGCGCGGATGGCATACATCGTTAGCGCAACAAATAAAGGGGTCTCGCTCAGCACGTCCCGGCAAGCCTTAAGCAGCAGAGGCAGCGATTCGTAAACCTCCCACACCTCGCCTTTTGGGCCGCGGCCGAACTTTGGCGGGTCGAAAAGAATGCCATCATATTTTACCCCGCGTCTTCCTTCGCGTTCCACAAATTTAAGCGCATCATCCACAATCCAGCGGATTGGTTTCTGCTCCAACTTTGAAAGGACCTGGTTATCGCGTGCCCAGGTCACCGATTTTTTTGACGCATCCACGTGGGTCACCGCCGCCCCGGCCGCAGCCCCGGCCAATGACGCCAGCCCGGTGTACCCAAACAGGTTGAGCACCTTTGTCGGGCGTCCGGCTTTTTGGATTAACGCTGCCGACCAGTCCCAATGCGCCGCCACCTCGGGGAAAACGCCCAGATGCCGCCCAGGGGTGGTCATCGCCCAGAATTTTAATTCTTTATATCCCATGACCCACTTCTGGTCGATTTTTTTACGCAAATCCCAATGACCGCCGCTTTCTTCGCTGGTTGGTTGAAAAACCCCGTGAACATCCTGCCAGGCCGATTCGGGCAGTCCGCGCCTCCAGATGGCCTGCACTTCAGGGCGGACGAAACGATAAGGCCCGAAGCGTTCGAGCTTCAACCCATCGCCGCTATCGAGCAGTTCATAGTCTTTCCAATCAGGGGATTCTAGCAAAGTGATCTTCATTAAGGGTGGCATCCTGCGGCAGACGAAAAACACATAACTTGCTTCAGATTTGTGGCGACATGTGTTTTCCAAGCCAGGTGGGAAAAAGTGCCTGAAAAGTGGTTTAAAGTGGGGGAAACTCTTCTGAATTATGGCGCAAATTCAACCAAAAGTGGGAGATAAGTACTATTCCTACTTGTAACATGACAAGAATAGATGTAAAATAAGAACGTAAGTGGGAGAAAGTGGGACGAAGTGGAGCGCCGGGCCAAGTGTCCGGCGTTCCGTACATTAAAGGAGTATTAGAACATATGTTCTTGGGCCAGTACCAGCACTCTCTCGACGAAAAAGGACGCCTGACAATTCCGGCGGCGTTCCGCGATGCGTTGGGCGAGGGGGCCTTCGTTTCCCAGGGCTTTGACCGCAACTTGATGATCATGGGCACTGCTTACTTTCAGCAGGTCTATGAGCGGATCAATGCCATGAGCATTACCGATCCCTCTGCGCGCTTGTTGCGCCGCCTGATCCTTTCTTCTGCATACCAGGTGGAAGTGGACAGGGCCGGGCGCATCTTGCTGCCGCAAAACTTGCGCCAGTTCCTGGCCTTGAATGGCGAGGCCATGGTCGTCGGCCAGGGCGAATACTTCGAAATCTGGACACCCGCCGAATGGGAACGCCAGATGCAGACGTTGCAAGATGCAGAAGCCAATTCACAACGTTTCCAGGCGCTTGATCTATCTACTGGTAAAGCGTAGCGCGGGATGGCATCCCACCCTGGCGAGATGGACTCGCCACACTTACCGGTACTTTACCAAACCATTATAACCGCATTGCGGCCCAAGTCTACTGGGCGCTATATCGACGGAACCTTAGGCGCGGGCGGGCATTCTGCCGGGATATTAACCGAGAGTACCCCGGATGGCGAAGTTCTTGGCCTCGATCTTGACCCGCAAGCTCTTGCCATTGCCCGAGAAAAATTGGCAGCCTTTGGGAAACGCGCCCATCTTGTCCAGGCCTCTTACACGACGATGAAAGCCGAAGCAGCCAACCTGGGCTGGGAGACCGTGGATGGTATTATCCTGGACTTTGGGGTTTCCTCAATGCAGTTGGATACACCTGAGCGAGGCTTTTCCTTCATCCACGACGGTCCGCTTGATATGCGCTTCACTCCGCAGGCCTCGTTATCCGCCGCTGACCTGGTGAATTCCAGCCCGGAGGCCGAACTCGCCGATCTCATTTTCCGTTATGGCGAGGAACGCCTTTCGCGCAAGATTGCGCGCGCAATTGTCGTCCATCGGCCAATCAATACCACCAAAGAACTGGCCGACCTGATCCTTAAATATATTGGCAAGAGAGAACGCATCCACCCGGCTACGCGGACTTTCCAGGCCTTGCGGATCGCCGTCAACGGCGAACTGGAGTCCATCGAAACGGTTTTACCGTTGGCGGTGAGCCTGCTCCGAAGTCCCGACCCAAAGTCAGGGAAACCTGGAGGGCGACTGGCAGTCATCTCCTTCCACTCTTTGGAAGACCGTCTTGTGAAGGAATATTTCCGCCGCGAAAGTACCGACTGCCTCTGCCCGCCCCGTCAACCAGTTTGCACTTGCGGGCACCAGGCCAGCCTGATCGAAGTTAATCGCAAGCCAATTGAAGCCAGTCAAGAAGAAATGCAGGCAAACTCACGCGCAAGAAGTGCCAAGTTACGAGTGGCAGAGAAAAAATGACCATCATCGAAAAACTCATGACCCCCAGCGCCCGCCCTCAAAAAACCCGTAAACCGGGTTCGAGCACTTATCGCGCCATCGTAGATGCGGCTGGCATCCTTGGCAGTTATCAAGATGTTCCATTGCGCTTCCAGAAGCAATGGATTAGTAGTTTTCTGTTGATTGTGGTGATGTTGGGCCTCGTGGCCGGTTTGTATCTAACTGTTACCTCGCGCACGGCAATCACCGGGCGTGAGATTCAGAACCTTGAAGCAGATATCATTGTCAACGCGCGTATCAATGCTGACTTGCAAACAAAAATTGCGACTTTGCTTTCCAATCACACCCTTGAAGAACGCGCACAAGCAGAAGGTTTTGTCCAGCTTGAACGGGATGGTCTCGAGTACCTGGTTGTGCCAGGCTACTTTCCGTCGCAGGGCGTGAAGATGACCTCGCCCGTTGCCGAACCTGATGTGTTGTCCATGTCGCCCGAATACTCTGAATCGCTGCTTAGTTGGATTGCCCGCCAGATGGAAACCGCCTCTGCGCCGCTGTCCCAAATACGGTAAACGATTATGAAGAAACAATATCAGAACCGAGCCTTTACGCTGGCAGCCATCTTCTCCCTGCTTTCTCTTGCGATCGTCATCCAGATGATTCGCATCCAGATGAGCAAGGAAGCCGCGGTATTTCTCCAGCAGGGTGATCGTTATGCTGGCTCATTTCAAACCCTGTTTCCGGAACGTGGACAAATTTATGACCGCCAGGGACACTTGCTGGCCGGGAACAAGACGGTTTACGAAATTGGTATCAACTTGCGGGATGCGAAAAACCCAAAAACCATTGCGCTCACCTTGAGCATGATCCTTGGATTGGATTACGAAGAAACTTTGCAATCAATCACCAACCCGCCCGATGGAATGGTTTACATGGTGGTCAAGGATTTTGTTTCTTCTGATAAAGCCCATGAATTGCAAAGTTTGAAGAGCGAATTAATCGGGAAATATACCCAGGCGGGCGACGCCAGCCTGGCGGGCCTGGATTTCAAAGCCCACGTGATGCGCTCTTATCCGGAAAAAACGCTGGCATCCAATGTGCTTGGATTTGTGACCCTGGAAAATCGTGGTTATTTCGGTGTGGAAGAAAAATACAACGACCTGCTTTCAGGGGTTCCGGTGGCGGTCTGGGTACCTGAAGATCCCAACCGCGCCGCCGAACTACCCAAGGTGCCGAAAGGCGCCGACCTGGTTCTGACCATTGACCGGGAAATCCAGGCCATGGTCGAGGTTGAATTGCAAAAAGGTTTGCAGGAAACCGGCTCGGCGGCGGGTACGATCATTGTGATGGACCCACAGACTGGCGGCATCCTGGCCCTGGCCTCCACGCCGCAGATGGACCTCAACAACTTCTCCAATTACACAAGTATTTATCACAATGCCAGCGAATTCAACCGCGCTGTTTCCATGCAATACGAACCCGGTTCTGTGTTTAAGATACTGACCATGGCCGCGGCCATCGATTCTGGGACGGTTGTTCCTTCGACAACCTATCTTGATACCGGTTTCTATGAAATCGGCAGCAGGTATATTTACAACTGGGATCAGGGCGCCTGGGGCCCTCAGAACATGGTCGGTTGCCTGTCGCACTCTCTCAACGTGTGCATGGCGCGCCTGGCTGACTTGATGGGCGAAGATACTTTTTATACTTACATGCGCCGTTTCGGCATTGGTCATCCCACCGGCATCGACCTGTCGATGGAAGCGGCTGGTCGTTTGAAAGTGCCCGGCGATGAGGATTGGTACAAGGTGGACCTGGGCACCAACTCATTCGGCCAGGGTGTGGCTGTTTCGCCCATCCAATTGATGGCGGCGGCTTCAGCGTTGGCAAATGATGGCAAGATGGTCTATCCGCATGTGCTTTATGCCATGGTCAGCAATGGCAGCCAGAACAACACCCCGGCCCAAACGCTGGATACACCCATTTCGCCGCGTTCAGCTCGCACAGTCAGTGAAATGCTGGCGCAGGCCATGGAAGACAACGGTTCAGCTGGCAATGTGGATGGCTATCGCCTGGCAGGGAAAACCGGTACCGCGCAAATCCCCGGGCCGGATGGGTTGTATGACCCAAACCTGACCAACCATTCCTTCATTGGCTGGGGACCGTTGGATGATCCAAAATTCATGGTCTATGTGTGGATGGAACGTCCGCAGAAATCGGATTGGGCTGCTTATGTGGCTGCGCCTATCTTCCATGATGTTGTCGAGAGGCTGGTTGTGCTGATGGGCATCCCGCCGGACGATGTCCGTCATCAGTTAACCGGACAATGAGGCCGAGTGCTGACTTTTACCGATTTGATCGAAGCCCTAACCAATTCCCGCCAGGAGATGACGAACACGTTCATCACCGAGGCGGCGATTGATTCGCGGCAGGTCATTCCCGGCGGGTTGTTTGTGGCCATCCCCGGCGAAAAAGTGGATGGGCACGCCTTTGTCACACAGGCCTTCCAACGCGGCGCAGTGGCCGCGCTGATCGAGCATGAGATCGAAGAGCCCTTTGCTGTGATCGACCTCCGAAACGGGGTGCAGGCTGAGGGCCTGGCCCGTCTCAAAACTCCCGTCTGTTTCCTCGTCAGAAACAGCGTTTCTGCCCTCCAGCAAATCGCCGCTTTCTGGCGACGAAAATTGGACTTGCGGGTGATTGGGGTTACCGGCAGTGTCGGCAAATCGACCACCAAAGAGGCCATCGCCCAGGTGCTCAGCCAGCGTTATATCACCCTGAAAAGCGCCGCGAACCTTAACAACGAAATTGGGCTTCCGCTGAATGTCTTAAAGCTTACTCCCGGTCACCAGTGTGCCGTCTTGGAAATGGGTTTTTACGTTCCAGGAGAGATCAAGCAGTTATGCGAGATAGCCTTGCCTCAGGTGGGTGTGCTCACCAACATCGGCACCGTTCATGCCGAGCGCGCCGGTTCGCAGGAAGTCATTGCGCGAGGAAAAAGCGAACTGGTGCAAGCCCTGCCCCCGGCTCCTGAAGGGGTTGCCATCCTTAACTTTGATGATCCTTTCATTCGGGCGATGAAAACAGCGACAAAAGCGCGCGTTTTTTACTATGGCTTGACGCCCGAAGCAGATCTGTGGGCCGATGAGGTCATCGGCATGGGGCTGGAGGGTCTGCGCCTCTGCGTCCATTATAAAAACGAGGCTCTCCACCTGCGCGTTCCGATGATTGGCCGTCATTCGGTGGAAACCATCCTGCGCGCTGCGGCTGTCGGCCTGGCAGAAGGCTTGACCTGGGATGAAATTGTGCGCGGCTTGCAGGAAAGCCAGGCCCAATTGCGGCTTGCTGCCGTTCGGGCGGAAAGCGGAGCGCTCATCCTGGATGACACGTATAACGCCTCGCCCGAATCCACGTTGGCGGCGCTCAACCTGTTGGACGAGTTACAGGGCCGGAAAATCGCTGTCTTGGGCGATATGCTCGAACTTGGGCAGTATGAACGTGAAGGTCACGAAAAAGTGGGCATGCGCGCCGCGCAGGTGGCCGACGTGTTGGTAACCCTGGGACCGCGCGCCCACCTGATTGCCCAAGCCGCCCGGAAAGCCGGGATGCAGGAAAACGCTGTATTTGAGTATGAAGACGTGAGCGAAACCGTAAATTGGCTCAAGCAGCGCCTGACGTCTACCGATGCAGTCCTGATCAAAGGATCCCATGGTTTGCGGATGGACAATATTGTAGCTGCGCTGGAGAGACCGCAATGAAGTTTTCAACCCTGGCAGTGAGCCTGGCCGGGCTGAGTTTTATGATGACCGTCATCTGGGGCGGTCCGCTCCTGCGTGTTTTGCGGCACTTTAAAATTGGCAAATTGATCCGCGTGGAAGAACCTGGCAAGCACATGGTTAAGATGGGCACGCCCACCATGGGTGGCGTCATGATTATCTTGCCGGTCCTCTTGCTGACTGTCTTGCTCAATGCTGCGCCCTTGATTGGTTTCAAGTTGACCGGCAAATCGGTCTTTGTCCCGCTTTTTACCATGGTGGCTTTTGGCATCCTGGGAGCCATCGATGATTGGGAAGGCATTCGGGGTAAGCGCAAAGGTTCTGGCATGCGCGCGCGCACAAAGTTTTTTGCGCAATGGATCATTGCCGGGGTTGTGGCCTGGGCACTTAAATTTATACTCGGAGCACCGGACCTTTACATCCCCGGCATTCAGACCCTGATCGACTTTGGTTGGTGGTATGTGCCGATAGCGGCCTTCATCATTGTAGCTGAGTCAAATGCCATCAATTTCACTGATGGTCTGGATGGGTTGGCCGGGCTGATTGCCGCCACCATCTTTGCAGCTTACGGTGTCATTGCTCTCATCCAGGGCCAGAATTTCCTGGCGCAGTTTTCGTTTACGCTTGTTGGCGCACTGTTTGGATTCCTCTGGTTCAACGTTCACCCGGCACAATTGTTCATGGGCGATACCGGTTCGCTGGCCCTTGGCGCGACCGTCGCTGTGATTGCCCTGATGACCGGTCAATGGGCCATCCTGCCGCTGGTCACGATCATCCCGGTCAGCGAAACCCTGAGTGTCGTCATCCAGATCGTTTATTTCAAATTAACCAAGGGCCGCCGTTTCTTTAAGATGGCGCCCATCCACCTGCACTTTGAATTGCTTGGTTGGAGCGAGACCCAAATTGTCCAGCGTTTCTGGCTGATTAGCCTGCTGGCGGCGCTGATCGCTGTTGGCATGGCAATGGCCTAGTTGTTCGTCGTTCAATACCTGTACAGGAAAGCGTAATGGCGCAAATTAACTGGAAAGGCAAACGAGTTGTCATCATTGGCGCAGCCCGGCAGGGGCTGTCCCTGGCTCGTTACCTGGTCCGTCACGGCGCAGAGGTGGTCTTGAATGACCGGCGAAAGCCGGAACAGCTTACCGCCGAAATGGAGAGCCTCGCCAAATACAAAATCGAATGGGCGACTGGTGGGCACTCGCTCGAAATCCTCGAGCCACATCCTGACCTGTTATGCGTCTCTGGCGGAGTGCCGCTGGAAAATCCCTTGGTAGTATCCGCCCGCGCAAACGGCATCCGCCTTTCGAACGATACGCAAATCTTCATGGATGTAGTGCCCTGTAAAACGGTCGGTATCACTGGCTCGGCGGGCAAGACGACCACTACCACGCTGGTGGGGCGCATGGCCCAAGCGAGCACAAGCGGAAAATATGGCCGGATCTGGATTGGCGGTAACCTCGGCGATCCATTGCTTAACTACGTCGATGAGATGCAGCCCTCCGACCTGGCGATCCTCGAAATTTCAAGTTTCCAATCGGAATTGATGACTTCTTCGCCCAACCTGGCCGCCATCTTGAACATCACCCCCAACCATCTCGACCGGCATGGCAGCATGGAAGCTTACACGGCTGCCAAGGCGCGGATTGTCGCTTTCCAGGCGAAAGAGGATTGTGCCATCCTGGGGCGTGACGATCCAGGCGCCTGGTCGCTGGCGGGCAATCTGCACAGCCATCTGTTTTCCTTCGGCTTCAACCCGCTGCCAGATGGGCAGGATGGCAGCTATGTCGAGAACGACAAGTTCTACGTGCGGGAAGCTGGTCAGGTCACCCGGCTGCCGGTGGAAGAGCAAATCGCGCTGCGCGGGGATCACAACCGCTTGAATGTGCTGGCAGCCTGCACCATTGCCCACGCAGCTGGATTAAGTGCCGAAGCCATGCTCTCCGGCGTTTCCGGTTTTCAGGGCGTGCCGCATCGCTTGGAATTCGTCCGCACCTGGCGCGGGGCGCATTGGTACAACGCTTCCATCTCCACAGCTCCTGAGCGGACAATGGCCGATATCAAAGTCTTTAGCGGTCCATTGATCCTCCTGCTCGGCGGGCGCGACAAGGACCTGCCCTGGGATGACCTCGGAAAAATCATCCGCCAGCGCGTGGACCATGTGGTCATTTTTGGCGAGGCTGCCGAAAAAATCCAGTCGGCGATTGGCCCACGCGTACCTGGTTCGCGCCCCTTCAGCCTGACGCGGGTTGAGAAATGCCAGGAGGCGGTTCTGGCGGCCTCGCGGCTGGCCCAGCCCGGTTTTGTGGTCTTGTTCTCGCCAGGCGGCACCAGCTACGACGAATTCAAAGACTTCGAAGAACGTGGAGAAAGGTTCAAACAATGGGTACTCGAGTTTTCGGAGACACTCCGCTGATCAGCAAACCCACTTCCGCTCCAGAAACCCCCTCCGTCCGCAGGGAAGGCGGCGCGGTTGATTTTCCATTGCTGTTGATCATGATCGTTTTCCTGGTTTTTGGATTATTGATGGTTTTTTCGGCTTCCTGGGACTTTTCTTATGCCGCTTACAAAGGCGATGCCATGCACATGTTCAACCGCCAGGTTCTCTGGATGGTGTTGGGCGTGGTGACAGCCTTATTGCTTTCACGTCTTGACTACCACAACTGGCGCAGGTTGTCTGTGCCCGTCATGCTGGTTACCATCCTGCTCTTGAGCCTGGTGCTCTTTCTCAATGATGAGCGCCTGGGCGCGGTTCGCACCATCTTTGGAGGCTCCGTCCAGCCGTCAGAACTGGCCAAGGTGATTACTATCATTTACCTGTCTGTCTGGATGCACTCCAAACGCGAACAATTGCATGACATCCAGTGGGGATTGATCCCCCTGGCAGTCATTCTCGGTATCATCGGCGGCCTGATTTATATCCAGCCAGACCTTTCAGCCGCTGCAACGGTCTTTATGCTCGGCGGACTGTTGTTCTTCTTGGGCGGCGGCGACCTGCGACAGATTCTCTTCCTGCTGATCATTGCAGTGATTGTTGGCGTGCTGGTGGTACAGGTCAGCGCGACAGGTCAGGAGCGTGTGGGAACCTATATTAGCGGTATCAAGGATCCCACCCAGGCTTCTTACCACGTGCGTCGTTCTTTCGAGGCGATTGTCAAGGGCGGCTGGTTTGGTGTGGGGATCGGACGCGCCAATACCAAGCTGACAGGACTCCCTGTTCCGCCTACCGACAGCATTTTCGCCGTGATTGCTGAAGAATTGGGGCTGGTGGGTGCTGCCGGAACCGTCATGCTCTATGTCCTGCTGATCTGGCGTGGACTGCGAATTGCAGATAAGGCTCCCGACCTGCTCGGCAGCTTGCTGGCTTCTGGATTGACTTTCTGGATTACCATGGAAGCCGTCATCAACATGCTGGTGATGGTCGGGTTACTCCCCTTCGCGGGAAACGCTTTACCTTTCATTAGCTCGGGCGGCTCGAACCTGGTCGCTTCACTGATCGCAATTGGGATATTAATGAATGTCTCGCGGCAAGTTGAGCCGCAGGCTGAATCAAGCGAATGGAGAAACTTCGGTGCGAATACTGATTTGCGCGGGCGGAACCGGCGGCGGGGTTTATCCCGCATTAGCCGTTCATAACGCACTCAAGGTCATTCGCCCAGACGTGGAAACACTCTGGGTGGGCGGCGAAGGCGGCATGGAAGCCAGGCTCGTGGAACGAGCCTCCGTTCCGTTTAAGGCCATCCCGGCTGCAGGTCTTCACGGGGTAGACTTGAGAAAGCTGCCCGGAAACTTGGCGGCGCTCAGCCAGGGTGTGTTTGCCTCGCGCAAGATACTGAGCGAGTTCAAACCGGATGTCTTGTTTTTTACGGGTGGCTTTGTGGCGGTTCCTATGGCGTTGGCCGGGCGCAAGCTCCCGTCACTTTTATACGTGCCTGATATCGAACCCGGGATGGCGCTCAAAGCGCTGGCATATTTTGCAAAACGTATCATCCTGACCACCGAAGAATCGAAACTGTTTTTCCCTCGCAACGCCAATCTGTTGGTGACCGGTTACCCGGTGCGTCCTGAACTGTCGAATTGGAAGAAACCTGTAGCCCGCAAACGCCTGGGCATCCAAACAGATTTGCCAGTTGTGCTGGTCTTCGGCGGCAGCAAAGGTGCGCGTTCGATCAACCTGGCTTTGCTCGAGCATCTCTCAACCCTGTTAGAACAGGTCGAAGTCATCCATATCAGCGGTGAATTGGATTGGCCCCTGGTGGAAGCAAAACAAGAGACCCTTTCGAAGGAGCAGGCCAAACGCTATCATGCCTATCCTTACCTGCATGAAGACATGGGCGCGGCCTTGTCAGCCGCCGATTTGGCCGTTTCTCGCGCCGGAGCATCCACATTAGGAGAATATCCCCTGTTCGGCATCCCGGCCATTTTGGTGCCATACCCGCACGCATGGCGCTACCAGAAAGTCAACGCCGATGCGCTTGTCCAGCGCGGGGCGGCTCTGATGATCGAAGATGCCAAATTGAAAAGCGGCCTTTATCTAACAATCGAGAAATTACTGGAAACTCCAGAAAAACTGGATGCGATGCGCACGGCAATGATGGCTTTGCGAGAGCCCGAAGCAGCAGGAAAAATCGCGGCGCAATTGTGCGAGCTGGCTGGAGATCAACATGATTAGTCTTACTTTTGCCTTCTGGTTGCTGGTAGTCTTGTTTGGCCTGATTGGCATGATGCGCGGCTGGGCCAAGGAACTACTGGTCTCTTTCAGCGTCTTCCTGGCGCTGGCTTTCAACCGCTTGCTTGAGCGCTATGTGCCGTTGATCAACAGCTTGCCACAGGATGGCACGGCCATCTTCTGGATCCGGATCGTTATCGTTGTGACGCTGGTCTTTTTTGGCTATCAAACTGTAGGGCTTTCACGTCTGGCAGGCAAAGCCGTTCGTGAGAAACTGCAAGACAGCCTGCTTGGTTTCATCCTGGGCGCTTTGAACGGGTATTTCGTCATTGGCACAGTCTGGTTTTATATTCACCAGGCCAATTATCCTTTTGAATACATCACAGCCCCTGTGGCGGGCACGACCATGGGTGATATGGCGCTCCGCCTGATCCCCATGCTGGCGCCTCGGCTGCTGGGCGAACCAGCCATCTACTTTGCCGTCATGTTGTGCTTCATTTTCGTTCTGGTGGTCTTCATCTAACCATGACAAACGTTCATTTCATTGGGATTGGAGGTAGCGGACTCTCTGCCATCGCCCGACTCCTGCTCGAGCAGGGCTACCGGGTGAGCGGCTCTGACCGCGCGCTTTCCCCCCTGGCTGCCGAACTAAAAACTGCGGGCGCAATCGTTTCTGTGGGACACGCCGCGGGAAATGTAACCGGCGCTGACTGGGTGGTGCGCTCTTCTGCCATCCCCGATGACAACCCCGAGGTGCTGGCGGCCCTGGCTGCGGGAATCCCGGTTTACAAACGCGCTGATTTCCTGGGGCGCATGATGGAAGGCAAGGATGGCGTGGCGGTTGCCGGGACACACGGCAAGACCACCACCACAGCCATGATCGCCTGGACGCTCTGCCAGCTTGGCGCAGAGCCATCCTTCATCGTGGGTGGTGTCTTGCAGAATTTTGGCATCAATGCCAGGGCTGGCAAGGGCAGGGCCTTTGTCATCGAAGCCGATGAATATGACCGCATGTTCCTGGGCCTGAAACCGCGGTTCGAAGTGGTCACCAATATCGAACACGACCACCCCGATATTTACCCCACTGTAGCAGAGTTCCGCGCCGCTTTCTTGGACTTTGCCAGGCTGGTGCCAGAAGACGGCGCCCTGGTCATCTCTGGCGAGGATATGGGCGCCATTGAGCTTGCCAAGCAAGCCCGCCAGATGGGCAAACGTGTCGTCGGTTACCGCATTGCTGAAAACCAGAATACCAAAGGCACCGAATGGATTTTGGCGCAGAATGTAATGACCAACAGCCTCGGCGGGTTTACCTTCAATGCCGTTGCCCGGCTGCGATCCGGCCCGAATTACGTTTCAGGGATTCAACTGCGCGTGCCAGGGCTGCACAACGTCCGCAATGCGCTGGCGACCCTGGGCGTGGCCGGGCTGATGGGTTACGACCTGCCCGACGCGGCAAAAGCCCTGAGCGAGTTCAAGGGCATCGCCCGGCGCTTCGAAATCAAGGGCGAGGTCAATGGTGTGATCGTCATCGATGATTACGCTCACCATCCCACCGAAATCAGCGCCACGCTGGATGCCGCCCGCGCCTGCTTCCCGGCCAAACGTATCTGGGCTGTCTGGCAGCCTCACACCTATTCGCGCACGCAGACCCTCTTCGACGATTTTGTGGCAGCCTTTGGCGAGGCTGATGAAATCATTGTCAGCGAAGTATATGCAGCGCGCGAACCGAAACAGGATTTTTCGGCAGAAAAAGTGGTCTATTCCATGAACAACCCGTCAGCGCATTTTATTGCCAGCCTGCCGGAGATCAGCAATTATCTGGTTTCTCATCTTGAGCCTGGCGACGTGTTGATTGTCATGTCTGCCGGGGACGCCGATAGTGTCAGCGCCGAGGTGCTGGCCCGCCTGCGGATGCGCTAGCGCGCAGCCGCCATTCAAAGCGAGGTTTGTGATGACTACAAATAAAAAACTCACCTACAAATCGGAAATACTGGCCCTGCCGCCCCTGAAAATGGTGCTGGGCGATGTGCCTGACCCAGACCCCAGCAACAAGCGCCGCCCATTCCGACCCTTTGGCGAAACATCAACGACAACCGATGTCAAAGGGACCCTGACGAAGCTCATTGGGCACTTGAAAAGCACAGATAGGTAGTTTGAGACTTTGGAGCGCAGAAGTATTTTTTTTACTGCGGTAGCAGCGTTTCAGCGCTCCAGGGATAATTTGAGAGCAGGTTGACAGTGACCACGATTTTGACGGCTGATTTGCGTAAGCGGTTTAGTGACCAGGTGCAGGAGAACGTGCCCCTCGCGCCCTACACCTCCGCGCGCATTGGCGGCCCGGCAGATGTGCTGGTCACTGCCCGCAATGCTGACGAACTTGCCCATGCGGTGCAAGCCTGCCAGGATGCGCAACTGGCCTTCACCCTGCTCGGGGGCGGGTCGAACCTGCTGGTCAGCGACAAAGGCATTCGGGGTGTCGTGATCCTGAACAAGGCCAAGGCGACCGAATTCCGCCCGGGCGCGGAACCAAGTGTTTGGGCCGAATCTGGCGTGGTTTTTTCCAACCTGGCTCACCGCGCCGCCGCGCAGGGATTTTCCGGTCTGGAATGGGCTGCGACAGTTCCTGGTACGGTGGGCGGGGCCGTTTATGGCAATGCCGGAGCCTTTGGCGGCGACACCGCCCGCGACCTGCTGCGCGTCGAAGTGCTGACCGAGGCTGGGCGCGAATCGTGGCCTGTGGAGAAGCTGGCCTACAGCTACCGCACGAGCAGCCTGAAACGCGGTGAAATCAAAGGCGTTGTTCTTGCGGCAGAATTTAGATTAAAAAATGCCGATGCTGAAACAATTAAGACTACAATTGCCCAATTAACCGAACGGCGGAAGGCCACCCAGCCGCCGGGCGCGAGCATGGGTTCGATGTTCAAGAACCCGCCCGGTGATTTTTCCGGACGCCTGATCGAAGCTGCCGGGCTGAAAGGCGCGCGCGTCGGCAATGCCGAGATCAGCACCCTCCATGGGAATTTTTTCATCAACAATGGCGAAACCCGCGCCGCAGACGTGAAAGCATTGATCGAGCTTGCCCAGAAGACTGTTTTTGAGAAATTTGCGATTAATCTTGAGTTGGAAGTCGAATTGATTGGTGATTGGAAATGACAACCTCAACGAACACCAAACGCACCATCGCCGTGATCTTTGGCGGCCGCTCTGGCGAACATGAAGTCTCACTCATGTCGGCCCGTTCGGTGCTGTCGGTGCTCGACCCGGCCAGGTACAACGTGATCGAAGTCGGCATCACGCATACTGGCACGTGGCTCACGGGACAGAATGCGCTGGCGGCCTTCGAGCAGGGGATAACCGAGCCCCTGCTCCCCGCCAGCCTTCTCCCGGACCCCTCGAAGCCGGGGTTGTTTGTTTGGCGGGCTGATAAACATGAAAAAATTGCTGGTGTAGATGTTTATTTCCCGGCGCTGCACGGCACTTACGGCGAAGACGGCACTCTCCAGGGACTGTTCGAAATGGCAGATGTGGCCTATGTGGGCGCGGGCGTGATCGGTTCCTCGGTGGGTATGGAGAAAGGCGTCTTCAAGGATGTCATGATTGCCAACCATATCCCGGTGGTTGAATCGGTTGTGGTGCTGCGTTCAGAAATTGAGCAGGATTTGGAAAGCGTCATCAGGCGTGCTGAGAGTGTCAGCGCTTACCCATTATTTGTCAAACCGGCCAACCTTGGGTCGTCTGTGGGCGTGACCAAATGCCGTTCGCGTTCCGATCTTGCCGAGGGTTTGATGGAAGCCGCTCAATATGACCGGCGCGTGCTGGTCGAGCGCGGTGTGCCCAACCCGCGTGAAATCGAAATTTCGGTATTGGGCAACGACAACCCGCAGGCCTCCTTGCCAGGCGAAATCATCCCGGGCGCAGATTTTTATTCCTATGATGCCAAATATGTCCTCGACAACTCGGAATTTTGCATTCCGGCGGCTTTAAGTGAGGCCCAGGCGGCATTGATCAAGGAGCTCGCGGTGCGCGCCTTCAAAGCCATTGACGGCTGCGGCATGGCGCGTGTCGATTTCCTGCTTGATCCCAAAACCGGGGAGATTTTCCTGAACGAACTCAACACCATTCCCGGCTTCACCAAAATCAGCATGTACCCGAAACTTTGGGAGGCCAGCGGCCTGCCCTATGCTTCATTGATTGATCGTTTGATTGAATTGGCCCTGGAACGCAAAGCTGAACGTGACCGCACCGTGCGCCAGTACCGGAGGGACGTATGAGCCCCGACCGCACCACCATTACCCGCGCTGAAGCCATCCGCCGCCGCAAGGAAGAAGAACAAAAACGGCGGGAGAAGATGGCGCCAAAAACAGTCTCCAAGCCAAAACCGGCAGCCACGCCCAAACCGGTGGATCAGCCCAAGTTTAAGCTCAAGCTGATTCCCGCACCCAAATCTGCTGCCAAGCCCAAAGCCGAACGGGCCTTGTCCCCCCGCCCTTCGACTTCGCCCAAGACCAGCCTGTCTCCTGCTTCGACGAGCCGCTTTCGCCATCGCTACGATATTGCCATGAGCGCGCCTTATGGCCGGGCAGAGAGTTATGGCCAGCCCAAGGCTCCAGCGATAAGCATGCCGAAGATTGGTCTTGGACCGCGCCTGTTATCCTTCCTGCTCGTTGCGCTGTGCGCCACCGGTCTCTATTATCTGTTTTCGATGGATCCATTTATTGTGCGTGATGCAAGCATTCTTGGAAACAGCCGTGTGAGCGCCCAGCAAATTGCCAGTATTTTAGGAGTGGCGAACCAGCCGGCGGCCCTCCTCAATCCGGCGCAAATTGAATACAACATCCTGGCGACCTTCCCGGATATTGCTGTTGCCAGCGTCGAAGTGAACCTTCCTGCCAGTGTCGTGGTGACGGTCAGGGAACGCCAGCCGGTGGTAGCCTGGCTGCAAGATGGTCAGACGATCTGGGTGGATGCGCATGGATACGCATTTGCTCCACGTGGAGAGGGTGCCGGGCTGGTGACGGTCACCGCGGTTGGTGCGCCTCCCGTCCCCGAAGGCGCCAATGTCGCTCAAACAGTGGGCGCGCGGCTGTTCCTGACACCTGGCCTATCGGCAGCCATCGTGACGATCGCTCCGCTTGTGCCAGAAGGCGCCGCCCTGGTTTTCGATCCGGGCTATGGCCTGGGTTGGAGTGATCCACGTGGTTGGAGAGTGTATTTTGGTCATTCAAATGGCGATGCAGCCCTGAAATATCAGGTTTACCAATCCATGTTGGATTACCTGTCCAGGGAAAACATTCAACCTGTGCTAATCAATGTGGAATACCCAGGCGCTCCTTTTTATCGTGTGGAGCAATAAGCTATGGATGATATCGTCGTTGGGATTGATGTTGGTACAACCAAAGTCTGCACCCTGGTGGCCCGGGTGGAACAGGACGATTCCCTGCGCATCATGGGTGTGGGTATCGAGCCTTCCGAAGGCATTCGCAAGGGCGTGATTGTTGATTTAGCGGCCGCCTCCCAGTCGATTGCCCGCTCCGTGGCCCAGGCAGAGCAAACCTCGGGGCTGAAGATTGATTCGGCGCTGGTCAGCCTGGCCGGGGCGCACGTGGCTTCGGTCAACAGCCGGGGCGTAGTGGCTGTTTCGGGTCATACGGTGGAAGAAAGCGACGTTGAACGCGCCATGGATTCCGCGCGCGGCGTGGCCATCCCCAACAGCCGCGAGGTGATCCACGTTATCCAGCGCGGATTTTCCCTCGATGGCGAAGACGGCATCCACCAACCGATTGGGATGCACGGTTATCGCCTGGAGGTGGAATCGCATGTCATCACGGCGGCCACGGCCACGGCGGAGAATTTGCGCCAGGCTGTTGGCGCGGCGGGGGTGCAGGTGGCCCAATTTGTCCTGAACCCGCTCGCCTCTGCCGAAGTCGTCCTCACCGATACTGAGCGCAACATGGGCGCTGTGGTGTGTGACATCGGCGGTGGCACGACCGACCTGGCGATCTACGTCAATGGCGATGTCTGGCATACGATGGTGCTGGCCGTGGGCGGCAACCACATTACGCAGGATATTGCGCACGGCCTGCGCCTGCCGCTTAACCATGCCGAAGAAGCCAAAAAACAACATGGGCATGCCCTGCAGTCTGAAGTGGGCATGGATGAAACCTTCAACATCCAGCCGTTTGGCGAAGAAGGCCCCATTCGCATGAGCCGCAAGGACCTGGCGCATATCATCGAAGCCCGTGTAGAAGAGATGTTCGACCTGGCTTTGCAGGAGATTAAACGCTCAGGTTACGACGGGCTGCTGCCCGCCGGGATGATCCTGACCGGTGGAACCAGCCTGTTACCAGGCATTCGCCAACTGGCGAGTAAAGTGCTTGGCATGCCTGTCCGCACGGCGCAGCCGGAAAAGCTGCTGGGATTGGCCGACAAGCTCAATTCCCCAGCTTATTCCACCAGCGTCGGGCTGCTGACCTGGGCAGCTGCCATGCAAGCCCTGCCCCTGCAAGACCACCGACCCAAAAAAAGCACAAAGCAGCAGAAAGGAGACGGCGAAAATTGGAATACCGTCAAGAACTTGTTCAAACGCCTGCTCCCGTAAACAGGAATTTTCGCAACAATGGCGCAAGCCAGTCACCAACTTCAAAAATCGAGACTATCGCTCACACTAACCGGTACTTATCTCAGGAGGACAATATGGAAAATAAACCAGTGGAAACCTTCGCCCGCATCAAAGTCGTTGGCGTCGGCGGCGGCGGCTGTAATGCCGTCAACCGAATGATCATGGAGGGCATCCAAGGCGTCGAATTTGTGGCAATTAATACCGATGCTCAGGCGCTCCTCCTGGCAAAAGCCTCCACCAAGGTGCGCATCGGTGACAAGCTGACGCGCGGCCTGGGTGCTGGCGGCAACCCTGAAGTTGGTCGTAAATCGGCGGAGGAAACCGCCGAGGAATTGTATACCGTGCTCAAAGGCGCGGATATGGTCTTCGTCACGGCTGGCCTGGGCGGCGGCACCGGCACCGGCGCGGCTCCCATCGTGGCGCAAATTGCCAAAGAGTGCGGCGCACTAACGATTGGCGTCGTCACCCGCCCGTTCACTTTCGAAGGCGCGCGCCGGATGCAGTCTGCCGAAGCTGGCATGGACATGCTCAAAGAACATGCCGACACGCTGATTGTCATCCCCAACGACCGGCTGCTGCAGATCGTGGACAAGAAATCGAGCCTGAGCGATGCTTTCCGCATGGCCGATGACGTCCTGCGCCAGGGCATCCAGGGTATTTCTGAATTGATCACCGTCCCCGGCCTGATCAACCTCGACTTTGCCGATGTGAAAGCGATCATGAGCGAAGGCGGCGCCGCGCTGATGGCGGTTGGCCGCGCCGAAGGCGATGACCGCGCCCGCCTGGCAGCTGAGCAGGCGATTTCGAGCCAATTGCTCGACATCACCATCGACGGCGCTCGCGGTGTACTCTTCAACGTTACCGGCGGCCCGAACATGACCCTCTTCGAGGTCAACCAGGCGGCAGCCATCATCCGCGAGACAGCTCACCCGGATGTCAACATGATCTTTGGCGCTGTCATCGACCCGAACATGGGCGACGAAATTCGTATCACCGTGATTGCCACCGGTTTTGAGCGGGCTACTATGCCGCGCCGCATTGTCGAACGCCCGATGACAACGGCCCCGCGTCAGCAGCAGGAACAGCCGCGACCAATGCAGATGCAGAGCATCCCGGTGGAACGACCATCCGAATCGGTGAGTGTGAATGCTGCCCCGTCTGCTCCTCCGGCCAACGTCAACCCGCCCGAATTCAAGCCGCAGCCTTCGTACCAGGAAGACTTGGATATCCCGACCTTCCTGCGCAACCGGCGGTAAAAACAATTTGCACCCTGTAGGGGCGTAGCAGTGCTACGCCCCTATTGAGCCACGAGTTGATCCTTATGGTCCCCAAGCCCTCCCTTTCGTCCGATGAAATCCTGAAAGCCGAGTACGCATATATTGCGAATACGGTTTTCCAGGCGAACGAAGATCGTTCCCGCGCCACATCTTTTTATCTATTAACGTTCAGCAGCTTTATTGCCGCGATTGTCAGTTACCAGTTTGATAAGAGTCTGAACGGTAACTGGGTGGATTGGGGATTCTTCGCGCTCTTCGGTGTCCTGGCGAGCATGGGGCTGCTGACCATCTTGCAACTGGCGCGCTTGCGTGCTTCGTGGTATGAAAGCGTGCAGGCGCTGAACCAGATCAAGGATTACTATATCGAACAAAACAACGGGCTTGAGAGCGCTTTTGCCTGGCGCGCTGTGACCGCCAAAAAGTTCAAGTGGAAAAGCCTGGGCTTTTTGCTGGTCATCGAGGTTGCCCTTCTGGGCGGGGCAGCTTTGGGCGCGGCCATCTTTTTTGCTGTGCGCGCGGTTTCAGGCAATGTCTTCTTCCTGCCCCCGCTTATGGCCGGAGCTGCGTTCCTGCTCTGGCAGCTTGACTTGTATCGCAACAACCTGAGATAGTACAAAAAATCCCGGTCTCTTTTCAGAGACCGGGATTTTGTTTAATCCTGCCACTCCAACTCGAAATCCCCTATCCTGACCGTATCGCCATCTTTGACGCCTGCTTCACGCAGGGCCGCCTCGATGCCCAGGATCTCCATCAGCTTCTGGAAGCGGCGCAGTGAACCAGCGTGTTCAAAGTAAGTCATCTTGGCTGTGCGCTCGATGCCTGCCCCTGCCACCCGCCACTCGTTGGAACCTTCACGCAGGATTTCGAACTGCTTGGCATCTTCCTTGGGCCGATAGACAGGCAGGGGAAGTTCTGTATCGGCGAGGGCCGGGGTTTCTGCCAGCTTGTTGACCGCCTTGTATAAAAGTTCGCGGATGTCGGTGCGGGCCAGGGCTGAAATGCTGAACAACTCGTAGCCGCGCTTTTTCAATTCTTTTTTGAGCTTCGGATAGAGTTCCTGCACTTCGGGCTGGTCGATCTTGTTCAGCGCCACCACCTGTGGTTTTTTGGATAGGTGCGGGTCGAACAACGACAGTTCTCCGTTGATCTGGCTGAAATCGGCCAGCGGGTCGGCGGAGAGACCGTCGAGCACATGGATCAAAACCCGGGTGCGCTGGATGTGACGCAGGAAATCGAATCCCAGCCCCGCGCCCTGGCTAGCGCCTTCAATCAAGCCGGGAATATCGGCCAGCACAACGGTGGTCTCTTCGTCGATGCGGGCCACGCCCAGGTTGGGTTCAAGGGTTGTGAACGGGTATGGCGCAATTTTTGGTTTGGCGTTGGTCAGTACCGAAAGGAGGGTCGACTTCCCGGCGTTGGGCACGCCAATCAGGCCGATATCTGCGATCAGTTTCAACTCGAAGCGCAGCTCTTTCTCTTCGCAAGGTTCGCCTTTTTCACCGGTGCGCGGCACCTGGTTGCGGGCGGTGGCAAAATGCTGGTTGCCGCGTCCGCCGCGACCGCCTTTACAAACGGTCAGACGCTGGCCGGGGTCGGTCAGGTCACCGAGCAGGTCGCCAGTGGCGGCATCGTAGACCACGGTTCCGGGCGGGACAGGGATGATTAAGTCCTCTGCGCCGCGCCCCGACATGTTATTTGGCCCGCCGTTCTTGCCATCCTGCGCCAGGAAACGCATTTTGTGGCGGAAATCAGCCAGCGTATTCAGCGTGTGGCGGACTTCCAAAATCACATCGCCGCCCCTGCCGCCGTCGCCGCCATCGGGGCCGCCGCGCGGGACATATTTTTCGCGGTGGAAATGCACCATCCCGTCGCCGCCTTTGCCGGAGCGGACGTAAATTTCTGCTTGATCGATAAACATGGTCTGATACTTCTCACAAATCTGACTGGTTTAACTAGTCGGTTGCTTGCAGGAGAATAAAAGGATTGCGATTATACCTTATTCAGTATTGTACCATTTCGCATTTGTCGATGAATTCCTACGGAGCCTTTATCGGGTGAGTGCTCAAACTGGCCTTGACAGAATGGATTCCTTATCGTAATATAGGATAGATATAATATAAGACTTAGCATATATAGGAAATATCCTTTATGTCCCTCGATTACGCCATCCTCGGCTTTCTCAACTACCACCCCTACACCGGTTATGACTTGAAAAAGATTTTTGATACCTCCATCCACCACTTCTGGCCCGCCGACCAGAGCCAGATTTACCGGACGCTCTCCAAACTGACGGAGAATGGCTGGGCCGAGATGGAAAAAGTTCCACAGGATGATCGGCCCGACCGCAAGGTCTACCAGATTACCGAAACCGGGCGCGCCGCTTTGCGCGCATGGGTTGCCGGGCCGCCGCCGCTGGACGCGCCGCGCAGCGCCCCGCTGATCCAGGTCTTTTTCAGCGGACAGCTATCTGACGCAGAAATCCTGGTCAAATTTGAGGGCTACGCGGCCATCATGCGCGCCATCCTGGCTCAGTATGACCAGGTTCCCGGGCAGCTTGGGCCTTTCCAGCAGGAAATCACCTCGCCGCGCGAGCATTTCTTCTGGCTGTTAACCCTCGAAAACGGCCTGACCGGCATGCGCGCCAACCTGGCCTGGGTCGAGAGCATCGTCGAGCGGATTAAGAACGGACAGGTTCCACAGGAATAAATACACGAGGGTCGAGTAGCCGCGCCAGCGGCGTATCGAGACCAGCGATATATCCAGAAAGGCTCCTCCCATGCTCAAACAACTCCCCAAGCGCCAGCGCATCCGCAAAGGCATTGTCCTGTTCGTATTTCTCACTTTCCCGGTGACGATGAACTTTCTCTCGCCCTACGTCATCATCGACGGTGCGATGAACGGGGTCCTGACCGGCAGCGCGGTCATGTTCGGGCTGATGTTCGTCTCCTCGCTCTTCCTGGGCCGCGCTTGGTGTGGCTGGGTCTGCCCCGGTTCGGCCATGGCCGACATCGCCGAGCCGCTCAACAACCGGGCGGTCAACCCGGCCAAAATCTCGTGGATCAAATGGCTCATCTGGATTCCGTGGATGTCTATCGTCGCCTGGCTGCTGATTCGGGCGGGCGGTTATTCCAGCGTGAACCTGCTGCATTTGACGGAAAGCGGTATCTCGGTGGACGCGCCCGAAAAATACATCATCTACTTTATCGTCATCGGCCTGTTCATCGGGTTGGCCATTGTTTTCGGGCGGCGGGCCGGCTGCCACACCATTTGCTGGATGGCGCCCTTCATGGTCATCGGGCGCTGGCTGCGCAACCGATTCGCCTGGCCCTCCCTGCGGCTGACAGCGGATGTCTCGGCCTGTTCGGATTGCAAAAAATGCACTTACAACTGCCCGATGAGTCTCGACGTAAATGCAATGGTGCAAACTGAAACAATGGAGAATGCCGATTGCATCCTGTGCGGCACCTGTGTCGACAACTGCTCCAAAAACGTTATTCGCTATTCATTCAGCGCCAGAAAGTGAGTTTCGATGAAAAAAATCCTTGTCACCTATGCTAGCAACGCCGGTTCGACCGCCAAAATCGCCCAGGCAGTGGCCGCTGAACTCGCTAAAACTGCGGAGGTGGACATCCTGCCGCTCGAAAAAGCCACCGCGTTGGAAGGCTATTCCGCCGTTGTGCTGGGCGCGCCCATGATTTTGGGCTGGCATCGTGGGGCGCTGGCTTTTCTCAAGCGTAACCAGGATTCCCTCAGCCGCGTGCCTCTGGCGATTTTCGTGACCTGTATGAGCCTGACCAAAACCGACGAAACCAGCCTCGAAGGTGTTCCGCTCTTTGTGGACGAAAAACTGCCCAAGCCGCCCAAAAATTCGGGCCGCTTGAGTTTCAGGGAAAATTACACCACCCTGAAAAAATACCTGATGCCCATCCTGAAAGCCGCTCCTGCGGTCAAACCGGTTTCGATCGGCGTTTTTGGCGGCAGCCTGCAATATTTCAACCTGCAATGGTGGGCGGCAATTTTCGCCCTGCTCATCGTCCAGGCCCAGCCCGGCGACAAACGCAACTGGAAGGCCATCGAAGCCTGGGCATCTGGTTTGTTTAAGGAGTAAAAAATGAAAATCACCATCCTGAATGGCAGCCCCCAACCCGGCAGCCTCGATGCCTACCTCGCCCAACTCAAACCAGTACTCGAAGCAGGCGGGCACAACGTCACCCAAATTGACCTGCGCGAACTGACCCTGCGCTACTGCGTCGGCTGTTGGGGCTGCTGGGTCAAAACTCCCGGCGAGTGCGTCAACCGCGACGACTCGCCCGAAATGGGCCGGGCGGTCATCAATTCTGATTTCGTCCTGTGGGCCGCGCCGCTCAAGATGGGCTTCCCCTCTGAACTGTTCAAACGCGCCAACGACAAGCACCTGCCGCTGATTCACCCCTACATGGAAGTCGACCAGGGCGAGGCCCATCACCTGCGCCGCTATCCCAAATCGCCGCGCCTCGGCCTGCTGCTCGAACCCGAAGCCGACACCGACGCCCGCGATCTGCATATTGTGACCGAGATCCACTGCCGGACGGCGCTTAACTTCAAGACCCGCCTGGAATTTTCATTGACAATAGAGACCCCGGCTGCGGAAGTCGCCCGGCGGATCACGGACAAAGCTCCCGCCCGCCTGCCGTTCCCGAAGCGTTTACCCGCCACCCAAGGCGTACCCATTAAACCGCCCCGCAGTCTGACCCTCTTCAACGGCTCTCCGCGCGGGCGCAAAGGCAACACGCCCATCTTCTTGCGCGAAATTGCTGCCGGGTTTGGCGGCCCAAGCGAGACGCATCACCTCGTCCGCTTGCAGGAAACCGATAAAATGGTTCAAGCCTTTGCCGAGGCGGAATGTGTCATCCTGGGCTTCCCGCTCTACACCGATTCGATGCCCGGCGTCGCCAAACATTTCATCGAAGCGCTTGAACCGCTCAAAGGGCGGAATGGGAATCCGCCCATTGGATTTGTCGTCCAGTCAGGCTTTCCTGAAGGGCTGCACTCGCGCTATGTCGAACGCTATCTCGAAAAACTGGCTAACCGGCTTGGGGCTCCCTATCTCGGAACAGTGGTCAAGGGCAACGGCGAGGGGACGCGCCTGATGCCGCCCGAAATGAACGGGAAATTGTTTGCCAACTTACAAGCCCTCGGGGCCGGGCTGGCTTCAGGGAGCTGTTTTGACCCGTCCGTTTTGTCGAAAATCGCCCATCCGGAGCGTTTCCCTGCCATCCTGTGGCCGGTTTTCCAAATCTTCCTGCGCCTCCCCATTGCGCACTCGTATTTCGATGGGATGCTGAAAAAGAATGGTGCTTACGGACAACGTTTTGCCCGGCCGTTTGCCGAATAGGGTTTTCCATGTGGTTCATGGATAAAATCGACGCTGAAGCGGTGGTAACGATTCAGGTGGGACTGGCATGAAACTTGAATTGACCTGGGCCAACTGTTTCTGGCTGCTGCTCCCCATCCTGGCATGGAATCTGGCCCTGGGTGCGAAAATCACCCAGGAGCAAATCACCTCCGATGCGCATTCCCCGGCCTGGCTGCTGGGAGCGGAAAATCTTTTCCGTCTGGCGGCGTTCATTCTGCCATTGTTATTGCGTCTGAGATTGGATAGCGGCCTGGGGAAAATTGGACTGGCGGTTTACATTGTTGGCACACTGGTCTACTTTGCCTCCTGGATTCCACTATTGATTGCGCCTCAATCGATTTGGAGTCAGGGTTATGCTGGTTTGTTCGCCCCGCGCCTGACCCCGCTCATCGCCCTGCTTGGGATAGCGCTGATCTCTGGATCCTGGCTCTACGGCCTGCTGGCGGCCTTTTTTATCTTTTTTCACACCTGGCATGGGATTCAAAACCTGTAAAACCTCGCGGCCCCTGTCGTTTCGGTTGGGCAGGGGCCGCGGAACGCAAGACGCGGCGACCACCTGACCTGGCGGTCGCCGTTTGTTTGGGGAAACAGGGCGGGTTATTTCAAGATGTACAATGTTACTGATTGAGGCGGCAGGACTAAATGGTCGTCATCCAGAAAGGGCTGTTCGCCCAGGTCAGCGGCATTATGGGTCGGGTCGAGCAGGATGACGGAGGCTGTCTGTGGTGCGCTCCCAACGATATCCAGGGTCACCCGCTGTGGACTGTCTGCCAGGTTGATGACCATTAATGTCAGCGCGCCGTCCTTGCGCCGGGCGGCGTAGATGGAAACGTCCGCCACGTCAGAGGCACTGTAGAGCAGTTCCTCGCCAAAGTTTTTATAGACCTGGTAGACGTAGTAGGTGGGGCGCGGTCCAGCCGGGGCAACCAGGCCCCAGCCGCCGCTGGCATACGCCAAAATCCAGTGGTTGACCAGGATGACCCGTTCCCGAATCATCCGTCCCAGGCTGTCGGCCCACCAGATGGCGTTGTAGAACGAATCAGGCGTGGCCTCGCCGCCATTGGCTTTGGTCCAGTCCGAGTTGGCTTCGGTGACGGCGATGGGCAGCTCGCGTCCGGTTTCCTCTTGAATCAGGCTGCGCAGGTATTGGAGGGTTGGATCCCAGTGGGCGGTATCCTGGCGCAAATCGTCCATGGTGCGGGCTGGGGCAAAATTGTTCGCCGGGAAGGGATAGCGGTGGATGGAAACCACGTCAACTATGTCGCCGTTGGCGCGCAGGAATTCGATCATCCAATCTTTCCCGGTTGAATCTTTGGGGTTTTTCTCGGGGTCTGGCCCGAAGTTGGTCAGTTCCGGCCCGATGATTTGTATGCCGGGGTCGACTGCCTTCATCGCCGCCGCCAGGGTACGGAATTCGCGGTTGAAACGGTCGACGCCATAAGGTTCGCCGAGCGCTGCCTCATAAAACTGTGGTTCGTTGCCAATCGCCCAGTAGCGGATGCCGTATTTCCTTTCGAGGTTGACATAGCGCACCAGTTCGGCGGCGGCTTCGGGCGTGCCCTTCATTGTGCGGATGTTGATGGTGGCCGTTGCGTTCAGGCGCTGGCAAAAGGCCATGAAGGCGTCAATCTGGTAGGGTTTGAGATCGTTGCGATCGCCCCACTCGCCGCCGGGAAAGCGGAGAACCGTCACACCGGAGGCTTCAGCCTCGGTCAGCCTGGCCGCCGGGACGGCTGCCCACGGGCCATAGTTGGAGCCGTAAACCAGCGGACTGATCGGGCCGAGCGACTGGCCCGGGTTCACATACAGGCTGTTTGGTCGCGGGGTGGGGACAAGAGTCGGCGCTGGTTCTGGCGTGGGGGTCGGAAGCACTGGCGCGGATGGCGTGCATCCAGCCAGGAAGCTCAGGAAAAGAATGAGAGAAGTCAGGGATTTGCGCACAGGTCAACTCCTTAATGTAACCGGTTACACGATGCGCTGATTATAATCGAATTGACGAACAATCACAGGCCGTCACCTGGCAGGTGAAGGCCTGTTTCCTTGCGTAAACTTGCGATCAGCTTCCCTTTAGGTTGTCATTCGAGATTGGCAGGCAGAGGCAGGCTGAACTGGGTGTTGCCCGGCACAATGATGGTTTTCAGGCTGGCCGGGATTTTTAGGAGGTACTGGTACTGGATGAAAGCCTCCGGGCCGCCGGGGATCGCCGCGGCGATCAATTTTAGGGCCTGGGCTTCGGCCTGCGCGTCGAGCAGCCGGGCTTTGGCCGCGCTTTCGGCGGCGATCATGGCCGTGTCCGCCGCGCCCTGGGCCACCTGGCGGGCTTGTTCAGCCTCCAGTTTTGTCAATTCGATGGTGTTTTTAGCCTGCAAGATTTGCTGTTCGATGATTTGCTTTTGTTCGATGGCGGCCGCATACGCCAGGCTGAAGCGGATATCCCGCAGGAAAAAATCGACCAACACCAGGTTGTTTTCGCCCAGCTTCGCGGACAGTTTCTCGCGGATCTGTTGTTCGAATTCAGCCCGCTGAGCAGAAATAATCTCCTGTGTGCCATATTGTGCAGCCACGTCTCGCACCAGTCCCCGCACAGTCGGGCGGACCAATTCGTCGTTATACCGCATCTACCATTTGATGTGCAAAGCGACAACTTCCTCGGGCTGGATGGCATAGATGACCGAAATGTCAATGAAAACTTCCTGCCCATCGCGGGTACGGGCCTGGATCGAATCGCCCTCGGCAGAGATTCGATTGGATGAGATTTGGGAGGTATTCGCGTCGCTGATCGTCGTCATGGTGTAGGTCTGGCGCGAGATGGGGTAGCGGAGAACCTGTTCAGCCACTGGCGTAATCCAGTGCAGGCCCGGTTCCAGCGCCTGTTCGCGGCAGCCTTTGGCCGAAATGACTGAAAGAACCACCCCGCGTTCCTGGGGACAGATGAAAACGATCCCGGCAGCCAGGAAGTTCAGTGAGATGGCCGTTAGCCCCACGATGCCAATCCAGAGTCCCAGTTTCGAGAAATTCTGCCTGGCTTTGGCGTGGATGGTCAGAATTGCGATCGCACCCACGGCGCTGAGCCAGATGACAATTCCAAGGATAGGGTTCATTTTGGTCTCCAAATCTTCTGGGTTCAAAGCTGGTTCGTGAGGGGAACTGCCTGGCGGCTTATTTCAAGCTGAAGGTGGCGCTGACCTCAGCCCGGACGGAAATCTGTCCCAGGCTGAGCGGTTCATCGCCCGCCCCGCTGCCCGGGCTGCCGCTGGGAGCGGTATTCTGAACAACGTTTTGCGTCATGGTGTTTTGATTGCGTCCTGACCACCACCAGCCATTGTAAGATGACCAACTATTTTCGTTGATGTTCAGCACGCACCCGGCCTCGGCTCCGGCGGCGTTCGCCAGGGCCTGCGCTTTTTCTTTGGCGGCTTTCATTGCCAGTTCGCGGGCCTGGTCGCGGTATTTGCGCAGTTCGCTGGTGTACAAGTCGACATTGACAACCTGGTTGGCCCCGGCTTTCAGAGCGCTGGCAATCACCTGGCTGGCCTTGCTCACGTCGCGCAGGGTGATGGCGATCACGTTGTGGATGCGGTAACCCTTGATATAGAGCGAGTCATAATCTTCATAGACCGGCTCGATGATGTACCAGTCGGTGGCGATGTCTTTCGGGTCGACGCCCAGCGCGCGCACGGCCTTGATCACCTTCTGGAGGCTGGCCGAGTTGGCCGCTTCGACGGCTTCGGGCGTCATCCCATTGGACTGCACCCCAAGCTGGATCAGCGCCCGGTCGGGGGTGACGTTGATTACGGCTGTCCCGCTGACCTGCACGCTGCGGCTCGAGTCGCAGGCAAGCTTGGCAGGTTGGGCGGGCTGTGCGGTTGGAGTAACCGTTGGTTGGGCGGCCTGGGCGCGGGTGGCGGGAAGGCCAAAGTTGAGCAGGATCACGGCCAGCAGGCCGGTCAGGACTGCATTGAGAAAAACGGGGAATTGTTTCATCTGAGGCTCCTGTGCGGTTGGGATGCCCCGCAAGCTTTCTGCGGGGTGAAGGGTGTTCTTTTCCCCATCTTAGCCTTTCACCCGGTCAGGAGTGTGTCAGTTTTTGGTCAGTTGGGAGGCAATCCCTGGAGTGTGTCGCACCATTTTTGACAGAAATTCACCATACTCGAGTTCCTGCCGCTTAAGGGGCGGCCTCTACCCTTTTTGGCGCGACGCACCTTCAGCGTTTGGCAAGCTAAATCGCAGCGTTGTCCCCTGGCCTTCGGCGCTTTCAGCGCTAATCTGCCCGCCCTGGGCCTCGACCAGCGCCTTGACAATCGCCAGTCCCAGCCCGGCGCCGCCAGTCTGGCGGTTGCGGGAGCTGTCGGCGCGATAAAAGCGGTCAAAAATATGCGGCAGGTGTTGGGCGGGGATGCCCTGGCCCTGGTCGCTGACCGCGCATT
Organism: Anaerolineales bacterium UBA5195; assembly: GCA_002412925.1. Taxonomy (GTDB): domain Bacteria; phylum Chloroflexota; class Anaerolineae; order Anaerolineales; family Villigracilaceae; genus UBA5195. Next base: position 10,109 of record DHVZ01000059.1, on the reverse strand, counting down.
GGCATTCCCCCTCACCCGCACGGATTTCGACCGCCAGGGTTGAGCCTTCCGGGCTGTAGCGCAGGGCGTTATCGAGCAGATTATCCAGTACCTGGGTCAGACGGTCGGCGTCGCCCTGCACCCAGGCGGATTTTGCGCCGCTGACCGCCAACTTAACGTTGCAGCAGCTGGCTAGCGCGGAGAAGTGCTCACAGCGGGCTTGCGCCAGTTCAACCAGGTCGAGCGGCTGGAGTTCCAAGCTCAGCGTCCCGGCGTCGGCGCGGGTCAGCATCAGCAAATCGTTGACCAGCCGGATCAGCCGCTCAGTCTCGCGCTGCATCGAAGCCAGCAGCGGCCCGCGCCCGGCCAGGTCGTCCAGGGCGCCGTCTTCCAGGGTTTCGATCGTGCCCTTGATGACCGTCAGCGGGGTACGCAGTTCGTGGGTCACATCGGCGATGAAAGCGTTCTTGGCCTGGTCGGCCTGGCGCAGGCTCGCGGTCATGGCGTTGAAAGCCCGCCCGAGGCTGTCCAGTTCGCGGATGCCGCTGGTGGTTGGAACGGGCTGTTCCAGGTTGACAGAGACCGCGGCGCGGGAAATTTGCTCAACCGGCGTTGTGATGCGGCGCGCAAGCCACGTCCCGGCGAGTAAAGCCAATAAAACGGCGACAAAGGCCGCCGCGGAGAGCTGTAAAAGCACATTTAACGGCAGCCCGGCGGCGGGCAGGGGCATGGCTAAATAAACGAGACCGGTCACAGTTCCCGTGTCATCCAAAACTGGCGCAGCGGCATACAGCACCCGCCGGTTTTGCACGGCGCGGAGGGCAGTGGCGGCCTGTCCCTGCAAAGCCTGGGTGATTTCGGGGCGTTCCAACAGTTGGGCAGGCGCGATGGAGGCCGCGTTTTCAATCGGCGGGGCGGGGATTTCGCTGAGCGGCAGGGGGATGACGGCCCCCTGGTCGCCGAGCAGGCGGGTGTGGATGCCGGGCAGCACGTTGCTGGTCTGCGAGTAGGGCTGGGCAAACTGGACTGGGATGGGCTGCCCCTGGAGCGCGGCGGCGCTGAGCTGGGCCTGGGCCAGCAGGTTTTCGCGCTGGGTCTCGAGATAGAGATTTTCAACCGCCCGCCAGGAAAGCGCGGTGGCCAGTCCCATGCCAAGCAGGAGGATGACCAGGGTGTTCAGGAAGATGCGGGTACGGATGGGCATGAAAAGGCCTTAGATCACGAAACGGTTATGGTGTCCGATTTTCAAATTTTCGTGAAGTACTGATTATGTACCAAAGCGATACCCCACCCCACGCACGGATTCGATTGCATCGGCCTCGGGGTCGGCGGCGCGGAGTTTGGCGCGCAGGCGTTTGAGGGCACTATCCACGGCGCGGGTGTCGCCGACAAAGTCGTAACCCCAGGCCTGCTCGAGCAGGCGCTCGCGGGTCAGAACCCGCCCGGCGTTGGTCAGCAGCAGCTCCAGCAGGTCGAATTCCAGGCGGGTGAGCGGCAGGACGGTTTCGGCCACCTTGACCAGGCGGCTTTCCGCTTCCAGGCGCAGGCCGCCGGGGCCGCGCAGGACCTTGACTGGCTCAGTGGGCTTTGACTCTGGCAGGGCCGCGCGCCGCAGGACAGCCTTAATCCGCGCCAGCAGTTCACGCACGCTGAAAGGTTTGGGAACGTAGTCATCCGCGCCGAGTTCCAGGCCAACCACCCGGTCGATTTCCTCGTCCCGGGCGGTGATCATGATGATCGGCACATTGCTGGTCTTGCGCAGTTCGCGGCAGACCTCCAACCCGTCAACTTCGGGGAGCATCAAGTCAAGCAGGATCAGGTCGGGGTTGGACTGGCGGGCCAAGTCCAGTGCCTCACGCCCGTTGGCGGCGGTCAGCACGTCATAATTGGCCTTGCGCAGGTTGTAAGCCAGCAGGTCGGTCACGGCGGGTTCGTCATCCACAACGAGGATTTTTGTGGTCATTGAGTGTCAGTACTTCACGAAAGTTGGAAAATTTCTGATTTTGGGGTGCGTGGCGGGCGTATGCCCGCCACGCACCCCAAAATCGGGCTTCTTTAAAATATTTCATGACCTACCGAGTATAGGATAGCATAGTTTTGTGGCAGGATGGTGTCAAACCGGGCCTAAGATTGAATATTAATGCGTTAGGCGCTGGTCTCCTGACCAGCGCCTAACCGGCCTAAAAATTAGCAGCATTTACGGCTTGTTCACCCCAAAGGGTGAGATGGTGCGCTGGTTGTTGCCTTCGTTGCTTTCCTGAACATGATTGGTAGAATCCACAATCACGAGCGAAGTCTTGTTAATTGGGTACCAACTGTTGAAGACAAAGTCGCACTGCAAAATCTTGCCTCCACTAGGCGGGAGGATGTCCATCACATCCCACGAACAACTGGGATTGGCAAAGGTGCTCAACCCAAACCACTGGACCGTAAATTGCGAAGCCAGTTTGTTGCCATGGTTGTAGACACCGATGCGAATATGTGCATTTTGGCCCTGGATTGGCGTGGAGGGCGAGATGGTGAATTCAGTCACAGCCAGGTCTGGCATTTGGGCTTCCGCCGGAGGCGGCTCAACCGCGCCAGGGCTTTCGGCCTTGATTTCGACCCAGAACGCGCCCGTGCTCAGCCCGAACGTGGCGCCGCCCGGCTCACGGATTTTCCAGTTGCCGCGGTAGGTGCCCGCGCTGGCAGGCGCCACCAGGTTGACCGAGACATCCACGGTGCTGCCGGGGGCGACTGTGCCACTGGTCAGCGATTGTGCGCCCGGTCCGTTCATCTGGTCGCCGCTGACGAAGACCAGTTGATAGTCCGATGTCCAGGTGCAGGAGCCGGTATTCTTTAAACGCCAGGTTTTTGTAAAGGCTTGACCGGTTTCAAAGACCGTGCCGTCTGGCACGCTGACATCTGAGACGAAACTGACCTGGTTACAGGGAAGCGCCGTAATGGTGGCAGTCGGCTGTGGGGTTTCAGTGAGTGCGGGGTTTGTCGAAGTCAGGGTCAGCGTGGCAGGGATAGCGTCAATGGTGGGTGTCATTGTTTGTTGAGATAGGATCGCCTGTGTCAATTCCGCCTGCACTGTCAGTGCAACCGAGGTTCCCAACGTATCGGGCGTATTTTCTGGGACGGCGGTCGTGCCTGGCAGGTTACAGGCCAGGGTGGCCACGGTCATCACAATTGCAATCAAAATGAAATAGCAGGTGCGTTTTTGCATCTTCCTCTCCTCGAATGACAGGTTATCTGTGATTCATTGTAACAAAATTGTGTACGGCCTCCATTAAGATCCTGTGCCAATCATGACCATGGGGGCATGCTTGGCATCTGGTAAATAAAAAATCTCACCAGGCGTTTTGCCGATGAGATTTTTTGTCGTCACGAGATGTTCTTTTACTTGACCAATTTCCAGGCCGCCGGGAGCGCCAGCGCAGCCGCGCCGATCTTCAGCGCGTCGCCGAGCAGGAAGGGCATGAGACCGGCCAGGATGGCTTTTTGGAAGCCAAGCAGGACCGAAAGCCAGGCGATTCCAAACAGGTAAATGACAGCCTGCCCGGCGAGAAATGCCAGAATAGCGGTTGAAACTTTGCGGTCGAGGCCGCGCTCGGCCAGGAAACCTGTCAGCGCAGCGGCGGCCAGAAAACCGACCAGGTAACCGAGCGTTGGGCCGGACATGTAGCTCAGGCCGCTGGTGCCACCGGCGAAAAACGGCAGGCCGAGCGCGCCGAGCGCCAGATACAGGCCCAGGGAGCCGAAGCCGCGCTTGGCGCCGAGGGCCGCGCCGACCAGCAGGACGGCAAAAGTTTGCCCGGTCAGCGGGACGGGGGTCAAGGGCAGGGGAATTTTTACCTGCGAGAGGGCGGCGACAAAGAGTGCGCCAGCGGTGATCAACAGCAGGTCGCGGGCTGCCGGTTTAACAGTTGGCAGGCTGCGGGAGGCGAGGGTCGGGGCAAAAGCGGACATCGGGTTGAAAAGTCTCCATGTTCAGATTTAAGTAGTGCGTCGCACCAGGCTAAACGAGCTGGTTTCAAGCGCAGAAAGCTTCCATTTAACAAATTTTTGTCACACTGTCGGGTGCGACGCACCCTCGGTTGAATAGTTACCAGCGCAAATTTTAACCCCCATGCCCCCTGAAAGGTGTCATGGCTTTGTCACGCATGTTCATTTTCACAAAGTGTCATCTGTCTTGGAAAAACAAAAGGAGTCGGGTGAACTCTCTCACCCGACTCCCAACTTGCCAATTTACCGACTTACTTCTTCTTGCCAAACTTCTTCATCAGCAGGTCTTCCAGGGTTGGCTGGCCGATTTCCTGGAGTTCGTAGCGCACACGCTGGTAGGGCTTGTCGATCTTGATCACGCGGGTCAGGTCGATCGGGGTGCCGATGATCACCAGGTCCACATCCGCCTTCTTGATCGTGGCTTCGAGGTCTTTCATCTGCGCTTCACCGTAGCCCATGGCCGGAAGAATCGGGCCAGTTTTGGGATACTTGACGTAGGTGGCGGCAATCGATTTGACCGCGAACGGGCGCGGGTCGACGATTTCTTTCGCGCCAAAGCGGCGGGCAGCGACGTAACCGGCGCCGTAGGCCATTTCGCCGTGGGTCAGGGTCGGGCCGTCTTCAACCACCAGGACGCGCTTGCCCTGGATCGCAGCGGGGTCATCGACAAAGAGCGGGGAGGCGCCTTCGATGACGATCGCGTTGGGGTTCATCTTGCGCAGGTTCTCGCGCACCTGGATGACCTTCTCAGGATCGGCGGTGTCGACTTTGTTGATCACGAAGATGTCGGCGGCGCGGACGTTGGTCTCGCCGGGGTGGTAGGTGCTCTCGTGACCGGCGCGGTGCGGGTCAGCAACGACGATCTGCATGTCGGAAACATAGAAGGGGAAGTCATTGTTGCCGCCATCCCACAGGATGATGTCAACTTCTTTTTCCGCGGCGCGCAGGATTTTTTCGTAATCGACGCCGGCGTAGACGATCACGCCGTTATCGATGTGGGGTTCGTACTCTTCGCGCTCTTCGATGGTGCATTCGTGCTTGTCGAGATCGGCATAGGTCGCGAAGCGCTGGACTTCCTGTTTGACCAGGTCGCCGTAGGGCATCGGGTGGCGGATGGCAGCCACTTTGTAGCCCATCCCGCGCAGGATCAGGGAGACACGGCGGGTGGTCTGGCTTTTGCCCGAGCCGGTGCGCACGGCGCAGACGGAGACGACCGGTTTGGTCGACTTGACCTGGGTGCGGGCGCTGCCCATCAGGATAAAATCGGCGCCGAGGGCATTCACCTGGGAAGCTTTGTGCATGACAACTTCGTGCGGAACGTCGCTGTACGCGAAGACCACCTGCTCAACCTTGTGTTTTTTGATCAGTTCGGGCAGGTCTTCTTCGACGAAGATCGGAATACCCTTGGGGTAAAGGTCGCCAGCCAGCGCGGCAGGATAAGCGCGGCCGGCGATATCGGGAATCTGGGTCGCGGTAAAGGCGACGACTTCATAATCCTTGTTCCCGCGGAAGAAGGTGTTGAAGTTGTGGAAGTCGCGTCCGGCGGCTCCCATGATCAGGGTTTTGATGGGGGACATGCAATTTCTCCTTGACAGAAATAGATGAATTTCAGCGGGTCGCGCTCAAGATCGATGGCGCTCTTGTAAAACAAAACATGCAAAGAACCTCCCGCGCTTCAAAGGAGACTCTCTGCTCGTTTCGGGGCCCATGACGGAACCGGGACCTGCTGACTTTCGCAGCGACCTGTGGCCACTACGTCACATCACTTCTGGGGCTGTGATGCCCAAAAGCGCCAAAAGAAGGCGAAATTGCTAGTGAGGAGATTATAGCATTATCGTCAATATAAAACGTCATGTCTTCTGCATAACATTTTTCCTCGAAAAATGTCTCGAGTTACCGTAGGGGCGAAGCACACCTGCCAATAAACATTACATCACATCCGGGGCTGTAATCCCCAGCAAGTGCAGGGCATTTGCCAGCACCTCTTTCGCTGCCGCCACCAGCCGCAGGCGGGCATCCCGGATGGATGCATTACCCGCTTGCAGGACTGGCACCGCATGATAGAAACTATGGAAAGCGGTTGCCAAATCATAAACATACGTCGCAACCAACAGCGGGCGATATTCGTTGGCTGCCTGCTGCACCACCGCCGGGAAGCGCGTGATCTGTTCGATCAGCTCAATTTCGTGACTGGTCAAACCATAGTCAAAAGTCGCCAGTTGTGGGTTGTCTGACTTTTGACCCTTCGACAAGCTCAGGGCAGGCACTTCGACTTTTGACTTCTTGAGAATGGAGTTTGCCCGCACATACGCATTCTGGATGTACGGCCCGGTGTGCCCGTCGAAGCTGAGCGCCTCGTTGATATCAAAGACAATGTCCTTGTTGTTGTCCACCGAGAGCATCGAATAAGCCAGTGCGCCCAGGCCAATTTTTTGCGCCACGCCCTGTCGTTCTGCATCTGGCATGTTCGGGTTTTTCTCGGCGATCACCGCCAGCACGCGCTGGATGGCCTCGTCGTAGACTTCCTTGAACAGCACCACCCGTCCACGCCGGGCCGACATGGCTCCTTCGGGCAGGCTGACAAAGCCATAGGCCAGGTGGAAGCATTTTTCGGCCTGAGGGAAACCCCACAACTCCAAAATCTTAAAGGCCTGCATGAAGTGCATGCTCTGGCGGTTATCGACGACATAAATCGAGCGGTCGACGTGGTACTTTTCGAACTTGTCCTGAGCCAGGGCCAGGTCTTTGGTCAGATAGAGGGTGGTGCTGTCCGAGCGCAGGATGACAGCCACCCGGTACTTTTCCTTGGCCAGGCCCAGTTTTTCATCGATCTTGACGATCACCGCGCCGCCAGTGGGGCGTTCGTCGCTGGCAATCCCGCGCTCGATCAGTTCATCGACGATCTTTTTCGAGGGTTCATCGACTTCGCTCTCGAAGAACCAGACATCAATCTTGACCTCCATCAGCTCCAGGATGTCGCGCAGCTCGATCAGGCTCCACTCGCGCGTCTCCAGCCACAACTGGCGGACTTTGGGATCACCCGCGTCCCATTTTTTGTACATTTCACGTCGTTCGGCCTCATAGGCTTCGCGCTGGGCCTTCTCAGCTTCAGTTTCATTTTCTTTCGCTTCGAGCAGCTTGGTGGCTTCGGTGTAAATGCTTGCCAGCCATTGTCCGCGCTCGTGGATGCCCTGCGGCTCTTTCCCGTGATAAAACTTGTCATAGGCCCAGATGACGGTGATCACGCCCAGGCCGATGTCGCCCGGATACGAGGCGCGAATCGTCTCGAACCCGGCAAATTCCACGACCCGCGCCAGGGCTTCGCCCAAAATGGTATTGCGATAGTGCCCGATATGGAACGAGTGATGCGTATTCGGCTGGGCATATTCCACCATGACGCGCTCACCCTTGGGCGCGCCCGCCCCAAAGCGGGGCCCCTGCGTTAAAACGGTCTCAACCACGCGGGAGGCATATTCCGGCGTGGAAAAGTACAGGTTGAGATAGGCCTTGGTTGCTTCGATATGGCTGATCCCGGGGGCGGTTCCAATATAGGCCTTGGCTTGTTCCGCCATTTCGGCGGCACGCTGCGGCACCGGGAGTCCCTTCCCTTGCCCCGCGCGGGCCTCGTTGGCTGCCAACTGGAAAAAGGAAGTGGAAATCCCCCACTCCCCGCTAAAGGGGATCGGCGCCCATTTGAGTTCGCTCAAGGGGATCTCGTTTTCGGCGCAAAAGGCCTGGATCTTGGCTTCGATAATTTGTTGTTCTTGCTGGAACATGGCTCACCTGCCGAAAGAATGGTTCTCTGGAACTTTTCGTGAATGGTACCGCGGAGCTTCCGAACGACTTGGAATAATTTCGTCGGATTATATCAGACCATTGTCTCCCCTTTAAGCAACAGCGGGAGCCAGTGCGCTCCCGCTGTTGCTTATTCCTGCTGATAGCAAATTACTCGACTTTCAGGAATTTCTCGGCCGGCGCGCCGCAGACCGGGCATTTGCCTTCGAATTTTCCTTCGTGTGTATAACCACAGATCGGGCAGACGTAATATTCAGGCACTGGGGCGTTGGGGTCCATGTGTTCCAGCGCATAACGGTAGAGAGCCTCGTGGACTTTTTCGACTTCGTAAGCCCATTTGAAAGTTGTGGTGGCTTTCTTTTCGCCTTCGGCTTCAGCATCGGCAATCATACCCGGATACATGCTGGTTACCTCGTAGCTTTCACCGGCAATTGCAGTTTTGAGATTATCAGCCGTCGCCTCAACCCCGCCCAGCGCTTTCAGGTGATTGATGGCATGGATTGATTCAGCCAGCGCCGCAGCGCGGAATAATTTGGCAATCTGAAGATAGCCTTCTTCTTCGGCTTTCTTGGCAAAGGCTGTATACTTGCGGCCAGCCTGCGATTCGCCCGCAAAAGCTTCCTTGAGATGGTCGGTGGTTTTTGACATGCTCAGCTCCTTGTGAAATTGATTTCCACCCTGATTAAAACACAAGTTTGGCAGTTTTTGCGTATCTTTGTGACAAAAACTACAAATTTTGGTGACAATCCTGTTTTGGAAGTGCCTGCCAACCGCAGTGAACTTATCAAGACGCATAAAAGCGGGAGCGCCTAGCGGTGCTCCCGCTTGATGAACGTGTCACCAGCTGAGAACTACTTGGTTTCGGCGGCGGCCAGCGCCTTCATCAGGCGGCTCTTGCGGCGCGCGGCGTTGTTCTTGTGGATCACGCCTTTTTCTGCGGCCTTATCCAGGCGGCTGATCGCCGCGATCACAGCAGCCTGATCGGGCTTGCCAGCTTCGATGGTGGCGCGGGCTTCACGGACAGCGGCGCGGGCGGATCCACGGAAAGCGCGGTTGCGCAGACGTTTCTTCTCGTTCTGGCGATTGCGCTTGATTTGGGATTTAATATTAGCCAAGGTCTTTCCTCCAAAAAATGATTCCTAGACAGCGGGGTTGAATTCTACACGAGAGGCCGGGTTTTGTCCAGATCGAAATCTGGGAAAAACAGGGCTTTCTTAAAGTCGAAACCTCACCGCCAAGTTTTTACAAAGAACGCCAGGAAAACTGCAAGAATCTTGGTGCACTTGGTAGATTTGGCGTCTTGGCGGTAAAACCGCGCTGGCTTTACGAAAGCCGTGCTGGGAAAAATCACTCCTGCCGCCAATTCGCGGCAGGAGAACAAATTATGGGGTTGCAGTGGGTGCCGCTGTGGGCGCTACGCCGCCGGGCGGGGTGGGTGTGAATGGTGAGGGGGGTGTCACCGAGGGGCCGGGGGTAATTGTTGGCTGGGGTGAAGCAGTGGGCGTGACCAGGTTGGCTCTGACCACAATCACCTGCCCGACCTGGATTTTGTTTGCATCGGTGATGCTGTTTTCTTTGAGAATATCTTCGGCAGTGCTGTTAAATTTGGAGGCGATCCCGGCGATCGTATCGCCAGCCTGGATGGTGTAATCCAGCTTGGTGCCGCGCGGTAAATTCACGGGGATGGGTGTTTCGGTCGGCAATGGCATGTCCGGGTTGGGAACCAGGATGATATCGCCAATCCGCAGCGTCGCCGCGCTGATGGTCGGGTTGAGCAGCAGCAGGAGCGGAATGCCGTTATCGCCAAGATTGAATTTTTTCGCAATCCCGTCCAGGGTATCGCCTTCCACAACCGTGTAATTGAAAGGTTTATCCGGTGTTGGCGAGGGGGTGATGGTTGGGGTTTCCGTCTGGGTGGAAGTCGGTGTAAGCGTGGACGTACTCGTCGGTGAAGGCGTGACAGTAGGTGTGGGCGTCTCTGTCGCAAACAGCGTAATCTTTGGGCCATTTCCGCTGGCCAGCCAGACAACCAGCAGGATGATGCCAGAAAATACCAACAAGAGAACCAGACTCCAGAGAATGAATGGACCCATCTGTTGGCGCTTCCTGTAAGAAGAAATCAGGGTGGCGGGTGGTTTCGTTTGAGGGAGCGTCACCGGCCTGAGGGGTTTATCGGGTTTCTTCGCAGGCGGGGGCGTCTTGGGAGTTTTATTGATCATAACCTTTACCTTTCCAATCGCGCGGGCAAGAAAGTTGGTTGTCCGGCCCGTATCAGTGTATTCTACCTGAAAAAAGTCTTCTTTGGGGCAAAAAAACACGCAAGTGTGCACGCAAAAGATGTCAGA
>DHVZ01000066.1 GCA_002412925.1 Anaerolineales bacterium UBA5195 | reverse complement strand
GAAACCAGCGAAAGCCCGCTGCTGATGAGAATCGTGACCAGCATCCCGGCCAGGTGCCCCCAGTACGGACGGGCATAGGCCAGCACGCGCAACAGGACTTGCCGGGTTATTTTTTGGGGTTTTGTATCCCCGGAACGAATAGAGCGAAAAAAACTGCCGCCACCGCGCATGGTTGTTGATCTCCTTATTGTTTGTCTCAACGTCGTTTGGGAAGGCGAGACACCCTGTGACTATAAGTCCATCGGGCAAATTGCGCAACCGGAGAAGTGGGCAGGTTAATGAAAGTCAAACAGGCAAACTGGCTATAATGGAATTGCGCTGACATCTCGAAGAGATCGACCTGGAGCAATCTGCCTGGCTGGCAGACGGGGAGTTGCAGCCCGTTCCGGCTGAAAATTTCGGGGTTATGTTTCCTTGATTTGTTTTGTGAGATAAGGGGAGTTTACTTGCTTGCTTCATTCAATTTAATATTAATTTCTTGCTGAGTCGAATGTTAAAGTAGTTTTGTCTATTCGGTTCCTTCTCTGGGCACTGCTTCAAGCGCAGGTACCTCTGTGCCAAAGCTGGACCGCATTTCTCTTGGCAGACGAAAGTTTTGTGCCGCGTACTCAAGAATAATCTGGCTTTCTGCGCCATTTTTGATAAAAGCAGAAGGTGGGTTTGTCAATTCGGGAATATCTCCAAGCAAAATACCTTTCAGGAATGCGTTGTAATGAGCTGAGCAATAAGTGATATCCAATTGTGCTGTATCGATATACGCCCGGATGGTCTGTTCGGCCCATCGTTCTTCGGGTGTTTTGGGGCTGAATATACAAATCAACCTATCTTCTTGCCAGACAGCGAATAGGATGGCCACACAGACCGTGATTGTCAAAACGAAAACATAAAAAAATCTTTTTCTTTTCATGGGATAATCATCCAAACCAGCTGCATGGGTAAGGAACCTTTCAATATTTCATCTCACTGTACCAAATTCACTTACCCGCGTCACCTGACATTTGTCACAAAACTGTGCAGATATTACTTGTAAACTTGGATACGGATATAAACTGACCCTTGATTAAGGATGAAAAGCCATGAATATAATCAACATCTCCCAAAAATTTGACCTGTTCCACGAGCATTGGCGTCCGCGCATCGTGGGCGAGGTGAACGATTCGTATGTCAAGCTGGCCAAACTCAAAGGCGAATTCGTCTGGCACAAGCACGACGAAGAAGATGAACTCTTCCTTGTGGTGAAGGGCAAATTGCTCATCAAACTGCGCGACCGCGATCTTTGGATTGATGAAGGCGAATTCGTCATCATCCCCAAGGGCGTGGAACATTGCCCGGTGGCCGAGGAAGAAGTGCAGGTGCTGCTGCTCGAGCCAAAATCGACCCGCAATACCGGTGATGTCCAAAACGAGAGAACTGTCGATGCAGAGTGGATTTGAGTTATACATAAAATGAGCGTTCGACAGTTCTCACCATCTCAAAAGGATATTTTCCATGTCTGAAGAAACCCCAAGCCCCGTTCTTACCAAAGACTCCATCGTCAGCCTGCGCGAAGTGACCCGCGAAAACCTGGGCGCGGTGCTGCGCCTGAAAGTTGCCCCCGAGCAGGAGAAATTCGTGGCCAACAACGCCGTTTCCATCGCCCAGGCCCATTTTTACCCGGAGACGGCCTGGTTCCGCGCCATCTACGCCGACGAGACCCCGGTCGGGTTTATGATGCTCTCGGATGACGCCGCCAAACCCGAATACTTCCTGTGGCGGCTGATGCTGGATGCCCGCTACCAGAAATTTGGATTTGCCGCCCGCGCCATGGAACTGCTCTTCGAATACGTCCGCAGCCGGCCTGGCGCAAAAGAAATATTCACCAGTTGTGTCCCCGGCGAGGGCAGCCCGTTCGGGTTTTACGAAAAGCTTGGTTTCAGTGACACCGGCGAAATGGACGAAGACGAAGTTGTCATGCGCCGCGATCTGTAGCATTTCAGTTCAGCCAGCCTGAAGCGAGCGTGGAGCCTGCCTCTGCGCTCGCTTTTCTTATGCAACTCCAATTGGGTAGTTTCTTTAAATCTCGTATAATAGGAGAAGTTCGAAAGAAAGCAGGTATACCGAAATGATCCTGATTAACACCTAACCTCCCTGTATTTGCGTAGGATAATTTGGCAAATTGTCCCACCCACTGTTGTTGAACCTATTCAGATATCGCCTGAAACCGCCCTTCGACTGCGCTACGCTCCGCACCAACCACCCTTCGACTGCGCTGCGCTCAGGGCTTGACACCTGACACCTGAAACCTGCACTCCCGCAAGGACACCGGGACGATGTGAGCGAAGACGAAGTGCCTGACACGTGATACCTGAAACCTGACACCTGACACCGGAAAACCTAATGAATACCCAACGCCGAATTACAGACGACCTGGCTGCCTTGCTGAATGTCTTACCTGAAAACATCGTCGAGGCCGTCCATAAAGCCAACCATTACGATAAACTGCTCGAGATCATCCTCGATCTTGGGCGCGTCCCGACCGCCCGCTTCACCGATGGTGAAGTTACCCTGCGCGAAGCCGAAATTACCGCCGAGGAACTTATCGAGACGGTCAAAGGCCTGGGCGANNCGCACCCTGCACCGCATCTCCGCCATCCGCAACCGGCGCGGCCTGATCGTCGGGCTGACCTTGCGGGTCGGGCGCGCCGTGTATGGCACGATCGACATCATCCAGGATGTAATCGAGAGCGGAAAATCTGTCCTGATCCTGGGCCGGCCCGGGGTGGGCAAGACCACCCTGCTGCGCGAAGCGGCCCGCATCCTGGCCGAGACCAAGCGCGTCGTCATCGTCGACACCTCCAACGAGATCGGCGGCGACGGCGATGTGCCGCACCCCGCCGTTGGCCGCGCGCGCCGCATGCAGGTCAAGGTCCCGACCCAGCAGCACGAAGTCATGATCGAAGCGGTCGAAAACCACAACCCGGAAGTGATCGTCATCGACGAGATCGGGCGCGAACTCGAAGCCCTGGCCGCCCGCACCATCGCCGAGCGCGGTGTGCAACTGATCGGCACCGCCCACGGCCAGACGCTCGATAACCTGCTCCAAAACCCGACCCTTTCGGACCTGGTTGGCGGCATCGAAGCTGTCACGCTCTCAGACGAGGAAGCCCGCCGGCGCGGCACGCAGAAGACCGTCCTCGAGCGGCGCGCCCCGCCGACCTTCGACGTGCTGATCGAGATCCAGAGCCGCGACCAGTTCGCCATCCATGATGACGTCACCGAAGCGGTCGATGCCTTTCTGCGCGGGTATCCGCTGCCAGCCGAGAACCGCATCCGTGACGAAGACGGCAAGATTCGGGTAGAGAAAGCACCCGCCGCGCCCCTGGGAGTGAACCAGCGGCCCCAGCGTGGCACCCGGCTCGAAAACGGTCCCGTTCCGGCCAACGGGCGCGGAGTTTTCTCCCCGACGCCTGCCGTGCCGTTAAACCCGCCGAGCGTACCTGAAAGCACCCCGCGCACCCCGCTCCAGACGGTCAAGATTTACCCGTATGGGGTAGCGCGCAACCGCCTGATGCAGGCCGCCAAACGCCTGAGCGTCCCGGCCATCGTGGTGCGCGAACCCGCCGAAGCGGACGCGCTGATCACCCTGCGGGCCTACTATCGCAACCGCCAGCAGCCGATCATGGAAGCTGAAAGCCGCGGCATGCCGATCTACGTCCTGCGCGCCAACACGGTCAGCCAGATGGAGCAGTTCCTGAGCGACCTGTACAACCTGAACATCCCGGTTGAAGGCGGCGGCGAGAGCGACGAGGCCCGCAATGCCACCCAGCAGGCGATCGTGGCGGTGCTGAACGGGGAACGCTATGTCGACATGCCGCCCGCCACGCCGGTCATCCGCCGCATCCAGCACGAGATGGCCCGCGCCGCTGACCTGGTCAGCCACTCGTATGGCAAAGAGCCGAGAAGGTACGTAAGAATCTTCCGGGATTAATGCCCTGACAGCAATTGAAAAACCGCCACACCTGGTTCTCCCGATGTGGCGGTTTGATTTTCAAGGGGACTGTTATGTTTCCTGTCGGGAGCGTATCCAGACAAGCAGGAGCAGCCCGCCCAGGAAGGCCAGGCCGATGGGCACTAAAACCCAGGTGGTTGTTTTTGCGGGCGCCGGGGCGGGGGGCGCGGAAACAATCGTCGCAACCGGCGGCAGCGTTGGCGTAAAGGCTGGTGCGATGGAAGCCGTTGGGGCGGCTGTGGCTTCTTCGACGACCCGCTGGTTCATCTCGAAGACGTAGACGGCGATGGCGTGATATTCCTTGTCTTCCAAAAGCCCCGGGTGCTGCGGCGGGTGAGTGCCGCGCAGATAGCTGTACAGGTCAGAAAAGGCCGCGAAATGGGATAATTTTTCGTCCCCGACAATGGCGGGCACAACGGTCGGAATTGGGAAGCCCAGATCGCCCGGCCGCCCGACGTGACAGCCGCGCGCCCAGCAGTTCTGGTGGTCGTCGACCCAGACGGAGCGCCATTCGTCGGTCAGCCCCTGGCCCAGGTCGCCGTGACAGGTCATGCACCAGTGCCAGTACAGGTTTTGCCCCAGTTCGAGCTCGGTCGGGTTGGGCGGCAGCGTCGGCTCGACCAGCGGGTCATACGTCGGCGTGGCTTCTTGCGCCAGCACAGTGGAGAGGCTCAGGGGCCAGAGAATGCCGATCACAACCAGGGCAGCCAGGATTGGGAAGAAGGACAAAGTTTTGCGCATGTGATTCCCGTCACAGGTAAGTATACCCGTCCCGGTCACAAATGCGCAGCATTATATAATTCATCCATTGCATGGAAAACGCGATAAAATCTTATCGTCCGGCGCGTTCATTTTTCCAATCTTCAACCATCAATCGGAAATTACAAATCCCTTATGTTCATCACACTCGAAGGCCCCGAAGGTTCAGGCAAGACATCCCATATCCCCCATCTTGTGGCGTTTTTGCGCGAGAAGGGCTATACCGTATTCCCGACCCGCGAACCGGGCGGGACATCCATCGGCGAGCAGATCCGCGAGGTAATCCATGATCTGAAAAACGCTGAGATGCATCCGCGCACCGAGACGCTGCTTTACCAGGCTGCCCGCGCCCAGATCGTCGAGGAAGTGCTGCGCCCGCGCTTGCAGGACGGTGAGATCGTGCTGTCTGACCGCTACGNNTGGTGTATTATGCCACCGGCGGCCTGGTGCCTGACCTGACCATTTTGCTCGACCTGGATGTGGAAACCGGCCTGCAGCGCAAATCCAAACAGGAAGAGTGGAACCGCATGGACGCCTATACGGTCGATTTTCACCGCCGCGTGCGGGCCGGCTACCTCGAGATGGCCGCCGCGGAACCCTCCCGCTGGCGGCTGGTCGATTCGGGTCAGAAGTGGGATGTGGTGCAGGAAGCGTTGAGAAATGTGATTTTAGAAAAAATAAAAATTTGACGATTCCGTTTTCTACTTGCCTTGCCTGCCCTTTGCAACATACTGCTTTATGAAAGCGACACAAAATGAGCGAAAAGTTTACTGTTGAATCCTTTTTTGTAGAGAAATCGAATGCCGTACGGGCAGTTTATGCCAAACTGCTGGACGAAACGCGCAAGTTTGGGCCGGTCAGCGAAGAAGCCAGGAAAGCATCCATTCACCTGGTCAACAAATCGACCTTTGCGCAGATCTCCACCCGCCAGACGGCGCTGATGCTCACCGTCAAATCGGCGACGCCAATCACCAGCCCGCGTTTTCCTCGCCGCCAGAAAGTTTCAGCCAACCGCTATCAGCAGGAAGTCAAACTCAGCCATCCATCTGAAGTCGACCCGGAATTGCTTGCCTGGCTCAAGCAGGCCTATGAACTGAGTGCGTAGCCTGATTCACGGTTGAAAATCTCCCATGCCCCTCAACCTGCATCTTTTCTCGACCCCCGGCGAAGACCTGCGCGATGTCCTCGAGGCCTGCCGCCCGCATCTGGAACACAAATCTGCGCCGCTGGTGGCTTATTTGCCGCTGGCTTCCCTGTCAACGCGCTGGCAGGGCTTTACCGAAAGCGTCTTCAAGGGCCTGGCGCGCATCGAGACGGTCAACACCGAAACGATGACCTTCGCCGAAATGGAAGATATTCTGCGCCGGGCGCACCTGGTCTACATCCCCGGCGGC
>DHVZ01000027.1 GCA_002412925.1 Anaerolineales bacterium UBA5195 | reverse complement strand
ACGCAGATATTGTTTACACGAATACACCGCCCGCCGGAGCCTTCCGCGGCTACGGCGTTCCGCAAGGCTACTGGCCGCTCGACCGTCATCTCGAAAAAATCTCGCGCGCGATGGGTTTTGACCCGATCGAATTCCGCCTTAAAAACGCCATCCATGCCGGGGAATATCATCCCTTCAGCACCGCCTGGAACGAAGGCCGCGAACCCCGCCCCGAAATTATCCACACCGTTGGGCTGGAACAGTGTGTGGCGCAGGGCAAAGCGGCAATAGACTGGGACTCGAAGTTTGGAAATAAAGCCTGGCGCGAGGGACGACGGACGACGGACGACGAACGACGGACGACCAATGACCAAAACCCTTCGTCCTTCGCCTTTCGTCCTTCGTCGCCGCTACGGCGCGGGATCGGCGTCGCCCTGGTCATGCAGGGAACCGCCATTCCCTACCTCGATATGGGCGGGGCCTCGATCAAGATGAATGACGATGGTTCGTTCAATCTCCTCGTCGGCGCAACCGATTTGGGGACGGGTTCAGACACCGTCCTGGCGCAAATGGCCGCCGNNAAGACATGATCACCTACTCGTCCGACACTGATTTCACCCCTTTTGACAAGGGTGCGTATGCCTCGAGCACAACCTATATTTCAGGAACAGCAGCAGTCCGGGCTGCGGAAATTGTGGCGGTAAAAATAAAAAAACGCGCCGCCGCCCTGCTCGGACTGGCAGAGTATGAGATGATTCGTCTGGCCGATAAGCAGGCCCACGCCCCTGATGGCCGCTCGGTTACCCTGACCGAAATCGCCCTCGATTCGCTGCACCGCAACAACCAGGAACAGATCATGGGCGTTGCCAGTTACGTCTCGCCTTCCTCGCCGCCGCCCTTTGCCGCCCAATTTGCCGAGGTAACGGTGGATGCCGAAACCGGGGCCGTGACCGTCGACAAGCTGGTCATGGCGGTCGATTCGGGCATGATCATCAACCCGCAAACAGCCTCCGGCCAAATCGAGGGCGGCATGACCCAGGCCCTGGGTTACGCTGTCTGCGAGGAGATGCGCTATGACGAGCAGGGCAATGCCCGCGAA
Organism: Anaerolineales bacterium UBA5195; assembly: GCA_002412925.1. Classification (GTDB taxonomy): domain Bacteria; phylum Chloroflexota; class Anaerolineae; order Anaerolineales; family Villigracilaceae; genus UBA5195. Next base: position 111,145 of record DHVZ01000027.1, on the reverse strand, counting down.
CGGGATTTCCGCGATTATCACATTTTCCAGGCGGATGAAATGCCCGCCCTGGAGGTGATTTTCGTCGAAACCTTCGAGCCGACCCATCCCTTTGGGGTCAAGGCCGTCGCCGAGATCCCGATGGACGGGGTCGCCCCGGCAGTCGGCAATGCCGTTCGTGATGCGTTGGGTGTGGATGTGGATGTGAACCCGGTCACGCCTGAGCGGGTCTGGCAGGCGTTGAAAGTGAAGCGGGAGAATTAACTCAATGACCGACCGAATTTACGTTACCGGACATCTCAACCCGGATACCGATTCCATCGCCGCGGCCATGGGCTACGCCTGGCTCTTGCGCCAACGCGATGGGCTGGACACCATCGCTTCGCGCGCCGGGGCAATCAATCCACAGACCTTTTGGGTCCTCAAAAGGCTGGAACTGGAAGCGCCCTACTTACTGACTGACGCTTCGCCGCGTTTCGAGTCTGTCACCCGGCAACTTGACACCGTTTTACCAGAGACGCCCCTCAGCGAGGCCTGGCTGCTTGCCAGCCGCACCGGCGGGATTGCCCCAATCGTCTCGGAAGATGGCAAACCTTACGGATTGATCGACGGCTTCAGTCTGTTCAAATTTTTCCGCCAGGTTGTCGGCCCGCGCCTGGACATGAGCGACCAGCGCATCGTGGATATCATGTCGGCCCCCTCTAAAGACGCCGCGGATACCGGTGTGCCAAAATTCCTGGCTACCGCACATATCCGGGATTCGCTCAACCGCATCCTGCGCGAGGAATATAATGACTTTTTTGTGGTCAACGAAAGCGGACATTATTTGGGTCTCTGCCAGCAGCGCGGTGTGCTCAACCCTCCGCGCCTGAAAATCATCCTGGTCGACCACAACGAGCCGCGCCAGGCCATCGCCGCACTTGACGAGGCCGAACTGCTTGAAATCCTCGACCATCACCGCCTGGGAAATCCCCATACCCACCAGCCGATCAAATTTACAGTCGACACGGTCGGCTCGACCAGTACGCTCGTCTCTGAACTGACCGCCGAGGCCGGGCTTTCCATGCCAGCCCCCCTGGCTGGCATGTTGCTGGCCGGGCTGTTAGCCGACACTTTAATCCTGACATCACCCACAACAACTCCGCGCGATAAAACGGCTGCTGAACGCCTTGCACGCTGGGCATTCATCGGCAGTGGCCCGCTCAAGGGCGAAAGTATCCAATCTTACGGCAAACAAGTCCTATCTGCCGGGGCCGGGCTATCAAACAAGGAACCGAACAACATCGTCAACACCGACATCAAGCCTTATGAAGCCGGTGGGTTTAAGTTTGCCGTGGCGCAGGCCGAAGTCAACGATTTGCACGAAATTGGCGAACATCTCGAAGGGCTGAAAGATGCGCTCAACGATTTACGCGACAAACGCGGCCTGGATTTCACTGTCCTGCTGGTCACCGATATTGTCCGCGGCTCCAGCCGGCTGCTGATTTCCACGCCCAACCAACCCATTCTGGACGAACTACCCTATCCCCGGCTGCCAGATGGCACCCGCGACGCGCCCGGTGTGGTTTCACGCAAGAAACAATTACTCCCAGCATTGCTTGGCCTGTTGGAAAAATAATGCCCGAAAACGTATCCATGCCGACCAAACTCAACCAACATTACCCCGAAGAGCGCCGTCTCGCCACTGTCCTGTTCGCCGATGTGCAGGGCTTTACAGCCCTGGCCGAACAACTCGATTATGAAACCGTCAGCGACCTGATCAATGGACTCTGGAAATGGCTTGACAAAGTCATCGAGACCCATGACGGATATATCGACAAGCACCTCGGAGATGGCGTCATGGCGATCTGGGGAGCGCCCTTTGCCGGTGACAAGGACGCCGAGCAGGCAGTCGCCGCCGGCCTGGCCTTGATCAAGGCCCTCGACGAATTCTGCCAATTAACCCCCATCCAGGGCGCAGAAACGTTGAAGTTACGCGTGGGCATCAATACCGGACCAGTTTTTGCAGGCTATGTTGGAACGCGCAACGAATATACGGTTCTGGGAGACACGGTTAATGTCGCCAACCGGTTGGAGCAAATCGCCGCTGCCGGGACAGTCGCCATTGGTGAAAACACGCTCCGCCTGGTGAGAAATAGTTTTCGGGTAAAAAGGCTGGAACCGACCAGGGCCAAAGGCAAAACCGAGTTGGTCCAGCCCTACGCCGTTGAAGAGCGGTTAATCTCACAAGGACGTATCCGCTACCAGAGCGCCGACAGCCTGGTCACAAACATGGTCGGGCGGGACGAAGAACTCGCCAAGCTAAAATCTCTATACGAAAAGGCTTTTGAAGCCCAGAAACCGCAGATGGCGCTGGTCAGCGGCGACGTGGGGATTGGAAAATCGCGGCTAATGATGGAGTTCGGAAACCTGCTCGAAGATAACGGAGAAAACACCAACATCATCTCGACCCGCGGGCTGGCCCAGACCTCCAGGATACCCTACTACCTGTGGCGCACCCTGCTCAGGAATCGTTTTGATGTACGCGACGACGATCCAACGCCAGCCGCCAGCGAAAAATGGGCTCGTGGGATCGAAAGCGTCTGGGAATATGAACCGCAAGATACAAAAGGAGAAATCACCCAGGTACTTGGTGAAATGATCGGTCTTTCAAGGCAAAACAACCCCGGCGAAAGCGACAACCTGAAACGCATTTTTTTCCTGACTCGCGAATTGCTGCGCTGCCTGAGCAAGCACAAACGGCTGGTGTTATTGTTCGATGACCTGCAATGGGCCGATCGGGAGAGCCTCCACTTGCTGGCTCTCATGCTCAGTACCAGCGAGCCGCCCCTCCAAACCTTGATCATCGGGGCGGCCCGTCCGGAATTTCTCAAAAACCAGACCCAGTGGCATAACCTGACGCGCGTGATCAGCGTGGAGCCGCTGGCCATCACTCCCGAATTGGTGCGGCAGGCTTACCCAGACTTACAATCGACCCCGGCGCCTGTATTACAGGAAATCGCCCTCCACGCCGAGGGCAATCCCTACTTCCTCGAAGAAATCGTCAAAACCCTTCTGAAGGGCGGTTTGTTGGACGATAACCTCAACTCACAGGAGATCCACAACCGCCTGCTGGCTCAAATCCCCGAGTCTTTACGCGCCACCCTGCAGGCCCGGATGGATAATCTCTCGCGTGAGGCCCGAACAGTGGCGCTGCTGGCCTCGATTGTGGGACGGGTGTTCTGGGTGGGGGCGGTTTTGGCGGCAGCGCGCTCCAAGCCCTTGCCAGGCGCCACTCCCATGGTCAATATCCCGGAACCTGTGGTGGAACGTTTCATTCAAGATGGACTGCGGCAACTGGTCCAGGCCGAGCTGGCCTTTCCACGCAGCGGATCTAAATTTTCTGAAGAACAGGAATACATCTTCAAAAATTCATATCTTCGCGATGTCGCTTACAGCCTGATCCCCAATCGCAACCGCGCCCAATACCATGCTGCCGTGGCTGCCTGGATGGGACGCAAACTGGATCCCGCCTATAAAGCCATGGCGCGCGAACATGAACAAAGCGCCGTCGAAGCAGCCAAAGTATCGACTGGCAGCTTATCGCCGATCTACGGAGAAAAATGAAAGCAAATTTATATCGCCTGATCGCCGAAATCCTGGAACGCGGGGAAAGCGCCGCGCTCTGCACAATCACCATGTCTCAAGGCTCCACTCCCCGCCATGCCGGCAGCAAAATGTTGGTCTTTGAAAACGGAGACTTCACCGGCACGGTCGGCGGCGGCGAACTGGAACACCGGGTGCTCGACGAAGCCTGGGTCGCCATCACAGACGGGAAACCCCGTCTGCTCAAATACAACATGTCTGACCCGGCGCGTGGCGACCCTGGCGTTTGCGGCGGGCAGGTGGAGGTCTTCGTGGAACCAATTTTGCCGCCCGAAAAAATCATTGTCATTGGCGGAGGGCACGTCGGCAAAGCTGTGGCTCACCTTGCCAAATGGCTTGGATTCCACGTCGCCATTTCCGACGACCGGACCGAATTTTGTACCCCAGAAATGAACCCCGAGGCGGATGAGTTTTATCCCGTGCCGATGGCTGATCTTTCCAAACACGTCAACATCAACCGGCAAACCTATCTGATCCTGACCACCCGCGGCGCTTCGACCGACATACCGGGGCTGCCCAACCTTCTGGAAACCCGCGCCGCCTATATCGGCGTGATCGGCTCCCGCCGCCGCTGGGCTGAAACAGTCAAAGGGCTGAAAGCAGCCGGGGTAGACGATGCCAAAATCGCCCGGATCCATTCACCGATGGGCCTGGAACTGAACGCCGAGACTCCCGAAGAGATCGCTGTCAGCATCCTCGCGGAAATCATCATGCTCAGGAATGGCGGAGACGGAAAACAGATGGCAAAACGTGGTGCATAGTTCAGCCCTGATGAACAAAAAGCTGAATCACTACCTGACAGCCTGGAATCTTTCAAACCCGCAATTTCTCGCGCGGACAGTGACCAGTCAAATCTACACTGTCACTCACAGCACCGAGACTGTTGTCCTCAAACTGTTCTCTCCGACTGAGACGGATGAGCAGCGTGGAGCGGTGGCGCTTCGCTATTTTGATGGTTGTGGGGCGGTGCGCCTTCTGCAGCATGACGATGGGGCGCACCTGATGGAATACGCCGCAGGCGATGAACTCGTCACGCTGGTCGAGCGCGGGGAGGACGAAAAGGCCACACGAGTTATCGCGCAGGTGATCAAACAGCTTCATAGTGTTCCTCAGGAGGCCCCATACGCTGGCTTGTTCAGGCTTGAGCGTTGGTTTGGAGAGTTATTCAACAAAGCTGAGGCGGACAGACGAGCGGGCATTGAGTCTATCTATGTTCGAAGCGCCTCTCTCAGTGAGCAATTGCTCGCTGACCAGCGGGAGGTGCGGGTGCTGCACGGCGATATCCATCACCGCAACATTCGGCAATCTGCGCGCGGCTGGCTCGCCTTCGATCCGAAAGGCGTGTTCGGCGAGCGCACCTACGACTGTGCCAACACACTCTGCAACCCAGCAATCCCTGAACTCGTCCACAACGAAACCCGCCTGCTGACCAGTGCGGCCATCCTGGCAGAGACGCTCGCAATCGACCTGTCGCGTGTGCTGGCATTCACCTATGCTTATGCCTGTCTAAACGCGAGTTGGTCACTGCGCATCGGCGCAGAAGAGATGATGCAGTGGTCCATTAAAGTCGCCGGAATCATCGAGCCACACATCGAAAGGTTGTGAGATATAGCCGTACTTTGCATATAATTGTTCAGAAAAGTTATCAGGGAGATTTTTGATATGGAATACACTAGCAGAGATGTGCCGATCTACTACGAAATCCATGGCTCTGGAAAACCAATTGTCATGATCCATGGTTGGAGTCCAGACCACAGGCTGATGAAAGGTTGCATGGAACCCATCTTTCAAGCCCTCGAGACACCCTGGCAGCGGATCTATTTTGACCTGCCCGGCATGGGCAAAACCCCGGGAAAACCCTGGATCACCGGAACGGATCAAATGCTCGAGGTGGTTCTTGAGTTTATCGATGGGGTCATTCCCGACCAGCATTTCGCTGTTGCCGGGGAATCCTATGGCGGCTATCTGGCAAGAGGGGTTATCAAAGAGCGCACAGCGCTGGTCGATGGATTGCTGTTAATCTGTCCGGTTGCCAAACAAGAAACCCTCAAAGATAATTTGCCCGCTTTGCAGGTTCTGGAAAAAGATGAAGCTTTTCTTAACAGCCTTTCCATCGAAGACCGGCAATCCTTTGAAGCAATCAATGTGGTTCAGAATCGGCGGGTCTGGGAGAGATTTAGTGAAGACATCCTGCCAGGATTAAAAATAGCCGATTACGCCTTCCTGGAGAACAGTTTAGGACAGCATGTCCCCTACACGGTCGATGTCGATCTGGTCGAGAAACCCTACCCGCAGCCAACTCTGATGGTCATGGGCAGACAAGATTCCATAGTTGGCTATCGCGACCATTGGCAGCTGATTGAGAACTATTCCCGGGCTTCTTTTGTGATCCTTGACAAAGCCGGACACAACCTGCAAATTGAACAGGATCTTCTGTTTACTGCGCTGGTGGAAGAGTGGCTGGAGCGGGTCCTGGCAGGAGCTTGTTAGTCCATACAGGGTAAATCTTTAACCATGTCCTCCCAACCCCCTAACCAACGCATGTTTCATGGAACTATCTCTGCCGCCGCGCTGGCCGACCAATTGGCAGCGCGCTTCAGCGACCGCCAGCGCCGCGCCCGGATCGAGAATCGGGGCGAAACTTCATTAGTGCAGATCGGGTCAAAGCACGGGACTCCGGTCACCGTCCATATCACCGATACAAGCGGCGGGGTGCTGGTCACGATGAGCCGCGACCGTAACTGGCTGGATAAAGCCGGGGATGCGAGCGAACTCATCGAGCGAGCCGCCTCCAATCCCATTTCCCTGCTGGCGATGGTTCCCGATCTCATTGGCGAACTCACCCTGGAAAATATCGCCCCGCAAATCTGGGATGCGATCAACGACCTCTGCGCGCTGACCCGTTCATTGGCCGGGGAAAAGGATGCGCCGCAAAACCCCAAGGTTTGTGAATTCTGCGGGATGGCCAATGACCCGGAGCTCGAATCCTGCTCCGCCTGCGGAGCCGCCCTCCCGAGCGACTTGCCCCGCAAATGCCCCAAGTGTGGGCGCGGCCACACCGCTGACGCTTTGTTCTGCCAGGCCTGCGGCACGCGCCTGGTGGATGGATGACCAGAGGGCACGTCGCGCCAGGTTAAACGGGATTTTCTCAGGTGAAAACGAGCTCCGTTTAGCGGAATTGGCTAAAAAGCTTGGCGCGACGCGCTCTTGCGTGTTAGCCCCACACAACTTTTTCAAAAAAGTGGCGTATATCTGCTTGAATGTAATTCACGCATAGACTATAATGAATTCGTCAATTTAAGGTCAAAAGGAGAGAGCCATGGCCAGAATTTTTGATGTAATCGAATATCGCAATGAGATGGTGGACGAAATCGTCCATCGCTTCCCGGATGACTCCAGCATTGGTGATTACCGGATTGGTTCACAGTTGATCGTCCGTGATGGGCAGGCGGCTGTCTTCTTCCGCAACGGGCAGGCGCTGGATGTTTTCGGGCCAGGGATGCACACGCTGGTCACCGCCAACGTTCCCAAGCTGATTGATTTCATCGGCAAGGCATTCAACGACCGCACTCCCTTCCCCGCGGAAGTCTATTTCGTCTCGCTGAAAGAGTTCGCCAACAAGAAATGGGGCACCCCGCAGCCCATCATCGTCCGGAATCCGGGCGTGGGCCTGGGCGTGGCGCTCTTGCAGGGTTTTGGGACTTACTCCTTCCAGGTCAGCGATCCGCAATTATTTGTGACCAATATCGTTGGCAAGCAGGCCATCTTCCGCACAGTGGAAATCGAAGAGCGTGTCCGCACGATGCTGCTCTCCAAGCTCCAGGATTTACTTGGCGAAACTGGCGCGAATAAGAACGTTCTCGAACTCATCGGCCTGACGGAAGAACTCGGCGCAGGCGTCCGCGCCAAGGCGCAGGATGACTTCGCGGCCCTGGGCCTGACTCTGAAGACTTTCTACATCGGCAACCTGAAACCGTCCGATAAATCGGCCCAGGAACTGCGCGACATGGGTATGCTCGATATGAACGTTTATACCCAGTTGCAGGCCGCGGATGCAATGCGCGATGCCGCCAACAACCAGAGCGGCGGCGCTGGCCTGACAGCCGGGATCGGCGCCGGGATGGGCATCGGGAACCTGATGGGCCAGGCGCTCCAGGGCGGGATGCAGACGCCTCAACAGCAGGCCGCTCCGGCGGCTGGCGCTGCCCCGGCCGGGGGAACGCCCGATGTGATGACCCCCTCCGAAGCGGCCGCAATCCTGCGCGTCTCCGAAGAAGATGTCATCGCCGCCATCACGGCTGGCGATTTAAAGGCCAAGAAACTCGGCAGCGCCTACCGGATCAGCAAATCCGCGCTGGATGAGTTCTTAAAAAGCTAAACTACCGTAAACAAAGAGGGTCGGGGAAATTCCCGGCCCTCTTTGTTTTTCCAGGAATAGTCTCATGGATATTGGCAACCTTTTACAGGAATACAATCAAATCGCTACCCTGGTTGGGATTCTGGCTGGCTTTGCCTTTTCAGCAGTAATCCAGCTTATCTCCACAGACAAACCGGGAAAAATCACCACTGCAGCCATTATCGTCTTTTCGATTTCCACAACAATGTTTCTGTTTGCCTTGTTCGCTTTTGTATTGGGAGCAGCGGCCATTGCGGAATTAAATCGGGAAATTACCGAGTTGGAAGGCTGGCTAGGCTATACCTTTGCGGTTGCCTACCTGGGGCTGAACCTGTTTCTGGTGGGTGTCGGACTGACAGGCTGGATCCGTTCTAGGATAACCGGGATCATCACAACCGTTTTTGCATTGATCACGTTTTGCATGATTGCCTGGGTATTTGTGTCAGTGATTGCGCTCTTCGTTTAATTCTAGATCAGCAAAAACTGGCGAGGGCATTTTGGCCCACGCCAGTTTTTTTCTTTCACTTGCGGATCAACGGGCGTTGACGAACTCAGCCTCCCAATCGAATTCTGCCGAGTCCTCGTACCACTGCGGCCAGTGGGCGCTCCAGGCGGGAACCTGGACTTCGCGCACACGGTCAGTACATGGGTGATAGGGTTTGAGATCGAGGATCGGCGTCCCTTCTTCAGCATCGATGTAGGCGACAGAGACCAGTCCCTTTTCCAGGTCAATTCCCAGCACTGGAACCACCGAGAGCGCCAGCGGATTAGGACGCACGGGCGAACGGGTGGCAAAAATCCCCAAGGTTTCCGGCGCATGTTGGTAGGGCTGCGGGCACTCAGTCACGGCTCGGTATTGCGGTGTGTCCAACAGGTGGAACCACCAGAGCACGTTGAGGTGGCTAAAGCCATCCAGGCCGTTGAGTGCGGCACGGTATTCAGGGAAAATCTCGAGCATAAAGCCCTTTTCCCCGGCATGGACAGTTCCGATCTGGGTCAGTTTGAATTCGGTTTTCATCAGTTGCCTCCAAATAGAATTGAATGTGTCAAACAGGAACGCAAACAGAACTCGCTTGAAGCGATTTCTCTACAACCTTGGACTTTTGCTTTGCTGGGTGCGCCTTTCATCCCTGGCGCGTTCTCTAGAAAATTACGTGGTCACCCGGCTGACGGGAACCTGCAACTCGGTGACGGCCTGGGTGTCGTTGGCGAAATCTGTTTTGGAGGGATGCCGCAGGTAAATTTCGCGGTCAGGCCCGGCCAACTGGTAACCATTGGCGTCCACCCATTTGAATAGAGCGGTGAAACCGTTGATCAGGCCGGTAAATGGCCCATGATGAATAGTACAGGCCATCTGTTCGACCACCGGAAGTTCGTAAACCTGCAGGGTGGATTGCTCGCAGGCCGCAGGCGTGACCGGCACACAGGCTTCCGTGTCGATTTGCGGTTCGGTGGCATGGTAAATGCTGAAAAACGGTCCGGCTGCCGCAATACCTGCTCTGGACATCTTTTCGGCCAGTTCCATCCACAAGGGTGTGGCATCCCAATAGGTGGGTAAAAATCCGCGCACCGAGGCAATCAGGAGCGGCTCGACGCGCCGAACAACCACCTCGTAAGGCGAGGTTTCGTTTTCCTGCTCGATCTGCCGCAGGCGCGCTTCGATACGCTCCAGACGGTCGATTTGATCCCGCACCTGTTCGCGCAGTTCACTTTGTTTGAGCCTCAACATCCCGCGCAGCTCGGAAGGGGGTAAATCCTGGGCCAGGAGCTGCGTGATTTGTTCGAGGGACAGGCCGAAATCCTTAAGCGCCAGGATACGGTGCAAGCGCGGGAGTTGCTCAAAGGTGTAATAGCGGTAGCTGGTGAAACTATCCACTTCTGCTGGTCCGAGCAGGCCCAAATCGTCATAATGACGCAGGGTTTGCACAGTGACCTGTCCTAGACGCGCGAAATCGCCAATTTTCAGTCTCATCGTTGTCCTCGTTTCAGCTTACAGCGCTACTATACACCCTATGGTAACCAGAGAGTCAAGGGGATTGAGCAAAATTCGCACCAGAATCAAAACCGCCAGAGGAAATCTCTGGCGGTTTGTACCGCAATTTTCTACATATCTATGGTAATCGGCTGCTACCCGCGCATCTTGAAAAACTGCGTCATCTTCATCGCCAGGTTCAGGTCACCAGTCAGTTTGAGTTTTCCGGCCATGAAAGCCTGCATCGGATCAAGCTGACCGGTGAACAGCGCAATGTAATCGGCAGAATCAGCCGTGAGGGTCATCTTTGGGCTGGGATGGGCGCCCTGTTGGACATCCACCTTGCCATCTTTGATGGCGGCATACCAGTCACCCGGTTCACTGCCGGTGAACTTGAACTGGAGGACGGTATCGAGTCCCTGCGCCTTTTCGGGGACGAATGCGCCGGGCATTTTGGACATCAGGTCTGCAATTGTGAGAGGCATATTTTTCTCCTTTGGTTTTTTATGTCATTATGACATTTGGTTGCCGTTACTGCAAATTTTCAAAAATGGCCGCCGCGCCCATACCGCCGCCGATGCACATGCTCACCATGCCGTACCTCGATTTACGCCGTGCCATTTCATAAACCAGCTGCGTGGTCAACTTCGCGCCGGTGCAGCCGAGCGGATGCCCGAGGGCAATCGCGCCACCATTCACGTTGGTGATCTCCAGATTCAGGCTGAGTTCCTGCATGACAGCCAATCCCTGCGCGGCAAAGGCTTCGTTCAGTTCAATCAGATCGAGTTCGGCCAGTTTCAGGCCGGCCTTGGCCAACGCCTTGGGGATGGCGACCACCGGGCCAATCCCCATGTAAGCGGGTTCGACACCGCCCACCGCAAAAGCGACAAAACGCGCCAGCGGCTTCAACCCAAGTTTACCAGCCTTTTCCGCCGACATGACCACCGCGCCCGCCGCCCCGTCCGACATTTGCGAGGAATTCCCGGCAGTGACCAGGCCGCCTTCCTTAAAAGCGGGCTTGAGTTTGGCGAGACCTTCCAGCGTAGAGTCGCCGCGCGGGCCTTCGTCGCGTCGGTGGGTGAATTTTCGGGTAATGGGTTTTTCGTCCTCATCGAGTTCGAGGATTTCCACCTCGACAGGTACCAGTTCCGGGTCGAACAGGCCTGCATCGACCGCTTTGGCGGCCAGCAGGTTCGAACGCAGGGCAAAAGCGTCCATGTCCTCGCGGCTAATCCCATATTTTTCGGCCACATTCTCGGCAGTCAGGCCCATATTGGTGTAATAGTGCGGCAAATCCTGTGAGAAATGCGGATTAGGCGAGAATTTGTACCCTGCCATCGGCACCAGCGACATCGATTCGGCACCGCCTGCAATCGCCACGTCGATATCGCCCGCCTGGATCGCATAGGCGGCATGGGCAATCGACTGCACACCCGATGAGCAATAGCGATTGATGGTTTCACCAGGGACGCTGATTGGCAAGCCCGCGCGCAGGGCACTCATCCGCGCCATGTTCAGCCCCTGCTCACCCTCTGGAAAAGCGCAGCCGACGATCACGTCGTCAATTTCAACGGGGTCCAGCGCCGGGGCGCGTTTGAGCAAACCCTGTATTACCAGCGCCATCAAGTCATCCGGTCGGGCGGTGGACAGCGCCCCCTTTTTGGCCTTGCCAACTGGCGTGCGGGCGGCTGCAACAATGACAGCATCACGATTATTCATGCTGACTTCTCCTTTATTGGACACGGATTTTACGGAGCAAGCATTTTGTTTTTCTCCGTCCAAAAAATTTAATTCCTCAATGGCTTGCCCGTTTGCAACAGGCTCCACATCCTCGCCTGGGTCTTTTCCTCGCCGCACAGCGAAAGGAATGCTTCTCGCTCCAAATCGAGAATATATTGTTCGCTGACCCATTGCGGCTTGCTCAACCCGCCGCCGGTCAGGACATGCGCCAACTTGCAAGCGATATGGTTATCGTACTCGCTGATATACCCGCCCGCCATGAACGAGTATGCCCCGACCTGCACTGCGCCAAGCATGTCACGCCCAGCGGCGTAGATTCTCTCTGGCGGAGGCGGGGTATAACCTGTGGCGACCATCTGCAGCACTTCTTTCTTCGCCTCAGTCAGCAGATGGTCGCGGTTCATCACCACCCGGTCTGCCGGTCCAAGGATTCCCATTTGCCGGGCTTCTTCAGCGCTGGTCGCCACCTTGGCCTGCCCGATTTGCAGGAAGGCGCGTTGCAGGAACGGCAGCACTTCAGCGCCCTCGGTTTTCATGGCCGGGTTGATGACCCGCCGGATAATTTCCTTTGTGCCGCCGCCCGCCGGGATGACGCCCGCGCCCAATTCCACCAGGCCAATGTACAACTCTCCAGCCGCGACAACGCGCGAGGCGTGCATCGTCACTTCACAACCGCCGCCCAGCGCCAGCCCCGCCGGAGCCACCACCACCGGCTTGGGAAAGTAGCGCATCCGCATGTTCAAACCCTGCAATTTGCGGACCGCACCATCGAGCGTCTCCCACATCTCCTGCTGTGCCGCGACCACGACCATGAACAGGTTTGCGCCTGCGCTGAAATTCTCAGCCTCGCTGCCAATTACCAACCCATCAAACTCGGTTTCAGCCCGGTTCAGGGCTTCGCTGATGATTTCAAAAATATCATCATCGAGCGCATTCATCTTCGTGTGGAATTCGACCAACCCCACGCCATCACCACTGTCGTAGAGTGTTGCCCCGGCATTTCGGGCAACTATTTTCTGCTCCTTGAGCAACACCAGTCCCTTTTTGCGGAGGATGGGGACATATTGACCTTTAGCAACGTCATATACACCGACCTTGCTCCCTGCTTCAACCTGATAGAAGGATTCGATCCCACGCTGGAGCATCTCGTCCACCCAGGGGGCGGGAGCAAATCCGGCAGCTTTCATCTGCTCGACCGTTTCGCGGACGCCGAGTAGGTCCCAGGTTTCGAACGGCCCGACATCGTGACCGTAACCCAAGCGAATGGCGTCGTCGATGGGTTTGCCGGTGTCGGCTACTTCGGGTAAGAGCACCGAAGCGTACTGGAAGCTCTGGTAGGTCAGCGCCCTCACCAGTTCAGCGGCCCTGTCGCTCGCGCCGAGCAATATTTTCAGGCGCTGACCCAGCCCCTCGGCCTCCCTGGCCGCCTTGACCGAGTCGAAGCGCGGCTTGGTGGGCGGTTCGTGTTCGAGCGTCTTCAAATCCAGCGACCAGAATTCCTTTTTCCCATCCTCGCCGCGCACTTCTTTGTAGAACCCGGCTTTGGTCTTGTTCCCCAGCCAGCCGCGCTCCAACATGGTTTTGATCAATGCGTTCGGCTTTTCGGCAGCCAGGTATGGCTTGGCATGGGTATCGTACGGAATTAACGGGGCCAGGTTGCGGACCACATGCTCCCAAACATCGACGCCGACCAAATCCAATAACCGGAAGGTGGCCGTCTTCGGACGACCCATCAGCGGCCCGGTAATGGCATCCACTTCATCAACGGTGTAACCGTTTTCGAGGATGAAATCCAGCGCAAAAGCGCCTGTGCCAACGGCCAGGCGGTTGCCGATAAAGTTAGGCGTGTCCTTGCAGAACACAACCCCCTTGCCGAGGCGATACTCGCCAAAATGAGCGACACGCTCCACCACTGCGGGTAAAGTCTCGTCAGCCGGGATGATTTCGAGCAGTTTTAAGTAACGCGGCGGATTAAAAAAATGAGTTCCAAGAAAGTGTCTCTTGAAATCGTCGCTGCGCCCTTCAGCAATGTCCTTGAGCGGGATGCCTGAGGTATTTGACGAAACGATACTCCCCGGCTTGCGCGCCGCGTCAATGTGCGCCATCAAATCTTGCTTGATTTTCAGGTTCTCGACGATGACCTCAATAATCCAATCCGCCTGGCTAATGGCGGCCTCGAAATCATCTTCCAGGTTGCCGGTCTTCACCAGCGCGTGCTGGTCAGACGAGAAAAACGCTGCCGGCTTGGCTTTTTTGGCATTCTCCAGCCCGGCATTGACGATTCTATTGCGCTCGTGGGGCGAACCTGAGACTTGCCCTGCCGGAACAATATCAAGCAATGTCACCGGCATACCCGCATTCGCCAGGTGCGCCGCAATCGCCGCGCCCATCGTCCCTGCCCCGATCACAACTGCGTTGTGAAGATTGGCTTTCATCTCGCCTCCTCTTAGACCCCCAGCCTGCCTCCCCTAAATTCCGCAAAGCTCAATGAAATTTGGAGAGACGAGGCGGGGACTAACGTTACAAGACCTTACTCAAAATTTCGACCAAGACCTGCGCCAGCAAAATCTTAAAAATCAGCGCCGCCGGGTAAACCGAGGCATACGAAACTGTCGGCAGATCGGTCTCAGCCTGCGATTGGGCCGCGCCCAGCCCCGGAGGGTTGGTCATACAGGCGCACAGCGCGCCCATCGTGGAAAGGGTCGTCATCTTGTAAAGTGGGAGCATCAGCAGCAGCCCGGCCAGCACCGTCACAGTCGAAATCAACAATCCGGCTGCCACCAGGCTCCAGCCATGTTGCTGGACAACTTCCACCAGGTGCGCCCCGGCATTCGTCCCTGCGCCCGCCAAAAAGAGCATCAGCCCCAATTCGCGGGTGATGTTGCGCGCCGCGGGCGGCACCCATAAACGGAAGTTGCCCACCCGGCCAAAATGCCCGATGACCAGCCCCACCAGGAAAACCCCGCCCGCATTTCCCAGCCGCAAATCCAGTCCATTGGGGAGCGGGATGGCAATGTTGCCCAGGATAACCCCCAAGACCAACCCAACCAGGAAGGTGATCATCTGCGTCTCATCGGCGCGGGCCGGTTTCCCCGCCACAATGCGGACGAACTCTTCCACTGCTGCCGAATCGCCGACCACCCGGATGCTGTCACCGATCTCGAGCGTGGCCGTGCCGGTGGGAGTCATCTCCAACCCCTGGCGGCGGATGCGTGTGATCACGACTGTGTAACGCTCCCAGAGTTTTAAGTCCATCAGCTTTTGACTGGTCAGCGATTCTTCACTGACATACACATCCACAGACTTGACATCCGTATTGACATCCATTTGCACTGTAGTAGGCTCACCCAATAGCATCGACATTTTCGCCACTTCGGTTTCCTGCCCAACGACCATGACCACATCCCAAAGTTGCAAACGTGTTCTCGGAGTAGCCGCAAAAACCTGGTCGCCGCGCTTGACCCGCGAAAGATTGACCGTGCTCAGACGGTGCAGGTCGATTTCGCTGACTAGTTTCCCGTCCACGTTGGGATTCGTGATGCGATATTGCCGAGCCACGATACCGGGTGTCTCTTTGGCTTGCTCCTCGCGCCAGTGGGCTTCCTCGGCCCGTATATCCCGCTTGAGCAACTTGGGGAGCAATTGCACCAACAAGACCACGCCAACCATGCTGAAGGGATAGGCAATTCCATAGCCGACCGAGACCGAGGCGCTGTTTCCCGCCGCCAGCCGGTTGACACTATCGATGGCGGCGGCCAAGGCCGGGGTGCAGGTCAGGGCGCCGGTATACAGGCCTGTGGCCAGGTCGAAGGGCAGTTTCCAAATCCAGGCCACCAGCGCAGTGACCAGGGCGCCCGTCAGAACGGTAAAAAAACCAATCGCAATGAATTGGATTCCCTGGCGGCGGAAGGTGCGGAAAAAGCGCATCCCGGCTTGCAAGCCAACAGCGTAGACAAATAAGAGCAGGCCAAGGTCCATGACAACTTTGGGGACCGACATCCCAAAATGACCAAAGACCAGCGCCACAAACAGGACCCCGGCAGTCCCCAGTGCGATGCGTCTAACATGAATGCTGCCCAGCCAGGAGCCCAACGCCAGGATCAGGAAAAGCACCAGCATTTGTTCAGTTAATAAATGAGCCATAATCTCCTCGTTTCTTACGAGGGTAACACAAGCTGATGAAAATTAACAGTGTTATTGATCATCAACTACTCGGAACAGGAAATCCTGGAAAACAGACACATATTCTCCTGCCTATTTTCTCAGCGCAACTCACTCCCAGAGTAGCCCAAAATCTGCCGCGCCACCACCAGCCGGTTGATTTGACCTGTGCCTTCGTAAATATCGGTGATTTTCGCGTCCCGGAACCACTTTTCGAGCAGGAATTCGCGGCTGTAACCGAGCGGCCCCATCATCTCGACGGCCTTCTGCGTAATTTTAGTGACGATGTCGCCCGCTTTGACCTTGCTCATCGACGACTCGAGCGCATTGGGTTGTTTGTTATCCGCCATCCAGACCGCCTTGAGCACCATCAGCCAGGTCGACTTGAGCATGATTTCCATGTCGATCACCTCGCGTTCGATGGCGGTCAATTTCTGGCGTGGCAGCCCGTAGCGAATTTCCATGCCCTGCTCAGCGAGCATTTTCTTGACTTCCTCCAGCGCCGCGCGCGCCACGCCCACGCCGGTCGCCGCGACGAGTGGACGAGTGGCATCGAAAGTCGCCATCGCGCCCTTGAAGCCTGTGGTGGTCTTTCCGACGGTCGGTGAACCGAGGATATTCTCAAACGGAACGCGCACCTCGTCCAACACAATCGCAGCCGTGTCACTGACGCGGATACCCATCTTGTCTTCGAGCTTGGTCACTTTCACACCTGGCGTCCCGGCCTCCACCACAAAAGAACGCATCCCGGCGCGGCCTGCCGTTGGGTCAATCGAAGCCCAAACGACGATAAAGCCCTTGCCAAATTCTGGCCGTTCGTTAAAAGACTTCTCCCCGCCCGTGACGAAAATTTTCTCGCCAGTGATGACCCACTCGTTGGTCTTTTCATCCAAAACGGCCCGCATCCGAATCGCGGAGGTATCTGACCCGGCCTGCGACTCGGTCATGCACATCGCTGCGAAGGTTGGTTTTTCCTCGTTGAAACGCGCCAGGAACTTCTCGCGTTGTTCAGGTGTGCCCGCCGCCTGCACCGCCGCCGCCCCCAGCCCGCCACCGGGAGTGACCAAATACATGCCGACATCGCCCCAGGAGAGCATTTCGAGCTGATTGGCAAGTATCTGGTAGCCGATTGGGGCGCGCCTGGGTTTTCCTTCAGCCTCCCCACTCCCAACGGGAGGCGAGGTTGAAGGCTGGTCGCTCCCAACCGATAAAGACCCGGCCAGCCCGCCGCCCATGGCCTTCATGGCGCTGTGCATGAATTCAATATAACTGAATGGAATCGCATGTTCATTCTCGTCCATCTCGCGCGAGATCGGACGCATCATGTTGTCGGCTACGGTTTGCAAAAGAAACCGTGCATTTTCAACCGGTTTTGGGGATTCAAATTCAATGGTCATAGTTTCCTCCAAAAAAATGTGCTGTGCCAGGCTCGAGGCGCTAATTGCTTAACGCACTCCACGCTATGCACACCGCACATTAAACGATAGCCAAGCCCGTGAACGTGGCGAAACCGCGCCCTTCGCGCATGAACTTCTCTGCCGGGTGGTCGCGGATATAACCGTGGCCGCCCAAAATTTGCACCGCGCGGTCAGTGACCATCATCACCATGTCCGCCGCGCCAGTGGCGGCCAGGTAGGCCTCGGTGCCAGCATCTTCCTTGCCGGTCTCCAGCTTCCAGGCCGCTTGCCAGGTCAACAGGCGCGAGGCCTCGATTTCGATGGCCATCTCGGCCAGCATGAAAGCAATCGCCTGTTTCTGGGCCACCTTGACGCCAAAAACCTCACGCTCCTTGGCATAATCGCGGCTGTACTCGAACGCGGCTTTGGCAACGCCCACCGCCAGCGCGGCATTCGCCACCCGCATCGAGGCCAGCACCGGGCCGAATTCGCCCTCCAGAAAGTTGGATTGGGGGACTCTGACATTTTCAAGCGTAACGCCGTACAACGGGAGCGCATCCAGGCCCATCAGTTTGATGCGCTCGGACACAATCACCCCGTTGCCTTTTTCCACGATCAAGGCCCTCGTCGCCCCTTCGACGGAGGCGCAGACGACCATCGCTCCCGCCTCTTCCGCATACGGGACGTAGGTTTTGACGCCATTCAGAAGATAGGAGTCGCCGTCTCTAACAGCAGTCGTTTTCAGCGCATTTGGGTCAAAGTCAAAGGATGGCTCGATCAAGGCGGCGGTGAACGGTGCCCAATCGGCCTCGATCACAGGCGGGATCCATTTTTCCTTCTGCGCTTCAGAACCCGCCAGCAAAACCGGGGCGACAAACAGCGCCGGAGTCATGACCGCCAGCGCCCCGGCCAGGTCGCCAAAAGCCAGTTCCTCGGCGGCCAGCACACCCGTGACTGCCGAGTGCTCCCCAAACCCTCCATAGGCCTCAGGCGTGGAGGCCTGGAGAATGCCCAGTTCCCAGCCTTTGCCAACCATTTTTTTTGGCAAGGACTTGTTCTCGTCGGCCTCATGCCCGGCAGCACGCAGATCATTTTTGGCGAAGCGCACCACTGTTTCGACGAGCATTTTCTGTTCATCCGTAGGGGAAAAACCGTACATCGTGCCTCCTTTATCATCAGTAGGTGACAGTCACCTAAAGGCGACCGTCACCTGTTCGTAAGCTGCGCAAAAAAATATCGGCAAAATGGTCTGCAATCTGCTCCACAGAAAGATCGCCGTCTTGCCGATACCAGGTGATGGTCCAATTCACTACTCCAAGCAGGCCGCGTACTGTCAATGGAATATTGTCACACACAAAGACACCATCGTCGACGCCCTGCTGAATCAAGTTCCGCCACATTTGTTCGAACCGGTCACGGTTTGGAATATGACGGGAGCGATATTCAGAGTCAAGCGAACGATGTTCCAGCAGCATCACAGAAACCAGGTCGCCATGTTCGCTCAAGGTCGCCAGATAAGAACGTAGCGCCAATCTTAATTTCTCATCAACCGGCGCATCTACAGCCGTCTCTTGCACGAAACGCTCTGTTACCATTTCCAGCGCCCGGTCGAGCAGTTCAAGCAGGATTTCTTGCTTGCTACCGAAATGATGGTAGAGGCTGGCTTTTTGCAAGTTGACCGCCTCGGCAATATCAGCCATCGAAGCGCCGTGAAAACCCTTCTGACGGAACACCTGCGCGGCAGATTCAAGAATGGCTTCTTTGCTCATGCACTCTCCCTACCGAACGTTCGGTAGAATAATCGTAGCAAATACAAACCAGAGAGTCAAGAGGAAAAGTACAATTGATAACCCCTTGATTCGGCTTTATGCTATAATATTTTTATGGCAGAGACACAATTACCAACTCCTTCAACCCTGCCCACCTCGCAAGACGTGGACAAGGAAACCGAGCGCCGCAACCGGCAACTGACCATCACCATTGGTATTGCAGTTGTCGTCTTTCTTGCGCTCGTCGTACTGGCCGTCTATGGGCTGACCCGCAACGCCGGTGTGACTGAAAATATCCGCGATATCTTCATCATCTTCATGGCGCTCGAGTCGCTCGTGATTGGCGCTGCGCTGGTGGTGTTGATCGTCCAGATTGCCAGCTTGATCAACCTGTTGAACAACGAAATCAAGCCCATTCTGGATGCCACAAACGAGACAATCGCCACCCTGCGAGGCACGACAGAATTCCTGAGTGCGAACCTGGTGGAGCCAGTGGTCAAGCTCAACAGCTATCTTGCCGGTCTGACAAAAATGTTTGAAATGATCGGCTTGAAGAAGAAATAATCCATTAACCAAGATTGTCTAACAAGCGAAAGGAGAATTTCCCATGTCTGAACGTGATGAATTTGGTGCTTTTCTGGTTGGTTTTATCGTTGGCGGCCTGACAGGTGCTGTTGCTGCCTTGCTGTTCGCCCCGCAATCCGGCGAGGAAACCCGCGCTGTGATCAAGGAACGCTCGATTGAACTGCGCGACAAGGCTGCTGAAGAAGCCGAAGCCGCCTGGAAGCGCGCCGAAACCGCGGCCATCGAGGCCCGCGAGAAAGCCGAAGAACTGACCAAGCAGGTTTTGGCCCAGGGCGAAGAAATCACCCTGAAAGCCCGCAAGCGCGGCGAGGAATTGATGGAAACCACCAAGGAAACGGTCAAGAAAGCCACCAAGCGTGGCAAGCTGGCTGAAATCGAAGCTCCCGCGGCGGAATAGATTTAACTGGATTGATGCAAGGGTTTGACCTGTCCTCGGTCAGACCCTTGTTTTTGTTTCCAGGTCAGGTTGAACCGCCCAATAAAAACCCCTAAAAATGCAAAAAATCCTGCGAATCTTTTTCCATCATTTTTATCACGGACTCGCCTGGACATATGACTTCGTCGCCGCCCTTGTCTCGGTCGGGCGCTGGCAGCCATGGGGTTTCGCTGTCCTGCCCCACATTCGCGGACCGCGCGTGCTCGAAATCGGTTTCGGGCCGGGACATTTGCAGGTTGAATTAAATCGATCTGGCTTCCACGCTTTTGGGCTGGATGAGAGCCGACAAATGACACGCCAGGCCCGGGCAAATCTCACGCGGAGCGGATTCCCCGTCGCCTTATCTCGTGGATATGCGCAGTTTCTACCTTTTGTGGACGGCTCCCTTGATAGCGTGGCGGCTACTTTCCCCAGCGAGTACATCTCAGACAGCCTGACCCTGGCCGAAATCAGGCGCGTGCTCAAACCTTCAGGACGGCTGGTACTTGTGCCCGTTGCCTGGATCTGGGGTAAATCGCTCACAGACCGGTGCGCAAAATGGCTTTTTCGCATCACCGGCCAGAGCTGGGAATTAACGGATGCTTTTGCGGGCAGGTTCAAATCCCGTTTTACAGAGGCAGGCTTCCGGGTGGAAATCATCCATGCAGAAATCCGCCACAGCACAGTGCTGATCATCGTCGCAACGGTAAATAACCGGGCGCAATAAACGCCTCTCTTTTCGCCGATATGTTAGAATCGAAATATGGAAATCCAGATTGCGGTGGCAAAGGTCAATAAATCTGCAGCCCCCGATAGCGGCGATACACTCGAAGTCGTTGAGCGCCCAGGCGGAGGCCTTTCGGTGGTGTTGGCCGATGGACGATCTTCGGGGCATGGCACAAAAACCGTCTCAATGCTGGTCGTCCGCCGGGTCATCAGCCTGCTCGCTGAAGGAGTGCGCGACGGCGACGCCGCCAGGGCAACCTCAGATTACCTGTTTTCCGAATATGGCGGGAAGGCCTCGAGTGCGTTGAATATCCTGTCTGTCGACCTTTCAAGCCAAACGATTGTGCTAACGCGCAACAATGAAATACCTATCTATATTGCCCGGGGAGAATCAAGCGAACGTCTCGAAGGAACGAGCCCCTCGCTTGGCGCCGAACGCAACATTAAGCCGGTCATCACCGAAATTCCCATCCAGCCCGGGTTAACCATTGTCCTTTCCACCGACGGACTGGCCAATGCCGGCTTGCAACACGCCGCGCCCATGGATGTGAGTACCACCCTGCGAGGTTTGCTCGAAGACAGCGATCCGCCCGCGCAAGTAATTGCAGACGCCCTGCTGGCCCAGGCCATGCAGTTGGACAATTATCGCCCGGAAGATGATATGAGTGTTGTCGTGATGCGGGTGATGCCCCACAAGGGTGATGAAGCCCGGAGAATGTCAATCAGGGTGCCAATCCTATAAAAATGGTAGCAAAGCGCAAACGCCACCTGTCAGAATATATCCCGCGCAAATGGAAAGCCAGCGCACGCGATACGTCATTGCTGCTGAATGAATTCCGCGGCCCGGTATCATTCTTTGCGCTGGCAGTTCTTGGGTTGGGCAGCCTGTATTTCTTGATTGCCATCGAATTGAAAGAACCGCTGGGCAGTTGGGCTGAAGCCATCTACCTGATGTTGACTCTGACCTTCCTGCAATCAAGCGGCAATTTCCCATCGCACCCAATCATGCAAGTATTTTTTTTCCTGATGCCGCTGGTCGGGCTGGGAACCCTGGCCCAGGGCCTGGCAGATTTTGGCATTCTGTTGTTCAACCGGCGCGCACGCAACAAGGAGTGGGAAATGGCAGTCGCTTCAACTTTCAGCAAACATACCATCCTGGTTGGCCTGGGTCACCTGGGCTTTCGCGTGGCAAGCAAACTCGCCGAAATGGACGAGAGCGTGGTGGTAATCGACTTGAACCCCAGCGCAGACCTGTTCAAGTCAGCCCAGGATATGGGCATCCCGGTCATTCAGGATGATGCCACCCGCCCGGCTGCCTTGGAGTCTGCAGGCATTGCCTCCGCCAAGACCATCATCCTGTGTTCGCAGAATGACTCGGCCAATTTGCAAATTGCGCTCAAGGCGCGCAGCTATAACCCTGATATTCAAGTGGTCATCCGTATTTTCGATGAAGACTTTGCCCATGCCCTGCACGACCAGTTCGGTTTTACCGCACTGAGCGCCACCGAAATGGCTGCCCCGGTTTTTGCAGCCGCCGCTGCCGGGATGGATGTGACCAACCCGATTTCAGTGGAAGGCCAGCAGTTAAGCCTGGCGCGCATGACCATCAACCACGATTCGACACTGGCCGGCCGCACAGTCGGGTTCGTGGAAGACAATTACCATCTCAATATCGTCTTTGTGCGCTACGACCATCATTCGGAAATGCACCCGACCGACAGCCGCTTGTTGAAAGGCGGGGATATGATTGCCATTTTAGGAGGGCCAGAACAGTTAAGCCACCTGATTCACGATAATGATTAACCTGCAAATTACGGGGTTTTGCCACGGAGATTCCCAGAGAACCCAGCAAACTTGAATCTGAAGAGAACAAAAATAGCGGTATAATCCTTCACTGCCATTAAGCCAGCCCCTGGCTGGTATTTTTATGACTGGAGACCGGTACATGAATCGTCGTCCGTACACCACCCTGATCGTTATGTTCGTGTTGATCGCACTTGCCCTGTGGATCAACCTGAACAATACCATCAGCATAGTTAACCCTTTTAATTCAAAAACCATTTTCACACGCAACGTAGAGCCCCGCCTGGGTCTCGACCTGCGCGGCGGTGTGCAAGTCTTGCTGGAGGCCGACCTGCCTGCAGATGCAAAAATTGACGCACAGGCCATGGAAGTTGCCCGCACCATTATTCAAAACCGCACCAACGCTCTGGGAGTCTCAGAAAATGTCATCCAAGTTGCGGGTGACCGGCGCATCGTGGGCGAATTTCCTGGCGTGCAAGATGCAAGCGCCGTTTTGGAAACCATCCAGCAAACAGGTTTGCTGGAATTTGTCGATACTGGTGAGCAATACTTCGAACCAGACGCGACCATCAAAACCGACTTTAATCCAGCGGGAGCCCCCGTTGAAACTGCGGTACCCCTTGCGGAGGGTGAGACCCCTGCCCCTGAAGAGAAGGTTTACCATACCGTTATGACGGGCATTGATCTGAAAACGGTCCAGGTGACGCCAGCCGAACTTGGCGGGTACCAGATTAATTTTACGCTTTCAAGCGAAGGCTCAAAAGTGTTTGGTGAGCACACCTCCAAAAATGTCGGTAAAATTTTGGCCATTGTGCTCGATAAAAAAGTGATTTCAAGCCCCAGCATCAACAGCGCAATCACAGGCGGGGAAGGCATTATCACCGGAAAATTTACAATTGAAGAAGCCAACGCCTTCGCAGTACAACTGCGCTATGGTTCGCTGCCCATCCCGCTGAAAATCGTTGAAACCCGCATCATTGGCCCGACCCTGGGCGAAGACTCCCTGCGCAAGAGCATGATCGCAGGGGCAATTGGCATGGTCATCGTCATGTTGTTCATGGGTATCTACTATCGCATGCCCGGGATTGTCGCAAATCTAGCAATTCTTTTCTATGCAGCGATTGCCTATGCCGTATTCAGGTACATCCCGGTGACCCTGACCTTGCCGGGCATTGCCGGGTTCCTGCTTTCGACAGGCTCAGCCCTGGATGCCA
The DNA here is from genome assembly GCA_002412925.1 of Anaerolineales bacterium UBA5195. GTDB lineage: Bacteria > Chloroflexota > Anaerolineae > Anaerolineales > Villigracilaceae > UBA5195. The sequence continues at coordinate 87,343 of DHVZ01000027.1, read as the reverse complement.
ACATCCTGATGTTCGAGCGTATCAAGGAAGAAATCCGCAACGGGCGCACACTGGAACAATCCATCGAATTTGGTTGGACCAAAGCACGTTCATCCATCCTGGATTCGAACTTCGCCACCCTGATTACCTCAGGTATCCTTTTCTGGTTCGGCAGCGCTTTCGGGGCGACCATCGTCAAGGGCTTCTCACTGACCCTGGCGCTGGGTGTCATGATTTCTCTCTTTACAGCCATCTATGTCACCCGGACTCTCTTGCCGCTGGCTCTGCGCATCTTCAAAATTAAAAACATTGCCTTTTGGTTTGGCATCTAATCTAAGGATACAAACATGAACCTACTTGGAAAACGTTACCTGTTTTTCAGCCTGTCGCTGCTTATTATCGTCCCCGGCTTGCTGATCTTGTTAATTGGCGGTTTACCGCTCGCTCTTGATTTTACCGGCGGCAGCCTGCTGGAAATTCGGATGGAATCCGGGATCAACCCCCAACCCGCCGAAGTGATTGCCCTATATGAATCTCTGGGTGTGAAAGATACCCAGGTGCAGACCACCGACACGGGTCACATCTTGATTCGCTCCACATTCCTGGATGACCCCATGCGCGAAAAAATCATTACTGGCATGGAAGCCCGTTTTGGCGGCAAAGTGCTGGTCGAACGCTTCGATAGCGTAGGCCCGGCAATTGGTGCCCAGGTTGCCTCGCGAGCCGCGCTGGCAGTTGCCGTGGCCGCTCTGGTGGTCGTCGCTTACATTACCTGGACTTTCCGCGGGATCGCTCACGCTGTCCGTTATGGTGTGTGCGCCATTCTTGCAATGATTCATGATGTGGCTGTTGTTGTCAGCGTCGCCGGGATCGGAGCACTCCTGTTCGGATGGGAGATGGACGCGCTCTTTTTGACAGCCCTGCTGACCGTCATTGGTTTTTCGGTGCAAGACAAAATTGTGGTTTTTGACCGCGTTCGCGAAAATGCCGGCATCCTGCGCAAGCTGGATTTCGAGACCCTGGTTAATCATTCGATTATCCAGACCCTGCAACGATCGATTAACACCCAATTGATGACAGTCGAATTCCTGCTCCTGGCGCTTGCGCTTTTCGGCGGAGTCACCTTGCAAGAATTTTCCGTGATCTTGCTGGTCGGTCTGTTCTGCGGTACTTACTCATCCATTTTTATCGCCGCCCCGATCCTGGTGGTCTGGGAAAATCGCGAGTGGCAGACCTGGTTCAAGCGCGGTGAAAAGAGCGGAGTCGCAGCATAAAAGGCTCAGAGAAAAAACAACGAGCGCGCGCCAAGTGAGGCGCGCGCTCGTTGTTTTTATCGGGACGGATGGCTTTTCAACCAGTTTGTTTTGCAGGTTCAATCGGAGCGCCAGCCGTTTTAAACAAAAATCTCCCGTTTCCGGGAGATTTTGCAGGCTGGGGGCAATGGATTTGAACCACTACTAATTGATCCAGAGTCAATCGTCCTGCCGTTAGACGAGCCCCCAATTAGTCGAGCGGGCAGTATTCTAACATGCCCGCGCAAATCAGGCAAGTGCCAGGCTATTTTTCCTTCTGATTTGCACGGGCGGCGCGGCGGGTATTGACTTCGATATCCATGAACATCAACAATATTTTGCCCAGGGCCTGCAGGGCGACAAAATATACCACCCCCCTGAAAGGCTGCTCCACAAGCCAAAGAAGCTGCTGGACGTAATCAGTCGGGCCGAGACCGTAATTCTGCCCGCGCACAAGCTGCAAGAAGTATACCAGCACTGACAGGGCAAATTGCGATCCGTAGACAACCACCACAATCCAGGAAAAGAGAACAGCCAACCTGGACAACTTCAAAACAGAATCGGGGTCGAAATAAGTGCCGAGAAAATCGTTGGATTGTTTCATCAAGGTCGCTCCTATCTGGCTAACGTAGTTTGTTATAATACGCCTTCATTAGTTTGTTATGTTGCATGTCGAAGTGATCATTCAGCGCTACTCGACCGATGGATATTTTGAAATTATACGCCAAAAGGAACTCATTATGGAAAACAACGAAACCAGCACCCGCCTGCCCGCGTTTATCCGCGAAGCAGTGGCCGAAGACCTGAAAAATGGCCGCTTTAACTACGTTCGTACCCGCCTGCCACCCGAGCCAAACGGCTACCTGCATATCGGACACTGCAAAGCCTTCCTGATTGACTATTTCACTGCCAAAGAATTTGGCGGGGAACTCTACCTGCGTTTCGACGACACCAACCCTGCCAAAGAAGAGATCGAATTTGTCGAGGCCATCGAAGCGGATGCGCGCTGGCTGGGGATCCAATGGGCAAAAGTAACCTTTGCCTCCGACTATTTCGACCTGCTCTACGAGTGGGCTGTCCGCCTGGTCAAGCTCGGTTTGGCCTACGTGGACGACCAAAGCCAGGAGGAGATGAGCATCGGGCGCGGAACCCTGCCCAAGGGCACGAAGTGGAGCGAGACTGAATCTGCCCTCAAGCCTGGCGTAAATTCCCCCTGGCGCAACCGACCGGCGGAGGAAAATCTCGAACTGCTGGAACGTATGAAAAACGGCGAGTTCCCTGAGGGTAGCCGTGTGCTGCGCGCCAAAATTGATATGACACACCCTAATACCCTGCTGCGCGACCCGGTCATGTACCGGATCATGAACGCCCACCATCACCGCACCGGCGACAAGTGGCATATTTACCCAATGTACGATTGGTCGCACGGCCAGAACGATTCGATGGAGGGCGTGACTCATTCGCTTTGCTCCAACGAATACATCATTCACCGCCCGCTCTATGAGTGGTTTCTGCAAAAACTGGAAGCCTTCCCCAGCCGTCAGATCGAATTTTCACGCCTGAACCTGACCTACGCCATGATGAGTAAGCGCAAACTGCGCAAACTTGTCGAAACGGGTGTGGTGCGCGGCTGGGATGATCCGCGCCTGACAACCCTGCGCGGCCTGCGGCGGCGCGGCGTGCCTCCCGAAGCAATCATCGACTTCGTGACCGGCACCGGCGAAACGAAAAACGATAGTTGGGTCGAAATGGCTCAGTTTGAGGCTGTCATCCGCGATAACCTAAACAAGCGCTCCTTGCGGCGCATGGCGGTGCTCAAACCGCTCAAGCTGGTGATCGACAACTACCCGGAGGGCCAGAGCGAGGAGATGGAGGCGATCAACAACCCCGAGGATCCCTCCGCTGGGACGCGCAAGGTGCCGTTTTCGAAGGTGCTTTACATCGAGCAGGACGACTTCCGCGAAACCCCGCCGCCCAAGTATTTCCGTTTGTATCCGGGCAACGAGGTGCGCCTGCGCTACGCCTATCTGGTACGCTGCACCGAGGTGATCAAAGACGAGTCCGGGAATGTGATCGAAGTCCATGCCACCTATGACCCCGCCACACGCGGCGGCGATGCCCCGGACGGGCGCAAGGTTAAATCGACCATCCACTGGGTCTCGGCGCAGCACGCCGTTCCAGCGGAAGTGCGTCTCTATGAGCAGTTATTCACGCTCGAAAACCCCGATGTGGGCGATGATCTGGAGAGCATCGTCAACCCCAATTCGCTGGAGGTGCTGGAGGACTGCTTTGTTGAACCAGAACTGGCCAAAGCCCAGGCTGGAGACAAGATCCAGTTCGAACGCACCGGTTACTTCTGTGTCGACCCCGACAGTCAGTCCGATAAACTGGTTTTCAACCGGACGGTGACATTGAAGGATAGCTGGGCGAAGGAACAGAAAAAAGGTTAATGCGTAGGGGCGAAGCAATGCTTCGCCCCTACTTGGTTACATCTTCTCCAAAATCTCTATCGCCTTCCGCACTCGCTCCAGTACAGTCTCGCGGCCGACAATTTCCATGCTCTCAAAGAGCGGCGGGCTGACCGTCTGACCCGTGACGGCCACACGCAGGATTCCAAAGACCTGGTTTGGGCTGAGGCCTGACTCCTCAATAAATTGACGCAGGGGGCCTTCAGCGGCCACGTGAGTGATTTCTGGCAGGGATTCAAGGATCTGACAGGCTTTGCGCGCCACCTCGGCAGATTGAGCGGGTGTCAGGCCCTTGGCGGCCAATTCTGCCGGGATTGGCTCGACCGTCTCGTGGAAGAACCAGCCCGCAAACGGCAGACAGTCATCCAACGTGACCAGGCGCTCACGAATCAGCGGGATGATCCGCAATAATTTGGCGTCATCTACGGCATAGCCCGCTTTTTCGAAGAAAGGTTTGGTGCGCCCGGCCAGTTCCTCGATCGTCAGCAGGCGGATATGCGTCCCGTTGAAGTGGTCGAGCTTCGCAAAGTTGATAGCAGCTGGCGAAGCCGTCAGGTGGTTGATATCGAAACGCTGCACCATCTGGTCAAGGTTCATCACATCGTCTTCAGCCACACCCCAGCCCATCAGCACAATCCAGTTGAGCACACCCTCGGGAATGTACCCAAGGTTCTGCAGGTCGGTGACAAAAGTGGAATGACCATCACTGAGCGCCGTGCCCGCCTCGCGTTTGGACATTTTGCCCTTGCCGCTCGGTTTCAAAAATATTGACAGGTGCATCCAGACCGGCTCGGGCCAACCCAGGGCGCGGACGATATTGACATGCAATGGAAAGGTGGAGAGCCACTCCGAACCGCGGATGACGTGGGTGATTTTCATCTCATAATCGTCCACCATGGCGGCAAGATAATAAGTCGGCAGCCCATCCGATTTCAGGATGATGGAATCGTCAAACTCTTTATTATCCCAAGTGATTTCGCCGCGCATCAAATCCACAGCTTTGGTCTGGCCTTCGTGGGGCATCTTGAAGCGGACAACGTGTTTCTCCCCGGCAGCTACGCGGCGGCGGGCTTCGTCAGGGTCGAGGCGGCGGCAGGTGCCATCGTAACGCGGCGTGAGTTTCTGCTGCTGCTGTTCCTGGCGGACTTTCTCCAACCGGTCAGATGTGCAGAAACAATAATAGGCATGGCCGCTTTCAACCAACTCCCTGGTCCATTTCTGGTAAGTTTCCTGGCGCTCCGTCTGGCGATAAGGTCCATACGGGCCGCCGATGTCAGGGCCTTCATCATATTCCAACCCCAGCCAGCGCAAACCATCCATCAATTCCTGTTCAGCGCCTTCGACAAAGCGTTTGCGATCGGTATCTTCGATGCGCAGGATAAATGTTCCGCCAGTGCGGCGGGCGAGCAGGTAGCAATAAAGCGCGGTGCGGGCACCGCCAAGGTGCATACGTCCGGTGGGGGACGGCGCAAAGCGCACGCGAACAGGGGAATCGGTCACTCAAACCTCCAAAATTTTATAATTCCAGCGCTTTGTGGCGCATAATGACGCTTTCGACCAACCCAATGGCAATCATATTAGCCACCAGTGAACTGCCTCCATAGCTGACGAAAGGTAGCGTCAGGCCAGTAGCAGGCATCAGGTTCAGATTGACGCCAATATTGACAATCGCCTGGAAGGCGATTAGCGTCGCGACACCATAAGAAATCAAAGCGCCATAGGTATCACGGGAAATACGCGCCGCCCACAGGCAGCGCACCACAATAAACACGATCAGCCCGATGATTAAGATCGCGCCCACAAAACCAAGCTCATGGGCGGTTGTGGAAAAAATAAAGTCAGACCAGCGTACCTTCAAAAAACGCAACTGCACCTGGGTGCCGTGCCCGTAGCCTTGCCCAAACCAGCCGCCTGAGCCAATCGAGATCAACGCCTGCTGGATGTTGTAAATATCGCCATATCGGGCATTCGGATCAGGAGCAATAAAGTTCATAATTCGTCGAAGCTGGTATTCCTGAAGAATGCCAGCCTGTACCAATGCCGGGAATGTGATAATAATGCCGAGTATCCCGGCCAGGCTATATCCAAGCAGGTGCCTGAGCGGCAATCCAGACATCCACAACAAGACAAACCAGAGCACAATCAAAACAATCGAAGTGCTCAAGTTTGGCTGCAACAAAACCCAGACAGTGATACCCATCGCCATGAGCAAACTGCGGAATGTCCATTTCGGTTCGCTCATCTGGTGAATATGCCGGGCAAAAAAATGCGCTAACGATAAAATCAGCACCAGCTTGGCAAATTCAGATGGCTGAATAAAGACAAGCGTTGTGCGAAACCAACGGGCAGAGCCAAACAAAGCCGCGCCAATGATATTCAACGAAACAAGAACGATAATAATGCCCACATAGAGGGTATTGCTCATTGAAGACCAGAGCCGATAATCTATGGCAGATGTGATAATTAGGAGCACAAAGCCGATCAGGGCAAAGATGATCTGACGATTGACCAAAGGGGTTGTGACGGTTAACTCAATATTCCCCGCCAGCGCCGAGCGAATCATGGTAATGCCAATAATGACCAGGATTGTCACAGCCCCCAATAACCAGAAATCAAAATATCGCCAGAATCCTCCACGCATTTTTGTATTTTCCGTGCGGCGCACAATGGAAACGCCGCGAGGTTGCTCTTACCCTGTTCGGCGGCGCGAAGTTCCACGCAAGGGGATATCCGCGATCAGCCGCTGGGCGCGGCCCTCGCGTTCCACGTCGATATGCACGCTGGAAGGATCAATCTCGACATGCCTGGAGATCGCCGCAATCAAATCATCCTTCAAGGCTTCCAGGATGGCAGGAGTCAGGTCAGTGCGGTCATGGATGAGCACGAGTTGAAGCCGCTCTTTGGCATTTTTCGCGCTCTTTTTTCCGGTGAGGCGCTCGAAGAAGTTCATGCTACTTCCTCCCAGCCATCTTGCTGATGCGATCCCATAAACCATGCGACTCCAATTCCATGAAGGGTACTGTATCCCCTTCCAGGCGGCGCGCAATGTTCCTGAATGCCTGTCCAGCCCTGCTTTTCGCGTCCATCGCCAGAGGAGTTCCCCTGTTCGAAGCCACGATGACATTTTCGTCCTCCGGCACAATCCCGATCACGTCAATGCGCAGGAGGTCATAGACATCATCCACCGAGAGCATGTCGCCGCGTTTCACCATGACCGGATTCAAGCGATTGATCACCAGCGACGGGGCCGCCTTTTCTTCGGCTTCAAGCAGGCCAACGACGCGGTCAGCATCGCGCACAGCTGACATCTCGGGGTTGGTGACGATCAGCACCCCGTCAGCCGCGGCAATCGAATTTCGGAAGCCGCGTTCAATTCCGGCGGGAGAGTCGATCAGGATCCAGTCAAGTTCGGGGCGCAGCTCGTCACACAAACGCACCATATCGCTCGGTGAAACCGCATTCTTGTCCCGTGTCTGGGCTGCCGGGATGAGGAATAGCTCGGGCAGGCGCTTATCGCGAATCATGGCCTGCCGGGTGCGGCAGCGGCCCTCGATGATATCCACAATATCGTAGACAATGCGGTTCTCGAGCCCCATAATCACATCCAGGTTGCGCAAACCAATATCGCCGTCGATGCAGACAACTTTCTTCCCGCTTGCAGCAAGAGCTACAGCAATGTTGGCAACGGTGGTGGTTTTCCCCACCCCTCCTTTGCCAGATGTCACAGTGATCACTTTTGCGGTCATCTTCTACTCCACACTATCCTGAAGTCCATGGTTCTGCCTGCAACTGGCCGTCTTTAATCCGTACGATTTCGGGCTGAGGCTTACTGCTGCGCTCGGGAGCCACTGCGATTTCTTCGGCAACGCGCAATTGGGTGGGAGACAAATCGAGGGCACAAACTACCGCCTGGCGGTTTCCCTGCGCCCCGGCATGCACCACCCCCCGCAAACGTCCCCAGATGATGACACTCCCACCGGCGATCACTTCCGCGCCTGGATTAACATCGCCAAAGACAACAATATGACCTGCAAATTCGATCCGAGTTCCAGAACGAAGGGTCTTATTGACCCATAGAGCCGTTTCATCATCTATCCCTTTGGCGGTCTGCAATTCCTGCGGGCGCGCCGCCTTATGGATACGGGTTGCCAGGCCAAGCAATTGGGCAGTGTTCTCGGTGAGCGGTGAATTGCTGACCACCGCCCAGAGCATGATGCCGCGCTCTGAGAGCTGGTCGCGCAATACAGTCAATTCGGCTGACTTTAGGGCCTGGTTGCCTACATCCAAAGCAAGGCGAGCACCTTGAAAAAAAGCCGGCTGCTGCTCGATGCGTTCGAGCAAAGCCCGATGAATCACAGGCCAACCAGCATCGCCGAGTGAGACCAGCAGGCCATCACGAATTCCTTTGATTTGCACAAGTGACGAATCGCTCATAATTTTGTAATTCAAAATTATAGCACACAGCTACGGGGTAACACCCTGGGCTGCATCAATCGCCTTGAATTCGAAATAGGCATTCATCATCAGCCTGACCATCGGACCCGCGACACTGGCGCCTTCGCCGCCGTTATAAGCAAACGCCACGACAACGATCTCTGGATCGTCATAGGGAGCAAAAACCGTGGTCCATGAATGGGTAGGCCAAGAACCGAACTGGCAGAGATTTTGAGCTTGCGCAACGTTATCGCAATACTCTGCAGTGCCGGTCTTTCCCGCCACGGCCAATGGAAAGTCTTTGAAGATTTTATACAGGGTGCCGGTCGGATCCGTCACTGCCAGGCGCATCCCTTCTTTGATTTTCGCGACCACTTCCGGCTTAACCGATTTTTTTAAACCTGTAGGGGTGCAGTAAGGGCCATCGCATTGATAATCAGCAATCAAATTGGCTTTGGTGATATCCCACTTCACGTGCCCGCCCTGATGAGGTGAAAGCTGCCAGGCGCCTGGCTTAAAAATGGAGGCTCCATTTTGGTCAGTTCCGCACCAGCCAGTGATCTTTTCATCATCCTCGTTTGGCTGTTGGCAAATGTTGTAGATGACTTTATTGGTAATATTGTAACCAGTGTCGCACCAGCCGTTTATTGATTTCCCAGCCAGATCCGAACCGGCACACTGTTGGTAGAGGTCACCATCATTATCGCGCCAAAAGGACAGCGGCTTGCCATTGCTGTCGGTGATTTCACGCACCAACGTCGGTTGGATATGCTTGCCGTCATTGGCAATCGTCGCAGCAGACATGAGTACCTGGAGCGGGGTGGATAAGACATAACCCTGCCCCACCGTCGCAATATACGTATCGCCAGTGGACCAGTTTTCTCCTCGATTGATACGTTTCCATTGCGGGGAAGGAATCAACCCTTTTGCCTCGCCCAGCAATTCGACATTTGTTTTCTCGTCATAGCCCAGGGCGCGCGCATATTCCCGCAGGCGCTCAACCCCCAAGCCTTGCTTGATTTCCTCCTTGTAGCCACCGCCAAGCTTATAGAAACAGACATTACTGGAATAAGCAATGCAGTGCAAGAAATCGATGGTGCCAAAACCCTCTTCATTCCAGTCTACAAAGGGGCGCTCACGGCCTGGATCGTTGGGTGAAAAAGACTCGGTCAATACAAGCTGGCCCGGCGCTTCAATGATCTGACTCAGGGTGACGATACCTTCGTTTAGCGCGCCAGTTGCCGCTGACAGCTTGAAGACCGAGCCAGGCGGGTACTCATCACTGACAGCATGGTTTAGTAATGGCTTGCGAGGATCTTCTGCCAACTGGTTGTAATAATAAGCCGGGATAATGCGCGCGAAACGGTTGTTTTCATAAGACGGATAAGAAACCATCGCCAGGATTTCGCCTGTTTTCGGATTCATGGCAATTAACGCCCCGCTGGAAATGCGAACACGGCCATAGTAGGCATTCCACAAGTCGATTTCTCCCACCAGTGCAGCTTCAGCGGCCTTTTGCAGGCGTGTATCGATTGTCAGCACAAGATTATCACCCGAAACGGGCGGAACGGGCGGTTCCAGGTTTCGCAGTTCCTGTCCAGCCACATCACGTTCCACCACGCGCGTACCCGGTTTCCCGGCCAGAATATCCTGGAAATAGGCCTCGACACCCGAATAACCCACCTTGTCGCGGTTGGGCAAAAAACCCTGGCTGCGGTAAAGCTGTTCGTCGCGGGCAGGGATGGGACCAAGAAATCCGATCACGTCGGAGGTCAAGGATCCGGTGGGATAATCCCGGATCGGTTCGATTTCCACGCTGACCCCCTTCCAATCCATGGCTTTTTCGCGGATGACGCGCGCCTTTTCCTCGCCGATATTGCATTGAATCTTGACCGGGCTGTAAGGAGCATTGGTATCTTGTAGCTCAACCCACTGGGCAATCCCCGGACCAGGTACACAGGGAGAAACAAGTTTGGCATCCTCAAGCGTGCCACTGTTGACCGGTACGCCAATCAGCGCGGAAAGCTCGCGGTAGACTTGTTGAATATCAGCCAGGTCGTTGGGTAAATTGGCCGGGGTGATGACCACATTGTAGGAAGCCACGTTGCGCGCCAGGATATACCCATTCCGGTCATAGATAATGCCACGTGACGGCGGAACGCTGATCTCACGAGTCCGGTTATCATCTGCCTTCGCCTGGTTAATTTCATATTGGAAGACCTGCAAATTCAATAATTGTGCAACCAGAATGAAAACCACGAGCGCGAGGACTATATAAAAAACCAGGGCACGCCAGGGTTGAATTGCCACTTGGGGAACAGATGGGGAAGTCATATCATATCCTCCACTGGGTAGACCCACAATGCGAGATCACGAATAAGGGAATGCACGGGGAGCGCCAGTAGTAAGTTTAGGAAGATGCTGGGCAAGGTGATCAAAGCCAGAATATCGCCAAAAGTAGTCGATGTGCCTCGAAGCAGAAGTGCCAGGTAAGTGACGAGATGCAAAATCAGGGTTGAAAAAAACGTGACGCTGAACAGCGCCAGGATGGGCGTCTGCCAGATTTGGCGGAGAACGTAACGGGCTAACCCAACAGCTAACAAGTAAGCCACCAGCAAGGTAAAAGGCGGCAAGCCCGAGATAAAGGTAGCCATCAACCCGGCCAAGGCAGCCCATTGCCAGGATGACTGTACCTGTTCTTGTAATGCCCAGGCAACAAGAATCAACAAAACCAGGTCCGCTGCGCCAGAGAGAAGTGAAATGCGGCTGATAACGGCCGTCTGTAGCATAAATGCCAGGGCCAAGACCGGGATTCCGATAAGATTTTTCATATCAGGGAACGGGGACAAGCGGGGCAATATCGACCGGGCGGAAATCTGTGATCACCAGCACGATCTTTAGCTGGGTGAAATCCACAACCGGTTGGACAATTGCCTGCTGAAACAGATCGGCGTCCTGCTTACGGACATTAAGCACCTGCCCAACAATCAGATCGGGCGGGAAGCCACCCCCCAACCCTGAAGTGAGCACCAAATCGCCTGCCGCCAGAACAACATCCTGCGGAACAAGATCCAAAGTTAAATCGCCAGCAATTGTCCCGGTGAGGATCGCTTCCTTTTCTGCGTTTTCGAGACGGATATTTACCGCCGAAGATGGATCTGTAATCAATTGGACTCGCGCAGCGCTACTGATAACCGCATCCACCCTGCCAACCAGGCCTTGATCTGTGACCACCGGCATCCCTCTCAACAGGCCATTGGTGGAGCCTTTGTCAATAATGATATACCGCAAGAATGGGCTGGGGTCACGTCCGATCACCGAAGCGGCTGTATAGGAGCTTTCAGGATTAGAACGGGAAAAATTGACCAGCGCTGCCAACGCATCCGCTTCTGAAACGCTGTTTTGCAACGTCACAACCTGCGCCTGCAAACGAGCCACCTCTGCTTCAAGTTCAGCATTTCGCTGGCGCAGCGCCACCACATCACGCGGAACTGTCAGAAAATCCTGTATGACAACAAACCGCGTAGACACCCAGGATTGGGCTGAAACAAGCCACGCATTAAAATTATCTGAAATAAAACCGAGGGAGCCGCTCAGTGCCAACGCCAGGATACCGGCCACCAGCAGGAAAAGTATGGTTGTTTGGACTGAATGGGAAAAGAAATCTTTCATGTCAGAATATCACAGACCCGATAGCCGCATAACGCGGCTGGCTGTGGTTCAGGCTCGATGACGTGTGGAGCCGCGCTCTAATCCGACCAGGTAATGGCGCATGTTCTCGAAATCGCTCAAAATAACACCTGTCCCGCGCGCAACACAGGTGAGAGGATCCTCGGCCTGCCAGACGCGCAGATTCAATTCGTCCGCCAGGCGGTCGGCCAACCCTTGGAGAAGCGCCCCCCCACCCGCAAGGCAAATCCCGGTATCCATTAAGTCGGCAATCACTTCTGGAGGCACTTCATCCAGGGCATCTCGAATGGTGTCCACAATCACCTGCACCGAACCAGAAAGCGCGTCGCGCACTTCCACTGAAGAAACCTCTATCGATTCCGGCAGGCCATTGACCAGGTTCCGCCCACGGACTTCCATGGTTTTTTCTTGCGGGAGAGGGTATGCCGAACCGATCTTGACCTTGACCTGTTCAGCGACGCCTTCCCCGATTAATAAATTGTACTTATTACGGATGTACTGAACGACATCCTGATCCATTTCGTCTCCCGCTACACGCAAAGAACGAGAGACGACCACCCCGCCCATCGACATCACGGCGACTTCCGTCGTTCCGCCGCCAATATCAACAACCATGGAGCCTTTCACTTCGCTGACGGGTAGACCAGCGCCCAGTGCCGCGGCAATCGGTTCTTCGATCAGAAAAGCTTCGCGCGCCCCGGCAGACATGGCCGCATCATAGACAGCGCGTTTTTCCACTTCCGTCACCCCGGCGGGAATGCCGATCACCACCCGAGGGCGGGGCAAGGGTACGACGCTTTGCTCATGCACCTGCCCGATAAAATAGGTCAACATAACCTGGGTTACATCAAACTCGGAAATCACACCATCGCGCACCGGTCGGACGGCAACAATGCTCCCGGCAGTGCGCCCCATCATCTCTTTGGCTTTTTGGCCTACCGCCAAAGGTTCGCGGGATCGTTTTTCAATGGTCACCCAGGAAGGCTCATTGATAACGATGCCTTTATTCTTGACGTAGACCAGCGTATTCGCCGTGCCCAGGTCAATGCCGATGTCCAACGAAAACAGGCCCAGGAGCCAGTTGATGGGATTAAAAGCCAAAGTGCACTCCTCAATGAAAAGCGATGATTGCTAAAAATGCGTCAAAATATTATACCATGTCAAAAAAGCTTGTATTTGCGGGGCCAGACCTACTTTCAGTCTGTTGTTCCAACTTGCAAAAATGTCGGTTATACGCCAACCCTTTTCCTCCTACGCCCGGCACAATTTTGCATGCCCCAATCTATTGCCTCCGTAACGAAAAAAATGGGGGCGGGTTATAGTTTTTACTGTTTTATCGATAAAGAGCCTGAGAAGTGACAAAGTAAACAGGAGGAAATCGTGTCAAAAATCGCAGTCGTTACCGACAGTACAGCCTATCTCCCCAAGGAATACCTGGAACAATACGGAATCGCGGTCACACCTCAGGTGCTTGTTTGGGGCGACCAAACCTACAGGGATGGGATCGATATCCAACCTGATGAGTTCTACGCGCGCCTGAAAACATCGAAAACCATGCCCACCACTTCCCAAGTCTCGGTTGTGGACATGCACAAAACCTTTTGTGATTTATTGGAGCAGGATTACCAAATCCTTGGATTATTCATCTCATCCAAACTCTCTGGTACGCTCCAATCTGCCATTCAAGGACGCGAAGGGCTGGTAAAAGGCAAAGAAAAAGTAGAGATCATTGACAGCAATTCCACGGCCATGGCAATGGGTTTCCAGGTCTTGGCGGTGGCGCGGGCAGCTGCCGAGGGAGCTTCGCTGGATGATTGCAAAGCTGTAATTGAAAAAGCGCGCAGCTGCACAGGTATCTACTTTGTTGTGGACACCTTGGAATTCCTTCATCGCGGCGGGCGAATCGGTGGTGCGCAACGCTTCCTAGGAACAGCACTGAACCTAAAACCCATCCTGGCGCTGCAGAATGGCAGGGTGGAGGCCTTGGAACGCATTCGTACAAAAGGCAAGGCTGTGGAGCGGCTGATCAACATCATTGCGGAACAGACCGCGGGCAAAAGCCCGATTCGGTTGGCTGCCGTCCACGCGAATGCGGCTGACGAAGCCAAAGTTCTGCTCGACCAGGCAGCCAGGCATGTTAACGCCGCAGAAGTCATTTTTACCAGTGTCAGCCCGGTTGTAGGCACACACACCGGCCCCGGCACCTTGGGCCTCGCCTATATGGCTGGAATGTAAACTGAAAATCATCCTGAAACTCCCAAATCATTTTGGTTCTTTGGGAATCTCTGTGGTAAGACCCCGCAAGCGCGGGGCAGGCAGGAAAATCCTGGAGGCCCTTTTGAATGTCTTGCTTTATAATGTGGTATCTTGTTACGCTGGAGGAGATGACGAATGAAAAAAGTTGCAATTCTAACAGACAGCACGGCCTACCTTCCACAAGGCCTGATGGGGAAGTATGAGATTTCCAGCGTGCCGCTGGCAGTCATTTGGGGCGAGGAAACCTTCGAAGATGGCCTCACCATCACCCCGGCAGAGTTTTATACCCGGCTTAGAAGCGCAAAAATCATGCCGAGCACTTCCCAACCCTCTGTTGGGACGATGCAGAATGCCATGAGCACCCTGCTGGCCCAGGGATATGATGTTTTGGGAATTTTCATCTCGTCGAAACTATCCGGAACCATGCAATCTGCCATTCAGGCACGCGAGTTGCTTCCGAAAGGCAGCAAGGTTGAAATATTCGATAGCGAAAGCACAACCTTGGCCCTGGGTTTCCAGGTCCTGGCTGCTGCCCGAGCCGCAGCGGACGGAGCACGCCTGGATGAATGCCAGATTGTAGCTGAACAAGCCCGCCTAAAGACGGGTGTTTATTTTATGGTGGATACCCTGGAATTTTTATACCGCGGCGGACGGATAGGCGGTGGTGCGCGCTTTGTGGGAACGGCACTTAATATGAAACCCATTCTTTATATGCACAAAGGCAAGATCGAATCGCTTGACCGGGTACGCACCAAAGGGAAAGCCCTTGATCGCCTGATCGAGTTGGTGGCAGAAAAGTGCGATGGGAAAAACCCCATCCGGTTGGCCGGTTGCCACGCCAACTCACCGGAAGATGCCCAGGCGCTCGTGGACAAGGCCAGCCAAAGGCTTGCTCCCACAGAGACCCTGGTCGGAGACCTCAGCCCCGTCATCGGAACACACGTCGGGCCGGGAACAATCGCCCTGGCCTACATGGCAGGGATGTAGATCGTCCTACAAGTCGCCTTGTACAGGCGATTTTTGTTTTTGGCTCTTCGGAAACCTCCGCGGTAAAACCCTGTTTCCTGGGTTGAAGGACCGGGTATAATGCGGATATGACCGTCAAACCCGTCCCGCTCATCATTGGCATCGCCGGGGGTTCTGGCTCCGGCAAAACCACCGTTGCCCAGGAACTCTTGAATCGGGTAGGCCCTGAACGCATTGCTTACCTGCCGCACGACGCGTATTACAAGGATTTAAGCGGACTTCCGCCCGTCCAGAAGGCGGAAGTCAATTTTGATCACCCCAATTCTCTGGAAACCGAATTGCTGACCCAGCATGTGATACAACTCAGAGAAGGGAAACCGGTTGAACTGCCGGTTTACGATTTTTCGACTCACAGCCGGACGGAAAAGACCATCCCGATCACACCTCATCGTGTCATCGTGGTCGAGGGGATTTTAATTTTTGCCGAACCGGGATTGCGCCCGCTGTTCGACATTAAGATTTTCGTGGATACGGACTCCGACCTGCGCTTTATCCGCCGCCTGCAAAGAGATATTACCGAGCGCGGACGCACCCCAGAATCGGTGATCAAGCAATACTTGAAAACGGTGCGCCCGATGCACCTTGAATTCGTGGAACCGTCAAAGCGCTATGCCGACGTGATCATCCCCGAGGGTGGATTCAACGCTGCCGCATTGGATATGGTTGCAGCACGCATTGAAGCCATGTTAAGGTAAGCTCTCAAATTTGGCAGATTGCACAGAATCAATTTTGAAAGGATAAAAACAATGACTCAAAAAGAATGGTCAAGCCCGCCTGAAATGGTGATTGATGCCAAGAAGAAATACACTGCCACCATCTCAACCGAAAAAGGCGACCTGGTGATTGAGTTGTTCGCCGAGAAAACCCCGAAAACGGTGAACAACTTTGTCTTTCTCGCCCGGGAAGGGTTTTACGATGGGACGATTTTCCACCGCGTCATCGCTGATTTCATGGCCCAGGGCGGCGACCCGACCGGCAGCGGGCGCGGCGGGCCGGGCTACCGCTTCGCCGATGAATTCCATCCCAGCCTGAAGCACAGCAAGCCTGGTATTCTCTCAATGGCCAATGCCGGGCCGGGTACCAATGGTTCGCAGTTTTTCATTACCCACATCCCCACGCCCTGGCTGGATGGCAAACATTCCATTTTTGGACAAATTACAAGCGGCATGGATGTGCTGATGTCGATCCCGCCGCGCGACCCGATGCGCCCTGAAGACCCCGGCGTAAAAATCAAAAGCGTCACGATCCTCGAAGAATAAGAAAATAGCGCGAGAGATGCTCTCGCGCTATTTCATAAAATAACATGCACAAGGAACCTGCTCGCAACAAAACAGATCATCGCACCCTGATTCTCCGCATCCTGGCTCTGGCGCTGGTGATTGGGTTGAGCGCTTACCTGTTCAGCGTGCGCAACCAGGCGCAGGAACTTGCCCGCTATGGCTATCCGGGGATTTTCCTGCTTGCCATGCTGGCAAACGCCACCGTGCTTTTCCCGGCCCCCGGACTGGCAGTGGTCTTCACCATGGGCAGTATTTTTCACCCGTTGGGTGTGGCTCTGGCGGCCGCCTCGGGTGGCACCCTTGGCGAACTGACAGGTTACCTGGCCGGCTGGAGCGGGCAGGCTGTGGTCGAGCGCATGGACATTTACCAAAAAGTATCCCCATATATCCAAAAGTATGGCATCCTGGCAATCTTTGTGCTGGCGCTCATTCCCAACCCAACCTTCGATGTGGTGGGAATCGCCGCGGGAGCGCTCAAGATCCCGTTCTGGCGATTTTTACTGACCGTCTGGCTGGCGCTCCTGGTCAAAATGACAGTTTTTGCCTATGCCGGGTCCTATTCGATCAACTGGTTCTTTCGATAAGCCGCCAGATCCGAAAACCCCAATTTTCAAAATCTGGCTCTCTGGGACTTCTGTGAAGCCAGACAAGAGGAAATCATGAACTACACCAAAATCGACACGTATCTTGAAACCCACCTGGATGATAGTATTGCAGAGCTATCCCGCCTGGTAGCCCAACCAAGCGTGGGCGCTCAGAATTGGGGCATGCAAGAATGCGCAGAACTGGTCGGCAGCCTGCTGGAAAAGCGCGGATTTAAGGTTGAGATCATCCCGACCGAGGGCGCGCCAATCGTTTTTGGGGAACGCGAGGGGAAAAGCGATAAAACCCTGCTGTTTTACAATCATTACGATGTGCAACCTGCGGAACCCTTGGAATTATGGGAAACCCCGCCCTTCGAACCTTCGCGCCGAGACGGGAAGCTCTTCGGTCGAGGCGTGAGCGATGACAAAGGCCACTTGACCAGCCGCCTGCATGCGCTCGACGCCCTTCTTTCCGAAAACGGCGACCTACCCTGTAATGTCAAATTCATCGTTGAAGGCGAAGAAGAGACCGGCAGCCTCCACTTGCCTGCGTTTATCACCGCAAATCAGGAAAAACTGGCCGCCGACGCCTGCATCTGGGAATTTGGCGGCGTGGACCATCGCGAGATTCCCATGCAGTATCTCGGACTGCGCGGTATTTGCTACGTGGAACTTTCGGTGGAAACCGCCGAGATCGATGTCCACTCCGGCACGGGCGGGTCGATTTTCCCCAACGCGGCCTGGCGGTTGGTCTGGGCGTTGAACACGCTCAAAGGGTCGGATGAGAAAATCCGCATTCCCGGTTGGTACGATGACGTCATTCTGCCGACAGCGCGCGACCGGGAACTGTTCGAGGCGCAGCCAGATGTGGCGGAAGAGTATAAAACCCGTTACGGAGTCAAGCAATTTCTCAAAGGATTGACCGGCGGTGTTGAGCTGCAAATGGCGGAGGTCTTTGAGCCGACCTGCACCATCTGCGGGCTGACCAGCGGCTACCAGGGAGCGGGTTCAAAAACCGTTTTGCCGGCCAGAGCCTCGGCCAAAGTCGATTTCCGCCTGGCGCTCGGCCAGAAAGTTGATAAATGCCTGGAGTTGTTGAGGCAACACCTGGACGCAGAAGGCTTCTCCGATATCCAGATCGAATTCATGGGTGGGGGCCCGGCGGCCAAAACCGATCCGGACGATCCGTTCATCCAGCTGGTGGCGGATACCGCTGAAGAAGTTTTTGAATCAAAAATGGAATTAATCCCGATGGTGGGCGGCAGCGGGCCAAACTATCCCTTTGTGCATGAACTAAAGCTCCCGGTCGCCACGGCCGGGCTGGGACATCCTGACACCCGCGCCCACGCTCCGAATGAAAATATCCGCCTCGATTTATATCTCAAACACGCGCGGCACATGGCGCGCCTGCTCGGAGAGTTCTCAAATATTACCAAAGGAGGTTTCCATGCTCGTCGGCGATAGAATGTCAAAACCGGTTGTGACCATCCAGCCGGATCTGCCTCTTCCGGAGGCGCTCAACCTGATGAAAAAAGAGCATATCCGGCGCATGCCAGTTGTCAAAGATGGCAAATTGGTTGGAATTGTTTCTGATAAAGACCTGCTAAACGCTTCGCCCTCCTCGGCGACCAGCTTGAGTATCTGGGAAATAAATTATCTGCTCAGCAAGGTGCTTGTTTCAGAAGTCATGTCGGGAAACGTCATGACCGTTACCGAAGACACCCCCATCGAACAGGCTGCGCGGATCATGGCTGACAACAAGATTGGCGGGCTACCGGTGATGCGTGACGGGCAGGTCATTGGCATCATCACAGAAACCGACCTGTTCAAGGTTTTCCTTGAATTGCTGGGCGCCCGCGAGGCCGGTGTGCGCGTGACTGCGCTGATTGAAGATAAGCCAGGCAGGCTGGCAGCCCTGACCGAAGCCATCGCCGCCAAAAAAGGCAATTTCATCGCCCTCGGCCAGTTCACCGACGCGAACCTGTCCAATAAAATCGTGACCTTCAAAGTCAAAGGTCTTACGTTGGAAGAAACCAAAGAGACTGTTGGGCCGGTCGTCAAGGAAATACTCGACATTCGCTCATAAAAGCAGAACCGGTCTCTGGTGAGACCGGTTCTGCTTTTATCTGGGTTTCCTGGGAGGTGGCGGCTTGCGTCCTCCTTCAGTTTTTTCGCGGCGCTCAGGGGGTTTTCCTGAAGCGCGCGGAGATGGTGGGCTTGCAGGCCCTCGACGGATTGGTTTCTTGCGCGCTCCCAGCGGCTTCTTGCGAGTCATATCGGGGTAAGGAGGCAGGCCGGGGCGTTCATCTTTGAGCGCAGTAATTTCGCTCGAAGTCAAGTAACGCCACTCTGCTGGTTTCAAGCCTCCCAAGAGCAAATTCCCAATGCGAACGCGGACGATCCGCACAACCGGAAGCCCTAACATGGCGCCAATCTCGCGGATCTGGCGCTTGCGGCCTTCGCGCATGACAATCCGCACCCAGGCGCCCTTCCCAGCCAGGGATTCGACTCGCACCTCGGCAGTTTGGGTTTTGTAACCATCTTCAAGCACGACGCCGCGCCGCCAGGTAGAAATCTGTTCTTCATCCGGGTGGCGCGCGAGAAGGACGCGATATTCTTTTGAGTGTCCATGCGACGGGTGGGTCAGCTTTTGGGCAAGATCACCATCGTTGGTCATCAAAACCAGGCCCTCGCTCTCAAAATCCAGCCTGCCAACGGGGTAAAGACGCTCGCTAACCGGCAGCAGATCACGCACCGTCTGGCGAGAATCGCCTTGCTCCGCATCCACAGTCGAAAGGACATAGCGCGGCTTGTGCAGGGCAATATAGATTTTTTGCTCAGCCGGTTTAATGGCGCGCCCATCCAGGGTAATTTTATCCGCCAGCGGGTTCGCCTTTTGACCGATAATTGCAACCGTGCCGTTGACGCGCACACGCCCGGCTTTAATCCATTCTTCACAATCGCGACGGGAACCAAGCCCGGCCTGAGCCATAATTTTTTGTAAGCGTTCTTCCATGTTTTCCATTATAACCGACAGCTTGCCTGGGCGGAGCCGCAGGAGTGAATGGGCAGAACCAAAACTGCCACATCCTGTGCAACCCGGTTTATACAGCCTATCATACAGAAATAGGTTTCCCGGTTATTCAGACTTTAATTTGTGATGATGCGCCCCAGTTTAACTGGCTGACGTGCTCCATGATGCTATGTTGGATCCATGAAGGCCGACATTACAAAAAACTGATGCCGATTGTGGCCCACCATCAACAACTCCAGAAAGATTTTCTCAAATGTTTCTGGGAGTTTTACGATCAATTGCTTGACTATCGTGAGCAGCCTGAAATGCCCGAACCGAAAGATGAACTTACAGAACGAGGAATGTCGCATTTTTGGTATGGCGCGCGCTCATACCCAAAATGCGGGGCCTGCCACGGGAATTCCCGGTGAGCAGGAAACAAATTATAGGAGAAGTCGTTACCCGAGCGTGAAATAGAAAGTTGCCCCTTGATCCACTTCAGACTCGGCCCAAACCCGCCCGCCATGTCGATGAATGATTCGCTGGACGGTAGCCAGACCAATCCCTGTGCCTTCGAATTCGTCCGAACGATGCAGCCGCTGGAAGGCATTAAACAATTTATCGACATAGGCAAGGTCAAAACCCGCGCCATCGTCGCGCACAAAATAAACCCGCTCGTTTTCACGCTGCTCAACGCCAAACTCCATCCTGGCCTTTTCGCGTCTGGAAGTAAACTTCCAGGCATTTCCCAGAAGATTTTCGAGCACTACATAGAGCAGACGGGCGTCCCCTTGTACAGTGAGGCCGCTCATAATCACACACTCAACCTGCCGCTGAGGCTGGGATTGGCCTAGCCCGCCCACAATCTGGCGAGCCATGGAACTCAAGTTGACAGTTTCGCTGCGCAGCTCGGCACGCGAGACGCGCGAGAGATTCAAGAGGGCGTCAATCAGCTGTCCCATCCGCCGACTCTCTGCCTTGATGTGTTGGAACAAGCCCAGCGCATCGGCATCCAAGCGGGAAGCGTGCTCATCGAGGATGATCCGCGAAAACCCATCAATCGCTCGCAAGGGAGAGCGTAAATCGTGGGAAACCGAATAGGAGAAGGCTTCCAGCTCTCTGTTTGCCGCCGCCAGTTGAGCTGTGCGCTCATCCACGCGCCGTTCGAGTTCGGTGTTCAGCTGGCGAACCTCCGCCTCGCTATATTGCAGGGAAGATTCGGTCCGCTTTTTCTCGGTGATATCGTGCACCACTGCGATATGGGTTTCAAGCGGTTTCCCCGGGACCCAGAGCGGAGAGACAATCAAAAGCACCCAGACAATCTTTCCATCCTTGCAATAGTATCGCTTCTCCATGGAAAACTCGGAGATTTCACCGGCCTTCAGCCGTTCCATATTTTCCAAATCAATTTTCAAGTCATCTGGGTGTGTAATCGACTGAAAATCCCTTTGCGACATTTCTTCGTATGAATACCCGACGATATCGCAATATTTTTGATTAATGCGAATAAACCTTCCGGTTTGTGTATCAATTTGTGCAACGCCGACCCCGGCATGTTCAAAAAGAATGCGAAAACGAGTCTCGCTATCGCGAAGTTCCGCTTCTGCCTGTTTGCCCTTGGTGATATCCCGCACCAGGGCCAGCACAGTCTCCGCGCTGAGCGGGGACATCCGGCTTTCATAATATTGAATTTCACCACTGGTCTCAAGCGAATATTCAAAAACCTGCATCGTCCCTGTAGACAAAGTTTCCTGGATTTTCCGCAGGGTTAACTCAGCCAAGGCCGGAGGCAGAAGCTCCCGCGCCAGCCTGCCAAGCGCCTGTTCACGCGGAACCAATAAGCGCGCAGAGTCATCAGCGATACAATCCAGGAAACGGCCATCAGCGCTGAACTCAAACAACAAATCAGGCAAGGCCGAGACAATCGCCCGATTGCGTTCTTCACTTTTCTGCAAAGCCGCCTGCGCCTGTTTGCGATCGGTAATATCGCGCACAATCGAAAGCACCAGTTGATCCGAGATAACTGCGGTAGTGACTTCAACCAGAACGCGTGTGCCATCTTTGCGGAGGTCCACGCTTTCAAAAGGCCTGCCACTATGATTTCTTAATTCCCCGCGAACAATCTTTCCCTTCCACGCTCCTTCAGGAGCAATTAAAGCAGACACGGGCATCTTCATCAGCTCTTGCTTGGTATAACCAAGCATCTCACAAGCACGCTCGTTTACGTCAACAATTCGATCGTCGCTGGTTTCGATAAAAATCGCATCGCTGGCCTGCTCGAAGAGCATACGGTAAAGATGTTCGCTCTCGCGCAACTGTTCTTCAGCCTGCTTACGTTCAGTAACATCACGATAATTGACAACTATTCCCCGCACACTCACATCGTGCAATAAATTTCTCGCGGTGGCATCCGTCCACCAGATGGAGCCATCCTTTCTCAGGGAGCGAAACTGAAGCGTAACAGATCTGTTTGGGATGGAGAGCAAGTCTTCCAGAGCGTTCTTGACCAGCGGCAAGTCATCCGGGAAAACATTTTCGAAGGCGCTTCTTCCCAGGCGTTCGGAAGGAGAATAGCCCGTCAGGCGACTCACATTTGGCCCTTCATAGAAAACCGATCCGTCTGCATTAAGCAGCGTCAGGGCATCGGCGCTGTTCTCCGTCAGCGTCCGAAAGCGCTCCTCGCTTTCTTGAAGCGCCTTAATCGAACGTTTGCGCTCGGTAATATCCCGCGCCACCACCTGAATTGCCGGCCGGCCTTCATACTGGATGGGCATGGCGACCACTTCGACATCGACTACGCTCCCATCCAGACAGATAAATTGCTCTTCGAGCGGGGGGACTTTTTCTCCAAATCCCCGCATCCTGCGAATCCGGTCAGAAACAACGTCATGCAAATCAGGGTGCACAAAATTGAGGATTGGTAACCCCAAAACCTCCGAAGAATCTCCGGCTCGGATTAAATTCACGCCGGCTGTATTGATAAAGACAACTTTCCCCTCGCTATGGACCATGATCGTATCCGGAGAAAGCTCAACCAGGTTTCGATAATTTTCTTCACTCTCCCGCAGCGCATTCGCGACCAGCAGTCTCTCGGTGACATTATTGAATGAGGCAATCCGCAAATTGCCAATCGGGTGCATGACAATTTCCACATCGCGCTGGCTCCCATCTTTGCAAGTCACCCGATATTCACGTGGCGCCGTGGAAGTTTCGGTTCCAACCGCCTTGGCGACATCCTCATCCCACTGAGATTGGACTTTTGCGCGATATTCAGGATCAGGGTAAGCAGACTGTGCCCACTCAACAATCGTGGGAACGTCTTCAGCGGTATATCCATAAAATTCTGTAAACCTCCGGTTAAAACCCAGGATCTTGCCCTGCGCATCCGCAATACCAATGGGGATCGGGAGGTATTCAATCGCATCACGAAACCGCATCTCAGAGCTTTTCAAATTCGTCAGCGCTTCCTGCAATTCCTGGGTACGGGATTGAACCTGGCTTTGCAGCATCCGATTGAATGCGGCCAGAGCCAGAATGACCAACGAAATAATCCCTGCCCCCACTGCCAGGTAAGGTAAGATTTGGTTCAGGGTATTGGTCAACCCTGAACCAAACCAGCGATTGTCGATGGCCCGATATTCTGCCGGCGAGATGCGCGCAAAACCATCCTGCACCAGGCTGAGAGTCTTAAAATCCCCCTTCCGCACAGCGCGATGGAATTCACCGCCATACAAAGGCTCAGAATAATTAAACTGATTCTGAATGCCATTCTTGTAAAGAAAATAATGCGCGGGCGGCTGATCAATCACAAAAATGGTTACATCTTCTTTCTTCGCCGCTTGGATGATGCTTTCATAATTGTCATAATAAACCAGGTCGGTAATGCCCCGTTGCAGCAGGTAGTCAACATTCGCATCACCTTTCTTGACCGCCACGCGAAAGCCTTTCAAGTCAGCGGCATTGGCAATCCCAGAAATATTCTTGTGGAAAAAGATGCGTACGTTGATCTGGGCATAAGGGTCAGTGTAGTCGAAAATCCTGCCGCGGTCAGCGGTGTAAAATATAGTATCGATGAGATCGAATTCCCCGCTTTTCATCCGTTCAAGCGCTTCTCCCCAGGGCACGGCAGTGATTTCAACTTTCACCCCGGTGCGCGCTTCCCAGAGCTTCCACTGCTCGAGCAGGATGCCCCGCAACTCCCCCTGCTCATCCTGGAAAACATAGGGGGGATAGTTGTTATCCATCACAACCCGCAGGCTGGAGACCGGTGACTGTTTTTCAGGAAGGTGAGATGGATGACAGGCAGCCAATCCGCCAGCAATTAAGAACAGGCTAACACCCACAATCCAACGCAGGATGGAGCTGGGATTGAGAAACCTCGACATAAGATTCTCCGTTGGTATTGACGGCCGGCCAAAACACAACTCCAGGGAAGATTTCTTGTACAGACACATTAAAATAAGTATAGCTCGAATTTGAGTGAAAATATGGATAATTTCATGCCCAAACTTCTAATCCTTTCCAGGCAAGCCGATTTATATCTTCAAGCCATCCAAGCAGCCAACCTGCCCGAACTGGAGGCTGTGACCACTCTCAGCCCCAACTGTGAACTCGTCTTCGGGGAGCCGACGCTCATCCGGGAAATTCTGCCGGCGCTCCCCGCCCTAAAATGGGTTCAATCCACCTGGGCAGGAGTCGAGCCGCTGCTGGATCCCACGCTGCGACGTGATTACGTTCTGACCAATGCGCGCGGCGTGTTCGGCCCACTGATGTCTGAATTCGTTTTTGGCTACCTGCTGCTGCATGAACGGAAAATCCTTCAGCGGCTCGAAGCGCAAAAACTGTCGAAATGGGACGACACCCTGACCGGAACCCTGCGCGGAAAAACGATCGGCTTGCTCGGTGTTGGCTCGATCGGCGCGCACCTGGCAAGCACCGCCAAACACTTCGGAATGACCGTGAGGGGATATACAAGAGAAAGTGAGACAAGTCAACAAGTAGATCAGTATTACCATGGCGCAGACATCTTTAAATTTGCCTGCGAACTAGATTGCCTGGTTTCCATCCTGCCAAATACAACCCAAACTCAGCAACTCGTCAACTCCGAACTTATTTCTCAGCTTCCCTCGCGGGCCCTTTTCATCAACGTCGGGCGCGGAAGCGCAGTAGACGAATCAGCCTTGACACAGGCCCTTGAAACAGGGAAAATTGCCGGGGCGGTTCTGGATGTCTTTGAGCGGGAACCGCTCCCGGCGGAGCATCCGTTCTGGCGCACGAAAAACCTGTTCATTACCAGTCACACCTCCGCGCCCAGTTTCCCCCAAGAGATTGCGGATGTATTTATCGAAAACTACCATCTCTACACAGCCGGCCAGCCGCTCAAATACCAAGTTGACTTTAAGAAAGGGTATTAGCGTGAAATTCCAAAAATTTCTGATCCTGCTCGCCATCCCGCTCGCAATTTGGCTGTTGATTGACAATTTTCCATCCGGCTATTACCTTGAACAGAGAGACTTGCCCTACAAATTGTACGTCAGTTTCTTCAATGACCTGACCCTGCCGTTTGGATTCTATTATGTGCTCTGCCTGTTCGAAACATGGATCTCCAAGCTGAAATCCTGGCAGGTTAAAGCATGCCTGGTCTTCCTTGTGCCAGCCAGTTTCGAAATTGGGCAATTTCTTTGCCAAGAATTGGCGTTGACCCAGGTTTTCAGTCTGTACGGGGGCGTTTTCGATCCGCTGGATCTGATAGTCTACGCCGCAGGTGGGTTGCTGGCCGCGCTGGTGGAACGCAGGATTTTTGCAAAATATTTCAAGTTTTGGGAACAAAACTACCCTCAAACCAACCTGGAATTAAAAGAAGCCTGACAGAAACAACCATCACGATTAAGGAGACTCCTGTATGAATCTGAATCCACAACTGCTTGCATTGTTGACCGCCGCGGCTTGGGGCATTGGCGGCTATTTCGAAAAAAAAGGCCTGCACCTGGGCGGATTAAGCCCGCAAGTGGGCATCACCATCCGTACGGCAGTGGCCTTGGTCGTGCTGGGAATTGTCAGCTTCCCACAGTGGAAAACCATCCCACAGGCCGGTCCCAAGGCGCTGACGATGATGGTCATCGGCGGCGGCGTGGTGGCCGGATCATTGGGCATGCTCTGCTACTACGCGGCCATCAAAGGCGCGCCACTTTCGCAAGTGATGCCGATCGCCTTCACTTCGCCATTATTTGGCGTTCTGATGGGCGTCATCCTGGGCGGGGAAGTGCTGACCGCCAAGACGATCATCGGAATGTTATTGACGATTGTGGGGATTATTGTTCTGACCATTTAACCAACCAGGCAACCTGACGGGAAAAAAGTGAAAAGCCTGGTTGCTGCGCGGCCAGCGTAAGGAGACAATTTATGGAAGAAAAACTGCCCTATTCCACTCGCCCTCTCATCTTTCCCAACGGCCTGATCGTGGAAGAATTCATCATTCCCGACGAAGACCGCGCATTGGTTCTGGAACAGTTGTATCCTTTCAGCCCGGTGCCAAAGCTCACCGATCAGATGATCGACATCCACGTGGACAGGATTTTCACCGTCAAAGACTTCCGGGTTACCTGGGAAAATGGCATGAACTATCTCGTCAGTCCGTATTACCTCGAAGGCGGCGGGACGGTGATCGACTGGATGGATCTCAATACCGAAGCCGATGGAGAAGATTGGGATGACAATGAGTTTTTCGAGGATGATGATTTGGATCTGGATAGCAAGGATGAAAATCCGTTTTGAGAAATCCCTTCAGGAGCAAATTCATGACCACTTTTCAACCAACTGGCTGCCTCGAACACCCTTCCACCGGTCAAGGGCCGGGGGTACTCATCCTGCACGCCTGGTGGGGGCTAAACCCATTTTTCAGGGATTTGTGCAAGCGCCTGGCCGGGGAAGGTTTCGTTGTCTTTGCGCCAGACCTGTATCACGGTCAGATCGCCCGCACCATCGACGAAGCCACGCAATTACGCTCCAAGCTAAAACAGAAAGAGGCCTTTACAGAGATCAGCGCCGCGGCTGAGTATCTTTCTGCGCTGGAGACCACTACAGACAAAAACCTGGGCGTAATCGGTTTTTCGCTCGGGGCGCGCTTCGCCCTGGAGCTGTCGGTTGCCAAGCCGGAGATCATCCGTGCGGTGGTGGCTTTTTATGGAAACAATAACCTCGATTATTCTCCTGCGCAGGCTGCCTATCTCGGTCATTTTGCCGAAGACGATGATTGGGTGGCGGCCTCGGGCGTCAAAAAACTTGAAAAAAGTTTACGTGCCGCGGGACGACCGATGATTTTCCACACTTACCCGGGCACCGGTCACTGGTTTTTCGAGCAGGACCGCAGCGACGCCTACAACGCTCCCGCGGCGCAACTGGCCTGGAAGCGCACCATCGAATTCCTGAAAACGCACTAATTTCAAAATAATGAATCGTCTGACCGGGATCATTCTGATCGTTATCTCGGCGGCCTCTTTTGGCTCGCTCGCCATCTTCGGACGCCTGGCCTACGCAGATGGGATCGATGTCTTCACGCTCCTGTTCCTGCGTTTCTCACTCTCGGCCATTCTAATGGGCGGGCTGCTCAGCCTGCGCCGTGAGCCGTTGCCGAACAAAGGGGTCTTTGCCCGCCTGGTTGGGATGGGAGCCATCGGCTACGTTGGGCAATCCTTTTCCTACCTGACCGCCATCAAATACGCGTCAGCCGGGTTGGTCGCCCTGCTTCTGTATCTCTATCCTGTCTTTGTTGCGCTCCTTTCCAGCATTTTTCTGCGCGAAAAAATCACCCGTGTCAAAGCCCTGGCGCTCTCCATCGCCCTGGCTGGAACTGCCCTGACCGTCAACCCGGAAGGCGGTCAACTGCCCGGAATTTTGCTGGCCATCTCGGCGGCAGCGATCTACTCAATCTATATCATCGTTGGAACGGGCGTGATGCAGAAAGTCTCTGCCCTGCAATCATCGACTTTTATTTTTGCCTCGGCGGGATTCGTCTATGGAATTTTGACGATCATCAACGGACCGCATTTTCCATCGTCAGCAGCCGGGTGGGCAGTCATTGGCGGGACGGTCATCCTGGCAACCGTCATCCCGGTGGTGGCTTTTCTCGCCGGGCTGAAGCGGATCGGCCCAACGAATGCGTCCATGCTCTCGACGCTTGAACCAGTCGTGACGGTCATCCTGGCGGCCACCCTGCTCGGCGACATACTCAAACCAACCGCGCTGCTGGGCGGAGGTTTGATCCTAACAGCAGTGATCCTGCTTACCAGAAGCGAAATGCAAGCAAAGGCCGCTTAACCAGCCAGCTTCTCACCGCCAACTACAAGCAAATAGAAATGTTCTTGCAGAAATTTTGTTTTATATTCAACGAAACCTATGGAAGAAAACAACCTGGAAAGATCCGGCACAGAAAAAGTCCTTAAACTTCTGGAAAAGCAGCCCAGGGGCCTACTACTGGCGGTCGCCCTCCTGATTTTGATTGGTATTTCCATCCTGGATTATTTATCCGGGTTGGAAATTACATTTTCTTTCTTTTACCTGTTTCCGATAGCACTGGTGGCCTGGCTGCTCGGGAGGAAGGAAGGGATTTTTCTCTCGGTTGCGAGTGCGCTGACCTGGACCCTGGTAAACCAGCTTTTCAGGGAAGAAGCCACCCGGCTACTGGTTTCCTATTGGAATGCGGGAGCGCACTTCGGCTTTTTCCTGATTGTTACGCTCCTGGTCTCTGAACTCCGCCTGTTGTTGGAAAAAGAAAGATCCCTGGCGCGCACAGATTTCCTGACAGGCGCGCTCAACCGGCGGGCATTTTATGAAACTTCCAAGCTTGAGATTTTGCGCGCCAAACGAACCAACCACCCCTTTTCCATCATCTATTTCGATATCGACGCCTTCAAGGCCGTCAACGACATTCAGGGTCACGATGCTGGCGACGCCGTCCTAAGGTTGGTAACTGAAACCGTGTCGAGCAATATCCGGTCGTTCGACACAGTTGGGCGCCTGGGAGGTGACGAATTTGCAATCCTGCTGCCCGAAACAAATCACATCGTGGCAAAATCGATTGCGCCGCGGCTGCAAAAAGTCTTATTGGAGAAAATGCGGGAAAACGGATATCCGGTGACCTTCAGCATGGGGGCGATAACTTTTCTGACCCCACCAGAAGATGTCGATGAAATGCTAAAACTGGCTGACAGAACGCTATACCAGGTTAAGAATGCCGGGAAAAACGCAATCCTCTATGCCGAAAATACCGCCTGACTCACCAAAATGGCCCCACAGGGATGTCCATGACCATGCGCGTTTTCCGGAAAATCATTTCGGTTTAGGAACTCAGGTCGAATTATAATAGGCCATCCTTTCCATTGAAGCGGCATGATGAAAAATCCCTGGTCAAGAATTTCTTTCCCAAAAATCGTTCCTGAACAAAAAGATGTATTCCTCGGCCTTGCGCTGGTCTTGTTCATCGCCGGATTCTATTATGCCCAGTGGGGTTATTACCTGACGAGCGTAACTGACAGCAAAATCAACGTTGATTTCCCGCAAAAGTATTTCTGGTGGGCAGACGACTCGCGCGATTACCGCATGACCGGCGACTGGATGTTCGGCAGGGAACAGGAAACTGCCATCGATGTCCGCCCGTGGGTCTATCCATTTATCGTTGGGCTGGCGCGCGCCAGCTTCTCCGTCAATGCTGAGAGAATTCTCTGGGTCAGCCAGTTTGTCATGTGGATGGCCTCTTCCGCGCTCATTTACCTGACCCTTTACAACGCCACCCGGCAGGTCTTCATCGGGATTTTGGGAGCAACCCTATTTTTTACCCACCCCTCGCCCCTGGCGCTGACTTTTCACGGGATGACGGAAACAATCAACATTCTGCTATTATGCAGCTTCTGCTGGCTCATGTCGGCAAAAGTCAAATCCCGGTATCTCCTCGCCGTTTTATTATTCAGTCTGCTGACCACCACCAAGCCTACCTACCAGATTCAACTCGTGCTGCTGCTGATCTACGTGTCGCTTTACACGTATCGCGTGCTGGGAAAACCCAAGCTCAAACAGGTTGGCCTGCTCTTCCTTGTGCTGATCCCCATCTGGATCCAACTTGGGATCTCCTTTTCCTATGACCGAACCTTGAATATCTCAAAGATTGGGCCAGTCACCTTTAAAAACTTCTTTGTTGCGGTTGTCTATGAGCGCGCCGAAAACAAAGCATGGCGTCAGAGCATGACAGAAATCGAAAGCTGGGACGTAAACCAACAGCTAACCTACCTGTGGGCGCACCAGCGTGAAACCCTGCTCACTTACCGACGCAACCTAATCGACAACAACCAGTGGGTTGGATCTTTCTTCATCCGCGGCGAGAACAATCGTATGATTGGGTTCGTCGAAACGGTAAATGCTGTTTCCGTTTATCTTCACATCTTCATGCTCCCAATCATGTTGTATTTTCTTTTATCGGGAGATTATCCAAAGAATAAAGAGCTGGTTGCGCTGGTCTATGCCGTCTTTTTGATCCAGACTCTTGTTTCGGGGATTTCAACCGGGCAGGATGACCGCCTCACCGTCACCGGTCTGCCATTATGGATCATTTCGTATCTCCTGGTTCTCCATGCCGCGCTCTCAAAACCAATACCCACCCCAAATATGGAATAGAAACCTTAAGGCTCTTACTTCATCCTGGTTTACACTTTTGAAGGGAGAGAGACTATCTCATCGATAATGAAAGTATAATTCCTTCGCAAGAATAATCCTCTCTGGGGGACACTACCGATGACCTGGCAATTTACACCTTTTACCATTCCACTCGTTCTCACCGCCGCGTTATTGCTGTTCGTCATGATCGTCGCCTTCCAGCGACGGGATGTCCATAGCGCGAATGCCTTTATCTTATTAATGCTGTCCATCACCATCTGGACAGTTTTCTACGCTATGGAAATATCCAGCGCCACGCAGGCCATGCAAATCATGTGGGCAAAGTTGGAATACTTCGGGATTGCCAGCGTGCCAGTTCTTTGGCTCATCTTTGCGTTGAATTACTCACGTCAAGGCGACCGCATCAACAAAACGGGGCTGCGCTTGCTCTGGGTCATCCCCGGAATCACCATTCTGCTCACGCTTACCAATGATTATCACCACTTGATTTGGTCATCGTTTGGCAATAAAACGTTTGGCGGAGTCTTATTCACCGACTTTTTTCACGGCCCGGCATTTTGGGTTCATACAGCTTATTCTTATCTTTTGCTGGCGATTGGTTCAATTATTTTCATTCGACAAGCAGCCAAAGGCGGCGGGATTTACGAATCCCAATCA
Source organism: Anaerolineales bacterium UBA5195 (assembly GCA_002412925.1). Lineage (GTDB taxonomy): Bacteria > Chloroflexota > Anaerolineae > Anaerolineales > Villigracilaceae > UBA5195. The sequence goes on along the minus strand of DHVZ01000027.1, from coordinate 55,999 downwards.
GCGGTGATGCTGTTGGGATCCACCCTCCCCTGGCTGGCCAACATCGCCACCCTGTTCGGGCTGAATCCTGTCCCCGCGCTCGACCTGACGCCTTTTGCGCTGGTGCTCTCAGGCGTATTCTACGGATGGGGTCTTTTTCGCCTGGGTCTGTTGGAATTATTGCCTGTCGCCAGCGAAGTCGTGCTGGAAAACCTGCGAGATGGTGTTTTGGTCCTGGATAATAATGACCGAGTCGGCTACTTGAACCCTGCTTTTCAAGAGTATTCCGGCGTTTCCAGCAAAGAAGCGATTGGCTGGACCGCGCGCGAATTGGTTGACCAGTTCAAGACAACCATGGACGCCCACACCCACATCTCAGTGCGGATCAGCCCAGAAGATTTGCGACGCTTCGAAATGCGGATTTCGCCCTTGTTCGACAATCAAAAACGCTTCTCGGGTCGGGTCATCATCCTGCGCGAATTAACCCGCACGAACCCGGGAGCGGTTTTGGAACAATCCAGCCGGATAAGCGACTCCACCGGGATAATCATGGTACTCCTGCGCTCCAGCGGTGAAATCGCAGCTGTCAATGACCTTTTCACTGAAACTTTTCTATTCACCCGCCGCGAGGTGATCGGGCGTTCCGCCTCAGTCAGTTGGTGGTCGAATGAGCAGCGCGTGGAAATTCTCAAGAAAAGCCGAACGGGCGGGATCGAAAACACCGAAATGGATTTTATGACCAAAGACAATCAACGTAAAAGGGCTTTGATTTCGTCCAGCTTGATAAACATCAACGAGGAGCCCTATATTGTGCTCCTGATGCAGGAACTCATCATTTAAACTCCCACGGCGATCCAAAGACAAAGCTACTGAACTGGAAAGTTCTGGCCTGAAACGAAAATGCCGCCAAGCGAAGTCTCCGAAAAATGGAGACTTTTTGATTCTTGACTCTTTCATAAAACTGCCGTATACTTTGTTTAGTAACTTCTAAACGTTCTTAACGAGACAATATGGCAGACAATGACCTTTCCAAAATCAAGCAAGACTTTATCGAAGGACTGAGCGGTATCAGCCAGTTTTGGGGCTTGCCCAAAGGCATGGGCGCAATCTTCGCCGTGTTGTACCTCGCCCCCAACCCGCTCTCGCTCGATGAGATTGTCGAACAAACCGGGCTGACCAAAGGTTCGATCAGCACCAGCGTGCGCTCGCTTTCCCGCATGGGACTGATCCACCCTATTACTCGTCTCGGCGATCGAAAGGACTACTACGAAGCCGAGACCGACTTCTACCGGTCAATCCGCGCCATCCTGAAGGAACGGCAAAGTAATGAATTCGACCGGGCAGTGATGTCGGTGCAGCAAACGCTGGAGAGGCTGGAATCAGGCAGCGGGAAGCCAGATCCGGAGCGCGCCTTTTTAGCGGAACGCGTGCGGGCGCTAAAAGACTTTTTTGACGCGCTCGATTCCCTCTCCAATGCCGTTTCACGCCTCGACAGCCTGGGGCTGAACACCATCCAAACCGTTCTGAAAATTCTCAAGTAAGGGCGCGCCTGAGCGCTCCCGCACAGTCAAACCGAGGCAAACGCCGCCGGTATCTTTAATGTTGCCAAAATCGGCAGAAAAGGAAAACATGAAAATTGCAGTCACGGGTTCTTATTCGTATTCAGGCAAGTACATCACCCGCCGCCTGTTGGCCCAGGGAAACGAAGTCATCACGCTGACGGGTCATCCAAACCGCCCTGACCCCTTCGGCGACAAAGTGAAAGCCTTCCCGTTGGATTTTGACGAAGCCAGTCTGGGGCGCTCGCTGGCCGGGGTGGAGACGCTTTACAACACCTATTGGGTGCGCTTTGACCACGGCGTCAACACCCAGGCGCGCGCCGTGGAAAACACGCAAACACTGGTCAACGCGGCGATAGAAGCGGGCGTGCGGCGAATTGTTCACATCAGCATTACCAATCCATCAGCAGATTCGCCCCTGCCTTATTTCCACGGGAAGGCGCTCAACGAGCAAGCGGTACGCGCATCGGGGCTGTCGTACGCCATCCTGCGCCCGACAGTGCTGTTCGGCGCGGAAGATATCCTGATCAACAACATCGCCTGGCTGCTGCGGCGCTTCCCCGCTTTTGCCCTGCCTGGCGACGGAAGTTATCGCCTGCAGCCTATTTTCGTGGACGATCTGGCGGAGCTAGCTGTTGAAGCCGGCTCGGTGAACAAAAACCTGCTCTGGGATGCCGTTGGCCCGGACATTTTCTCATTCAAAGAAATGACCCGTTTAATCGGGAAAACCATTGGCTACCCGAAGCCCCTGGTCGCTGTCCCCGCAAGCCTGGCGTTGACTGCTTCGAAAATCATCAGCGCCTGGGTGGGTGACGTGGTTCTGACCCAGGACGAAGTGGATGGCTTGATGGCGGGTCTTTTGGTTTCGTCTGAACCGGCGCGCGCCAAAACCCGTCTGGCCGATTGGCTGGAGGCAAACAAAGCTTCGGTTGGGAAGCAATACGCATCCGAGCTGGCCCGGCATTACCAATAGTCTTTGGCAAATCAGAAGCCCTCAGCGTTTTGACTGAGGGCTTCTGCATGAACCAAGTTCCAGCAATAAGGTAACTTCAGCCCTTGATCAACGCAAGCATCTCCGGCAAAAGCGCAGGGTTGCAGGCCAGGGCTTCTTCATGTAGATGCCCCTCGCGCCCATCCCAACTGCCGAAATAGCCGCCCGCTTCCTTGAAAATGACCGGGAACGGACCACAATCCCAAACTTTCATGGCCGGGTCGAGCATCGCTTCAGCGCGCCCGGTGGCGACAGCCAGGTAGCCGTAGGCATCGCTCCAGCCGCGGACCATATAGGCAGCTTTTTGAATCCGCTCCCAGGCTGCGGCGCGGTTGTTCTGCTCAAAACCGTGGAGACTCGTATAACAAACACAGGCCCGCTTAAGTGAAGTCTCTTGCGAAACGTACGCGCGGCGGCCATTCCACCAGGCGCCCTCACCCTCAGCGGCGCAGAGCATTTCGTCGGTTCCAGGGAAATAAGCCGCTCCCACGCGGACAATGCCTTCAATTTCCAATCCGATCAGCACCCCGTAGAGCGGCACACCGCGCATAAAAGATTTGGTGCCGTCGATGGGATCGATGATCCAGCGGCAGGAAGCCGAGGCGGGAGCGGCTTCCGAACCGGGCAAACGCAGGCTTTCGCCAAACTCCTCGCCCAGAATGGCGTGAGCAGGATACGCTTTTTCGATCTCGCCACGGATAAACGTTTCAGCCGCGCGGTCGGCGGCGGTAACGGGGGTATCATCCGCCTTGTAGTCAGGGCGCACCCCTACATTAAAATAGCCAAGCGTGATACGTCCAGCGCGATAAGCAATGTCAGTGGTGAAATCGAGGTACGGTTTGAGGTTCATTCGTTAGCCAATACCTTTTTCAACACATTGACGAAGTTGGGTGTCAGTGTGGCCGATATGATTAACCAGCCAGCTTTCCAATTCCCGGTGAGTCTCGCGCACTAATTCCGGGGTGATCGTCCCATTTTGCCATTTTTCGTAAAAGCCATCGAAAGTGGCCAGGAATTCGGCATGAGCCTGTTTATTCTGCGCAGCAACCGGGCACTGATATTCGTCCATGCACTTCTCCTCCCTTCGAAAGTGCCAGGTGGCATAGAACTGCAGGAAATCCAGGGTTTCAGCCGCAGCTTCCCGTGAGGTTACATCCGAAATCGCCTCTGAGAATTCGTTGAATTTTTGGAAAAGCATTTTATGCTGGGCATCGATCAGCGGGACACCCGTGCTCATAGACTCGTCCCAGGTAATCATATGTTTCTGCTCCCTTTTTGTATACACGCAATACTAGAAACCCTGCCGCTACAAAAATACATGTGAGTTGAATCAATTCTTTGGCAATTCCACGGTTTCCTGGCATTCGGGAAAGTTCAAGCAACCATAGTATTTCTGTCCGTTGTGCGGGCCATCCTTATCGAAACGCAAGACCATCGTAATTCCACAGCGTGGACAAATGGGTGAATAATCGGTCTGGCGCGGGATGGTAACCTGGTTATATTTCGCCCGCGCTTCGCGGAAACGCGAGGCCAGCGAATAAATATCATAAGTTTGCTGGACAACCACATGCACCAGCGGCAGCCCGGCAGAATCAAATAAATTATCCAGGAAATTATCCGTTGGGCCATGAGCCGCCTGCTTGGGATAGTCCAACTCAACTGCGAGAGTCGGTTTCAGGTTGTCCCGACGCAAAAGCAGGAAGTCAATATTCTTACGCTGCAACTTGTTTGCAAATTGCACATTCTCGTTCGGGCGCGTCACAAAGAACAGATCCAGCAGGGCCACTTTGGGGCAAATATACAGGTGGTCCCTGACCATTTCGGTCAGGACGCGGTAAAAAGCCATCTCGGCAGGCGAAAGGAACTCCTGCCGCAGACGGTATGGAAGGGCTTCGGTTCTCTGGGTCATGGGTTAAGTATAATGGCTAAAGCGCTGGATAGGGAACGAAAAACCTATTTTTCTGCCTGCCATGCCTCCATCAGTTTCTCCAGCAGAGCCAGCTCAGCTTCCAGCGAGGTCACTTCGCCATCCAGCCAGGCGCTGCGCAAGATGCCCAGGATGCGCTGGAAGGCCGGGCCGGGCGTCAGGCCGCGCGCTTTGAGAGTCTCGCCGGTTGTTTGTGGGTGGATGTTCTGCCAGCGGGTGGCGTACACCTGAAGAGCCCTTTCCCCACTGATGAGATAGACCGCATAAACGGCCAGGAGCGGGACGCCCCCCAGCCTGTCCACCCATTGCGAGGCTTTGCCTCCCCTGAGAGCGGGCAGTTCAGCGCGCAATTCCGCTGCGGCGCGGATGGTTTTCAGCGTGCCCATCGGAAAGCGCAAACGCTCATGCAGGGCATCGATGGCATTTAGGGGCAAGTCGAGCAGCCAAAGAGTGTAGGCCAGGGTCTCGCTTAACGAGCTGCCGGAGGCGGGGGACTTCAGCCCCCAATCAGAGGGAAGCGGCAGCCGCAGGGCAGAATCCAGCCGCCCACGCAGTTCCACGCTCCAAGGCAGGATTTCTATAACCGCTTTCAGCAGACCAAGCTCATCCAACCGGGCCAGCATCGGAATAGCCCTTGGCTCACTCAGGATCAGGTCGAGTTCGTGGCGCACGCGTTCGCCCGAGAGACGCGCCATCAGCGGGCGGGCCTCATCCATCAATTGCAAGGTGCGCGGCTCGATCTGGAAGCCATAGCGCTGTTCATAGCGGACAGCACGTAACATGCGCGTGGGGTCATCGACAAAAGAAAGCGAATGCAAAACGCGGACCAGACGGCGTTCGAGATCGGGCAGACCGCCATAATAATCGTGGAGTTCGCCGAAATGCCGCCCGTCGAGGCGCAGGGCCAGGGTATTGATGGTGAAATCGCGGCGATGCAGATCGAGCTTGATGCTGCCATGTTCAACAGTCGGCAGGGCCGTGGGATGTTCGTAATATTCCTGGCGGGCAGAGATCAAATCGAGAAAATCGGGAATCGTTATTTGGGAATCGCTACTCGGTCTTCGAGAATCGCCCCGATTCTCAATTCCCGATTCCCGAGTACCAAAGACCGCCTCCCGTAAATCCCATTTTGCGGTGCCAAAGCGGGCATGGCTGGTGACCTTGCCTCCATATTTTTGCGCCAGCGATTTTGCCAGGGCAATCGCATCCCCCTCGACAACCATGTCGAAATCAAGGCTTGGATGCTCAAGCAATAAGTCGCGCACAAAACCGCCAACGATATAGACCGGCAGGTGTTCGCTGGCGGTTTCCTCGGCCACTGCGCGGATCAGCGCCAGCCGTTCGGGCGGCAAGGCTTTTTGCAGTTTCGCCGTCAGTGAGCGGTGCTGCGCGGCAGGTGGGTGGCGGCGCGAAAGCGACTTAAGCACGTCAGTCCGGGTGACGATGCCCACTATTTTGAGCGTCTCGGGATCAACAACCGGGATCTGGCCCCAGCCGCTGTCGGTCATCACTACTTGCAGGCGCTGGAGCGAGTCGGATGGCTGCACCGTCACGGAGCCGGATTCCATCAGGCTGGCTGCGGTCAGATTGAGCCGGTGACTGACGGCACGGTCGACGGCGCGGCGTGTGAGCAAGCCAACCACTTTATCGTTATCAACCACCGGAAAGCCCTCGTAGCCATAGCGCGCCATCAACTTGGCGGCTTCCTGCACCGGCGTATCCACGGCCAGCAAACGTGGCCGCTTGGACATCAACTGCGCCACCGTCACCGCTCCGCGGACATGTTTTGGAAGGAGGGTGAGGAGTTGACTGCGAACCTCATCAAGCAGCAGAGGTTCATTGCCAACTTCGCCATCTGCGTGCTTAATCAGCGCCGCCGCCGCCCGGTCGTGCCCGCCGCCGCCAAAATGAGAAGCGATGACGGAAACATCGATCCGGTCAGTCGTTGAGCGCGCCACGAAACGGACTCCTTCGACCGTCTTCACCAGCACAAAGAGCGCATCCGGATCAAACAAGTCACGGAGTTTGTGTGCCAGCGTGGAGATCTCCTCAGTCACGTTGGCTGCCTCGCCACAGGCCAGCATGATACGATGCCCGTTGAGATCGAGCGTCTCAATCCCAGCCGCCAGGCGGTCGTAAACTTCACGCTGTTCCAGGGTCAGCGGCGGGTTCAGGAAGTCGGTAACAATGCGTAGTTCGGCGCCCTGCTCCAGCAGCCAGGCCGCGGCATGCACATCGCGCGCCGTGGTGCGAGAATAAGTCAGCGTACCGGTGTCTTCATAAATACCCAGCAGCAAAAGCGTGGCCTGGATGGGCGTCAGCGCCTCTCCGTGCTCCCGCAGAACCTCTGCAAAATAAGTTGTTGTTGCGCCCAAGTCAAAAGTCACCACATTCCAATTGGCCTTAGCAGCGTTTTTCGAAGGGTGACGTGGAGGATGATGGTCGAAGACATGGATGCGGGTCGCCTTGCCCATGCCCTTGAGAGTAATCAGTGACTGAGTATCCACCAGCGTGACGGACTCAATGGAACCTGGCGGCAGGTCGCGCGGGTCGATGAAAGGAAAATCCGCCCCATAGAGCGTCAGAAAGGCACGCACATTGCGGTTGGTGCGGCGCGGCAGGACAGGCAGGGCGCCATCCAGCAGCGAGGCGGCAAAGAGGGCAGCCAGAGCGTCGAAATCAGCCTGTTCGTGGGTCAGGATCAGGTGCATACAACCATTATATAATACCCCGGTCACAAATTGCGTTTTTTATTAAGCTGGAAAACGCAATTTGTGACCGGGAAGGGCATAGCAAAGATAAGTGGCGCGAATGTGATTTTCTGTTGTATAATACGCGCATGTTAAAGAACCCGTCCCCGGCACCCAAACAGAAAACCTCCTGGTCTGGATAGGTTTGTTTCGTCGTGCAAAGTGGCGGCTCCCAGACCTGAGGAGCCGTTTTTTATTAGAATTTTTTGAAACAATTCTCGCCCTTCGACTATGTCGGAAAACGCTCCGCTCAGGACGAGAATTAGATGAGCACCGCGATGAATATCCATGAACTGACCGCAGAGATGCACCGCTTTGTCCGCTCAAAGGGCTGGTACGAGGCCAACAGTCTCCGTCCGCAAACACCACGCAACCTGGCAATTTCGCTTTCGCTCGAAGCAGCCGAAATCCTGGAACATTTCCAGTGGCGCGACGAGCCAAAGAATAAAGAAGAACTGGCCAGCGAACTGGCCGACGTAACACTCTACCTGCTGCAACTCGCCTCAGTTTCGGATATCGATCTGGAACAGGCTGTCTTGAAGAAACTTGAAGTCAATGCGCAGCGCGAATGGGATGTTGAGAGAAAAAAGTAGGTAAGCAAACGAGTAAACAGGTAGAAAAACGATGAACATCACTATTTTTGGTGGTTCACAACCCAAAGAAGGCGAGGCTGCTTACACAGATGCCTACCAACTCGGCAAATTACTGGCCAAGGCGGGCTATGCCGTGCTAACTGGCGGCTACATCGGAACCATGGAAGCTGCCTCGAAGGGCGCAAATGAAGCTGGCGGTCACGTCATCGGCGTGACCTGCGAGGAGATCGAACGCTGGCGCGGGATCGGGGTGAACGTCTGGGTCAAGGAAGAACGTAAATTCAAAACCCTGCAAGAGCGCCTGGATGGGCTGATCTCCGGTTGCGACGCCGCCATCGCCCTGCCTGGCGGCCCCGGCACATTGACCGAAATCGGCTTGATGTGGAACCTGATGATCGTGGATGCAATCCACCGGAGGCCGCTGATCCTGGTCGGGCGCGGCTGGCAGTCCATGCTTGATCAGGCTTATACGGAAATGGGCGCATACTTCTCAGAAAACCAGCGCGCGTTGGTCCAGTTCGCCCCCGATATTTATACTGCTGTAAAAATACTTAACCATCATCCCAATCATTGAAACAACTCTGAGGTAAAAATGGCAGAAGAACAACTTACTCCCCGTTCCGAAAATTTCTCGGACTGGTACAACGAACTGGTCATCAGGGCCGAACTGGCCGATTACTCACCCGTACGCGGCTGCATGGTTGTGCGCCCTTACGGCTGGGCGTTGTGGGAAAACATCCAGGCTGCGCTCGACCGGCGCTTCAAGGAGACCGGTCATGTCAACGCGGCTTTCCCCCTCTTCATCCCCAAATCGTTCCTGGAAAAAGAAAAAGAGCACGTCGAAGGCTTTGCGCCCGAGTTGGCCATTGTGACCATCGGCGGCGGCGAAGTACTCGAAGAACCCCTGGTGGTGCGCCCCACCTCCGAAACGATTATCGGCTATATGTACAGCAAGTGGATCAAATCCTGGCGCGACCTGCCCGTGCTGATCAACCAGTGGGGCAGCGTCGTTCGCTGGGAACTGCGCACCAAGCTTTTCCTGCGCACAACCGAGTTCTACTGGCAGGAAGGTCATACCGCGCACGCCACCGAGCAGGAAGCCCGCGAAGAAACCCTGCGCATGTTGGATGTCTACGCTGATTTCGCCATCAATGAGGCGGCAGTGCCCGTCATCAAAGGCATAAAATCAGAGACCGAAAAGTTCGCCGGGGCTTTTATGTCCACCACGATCGAGGCGATGATGGGCGATACCAAGGCCCTGCAATCGGGCACTTCCCATTTTCTGGGACAGAATTTCGCCAAGGCTTTCGAGATCCAGTACACCGACCAGAAGAACGAACTCCAGTATTGTTGGACAACCTCCTGGGGTCTCTCCACCCGCTTTGTGGGCGCCATCATCATGACCCATGGTGACGACAAAGGGCTGATCCTGCCTCCCCGCCTGGCACCCATCCAGGTCGTGATCGTGCCCATCTACCGCAACGAGGCCGAAAAAGGCCCCGTGATGGAAGCGGCCAACCGCATCTTTGCCGAACTCAAGGCCGCCGGTATCCGGCTAAAAATGGACGACCGCGAGGAAGTCACCCCCGGCTTCAAGTACAACAACTGGGAAATGCGCGGCGTGCCCCTGCGCCTGGAAATCGGACCCAAGGATCTGGAAAAGAATTCCGTGGCCCTCGCCCGGCGCGACATGCCCGGGAAAGAAGGTAAATCTTTCGTGCCCCAGATCAACCTGGCCACCGCTGTCACGGAGATGCTGACCGACATCCAGGCCTCCCTGCTGGCGAAGGCAACCGCCTTCCGCGACAGCCACATCCACGATCCCAAGAACCTGGACGAACTGAGCAAAGTTGTCCAGAATGGCTGGGCTTATTCGTGGTGGTGTGAAGGCAAGGAATGCGAAGCCAAGGTCAAAGAAATGACCAAGGCCTCCACGCGCTGCATGCCCGTTGATCAACCCGAAGGCGCAGGCATTTGCATCGTTTGTGGGCAGCCTGCCAAGCACAAGGTGATTTTCGGGAAGTCGTATTAAACATGCCTCACCTGCCTCCCCCCAAGTCAAAACCAGACTTTGGGGGAGGAGGATGGTACCATGCCCGCAGTAGATATCGCCCGATTGAAAACCCAGGCCGTAGTGTTGGTTGAGAAGTTCGACCAGCCTGCGGACTTTTTAAAGGGGTTACACGAAGTCCTGGATCTTTACGCAGACCGGACCTTGCGCGTGGGCGTGGTCGCCGCGCCGGTATCAGTATTGCCCGCTTACCGCGTGCCGCAGTCGGTGCTGCGGCAAATCGAAATGGAACTGGGAGCGCTGGCGATGGCCTTCCCCGAACAGGCGATGGCCCTGACGGAGGCACTCTGGAAGGAAGGTTATCTTGAAACCCGCCTGCTGGCCGCCGCCCTGCTGGGACGTATCCACCCGGAGACGGGGCTCCTGCTGGAACGCATCACCACCTGGGTCAGCCGCACTCGCGACCACCAACTGCGGCTGGCGCTGCTCACCATCAGCCTGGCGCGGCTCAGGCGAGAATCACCATCAAGGTTTTTGCAATTAATGCGTGGGTGGTTTGACCCAGCGACTCCCAAAATGTGGGCGAACGCCATCCACGCGCTGATCCCCCTCTTGCAAGATCCAACCTATCAAAACCTGCCTCCAATTTACAATCTTTTAAGCCCGGTGCTTAAAGACTTCCCCTCCATTTTGTACAACGAGTTGGTGGATTTAATCAACGCGCTGTATGGCGCTTCGCCGGTTGAGACCACACACTTCCTGCGGCAGGTCATTACGGCTTCATCATCTCCACAAACGCCGGTCATTTTGCGGCGCATCCTGCCCAAACTCCCGGCGGGGTTACAACCAACGATTCTTGAGCTGGTTCGCCAGAAAACATCTCGTATTTAATTTTCTGGTATAATGACTTCCCTGTGACTGGTCCTATGCGCGGTTTCGGCTGCACATACGGAGACCGCACCATCCAGAACGAAAGGAGAAGCTACGTCATGCCTTTGCTGAAAGAAAAGAAAACCCAGGTGATCACCGATTTTCATCGTCACGATACTGACACCGGCTCAGCCGATGTGCAGATCGCGATCATGACCGAGCGCATCAAGCAGCTCACCGAGCACCTGCGTGCCAACAAACACGATGAATCGTGCCGCCGCGGCCTGCTGAAACTCGTTGGACGGCGCCGCCGCACCCTGGCCTATCTGCGCAAGACTGATTACCAGCGTTACCTGGCGATCACCGAGCGCCTGAGCCTGCGCCACAAATAACCCAAGTTTGTTCTGTAGGGGCGACCCCAAGACTGGGTCGCCCCTACCTTTACCCGCGCCCGCCCTCAGGAATTGAAAGATGCTGGCAACCTTCAACGGAATCCGTTGTAAGCATCCCTCAGTCCCTGATCAGGTGGGAAAATAAACGGAGTGCAAAGTCTCCGGACTTTGCGCGATGGCTGTGTCATCGGACTCCAGACAACAGGAGACAATTTATGAAACCAGAAGTAAAACGCTACTCAGCCACGGTTGGGACGCGCACCGTTACGTTTGAAACCGGCAAGCTGGCCCACCAGGCTGGCGGCGCTGTCACCATCGCCCTCGACGATTCCGTCGTTTTCGCGGCTGCCACCATGGGCGGCGTACGCGAAGGGATCGACTTCTTCCCGCTTTCTGTGGAATATGAAGAGCGGCTGTATGCCACCGGTAAAATCCCCGGTTCGTTCTTCCGCCGCGAAGGACGCCCGTCCACCGAGGCCATTCTCACCGCCCGCCTGACCGACCGCCCCCTGCGCCCGCTCTTCGCGCACGGCATGCGCAACGAAGTGCAGGTGATGATGTTTTCGATCTCAGCAGATGGCATCAACCCGCTCGACGTCCTGGCGATCAATGCTGCTTCGGCCGCGATCATGATCTCAGATATCCCCTGGAACGGCCCGGTCGGCGCTGTGCGCGTGGGCCGTGTCAATGGCGAATTTGTGATCAACCCGACCTTTGCAGAAACCGAGAAATCTGACCTCGACCTGCGTTTGGCCGGGACGCGTGACGCCATCCTGATGGTCGAATGCGGCGCGGACGAAGTCCCCGAAGATGTCATGGTCGCCGCGTTGGAACTGGGCCACAAGTCCATCCAACCGCTGATCGACGCGCAACTCAAGATGCAGGCTGAAATCGGCAAGCCCAAGCGTGAAGCCACCTTCGAAAAGGCTGCCGACGAGATCAATAAAAAAGTCTTTGCGCGTGTCAGTGGTCCGATGAACGAACTGCTCGATAAACCGCTCTCCAAGTCTGAATTTTATGACGGGATGGGTAAACTACAAGAAGAAATCCTGGGCGAACTGGCGACCGTAGCCGCTGGCGCAAATGCGGCGGAGTACCCGTCGGCCAAAGATGTTAAATCAGCTTTCAGCGACGCCGAAGCCGCTGTGGTGCGCGAGCGCATCCTGGGCACGGGCAAACGCCCCGATGGCCGCACGCCCACCGAAATCCGCCCGATCTGGTGCGAGGTGGATATTTCACCGCGCGTCCATGGCTCAGGCCTATTCACCCGCGGCGAGACCCAGGTGCTGACCCTGGCCACGCTTGGGACGCTCGGCGAAGCCCAGGAACTGGATAACCTCAGCCCGATCGATACCAAGCGCTATCTGCACCATTACAACTTCCCGCCCTTCTCAACCGGAGAAGTCAAACCCTTGCGCGGGCAATCCCGCCGCGAAATCGGGCATGGCGCCCTGGCTGAACGCGCCCTTGAACCAGTCATCCCGAACGAAGAAACCTTTCCCTACACCCTGCGCCTGGTCTCTGAAGTGCTGGCCTCCAATGGCTCCTCGTCGATGGCTTCGGTCTGCGGCTCAACCCTGGCGCTGATGGATGCCGGCGTGCCGATCAAGGCCCCAGTGGCCGGTGTAGCCATGGGTCTCGTCACCGACCCGACCGGCCGCTATAAAATCCTGACCGATATCCAGGGCACCGAAGACCACCTGGGCGATATGGATTTCAAAGTCGCCGGGACAAAAGACGGCATCACCGCCTTGCAGATGGATATCAAGATCAGCGGACTGAGCACCGAGATGATGAAGGAAGCCCTCGCCCAGGCGCACGAAGCGCGGTTGTTCATTCTGGGAAAGATGCTGGAAGTTATTCCCCAATCACGCGCGGAATTGAAACCGCACGCACCGCGTATCATCACCGTCAAAATCCCGGTGGATAAAATCGGCGCGCTGATCGGGCCAGGCGGCAAGAATATCCGCGCTTTACAGGAAGAAACCAAGGTCAAGATCGACGTCCAGGAAGACGGCACCGTCTATATCGCTTCCACCGATGGCGTGGGCGGCGAAATCGCCCGCCAGCGCGTCGAAGCACTCGGCGAGACAGCCGAATTAGGCCGGATCTACACCGGCAAGGTCGTGCGCATCGTGGATTTCGGCGCCTTCGTCGAAATCGTGCCCGGCATGGATGGTCTCGTCCACATCTCGCAGCTTGACAGCGAACGCGTCAACAAGGTCGAAGATATTGTCAACATGGGCGATGAAATCACTGTCATGGTGACCGGGATCGACCCGACCGGCAAAATCCGCCTCTCGCGCCAGGCCGTGCTCGAAGGCTGGACACTGGAAGAGGCCCAGGAACGCGACGCCCGGAAGAGCGGCCCACGCCCCGGCGGTGACCGTGGCGGACGGCCCGGCGGTGATCGCAATGGACGCCCTGGCGGCGATCGCGGTCGCGGCGGAAACGACCGCAGGCGCTAAAAACAAAATTTGTGATAGGGGCGACCCAATGGGTCGCCCCTTCATTGTTAACAAGGTAAAATATCGCCATGCTCACCCGCCTCCGCTCACTTTACAGGGAGTATCCTTCCCAATTCTGGCTGATGGTTTTTGGCGTTTTCCTCAGCACCGCAGGGGCCAGTATGATCGGCCCCTTTTTGATGATTTATGCCAGCGAAAAACTCGGGCTGCCACTCAGCACCGTCGTCACACTCATCACCATCAATGCCGGGACTGGCTTGTTCTCGTCGTTCATCGCCGGGACGCTGGCCGATAAAGTCGGACGGAAGGTCGTCATGGTGGTCAGCCTGTTCACCAACGGGCTGATTTATCTATTCATGATGCGCGCCGAGACTTACGCAGCTTTCGCCTTCCTGATGTTCCTGACCGGGCTGGCCAATCCCCTTTACCAGGTGGGAGCCGATGCAATGTTGGCAGACCTGATCCCACAGGAGAAGCGCACCAACGCCTACGCCATCAATCGGATGATGAGCAACGCCGGTTTCGCCATCGGCCCGGCGGTTGGCGGGTTTATTGCCGCCCTGTCTTACAGCTATGCTTTCTACGCCGCGGCAGGCGGGATGACAATCTACAGCCTGCTCATGCTCTTCCTGGCGCGCGAAACGCTGACCCTGACAACCGAGAAAATCGCGGCGGGAAAAACGACCCTCAAAACACCAGACGGTGGCTACACCCAGGTCTTCCGCGATAAAGGCTACCTGGCTTTTGTGCTGACCCTGAGCGGCGGGTTAATCGCGCCGGGCATGGTCTGGGTGCTGCTGGCCGTTTACACCAAGACCAATTTCGGGTTGCCGGAAAGCCACTACGGCTGGATTCCCACTACCAACGCGTTGATGTGTGTTTTTGTGCAGTATTTCGTGACCCACCTCACTCGCCGTCACAGGCCCCTGCCCATTGCCGCTACCGGGATGTTCATTTACGCCATTGGTGTGGGCAGTGTGGCGCTGATGAGCAATTTCTGGGGGTTCTGGCTCGCAATGGTGATCCTGACCCTCGGAGAATTGACCGTTGTCCCGACAGCCAGCACCTACGTGGCGAACATCTCGCCCCCAGAATTGCGCGGGCGGTATATGAGCATTTACTGGCTCTCATGGGGCATCTCGCGCGGCGCCGCGCCCCTGATCGGCGGATGGTTGAATGATTTGATCTCTCCGCGCGCCATCTGGGTTGGCGGGTTGCTGATCGGCCTGACCAGCACCCTGGGGCTGGCTTTGTTGGCCCGCCAGCAGCAAAAACTCGTGACCAGCCAGTTGCCTAACAAGCTTGCATAAGTTGGTAAATTGATGCTCATCCGTCTCCGCAAGACTTACAATGAATATCCGCGCCAGTTCTGGCTGGTAGCTTTTGGCGTTCTGCTCAGTTCGGCAGGCTCAAGCCTGATCTGGCCTTTCCAGCTTATCTATATCAGTAAAACACTGACCCTGCCAATCTCGTCAGTGGCGACGTTGATTACGGTCAGTTCAGCCGCCGGGCTGGCAGCCTCCTTCATCGGCGGCGCAATTGCCGACCGTTTCGGGCGTAAATTAATCATGTTTGGCGCGCAGGCTGCCCACGGGCTGGCATACCTGTTAATGAGCCAGGCGGACACCTACGTTGGCTTCGTCATCCCAATGACCATCATGGGCGCGGCCATGCCCATTTACGCCATCGGCTCCGATGCAATGATGGCCGATATGGTACCTTCGGAGAAACGCACCGGGGGATTTGCCATCCTGCGCATGATCAACAATGCGGGCGTAGCCATCGGCCCGGCCATCGGCGGGTTCATCGTCTCGAAATCATATACATTGGCATTTTCCCTGGCGGCAGCCGGGATGATTGCCTACAGCTTGTTGCTGCTGATTTTTTCACGCGAGACGCTTAAGCGAACAGAAGCTCAGGCGGCCATCCCGAAAAAGGATTTCCTGGGCGGTTATGGACGGGTGCTGGCCGATGGCAATTTTGTGGGGTTTGTTGCCCTGGTAGCGCTGGGAATGATCGCCCCGCTGATGATGTGGATCCTGCTCTCGGTGTATGCCAATCGTTATTACAATTTACCTGAGTACCTGTACAGTTGGCTCCCAATCACAAACGCGCTGATGTGTGTTTTCGTTCAGTTTCCCGTCACCATGCTGACGCGCCGACTACCGGCCAAGACAGCCATCACGCTGGGAATGCTCCTTTATGCGCTGGGGGTGGGCAGTGTGGCAATCATGACAGGGTTCTGGGGCTTCTGGCTCAGTATGATTATCATGACTTTTGGGGAGTTGATCCTGGTGCCAACGGGGAGCAAATACGTGGCCGACATCGCCCCCGAAGACCTGCGCGGCCGTTATATGAGCGTCTACTGGCTGACGTGGGGCGTGGCGCGTTCCGCGGCGCCGATGGTGGGAGGCTTCCTGCACGACGCAATTGCCCCTCAAGCCATCTGGTGGGGTGGGTTATCCATCGGACTGGCAAGCACTCTGGGGCTCTTCCTGCTCTCGCGGCAGCCCGAAAAAAAGGCCGACCCAAGCGTCTGAGTCGGCTAAAACCATCACTATCCAGGCACTTTCAGCGAAAACTTATTCTTTCATTTTGACGTAAAACAACATCGAACCATCAATTTCTTGTGAGCGCATTTCAAAATAATCCTTGAGGTTGCCCACCAGCCGCGATAGTTGACGCTGGCCGTAGGTGCGCGGGTCGAAACCAGGGTCGAGTTGGTAGAGCGCATTGCCCATGTGGTCGAGACGCGCCCAGCCGTCTTCCTGCACAGCCATCTCGAAAGCTTTTTCGAGCATCGGCATCGGGTCGGCTTCTTCTTTTTCTTCTTTCTTTTTCCCACTGCTGGCAGTGGTAGTCGGCTTGCGGACACGTTGTTTGGCGGGCCGGGTCTCTGTGACCAGGTTCTCAGTATAAACAAAAACATCGCAGGCGTTCACAAAAGGCTTGGGCGTTTTCTTCTCGCCGATCCCCATTACAAAAATTCCGGTTTCGCGGATGCGTGTGGCCAGGCGGGTGTAGTCGCTGTCGCTGGAGACCAGGCAAAAGCCATCCACCACCCTGGTATGCAGGATATCCATTGCATCGATGATCATGGCGCTGTCGGTGGCATTCTTGCCGATGGTATAACGGAATTGTTGAATGGGCTGAACGGCATGGAAGTTAAGAACATCCTTCCACGAGTTCATACTGGAAGTGGTCCAATCGCCATAGATGCGTCGGACAGTGACCATGCCATACTTGCCAGCCTCCACCAACATCTGCGGCAACAAGCTGGACTGGGCATTATCGCCATCGATCAGCATGGCGATTTTACGTCGGGACAGGGAGGAAATTTGCTCTTCAGGCATGTTTTCATTATACTTGTTTTGTCCGTGAAAGAGGCTAGAGGAACAAATTTCCACTGCCAAAACTTTACACAATCTTTACCCGGCTTTCACGTACACTTTACCCGGCGCGCCTATACTCACCTCCAAAGTTCAACCTCTCACTCCTAACGCCAAAGTCCAAAAAATGTCCAAAATTCTTGTCATCGACGACGAACCCTCAATTGTCAACCTGGTCACCGCCTACCTTAAGCCTGAAGGTTACGAAGTTTACACCGCAACCGATGGCCCCTCCGGGCTGAAGGCAGCCAAAGCCTTCAAGCCCGATTTGATCGTACTCGACCTGATGCTGCCCGGCCTGGATGGCATTGAACTGCTTTCGCGCTTGCGCCGCGAGTCAGACGTGTACGTTATCCTGCTCACCGCCCGCACCGAGGAAACCGATAAAATCGTGGGCCTGTCGGTCGGGGCAGATGACTATGTCACGAAACCGTTCAGCCCGCGGGAGCTGGTTGCGCGGATCAAGGCTGCGCTGCGCCGTCTGCAAGCGGGGACAAGTTCAGGTGAGTCGACCGTGATGGCTTTCAAACGGGTCAGCCTCGACCCCGGAGCGCGCATCGTGACGGTGGACGACCAGCCCGTCGAATTAACCGCGATTGAATTTGACCTGCTCAAAGCCCTGGCCGAAAACCGCGGGCGCGTGCTGACCCGTGAGCAATTGCTCGAAAAAGTCTGGGGGGGCTCATATTTTGGCGAAATCCGGGTGGTGGATGTGCATCTCGGCCACGTACGCCAGAAATTGGGCGGTGATTTTATCGTCACTGTGCGCGGAGTCGGTTACCGTTTCGAGGATCAGGTGGAGTAGCATGGAATATTTCCGCAAACGGATTAATGCCAAGCTCTTCCTTTCATATTTAGCTGTCCTGATGGTGGGAGGTATGGTTTTGCTATCGACGGTTTTCTTTGCGGTGCCAGCCGCTTACAACCGTCACATGACCCGGGAAGCTGTTGTCATCGCAGATGGCACACCTCTTCCCGGCCCAGGCATGATGGGCATGGGGCAAGGCCCCGGTGCCGGGCGCGGCTTAGGCCAGGCGCAGGAATTTGCTAATTTCCGCGCAGGCGTGCTCGATGCGCTGGGCTATGCTGCGCTGGCCGCTGTCTTGGTGGCCGCAGTGGTCAGCATGATTTTCAGCCGCCAGATTGTAGCCCCTTTGCGCGCCATGATGAGCGCCTCGCAGCGCATTGCCGATGGCCGCTATGATGAGCGTGTTTCTGTCAGCGGCTCCGATGAACTTGCCCAACTGGCCGAACGTTTCAATCGGATGGCGGAGCGTCTTGAGCAGACCGAATCGATGCGCCGCCAACTCATCGGCGATGTCAGCCACGAACTGCGCACCCCGTTGACGGCGATTGGCGGCTATATGGAAGGCCTGACCGACGGCGTCTTGCCTGCCACGCCCGAAACGTTTGAGCAGGTTCGCGCAGAAGCCAGCCGCCTCAGCCGCCTGGTGGACGATTTGCAGGAACTCAGCCGGGTTGAAGCCGGTTCTTACCGGCTGGATGTTCATCCGGTGGCGCTATCCGTACTGCTGGAAACAACAGCTAAACGGCTGCTGCATCAATTTGACGAAAAACAAGTCCATCTCACCCGCAGCCTGCCCACAGATCTTTCACCAGTGCTGGCGGATGAGGATCGCATCACCCAGGTGCTGACAAATTTGCTCGGCAATGCCCTGGCCTATACCCCCGCTGGCGGTGAAGTGACCGTTTCGGCAGCAAAAATCGGGAACGAAGTGTTGATTTCCATCCGGGATACCGGTTTCGGGATCCCGGCTGAGAGCTTGCCGCACATCTTCGACCGTTTCTATCGCGTCGACAAATCCCGCTCACGCGCCGCTGGCGGCGGTTCAGGCATCGGACTGACCATCGCAAAAGCCCTGGTCGAAGCCCATGGCGGACGACTCCGGGCTGAAAGCGCGGGCGAGGGGCAGGGCAGCCTGTTCTCGTTCACGCTGCCGATTTCGAGATAGGCCTCGACAAGGATGCTGGCTGAACCGGGGGCAAGTTTTCTGCCTTCGCATACTTACGTCGGGCCACCTTACAATTATCTTAAAACCGCCCCGGCATGATTGAATTTCCTCGATTTTCGTGCAACAATTAAGCTGCACTTCGAGAAAAAGCAAAGCCAGCGAAAGCTGGCGACGCAAAGTCAAAGGGTCTAAAGTGTAATAATAAACACCAGGATAGCCTGACTATCGAAAAGGCAAAGCCAGCGAAAGCTGGCGGCACAAAGCCCGAGGGTCTACAGTTGCGATACAAAACAACCAGGACCGCCCGGCTGCCGAAACGCAAAACCGGTGAAAACCGGCGACGCAAAGTCATGGGTCTAAAATCAGAGCAACTTTAATTAGTAGTACTGATTATGACTGCCAGACTGCCGAAAAGTGCAAAAGTCCCGCCGTTGGGTGCACCCCTCATCCAGCGGCGGGTTATTTTAGAGTTTTCCCAAGCCTCGCAGCACTCTCTCAGGTGTCAGCGGGAATTCGTCGAACCAGACGCCGGTCGCGGCATGGATGGCAGACATAATCGCGGGGGCCAGCGGCAGGTAGGGCAGCTCGCCCAGGCCTTTTGCGCCCCAAGGTCCGCGCTCATCAGGGATTTCAACCACCACCGATTCCACTTCGCCGGGAATATCCAGGATCGTCGGGATGAGATAGGTGCTGAGCTGGTCAGTCAGCACATAACCAGCCTTCGTGATGAAGTTTTCCATCATGACATAACCCTGCGCCTGGACCACGCCGCCCTCGATCTGGCCTTCCACCTGCGTCGGGTTGATGGCTTTGCCAACATCATCAGCAGAGATAACCTTCAAAATTCGCACCTGCCCGGTTTCGGTATCCACTTCCACTTCCACGGCCTGGGCCACATAAGCGTAGGCGAAATTGGGCATGCACTTCCCGGTTTCCTTGTCGAAAGGCGTGGTTTCCGGGGCAAGATAGGTGTATTCGACGATGGCCGGGCGCTCTTCCGATTCCCATTTGTCCCGCGCCTGCTGCGCCGCGCCCTTGACGGCATTGCCCGACATAAAGGTCAACCGTGAAGCTGAAGCCGAACCGGCATTGCCCATCTTGAGCGTGTCCATCACAATCATTTCCACTTTTTCAAAAGGCGCGCCGGTCGCTTCAGCGGCCATCTGCGCCAAGATGGTATGGTTGCCCTGGCCTACCTCGGCAGAGGCAATATAGACCACCACACGCTCGATTTCGGCCTTCCCATGGATTTCCACGCGTGCCCAGCAGTTTTCCTTGTAGCCAAACGAAAAACCGACATTTTTGAAACCAGCCGCCAGGCCCAGGCCGCGAACAAGAAATGCGGGCTGGGCATTATCTGCAGCCTGTCTTTTACGATCCAGACTCCACTGCCCCGTGTCATTCTTCCAGCCAGCACGCCGCGCAGCCGCCTCGATCACCTGCACGGCTGTCACTGGCCCTGGGGCGGGAGTCTGCACGTCAAGAGTGTCGCCTTCGCGCAGGGCATTCCGCAGGCGGAATTCGACCGGATCGAGACCGAGTTTTTCGGCCAACTTATCCATCTGCATTTCGGCCATAAATTGGGCCTGTGGCGCGCCAAAGCCGCGAAAAGCCGCGCCAGGCAGGTTGTTGGTGTAAACGCCATACACGTCTGACTTGACATTGGGAATGAAATACGGCCCGGTTTGGGTAATGGTGGAATTTCCCAACACCTTATTGGTCGTGTACATGTACGCGCCGCCATCCGCAATAAAGGTGGTCTCGGCGGCTGTCAGCTTGCCGTCTTTGGTCGCACCCCATTTGGCGCGGATGACCATCGGGTGACGTTTGCCGTGCCCGATCAGCGACTCTTTGCGCGACCAGATGATTTTGACGGGCCTGCGGAGTTTCAACGCCGCCAGCGCGAGCACAATCTGCACCGACATATCTTCGCGCCCGCCAAAGGCGCCGCCAATGGCCGGGTACTGCACGCGGATTCTGTCGAGCGGCAGGTCGAGCGCGTGGGCGATCTGCTTCTGGTCGGCATGTGTCCACTGACCGGCGACCTTGACTGTCAGCAGGTCGTCATCGTCCAGATAGGCGACTCCGGCTTCGGGCTGCAGGTAGGCGTGTTCCTGGGCTGGGACGTGATACTCGCCTTCGACAATCACCTCCGCCTGGGCAAAGCCAGCTTCCACATCCCCTTTCCGAATCTTGTCGTGGACACAGATATTCGAAGCGCCGATTTCGGGATGTATGGAAAAGGCTCCCGGCTGGAGGGCGGCTTCAGGGTCAGTCAGCACCGGCAGGTCTGCGTACTCAACCTTGATCAGCTTCAACGCCCTGGCGGCAATCACCTCCGTTTCGGCGACCACCACGGCCACCTGATCGCCCACAAAACGGACGATATCAGTGCCGGGTTTGGCCGAGCCAGGGCCGCAGAGTACCGGCTGGTCGTTGATTTGCAGACCGTATTCATTGACCGGCACGTCTTTGGCGGTCAAAACTACCGCCACACCGGGATGCGCCTCCGCCGCAGAAGTATCGAGACTCAAAATCCGCGCGTGCGGCCTGCCAGCAAACAGAATTTTCATATGCAGCATGCCCGGCATGACGAGATCGCCCGAATAGAGCGTTTCGCCGGTCACTTTGCCGAGCGCGTCGATCCGTGGAAGGGATTGGCCTACAATGGTTGTCATAAAACCTCGGTACAGAATTCACATTAGTACTTAATAAGTGAAATGCTTGCACAAAAAGCCAGAAAATTTCACCGCAGAGATTGCCAAGAGCGCGGAGATGCAAAAAAGGTTTTCTCTGCGAACTCAGCGTACTCAGCGGTTAAATCTTTTCCGGCTTGTCTGGGTTAGGCTAGCGCGTATAACGTTTTACTTTCACACGCGGCGCGGGCGCATCGAGTGCGGTGTAACGCGGCGGGCCAACCAGGCGGTAGAGTACCGCGTTCAAAACCGCGAAAATGCCCGAGAGCGCGATCAACACCAGGAAAAAGAAAATCAAGAGGGCCTTGAGATAGGGGACGCTCGAGATGTAATTAGCCGCCACCAGGATGCCGGGAACTTGGTAAACCCAATCCGGGAAGCGAATCACCTCGCTGAGTTCCCACAGGAAGGGCCATTTCTGGGCCTTGCCAAATTCGAGCAAAAGCTGGGCGGCGGCCCATGAGATGACTGGCAAGATCAGCATGATGATACAGCCAATCCCGCGCCAGACAGGATGGACTTCGTTGCGCGGCAATTCTTTTTGTTTCTGGTAACTCTGATATTTCGCCATTTTTATGCCTCCTTGAATTTACTTGTGCCCGGCCTATCATCAAGCGATGGGGAAAAATTACCGGTTTTAGGCTGGCCAAACGGATCTCTTTAGATTACGCGGGTACTGGCGTCCTCGATAGCCTGGACAATCTTGTAATAGCCCGTGCAGCGGCAGAGGTTGCCGGTAATGGCCTGCTCGATCTCGTTTTTGGTCGGTTGGGGGCACTCCTCCAACAGCTTGGCCGCCGACATCAGGAAGCCCGGCGTACAATATCCACATTGTACCGCGCCGTCCTGGATAAAAGCCTCCTGGACGGGGTGCAGTTGAGCGCCATTCGCCAGTCCTTCGACGGTGACGATCTCAGCGCCGTGGGCGCGCGGCGCTGGCACCATGCAGGCCATGACCGCTTGGCCGTCCAAAAAGACCGTGCATGCACCGCACTCGCCCTCGGCGCAGCCTTCTTTTGTGCCGATCAGGCCCGCATCTTCTCGCAGCAGGCGCAGCAGCGTTTTCTCGAAGCCGGAGGTGAAAGTATAGTCTTTACCGTTGATTTTGGTCTGGATGGAGGACCCTTCAGAGTGATGCAGCCCCGAGAAGCCGTTCCCACCCGTTGCTTTTTCATTGCCCATCAGCGTGACCGGGTTCTCTGGCATTCCGGCTTGTTCCTGTCCATTGAGCAGTGACCTCAGCCCGCGTGCGGCGAAGACCCGCACCATCTCACGCCGGTAATCGGCGGAACTGCGGATATCGTCAATCGGCCTGGCCGCCTCCCGGGCAAGTTCGGCGGCTTTGGCAATCACCTCGTCGTTGAGCTGTTTGCCTGCCAGGTAAGCTTCGGCCTCTTTGGCATGGATAATCGTCGGGGCGACCGCTCCCAGCGTGATAACGGCCTGTCTAATGGTCGACGAGTCAAGGGTCAGGATAATCGCCAGGTTAACCACAGAAATAGCCTGGGCGCGGCGCAGCGCCACCTTGACAAAAGTCCCGCGCCGGGCAGCGCCCAGCCCCTTGAAGGCAATCTCCACCAGCATTTCGTCGGCCTGCATGACGGTTTTGCGCACGCCTTGATAGAAATCCTGCAAGGCCACTTTGCGTTCGCCGCGGACGGATTTCAGGATGACCCAAGCCTCCAGCGCGACGAGCGGGGTGATGGTGTCGTTGGCAGGCGAGGCGGTGACCAGGTTGCCAGCCACGGTGCCACGGTTGCGGATTTGCGGCGCGCCCACTTCCCAACTGGCGCGGGCCAACGGGTAAGCCTTTTCGCGCAGAAGTTTGGAGGCGGCCACCTGGTTGTGCGTAACCAGCGCCCCAAGATGGATGACGCCATCTTCATCCTGTGTAATCCGGTCAAGGCTGGGAATGCGAGTCACGTCGATCAGGGTTTCGATGCCGCTGCGCGCGCCGCGCTCAAGTTCAAGGATCAGGTCGGTGGCTCCGGCCACGATGCGGGCCTGAGGGCCTTTTTCCGCCAGGCTGCGGACGACTTCTTCGGTAGTGGCAGCGCTGATGTATTCAGTCCACATAAGTATCTCTCCTGTCAATCGCTTGGTGACGTTACATTCCTATTAAATCACAGAATTGGGAACTTTGTCATACAAATTCCACATCTACACGCGCTCACACACCAAATTGCGGAGTCTTACCACAAAGATTCTGAAATTAAAAAGGCCCTACAGGTTATTAGAACCTGTAGGGCCTCAAGACAACCGAATTACTTTGAACCGTTGAAAATTTCGTAACGCTGCTCGTAAGTAGTGACCGCCTGGCGGGCAAGCGTTACCAGGTTGCGGATCACGGCCGGGAGACCTTCGGGCGTACCCAGCGTGGCTTCGACGGTATCCAGCGCATTGTTGAGCTGGTCGGCAATCTCAAAGAAGGCGGCGTCAAAGGCATAAATTTTGGCCAACTCTTCTTCGTTGATCTTGACGGCATCGAACAGACCCGAGTAACCATACGTGGCATTGCGAATTTTGTCCGCAAAGGTACGGATTTTCAGGGAGGCCTTTTCAAGGTCATCGACATATTCAAGCCCGCCCTGGCTGATCAAATCTGCCTGCAAAGCCGAAAGTCGTTTGTAGAGTTCCTCGAAACGCCGGGCGACGGTGTCGCGCAGGATCTTGTCAGCCGCGCGGCGGTTCTGCCGCTCGATGTATCCTTTGAAACCCGGGATATAAGAGGCCAATTTCTTGAAAGGGTCCTGATCCTCGGTTACACGTCCAAAAAAGTCACTCATAGTTTCCTCCTGAGAAAACTGCGATTGTGAAGGATTTTATTCATTATAGCCTGAGTTTGTGGGTATAATCAAGTCGGGTTTCCAGACTACATTCACATTTACGCAGCTTGGTGGCCTAAAGTTGCAAAACCTTTTTGAAGGTAAAAGCGTTTATTCTCAAATCATGGAAAGGATGTCAGTATGATCGTCACAACCAAAAAACTGTTCGAAGCCGCTTACGGGAAGTATGCAATCGGCGCCTACAATATCAACAACCTCGAGCAAACCATGGGTTTGTTCCGTGGCAACCTGGATAGCAAAGCCCCTTTTATCATCCAGATCAGCAAGGGAGCGCGCTCTTACACCCATAAGAAAATGCTCGAAGGGCTGATTCGCGCGGCGGATGAGGTCTTCCCCGAAGCTGTTTTTGCCGTGCACCTGGACCACGGCGACGAAGAGACCTGCTACGATTGCATCAGCAGTGGTTTTTATTCGTCCGTCATGATCGATGCCAGCCACGAATCCTTTGAAAAGAACGCGGAAATCACCAAACGCGTCGTCGATGCAGCTCACGCCCGAAATATCGTCGTCGAGGCGGAATTGGGCCAGTTGGGCGGCGTGGAAGAGCATGTCGCCGTGGACGAGGCCAATGCCAAGCTGACTGACCCAATCCAGGCCGAGGAATTTGTCCGCCTGACCGGCGTCGATTCGCTGGCCTGCGCCATCGGCACCAGCCACGGAGCCTTTAAATTCTCCGGCTCACAGGGGCTACATTTCGAGGTGCTCGAACAAATCCAGAAGCTGCTGCCGGCCTTCCCGCTGGTCATGCACGGCTCCAGCTCTGTCCCACAGGAAGAAGTGGCGCGGATCAATGCGGCTGGCGGCGACCTGAAAGGCGCCAAGGGCGTCAACGAGGACGAATTCGCCCGCGCCGCCATCCTGGGCGTCACCAAAGTCAACATCGACACCGATGGCCGCCTGGTCTGGACGCGCGTCCACCGCGAATATTTCCGCGACAAGCCCGCCGAATTCGACCTGCGCCCGATCGGCAAGGTTTTCATGGCCGAGTATGCCAAGTTCATCGCCCACAAGAACGAGAAGCTCGGGTCTGCCGGCCACCTCGACGAACTTCGTAAACTGGTTGGGTAGTCATTGGTAAGCTGGTAGCCTGATCGTTAAGGGGTGGATTTCTGGAGATGCTCAGAAATCCACCCCTCTTTTTTCCAAAGCCTAAAAATGCCTGTTTCTGACCAGGGTGTCAATCGCGAACGTTACATGCTCATCCCGCGCACGGCCATTTTCCTGCGCCGGGATGATGCATATCTTTTGTTGAAGGGTGCGCCCACAAAACGACTGTGGCCCAACCGCTATAACGGCCTGGGCGGCCATGTCGAACGCGGCGAGGATCTTTTGTCGGCGGCGCAACGCGAACTGCGCGAAGAATCCGGCCTGAGCGCCGACTTGTGGCTATGCGGAACGGTCGTGATCGAGACCGGACAAAACCCGGGCATCTGCCTGTACATTTTTACCGGCGAATCTGTCGAGGGCGAGCCACAGGCCTCTACCGAAGGTCTGGCTGAATGGATTGCCTATGACCGTTTAAGCGGCCTGCCAGTGGTGGAAGATTTGCCCGTCTTGCTGGGACGCGTCCACGCGATGAGAAAAGGAGACCCACCCTTCGCCGCCCGCTCGTTTTACGGTCAGGATGACCGGCTGACAGTTTTGTTCGCCAAAGAATAAGCCCGCGCCAGAGAGCGCGGGCTTATCATCAGTGATTGAAATTAGAGCATGACCTTCATGGTCTTGAGCCGCACACTAAAGGTGCTGCCTTTGCCCGGCTCACTCTGAACCGAGATGCGCCCGTTGTGCTGCTTGATAACCTGGTTGGTGATAGCCAGCCCCAAGCCAATGCCGCTGAACAGGGTCTCGCCGCTTTTTTCAATGTGGTAGAACCGGTCGAAAATGTGCGGTACCAGCTCTGGCTCGATCCCAATCCCCTGGTCTTTGATATCGATGACAACGTAATTCGCTTCTTCCCAAAGCTGGATTTCAACCTGGCCGCCATGCGGACTGAATTTAATCGCGTTATCCATCAAAGCCATCAGGGCGCGCTCGAGGGATTTTGGATCGCCCGAAATCTTCGGCAGGTTTTGGGGCACCTTGACGTGGATGGTCAGCAGGCCTGCGGCAGCTTTATCCTGGTATTTCTCGGCCACTTCCTGCGCAATCGCAGACAGATCCACTGGCTGGAATTTGGGGAGGATCAGATCCATCTCTTGCAAAAAGAGGATATCGTTAACCAGCGTGGTAATTTGCTGGATATTGCGCGCCACCGTATCGATGGTTGCGGGTAATTTATCCTGGTGAATGGCGCCTTTTTGAAGCAATTGCAGGAAGCCCCCGGCAGCCATCAACGGCGTGCGCAGCTCGTGCGCCACGCTGGTCAGGAATTCGCGGCGAGCCAGGTCTTGCTCGGCCAACTTTTGATAAGCTTCGGCCAGTTCGCTGGCGCGCATCTTCAGGTCTTCGATGGCCATCTCGTCATTTTCACGCAGGCGCCGCGAGATTTCACGCACCATCGCAACCGAGATGGAGGATGAACGCTGGATGACCCGGTCGAAATTTTCCTTGTCGAGTTCCAAAACCGTGACGGGGGAGGAGGCTGAGACGGTTGCCCCGCGTGGGGCGTTGTGCATGATCGCCATTTCGCCGAAGAAATCTCCAGCGTCCAACTCTTTTAACTTGCGCTCTTCTGAATTATTGATGGTTTTGGTGACATCCACCTTGCCATCCAGCAAAATGTAAAACTTATCTTCCAGTTTGCCCTCATGGCAGAGAATCGTTTTGGCCGGGTAATTCTTGACCTGGCTGCGCGCAACCAATTCGTCAATCTCAAGTTGTGAAATCCCCGGAAACGCGCGCGGGATGATGTCCTTGGGCGAAATCATATTCTTGCGTGGAAGATTGACGGGGTACATGCAGGCGTCTCCTGGTGAAGAATTGGATTCTATCACGCACAGGCTAGAGTTTGTATCCGATCATGCGCAGGAACCCTTTGCGCCAGTCGACTTCGGCGGCATCTTCGACGCCCTGGGGGGCTGAGCCATCGATGACACCCAAAATCCCACGGCCCTGTTCCGTTTCGGCCACCAGGACCTGGGTCGGGTTGGCGGTTGCGCAGAAGACATGCGCCACCTCGGGCACGTTTTTGACAGCGTTCAGCACATTGACCGGGTAAAAGCCCTCAGCCAGGAATAAAATAAAAGAATGGCCCGCGCCCACAGCCAGCGCATTTTTCGTGGCCAATGCAAGCATGGCATCGTCGGTGCCGCTGGTGCGCACCAGGCATTTGCCCGAGGCCTCGCAAAAAGCCAGCCCAAACTTGATACCCGGCACACTGGTCACCAACGTCTCGTGGAGGTCTTCGACCGTTTTGATAAAATGCGCCTGGCCAAGGATGAAATTGATGGCTTCCGGTTTTTCTATGCTGACGATTTTAATTTCCATGACAAGCTCCTTTTCTCCATTTTACAACTTTTCAAGGCAAACCTCACCGAAATGGGCAAACATCCGCCGGTTGGTAGGTGTGACTCTGCGCGCCATGATAATCGCTGCCCAGCGGGGTCAAGATTTCGGGGTGCGCATCCGCATAGGCGATGGCGGCGGCGCAGGCGTTGTACATTAACTCTACCCCGGCAAAAACTTCCCATCCACAACCGCATCCACCACCCGGCGCTTGAGAATTTCGAGCACATCCAACAGGCGTTCCTGCCAATTCTCGTCCTTCAGGAAGCTGCACCAGTAGGCATTCTTCCCGCCGCGAATACTTGGCCCCAGGTCCGACAACATGCGCTGACCCATCTTCTCGGTCAGGGCCGGGTAGCGCAGGAGAATCTGCCCGGATTCGGCGGCGACGGAGAGCAGCCCGGCGGCGTCCGCGCGCAGTTTGACGCGCATCTGGTAGAACAGGTTCTGGAACATCTCGGGCAGCGGGCCAAAGCGGTCGCTGAACTCGGCGATCAACGGCTCCAGTTCCTGCTCGTCCCGCAGCGCGGCAATCCGCCGGTAGAGGCGCAGGCGCAAATCCTGGTTATGGATATAGGAGGCGGGGATGCCAATCGCCAGCGGCAGGTCGACCGTGACCGGCTCCTTGAGTTCCTCCTCGAAGGCCGAGAACGGCCCGCCCGCCGGAACCAGGGCCACGGCCGGGATTTCCCCTCCCGCCTGTCCTTCAGCGACCGCCGTCATCGCGCGGCGCAGTTTCTTGACCTCGGCGGCCAGCATCCGCGTATAGAGATGGAAGCCGACTGCTTCGATTTGTCCGCTCTGGCGATGGCCGAGCAGCTCACCCGCGCCGCGGATTTCCAGGTCGCGCATCGCAATCGAGTAACCCGCGCCCAGCTGGGTGTTCTCGGCGATGACTTCCAACCGCTCCTGGCCTTCGAGCGTTGGGGGTTTCTTGCGGTGCCGGAAGAAGTAGGCATAGGCCCGCGAGGCGGCGCGCCCCACCCGCCCGCGCAACTGGTAGAGCTGCGCCAGGCCAAAGGTGTCGGCCCGGTCGACAATCAACGTGTTGGCATTCGGGATATCGAGGCCGCTTTCGATGATGGTTGTCGAAAGCAGGATGTCGATCTGCCTCTCGGTGAAGCGGTGCATGACCGAGGCCAGTTCCTTCTCATCCAACTGGCCGTGGCCGATCCCGATGCGCGCCTCGGGGACGAGCTTTTGCAGGTGCATTTTCATCGCGTGGATGGTCTGCACCCGGTTATGGACGAAGAAAATCTGCCCGCCGCGTTCCAGTTCACGCAGCACAGCCTGGCGCACCAAGCGGGGCGAATACGGCCCGACATGCGTGATGATCGGCAGGCGCTCCTCGGGCGGCGTATTCAGGTTCGAGATGTCGCGCACGCCGGTCAAGGCCATGTAGAGCGTCCGTGGGATCGGCGTGGCGGTCAGCGTCAGCACATCCACTTCGGTGCGCAGCTTCTTGAGATGCTCCTTGTGGGTCACGCCAAAGCGCTGTTCCTCATCGATGATCACCAGCCCCAAATCCTTGAACTCGACATCCTGCGAGATCAGGCGGTGCGTGCCGATCAGGATGTCCACCTGGCCGAGCAGCAGCTTGCGGATGATCTCGTTCTGTTCACGCTGGGTGCGGAAACGCGAGAGCATCTCGACGTTGACCGGGAAGGCGGCCAGCCGCTGCTGGAAGGTTTCGTAATGCTGCTGCGCCAGGACGGTCGTCGGCACCAGCACCGCCACCTGCTTGCCATCCTGGACCGCCTTGAAGGCCGCCCGCAGGGCCACCTCGGTCTTGCCGTAGCCCACATCGCCGCACAACAGGCGGTCCATCGGGCGCGCCATTTCCATATCGCGCTTGATCGCCACTATCGCCTGCACCTGGTCGGGCGTTTCCAGGTAGGGGAAGCTGTCTTCCAGTTCTTTTTGCCACTGAGAGTCCGGCTGGAAGGCGTAACCCGAGACCGTCTGGCGCCTGGCATACAGCTCCAGCAATTCCTCGGCCACCTTCTGCACCGCCTCCTTGACGCTGGACTTGGCGTTCGACCATTCCTGCGTTCCCAGGCGGGTGACATGGGGCGCGCCCTCCGCGCCGATATAGCGCGTCAGCCGGTCGGCCTGGAAGACCGGCACAAAGACCTGGTCGCCGCCATCATACTCAACCACCAGGAACTCGCGCTCGTGTCCATCCAGCACGCGCCGCACCAACCCCACAAACCGCCCGATGCCATAATCGACATGCACCACATAATCCCCGGCGCGCAGGTCGGCGAAGGCAGATTCGGGCGCTTCAGCGGCCTGCTGCTGGCGGGTGCTGCGCGAGACCGGCCGTTCCCAGCCGAAAATTTCAGAGTCGGTGATTAAGTGGATTAGCGGGTTGTCCCCGCCCAAGCGGAGAACCCAGCCTTCGGAGAGTGAGGCCTCGGTGAAAACGATGGACGATGGACCGCGGACAATAGATACCACCTCGGTGGTCTGTGGTTCGTCGTCCATGGTCTGAGCATGTTCCCGCCACAATTCTTCCAACCGTTCCCGCTGACGACTGACCACAATCACGCGGTCACCCTGGGCCGTCAAAGCGGACAAATATTCCACGAACGGTTTCAGCCGCCCACCGAAGCGTTGGTCGTGCCCAAAGATTTCCCACAACTGCTCACTGGTCACTGATGACTGATCACTCTCCCCATGTCCCAACTCCACCCACGGATGGCTCTGAATCGAATCCAGCATCTCAGACCAGCTCAGGTACGGGACGGGGAATTCATTCGGCAGCGTCCCTTCGCGGATCGACTCCTGCCGGAACTTGACCGCCTGCTCTTCCACCTCGCTGACCATCGCCTCGGCCAGGGACAGGTCATCGACCAGCACCAGTCCGCGCGGCGGCAGGTAATCGAGGATGGAAGCAGGGAATGGGTGGAAAACGGGGATCAGGAATTCGGAAACCCCGGTTTCCGGAATTGGGAATCGGGTATCGTCTCCTGTTTCCCGATTCCCAATTCCAGATTCCCCGGCAATGAATTCCCTGGCCGGGGTGACCAGCACATTTTCCAACTTCGCCACCGTCCGCTGGGAGGCCGGGTCGAAGCGCCGCAGGGTGTCGATTTCGTCGCCGAAAAAGTCCAGGCGGACGGGAAAAGCATCCGCCGTGACCCAGATATCCAAAATCCCGCCGCGCCGAGAATATTGTCCCGGTTCGACAACGATTTCCGCCGCCTGGTAACCGATTGCCGCCCACTGGTGGATCAGCACGTCCGGCTGGATTTCCTGCCCAACGGAGAGCCGCCGGCTGGCCTTGAGAAAGTCTCGGCGCGGCAGGCTGCGCGTCATCACGGCCCGCGCCGAAGCGACGATCACCGGCGGGGTGGCGGGCTTTTCGGCGAAGGGCAGGTGATAGCTGGCCAGCGCCGTCAACGCCTGCAAACGCTCACGGCGAGTGGTGTTGCCCCAGGCCGCGTCTTCATAAAAGAGCGGGTTCGGCTCCGAGAACAGGTAGCGCGCAGCGGCCGGCAGCCAGAAGCCCAATTCGTCATAGAGCGCCAGGGCGTGGTCGGCGCGGTCGGTCAGCAGCACCAGTGGGCGGTTCCAAGCCTGCCCTGAGCCTGTCGAAGGGTCGCCATGCAGCGCCGCCAGCAGCGGCAAACGCGCCGCGCGCGGCAGCCCCAGGCCGGGGAGACGCTGGCCTTCCTGAACCTGCTTCAGGAAGGCTTGGTATTCAGGGGTCGAGCGGAGGGAGGAGAGGAGGAAGTCCATGTGGAATTAGGGAATAAAGTGACCAAGGAATAATTCAGTTTCGCCGGTGGATGTCAACCGGCCATCCAGACTCAAAGAGTCAAACACTTCCCTGGCGCTGGCCTCAAACTTGCCAAAATTCAGGCTGTGCTCGTCGGGCATAAAGGCCGAGGACATCAGCGCGCCCAGGAAGCTTTCCCAATCGAGTGAATATTCAAATGGGAATAGCAGTTTTTGATACGCCTCGTGCCCAAAGTAGAAAGACATCGGCTGGCGGGAGATTCTCCGAGCCGGTTCAGACTTCGAGAACTGCTCGAAAAGCCGCCCGACCGCCTTTTCATAAACCGGGTCAGTGCCATAATTGCGCAAGACCGCCAGCCAGCCGGAGGGTTTCAGGATGCGCAAGAATTCGTCCCGCGCTGAAACCGGCTCGAACCAATGGATGGCCTGCCCGACGGTGATCAAGTCTGCCGAGTGGGCGGGCAGGGTCGTGTTCTCGGCCGAACCATTTATTATCTGACAAAATGGGTTTCCTGAAAAGGCCTTTTCGAGAAAAGAACGCATTTCCGCTTCGGGTTCGATGGCATAAACCAGTTTGGCCTTGCCAATGAAATGCTTGGTCAGGATGCCCGTCCCTGCGCCCAGGTCGGCAATGACAGTCTGGCTTGAAATCCCAACGGAGTTAAAAATCGCCGAGATAGCCTTGGGGGCGTAATCCCAGCGATATTTGGCGTATTTCCTAGCATTGGATGAGTAAAGGAGGTTCATATTTTAAGTGCTGTCATGGCGAAGGTCGAGTGGCCGCGTAGCGGCGTATCGAGACCTGGAGCAATCTCTCGTTTAACAAAGAATGCCCAACTTTTGGAGATTGCTTCGTCGCTGGGGAACGCTTCTCGCAATGACATTCGCCCTATGCAGTGCCGGTGCCATTGAACTTGTTCATTGCCGCATTCAACCCTTCCATGACCCAGGTGAGAGCGGCGTCGGCCGCGCGATCGAGGGTTTCGGAAACAGCCAGCAGTTCTTTTTGAGAGAAATCTTGTAAAACATAGGCGCCGGGGTCCATCCGTCCGGGCGGACGGTCGATGCCCAGGCGCAGGCGCGCGAATTCATTCGTCCCCAACTGGTCGATCGTGGATTTAATCCCTTTTTGACCGCCGGCTCCCCCGCCGGGGCGCATCCGGAGGGTGCAGAACGGCAAGTCGATATCATCGTGGGCAATCAGGACATGCTCGAGCGGCAGCTTGTAGAAGCGTACCAGTCCTTGCACAGATTGGCCCGAAAGATTCATAAAAGTCTGCGGCTTGGCTAGGATCAGCTTCTGACCTGCGTGCTGGGCGGTGATGACAATCGCTTTCGACTGCACCTTCATCCCGCGCGCGTTCAGGCGCACGGTCAGACGGTCAACCAGCATGAAACCGATATTGTGGCGGGTCTGGGTGTATTCACGCCCGGGGTTGCCCAGGCCAACGATCAGGTAAGGGGGATTTTCTGTCATGGAGTGTGCTTTGAAAAGTGAAAATGGAAAGTTCATCGACTATATCCGAGGACTTGAGACTCACAGATGGCTATCCGCATCTCTCCAGCTCGATCTCATCCCGGATAGGGATCCCAAAATCGCCGATGAGTGGGATGGAGGCTTTCAGCTTGCGGGCTTCATCGATGGCATGGCGATGGATTTTAACCAATTCGAAGCCACGTTTCTGATAGAAACGCAAAGCCTTGAGATTATCATTAGTAGTAATCAGCCACAGGCGACGGACGCCGTTCTCGATGGCAATTTTTTGGACGGCTTCAATCAGCGCCGAGCCTATTCCCTGGCCTTCGGTGAGACTGTCGAGGCTGAGAATCTCGCACTCACCTGCATAGATGGCATAGGTAATAAGGCCAACCACCTTTTCACTGTCAAGAGCAGCAAAACCGGGATATTCGGCAGGATAAATTTGCCTACCACGGACAACCATTAATTCCGCGCCCCAATGGTCGCTCATCCATTGACGTACCCAAGGGCGATCCGAATCAACCAGGGGGCGGACGGCAAACATCAAATCCCGTTCTACCCGCGAAGCCTGCGATTGAACCACAAGATTGCGCCAAAGAATGCAAAGACAAGCGCGACACCCAGCGCAGCCTTGCCCAAGACAACGACAATCTCCTGCGGTTTAAGCGTGGCCGGGTTGGGCGGCAATGGCGGGGAGATCGTTGGAGAGGAAACCGGGGTAAAAGTCTCTGTCGCGATAACCTCTGGCGCAAGGTTGGGAGTTGGGGTGAAATCAGGCACGGTTGTAAGTGTCAACGTGGGCGTGGAGGTCTCACCCGGCGAGTAATTGCGCACCCGAACATTGGCCTTGAACTCCTGCAACGCATCCGCGGCAGAAACACGCAACCGTAAAACGTAAAAACCATCGGTGATGGCCGTGGTATCCCAGGTGGCAAAAACCCCATCCGAAACAGGATCCGTGGATTGGATGAGGCTGAACCAGTTCCCAGCAGCCTCATCCGCATAGGAGAAAGATAAATCCCAGGCCGACAATGCCGTTCCCCGGATTTCAACCTCGCCCGAAAGCGTGGCATCATTTCCCGGGAAAAGAATCCCCCCGGCCAGCGGTTCAGGCGTAAAAGTGGCTTCCTGCGCGGATACAGGCTGCGGGATGAACATCCACAGGCAATAAAGCGCAAGCAGTAGGACGAGAAAAGTTGAGCGATAATGCATTAAAAACCGAAGTTGCCCCAGTTCGTGCCGGTCAACACGGAGCAAACCAGCCCGACAAAGATGACGAACAGGATGACGCCGCAGCCGCAGCCGCAGCAACCACCGCGGCCAAAACCAAATTTCCCTTGCAGCCAGTCGAAAATCTTATCTATCAAGAAGAGCTGGAGTAATCCAGAGAGGCATCCGGGTCGATCATTCATAATACTCTCCTTTGGGTGAGCAATTAGTGAGTTTAACATGAAATACGCAGTTTGGCAAAAAATGTCGCTGCTGGATATCGAATTAGGGAAAGCTTGAACTACCAGTTTTTATCTCTTCAGGATAGTTAGTTGCAAATTGGAACCTGGATATTGATTGACTACCTCAACCAATTCGGGGCAGATATCTTGATTGACATATGACACAACCGCCCTGAGCTTATTCGCCTTGATCACATCGGCGGGCAACCAAAAACAGCGTCCATTTTTATCCTGCCGGATTTTTAGGTGCGACGTACCATCCAATGATCTCGATTCATCCGGGTAGTAATACAGGGTTAGGGCACCATCAACCAACGAGAGGTATTTTCCATTCGAACCGAGATTATCATTCAAAGTACCAACTATTTTGCGCAATGGTCGATAGATGTTATTTATCCATCCCAGGTTTTCCCCCCAGACTGCCGAAACAAGGTCACGAGGATATGAATCATATGTATAAGTCTTTAAATGGATCGCGTAAGTCCACGCAACCATCAGGCCAAGGATAGCCAGCCAGATGGTTGAGAAAACATAGTTGTTTCTTTTCCGGAATAGTTGATCAATATATGCGATACCAAACGGGACAGCCCAACAAAAATATGCAAGAAAATGCTGCCCTGTATTACCCTGCAAATAAAAAGACCAAATAGCCCCATAGCCCGCGAGAATGACGAATAGATAAACATTCTTTCTTAATTGCGCATACATCCCAAAAGCTAAGATTATCCAAGAAATAAAAGGAAGAACATATGCATTCATGACTCGCAGGTTTACAAACATAGAATCAATGTTTAAGCTTGCACCAGCGCGTCCCAAATTCTGACGCAACTGCCCATAAGGCGCAAATCCGAAAACATAAACATCATAGGCAGGAATCCCAAGAAAAATTGCATTATAAATTAAATAGAATCCGGCAAATGGAACTGTAAATTGAACATATCTCCAAAATGTGGTCAGGTTGAACTCAGCCTTTAACATTTTGAAACCGAAAATTAAGTGATACGCAACAATTACAGGCAAAGTAGAGCTATAAAACAAATAACCTGCCGCCAAGTAAATTCCACCCCATAGATATTTTTTTTGAGCAGGTGGCGTATCAAGGTTCCACTCAAAATTATCCAAGAGTACGCCAACGAATAAAAGCACAAACAAAACTTCTGCCGCCTCGCCGAACCCCAAAGCCAGTATGTCAAAAATTCCGCTCACAGCCAGAAAAATTCCAGACAGAAAGCCAACCCTGACCCCACCCAGTCTATAGCCAACCCTGGCTGCAACCAGACAACTGACAACCCATAACAAAACACTCGGCATTCGCAGGGCAGCCTCGTTGTATCCCATCAAGTAAATGAAAGGGGTTACCATCAAAATGGGCAAAGGGGGATGATCGTGATAAAGCAAGGCAAAATAAACATTTCTTAAATCGCCCCTTCGAATATATTCCGATACCGCTCCGCATAATCGGATATACATTGCTTCATCTTCCCCGGAGAAAAATGCATCCAAAATATTGGAACCAACCATGAACGCAATCACCCCAACCAAGATCATGACAATTACCATTTGTTGGTTTTTAGACAAGGCATAAAATTTACCAAACATAAACAGCCCTCTTTGCTAAATGAACGGAGCTTGGAATAATTATCCGCCAGCCAGTTGTAAAAATCCACCGATTTTATGGGTAATTCCAAAACGCGAATACGGGTGATTCTATCTTAAATTCATGGCCGGTTCCTGCCTGCACTCGGAATGCAAGTGCAAGTGTCAATCACTCAACACAACCATTTCGGTCAAACTCACTCTAGCTGCCAGGCTAACATGGAAATTATATTTCGAGTAAACAAACTCACTCTTATGCAGCCTGCTGAACTATGATAAAAGTGGAAACATAATTGTGAAAGTAGTATTCAGCTTGAACAGCATACGATAGAATATGCTTCTATCCACTCTCCAAGAACGAGTCAAATGAAAAGCAGAAAATTAGATTTGCTGGTTTTAAGTACGCTCTCTTGCTTGGCTTTTTATGTACAAAGCCTGGCGTGGCCCCTACATCTTGGCCGTGACGGACTGAATTACATAATTTATTATCTTGATATGTGGTCAAAGCAACCCGCCTATCAATTGCTCATGCTGCGCAGAACACCAGTGGCT
This sequence comes from Anaerolineales bacterium UBA5195, assembly GCA_002412925.1. Classification (GTDB taxonomy): domain Bacteria; phylum Chloroflexota; class Anaerolineae; order Anaerolineales; family Villigracilaceae; genus UBA5195. Next base: position 19,288 of record DHVZ01000027.1, on the reverse strand, counting down.
CCCATTCTTTATGGGATACCGCTCACCTTGTTCGGGAATCTGTTTACTGAAGTTCTTTCCGCAATTTTGTACTGTATCTCAATCCTGTGTATTTACAGCTTAGGCATGAAATATAGCCGAAAGGTTGGCCTGATAGCTGCAATACTGGTAATTTTTTACCCTGCATTTGGTTCACTTTTCCACGTTGTAGCTTCCGAACCGCCCGCCACCTTCCTCTTACTGCTCTGGTGTGCACTCTTTTTTAACGCAATGGCCGTACCAACCACCAGAAAATTTATTTTGTTAGGCTTAATTTGCGTTTTGGCCACGCTTTCGAGACCTGACAGCATGGCACTGCTAATCCTGTCGATCAGTCCATTCGTTCTTCTAAGCGCTACACTGCGGGAAAAGATTCAATTCACTACCGCTTTGCTCGGGACCGCCGTAATTCTTTTGTTACTATGGTCAACATACAACTATGTTCGTTATGACGATTTCGCCGTTGCACGCGGAGAAAAAGCGCAAATGCCATTGGAGCGTGCGTTTACCATCTCACATATTGTGCATGCTGATAACGGTCCGGCTTCAGCAGACTTGGCGAAGTTAGTTTCAACACAATTGTTGACCAAAGAACCATATGTATCGTATGGCATCAACGCCGAGATATTTTTCTCGCAAGGAAAAGAAAGGATGTTCTGGGATCTCGTACCGCTCTCAGACCAATACTACGGGTGGAATTCGGATTATAGCCAGCTCAGGAAAGTTGGCATAGAAGCGGTTATGGCTCACCCGATGCCCTTTTTCTGGGATTACATCAAGTCGGCTGGCGGAATGTTATTGTTCAACCCTGAATGGCCAGTAGCCACCAAATTCAGGAAAGAGTCGGTTGTGCCGCTTGATGAAAAAGGGTTGCCAGTACCAACAGAAGGGGAGAAAATCCCACGCTCATATTTTTGGGCAAGCAGCTCATCGCCAGATGTACGCGCTCTGCCTGATCCAAATTCCATTGTTTTGCAGATACAGGATTCGAAAATTCAGCGCCAAACAGATGAACTACAAAAAAAACTAATCCGCTATCAGGAGATGTTGCCAGATCGCGATGGTTCCGTTCAGATCGCGATCTGGCTTAACGGGATTTCCTTGCGGTATCCACCTCCAATTGTCTGGCTCATCGCCGGTATTGTAGGCTTTTTTGTCTACCCGACACGTCAAAAGATATTACTTGCAATGTTTTTAGGGACATGCCTTGTGATAATCTTTTACCCGATGCTGGGGTTTGGTTCAATCTTCATTATGCGCGCCAGGTTCGATCCATTGATAATTTTATTCGGGGTGGTAGGGCTTGCGGATATGATCAAATACTTTGTTCAGCGCAATCAAAGTCGGAATAATGGAATGGCCTAAACAGGCGTCTCAAAACAATCGAATTCTAGCTAACCTGGGTTAAAATCCGCCTGCCAATATGCCTGCAATCTTGTCGTTTTGGCACTCAATCATCATTCTCAGGATTTGACGAACCAATTTCGACAAATAATGGGTTATGTTTTCATCGGAGATTATATGCAACAAAATGAGAAGAAAATTGTCATCATCCTTCCAGCTTATAACGCGGCCAAAACTTTACTCCGCACGCTCGAAGAAATTCCGCCAGAATACCAAAAACATATCATTTTAGTGGATGATGCCTCGAAAGATAACACGGTGGAAGTAGCCAAACAAGCCGGATTGATTGTATTTGTTCACCCCCAAAATAGAGGCTACGGTGGTAATCAAAAAACCTGTTATCGCGAAGCCTTGGCGCTAGGGGCAGATATCATTGTTATGCTGCATCCGGATCACCAATATGATGCGACGGTTATTCCGCACATGGTTCGCCCCCTCTTAGACAACGAGGCTGATGCTGTCTTCGGCTCGAGAATGCTTGGTGGACGTCCTCTCGAAGGGGGGATGCCGTGGTGGAAATACGTAGCCAATGTTTTGCTTACAGCTGCGGCCAACCTCGTTTTCAAACGCTACCTAACCGAAATTCATTCAGGTTTTCGTGCATATTCACGTCGGTATATCCAAACTTTGCGCCTGGAAGAAAATAGCGATGATTTCGTGTTCGATACGGAAATTATCGCTCAAGGAATGTGCTGTAATTTAACTTTCCAGGAAGTTCCGATTGTGACACGCTATTTCCCAGAAGCCTCTTCTATCAACTTCAGAAGGAGTGTAATTTACGGATTCGGTATATTAGGAGTTCTGTTTAAATTCTGGCTGCACCATTCAAGCATACACCGCTTTCAACAATTTGAGCCAAAGTCAACTGGTGACAAAATCTAAAGTCTCTGCCCGAGTCAGCCTATGATAAACTCAATTCTTCTGGCCCGAAATTACCCTTAATAGTCTTACCCAACATAGTCACGGTATTTAAAAATTGCTCCGCGTCAATCACAGCCAGACACATCTATAAAAAGTGTTTTGTAATTCAATCATTGGTTATAAACGTTTCAAGAAGGCAAACCTTCCAATAATGCTGAAAAACTTATCTCTCACCCAACGAGCACTGCTTACCCTGATTAGTACGTTGGTTGTACAGGCCGCAGAATTTCTGACCGGTTTTTTTATCACTCCCATTATTATTCGAGGGCTTGGGCCAAACCTTTATGGCGCATGGGGAATGCTCCAACAAATGCTCGGATATTTCTCGCTAACAGAATTACGCGCAACTACTTCACTGCGCTTTCTGCTTAGTCTCCGGCAATACCGGGAGAATGATACAGAAGAAAAACAACGCCTGATTGGCTCCACATTAATTCTCTTGGGGCTCAGCCTGCCGATTACTATTGCTTTTGGGATCGGTCTGGTCTGGTTGCTACCCAACATCATTCACGCCGGATCTGAAAACATGGCAGGCATCAGGGTCGCCTTGATCGTTCTGCTGTTTAACAGCGTTCTCGACCGCGTTTTATCCATTCCAATGCATATTCTTAAAGCCCAGAATCTGGATTACGCGGGTATGGGTGTCAATACTGCGACTGTGCTAATCGGAAGTCTATTAAGCGGGTGGGCTGTCTGGATGGGATGGGGACTTCCAGGTCTGGCAATCGCCACCATGGCTAATATTATGCTGATCAGCGTGGGGCGCTTTTGGGTTGCTCGAAAGGCAATCCCTTGGATCGCGGCCAAAAAACCAACAAGTGTCGAATTCGCTTTTTTCGCAAAAACCGGCGGCTGGCTATCATTCTCCCTGGTCGCTAATCTGCTTCTTTACTCTACAGACACCTTACTGGTAGGTGCAATTCTCAAGCCAGCTATTGCCGCCGCATACACTACCAGCGGTGTTGTCCTACGCATGATCGGTGAGCCGATCTATCAGATCGTTGGCGCCGGAACCGCTGGATTGGTTGGATTGTGCGGGCAAAAAGACTGGGGACGTGTTTCCAGCATTCGCAAGGAAATGTACTTCCTGATGATATTTTCTATGACCGTCCTGGGAACAGGCATCATCTCATTGAATAAATCTTTTTTGACTCTCTGGCTGGGAAAAGATTATTACGGAGGGACGTTTCTAACGCTGTTCCTCGTCATCAGCGTAACGCTGACTTTCCTGACCCGCATTGATCTCACCATTGTGGATGCCATGCTATTTATGCGCGAAAAAGCCTGGGCGCTATTTATCGCGGGCTTCATCGCGATCGTTAGCGGGACCATTCTGCTCAAGATGGTTGGGATTGGCGGTATGGCCATCGGCCTGGCAGCCGGAAATCTCCTGCTACTGATCACAGCCTGGGTACTGATCCAACAACGAATACCTTCTATCTCTTTGGGTCTGATTAAAGATCTGGCTCGCCCACTCCTGGTTGTGAGCGTCACTTTTGCGCTGGCTTATTGGATTGAACCACGCATCCAGGCGGAAAACTGGCTGGGGTTCTTCACCTATGCCGTTGGAATCGGCACGCTTGCCCTGGGCATTGGGTGGTTCATGGTGCTTTCCCCAGACATACGAGCCATCTTGATCGACCGCGTGCGACAAAGTCTGTCATTATTCAAGCAGTAACGTGAACCTAGGATTACAACCATGAGAATCGCACGGCCATCCAAGGAGAGTATCAAGTTAAATACCCTGGTCTCTTATCGCCGTTTGTGGTTAGATTGCAGCCTCGAAAGCTACTCCACCGAAATGCGCGGCAAAGTCATTGACATGGGTGGAAAAAAGGAAAACAAGCGTGGGATTTTTCACCCACCCGAAGAAAATGCTCTAGCTTGGTGGTATGTCAACCTGGAGATGAAGACTCGCCCAAACATCTTCGGCGATGTCTCCAGGATGCCATTCAAGGGCGAGTGCGCTGATGTGATTATCTGCACAGAAGTATTGGAACATTTGGAAACTCCCGCCGCCTGCGCAGATGAAATCTATCGGCTCTTGCGGCCAGGGGGCACAGCCTTTATCTCTGTCCCGTTTATTTATCCCATTCACGCTGACCCACACGACTTCCAACGTTTCACGGCAGATGGGCTACGGATTTTATTCCACAAATTCTCGTTGCTAGAGATCACGTCCATGGGTGGATATTTAGGGACTCTCGGCATGTTGCTGGAAATTGGCATTCCTGGCATTGCTGGACAGGGTATACACAAGAAAATCTTACGTCGCTCACTTTCCTGGCTCGCCCAAACCCTTTGTTTGCTAGATTTATCCCGGCCAGCTTGGTCGAATCCTATCTGGCAGAAATTTACGACTGGTTATTTTGTGAAGGCCATTAAGTGAACATCAGATCCCTGCGGAATCTCGGAGTTTGACACAGAATGGCTGAATTACTGACTACGTTGCGAAACCTCGCCAAAAATAACTTGCAGACACTGGATGACTATTTTTCCTTAGCCAAGGGTCAATTCCAATCCGCTGATTTATCCATTTTTCACCAGTTCGCTCCGCCTCCAGCCGGCGGTGGCCATCAGTTTTTACGCGCGCTCTGGCACGAAGCCGAAGCGCGAGGCTTGAGAGTAGAAAACAACTCCATTTCTCGCACCACACAGGCCTGTCTGTTCAACTCATTTAATTTTGATGAAAATCGGCTGCGGCGGCTGCGACGCAACGCGGTCATTTATGTTCACCGCGTCGATGGGCCAATTGACGTTTACCGCGGGCGCAACGAAGGCGTTGATCAGCGGATCTGGCAAATGAATCAGCAGTTTGCTGATAAAACCATCTTCCAGTCGCGCTACAGCCAGGAAAAGCATCTCGATCTGGGTCTGGAATTCAGAGACCCGACTGTGATTCTCAACGCTGTCGATCCAGATATTTTTCACCCTCAAAGCCGCGCGCCTTTTTCCCGCGAACGTAAAATCCGCCTGATTGCCGCCAGTTGGTCAGACAACCCCAAGAAAGGCGCAACTGTCTATGCCTGGCTAGACGAGCACCTGGACTGGGAACGCTTTGATTTCACCTTTGTTGGTCGTTCCCCGGTACAATTCAAACATATCCACCAGGTGGCACCGGTGCCTTCAACGCAACTCGCTAATTATCTGCGTCAGCATGACCTCTACCTGACCGCCAGCCAGGACGACCCCTGTTCCAATTCCCTGCTCGAGGCACTTAACTGCGGCTGCCCGGCCATCTACTTGAAAAGCGGCGGTCATCCTGAAATTGTCAAAGGGGCAGGCCTGGGATTCGACTCGCCCGAAGAGATCCCCGGGCTCCTGGCTCAAATGGCTGTCAATTATGAAGCTTACCAGTCTCGAATTGAAACACTATCCCTCGTTGAAGTGACAACACTCTACTTAAAAACACTGGAAATCATCTAGCCATGCTAACCTTTGGTAAAAATTTGATCAAATCCGGAATCCGCAACCTGAGTTCGCGTTGGCCAGCTTATTCGCGTCTGATCCTGGCTGGTGACAGCGCGGAATGGGTATTAGATTGGGAAATCAGGGAACTGCGGGAAATTGCCAGGCAACTTGGGATTCGCACTGTCTCAAGATATTGGAATCACAGCGCCACACCCCAGGCAATTTTCATGGCCGGTCAGTTCTTTCTGGCTGGTGACAACTGGCTCAACACCCCCCATCGAATCGGCTTTTCATTATTTCATGGCTTGCCAAAGACTGGCGACAAAACCTTCGATGCGGTATTTGCTGGGCTTTGGCGTAATCACGAGCACTTGAGCCGCATCCAGGTTTCCCACTCGGAAATGCGCGAGGCCGTCCTGCAAACCGGGATTGACCCTTCTAAAGTCCACCTGATCCCAATCGGCGTTAACCTATCCTTTTTCCACTATCGAAACGCCGAACTGCGCCAGCAGGAGCGCGCCCGCCTCGGCATCCCCGAGGGGGCCTTCGTGGTTGGCTCGTTCCAGAAAGACGGCAACGGGTGGGGAGAAGGGCTGGAGCCAAAACTGATCAAAGGGCCAGATGTCTTCATCCAGACGCTGGAAGTGCTAAAACCTTCCATCCCTGAGCTGTTCGTCGTCCTGACCGGTCCGGCCCGCGGTTATGTGAAAAAAGGATTGGAACGGCTTGGCATTCCCTACAAACACTTATATCTGAAAACCTACCCAGAAGTGGGACGCTTGTTCCCGGCATTGGATTTATACCTGGTCACTTCACGCCAGGAGGGCGGCCCGAAGGCAGTACTCGAGTCAATGGCTTCGGGGGTGCCGCTCGTTACCACGCGCGTAGGTCAGGCAATGGATCTTGTCCGACATGGGCAAAATGGCTGGATGACAGCAGTTGAGGATGTGAATAGCTTGGCCCAATGGGCGCAGCATGTTCATCAAAATCAGGGGATGGCGCTCGAGGGCGTGCTCCAAAACGGCCGCGCCACCGCAGAGGCAAATGCCTATCCCGCGCAACTGCCCTTGTGGCGGAACTTTATGAAAGGTTTTGTAGAATGGGAAGACTAAAGCAGCGCTTGCACTGGTTCGCCAGCCGTGCTGGATACTATTTACTGCCGCGCGGTTTACGCCAGGCGATTATCAAAACAATGATTCTGGCCGAGGAACCAGCCGCCCCTCGCGAATCAGTGCAATGGATGCTTGAGATTTACGATTATGTCGCAACCGCCATCGATATGCAGGCTATTCGCTGGGGAAATGGCGTTCACATCAAGCATGAATTAATGGATGGGATTCATTCTTTTTTTTATACTCGCATTCCAGCTGAATCCAGCGTATTGGATTTAGGCTGCGGGCGAGGCACGGTAGCCAACGCAATCGCTTCGCAGACGAAATCAAAAGTTTTAGGGATCGATTTAGATCAAGATAGTATCGAATTTGCACAGTCAAGGTATCAAAACCCCAACCTCCGCTTTATTCACGGAGATGTCTTCAAAGATATTCCCGACATTCCCACGGTCGATGTCGTGGTACTTTCCAGCGTCTTGGAACACTTAAGCACCAGGGTAGAGTTTCTGCGCGAACTGACGAAACGCTTCAGACCAAAGAAGTTTCTCATCCGCGTCCCCACACTTGAGCGGACACATTATGTGGCGCTCAAGCGCGAATTAGGGTTGTCGCCTTTCCTGGACCAGACTCATGTTCTTGAATATTCCCCAGCCATCTTTGCAAATGAAATGGAAAAAGCTGGCTTAAAAATTATCTCAGAAGAAATTCGTTGGGGAGACCTTTGGGCAGAATGCGAACCGCTCGCCTGATTTCCCGCCTGAAAAGCGGTTTGAGATCCATTCTGGGGCCCCTATTGCCTTTGGCGCGCTCACTGCGCATCTGCCCGGAGCGCCTGCGCACAAGGAAAAATGCCGCCGCGCTTCATCTCGCTTCAGGAATTTCAGTCTGTTACTTGACCAATCAGTTCCCCCAGCGCCCTGCCCTGCGCAGCGAAGTTGCGCGCGGAGGAGCTGTCAAGCTGACTTTCCTCGCAGAGCATTTCCCACACACCTTTCCGCAAGCCAGCTTGCTCTACACCGTCAGCAGTGTTGACCATGTTGCCAAGACAGACATCGTCCGAATCGCTAAACGAAATGGCCTGAAAATCATCCTGAATCAAAATGGTGTGGCATACCCGGCCTGGCACGGCCCGGGCTGGGAAGAACCCAATCGGAAGATGCGAGCCGTTTATCAACAAGCCGATTTTATTATTTTCCAAAGCAAGTTTTGTCGAAATAGCGCAGAGAAGTTTTTAGGGAGCCCCGAATCCCCGGCACAAATTATTTACAACCCTGTTGATCTTGATCTGTATCAACCTCTCAAAAAACAAGTCAATCGTCCAGGGCCGGTACTCCTGCTTGGTGGCAATCAATACGAACAATACCGATTTGAAACTGCTCTGCAGGTATTAAAACAAATCCTTGCTGTTTTGCCGACCGCCCGTTTGATCGTGACAGGCAAACTCTGGGGCGAAAACCAACTCATTTCAAAGGATATTGCCAACCGCACCCTGCGCGAACTCGATCTCGAAGATCACGTAGAGTTTACTGGTACATACTCTCAAAATGACGCGCCCAAGATTTTTCAACGCGCTGATCTATTGCTTCACACCAAATACAACGACCCTTCCCCCAATCTTATCTCAGAAGCGCTGGCTTCCGGTCTGCCGGTGGTTTATTCTGCCAGCGGGGGTGTTCCAGAATTGGTTGGGCCTGAGGCGGGGATTGGAATCGAAGTAGAGCAAAGTTGGGATAAGATTAGCCTGCCCAGCCCTCAATTAATGGCCGAAGCCGTCGTCAGAATATGGGAAAACCAGTTGAGTTATTCCGAAGCTGCCCGGCAACGCGCAGTGGAACAATTCCCGCTGGCTAAATTTATCCAAGCTCATCGTCAGCTCTTTGACCGCCTCCTTGAATAACCTATGCCGACTATTTCCGTGCTCTTACCAGTTTACAATGCCCTGCCCGACCTGTCGCGCGCCCTGCGCAGCCTGTCAGCGCAGACTTTCACTGATTTTGAGGTGATTGCTATCAACGACGGTTCAACCGACGGCTCTGGAGAGTTGCTGGATAGATATGCCAGAACCGACACACGCTTCCATGTTTTTCACCAGCCGAATGCCGGAGCGCTTGGGAAAGTGCTTAACCGGGCAGCAGAACTGGCACAAGGGAAATATCTGGCCCGGCAAGATGCGGATGACGCCAGCGAACCATCCCGGCTTGAAAATCAGGTTCATTATCTCGAGACACACCCAGGAACCGGGTTGTGCGGCGCCTGGACTTGGTTTATCGACCCGGTATTGGGCCCATTATTTTCTCTCGAACTCCCAGACGAGGATAAGCGCCTGAATCATTATCTCATACAGGGAATGAATCCTTTCGTGCATGGATCCGTCCTGTTGCGTGCGGATGTCTTTCAAAAGCTGGGAGGCTATCGCGGCTCATATGCCGAAGATTTCGACCTGTGGCTGCGCATGAGCGAAAAGACCCGATTGGGAATGTGCACTGCGCTGGGGTATTACTATTGGCGCTCGGTAGGTGGTATTTCATCAGGGGCAAATTCACGCCAACTGGCGTTAATCCAACTGAGTTTGAAGCTACATTCCGAACGCCTTCGGCTTGGTCACGAGAGAACTGACTGGCAAAACGAGTATCAAAAAATCATGCGAGTGCCCACCGCCGAAGCGGATTCTGCCGAAAGACAAACATTACTCCATTATGCCCGTGGATTACAGCTTTTACGGCGCCAAGAGCTTGATGCCTCTCGTACAGAATTGAAACTGGCTGCCAATGGGCAGGGGATTTATGCTCAAAAGGCACGCCGCAACCTGTCGGTCTTCTGGCTCGCCCCCGCGCTTTCAATCATTTATCGCTGTCTTGAAAGTCAGGAGCCGTTTCATTTCGCCCGCCGGCTTCCATCTGGCACAGTTCTGCCAGAGAATTTGAGTGAAAAGTAAAATTGGCTCCGCTCCCGAAAATAATTCTCGCAATGAAAAACCCCAAGATCAAGCTTTTTCTGCTTTTATCGCCGCTGACACTGGCCATCGTGATTGCAGCGTCACCCTCGGTTTTCAAGGTCGGGTATCCCGGTTATCAAAACATCTTCTTTTTGGCCGCTGCTTGGGTATTTTTGACGATCGGCGGGGCCTGGACTTGGGAAAAGATCATCAGATCAACCTGGGTGGGTTTGACTAAAGCGGAACGCGCAAAAATATTTTCATTTTCAGCCATCTTCACCATTCTTCTTGTTGTAATGGTTTTTATAAGAAAATATTTCGAAAGACCTTTTTATTATTCACTCATCTACACGCCGTTATTATTAGTTGCTTTATTCTCCATAACTTGCTGGATAACCATGCTAATGATCGCTTTCAGGGCATTGCCGGGAAGTAAAAAACCGGTCAGGTTAGTTTGGCTGACACTCCCGATGTTGACGGTCTGGTCCATTTACCTGCTGACATTTTGGCCCGGGCTATCCAGTTATGACACCATGCAGCAATTGCGCGAGGCCCAGGCCGGGGTCTTTACAGATGCGCATCCCGCCATCCACACCATGTTCATCGCGCTGGTCAGCCAGGTTTTCCCAACCCCGGCGGCAATCGCTGTCATCCAGATCCTGACGCTTGCCTTGGTCACCGCCTGGGGCTTGGTGGAATTAAACAGGCGCGGCCTTCCAGCCTGGGCAACCTGGAGCGTGGCCTTTGGTTTTGCCCTGTTGCCAGTCAACAGCCTGCTTGTGATTACACTTTGGAAAGACATTCTCTACGGTTGTGCGCTATTTGCAGTTTTTATCCAGTTTATCAAAATCGTTCTTTCGCAGGGAGCCTGGCTGAATCAAAAAAGGAATTTATTTGGTTTCATCCTGGCCGGCCTGGCAGCCTCCTTCTTGCGCCACAACGGTTTTCCAGTGATAATCACCAGCCTCCTTGTCTTATCCTTCTCGTATCGGAAGCAATGGAAAGGGATTCTGGGAAGCATTCTCATCCTTTCATGTATATATTTCCTTATTCGGGGACCCTTTTACGATTTCATGAAAGTAAAGAAGTACCCAGCTTTTATTAATATTCTGATGTTCGACCACATCGGGGCACACATTAAGGCCGGGACGCCCCTTGAAAAAGGTGACATGGCCTATCTTGATGAATTAATCCCACTCGAAAAATGGCCTTACAAGTGTTACGATAGCGAAATCCGCAATATGGACGGGCCAATCCCGTTTGACACTTTTTCCATCCCCGACCCGCGCCCGATGCAAATTGCCCTCAAGCTCTTTCTAAAAAACCCTGGGGTAGATCTGCGCCACACTCTCTGCGCAGGAGGCCTGATTTGGAGAGTCGAGCCAGGCTATCCAATTTACACACTTCCCATGGCTGGCAGAAATTATGGCCAGCTCGATGAATTAGGCATCATCGCCAACCCAATCTTGCCCGGGCTGTTATATCTCCTGCCAGTGCCACCATCCGACAACCCGGTTATCTGGCGGCCGGCTTTCTATCTGCTGATCTTGCTCTTTTGCGTGCCAGTCTTCGCCTTGCGTGGTCGAGTCAAAAAGTTTTTACTGATACTTGTTCCCATCCTTATTCAAACCTTGGTGATGATCCTGGTGAACTATGCCCGCGATTTTCGCTACATGTTCTCGACAGAATTATCAGCCTTGTTGGCCATCGGATTGTTATTTCTGCCTTTATCAGAACTCCCAAAAAATGATGAAAGACACTTGGAGGATGACCACTGATGACACGAATTATTGGAATTGTCTTGATCAAAAACGAAGATTTGCATATTGAGAGAGTGATTCGAAATGTTCTCAATTTTTGCGACGAAATTATCATCGCCGACCACCAGTCCGAGGATCACTCCTTCGAAATTGTCGAGGCGTTGGCCAGAGAATTTCCACAGATCAGCGCAAAAAGAATTGAACACCCTAACGAATCGCACCAGGCAATTCAACATCTCGCCGGAACACCTACCTGGATATTCGTAATCGACGGGGATGAGATTTACGACCCGGTCGGGCTAGTAGCCATGCGCAAATACCTGCTCGAAGGCCGCTTTGACAAGGATTGGAATATTTTTTGTAACACACTCAACTGCGTGGCAGTCGATTACAAGAAAAAAACGGCCAAAGGTTATCTGGCCCCTCCATCCCGCGCAGGCGCGCGCTTGTTCAATTTTTCAATCATCGAAAGCTGGACCGACTGTCCCGAGCGAGTCCATGGCGGCAACCTTATATTTAAACCGGGATATGGCCCAAACTTAAGGCGTAATTTACATCAGGAACTTGGCTGGGAAAATGCTTATTTCCGCTGTGTCCACGTTGCGTTCGTGCAGCGTAGTTCCCATAAAAAGACCGGCGATGGAAAAGGTCGGTTAAATCCAGGAGAAATCGAAGAGCTACGAAAGACCAAAAATTGGCGTCACTTTCCAGGTTATTTAAAAACCCTGATCAAATATTGGCTTGGCCTCGATTGGAAAAACCAGAAATACCGGCGCGGGGAGTTGGTCGAAAAAGATATCTCGGCTTTCCTGACATGAATATTGGCCAAACCTGTCGGGTATAATGCCAGACATTCTTTTTCATCGTCAGGTTTCTGGAAGGTTTCTCTAAAAATATGCGCGCGTTTATCACCGGGATTTCGGGTTTTGTTGGCCGTCATTTAGCAGAACGGCTGGTTTCTCAGGGCTGGGAGCATGTCTCAGGATTTGATAGTCAGGCCTCGGATTTACCCGTTCCCGTGCATCCTGGCGACCTGTGCGACCGGGCCGCAATCTCTGAAGCGCTAACGGCCAGCCAACCGGAGGTGGTTTTTCACCTGGCGGGAACAATTAAGGCTGAGCTTGCAAAGGATTATTTTCTCACAAATGTTTTGGGGACTCTTGGGTTGTTTGAAGCGCTCCTTGAAACAGGATACCGGCCGCGGGTGATGATCGCCAGCACCAGCGCAGTTTACGGCCCAGGCCTGGGGCAGCGTCCAATTAGCGAATATTTTCCCCTTCATCCGATGACGGATTATGCCGCCAGCAAAGCCTCCCAGGAAATGGTTTCCCACCGTTTTTATCTGGGTGACCAGATTCCGATTGTGATTGTGCGAACGTTCAACTTGCTTGGCCCGGGACAATCTCCAAAGCTGGCCTGTTCGGCCTTTGCCCGGCAAATTGCATTGGATGAGAACCGTGAAGACCCGGAACCCATTCACACCGGGAATTTGAGCTCAAAAAGAGATTTCGTCGATGTGCGCGATGCAGTTCGGGCATATGAATTGCTGGCTCAAGAGGGTTCGCCCGGCGCAGTCTATAATGTTTGCTCCGGGCAGGCAGTTTCACTTCAAAACTGCCTGAACCTGCTGCTCGGTATGGCTACAAAACCGCTAATAACTGAATTGGAAGCAGCCAGGATACAAATTCACGATCTGCCGATCCAGGTTGGCAGCGCCAAATTGATCCAACGCACAGTTGGCTGGCAGCCACAAATCTCATTACAAGACTCGCTGGCTGATTTATTAAATGATTGGCGTGAGCGGGTCAAAACTATCCAGGAGTAAGGTATGTTTGCATGGCAGGGCCGTAAAGTATTGGTCACCGGCGCGGGTGGTTTTATCGCCAGCCATTTGGTCGAGAGGCTGGTCGGTGAGGGGGCGCAGGTACGCGCTTTTGTGCGGTACAACTCGCGGAATGAAATCGGGCTGCTGCGCCAACTCTCACCTGAAGTCTTGAAGCAGTTAGATGTAATTTCTGGCGATTTGCGCGATATGGAGGCCATCCGGGCTGCCGCCCAAAACATGGACACAATTTTCCACCTCGGCGCACTGATTGCGATTCCCTACTCGTACCAGCACCCGCGCGAGGTGATCGAGACCAATATTATGGGCACCTTGAATGTGCTGACCGCCGCCCGCGATTTGGGCGTGCGCCGGGTGGTGCATACTTCCACCAGCGAGGTCTATGGCACAGCCTGCTACACCCCAATCGACGAGGCGCATCCCCTGCAGGGGCAATCTCCCTATTCTGCCAGCAAAATCGGCGCCGATAAAATTGCTGAGAGCTTTTACCGCTCTTTCAACCTGCCAGTGGTGACTTTGCGCCCGTTCAACACCTACGGCCCGCGCCAGTCAGCCCGCGCCGTCATCCCAACCATTATTTCACAAACCTTGACCCGAAATGAGGTTCATTTAGGCAGCCTGGATACCTGGCGTGATTTCACTTTTGTGACCGATACCGCCGAGGGTTTCATCTGCGTGGCCGCGGCAGACAACATTCTCGGGCAGGAAATTAATCTCGGTAACAATGCCGCTATCAGCATTGGCGAACTAGCCGAAAAAATTTTCGCCCTGATTGGCAGGAAACCCAAAATCGTGACCGAGACCCAGCGCTTGCGTCCTGAAAAAAGCGAGGTGATGAAGCTGCATGCCTCCAATCAAAAAGCCAGGGAGTTGATCGGGTGGAGTCCGCAAGTTTCGCTGGACAAAGGCTTGGGGCTGACCATCGAATGGATTCGAAACCACCTGGAACTATTCAAGCCGGATCAATATACCGTTTAGGAGGCTGGTCTAAATGAGAGCCATTATCCTCGCTGGAGGTAAAGGGACGCGTCTTGCTCCATATACCACCGTCTTACCCAAACCGCTCATGCCAATCGGCGACATGTCCATTCTGGAAGTTGTTTTACGCCAAATCGCTTATCACGGCTTCAACGATGTCACCCTGGCAGTGGGCTATCATGCTGAATTGCTGATGGCTTACTGCGGGGATGGGAGCAAATTCGGTCTAAAAATTTCATACTCGCGAGAAGAAAAGCCCCTGGGCACCGCCGGTCCGCTTGGCCTGATTCAAAACCTGACCGAGCCTTTCCTGGTCATGAACGGCGATCTGCTGACAACTATCGATTACAGCGCGCTTTGGCAATCTCATCACCAACGCGGCGCCATTGCAACCCTGGCCGCTTACCAGCGCGAGATCAAAATCGACCTCGGTGTCATTCAATCCCAAGAGAACTGGGTCACAGATTATGTTGAAAAACCCAGCTATCACTTCTCTGTCAGTACCGGAATTTATATCTTTGAACCATCCATATTAGGATATATTCCCCCAGGTGAACACTTGGATTTGCCAGAATTAATCCTAAAACTAATCAAGGAACAAAAACGGGTTAATCTCTATCCATTTATCGGTTATTGGCTGGATATTGGCCGCCATGATGATTATGAGACCGCCATGCAGACGTTTTCAGAGAACCGTCAGGCTTTCCTGCCAGGATGCTAAATAAATCACAAAAGCCTGATCAAATGACAAAAATCCTTTTCTTAATCCGTTCTCTCGAAATCGGTGGCGCTGAACGTCAGCTCGTGGAACTGGTCCGCCACTTGGATCGAAAACGATTCGAAATCCAGGTGGTGACGTTTTACGACGGCGGCCCGCTGCGACCCCTGCTCGAAAGCTTATCCGGGGTTCAAGTCACATCGCTTGGAAAAGCCAGCCGCTGGGATCTGATTTTATTCTTCTGGAAATTAATCACGCTGCTGAGGGCTTATCGCCCGCATGTTATCCAGAGCTTTCTGGATGTGCCTAACTCTTTCAATGTTTTGGCCGGGAAGCTGGTTGGGGCCAGGATTGTTCTGGGGGCCAGCGCTTCCTATGTCGATTTTTCTCGATACGACTGGACAGCCCGCCTGGTCTATAAGACCGGCGCGTTTCTCTCCCGTTTTGCCGATCGGGTCATCGCCAATTCATACGCAGGCGAAAAATATAATATCGAACATGGCTATTCCGCAAAAAAAATGACCGTCATCCCTAACGGGATCGATACACAGACTTTTCAAGCAGACAGGGTTGCCGGTGCAAGAATCCGCGCCAAGTGGGGTCTGGAGCAAGCCAACCAGGTGATCGGCCTGGTCGGACGTCTCGACCCAATGAAAGACCATCCCACCTTCCTGCAAGCCGCGGCGCGGGTTTCCGAACGCTTCCCAAACAGTCACTTTATCTGCATCGGGCGCGGCCCAGAAGTCTATCGCCAGGAAATGCAAAAACTAGCGTCCAGCTTGCTTGAACCAGAACGGGTACTCTGGATCAGCGATTGCCCAGACCAGGAACTACCCTCCGCTTATAATGCCTTTGATTTACTTGTTTCTTCTTCTTATGGCGAGGGGTTGCCGGTTGTTCTTGGCGAGGCCATGTCGAGCGAAGTTCCCTGCATCGTCACTGATGTTGGCGATTCGGCCTTTGCCGTTGGCGAGACAGGCATTGCCGTTCCGCCCAAAAACCCGGAACTTTTGGCAGATGCAATCTGCAAGATGCTTGAAATGAGCAAGGTTGAACGCCTCGCATTGGGACAGGCAGCCCGCCAACGAGTTTTGGAGCATTTTTCAATCGAGAAAATGGCCTCGGCTTACGAAGCGGTTTTTGAAAAGTTAGCCAAATAACAA
The DNA here is from genome assembly GCA_002412925.1 of Anaerolineales bacterium UBA5195. GTDB lineage: Bacteria > Chloroflexota > Anaerolineae > Anaerolineales > Villigracilaceae > UBA5195. The sequence goes on along the minus strand of DHVZ01000027.1, from coordinate 3,025 downwards.
GATGACCGCGCCTATCCGCATCCTCCACTTAATCACCAGCCTGAACACCGGCGGAACCGAAATAGCGCTTCTCCGCTTATTGGAAAACCTGGATCAACAAAAGTTTGAAAACCACGTGATCTCGCTCATTCCCACAGGGCCGATCGGTGAACAAATCCGGGCGCTGGGCATCCCGGTAACTTCGCTCGAGATGCCGCCGGGGCGCCCCACCCTGCGCGGATTTCGCCAACTGCTCATCCTGTTGAGGAGATTCAAACCACATATTCTCCAAACCTGGCTCTATCATGCCGATTTACTGGGCCTCTTGGCCGCCAAATTAATCGGGGTTCCCACCGTTGTCTGGAACATCCGCAGCGCCGAGATGGACTTTTCCCAGTATCGCAAACTATCTGGCCTGGTTGTGCGTGTTTGTGCTCTTTTGTCAGGCAAACCCACTGCCATCATCATCAACTCACAGGCCGGGCTAAATGTCCATACCCGCCTGGGATATCGTCCCCCAAAATGGTGTCTGATTCCTAACGGCATTGATACTGAACGTTTTACGCCAGATGCCAGGGCCAGGCAATTCGTTCGCCGAGATTGGGGGATCTCTCCCACAGAAACCCTGATCGGTCTGGTCGGGCGGCTCGACCCGATGAAAGACCATCCAACCTTTTTAAAAGCCGCCGCAATCGTTCAAAGACGCAACCCGAAAGCTCGTTTTGTTTGCATTGGGGATGGCCCAGGCCCCTATCTTGCCGAACTAAAAGAGTTGACTGAACAGCTGGGGCTCTCTTCGGTATTATGGCCCGGACCACGCGCAGACCTGCCCGCCGTTTACAATGCCCTCGATCTATTAGTCTCCTCGTCCATCGGGGAAGGTTTCCCCAATGTTGTCGCCGAGGCCATGGCTTGCGAGCGGCCCTGCGTTGTCACCGATGTGGGTGACTCGGCCAAAATGGTGGCAGGCACGGGAGTAAGCGTCCCTCCTAAAAACCCGGAAGCCCTGGCTGAAGCCATCTTGCAAGCCCTGGAGCTCCCCGAGACAGAACGCGTCCGGCAGGGGCAAAAAGCCCGCCAGCAAATCACAGAGAAGTTCGGCCTGGCGCAAATGGTGAATGCGTATCAAACCCTGTATGAAAACCTATCCTGAAATGCTGAAATTCAGATGATGAAGATATTTTTGAAGATTATTCCCAAGTTCTGGTTCCTGTTTGCGCTCGGTCTCTACCTACTCCTTTTCAGATTGCCTCTGCCTCCGCAAATCCAGAAGCGCGGAATTCTGCTGGATGATGTCCTCATTCTGGCGTTGGTCACGCTGATATCTTTCAGCTTTCTTTGGCAATCTCGATTTTCCAAAATGGCAGGGTTGTTCTTCACACTGACAATCTTTACGCTGCCTCTCTTGAGGATTTGGCAGAATGCTGAAAGCAACTACAATCTAGTTCTTGGTTTGCTTCCGTGGTCAGATGCCAATGGATATTATTCAGACGCTGTCAATCTATTAAACGGACACCTGTTTGGTTCGTTTTCAGGACGTCGTCCCCTATTTGCTGGTTTCCTGAGCACATTATTGGCTTTTAATGATCTCAATTTACAGATAGTGATCATCCTGATGACTATGGTCACGGCTGTCTCGATTTTTCTACTCGCGCTCACACTCAGCCAATCGTTCCATCCGATAGCCTCCTTTCCTGTCCTTATCCTAAGTCAGATCTACTATCGGCAAATTGTGGGAACAACGGTGACCGAGCAGCTGGGCCTCCCCTTGGGCGCAATTGCGCTCGGGGTATTGATCAGTTTTGCGTATACACAAAAACCCTGGCGCTTTGCTTTGGGAATATTTTTATTAACTTTCGCACTTTTAGCCAGGGCGGGGGCTTTTTTCATTATCCCAATCCTTGCACTTACGGGTTTATGGATTTTCGCAAAAAAAGGAGCTGCCAACCGCAAAACGATCATGCTGATGACCGCAGCAGTGGTACTCCCCTTTTTGGCAAATGCTGCGCTTCAAAAGCTGATCACAGTCCCCGGGACAGAGCCTACTGGTAATTTTTCCGAGGTAGTTTATTCACAGGCAAAAGGAGGCTTGGGATGGCAACAAGCCCGGCTTGATCACCCTGAATTGGCCGGGCTTGACGAAAAAAACAGCTCACGCGCCATTTACTTACTGGCCTTTCATAGCATTCTCGAAAACCCAAGATTGCTGATTCGAGGCCTGATCAAATCTTTTCGTGATTATTTTTTCCCCAGCCAGTTTGCGGCTTTTGGGTTTCTCAACCTTCAAAACAGCCTGCCTGATCTTTATCTGCAGATCATCTGCCTGATCTTGACCATTGGTGGAATGGTGATTTGCTGGATTCGCAGGTCAGAACCCAACTACGCTATCGTTGGCGCGGGCTTGGTCGGGATTCTCATTTCTGTGCCCTTTGTGCCTCCGTCCTTTGCGCTATGGATGCGCCCATATGCAGCAACGCTGCCTTTTACCTTCACCCTGGTTGCTCTCGCGCCAATAGAGTTGGTTAAATTCATCAGGCGAAACAACAAGTCGCAGGTGGAAACTCCCCAAGAGAATAATCTGCTGATGGATGGACTTGGAATTCTCCTGGTAACCTGCGCTTTCTTTGGGCCTCTGGCAATTCGCGCAACGATCCAGCCGCAAAACAAAGCCCACCCCTGCCCCACTGACGAGCTGCCCGCCCAATTCAAGATCATGCCAGGCACCTACCTAACCCTGGTCGAAAACCCTGCCGGGTTCCCATCCCTGGGTAAAGAAACATACGAAATGAGCCTGGATGGTTTTCCAGGCGTGTATCAATCCTTTGCAGAAGGATTACGCAAACCCGATTTGCCCGCCCTGATAATCTATACCCCAGAGATACTTTCAGGACATGGATTTTGGATCATAGCCCATGAGCAAATCGCAAATAATCGGGATGCGCTTGTCAAGGTTTGCATTCCCGCAAACGAATTCTCCCAATCCGTAACTCAGATTAAATTGAGCGACATTATTGTTCCCTGATTGATTACCGGACACTTTTAATAA
>DHVZ01000047.1:3206-4128 GCA_002412925.1 Anaerolineales bacterium UBA5195 | reverse complement strand
GGCGGCTGGACGTGGTACACCGGTTCCTCCGGCTGGATGTATCGTCTGGGCATTGAAGCCATTTTGGGCATCGCCAGGCTGGGCAAATCGCTCAGGATCAGCCCCTGCATCCCCAAAGATTGGCCGGGGTTCAAGGTCGATTACCGCTTCGGGAGCACCCACTACAAAATCAGCATCGAGAACCCGGACAAGGTCAATCGCGGCGTCAAGCAGGTTTTCGTGGATGGAGTGCTCCTGGCTGACAGTTTGATCCCGCTGGTGGACGATGGTCAAGCGCACGAGGTGCAGGTGATATTGGGATGAATTTCTTGCAGCCAAAGATTCTTATCGCTTGTGATGCTTGCAGACTGTGCTCCCCGTAAAGTCTCACAGATTGTGAGTTCCCGGCGTAAGCAAGGAACTGTCTGTGTACCAAACCTTCTTCCATTTTATTTTGATTTTCAAGGGGACTTTGGGCCAGGATTTTGATGGCAATACCGATTCGGCGTTTGCGCACTCAGATTCGTAATCTGAGTGCGCAAAGTTTTTAAACGCCTTGAAGCCATGTGCCCGCCCATTTGACAGAACAGTGGTAAATAGGCGGGCGATTTTAGTTTTCTAAAACGCCCACCCCCTTCTACGGCTCCCACTGGAAATGGAACAGGGCAAACAGGGTCAGCTGGCCCTGCACATATTCGATGCCCACAATCCAGGCGCGCCAGTCCAGGCCGCCATATTGTTCACTGCCCGGCTTATAAACCGTATAAAAATTGACATTGGCATATTCAGAAGGCCAGGGCGCAAGCGAAAAAGTTGCCAGGTCGAGGGTATCGTTGCAGTGCAGCGAGTAATCCGCGCCGAAGACCTCCTGCAACCTGGGCAATGGCTGGGCGCTGAAAGTCCCCAGGGTTTCATCGCCGCTGCCGGGCGCGGGGCCCCAACT
>DHVZ01000047.1:0-3006 GCA_002412925.1 Anaerolineales bacterium UBA5195 | reverse complement strand
CCAAAAACCGGGCCGGTGCGATTGACGTTCTTCGTCGCAGGCGGGAGTGTGCCAACGATGGCATGTCCGACCCCAGCGGCAGAGCGGATGTTGAGCACATCGCCCGACTCGACCAGGATAACCGCATAAGGGTTGTAAGCGGCCGTTGTCGCCGGGAGGATGACTGTCGCCGCCGGGAGGACACTGGCCATTGTAGCCGTCTCGACAGGTTCGGACACAGCCTCAGTGGGGCTGGCGATTTCGGGGGTATCGGTGGGAAGTAGCGGGGCAGGGGATTCAGGCGCCAGCGCGGTCGGCGCGGAAAGCACTTCGGGGGTCGCCGTCGCTTGCGGTGCACAGGCGCTCAAAAGCAAGGCTAACAGTAAAAATAAAATACGGGATTTCATAGTTTCTCTCCTTTGTCCGTTCTCATTCTTTCATGACCCGGCCAAATTTTGCGTGACGGTTTCATTACACTGAGAAAAGTCTGCAAATCATGTAACTTTTTCATGGCCACAGTTCACGAATCCGCTGAAAGCATGTATTATATAAGAGGTTGGTTGTCATAATTCTCCTTATTACCGTGCATGTCGAGTACAAAGAGTTTTTGTCTTTCTGCAGGAGGAGACGCCATGGATTTTGAGCTAACCGACGAGCAGCGCATGTGGCAAAAAGCCGTCCACGATTTTGTGGCGGCTGAAGTGCAGCCCAGGGCGCACGAGACAGATGAAACGGGGGAATTCAACTGGACCGCTGTCCGCAAGATGGGGCCGATGGGCATGCTGGGGCTGAACATCCCTGAAGAATATGGCGGCGCGGGCGTGGATGCAATCAGCGCGGCAATCGCCACAGAAGAACTTGGCTGGGCCTGCGGCTCGACCGCCCTGTCCATCGCAGCCCATAACGGTTTGGGCACCACCCCGATTGTTTTATACGGCTCTGAAGAATTGAAACAAAAATGGCTGCCGTTGGTTGCCAGCGGCAAGGGGAAACTGGGCGCGCTGGCCCTGACCGAACCAGGCGCAGGGTCCGATTTACAGGGCATCCAGACCAGGGCCGCCAAAGACGGGGACGAATGGGTTATCAATGGCGCAAAGATGTGGTGCACCAATGCCATCATCGCAGAATACATCATTACCCTGGCCCGCACCGCTACGCAGGACAACCCCCACGCCATGAGCATGATCCTGGTTCCGACCGATACGCCCGGCCTGCGCGTTACCCCGCCCGAAAAAAAGATGGGCCTGAAAGGCTCACCCACCAGCGCAGTCACCTATCAGGATGTACGCGTCCCGGCTGGCAACCTGGTTGGCGAAGAAGGCAACGGGCTGCGCCAAACCCTGGCAACTCTGGACGGCGGGCGCATCAGCATCGGCGCGATTGCGCTGGGGCTTGCGCGCGCGGCTTTTGAATACGCTGTCGCCTATGCGAAGGAACGCTACGCTTTCGGCGCACCGATTGCCAATTTGCAAGCCATCCAGTGGATGCTGGCCGACGCCGCCACAGAAATCACCGCCGCCCGTAACCTAATCTATTATGCCGCCTGGCGCAAACAGCAGGGCAAGCCTTATACCCAGGATGCCGCCATGGCAAAACTGTTCGCCAGTGAGATGGGCGAACGCGTCTGCCGCAATGCCATCCAGGTCTTTGGCGGATACGGCTACAGCCGCGAGTATCCGGTCGAACGGATTTATCGCGATGCGCGCCTGATGACCATCGGCGAGGGTACCAGCGAGATTCAACGGCTGGTCATCGCCCGGCACGTGTTGGCCGCTGACTAAACCGGGGTTGTAATCTTCCACGCGGAGGTGAACTCACAAACACAGACATCCATATAAAGTTGCAACAAAATCAGCCGTAACAAATTAAAGTGATCTTATTCTCAACGCCAAAGGAGAAGCAAGATGCAAATTTTTGAATCAGGCCGGGGAAAAATATCCAGCCGTTCGACCTGGCGCAGTTTCGGGAGTGAAACTGCGCCAGGCAAAAGCCATGTAATGCCAGATAAGATTAACCGGGGGAATATATGTATGCAGGGTGAAAAGATATCGCCCCGCTTAACCAGCAGCCAGAGAAAGGAGAGTTCATGAACGAACGCGTTGCGATTGTGGGCGCAGGCTGGTCGGGATTCCGGCCGCGCACGCCCGAAGTGTCTTACAAGGAACTGATGTACGAAGCCGCCGTACGCGCCTATGCCGACGCCGGCGTAGACCCGCGCCGCGATGTGGAATCCTTTGTCACCGTAGCCGAGGACTTTCATGAAGGTGTCAGCATCTTCGATGAATACGTTCCCGACCAGTTGGGCGCGGCGCTCAAATCCGTGCATACCATCACCGGCGACGGCCTGCACGGGCTGGCAACGGCATACATGCTCATCCGCACCGGCATGTTTGATGTGGTCGCGGTCGAAGGACACAGCAAAGCCTCCAACTTGCTAACCCCCGAGGGCGTATCGATTTACGCCCAGGACCCGGTGCTGAACCGCCCCCTGCAGTTGAACACCCATTTCGTGGCCGGCTTGGAGATGCACCGTTACCTGCATGAAAGCGGCACAGAACAGGAACATTGCGCCGGGGTGGTGGTCAAAAACCGCCGTAACGCGCTCAAAAATCCGCTGGCCTCCTTCCCCGCAAATTTGACGGTCAATGAAGTGTTGGAAGGCCCCCCATTGGCCTGGCCGCTGGGATACCGCGAAACTGCCGGGCGCGTCGATGGCGCTGTCGTGATGGTGCTGGCCTCCGAAAAGAAAGCCTCCCTGCTGGCCGAGAAACCGGTCTGGATTTTGGGCGCAGGCTGGTGCAACGGCTCGGCCTCGCTGGAAAGCCGCAATTGGGGCAGTTTGCCCTATCTCGAAAAAGCCGCCCGCATGGCCTACCGCCAGGCTGGCATCAAAGACCCCTGGGCCGAGATTGATTTTGCCGAAGTCGACGACACCTACGCTTATAAGGAACTGCAATCGCTGGAAGCGTTGAGTCTATGCGGCTTTGGCGAAGCGGGGGCCTTGCTGGAACAGGGAGTCTTCGACCC
>DHVZ01000096.1 GCA_002412925.1 Anaerolineales bacterium UBA5195 | reverse complement strand
AAACCTGTCTAATGGATGCTTTGCTCGATAAAGAATGGCAAGAACATGCTTCAACACACGGGATAGAAATCCAGCAAGTCAAAGTCATTGAGCCGGAGACGCAAACCGAAATCACCCTAAATGGCTGGGATTTTGGCGGCCAGCGCGTCTATCGCCCCACCCACCAATTGTTTTTCAGCGCACCTGCTGTTTATCTCGTTGTCTGGAAACCCCGCGAGGGCCCGCAGCAGGGCTTTGTCAAGGAATGGATTCAACTGGTTAAGCGACGCGAACCCACGGCAAAAATCCTGGTTGTAGCTACGCATGGGGGCCCGCAAATGCGCCAGCCGGATATTGACCGCCAGGAATTGTGGGATTTGTTCGGCAAGGATACCGTGATTGATTTCTTCTTCGTCGAGAGCAAGCCCGACGAAACCGGCCAGCGGCACGGCATCGAGGAATTGAAACAAGCCATCGCCCAGGTTGCGGCGGAATTGCCGGAAATGGGCCGTTCGGTGCCAAAAAGTTTTCAGGATGTGCAACAAGCCCTGCAAAGTCAAAACGTCCCTTACCTGCCGCATGAAGATGTGCTGGCGATTTGCCATGAGCACAAGATGGATGATGAAATCGCCCGGCTTTTCATCCGCATTTCGCACCGGCTCGGCCACCTGACCCACTACGAAAACGACCCAACCTTGCGCGATATCGTCATCCTGCGCCCGGATTGGCTGGCCTCCGCCATGAGTTATGTGCTCGATGACGAAGAAACCCGCAAGGCACACGGACTGGTGCAGTTCTCGCACCTGTGCCAGTTGTGGAACGACCCCTCCCGCCCGCAAGAAACCCGCTACGATGGCAAACTGCATCGCGTTTTCCTGCGCCTGATGGAACGCTTTGATTTATCCTACCGTGTGGCCGGACTCTCCCCAGATGAAGAAACCAATCCGGTCAGCCTGATTGCCCAACTCGTTCCCGATAACAACCCCGAAAAAGAACTGATGCAAGCCTGGCCTACCGAACTTGCATCTGGCGACATTCAACAAACCCAGATTTGCCAGATTGTCGATGCCCAGAGCGGTCAATCGGCCAATGCCGAGGGACTGTTTTACCAGTTGATTGTGCGTTTGCACAAATTTTCGCTGGGACGCCTGAATTATCACGACAGCATCCACTGGCAGCGCGGACTGGTGCTGGATGGCGATTACAACGGTCGCGCCCTGCTGCGGCACATCGGCAATGATGTTCATATCACCGTGCGCGCGCCTTATCCCGAATTCTTCCTGGCCATGCTAACCCGCGAAGTCAAATATCTGGTGGAAAGTTTTTGGGAAGGCCTGCGTTGTGATGTTATGGTTTCGTGTCTAAATTCCCAACCCTGCGCCGGTCTTTTTGAAGTTGGGAAACTCATCGAGAATAAAAAACGTGGCCGCCCTGAACAACCCTGCCCGGTTTGCAACGAGTGGCAAAACATCGATAGTTTGCTGCTCAATGCCCCGGCTGCAAGACCTGTCCCCGCCAGCGAATCTCTCGCCAATCGCGCCGTGCTTGACGAGTTAAGCGGACTGCGAAAAACCTTAATCACGCAAGGCGATAAAGTAATGGGCCGCTTTGACCGCCTTGATGCCAGCCAGCGCGAACTACTCAGCAAAGCCGAAGCCTCGTTCAATGGTCTGATGCGCGCCTTTATCGACGAAGCCAAAGAAGGCCCGCGCCTGTTCAGCATGAGACCTGCCGACCCGAAATGGCATGAAAGGCCAAAGCAGTTGGTCAGCCAAAAATTTCGTATTTTGTTGTGGTGTGAACACTCGCAATTGCCCCTGTTTGTGCTCAACAAAGAAGGCGACAAGCACGGCATCTACGAGATGGACTTACCCTACGAATGGGTTATCAAAGCCGCGCCCTACCTGAAAGCCCTGACCGCAACCCTGAGCCTGATTCTGCCAGTGGCATCGTCGACTACAAAACTGCTCATGGATGAAACCCAATACAAAGATATCGAAAAACAGCTTGCCTTTGGCAAAGATGCCTTTGATTCGGTTCTAAAAGGCAGCGACAAGGTTGTCGATTGGGTCAATAAATCCGATGCGCCCGATCTGCCGCATGGAGCCATGCAGCGCGCAGAAGGCGCGCTCCTGCGCGAATTCCAGGCTTTCCTGAAAGAAAAAGATCCCGGCTTCGGCGGCCTTGTCCGAGTAATGAACAAACGTCAGGAATTCCTATGGGTGCATGAGCGTTTTGCGGGAGAATATTAACCAATAATAAGGATGATGGCGGTAGGGGCGCGATATATCGTGCCCCTACCATTAATCACCATATCGTGCATCCATGGTAAATCACCGCATCGCGTCTCTTACCGTTAATCACCGTATTCGCGCCCTCAAATTAATCACCATATTGTGCATCCACGGTTAATCACCGCATCATGCCCCTCCGTAATCACCCATTTTGCGCCCATATACAAGCCAACAGGTTTAGGAAAACACAATGCCAGGCAAACCTGCCAAATTTGACCCCAACAAACACCACCGCAAATCCGTGCGCCTGCCGGGATACGATTATTCTCAGGCCGGGGCGTATTTCGTGACGATCGTCACCTTTCAGCGCGAATGTATTTTCGGCAAAATCATCAACGAGGCAATGGTTTTGAGTGATTTCGGCCGCATTGCAGACGAATGCTGGCGCGCCATCCCGAAACATTTTCCGTTCGTTGAATTGGGCGCGCATGTGGTCATGCCGAATCATGTGCATGGGATTGTCATCATTACCGGTGGTAGGGGCACGATATATCGTGCCCCTACCACCGAACACGCCCCCACCGCCGAACAATTCGGCAAACCAACGGCAGGCTCATTGCCAACCTTCGTCCGCACTTATAAGGCTGCCGTCACCCGGCTGATCGGGCGCGAATACAACGCCACCGGCATCTGGCAACGTAGCTATTATGAGCACATCATCCGCAACGAGCGCGAAATGGGGAGCATTTGGGACTATATCGAGGCAAATCCCGTCCACTGGCAGGACGACGAGGAAAATCGCTAAAACATAATCTGCCAGACGGGGGATTTCCCCCATGAAATCAGGGGAGAATTCTATATCAGCGGGCAGGGGTTTGGGCGTACAATGATTTTGGGCTGTTCCTGCCATAAAACAGCACCCTGAAAGGTGGTTGCGCATGTCTCAAAACTCGAATCTCTCATCGCCGGTGTTGACCGGCGCGCGGCAAACGATGATGTCGTGGTCAAAAGTCATCGAGTCGCGCGAGGAAATCCCTGAAATCTACCGGCCTTTCTTAGACCCGTTGCTGGCCGCCAGCCCGGGCTTTCCGTACATTGTCCTGGCCCCGCCGCTGGATAAATTCCTGCGCAAGACCAGCGAAAAACTGATCTGTGACAGCCCGGAAGCCATCCACATCTTCGAGCGCAGCGGCGACCAGGTGCTCAAAAAAAGCTATGCGTATCAAAAAATCGGCATGCTCGAAGTCGGCATCATCCTGTTGAAATCATGGGTTACCCTGTGCGGGGAAAACAGCGAAGGCGCAAACGACTGCACAACACTCGAATTCAACACCTCCAGCGAGCGCCATTATGCGGCTTTCCTGAAGAAGATCAGGCCGGCTGCCGAAGAAAATAACGAGGGCGGCTTAAAGACCGAACAGGGCAAATTCGATCACCTGTCCGGCGCCAACTTCAAATTTATGAACTACGCGCGCAGCAGCCTGCTGGCGGGGGAAATCGTACTTCAGTCCGTGCTGCAACCTGAAATCCGCATCCCGGCCTGGAAAATTTTTGGCTGGACATTCCATCGAACCGTCTCGCTGGCCCACCTGAGCATCCTGACCGACCGGGAATTGATCCTGATCCGCGACGATGAGCGCAGCAAGGCAATTAAAGGCGTCCGCTATGGCGGTGTCTGGCAATATATCCACCTGGAGAGCATCCGCTCGGTTTCGCTGGAAAATGCGGAGAATGACCTGCTCAGCCTGGTCATCGTCCCGGCAGGTGGAG
>DHVZ01000105.1 GCA_002412925.1 Anaerolineales bacterium UBA5195 | reverse complement strand
TCGACCCAGTTCCAGTGGCCGACATTCATTGGCACATCGCCGAAGGTTGGCGCTGTGGGCGCGGTATAAGACGGCCAGGTACAGGCCGGGGCTGCGGTTGTGGTGAATGACCACCAGGTTCCACCATCAGCTTCAGTTGGGCCGCCCCCATTCACCGCCCGCATCTGCCAGTAGTAGGTGTAATCGGCAGCCAGGCCACTCAAAGCGACGGAAGTGTTCGAACCGACCGAATTCCATTTGGTGCAAGGCCCGGCAGTTGAGCTGTAGCAGTATTCGTAGCTGGTTGCGCCTTCAACTGAACTCCACGATAAAGTTGAAGATAAGGGTTGATTAGTTGTGCCATTGGTTGGTGATAATTTGCCCAGCCCTGCTTCATACGCCCCAATATCACAGCCTGCGCCTTGCGGACGCGCCACACCGCGCTGATCGCTGGCCGGGCAGACAGCAGCGTTGCCCGTGTCGATTGCCGATGAACCCGTGAGCAGGGCATGGGTCTGGGTGTAGCCGCCATTATCGGCCAGCGCGCCGAGCAAAGGGTCGGCGGTGAGGAGATTCGGGCAAGTGCTGCCTGCGGGACACCCACCCTGAACAACGCTATCGCTCACCAGCGGGAAATTGCCACCCAGGTCCAGGTTGAAAATCTGTGCGCCGGCGTTATCGGCCGTGTTGCCCCAGAAAATCGTGTTGCGGATCTGCGGATTGCTGCTGGCATAGTTCCACATCCCGCCGCCGTGGCTGGTCGCTGTATTGGCCTTGAAGGTCACATTCGTCAACACTGGACCGCTGCTGTTGGTGTTGGACATCCCACCGCCGAAGCTGGCTGAGTTGGCGCTGAAGGTGACGTTCGTCAGCGCCGGACTGCTGGCGTTGTTGGACATTCCGCCGCCGTAGAGCGCGTAGTTGGCGCCGCTGAAGGTCACGTTCGTCAAAGTTGGATTGCTACTGGTTGAGTTGGCCATCCCGCCGCCGCCAAAGCTCGCCGTGTTGGCGCTGAAGGTGACGTTCATCAACGCCGGACAGCTGTTGTTTTCGTTGTAGATTCCGCCGCCAAAGCTCGCCGAGTTGGCGCTGAAAGCGACATTGGTTAAAATCGGATGGCCGTTATTGTTGTAGATCCCGCCGCCTTCAAGTGTCGCTGAATTGTCGTTGAAGGTGACATTCATCAACGTCGGGCTGCTTTCATAGTTGTACATCCCGCCACCTTTTTGGGCTGAGTTGGCGCTGAAGGTCACGTTCGTCAATGCTGGACTGGTGGCATCGTTGAACATCCCGCCGCCGCTACCCGCCGAGTTGCCATTAAAGGTGACGTCCGTCAATGTTGGACTGCTGCCATCGGTATTGCGCATCCCGCCGCCAAGATCATCGGAGATATTGTTGCTGAAGGTGACATTCGTCAAGGTTGGGTTGCTTCCGCTGTTTTGCATTCCTGCGCCGTAGGAAGCAGTGTTGCCACTAAAGATGACGTTCGTCAACACCGGACTGCTAGCATTGGAGTTATGCATTCCGCCGCCGAAGGTGGCTGAGTTGGCGCTGAAGGTGACGTTTGTCAACGTGGGACTGCCAGAGTTGTACAACCCGCCGCCGTTGCTGGCTGTGTTGTTCGTAAATGTAACACTATTCAGGCTTGGGCTACTTCCATTGTTTTGCATCCCACCACCGTATTCAGCCGAGTTGCCGCTAAAGGTGACGTGGGTTAATGTCGGATTGCTGCTGCCAGAGTTGTACAACCCGCCGCCGTTTACGGTAGCGCTGTTGCCGCTAAAGGTGATATATCTCAGGCTGGGACTGCCGACATTGTTATAAATCCCGCCGCCATAATTGTTGGGGTATGTGGTGTCGTTCGCCTGCCCGGCGGTGATGATAAAGCCGTCCAGAACGGCGGTATTAGTAGTACCGTCGCCGGTGACCACATGGTAGGCGTTATTGCCTTGAGTGTCAGCCGGGGTTTCAGCGATGAAATTTCCGTCAGCGTTGGTATCGTTATTGTCGATGTCCCCACTCAAAATGGTTGGGTTGGCGGCGGGTTTGCGCTGATCGACCTGGGTCTCCGTGCCCTTAAAGCCGCCGTAAACAGCCACTTCGTTCTTAAGAGTGAACGTTGAAGTGCGGTGTACTCCAGGGTAGTACACACCTTCTGCCACCCAGATCTGATCGCTGCTGCGGGCGGCAGATAGCGCAGCCTGCAAGTTTTTAAGGGCATTCGCCCACGAACCGCCGCACAGGGTAACGCAGGTCGAGTCAGCATCCACGTACAGGACACTACCACCTATGGCGTGGACAGTTTGGGCTGGCAGGAATGTCAGCAGGAGGGCGAGTAAAACGAACAGGGTCAAGAGCTTGTGTTTCATCGGTTTGTTTCCTTTCTTTTCAAGAGGGATTGGGGCTGGACCGTCGCTTTGAGCGCGATGAAATCGGACAGGTCATCCAGCGAGGTGAAATAGAATTTTTGCCCGGTAGGGATGTGTTCCACCGAGCCGCGGCAGGGAGCCTGAGAAATAGATTCCATCTCAGACCAGATGCGAACGATGAAGAGATGTTGCGGGCGGGAAGGTTTTTCATTCATCTCCACCATTGTATGGGTCAGGCGTCCAGAAAACGTCCAAAATAAAAAGCCCCCAAAGGTTTTCAAAACCTTTGGGGGCTTTTGCCAGGAGAAAGGTATTTACGGCCATTCGCCGCGTTCGTAGGCGGCAGCGATTTGCCGGTTATGTTTCATCCCGGCAAAGGTCTGGCGCATTTCGGCATCAGGGATGGCGGCCAGGTCTTTCTGGAAGGCCTGATGGGCTTGCGCCAGGATTTGTGCCGCGCGTTCGGGCTGCCCAGCGGCGCGTAAGATCTGTACCGCCGCCCACAGGAAGCGGTGGATGTTATCGTCTTTGCCCTCGATTTCTGGGTAGACGGATAAAACCTGCTCGACCATTTGCAGGGCGAGCGGCAAATCTCCGGCCTTCCAGTGGGTCAGGGCCAGGTCGATCTGTACGCTGGCGCGTTCGATAACCTGGGTCGCATCCTCCATCAGGGAGAGTGCTTCGTTCAGGTGCTGGCGGGCCAAGTCCAGGTCACCCAATTCGCGTTCGGCCTCGCCCAGATTTTGCAGCGCTGCACCTTCGAAATGTTGGTTTTTGGCTTGGCGGGCCAGCGAAACCCCGCGCTGGGCGTATTCTTTTTCGGCGAGATAATCTTCTTGAAAGGAAGCGGCGCAGCTCAGGTTGATCGAAGCCCCGGCCATCTCGTAAAAATCTTTCAGCCGTTCACCAATTTGAAAGCCTTGCTGATAGTTGTCGATGGCGGCGGCGTAATTTCCCAAAGAAACCTCCACATGTCCGAGAGTTTGCAGCGTCAGGGCGCAGCCCTTGGGCTTTTGGATGAGCTGATACAGGTCGAGCGCAGTGTTCAGGCGTTGGCGTGCTTCGGGGATGCGAAACTGGTGCTGGTAAGCCATACCAATTAAACGGGAGGCTGCGGCTTGCCAAAGGAGGTCATGCGCCTGTTCAGCTGCCTCCAGTAATTGCCCTGCGTAGCGCAGGCAGCGTTCCAAATCTTTGGCAATCAAGCCATTGGCGGAAAGATTCCAAAGCGTATACATCAGCTCGTAGGTGGGTAAAGATTTTTTGCTCAGGGAGAGTGCTTTTTGTGTCCAGGCTTCGGCTTCGGCGCTCTGGCGTTCAATAATAAATAGTTCTGCCAACTGACAGCAACACTGCACCTGCCCCTCGGTCTCTCGGGCTTCCCTATATAAAACCAGGGCTTGTTCAAGTCGCTCAATTGCCTCTGCGAAGTTCTTAGTAAGTTTTCGATAGTTGCCCTCCGCGAACATGGCTTCGGCTTGCCAATGGCTGCTTCCCAGGCGGGCAGCCTGGCGTTGGAGCCGGTCGATCTGCGCTTTCTGGGCTGCGTGATCATCCACGGCTCTGTAATAAAGCATCTGACGCTTCGAGATTTCGCAGGCCAGATCCAGATCGGACAGATCGGCAGCCAGGCGCTCCAGGCGCTGAAGAACGGCGTGCTGTTCATCACGCTCACCGCGGCGGTAGTGGAGGTTTTCAGAAAGCAGGAGCAAATCAAAGACGGTCCGCTGCGCGGTGTTCTCCCCGGCCAATTGCAGGGCGCGGTTCAGGGCAGTCAGCGCTTCCTGGTCGGCAAAGACGGCCAAGCGCTGGCGGGCGGCTTCAAGATAATGTGGGATGGCCTGGCTCGGCGCATTGCCCAGATCGTAATGCGAGGCCAGTTCCCCGGCCAACTCGCTGCGTTGTTCGGGGTAAAGCTCTTCGAGCACCTCCGCGGCGCGCAAGTGGCGGCGTTGGCGCTTGGCGGCTGGGATTTCGTTATACAAAACCGATTGGATCAGGTGGTGCGAGAAAGAGTAATCGAAGCGGCTGCGCGGTTTTTCCCAAATTGGGGGATTGACTTTTTAGAACAATTATTCTACAATAAAT
>DHVZ01000093.1 GCA_002412925.1 Anaerolineales bacterium UBA5195 | reverse complement strand
AGCGGGCTGACCATCTCGAACGGGGATACCGAAACCGAGGCGGGCGGAGGTATTCTCAATTTCGGCTCGCTGACGCTCGAAAATGTCAGTTTGCGCCAGAATGCAGCTTATTCCGGCGGCGCTCTTTATAACGCCGGCGCGGCTCAATTGCAAAACGTGCGCATCTCAGACAATTCCGTACTTGCCTCGTTTGATGTTGGGCGCGGAGGGTTTATCCTGCCCTTCCCGGATGGCGGCTCACCCGATGGCTGCGGCGGCGGGATTGCCAATGCGGGCAACATGCAAATCAGCGGCGCGACCGTATCAGGAAACGCCTCCCGTGTGGGGGCCGGGATCTGTAATTTGAATGGCGGGGTGATGACAGTGGCTGGCTCCCAGGTCTCTGAAAACGGCAGCCGCGCAACGGCTCTGGGCGGCGGTTTCGCCAATTTTGGCGCGCTCTCGGCCAGCGCTTCGCAGATTAATGACAATGTCGCCGGGTATGGCGGTGGCATGTATATCTTGATGCCTTCAGGAACAGCGCTTGACCTGCAGCAAGTGACCATTGAAGGCAACCGCGCTGTTGACGACCATTATTCCGGCAAAGGCGGCGGACTTTTTATCAAAAGCGGCACTTTTAACATCGACAATTCCCTCATCCTTGCCAACCGGGCCGAAGATTGGGGAGGCGGTATCCATTTTGAACCTGGGTCCGGGGGCATTGGCGGTGGCGCAACCGAACTCGGCGATACATACAGGAACGCAGAGGGGGTTATTACCAGAACCACGATTGCCAACAACCGCGCCGAAAAAGGGGATGGCCGCGGCAAAGGCGGCGGCATCTCATCGAATGGTTCATGGGGCAATGGCCGTTACCACTTCGAAAATGTGACCATCAGCGGCAACCAGGCCTACGAACGCG
Organism: Anaerolineales bacterium UBA5195; assembly: GCA_002412925.1. Taxonomy (GTDB): domain Bacteria; phylum Chloroflexota; class Anaerolineae; order Anaerolineales; family Villigracilaceae; genus UBA5195. The sequence goes on along the minus strand of DHVZ01000093.1, from coordinate 4,780 downwards.
GTGGAGCGATCAATACTTACCGCGGAGGAGATTTTACCTTTGTCAACGTTACCATCGCCCACAACTGGGGCCGCACAACCAGCGGGATCAATGTCGAGTCGTTCGCTGCTTTCCGCTTTAAAAGTACCCTGATCGTCGGAAATTCTCCCTGGAACTGTGATTTCGCAGGAGGCCCAAATATCATTTCCCAGGGCTATAACATCGAGGCTGGGAATCTTTGCGGCTTGCGGGGGCGCACCGACATCCAGCTTAGCCCAGGGGCGCTGCTGATTTTTCCCGAGCTGGTCGAAGATAACGGACAGTTGGTGCATATTTTGAACCCCGGCAGCACGGCTGTCGACAGAATTCCAACCGCTGAGTGCCTGGCCGCAGACCAACGCGGCACATCCCGCCCGCAGGGAGAATGGTGTGATATCGGCGCATATGAACTGGAAATGGTCGCGTCCAGCCTGCAAGGTTTTTCAACCCCGCTGCTGCCGGAAGCGACGCCCACCTCGACGGCGCTCCCGACTCCAACCGACGCGCCGCAAATCCCGGAGATCACTTTCACCCGCAATGCGTTTTGTCGCAAAGGCCCCGGCACAGCCTATTTTGACGTGACTGCTTTCGAAAGCGGGAAAATAGCAGATATTGTCGGGAAGAATCAGCAAGGGAGCTGGTGGCTGGTGCAGATTCCCGGCGGGCAGGAGCGCTGCTGGGTGGCGGACAGTGTCGGCGACAAAACAGGCGATCTGAGCCTGCTGCCGGTCGAGCCGGCTCCGGTTTTGCCGGATGCCCCCACCGGCTTCAACGACAGCTCGATTTGCAGCCCCAATCTCAACGCTCGCGATGTAAAGCTTGCCTGGAAGGACAGCCCCAATGAAACCGGCTACAGGCTGTATCGCAATGGCGTCTTACTGGCAACCCTGGGCGCAAACGTGGGTGTTTATGTGGATAACACAGCCAAAGACAAGGGTTTTACTTATGAAATCGAAGCGATTAACGCCTTTGGCGCCTCCGCCCGCCAGACGACCGAGGTCTCGGCTTGCGATTAGCCGAACTCAGTGATTGAGTTTCATACAAAAAGAGCCTCTCATAAAATGGAGGCTCTTTTTGTTGTGTTCATGGTTTATTTCAACAAATACTCTGCTGTTTTGGCTGAAAAGTTGCCGGTCAGGAATTGCAGGCGTTCCACTGTTGTTCCAGTTGGGAGCTTGAAGGTGACCCAGCCGCGCACCTTTGAGCCGGGCGCCACAATGCGGTGGTTGCCCAGCATCTGGCCTGGCAGGCCTTTGTACGGTTTTGAGTCATTCTCGTCGTTGTCGTAGGCATAACCTTCGGGGTCGAACAAAGTCCACTGGTTGCGGCGGCAACTGAGCGTTTCTTTGCTGTTGTTGCGGTACTCAACGCTGATGGCAAAAAAATTCAGCCCATCCTGCCGCGTGGTCTGAATCTCGTGCAGGCAGATCTCGTAGTCGCCGACCTTGAGCCACTGTTTTAACTTGTGGGTATAGGTGCTGTCTGGCAGGATGTTCTTGCGTTCGGCGGGTTCCAACTCGCTGATTTTTTGCGAGAGCAGGTAATTGTTGCCGCAGTGTTCGCAGTCGAAGCGCTGCGAATCCTCGCTCACACGCAGTTGCGCCCCGCAGGTGGGGCAGTTCAGGTGGATGAAGTTAAACATGATGATGGGCTTCCTTGATGACAGATGATAAACGCAGGAGAATTTTACTCCTGATGGCCGCACAAGGACGGTGGATAAACTCTCCCTGCCAGCACAACGCACAATTCCGGGGAGATACTGTCGAGTTCGTTGCCATCCAGCCAGAGTTCGGATAAGTTGGTTAGGTTGCCAAATTCCGCCGGTAGGCTGGCCAGATAATTATCCCTTAAATACAACAAGATCAACCTGTTCAGGTTGCCCATTTCAGGTGGCACGGCGTTCAAATTGTTATCTGACAAGTACAACATTTCCAGATTCGTTAGTTTGCCAAATTCGGGCGGCAGGATCGTCAATTTGTTGTCAGATAAATCCAGGTAGGTCAGGTTGGTCAGGTTGCCGATTTCCGAGGGTATTGTTTTGATCTGGTTGTTGGCAAAGGAAAGTTCAGAGAGCCAGGTCAGTTTGCCAATTTCGGGTGGAATGCGCCTGAGTTGGTTATCGCTTGCGGAGAAGAAAATTGTCAGGTTAGTCAGGTTGCCAATCTCGGGCGGCAACTTATCCAGGTTGTTTTGGGACATATCCAAATAAACCAGGTTGGTGAGCTGGCCTATTTCTGGCGGAATGGCCCCCAAAGTGTTCCCGGATATATCCAGGGCAGTCAGGTTGGTCAGATTGCCGATTTCGGGCGGCAAGGTGGTTATCTGATTCCTTTTGATGTTCAGGTTTTCAAGCCTGGACAAATTGCCCAACCCTGCCGGCGTATCATAGAGATAGTTATAACCCAGTGAGAGTTCAACCAGCCCGGTTAGCTCCCCAATTTCTGGCATCTCGCTAATCTGGTTTTCTGTCAGGGAAAGGGATTTCAAGTTGGTCAGGTGATTAATCTCGTCTGGCAAGCTGTCCAGATCGTTGAAACCCAACGAGAGATCGGTCAGGTTGGCTAGCTCTCCAATTTCGGGCGGTACCTGGCGTAGTTGGTTTTCCCTCAAATCAAGTTTGGTTAAACGAGACAGAGATGCAATTTCGGCAGGCAGTTCGCCGGGCAGTGTGCTAACCCTGACCAGGGTAATCTCGCTCACGTGGCCCTCTGCACAGGTCACCCCGCCCCAGGAGCAAGGGGTTTTCGTTTCCAACCATAAATCCTTGCCAACCCATTCTTCGTAGTTTGTGTTCCAATTTGGGCCGCCCATATGCAGGTAGAGCGCAACCAGGGACAGGCACTCATCGATGGGAATTTCAGCAACATCTGCGCAGGCAAAACCCGGGGATTGGGTTTCGATCGGCGCGGGCGCGCGGGTCGGTGGATTGGCGGTTGGGGACGGGCTCGCAGCGGCGCAGGCCGAAAGGAGGGGTAGGAGCAAAATCGTCAAGATAAATAAACGTTTCATGGTTTTATGCGTTTTTCAACAGATTCTTAAGTGAAGTTGTTGTGGGTGTAACCGTAGCCCAACCATCTAAATCAGAAGTATGAAAATTCCCGTAACAAAAGTATACACTCAATCAATAAAACAGGGACAGCCTCCCGGCCGTCCCTGACACCTGATACTTGATACCTGATACCCTAAAACACCGGCGCAATATACTCGCCCCACACATCCCGCAGCGTGTTGCAGACTTCGCCGAGAGTCATCTTGTTCTCGACACATTCGACAAAGAGCGGCATCAGGTTCTCTCCGCTTTTGGCGGCGCTGACCAGGTGGGCGCGCAGTTCGGCGATTTTGGCGTTGTCGCGGGTTTCGCGCAGCCGGGCCAGCCGCGCGCGCGCCTCAGCTTCAATGGCCGGGTCGATCGCCTGACGCTCGAGCGTGATCTCTTCCTTGACCTGGAACTGGTTGACGCCGACCACGATCTGCCTTCCCTTTTCAATCGCCATCTGGGCGTCGTAAGCCGCATTCTGGATTTCGTTGGATTGATAGCCCTGCTCGATACCGTTCATCGCGCCGCCCAAAGAGTCGACACGTGCAATGTATTCAGACGCCAGGCGTTCGATCTCATCGGTCAGATGCTCAACGAGATACGAGCCCGCCAACGGGTCGACCGAATCGGCCACGCCCGATTCATAGGCAATGACCTGCTGGGTGCGCAAGGCCACCCGCACCGATTTCTCGGTCGGCAGCCAGAGCGCCTCGTCCATGCTGTTGGTGTGCAGCGACTGCGTCCCACCCAAAACGGCGGAAAGCGCCTGGAGCGTAACGCGCACCACGTTGTTTTCCGGCTGCTGGGCGGTCAGGGTCGAACCGGCGGTCTGGGTGTGGAAGCGCAGCTGCCACGAAGACGGTTTCTGGGCCTTGAAGCGTTCGCGCATGATTTTGGCCCACATGCGGCGCGCCGCGCGGAACTTGGCGACCTCTTCGAGCACATCGTTATGAGCGTTGAAGAAGAACGACAGTTGCCCGGCGAAATCATCCACCTGCAGGCCGGCTTTGATGGCGGCCTCGACATAGGCGATGGCGTTTGCCAGGGTAAAGGCTACTTCCTGGGCGGCGGTCGAACCGGCCTCGCGGATGTGGTAACCGGAGATCGAGATCGTGTTCCAGCTTGGCACTTCGGCGGCGCAGTACGAGAAAATGTCGGTGATCAGGCGCATCGAGGGCGCGGGCGGGAAGATATACGTCCCGCGCGCGATATATTCCTTCAAAATATCGTTCTGGATCGTGCCGCGCAAGGCTTTCGGCTCGACGCCCTGCTGTTTGCCGACCGCAATGTACATTGCCAGCAGCACCCCGGCCGGGGCGTTGATCGTCATCGAGGTCGAGACCTTGTCGAGCGGAATCTGGTCGAAGAGCGTCGCCATATCCTCGATCGATGAGATCGAGACGCCGACCTTGCCCACTTCGCCGAGCGCCATCGGATCATCGGCATCGTAACCGATCTGGGTCGGCAGGTCGAAGGCCACTGAAAGCCCGGTCTGTCCGGCTCCCAACAAATAGCGGTAGCGCTTGTTCGATTCGGCGGCGGTCGAGAACCCGGCATACTGGCGCATCGTCCAGAAACGCCCGCGGTACATCGTCGGCTGCACGCCGCGTGTAAAGGGGTATTCGCCGGGGAAACCCAGTTTTTCCATGTAATCCGGGTCGGCATCCGCTGGCGCAAAAACTGGTGGCAATTCGATGCCAGACGAGGTTTCAAATTTGGGTTTGC
>DHVZ01000001.1:2686-2840 GCA_002412925.1 Anaerolineales bacterium UBA5195 | reverse complement strand
CGCGTGAGACTTTTCCGCCGTAGACCGCACCCAGGCACTGGTGGCCGAGGCAAACGCCCAGGACGGGGATCTGGCCGGTGAAATGGCGCATGGCCTCGGCCGAGATGCCGCCGTCCGCGATCGGTTGGCCGGGGCCGGGAGAAATGACCAGGTG
>DHVZ01000001.1:0-2657 GCA_002412925.1 Anaerolineales bacterium UBA5195 | reverse complement strand
TAGTTATCGATAAGGATTAACATGGTTTGTACCTTTCAGGATGGATGGAAAACGAAGGACAAATGACGAAGGATGAATGACAGAAGATTTTGGTTGGTCCTCGGTCGTTGGTCTTTGGCCCTCGGTCTACGATCTTCCATCCGCCATTTCAACAGCTTTCAAAACGGCGCGGGCTTTGTTGAGTGTTTCTTCATATTCCTTGGTCGGGTCAGAGTCGGCAACGATGCCCGCTCCGGCCTGAACGCTGACCGTCTCGCCGTGGCCGACCAGGGTGCGGATGGCGATGCAGGTGTCCATGTTGCCGTCGAAGGAGAAGTAGCCGATTGCCCCGGCGTAGGGGCCGCGCGCATCCGGCTCGAGTTCGGCGATGATCTCCATCGCGCGGACTTTGGGCGCGCCGGAAACCGTGCCCGCCGGGAAGGTGGCGCGCACCAGGTCGAAGGCGTTCAGTTCTGGCCGCAGCGTGCCCTCGGCGTGCGAAACGATGTGCATCACGTGCGAATAGCGTTCAATGGTGAAAAACTCGGGCACTTTGACCGTGCCAAACTCGCAGACCCGCCCCAGATCGTTGCGGCCCAGGTCGACCAGCATCAGGTGCTCGGCGCGTTCCTTGGGGTCGGCCAGCAGATCGATGGCCAGGGCCTCGTCTGAAGCGATGTCTGTGCCGCGCGGGCGCGTCCCGGCGATGGGGCGCAGGCTGGCTTTGCGGCCTTCGAGGCGCACAAAAATCTCGGGCGAAGCGCCAACGATGTAGAACGGTTCGCCGTCCAGGTCGCCGAAGTCGAAAAAGTACATGTAGGGTGACGGGTTAAGCCGGCGCAGGGCGCGGTAAATGTTGAACGGGTCGCCGTGGGCCGGGCGCGACAGGCGTTGCGAGAGCACGACCTGGAAAATATCGCCAGCTGTGATGTGCTCCTTGCCGACCAGCACGGCCTGTTCGTACTCGGCCTGGGTCAGGTTCGAGGCCACTTCAACGGTGGCAGCTTCGGGTGAGTCCGCTGCGCGCGGGAGCGGCGTGGGAGCGAGCAAACGCGCTTCAATGGCGTCCAGCTTGCGGTTGGCAGCTTCCACATCTCCATCAAAGGCATAGGTGATGATCTCGAGGCTGTGACGGGCGTGGTCGAAGGCGATCAGGGTGTCGGCCAGCAGGAAAACCGATTCGGGTAATTTTCCGCTTTGCAGGTGCTTTTGCAGGCGCGGCTCGAAGTAGCGGATGGTTTCATAGCCTAGGTAGCCGACCAGCCCACCGATGAAGCGCGGCATGCCTTCGGGCAGTTCAGGAGTAAACCCGTCGAGCTGGGATTGCAGGTAATGGAGCGGATCGTGCCCCTCGGGGATTTGGAAGTGCTCGACGGAAGTTGCCGAGCGGCGTTCCACGCTCTGGCCTGTGATGCGGTATTCGTAGCGTGGTTCCAGGCCGATAAAGGAGTAGCGGGCGATGCGTTCGCCGCCTTCGACCGATTCGAGCAGGAAGGAGGGGCCGCTGCCGCGCACTTTGAGATAGACGCTGGCCGGGGTATCGAGGTCGGCCGGCAGGTGGCGGACGATGGGGGCAATGCTGGTGCTGGTTTGGATCAGTTCGGTAACCATAATTTACTCGTTTCCAAAAATATCGATATCGTCTACAAATAAATCGAGCGAATAAGATAAGCCGGTGTGGGCGCGCACGATTTCCATCGTCTCTTTGGCTTCGGCCTGCATGCGGCGGATGCCGTTGGCGAGCACATCCTGCGGGATGGTGGGGTGGGCGATGTAATAGGCGCGTTTCTCGCGGATCGGTTCGAGAAAGTTGTTCAGGGCGCGGGTCAGTTTGGCTTTGACTTCCACATCGCCGACTTTGCCGGCCCGGTAGCGTTCCTTCAGCTCGGCGACTTCGTCTTGGTCGGGGTTGAAGGCCTCGTGATAGTCGAAAACCGGGTTGCCCTCGACCGTTCCGGGGTCTGTGGCGCGCAGGCGTTTGGGGTCGGTGTACATGCCCTTGACTTTGAGTTCGACCGTTGCGGCGTCATCCGACAGGAAGATGGCGTTGCCAAGCGATTTGCTCATCTTGTTCTTGCCATCCGTGCCGATCAGGGTTGGCACATCGCCGACGATCTCTTCCGGTTCGGGGAAGACCTGGCCATACAGGTTGTTGAAGCGGCGCGCCATTTCGCGGGCCAGCTCAACATGGGCCTGGTTGTCCTTGCCGACCGGCACTGCCTGGGCGCGCGGCAGCAGGATATCGACGGCTTGCAGCACCGGGTAGCCGAGCAGGCCAAAGGGCATGGTATCGAGATTGGCGTCGCGGGCCATATCCTTGAGCGAGGGCAGCCGTTCCAGGCGCGGAACGGTCACCAGCATCTCGAAGAGCAAGTTGAGTTCGTAAGTCTCCGGGATGGCTGACTGGACGAAGATGGTGCTGATTTCGGGGTCGATGCCAACTGCCAGGTAATCGAGCACGATCTCGCGGATGAAGAGCGGGATCTGCCCGATGTGGGTGCGCTCGGGGCGGGTGGTCAGGGTGTGCAGGTCGGCAATGATGAAAAATGATTCGTACTGCTGTTGAAGCCTGACGCGGTTTGCGAGCGAGCCAACGTAATGGCCGAGATGCAGTTTGCCTGTCGGGCGGTCGCCGGTCAGCAGGCGGGGTTTTGATGAATGCATGGTCTTCTCCTTGT
>DHVZ01000050.1 GCA_002412925.1 Anaerolineales bacterium UBA5195 | reverse complement strand
AAGTCCATAACTGGCGATGGTATTGGATATTGGGAAATTAATAGGATTGGGGCAGTGTATTTACTGAAGACCCTGGCAAGACAAAAATAGCAATAGTTGGTTGATTTTTGAAATTCCTTTAGTGGTTATGAAGTGTTGGAAATCTTTCATAAACCTGGAGAAAATCATGCCAAAATCAACATTGATCAAAGTTATTGTGGGAGTGATCCTGGTCTGCGCAGTGCTGGCCGGCGCGATCACCGGAGTGGGATTCTTCCTGCGTCAAAGCCAGGGTTTGCCCGGTGAAGCGACAGGTGATTCGAAACTCCCGGAACGCCCACCCTCAACGATGCGTGTTCACCTGACTGACCCAATCGGCGTCGCCAATTTGAAAACCGGGGCCATCCTGCCAATTCATGGCCAGGTGCTTTCCAACTATCCGGTGGACAGCCTTGAGCTCTGGGTAAATGGCAAGTTGGTTGAGGTCCGTAAACCACCCGTGGGGACAGACAGGACTTTCTTCCTGGCGCTGTGGAACTGGCGGGCCGCGCAGGCCGGGACGTATAAGCTGACCCTGCGCGGGATTGATCGCGGGGGACGCAGCGCCTATTCCAACCTGGTGACCGTCAGGGTGGATGACATGTTGGAACAGGATGTCAGCCTGCAAATCCAGGCCACTCCTGACTCAGCCCAACTAACCCCGGCGCCTGGTGAAACCCCCGGGACACCGCTGGCTGGCCCTGTGATTAAACCTGCTGGCGGCAACGCCCCTCAGGTTCCCGGCGGCGTACCCGCCTCAGGGAGTGAAGAACAGCCGCCTTCGGTACCCGGCCAAAACCCGCCTCCCAACCCCGACCCTGGAGATATTACCCCGCCACCCTCTGATGGAGACCAGGGGCCGGTCCTTGGAGAGCCGCCCAAAGCTCCTTTCGATGTCAAAGTGACCATCACCATGCCAGATGCCTGCTCCGCCAACCTGGAAATTGAAGACTTGACCCACCAGGCAACCGGCTATTTTATTGAGCGCAGCGGCCCCCAGGAACCGGGTTTTTATCCGGTTTCTGTATTGGGAGCCGAAACTGCCAAAAGCAGTCATTACCTGGATAACTCTGATAAATTCGGAGGCGCTTATTATTACAAAATCATCGCGTATAACACCCCAGAACAACGATCGCAAGCGCTCGACTTGATTGAAGTTTATTACGGGAATGATTGCACCTACAATAACTGGAATGGGGTCGTTTTTTCGGATATTAAGGTGATTCCCAAAGGACCGGTTGAGAACTTACATTGCTTTATCTGGCTGGATAATATCGTTTGGAATCGCCTGCCGCCAGCTGAGGGAAGTTCGATCCCACCGATGTCAGCCGAAGAGCTGCGCTTGTGGACGACCAACCTGAATCTAATCACCAAGCACACCGACCCTGCGAAGGCCTATAGCTTTACCTCGGGATACGATTTAACTTCCTTTGCGCCCGATCTTTCGACGACCGGATTTGAAAATTTTCAGTTATCGATTCGATGCGTAAATCAGACCTCAGACACCGCCATCACCCTGGGGACTGCCAAGGGCCCCATCGATCTCAAACGTCCTGACCAGTTGATTATCCTGCCAGCCGAACAATTTGACGCTTATGTCTACATCGGCTCACAGGTCATGCCGGGGAATCAACCCAGCCTCCAGGTTGGCATTGCCAGCCCTTATGCAGTGGAAGTCAGTGGAGACCCTGAAATCTGTCCGCCGGCCTGGCAGGATCATTGTACTGACTATGTCCAGGCGCATTATGCTATTCTCCGCTGGAAGTGGAAACCGAAGCCCTGTTTTTACGGGTATAGCAATCCCGATGCAAAAACGGTCTGCGTGGAAAAGCCAAACCATTTTGAAATTTACCGTTACACCTATAGCCCACGAGACACCAATGTGGGTAGCGGCTTCCTGGGTGATCTCGCCTCGGACGGTTATTATTACACCTTTATACCTTACCCTCAGGAAGACACCGAACCGGATGAGAATGATACTTATGCTGAGAAGGCAGCCAAGCAGGCTTTGGGATTGAAGCAGTACTGTGTGCGCGCGGTTTCGGCCCGGTGGTTCCGCTACATGGAATCAGAAGATTTTCAAGAAAGCTGTGTCAGTTTAAAGGATTTGGCCCTTCCAACTGGCCTGAAGACAATTACCTTAAGTCCCACTGAGACAGGTGTTTATGTAAATACTGAGCATCCCTTCTCAGCAGGATCCTATCCTGATACGCAAGCCGGGCATCCGGTTTATGAGTTGTATACAGGTTTATATGTTGATTCAGGTAGTAATTGGGTTCAATATGGATTCTTCGAGTTTGACCTGTCTCAAATTACCGGCAAGCAAATCGTCTCAGCCAAACTAAAACCGGGCAACACCGAGGGTGTTTTCCTGATACTAGTGCCGGAACAGAGTATCTGGGAGGACATTGCAAACTCTTTCCCCGGTGGTAAAGGGCTGCAAACTGATAGTTTAATGCGGGAATGGGAGATTGATACCGGTTGTTCTCGCGGCTTGATGGTCTTGAACCGCAAGAGCTCTCCCGGTTACCATCCCTATGGACCAGATGCGCTGGTTACCCATAGCTATGTCAATCAGACTATGAACGTTACCGATGAAGTACGGATGTGGGCGGATGGGTCAACCCCAAACTATGGGTTTATGTTTGGAATCTGGCCAGCAGTCACGGTCAACAATGTTGTCTGGTGGGGATGTGATGTTTACTATGGCCCGATCCAATTGATTGTCGAATATTATGACTAAAACCTTGCCCCGCCATCCTGAGAGGATTTCAGTTATGAAGCAGAAAACCTATCTTTTCATCACGATTGTGCTGTGGCTGGTCTCCCTGACGGGCTGCAACCTCCCCCAGATTAATACAGGGGCAGGTGACGTATACGGCAAAAAAACCCAGGCCTGGTTCGATTTCCCGGTCGACGGGATGATCCTGGCCCTGAAACCCTACGAACTGGTCAGCCATGTGACTGACCCGGGCGGGATTGCCCAGGTCGAATGGAGCGTGAATGGCAGCGTCGTTGCCACCGACCCAATCGGCAAGGCCGTCGAAACGGTGAATGAACTCTCCGAGTTCCATTACCGCTGGACCCCTGAGCAGCCCGGGGAGTATCTGATCAGCGTGCGGCCCCAATCCACAGGCGGCGAGTGGGGGCCTTCCGCCAAAGTGCGGGTCACGATTCCCGGTGAGATGACGGCGACGCCCACCATGACGGCAACCATCACCCCATCGCTAATGCCAACAATAACTGCAACCGTAACACCGACCATCACCCCAACGGCAGATGACAAACTGGCCTTGGTGGATATGACGAAATCGACGAATCAGTTTTACCATCCTGGCTGCACACCTGATAGTGTCACGTTCACAATCCGGGCAACCAAACCCCAGGATGTCAAATATATGTACCTGTTCTATAAACTCATGGATACGAAAGGCACCGGCCAAACGGAAATCAACGGCGGCCGGCCGATGAAGAAAACAGGTACAGATACATGGACACTGACTGTCAAAGCTTCTGAGATCGAAGGTTACAAACGCTTTGCCAATGCCTGGTTTGTTTATCAGTTTATTGCCCAGGGCGGGAGCGAGGTGGTTGCCCGCAGCCAGGCAATGGGTGATATCCAGCTCTCAGTTTGCGGCAGCGCCCCGGCTGAACCCCCGGGAGTCACGCTGACGCCCGGACTGCCTGTCATTAATCCATCTGAATAGTTCGAAATCCGGACGAAGACAGTTCGACAACCGCCAACGATCTCATCCCCGCGGCCACAAATTACGCTTTCCCATCAAGGAGAAAGCGGGATCTTTGGGAATCTCCGTGGTAAGCCCCCGCATTTTGGGGTATGAGTGTGCGTACGCACACCCATACCCCAAAATGCGGCCTTCTTCACCCCGTAAGCCCATCGGGGCAGGCAGGAAAATCCTGGAGACCCAAAAAGCGCAGTTTGTGGCCGCGCCGGGTATAATGCCCGCATGAACAATGTCTTTCCACCTCCGCTTAAATCACGACCCAAACCGTATCTGTGGCTGGTCATTCCAGTCGTCTTTTTCTTGGGGCTCGGTTCCGGCTGGCTGATCTGGGGCCAGGGTGCAGCTGTTGCGGCTGCGCCGACACCAGATCTCCAGGTCAATGTCAAGCCAGATGTAAAGCGTTATGCTGTCCAGACGGATGACGACCCCTCCATGGGGCCGGAGAATGCGCCCATTACCATCATCGAATTCAGCGATTACCAATGCCCCTTCTGCGCCCAATGGTATGCAGAAGTTCTCACGCGCCTGATGACCGATTACGAGGGCAAGATTCGGTTCGTCTATCGTGATTTCCCGCTTTATTCCATCCATCCCCAGGCACAATCCGCCGCCGAAGCAGCCAACTGCGCCGGGGAACAAGCTGCTTACTGGCCATTCCATAATGCTTTGTTCAGTGGGAAATACAACCTGGGCAGCGACGCCTATACCCGCTATGCCGAAGAACTGGGGCTGAATGTTGCCCAATTCAGTCAATGCGTGAGTGAACGCCGTTATAAAGATGAAGTGGATGACGATTTTAAATATGCGACAAGCGTCGGAGTCAACTCCACACCCATTTTCTTTATCAATGGGCTGGCGATTGTCGGCGCGCAGCCGTATGAGGTCTTCCAGCAGGTGATTGATAAGGAATTGGCCGGGGAAATTCCGAAATAAATTCCGGTTTGGCGAGGGCGTATGAAAAAATTTGTTGCCGTGGCAGGGAATATCGGGGTGGGGAAATCGACGCTGGTGGATTTGCTTTGCCGCAAATTGGGCTGGGAACCGTTCTATGAGCCGGTGACCGAGAACCCGTACCTGGCCGATTTTTATAACGACATGGAAACCTGGGCCTTCCACTCCCAGGTCTTTTTCCTGACCCACCGCCTGCGCGCTCATCACTTGATTTCCGGCCACCCGACTTCGGTCGTCCAGGACCGCAGCGTCTATGAAGACGCCGAGATTTTCGCGCAAAACCTGTATTTGCAGGGCTACATCCACCCGCGTGATTACGAGACCTACCGGGAACTCTATGAAACGGTGATGCAGTTCCTGCCGCCCCCTGACCTGGTCATCTACCTGCGCGCCTCCGTGCCGACCCTCTCCCAGCGCATTGCGCGGCGCGGACGGGATTATGAGCGCTCGATCACGCCAGAATACCTGGGCAGCCTGAGCCGCTTGTATGAAAAGTGGATTGCATCTTTTACCCTTTGCCCGGTGCTGACCGTCCCCGCCGATGATGTGGATTATGTGGCGCATTCCGGCCATCTCAACCTGATCGTCCGCAAAGTGGAAGAGAAGCTGACCGGCAGGGAAGAGGTCATCTTCGAGCCAGACGAAGTCGCCCGCGCGGCAGAAGATTAACGCGGAAACCAAGCCACAGCCTTTTGAAAACTACCGGGATCGAACGGGCCGGCAAAGTCAAATCCATCTGGCTTCGACAGTCCTTTCATTTTGCTGGTCGCCCGTATTGCGGGTGGATTTGGGTTCGAGCAGCATGACCCAGACTTCTTCGGCAGCCACCGGGCAGTGTTCCACGCCCCTGGGAATGATCACAAACTCGCCCTCTTTAATCACAAGGTCGCGGTCGCGCAATTTGATCTGCAGCCGGCCTTTGACCACGAAAAAGAGTTCATCTTCGTTTTCGTGCTGGTGCCAGACAAACTCACCCTGTAATTTTGCCAGCTTGACATAGGAATCATTCAGTTCGCCCACAATCCGTGGACTCCAGTGCTCCTGGAATAGATCGAATTTCTGGGAAAGGTTGACTATCTTCATGGGTTTTCATCCTCTGTAAAAATTATACCCGCGCACCAAATCCCCGTCACCCTGTTTGACTTTCATTAACCTCCCCCTTCGTCCAGTTGCCATTTTAGTCCAATAGTCTTATAGTCGAATAGCCTGGCGGCTAAGATCGGCTGTCAGGCCAACAATCAGGAGATTACAAAACCATGCATGGCAGCGGCTGGCACGCTTACGTCCGTTCGGGGGATGAAAAACCCCAAAAGGTAACTCGCGAACTTCTCTTGCGCGTGCTGGCCTATGCGCGCCCGTACTGGGGCCACCTGGCCGGAATGCTGGCGGCGATCCTGGTCAGCACCGGGCTGTCGCTGGCTGCGCCGCTCATCTTCCGCAACCTGATCGACAGGGTCCTGCCATCAAAAGACCTGAACGGGCTGCTGATCTTTGCCCTGGCGTTGCTGCTGATCCCGGTTCTCAGCGGCGCGGTGGGCGTCATCCAGCGGCGATTGAACGCGGCGGTTGGCGAAGGCGTCATCTACGATTTGCGCGTCTCGCTCTTTTCCAAGCTCCAGCACATGAGCCTGCGCTTTTTCACCAACACCAAAATCGGCGAACTGATGAGCCGCCTGAACAACGATGTAGTCGGCGCGCAAAATGCCATCAGCAATACCATCACCGGCATCCTCACCAATCTTATTCAGGCGGCAGCCATTCTGGCGGTGATGCTGACGCTGCAATGGCAGTTGACGATCGTCAGCGTCTTGATCCTGCCGCTCTTCATCCTGGCGGCGCGCCAGTTGGGCGAGCGCCTGCGCGACATCGCCCGACGCGCCATGGAAGCCAACGCCCTGATGAATGCACACATGAACGAGACGCTCAACATCGGCGGGGCGCTGCTGGTCAAACTCTTCGGGCGCACGCGCGAAGAAGAGAATCGCTTTCGCCAGCGCGCGGGTAGCGTGCGCAACTTGGGGGTCGAGCGCGCCCTGGTCGGCTCGGCTTTTTTTGTCATCATCGGACTGGTCAGCGCAGTCGGCACGGCGCTCGTTTATGGATTGGGCGGCTACTTTGTCATTCAGGGCGCCTTCACGGTCGGCACCATCGTGGCCTTCGGCTCCTATCTCGGCCAGCTCTACGGAGCGCTGCAAGGGCTGGCCAGCGCGCCGGTCGATTTCAGCACCAGCATGGTCAGTTTCGAGCGCGTTTTTGAAGTCATCGACCTGCCGCTCGATATCGCCGAGAAAAAGGAGGCGCTCGTTCTGAATGAAGTCCGCGGCGATCTGGAGTTCGAGAACGTCTCCTTCAATTACAGCCTCGACGAATCCAAACTGCTCAGCGAAGTCAAACGCTATGGAAAGATGGAGGATGTAAAGACGGTGCTGTCGGGTGGAAAACAGACCACGGACAGCGGACAACAGACAACGGATCGAGGTGACAGCGGTCCGTCGTCCATCGTTGGTGGTCTAAATAACGGCGACAACGGTGACGGTGAGGCTGAGTCCAGCATTCCGGAGGGGACGCTGTCCCAGGCGCGCGAGGTTGCTTTGAGCGGAATCTCCTTCCGCGCCGCGCCCGGAAACTTGATCGCGCTGGTCGGCCCCTCCGGCGCTGGCAAGACAACCACCACCTACCTGATCCCCCGGCTGTACGACCCGACCAGCGGCGCCATCCGCCTCGACGGGCATGACCTGCGCGAGGTGACGCTCGACTCGCTGGCCAGGCAGATCGGGATGGTGACGCAAGAGAATTACCTGTTCCACGATACCATCCGCACGAATTTAACCTATGCCAAACCGGAGGCCACACAGGCCGAAATCGAGCTGGCGGCGCGCGCGGCGAACATCCACGAGTTTGTGAATGGCCTGCCCGAGGGCTACGACACGGTAGTGGGCGAGCGCGGCTATCGGCTGAGCGGCGGCGAGAAACAGCGCATTGCCCTGGCGCGCGTCATCCTGAAGGACCCGCGCATCCTCGTGCTCGATGAAGCCACCAGCAGCCTGGACAGTGAATCCGAAGCCCTGATCCAGGAGGCGCTCAAGCGCGTCATGGCCGGGCGGACGAGCATTGTCATCGCCCACCGCCTGAGCACCATCCTGGCCGCTGATTTGATTTTGGTGATGGATAAGGGGAAAATCGTCGAGCGCGGCACGCACGCTGAGTTGCTGGCGCTCGATGGGCTGTATGCCCAGTTGTATGAAACGCAGTTCAAACGAGAAAGAGTATAAGTAGGTAAATTAATTCGAGAGACCAACATCGCAAAGATGCTGGTCTCTTTTTATTTTCAGACTTCAATACTGGTGATTTTCATTGTAAAAACATTGCCTAAGAGGTATTTCTGCTCCGTCTGATATTGCGCAATGAACCGCAGTTTTAGGTGGAGAGATTGTGATTACATAAGCTTTACAGACATTTTTCTATCAAAAGTCGTCCTCACCTATAAAATCTTGTTTCTTTTCTAGATTTTTTCGGTGTTCCCAAGAATCAATCTTTTGTTGGATATAAAGGCGATGCTCCAGCAATTGGGCATTATCTAACATTCGCAAGATGGATTTCAAATGGTCAATTAGTTCCTGATAAACTGGCACAGCGCTACCTGACCAAGACAATGCTGTTGGCTCAATATGTAGCCGCTCGAAATCAGCAAATTTTTTATTGTTTTGTAGAAAAGTAAATAATAATCGGGAACGTCGTTCTTTGGGAAAATAGGCAATAGTCTCAAACAAAAATTCAATGAAATCAATATCTTGATGATATGAAGTGATCAATTCTGAAAATAACTGTTCCTGCTTGTATTCGATATCGGCATCTAATCGTCCTTCTATCTCGGGTGTAAAGAATTGTCTTAGCTCAATATACCAATGATCATCAGTTCTCTTTTTGTATACAAGCTCAACAAGTCTATTGAAGATTTCGCGGTAGTTTTGATGCTGCCAAAGAGCCGAATAATCTTGGCTATCATGATACCAATAGGAACCTTCTCCCTTTGGCTCATATATCCACTCGATGTATTCGACAATGAATTCTGGATCAAGATCTAATATTTTGTATAAGGTCGCCGAATTATGATCGTCATGATTTTTGCCTACTTTAACTGTCAGGTACACTTTTTTGAGTGTTTCAATATTGTCTTTAAATAAATTTTCCAAGCGCTTATTTATTTCCGTGTAAGGGTTTATGATGGAGTTGAGTATCCAAGCGGCATTTTGAGAGTTGCCTTTGTCCAGAATGAGTTGAGCAACTTTAGCAACAACTTGGTTGTCGAAAGGAACATACTCTAGAAGAAAATCAAGATAATTTGGCAACTGAGGATATTCGGCCTCTTGAAAAAGTTTGTAGAGCGAATACAAATCATCAGTTCTAATTTTGTCTGATGGGAGCACCTGATAATAGCCAAATAGCCATTTTTTCTTAGTGGGATAATCGGGCTCGTTTAGGAAGGAGAAGGTTTTTTCTTTTCCGTAATTTGTCATAAGAATTCGAACAATCGGGATTGGATGTAAATCCAATTTATCTCCCCGTAGAAGATAGTGACTTAATGCTACTTCAAAGAGATCTTGTCTTGCTCCGGCTAGTACAGTCATTGCTATCCCAAAGCCAGAAACAATTTCATGTCGGTCATGACCTTGTTTGACGCCGCCTTCAATTTCTAGGCAGTAATCAATAAAGCGCATTATGTCTGTCTCAGAAAAACTAGCGAAATGGGTTGTGAAGCGCTCTTTTCTTATGCGTTGATATTTTTCATGCTTTAGTTGGATAAATTCCCTTCGATTTTCTGAAAGTAATCGATATACCAAGAAAGTATCGTTCTGAAATTTTTTACGAAGTTTACTGTTAAAAGACACTTTATGGTTTTCCAAAAAATCTAGATAATCGTTTACGAAAATGTTATGGATGTAATTCTGTGGTGTGAGATTCGCCTGGATAAACCTGTTCAGACTGACGGTGTCATTGGAAAAAATTTCACTTGATGCTGCTTCGTGATAAGCATTAACATAATTCTCGAGAACAGTAAAAACATGTTTGTGGTAGCTTTTATAAAGCTCGAACAAATGATCAAAAATTGTAGAGCGTAGTTGAAAGGTTTCGGGGCTTGGTTGTAAAGTAATACTGTAAAACGTAACCGTATTTTTTGAGCGCATTTCATTGATTTGGAAATGTGTTTTTAAGTACTCTCTCCCAACTGAAATAAAAAGCCTGGAATACAATTCGTTTTGCCCATTCTCGGTATGTTCCCAAAGTAAATCTATAACCTTTTGCTGAATCGACACACCTGTTTGATTTGAAAAGCGGTCAAATCCATAATCGTCAACAAGGATATGAAGTACTTGCAATATCTCAGCGGGTCGTATGGCTAGATACCCCAGCAGAAGTTCCAAAGCAACGTTCCGTAGATCGGGAGTCGCATGACGAAACCATCCTAGTAACCGAAGTTCGGTGATTATAGAGACATAGTTAAGTTTGTTCTCGTCAAGTTGTTCCAGTTGCGAGAAATCTACAACGGCAAATTGAGCTTGTAAGAGACGTTTTTGAACAAGAGTAAGTGTCTCTGTTGGAAGTAAATGCCAAAAAGATTCTGCTAAAGCAACTAGATTTTCATCATCATTTAACGAAACCATGTTTTCCCAAATATTTTGAACTTTTGGGCGAATCGAGTTAAAAATAGCGTTTTGATCAAATGCGCTTAAAGCAGGATTTAGGGCATCAATAATTTTTGATCGGGAGCCAGGGAAATAGTTTTGCAAAATGTCAGAAAAATCAAGCACTTTTTCTTTAAAAAAGGCTGAATAAAATAAGTAGGTCGATAGAACTTGATCTGAGATACGTACTACTTCGTTTTCATACATATCCACCATTTCAAGCTCATGCAAACGAAATGCGCAATCCCAAAAAACTTCTGGCGAAATACGAAAAGATTTCTGAATGTCCGACATCATTTGCTCGTTGGTGCGGTCAACTGCCCTATGAAAAGCAATAATGCCCGCAGTTTTGAGCAAATTGGATTCCCCAAAATTTTGTAAGTCGTCTTTGATAGAACTAAAATACTCATTGTAAAGAGCAGAAACATCGTTTATGCTCTGCAGAGTATTTTTTTCCACAGCCACTTTTGAGATCATAACAGCAATACGCGGGTTACCACCTGAAATTTCTACAATCCTTTCAAGGTATAAGGCGTTTAGAATACCAAACTCATCTTTTGCAAGTTCTTTGATTTGGTCGTTAGTAAAACGATCAAGTTGTATTGATTGATAAGGATAATTAGATATCTCATTTTCGATCTTGTCGAGAGCATAGTCGCGAACGGTAACGACAATTTTAATATGCTGATTGTCTTTTCGAGTACGTAGAATATGCATGAAATATGAAAAACTAATAACTCGATTGGCATCATCAACAAGAATCAGGAACTGACCTGGTTGCGAGAATCGTTCCTGTAAATCTTCATAGAGATTCTGAGACAGGCTTACGATGGAATATGCCTGATACTCCAAGTTCCTAGCAACAAAGTTACGACAGCCTTCAAGCGCGAATCTGGATTTTCCAACCCCAGCCTTGCCAGAAATGACCACCAAATCACAAGATTCCAATGCATTGGAAAGATCTTGGATTTCTTTCTCTCGAAAATGGAAATTTGTCTCTAGTGTAGTGGCGAACTTACTCTTGCTATACACTATGGGAAAAGACTCAAGAGGAATGATTTGACCTGTATCGATTTCTAGGCCAAGAAAATTGCGAAGTAAAAAAGGGTGATTTAGCAAATCTGTTGCGATAGCACTTATCCCCATCAGATTCAAATTTATGCCTTGAGATTGAGACCTGAGATGTAGAATGTCCGCTGGCTCTAGCTGTCCCGTATAACACATGACAATTTCATCTATTTTGCTAACAGGCACCTTGGTTTTCTTCTCATCGAGGCATTTTTTCAAATCTGCCTCGAGTTTTTTCAACAGCTTATCTTTCTGTGTCGTATACTCAGCAAAAACGAAATTGCCATTTGGTCGTTCAAAGAAAGTATCCGGCGTCCCTTTCCTGACCTTATTTGTTCCCGCAACGCCCCCGGTGGAATTTGGTTTACCAAATCCAATTTTAGAAAGATAGGCGTCGCAAAGTTTTTGAAACTCCCCACCATCCATCTCAAGAATTCGCTGTTGAATTGTATTAACTGATGCCATCTAAACCTCCTAATGCCCAAATCATTAGGTAAATAGAGAACGTTTCTTAAGTCCCTTGAAATATTATAGCACTAATGTTCTGCTTGGCTTATTGCGGTTGCTTGCAGACAATGATTGGTGAGAATTTTACAGGCCACATAAAGTATTTCCCCGATTGACAACTCATTTCTTGTAACACTCTTCCATATTAATTTGACAACGAATATGGGTTAAAGTGGAAAGATGCCTCGATCAAATCCTTCAAAGCCTCCCAAGGGGCATCTTCATAGCTTGAAACCCGCACGAATTTCTTGTACCGGCTCCCGCCTTCGAGCAGTTTTTTAGGATCGGGCAGGAAAGCTCCGTGGATGAAGGCCAGTACAACGTGGTCACGGATGATCAAAATCTGGCAAATTCCCGCGCTGACGGGGCCGCCGCGCCGGGCATCGTAGATGATGAAGCCTTTGTTGCGGAATTCTTCAGTGGCTTCCGGCGCAACGGAGGCCACGAGATTTCTCAACTCCAGGATGATCTCCCGCAGTTCAGGGGAAACGTGTTCAAGGATCCTTTCGACTTCACGCATTGAGAGCATCGCGGTCACCTGAAAATAGTATACACCTGTCAACCGGGGAAATTAAACAAAAAATCCCCGTGAAGGGATTTTTGTGAGCGCGGAGAGGCTCGAACTCTCAACAAATGGCTTAAAAGGCCACTGCTCTGCCATTGAGCTACGCGCCCAGACTTGCGAAGGTGGATTTTATCACCAACCCCCCGGTGCGTCAATTAGGTGATGACTTTGGATTTCATCTGTCTTAAATTCTTACGCGCCTCTCTCACGGACGTGATAAGATTGCAGAAAAACAGGAGGCTTATCTATGGCTGAAGTTCCTTATGTTTCCGAAGCAAATTTCAAAAGCGAAGTCCTCGATTCGACCCTGCCCGTGCTGGTCGATTTCACCGCAGTCTGGTGCGGGCCATGCAAGATGGTCGCGCCGATTATCGAGCAATTACAGATCGAATGGCAGGGCAAGGCCAAAATCGTCAAGTGTGATGCCGACCAGAATCCGGACGTGTTGATGAAGTATGGCATTATGGGTATCCCCACGATCATGCTGTTCAAAGGCGGGCAGGTGGCCGAGCGCGTCACCGGTTACCAGCCCAAGGACAAGCTGGTCAGCAAAATGGGCCCACACCTCTACCCATGAACGCCAACGACCTGCGCACCTTATTCGAGTACAACGACTGGGCCAGCGCGCGGATCATGCGCGTCCTGCTGGAGGTCACCCCCGAACAATTTACCGCGCCCAACAACTCCAGTTATGGCAGCCTGCGCGGGACGCTGGTGCATATTCTGCGTTCCGTGATGATCTGGCGGCAGCGTTTGCGGGGCGACCCCATGCCCGCCGGCATCCCGGTCGAAACCGACTTCCCGACGCCCCAGGTTTTGTACGAAGCCTGGAAAGCTGAAGAAGCGTTGATGCGTGCTGATTTGCAAGGCTTGAGCGATGCGGACGTGCAGAAGGTGATTGAGTACAAAAGTTCCAAGACCGCTGACCAGGGTCTGGCCTACAAAAATAAGCTCGGGGAAATCCTGACCCACGTTGTCAACCACGGCACCCAGCACCGCGCCGAAGCCGCCGCCATGCTGACCGATTTCAACCATTCCCCCGGCGATCTTGACCTGATCCTGTATTTCCGTGAAAAAGGCAGTCAATGACCACCAAACAAAAACTCCCCTTTGGACTCTGGCCCTCGCCGATTTCCCCGGCCATGCTCGGGGCCAGGCTGCGTCTTGAAGATGCCCAATTCGACAGCGATGGCAGCCTGCTCTGGCTCGAAGCTCTGAGCGGCAAGACCGCGCTGATGCTCAAAAATGGTCCGGACGCCGCGCGCGACATCTCTGGCGGGTTAAAAATCGGCGGCGGGATCGGCTATGGCGGCGGGGACTTCACCGTCCGCAACGGGTTTGCGGTCTTTGCCAGCGGCGGGCGGCTCTATCGCGTTTCGCTCGAAAGCGGCCTGCCGCGCCCGATCACGCCCGAATTTGGCGATTGCGCCGCCCCGGTCATCTCGCCGGATGGCAGCCAAATCCTGTTCATCCACACCTACGAGGGCGCAGACTGCCTGGCCCTGATCGATAGCGAAGGCAAAAACTGGCCGGTCAAGCTCGCCAGCGGCGCGGATTTCTACATGCAGCCTGCCTGGCATCCTGACAGCGGGCAGATCGCCTGGGTCGAGTGGGATCACCCGCAGATGCCGTGGGATGGCTGCCGGCTGATGACTGCCCGTTTAAACGGCGCGGAACTGGCAGACGTGAAGCAGGTTTTCGGGGATGTCGATGTCCCGGTCTTCCAACCCGAGTTTTCGGCGGATGGCCGCTTTTTGGCCTTCCTTGCACACCCCGCGCAGTTCGGCCCCACAAAGAACGTGGGACAGGCGGGGGCAAGCGAGGGGGAGTGGGACAGGCTCTACATCCTCGACCTTTCCACCGGCGAAAAGCGGACTCTCGTTAAAGACGCCGCGCTGCTGGAACCGGCCTGGGTTCAGGGGCTGCGGCTCTTTGCCTGGAGCGCGGATTCCACCCGGATTTTTTATCTGAAAAACGAGGTGGGTTGGCGCACGCTCTGGGCGGTGGAGGTCGCTTCCGGGGAGTCGCGCCCATTGGATTTGTCCCCGTATACCTGGGTCAGCCAGCTCGCCGCCTCGCCGGTCGATGATCAGTTGGCGCTGATCGCTTCGTCCGCCAAAATCACGCCCCGCCTGGTCACATTTGAAAACAGCCGGCAGCGCATCGAACGGCGTTCCTCCGGCGAGGCCCTCCATCCCGATGACCTGCCCGAGCCGCGCCCGATCTCCTGGCCCGCGCCAGACGGCACGCTTGTGCATGGCTTGTTTTATCCGCCCACCAGCCGCACGCACACCAGCGAGGGCCTGCCGCCCGCGATCGTCAACATCCACGGCGGACCGACTTCGGCCAAGGTCGCCAGCTACAACTCAGAAGCGGCCTATTTCGCCACGCGCGGTTACGGCTTTTTGGAAGTGAATTATCGCGGCTCGAGCGGTTATGGGCGCAAATATATGCAAATGCTGCGTGAAAAATGGGGCCTGCTCGATACCGAAGACGCGGCGGGTGCCGCCGGGGCGCTGGCGGCGCAGGGACTGGCCGACCCCCAGCGGATGGTGATCATGGGCGGCTCGTCCGGCGGGTATACGGTGCTGAACGCGTTGATCCATTTCCCCGGCGTCTTCAAGGCGGGGGTCAACCTGTTTGGCGTGGCCAACCTGTTTGACATTATCATCGGCACGCACAAGTTCGAGGAACATTACAACGACTCGCTGGTGGGTAAACTGCCCGAAGCCGCTGAACGTTACAAGGCCTGGTCGCCGGTCTTTCACGCCGACCAGATCAAGGACCCGGTGGCGGTCTTCCAGGGTGCAGACGACAAGGTCGTGCCGCCCGAACACTCCGAAGCAATCGTTGCCGCCCTGCGCGCCAACCACGTTCCGCATATTTACAAGCTGTACGAGGGCGAAGGGCACGGCTTCCGCCAGACCGAGAATATTGTCGATTTCTACGAGAGCCTGGAAAAGTTTTTGAAGCAGTACGTGGTGTTCTAAAGCAAGTTGGGGCAGGTCTCACGCGTGCCTGCGGTGCGGGCAGACCTGCCCCAACTTATTTCATGCGCCTGGCCCAATTCAACACAAACAACCAGGCGACAAGCCTTACCAGGGGTTTAAGGAAGCGCCAGAGCAAAATCTGGAACCATTTCCACTTGAGGGAATAAACGATAAAACTGATAAACCAGCGCGCACAGAGCGCTTGCCCCAGCGGGCTGAGTAAGACCCGCTGGCGGTAGCCCGTCAAACTGAAATCCGCCCGGTGGAAGGCTTCTGCCAATTCTGTGGCGGCCAGTTTGCCATACCCCAGGGCAAAGCTGATCCCCTCGCCAAAGAGCGGGTCCGCGCCAACGGCATCGCCAACCAGCAGCACGCGCGGCACCGACATCTGGGCAAACGGGTCGAACCAGCGGATGGGGTGTCCCTTCAACTCGTAGTCTTCCAGGTCAAAACCAAAACGCGCCATCTCGGCGGCCAGCGTCTCTTTGAGCGGCGGGCGCTTGCCACCCTGAGCCAAAAGTTTGGCGTCATAAACCCCCCGGCAGCGCATGGGCTGACCGTTAACCAGGGTTGGGAAATCCCAGAGATACCCGGTAATGTCCTTTGGGACGGGGGAGAAGTCGAAAAAAGCGCCCCCCACCCTGCCCTCCCCCAAATTCCGCTGAACTTTGCGGAATTTGGGGGAGGTGGCCGAAGGTCGGAGGGGGCTCAGCACTTCCAGCGTTCGCGCGGTATTGACGGGCACATTCGGCAAAACACAGCGGCGGACTACGCCGTTCGAGCCATCCGCGCCGATGACGATCTGCGCATGAAAATCGCCCGCCTCAGTTTCGACGGCGACACCCTCTGAACCAGGGCGCAGCCCTGTAACGCTGACTCCTTCCCGAATCTCGAGCCCCCTTGCCCTGGCCTGGTCCGCCAGCCAGGCATCAAACTCGTCCCGGCGGATGATCCGCAGGGTATGCGTTCCGGGAAGCCGGAGGGTCAGACCTTTCCCGGAAAAATTGAAATGCGCTGTGTCTGCATCCACATGCGGGATTTCGCCCACCTCCAGGCCAAGCCCCTGCAGCAGGATTTCAGCATCCGCCACCAGCCCGCCGCCGCACAGCTTGGGACGGGGGTAATGCGCTTTTTCAAGGATCAGGATCCGGGGCGTCAGTTCGGGGGCAATTTTTTGCAGGTGAAGAGCCGTTGATAAGCCCGCCGGCCCGCCGCCGATGATCAGGATGTCTTTGTCCATGACCTGATTGTATTGGGGCAGAAAGAGTCTGTAAAGTGAGACTTTTCGGGGGCGTTCCTGCGCATGAACGAACAATCTGACGTATAATTTTTTATTGCGGTTGGTTTTTTCCTGAAGGCATTCACGGGAGCCGGGTATGGGACACATTTTTATCAGTTACAGCCACAAAGATACGGGCTATGCCCAGAGGCTGGTCAAGGCCCTGGAGCAGGCAGGCTTCAGTCCCTGGGTCGACGAGCGCCTGGATTATGGTTCGCAATGGCCGCTCGAATTGCAGGAACACCTGGATACCTGTGAGGCTTTTATTGTGCTGATGACGCCCAATTCCCTGGCCTCCGAATGGGTGCAGAGTGAATTGAGCCGCGCCAAGCGCAAGAACAAGCCGATTTTCCCGCTGCTGCTCGAAGGAGACGAAACCTGGTTGTCGGTGGAAAGCACGCAGTATGTGGATGTGCGCGGCGGGATTCTGCCCTCTGAAAAATTTTACCAGCAACTGGCGGGCATCTCACCCCGCCGTTCCGGTCACCTCCCGGTACTGGAAACTGGCCCTGAGCCATCCGCGCCCAAACCCGGCGCTGGGAAAGCTGCCATTCCCCCGGTTCTCACCGCCAATCAGAAACAACTCATCATCCTCGCAGCCACCATCGGCGGGATAGCGCTCTTGCTTATCGCGGGCATTTGGGGCGCGCCGAAACTATTTTCTCCAGCTCCCACAGCAACCTCCAGCCCAACAGAGACCTTGGCTCCAGCAAAGCCTGCCATCCCCACCAGCCCGGAACCGAGCCAGACTCCCACAGCCATTCCCAGCCCAACACCGACTCCACTCCCAACAGAAATTGTCGATGCGCAGGGAGTCTCAATGGTACTGGTCCCGGAGGGAAAATTCACAATGGGCAGCGAAAACGGCGACCTGAACGAAAGACCAGTCCATGAAGTTTTCCTGGACACTTTTTACATCGATAAGTTCGAAGTCACCAATGCCCACTACCGGAATTGTGTCCTCGCAGATGGCTGCCAGGCTCCCTTGCAGGCTACCTCCTTCACGCGGCCGGATTATTATGACAGTGACCAATTTGATCATTACCCCGTTGTCTATGTCAGTTGGGAAATGGCCCGGAAATACTGCGCCTGGCGCGGCGCGCGCCTGCCCACCGAGGCCGAGTGGGAGAAAGCCGCCCGCGGCACCGATAAGCGTCTTTTCCCCTGGGGCGCCGGGGTTGACAAAACACGCGCCAATTACAATCTCTTTATGGGTGATACCACCGCTGTGGGAAGCTACGAGAGCGGCAAGAGTTTTTATGGCGCTTATGATCTATCTGGGAATGTCTGGGAATGGGTCGCGGACTGGTTTCAGGAGAACTACTATGTCTCTTTGGGAAATCAGGCAGTCAACCCACCCGGGCCGTCCAACGGAAAGGATAAGGTCTTACGCGGCGGCTCATTCTATTACAACGACTACACCATCCGGACTTCCAACCGCGGCTGGACTAATCCCGCCGATGTCGGCAGCGGCTTTGGCTTGCGCTGCGCTGCAGGTCTCAAACCCTAAGGATGGTTGTTTTTCAGAGGCGCAAAAGCAATTTTTAGGAAGGATATGCTATGGCACGCAAAATCATTTCTGGAGTCTTGATGGGTCTCAGTTTGGTCCTGTTAGTTTTGAGTATCGCCGGGCTTGCCGCGCTCTGGATAAACAAAACCCCGCTCACCAACCAGGCCATGACCCAACTCAAGGAAGTTGACAGCGAACTGGCCCAGGCCCAAACGGCGCTCCAGAATGCGAAACTGGAACTGGAACGCACCCTGCGCATCGTCGAATCGGCCGAGAAAACCCTCGCGGCGCTGAAAGATGAGCTTGCCCAGGCAAAACTCTTATTTGGGGAAGTGAACGGCACGCTGGATGTACAACTGCTCCCCGCTTTGAAAGCCTCCAGGGCCAGAATCGACCAGGTCAAAAGCGCACTGGTGGATTTGCGCGCCTCGTTGGAACAAATCAACGCCATCCCTTTTATCGAATTTAACCTGCCGGGTGACGAAATGCTGGCGAACCTGATCGGGGTGGCCAATTCAACCGACGCCGAGATCGCACGGGTGCAAGACCTGGCCCAAAAAGCGTCCACGTTTCTCGAGGACGCTTCATACTTGATGGGTGGTGATTTAACCGAGACGAAGCGGAACATCCAGGATTTCCTGGCAATGGTGACGGCCTATGATCAAAAAATCACGGGCTGGCGGGCCCAGGTGGCCTCCTTGCTCAGTTCCCTGCCCGGTTGGGCAAACAGCGCCGCCAGCCTCCTAACGGTTTTCCTGCTCTGGTTCGGGTTTTCTCAGATCGGCCTGTTCCTGCACGGGTTGACCGCCTGGCGCGGCGGTGATCCGCTGGAAGCGCTGAAGAAGATCCGCGCAACAGATGAAGCCCAGACCAATCAGTTAGTTTGAACCGGTTCGGCAGGTATTATGCCGGGAATTTCGGGCTGTTTTTCGGTAGCGGGGAAATATTTGTCTTTCAATCCCAGGATCGGACGTTCGATATATTTAAAGCTGAGTGCAGCCACCAGAACGGTCGCTAAAAAGGATACTATGGCCGTCACGAATTGGGCCTGCTCGAAACTCAGGGCAACCAGGTCCTGGTTCCGGCCCGCGACAAAAATTAGAATGTAGTGGTAAACGTACAGGCCGTAGGAAATTTTTCCCAGGTATTTCATCCAGCCCAGTTCCAGGAAGCGGTTAAAAAGCCCCTCCCGGGCAACCGCATAAATCGTCACCGCAAAAAAATAGTTCAGCAGGCTGTAGCCCCAGATCTGTTTGTAGCCATCGCCGATCGGATGGGAGAAACCAAGCCCTTTCATTAATCCAAAATCGCCGGTGGCGAGATATTGTGTCGCAAATCCAATGATGGGGATGGCCGCCAGCAAAACCCAGAATTGTTGCCGCGCCTTGGGGAGGCGGTACTGCGAGATAAAAGCTCCCAATCCGAAGGCGTCAACATGTGAAAAAGGCAGGGCATAAATCCCATCTGCCGCGCTGTCTCTCAGGAAATAAAAAACATGGTTGTCAAACATGTAAGAAAGGATGACCCGGAAAATTGGCCCGGCGATAATCGCGGCAATGAATAGTTTTTTATAGTGCTTCTTGGGAGTTAACAGGATCAACAAAGGCCAAAAGATGTAGAACTGCTCTTCCACCGAGAGTGACCAAAAGTGGGTCAGAAAATCCGATTCTCGATACCGGGTGGTGGCGGCGAGAAAATCGTACATGTAAGTGAGGGCGTATGGAACCTGCCGAAAATATTCGAGCATCCGGAGTGGTTTGATATCGAGCCAATAGAGCAAGAGTGCCACACCCAGGGCCAGGAACAGGTAAAAATAATACAAGGGAAAGATGCGCAGTAAACGCCGCCCGTAAAATTTGATGAAGTAAGCTTTTGTGGGCAGGCTTTCCTTCATGTCGATCAGGATTCCGGTAATCAGGAAGCCGGAAAGGACAAAGAATAACAGCACCCCCACCCAGCCAAAGCTCAAATAATTGGTGTGGCACAAAAAGACCAGGATAAAAGCGACGGCACGCAAACCGTCGAGACCAGGGATCATGAATTTCTCCAAAAGAAAATTTCTATGAAGGGGCATTATACCCGTCACGGTCACAAATTGCACTTTTTTCTGGAGCAGGGGTGCGCAATTTGTGGCCGCAGGCATTCTGTAACTCAGAGAACCTTTTGTGATTATGCCGGCTCTTTGGTAATCTCCGTGGTAAGATCCCGCATTGTGACCCCTTACACCTCGCCCTGCCGATTAGCCGCTTGCAAACCAGGTTTGCCGCCGTTTGTGTGACACGCTGCGTCTCATCCTGACGTATAATTTTCTTAGATTGCCAACCTCCAAGCAAATCTTTGCGACTTCTCCAACACGAAAACACTCCTGCAAGACCGTGCTTTGCAGCAAGATCGAAAGGGAAAAAACCATGCCTGACCTGACCGGATATTCGCTCGGCCGTTACCATCTGACCCAACAATTGGGCGAAGGCGGCATGGCCACCGTGTACAAGGCCTTCGATATGCGCCTGGAACGCGATGTGGCAGTGAAAATCCTGCGCACCGAGCAGTTCAGCCCGGTTCAGTTGGAACAGGTGCTGCAACGCTTTGACCGCGAGGCCAAGTCACTGGGGAAGCTTTCACACTCCAACATCGTTTCTGTGCTGGATTACGGCGAACACGAGTCGATTCCCTACCTGGTGATGGAGTATCTTCCCGGCGGCACGCTCAAACAAAGATTGGGCGCCCCGCTTCCCTGGCAGGAAGCCGTCCGGGTTTTGCTGCCGGTGGCACGCGCACTGGCATATGCACATCAGCGCGGCATCATCCATCGGGATGTGAAACCGGCCAATATTCTGCTGAAAGAAAGCGGCGAGCCGATCCTGACCGATTTTGGGATTGCAAAACTGCTCGAAGCGGTTGAAGGTCACACATTGACAGCCAGCGGAGTGGGGATTGGCACACCCGAGTATATGGCCCCCGAACAGGGCATGGGCGCCAAGGTGGATGCCCGTGTCGACATTTACGCCCTGGGGACAGTCTTCTACGAGTTGGTGACGGGCCGCAAACCCTACATCGCGGATACGCCCATGGCCGTCCTGTTGAAGCACATGACCGATCCGCTGCCCAACCCGCACTTGTTTGTCCCCGACCTGCCGGATGAAGTTGAAAAAGTTTTGATCAAAGCCATGGCCAAACAGCCGGATGACCGTTATGAAACGATGACCTTCCTTGTGGCTGCGCTTGAGGACCTGTTGCTGAGGGAGACAACCGCCCCCTTCCTATCCCAGACGCCGGGGGAAGTGACGACCGATATCCAGCTTCCCGGAGAAACCGCGCAAGCCTCCAGGCCGGTTGAGGTCAACCGGCTTGCCCCCACTCCCGCCGCCAAACCAGACAGGAATTGGTTTTGGCCGGTGGCTGCGGCAGCCGCAGGGATTTTCATCCTGGCGGCACTGGTTCTCGGCGGGATGATGATCCCCCGGCTCCTGGCTGTTCCCGTTCCCTCACTGCCCTCCCCTTCGCCCCAGCCGACAGTCCCTGAAATCATCCAGCGAACGGCTCCCACCGCCCTGGTTCCCCCAGATTGCCGCACCGAGCAGGTCTTCTGTGTGGGCCTGGTGACGGATCTCGGTAAGATTAACGACAAATCCTTCAACCAGTCCGCCTGGGAAGGAGTCAGGCTGGCCGAAAAGGAACTCGGCGCCAGGGTCGAGTTCCTCGAAACCGTCAACGCGCAGGATTACGACAGGGAGATTGCCGCCTTCGGCGACCAGGGTTACGATGTGATTGTGACCGTTGGTTTCGCCCTGGGTGAAGCAACCGCCAGGGCAGCTGAAATCTATCCGGAGAGCAGATTTATCGGGGTTGATCAGTACCCGGATACCGGCAAGCCCGGCCGGGCGAACCTGGTTGGGCTGGTCTTTCCTGAAGACCAGGCAGGTTTCCTGGTTGGAGTCCTCGCCGCCCAGATGACCAAAACCGGCCAGGTGGGCGCCGTGCTGGGCCCCGATTTCGTCCCGGCTGTCTGGCGGTTTGGTGAGGGCTATCGCGCCGGGGCAAAATATGCCAGGCCAAACGTGGAAGTCTCGCTGGTCTATCACAACGATGCCAGCAACGACAAATTTTTCGAGGATCCCGATTGGGGCGCGGCGATGGCTAATGAGATGATTGCAAAAGGCGCAGATGTCATCTTCGGCGCAGGGGGAAGTACAGGCAATGGCGCCATCACCACGGCGGCCCGGCGCAATGTTTATGTTATCGGTGTCGACACCGACCAGTATTTCACTCTGCCCGAAGCCGCCCCGCGCCTGCTGACCAGCGCCATCAAGGATATTACTCCCGGCGTTTTTGAATTAGTCAGGCTGGCCCGGGCGAATGCCTTTCCCCAGGGGGTTTTCTACGCCCCTGCCGGGTATGCGCCCTATCACGAAACGGAATCCCAAATCCCCGAAGAAGTTAAAGCCAAAATGGTCGAAATCAGGGAACAACTCCTGACCGGGCAATTAAAGACCAATGTTCCACCCCAAAAACCATAGAAGGGTCAAGCCTTGCGTCGAAATGGGATTGCCAGAACCGATTCTGGCAATCCCATTTTACTGCCGACAAGCTGTTGGCAATTACCTGCCAGTCATGTCGCAGGGTGACATCCTGCCGGGGAGTATAATGACAATCGGAACTAATGAATTGAGGCTCTCCTGCTTATAATAAATACGAGTAATCTTGTCTATATAGACATGCCTCTCAAGAAAGGTCTTATGTATAAAATACGCCGCAAGCAAATACTGAGCCGCTCGATCAAGTTAATGGAAATTAAAGCGCCCCTGGTCGCAAATAAAGCCAAGCCAGGGCAGTTTGTGATTGTTCGCATGAACGAAACGGGCGAACGGATTCCATTGACCATCGCCGACTTTTCCCAGGTGGATGGAACCATAACGGTCATCTTCCAAGAAGTGGGCAAATCCACCATCCAGATGGGGCAGATGGATACGGGGGATTCTTTCGAGAATGTTGTCGGCCCCCTCGGGCGCGCAACCGAGATTGAGAACTATGGCAAGGTGGTTGTGGTGGGGGGAGGCGTTGGCATTGCTCCCATCTTCCCAATCGCGCGCGGGCTGAAACTGGCCGGGAACCAGGTCATTTCCATTATCGGCGCGCGAGACAAATCGCTGCTGTTTTGGGAAGACCGCATGGAAGCTGTTTCGAGCCAGTTAATCACCTGTACGGATGACGGCTCCGCCGGGCGCAAAGCCCTGGTAACGGAACCGCTCAAAGAATTGTTGGAAACCCAAAAGGATATTACGCATGTCTGGGCGATTGGCCCAGCCATCATGATGAAATTCGTAGCCGCCGCAACCAGGCCTTTTAATATCCCGACCACCGTCAGCCTGAACACCATCATGATTGATGGCACCGGGATGTGCGGTGGGTGCCGGGTCGTCATGGACGGCGGAGCCAAGTTCGTTTGCGTCGACGGGCCTGAGTTCGATGCGCATCTCGTGGACTGGGACAGCATGCTATCACGTATGTCGTTTTATCGTGAAGAAGAAAAATTGTCGGTCGAACGCTGGCAGCGTCATGAATGCCGGCTGGGTTTTGAATCCAGGACGGAATAGATTATGCCAAAAAAAGAGATCATCCCCCGAAAAACACCCATGGGCGAGCAGCCGCCCGCCGTGCGTGTCGGTAATTATAACGAGGTCCCTTACGGGTACACCCCTGAACAAGCCGTGCAGGAAGCCAGGCGCTGCCTGGACTGCGCCAAGCCGCTTTGCATCGCAGGCTGTCCGGTCAATATCGATATCCCTGGTTTCTTGAGATTGATTGCCGAGGGCCAATTCCTGGAGGCTGCCAGACTGCTCAAGGAAACAAATGCGCTCCCCGCTGTTACCGGCAGGGTCTGCCCGCAGGAAACCCAATGTGAACAAGTCTGCGTTCTTTGCAAAAAATATGAGCCGGTCGCCATCGGACGGCTCGAACGCTTTGCCGCCGATTGGGAAGCTGCAAACGGCTCTTTCGCCGTCCCCAAACTTCCGGAGCCCAGGTACAAAAAAGTGGCTGTTGTCGGCTCCGGCCCGGCCGGGCTGACCGTCGCCGCCGACCTGGCGCGCAAGGGCTATTTTGTGACCATCTTCGAGGCGCTCCATGAAGCGGGCGGGGTGCTGGTTTACGGCATTCCCGAGTTCCGCCTGCCCAAGGCAATTGTTAAACGGGAAGTGGATTACGTTCGCAGCCTGGGCGTGCAGATTCAAAAAGATTACGTCGTTGGGAGTGTTGCAACCATCGACGAACTGTTGCAAGAGTACGACGCAATTTTCCTGGGCACAGGCGCCGGACTACCCTGGTTCCTCGGCATCCCCGGGGAAAACCTCGGCGGCGTCTACTCGTCGAATGAATACCTGACCCGCGCAAACCTGATGAAAGCCTATAAGTTCCCTGAATATGACACCCCGATCGCGCGCGGTGAGCGGGTCATCACCATCGGCGGCGGCAACACCGCGATGGATTCGGCCAGGACCGCGCTGCGCCTCGGCGCGAAGGAGTCGATCATCGTTTACCGCCGCTCACGGGCCGAACTGCCCGCCCGTCTTGAAGAAGTCCATCACGCTGAAGAAGAAGGAGTCAAACTCAACCTGCTCACCACCCCTGTTGCGTTTCATGGCAAGGATGGACGAGTGATGGAGTTGGAGTGCCTGCAAAATGAACTGGGCGAGCCAGACGCTTCGGGCCGCCGGAAGCCTGTTCCCATCAGTGGTTCCAACTTCCGCATCCAGGCAGATGTAATGGTGATCGCAATTGGACAGAGTCCCAGTCCATTGATAGCCAAGACCACGCCCGAACTCAAGATCGGGAAGAACGATGTTGTGGCAGTCGATTTCAATACCATGAAGACCTCAAAAAAAGGAGTCTTTGCGGGCGGAGACATCGTCACCGGCGGCGCGACTGTCATCCTGGCGATGGGCCAGGCCAGGATTGCCGCCAATGCAATTGAAGAATACCTGGAGACAGGCGTCTGGTAAGTGGTTTTCCCGGATACCGAAGATAAAAAATCGTCCGCGTGCCAACCAGGCGATTTTGTTTTTGGAGATCAAAAGATGAGACTGCCAGTAATTGCCTCGCTTACCATGCATAGGCTCTTTGGGAATCTCCGCAGTAGGACCCGCACCCAAAATGCGGCACTCTTCATCCCTTTAACCCGTCAGGGCAGGCGGAAAAATCCTGGAGATTCCATGTGTAACATTCCATGTGTATCTCTGCCAATGCTTGGGGTAACTCTGCTATAATCAACTGGTATGGATGAGCTTGTACTCAAGCGGACTTCTGAATTTTTGCGGGTGGTTTTACGGGTCCTTTGGTCGAAACCTGGGGGGGTTCCGGCCAGGGGTATTTTGGATGCAGTTGCCGCGAAAATAAAACTGACTGACGACGAAATGGCGTTGGTTCCGTCAACCAGCCTCCCACAGTATGAGAAAACCGTCCGGTCGGCGATCAACATCCTGGCTGAGGCAGGCTGGCTGATCAAGAACAAAGAACGCTGGGTTTTATCAGATGAGGGTCTTTCAACCTGCAAAAACATCAGGAATGTTGAAGAAATCTTTAAAACTGCCCTGCAGATCTGCAAAGAAAAGAGACAACGCCGCGAAGAAATCTTAATGACGGTTGAAAATGCCGAGGAAAGAGCCTGGCAGCAAATCTGGAAATATTTGAACGAGATGAATCCATTGGAGTTCAAGAGCCTGATCGGCGATTTATTGAAGGCTTTAAACTATCACCTAGATTGGGTTGCCCCACCCGGCAAGAACCATGGATATATCGATATCATCGCTTATCCCAATCCATTGGGAAGCTCCGGGGCACGGGTCAAGGTTCACGTCAAACATTCGGGGCAGGCGGCCACCGTGGAGGGACTGAGGGCTTTCCTGGGCACCCTCGGTCAAAACGACCAGGGGATTTTTGTCTCGTCTGGCGGGTTTACAGACCTGGTTTTTGACGAGGCCAATACCCATGAATTGCGAAGAATCCGGTTGATCTCCCTCGAACAAGTCTATCAATTGTGGATAGAAAATTATGATCGGCTTTCCCAGAGAGCCAGGCACCGCTTCCCCCTCAAGCCAATTTATTTCCTCGCGCCCGAAAAATAATTTTTCGGCATCCGCAGCACCGATCAAGAAACGATGACCCCGGTTGAGAGTCATCGTTTCTTTTTACCCGCCCGATCAGCCGCCAGCGGCGTTTAGGCCTGGCGCCAGTAATCCCCGCCGCCGCCTTCGCGCTGCATCAACCCGCTGCCGACAAGTTCCCGCCGCAGGGAAGCCGTATCCGCGTGAAAACGGGACAGGATTTCGCTAACTTGTTTTTCGCTGTAGCGCACACCCGGCTCGAAGGCGTGAACCACATATCGCAGAATGGCTTCCAGCTTTTTACGCTGGGCCGGGATGGTCTTCAAGCGCCCGTCTGGGTTGCTGTAATCCTTGACAATTTTGCGGTCAAAGGCCTCCAGGTCCACGTCGGCGATGACGGCGGCAATCTGCTCACTGGAAAAGAGGGACTGCATACCGCGCAAAGCCTCTTTTTCGAGCTGGTAGACACTGTAGTACCCTTCCGCTTTGGCTGAAACCAGCCCCACTTCTGCCAATTTGGATAAATGGTGCGAAATGGTCGAGGCCTTAAGTTCGAGCATGGCTGCCAGTTGTTCGACTGTGTAAGGCTGCTGGGCCAGCAACCCGACAATTTTCAGGCGGCTGGCATCTGCCAGAGCTTTAAAGATCGAGACAAGTTCGGTATTCATATCAACTGACCTGCTGAGCAACGGTTGTGAGGCCTGATTCTATGTTCATCTTTATGTGGGCTAGAATAACGGCCCATTCTGCTGTGCCATGAAAGCTTTTCAAGGTTGAGCAATTTTCCATCTCAATTAGGCTATCCCAGCCATGGTCAAGAGCCTTATTCAAGTGGTATAAAGCCTTGTCTTTGTCGCCTAGCCCGGCCCAGGCTGCACCCGATAGAAAATGACCATACTTCTGCCCGTCAGCCGATTCAAGTAACTGCTCGCAAACCTCAATCACTGCCTGAAACTTGTTCCTATCCAGATGATCCCAGGCCAGATTGGCCAGATAACTCGCTTGGCCAAAAATAATCAAATTCTGGTCATATTCAAGGCCACGCTGGAGGCCATATTTCTCAGCCATCCGAACCGAAGGCCCATTGTATGAGACCGCATCCCAGTGGATATCTGTCAGGCCGTGGGTAAGCCCATACTGGATCGTGGCTCCTGAGAGCGCCGTGCCCAGACCGCGCTGTTGATACATAGGCAGCGTCTCCAGACCGATTTCGCCATGGGTACCAACGACGGTGTCAATCATGGCCCAGGAAACACAAATCTGGTCATGCACAGCTACATATCCAAAAGCTGTCTGGTCTGGACCCTGATAGTTTGCCCGCAAGTAGAGGACCTGTTGCACGGCTTCTGGTAAATCCCCACGAACCTTGTCCTTCAGCGATTGGTCCATAAAATGCAGGGAGAATCCATCAGGAATGGGGGGAGGTGCGTTGAAATGGGCTGCATTTGCCAGGTAAAGGAAGCGGGGGGTGGCAATCGGGAGGCGATCCGGGATGAGCGTACCCAACACCTGCCGCCAGCCAGCCGTTGAGATATTAAAAAGCAGCGCCGGCGCATCTTCGCCCATAAACTGCTTGGCCGATAGTGCAACCCCTAGCGCCTGATTGAAAGCAATGTTGTTTGAGTCACCGCCCAAATAACACCACATCTCTCCTTTTACTACCAGCGCAGAACGGGGTTGGTCAGGATTATCGACGATTACCTGGCCTGGATACTTTCCGGTTAATACCCCGGCACAAAAAAGGTGATGGTCAATTTGTTTGCTAAAGAGAGGCTGTGCACGAGAAAAAAGATCGGAGGGTAATTGGTGTAGTGTCATAATATTTCCTTTTGCATAAACATTTGTGTGCCCCTTGATGGTTCATCTCAGGCCTCACGTTTTGTTTCAGGCCGCCAATACTGTGACCCATCGCTTTTGCGCTGGAGCAGACCCCGGTCGATCATGTCGCGCCGCAAACCGGCTGTGTCGATGTGGAAGCGACGGATGATCAGGTTGACTTCCTTCTCGGTGTAGATCACGCCAGGTGTGAATGCCTCGAGGATGTAATCCAGGATGACCTGGAGCTTGATAGGCTCGTGCGGGAGCTGCTTGATACTGCTATCCGTGTTGAGATAGGCTTTCAAGACCTTGCGCGATTTTTCGCTCAGGTCGGGCGAAGGAGTATAGGTTTCACGCGGCTGACCTTCGAATTGGCGGCGGGCCAGGGCCTCAACGCCCTCCGGGTTCAGGATATATTGTTCATTTTCCTGGCGCACCACACCGATGTATTCAAGAAACGCGAGATGATTGAACGTATCCCGGAAGGGCAGGTTGAGATTTTCCGCGAGTTCCTTGATCGTTGCGCTTTTACGAGTGGTCAACGCGCCAATGATCTGCAAGCGGTCAGTATGAGAGATGGCTTTTACAAAATCAAGCATTTCATTTTGTTCCATATTACACCTTTTTATCTATCTAATTCGATAAGCATCTAATTGATTTTACGCGATTTCAAAAAATCGTCAAGGGCAAAGGATGTAGAAAAACTGATTGAGGCCCTTTGGTAATCTCTGTGGTAAGACCCCAAAATGCGGCACTCTTCACCCCGTAAGCCCATCGGGGCAGGCAGGAAAATCCTGGAGACCCAGGTTCGATGGAACGGGTAGCCGGGTTAGCAGAGGTATAATTCCCCGTCGTTATTGTCCACCCTTATTCAGCGGAGAATCCCAATGGAACAAAACCAGCATGCATATTTCGAAGGCAAAATTGTCCCGTTCGGCGAGGCAAAAGTCAGCGTTGCCACCCACGGATTGAACTATGGCACAGCGGCCTTTGGCGGCCTGCGCGGCTACTGGAACGCCGAGAAGAAAAAGCTGTTCGTTTTCCGCCCGCTCGACCACTTCAAGCGCTTCCTGCATTCGGCCAAAATGCTGGCCATGGAGCTGCCACACACACCCGAAAGCCTGGCGCAGATCACGAAAGATTTGCTCAAGCTGGATGGCTGGCAACAGGATATCTATATCCGCCCGTTGTGTTACAAAGCTGACGCGGGAATCGGTGTGCGCCTGCACGACCTGCGCGACGAAGTCTCGATTTTTGCCATACCATTTGGCGCATATGGCAAAAACGAAGATGGTGCACATGTGACGATCTCATCTTGGCGGCGGGTGGACGATAATGTCATCCCGGCCCGCGGCAAGATCAGCGGCGCATATGCCAATTCGGCGCTGATCAAGACCGATGCCATCCGCGCCGGATTCGACGAGGCGCTGGTGCTCGACCAGAACGGCCACATTTCTGAAGGCACTGCCATGAACGTCTTTATGGTCCGAGATGGTGTGCTCATCACTCCCCCGGTCTATGACAACATCCTCGAAGGCATCACCCGCCGAACCGTGATCGAACTTGCCCGAAATGAGCTCGGGCTGGCGGTGCAGGAGCGCTCCATCGATCGCACCGAGGCCTTTGTCTGTGAAGAAATGTTCCTGACCGGCACCGCTGCACAGGTCACCGTGATTGCGAAAGTGGACCATCGCCCGGTTGGAGACGGCAAAATGGGGCCTGTCACCGCCAAATTGCGCGATTTATTCAACGCTGTGGCGCATGGGCAAATTGAAAAATACAGCCATTGGAATGTGGTTGTCGATTAAGAGAAAACCGGCCCATCTAGGGCCGGTTTTTTTATTTTGCGCTCTTCCTATTTCTGCTTAAAAACTACAAGGATCAAATTTTGTTTGCAATCGCTGTAGGTTTTCAGCGGATACTGCTCGGAAATCGGGGCGCCAGACTGGTTGAACAATTGCACCCAAAGCCCCTTACTGGAAGCCACGGGCGCTACGCGCAGATCGAACTCAAACCCGCTTGGCCCATAAATCGGGGAGATACCGGTCAGGGTGGTCAATGCCGGGACGAAAGTCTTTCCCGGAATGCTCCCGCCCAGCTTAACTTGCAATCCCGTAACAGGGCTATTCTTGGAATCAAGCGCTTTCCCGGCAACAAACATCGAAGCACAACTGGTGTCTGGCCTCCATTTGGTGCTCTCTTCCCAACTGACGGTGACCGTATAGGGGACACCCGTGGGACGCGGTGTATTTGAAGCCACGACGGTCAAGCTGGGTGTAAAAGTCGGGGTAGCAGTAGTCAAACTGAAAGGTGTAAAAGATGGCACAGGGGTGTAAGTGGGCCGCCGGGTGGGCGTTTCCGTTGGCTCAACCGAAGGGGTGGGCGTCCAGGTTGGCTCATATCCACGCGGTGTCATCGTAGCGGTTGGGGGCGGCGGGATCAGTGTGTTCGGCGGAAAAGGGTTTAACATCGAATACGGATTCTGTAATATGCTGACAAAGAAACCGCAAACGCAGAGTGTCATCAGCACCATGACCAAGGTGAGCATGTTCCAAGTCAGGTCAGGGCTGGCTTTTTTCTTTGGACCGGGTGCCTTGGGTTTTTCTTTGAGGAATTCGTCGTAGTTACTCATCGTCTAACTCTCCTGTGCAGACAGGTTATGGAGCAAGGACTATACTGCTTTGCTCTCGGCGGCTGGCAAGCCAATCTGTTAGAGCGCGATTTTGCAAAGTCAGCAAGGCATCGGGAGAAAGTGGGCGCCCTGCCTGAATTTCAATGGGTTTAACAATATGAAACCCGACCTCGCCCGGTATCACAGTGCTATAATTGCCCGCTTCAAGTGAAAACGCCGCATCTTCGACGGCTTTTTCAGTCAAGTAACCGCGCGGGAACCAACCAATATCGCCGCGAGTCACCGGGTCCACCTGTGCTGCCAGCTGGTCAAAGTCCGCGCCCGCTTGAAGCTGGTTGTAATAATTCTGAGCAACAGCTTCATTATAGAGCAAAATTTGGCGGACGTGAACCTGTTCCGCAGTACTGGGTACGGACGAAATAATTTTATCCCGCATCCAGGCGGAAGCCGCTGCCCGTTTCAACGCCACCCGGAAGCTTTCTTCCGTGTATCCGTGGGCCTGCTGCCAGGCTGTGAGCTTTTCGGCTCCGCCAATTTGGGAGGTCAGCTTGTCAATTCGTTGCTGGAGGGCGGCCTCATCCATGGCAAAACCGGCTTCAAACGCTCCCTGGGCCAGTAAAAGCTGGGAGATCAGATCATCGCGCACAGCCTGCACAGCCTGCTCAGTGCTAACGGTGCTGCCCAACGCGGCCTGGGCAGTCTGATAGCGCGTCAACTCGGCGGAGAATTCCTCAACAGGGATTCCGTCGGCGTTGACGGTGATTGCCATCGGGACGGGTGTTTCGGTAGGAGGCAAAGGCGTGGATGTCGGAGGAACCGGCGTAGGTGAGGCAAAAACTGCCGGAAAGCCCGGTGTCCCACCAGAACAGGCGGCCAGGAAAAGCAAAGAGAAGGTGACAAAAATTCGTTTCAAAATGGACATTCCACCGATTATACCTGAGGAAGCCCCTCGCTGATTACGGCGGCAGGGCCAGGCTCTCCAGGCGCTCCCGTGGTGAAACCAAAAGGTCCAGGTTCACAGCAAGTATAATAGCGCCATCCCCGTTTTTGGAAAGTTGAAATGAAAACAGAACGCCGCCTCGAAATTCTGATCGTCTTTTGCCTGTCAATCCTAATCTTGATTCCCCGCCTGGTGGGGTTGGACGCTTTCGTCAGCGTGGACGAGCCGGATTGGTTAAAATTTGGCGCGAATTTCTATCATGCCATCGGCACAGGCGACTTTGGCAGCACAGTTTATGATTATCACCCGGGCGTGACGACGATGTGGGTTGTCACGGTAGGTTTTCTGTGGGGATTCCGCGCCTACCGGGCTATCGCGCCGGAATATTTCTGGAAAGGCCCGCAGTTTGACGCCTTCCTGAACGATAACGGCCATCCGCCGCTGGAGCTGGTCTGGCGGGCGCGCGTGGTAGAAGTGCTGGCGGTCTGCATTTTACTGCTGCTGGTGTATGCCTGCCTGCGACAGCTTGTGGGGCGCAAAACAGCCATCATGGCCGTATTATTGGCATCCGTCGAGCCATTTTTCCTGGGGCACTCGCGCTTGCTCAATCACGAAGGCATGCTCTCGTTGTTTAGCGTTTTATGCCTGTTGACCCTGTTGGTTTGGGCCTACCGCTCAGGGGGAACCCGCTACCTGCTATTTTCCGCCATTTTTGCGGCCCTGGCCCAGTTGACGAAGTCTTCCGCCATTATTTTGTTCCCGCTGGCAGGCTTGATTCTGCTGGTAAAGTTCACCACTGACTGGAAAAATGGCCCGGCAGCGTGGAAGGTGCTCTTCTGGCATCTGGCCCGCAGTTTCCTGCTCTGGCTGGGTGTAATAGCGCTGGTTTACTTCATCCTTTGGCCTGGAATGTGGGCAAAACCAGGTGAAATGCTGTATAAAGTTTACGGGAATGCCTTGAGTTATGCCCTGCAAGGTGGCCGCCTGGAAGTGACCCAGGAACTGGAAGCCAGCCAGTTCGGGTTAGAAACCGGCGGCATCCCCCAGTATCTGGACGGAATGCTCTGGCGTACCACCCCGGTGGCCTGGCTTGGCCTGTTGCTGGCAAGCTGGATGTTGTTTTCACGCAAGGCCGAAACCACCAAGCGGATCACCGGCGCCTATTTGCTAACCCTGGGCGCGTTGTATATCCTGATGTTCGGCATTGCCCGCGGGCGCGACGCTGCCCATTACATCATGACCAGTTACATCTGTCTGGATTTGATGGCCGCAATGGGTTTTGTTTTTGCGCTCGAACGGCTGGCAGTTTGGAGAGTTGTTTTCCGACGCTCGTTGGTCAGTTTTATAACCCTGGCGCTGGTTATTGCAGCGCAGGGCGCAGGCGGGCTGCCGCAGTATCCGTATTACTATACTTATTCCAACCCTGTTATGCTGGCGCTCTTCCCTGGCCAAAACCCGAACTACGGATATGCCGAAGTTCTCGACCAGGCGGCCCATTACCTGGCTGCGAAACCCAACGCCAGCAAGTTGACTGTCACGGCCTGGTATGGACGCAGCCTGGCATATTTGTTCCCCGGCGAGGTGTCGGTGTTCAAACCCATGTATTCCCTGACACAGGATGCCCTCGACAATTTGCATTTAACGGATTATTTCGTTGTCTATTACGCCCAGCAAAAGAAGCGCGATATCCCCACAGGTTTCATCCAAATCATGGAACCGGCTGTACCAGAAAAGGTGATCTGGTTCAACGGTATTGAATATGTCCGCATTTACAAGGTTTCCGATTTACCGGAAATGGTGCTAAAAGAACTGGAAAGATAACCCAAAATCAGGAGAGTTTGGACTCCGTTATTGATTGAGTTCCCAGATAATTCGTAAACCATCCAGAGTCAACCAGGGGGCGATGTGCTGGATGACAGGCGTTTCTTTCGCCACCACTTCGGCCAGCCCACCGGTTGCGATGACTTTCATCTCTGCCCCAAGTTCCTTGCGGAAACGCTCCACCATGCCTTCCACCATGCTGACATACCCGAACAACAACCCCGACTGCATGGCATGGATGGTATTGCGCCCGATCACATTCGGCGGGCGCTGCAAGTCAATGCGTGGAAGTTTGGCGGCGCGAGTATAAAGCGCTTCAGCAGCCAGGTTGATTCCGGCTGTGATGGCCCCACCAAGGTAGTCGCCTTCCTTGGTAACAGCGTTGAAAGTGGTGGCCGTGCCAAAGTCGATCACACAGGCTGGCCCGCCGTAAAAATGCATCACAGCCACCGCGTCGCAAACCCGGTCAGCACCGACAGCTTTGGGATCCTCGTAGCGGATGCGGATACCGGTCTTGACGCCTGTATCCACCACCAGCGGATTCTGTTGAAGATACTCGCCGCAAGCCTGGGTCACACGCCCGGTCAGCGGCGGGACAACCGAGGAGAGCGCAATCCCGGTCAGGTCTCCAAGATTGTGCCCGGCATGTTGCAAAAGCCCCAGCATTTGCAGACCATATTCATCGGGCATACGGTGGTGATCGGTAGCGAGACGCCAGTGCCAGCCGAGTTTCTCGCCTTCATACAAGCCGATGGTCAGGTTGGTGTTACCGATATCAATAGTGAGAAGCATTTCATTGTCCTTCTGGAAGGTTGAAATCGGGGGATTTGGTTGCGTAAAAAAACAAAAAGAGTGCAGTTGGGAAGATCTGTACCAATAACCGCTCCAAAGAAGTTTTCAGATGCCAGGCCAGATCGTGCGGGGTGAGCAGGTAGATGACAAAATATCCAAACATTTGCAAAAGCAACGTCAACCCGATATATTTGACAATTAAGGATTCCGAATAATCAAACCAAACCAACAAACCATAAACCACAAGGATCGCCGCCAGGCTGAACGGTGTCCACCGCCCCAGCTTGGCGATGGTTCCAAAAAAGGTGAACAAAATTAAACGATAACGTTCCCCGTCCAGAAGTTGAGGCAGGGTGTTCTGCTCAAACAGGTCATTGGAGACTGGCTGTGTTAATTTGAAGAGCAAAATCACCAAGAAAGGTATGGCAATCCCAATGGCATACTCCTTGAGAGCCTGTGATTGTCTCAAAACTATCAAGAAGGCACTCATCAAAACAAAATTGATGAGAATAAATAAAAATCCTTCATTTTTGGCCCAGGCTGTCAGCGCAATTGTCAGCCCAGCGAGCAACAAGAGCTTGCTGTTCTGAATTTTGAAGTAAAGCGCCGCCAGAACCAGGGAGGTCAGCACATAACCGGCAAGAGGAATATCGGCTTGCTGGCTAACCCCATAATTGATCACGGTTGGCGAGGCCAACAAAACTATTGTCGCAAGAACAGCCTGTTTTTTGTCTTTGATCAGAGACAACCCTGAAAATAAAATTCCGGGTAAAACCAATGTAAAGAGGGCAGTAACCGCCATCTGGATCCGCGGGGTATCCTGTCCCAGAATGACCCAGCCAAAGACCGTGTTCAAGCTGACCAACAGAGGGTAATCGGGATGCCAGCCAGGGCCGTTTGGAGCATAGATGATTCTCCAATCCTGGGCAAGATAGATAAAACGCGCATTGAGATTCCAGATGAACCAGGCATCTTCGTGACCGTGCGGACTCATGTAGAGCTGCAGACCAAAAAGCACCGCAGTGGCGAACATGACCAATAGAAATACCAGGTAAAAAGGGGATCTTAGTGAGCGTAAATTTAAAGGGGCGAATAATAGTTTTAGGGATGGAATAACCAGGATCGTAAGAACTATCGAAACCGCCAATTCCAACCAGGGAAAGATAGTTTTGTTTAATCCAACCCAGATCCACAAAAAATATCCCAATGACCAAAGCCCAAGCCCAAGCGGAAGCCCCAGAAAGAGCTTAAACCACAGGGCCTGTGGGGTTGATTCGCGCCAAAGGCGGTGCGCGAGCCAAAATCCGGATATAGCGGAAGGAAGGTAGAGCAGGAAAGAGAGAGCCAGTAACATGTTATCTCTTGTGAACCAAATACAAACCATAACCGAAATTGTCGACCGCATATTGTTCCAAGTCCAATTGTTTCCGCAGGACAATATGAATGGTCTTCGCTGGATAGTTGGCAATAATCCAGTCGGGGTTGGTTCCGCGTTCCAATATTATGGGAATGAGCGTGTACTGTGTAAGATAGAACTCGATATGCTCAGGATCTGAAGAAATGTAACCAACCCTGGTCACAGCCTGCGGTATTTGGGATTTTAGCCCAGCCAAACGATTCTCCCAAAGCGAGACAGAATCAACACATCCAGAGGCGAGAAACGATTTCCAGAAATCTTTTGATATCCGGGCTTCGTTTACGATGCTCACCATTGCCAGGAAAATCAATCCCCAGGCTGCCAGTCTTCTCGCATAAAAGTGAAAAAGTTTCAGCTTCATCTTGATTAAACCTTCACGACCTCGATCATCTCGGCCACCACATCATAACGATTGAACTGCGGCATGATATAGATGCCCTGGGCCCAGGGCCTGACTTTTTCCACCAGTTCAGCGGTGATGAGAATTCCTTCCTTAACGCCTGCCTCGCCCGCTTTTTCCATGCGCGCACGGATTGGATTGGGGATGCTAATACCCGGCACTTCATGGTGCAAAAAGTTCACATGACGGGTACTGAAGAGCGGCATGATGCCCACTAAAACGGGCTTGTCCAGCTTGCCATATTCGCTGGCATAACGCTTCAGGAGCGTCTCTGCAGATTGTGGATCGAAAATGGGCTGGGTCAAGAAAAAGTCGGCGCCCGCGTTCAATTTCCGTCGTAAATTCTTGATTTCGGATTCGACATTCTGTGGAGCCAGGTTGAGCGCCGCGCCGACAAAGAAGCTGGTCGGCTGCCCAATGCTGGTCCCGGAATGATCGACCCC
Source organism: Anaerolineales bacterium UBA5195 (assembly GCA_002412925.1). Classification (GTDB taxonomy): domain Bacteria; phylum Chloroflexota; class Anaerolineae; order Anaerolineales; family Villigracilaceae; genus UBA5195. Next base: position 50,699 of record DHVZ01000050.1, on the reverse strand, counting down.
AAGGTTGAATCCCAGTTTAACCAGCTTGATCAACCCGGATGGAACGATATCGTAATTATCGGCAGCTTCGGGGTAGTCACCAATTGAGGTGGGGTCGCCCATGACAACGAACACGTTGCGAATGCCGAGCGCGTGCGCGGCGAGCAGGTCACCCTGCACACGCAGCAGGTTGCGTCCGCGCGTGGGGAAGTGCAGCGTGGTTTCAACATTAACCTTGCGCTGGACGATATCGCAAACCGCCCAGGCCGACATTCTCATGCGCGCCATGGGACTGTCAGCCACGTCGATCACGTCTGCACCAGCTTCAGCCAACAGGGAGGCGCCCGCCATCAACTTGTGCGTGGAAAGGCCGCGCGGCGGGTCCATTTCAACGGCGATGACAAACTTACTGGCAGCCAATTTCTGAGCCAGCTTGCTCGACGGTTCTGCTTCAGAAACTTCTGAAAATTCGGATACATCGGGAGTCTGGAGAATATCAAGCTTCACTGCCGGGGCGGAATCCAGCGCTTTGCGCATGGCGGCGATGTGGCGAGCAGTCGTTCCACAGCAGCCACCGACAATACTTGCGCCCGCTTCACGGAAGGCAAGTGCGTAATCGCCGAAATATTCCGGGTCAGCCGGGTACATGATGCGCCCGCCAACCTGTTCAGGCCAGCCTGCATTGGGCTTGACCCAGAATTTCATATCCGGTTCAGCCTGCTTCATCTGACGTAGAATCCGCAAAAGCTGGGCCGGGCCGCCCGAGCAGTTGACGCCGATGACATCCGCCCCGGTTTCAGCCAGGACATGTGCTGCTTTGGCCGGGTTATCACCCAAAATGGTGCGGTCGTCGCGGGTAAAGGTTACGGAGACAACCACTGGCTTGGAGCAATTCTGCTTCGCAGCCAGCGCAGCCTCGCGGGCTTCATACAAATCAGCAATGGTTTCGATGACGATTAAATCTGCCCCGGCAGCGCAGAGAGCCTCGACTTGTTCGGCAAAGGCGACCCGGGCATCTTCGATTTGCACGCGGCCAAAAGGAGCCAGGCGTACGCCCAGCGGGCCCATATCCCCGGCGATAAAGACTTCTTTAAAAGAGGCTGCCGCTACGCGTTTGGCAAGTTCCACACCAGCAGTGTTAATCGCGGCAACTTGATTCTGTAGGCCAAATCTTTCCAATTTGTAGCGGTTGGCGCTAAAAGTATTGGTCAAGATGATCTGCGACCCAGCTTCGATGTATTCACGATGCACATCTGCCACAACCGCCGGGGTGGTGAGATTCAATTCGTCGAAACATTTTTCAAAACTGACACCGCGCGCGTTGAGCATCGTACCCATCGCGCCATCGGCCAGCAAGGTGGTCTGTCCCAGGAGGTCTAATAAGTTTTGTGCCATTTCAATTCACTTTCTACCCATCAAGGCATGCGCTGGACAACGAGAAAAACTGCGCCATCGCGCCCCACAGTATAAACCGGTTCACCGGTAAAGGCAGGATTTTTTTCATAATCCCAGCGGGAAAAAATAACGACATAGTCGGAATTTGCGGAAACTTCGCTGCGGTCAACCTGCAAATCGGGGCGCAGGAATTCCTGAAACAGCCCCCACGGGCCAATTGAGACCACTGCATTTTGCGGGGCATTCTGGTTGAGATATTCAGCCGCCTCGCGGAAGGAGGTGGCCCAATAATCCGTTTCGTAGCGGCCCGCCACCTTCCCGACCAGGCTGTTGTAGTAGACATATTGATACGGATGCAAGCGGAGACCTGCTATCAGGCCGGGGAGCGCGGCGAGGAGTAAAGCAGCCATTCGGATTTTTGGACTCGTCCACCGTTTAAAGAGTTCTTCCAGCGCGAGGGCGCAAAAGATAAAAATGGGCGGCATGATGAACAAAAACTGACGGAAGTTATCGTACATGGTGGGTTTCGTAATGACAATCCACGCAAACGGGGCGGCAAACCAGATAAAAAGCATGACCGGCAGAACGGCATCGACTTTTTTTTGCCAGAGCTTCCAAACAAGAACAGCTGCCCCGGCAGCGCTCAAGAGCAAAACCGGCTCAGTGAACTGGAAAGCCATCAGCTTGGGCAGGTAGCGCCAGGGCAGGTTGTTGGCTTTGTAGTAAATCCCATCGAAGAGTACCTTGTTCTGCCAGGGGAAAGCAGACATCATCCGCAGACTCTCGAGAAAACGGTTAATCGGGTCGGGCCACAGGAAGGGCCAGGTAACGTAAACGGCACCCACAGCCGCCAACCAGTAAACGACCAGAAACGGAATGGCTCTCAGGTGCAAACGGTACAAAGCCAGGAGGGAGACCATCACTCCCGCCAAAGGGGCGACGATCCGGGTGGAGGTCGCATATCCCAGCAGGAGGCCTGAAACAACCGGGAGCAGAATCCGCTGCCAGCCAGTGGAGTCCTCGATTTTATCCACCATCCAAAACCCCAGCACCAGGCTGACGATGAAAAGCGTCATGAACGGGATGTCCTTCGGGTTGATGAAGGCGTGCCCCCAGAGCAAGGGCTGGCTGACAAACAATAACGCGGCGGCGAATGCAGCTGATGGGCTAACCCAGCGGGTGAGCAAAACATGGAAAGCGAGGACGCCCAACAGGTAAACGATGAAGTTGAAAAGGTGCAGAGTATCGTAAACCGGCAAACCAAGGGCGCTGGCCAACGCCGCGCCACTGATGAGGTAAGCCGCACCGTAATACCGGAGCAAGCCATCGCTATCGGTGTAGGCTGGCTCGGTGCCGGGGTGCGCATACACCGAAAGCGCCTCTCGCCCGTACTGGTAGCTGCTAGGCTCATCCCAGCTAATGCCAAAATCCTTGTACGTTAGCAGGCCGATGACCAGGCAAATGGCAACCAGAATGATCGGCGCGATACGCGAAAAGTTTTCAGGGCGCAGAATTTTAATCATCTCACAATTGTTATTTCATCAACTGCTCGACCCTGGATTCGCCAGTTGTGTAATATTTGGCATCCTTGTGATGGAGCACAATCGCCGCCGTGGACTGCTCAGGGATGAGCTGATAGGCAGGGCTGAGGGACATGCCGAGTTCTTTTTCAACGGGAAGCAGGTCGAAGACCTTGCGATGGTCTTCCAGTTCGGGAATCGCGGGATAGCCCCAGGAGTAACGCTTGCCCTGTCCTTCGAGAATGCCCATTTCGCGGCGCAGATGCTGATGGAGGTACTCCGCCGTGGCCTCTGCCGTCTGGACAGCCAGTCCATGCGTGAAATAGGCCTCGCTGTAATCACCAGAGGCCTGGAGTTTGTCAAATTTTTCGGTAGCTTCCAGGCCAACCGTCACTACCTGGAAACCAACCACATCCATTTGCCCGGATTCGAGGCTGGCAAAGTAATCTGAGAGGGCCAGGTGATCGTCGTAGGGTTGGCGGGGGAAGTCGAAGCGGGTCAACGGAGTCATCATCGGGCGAAGCGGAGAAACGGATTCAGAAACGGAGGCAGGGTCGTAGATGATCAGGCTGTCACCATCGGCCTGACAGGGGAACAAACCATAAACAGCCTGCGGTTTGAGCCAGCCTTCTTTGAGCGCGGCCTTGGTCATTTTCTCGAGCCGGGCTTTGAATTCTTTTTGCAGCTTTTCCCATTCAGGACCATGGCTATTTTTTGCGCCCCACGACAGGCGATAGAGTTCGTTGATGTTCAGATGCTTGAGCACCATCTCCAGCGGCATATCCTTGACGATGCGCGCACCCCATTTCTGGGGCGCCTTGATCGGAGCAGGGACCACGCTCGAGCGCGTCCCTTCCGTTTGACGGTGGGCCGGCACCTGGGAGGCGCGACCCATCTCCATGTCCGCTTCTTTGCGGATCTGTTCCATCAGCGCGGGCTTGCGTTGCGGGTCGATCAATTGGTCCATCGTTTCGAGGCCTTCGAATGCATCCTTGCAGTAAAAGACGCCGGGATCGTAGGAATTACCGTCGTCAGTGAACAGGATGCGTCGCCCAAAGCGGCGGTTGATCGCCGCCCCACCCACCAGTACTGGAATCTTTTGTGCGCGGCGCTGGAGTTCGTTAATAATCAGCGGCATCTGTTTGGAGGTGCTGACCAACAGCGCTGAGAGACCAACCGCCGTGGCCTTGGCTTCGATGGCTTTGGTGATGATGGTTTCGGCGGGCACCTGTTTGCCGAGATCGATGACTGTATAGCCGTTGTTAGCCAGGATGGTCTTAACCAGGTTCTTGCCAATATCGTGCACATCGCCATAGACGGTGGCGATTACAACCGTACCCTTGGTGACGCCTTCGACCTTTTCAAGGTAGTTTTCCAGGTGGGCAACGGATTTTTTCATCACCTCGGCAGATTGCAGCACGAAGGGCAGGATTAACTCACCAGCACCAAACTTGTCGCCGACTTCTTTCATGGCCGGGAGCAGGGTGTTGTTGAGGGTGTGGACGGCGCATTCATGCCGCGAGGGGAAACCTCCACGGTTGATAATTTCATCAATATCCGCTTCAACGCCATCTTTGTGGCGGTGGACGATGCGCCAGTGCAGACGCTGTTCGGGGGTCATGCCCTCGGTCGGGTCGGCCAATGTGTTTTCAGCTGAGGTCGGTGAGACACTCTCGAAATGCTGGATGAAACGCTGCAACGCATCGGGGCGGCGGTTGAAGATCAAATCTTCAGAGAGTTCCTTCTCTTCGGACGGGATATCGGCATAAGGCGTGACATGCGCCGGATTGATAATGGCCATATCCAGCCCGGCCCGCACGCAATGGTAGAGCATGATCGAATTCAACGCGGGGCGAGCCTGCGGAGCTAGACCAAAGGACAGGTTCGAGACACCCAGCGAGGTGAGCACGCCCGGAAAATTTTGCTTGATCAGGCGGATGCCTTCGATGGTCTCGATGGCAGATTCGGCAAATTCGGGATCGCCGGTGGCCAGCGTGAAAGTCAGGGTATCGAAGACGAGGGCATCGGGGCGGAGGCCATGATCGTTGACCGCGATGTCATAAATCCGTTTGGCAACTTCCAGCTTTTTGGCAGCCGTCTTGGCCATCCCGTTTTCATCGATGGTCAGGACAATGATGGCAGCGTTATGGGTTTTGGCCAGCGCAAAAATCTTGTCGGCTTTGGCGCGGCCAGCCTCCAGGTGAGTCGAATTGATCAGGCAGCGTCCGGGAGCAGTCTTGAGCGCTACTTCGAGCACATCCAGTTCGGTGGTATCGATCACCAGCGGCACTTCGACGCCCATCTCCAACTTTTTGACCACTTTGCGCATCAGCTCGACTTCATCGGGGCGCTCAGTGACGGCGGTAGAAATATCCACCGCGTGCGCACCGAAGGTGACCTGTTCACGGGCGATCTCCAGGATCGAGTCGTAGTCTTCTTCGAGCAGCAGACGCTTGAACTTCTTGCTGCCCTGGGCATTGCAACGCTCGCCGATCAGCAGGGGCGGCGGGTCCTGCCGCATGGATATGGCCGAGATAGAAGACGAGAGACGACTGAGCGCAACCGACGGACGCTGGGGATGAGGATGATGATTTAGTTTTTCCACTAACAGCTTGAGGTGCGCAGGAGTCGTCCCGCAGCAGCCGCCTACGACCGAGATATTATTGTTCTCGACAAATTCGAGCAGGGCGTTGGCGAAGGGTTCCGGTTCGAGCGGATAAACGGCCTGCCCATCAACGTTGAGCGGCAAGCCGGCATTGGGGATGCAGGAGACTGGCAGGGTGGACTGTTCGCCGAGGATGCGGATGGGCTCACGCATATGCTCGGGACCGGTGGAGCAGTTCAGGCCGATCACGTCGATGGACATGCCCTCGAGGATGGTCAGCGCGGCGACCATGTCGGTCCCGAGTAACATACGACCGGTGGTATCGAGCGTGACCTGGGCCTGGATCGGCACATAAATGCCAGTTTCCTCGAAGGCTTTCTGGAGACCGGTAATGGCAGCTTTGACTTCGAGGATATCCTGGGATGTCTCGATCAGCAGCAGGTCCACGCCACCCTGAAGCAGGCCAACAGCCTGTTCGCGGAAGATGTCAGCCAGTTCGTCGAAACCAGTATTGGACAGTTCAGGGTCATCCGCGGAGGGGAGTTTGCCAGTCGGGCCGATTGACCCCGCCACGAAACGCGGCTGGCCGGTTTGGGTGGCATATTCATCCGCAAGACGGCGGGCCAGGGACGCGGCGGTCTGGTTCATCTCGGCGACGCGCTCCTGCAAGCCATATTCGGCCATCGTCAGCCGGTTGGCGCGGAAGGTATTTGTCTCGAGCACATCCACGCCCACTTCGAGGAAGGAGCGGTGGACGGTCTCGACCGCCTGCGGGTATGAGATGACCAGGTAATCGTTGCAACCATTCAGCTTTTCGCCGCCGAAATGTTCAGCGGTCAGATGCAGGTTTTGCAGGCTGGTGCCCATCGCGCCATCGAAAACGAGAACCTTCTTTTCGAGGGCGTCGAGATACGAGCGGTTGGTATAGGTACGGTTCATACTGTCTCCTGTTTTTAGCCACAGATTACGCAGATTTTTGTTTGTAAATCGTGCCGCCAGTTGTTTTTTTCACTGGATTATCTCAGCATCATCCAGCACCGACCTTGCCCATTCGGTCACATCGGCGCAGTAGGTTTCGGCGGAATCTGTGCGTACATCAAGAATGGTTTTCGCCCAAGTGGTTTTGCTGATGATTGGCAATCCAGCCTTCGCTATAAATTTGAATTTACGCTTACCACTGTCTACAAAATCTTTGTTCTGCTTCCGGATAAAGGCAGGCGGCTTATTTTCGACCGGGAATTCTTTCAGCAGCTCGCGCATGTGCAGCCAGCCCTCGCTGGTCAGCTTGCTGGAGTGCTGGAGCATGTACGCGGGCACTGTCAGGTGGTGGACAGCGCCATAGCCCGTGTCGCTGAATTCAAGCAAAAGAAGTTCATCGAAACGGGCCGCGCAGGCTGGGGCGCCGCATTCGGGGCAAGCAGTCATCTGAGTCAAAAGACATTATAACGGACATTGATTATCCGATTCAAAGAATTGCCAATAAGCGCGGAAAGCAGATAGCCGCCATTTCTCCCAATGTTCTGCGTTCGTCAGAAAAGAAGAGAGACCAGGCTTTTTGTAAAACCTGATCTCCGCTTTAAAAACTGATTGAAAACGCCGTGCCCGCAAACAGAGCTTCTACTGCTAGGCCGGTTTGGAGCGGGTCAGGTAACCCAATCCACGCTGGCCGTCCATAACAATTTCCAGATAATGGCCGGGGCGTTCGGTTGGAAGATGAATAACTTTGACACAGCGGCTGGCATCCGTTTGTTCAGGGAAAAATTTTGGCATCTGGTTTTTAGACTGCCCGATGAAATCCCAATTTAAGTGATCCGTGGATTCATCCGGGTAGACCGCCAACGGGTAAATTTGTGTTTCCATCAGATCTTGAAAGAAATGAGTCCCATAAGATGGTTCAGAACTGAAGCCGCCTTGGTTGCTGGCCACTTCCACCAGGGCGCGTGTATTGAAGATATCGGCATACGTGACGGGCACTCCCTGCATGGCATCCGAGGATCCCCAGCGGCCAGGGCCGATCAAAATAAAAGACCGTCCTTCCAGGGCCTTGTTTAGTTGTCCAATCCAACGGGCCACTTCGGAATAATCACCGGGTGTCTCCAGTTGATGATAGGCTTTTGGATCAACGTAGACAAGATATTCGACCTGGCTCACACGCCCTTGAGGCACCATCCGTGTGCAAAGTAAAATTTTGTCCTGGGCTGCCAAATCTGTGGGGATGGATTGGGCTTCGCTACCATCTGCGCTCCACTGGCTTTGCGGACGGCATTGCAAAAGGTGGAAAGCAAGTTCCGACTTATCGCTGCCAGGAATGAACGAAACAGCGAATTCAATATCAACGGGCCGTTGATATTCCTGCGCGAGGCGGGTCAGAACTGTTTTCATCAATGGCACAAAGGTACCGCGTTGCAAGAGACTTTCAAAGGTCAAGATCAGTTGTGCCGGGTCGAGGTTAAGCCCGAGGGAAAGCGGCGGGCGCACCGTTTCTCCATCATCCACCGAAACCATCCAGCGCAGGGGATAGTAATCTGACCCCAGGACTGATTCGACCGGCAGGGTAGTCACGACATTTTGCTCCAGGTCAATCGCATCTACAAAATGCTGCGAGTAATACCGGATGGCTTTTGGCATCACCTCGGGGCGTAGTTGTGGGTGGCTGAGATTGACCAGGCGTGGGTAATCGCTGGCCATGCGTTCCACGGCGCGAGTCCCCAGCCCCATAACCAGCCGCATAAAGCCTTCTTCGCGTTTCAGGCGCGGATTCCAGACAATCGGGCTGTAACTGTATGCCACACCGGCCAGCGCCGGGAAGTAATACTGGCGGTGACGCTGTCCCTGCACCTCTTGCAGCAGGATCGCCATGCGCTCATCGTAATCCAGCAGGCCCATGCGGCGGCGGTACATTAACGCATCCGGGCCGAAGACGCTGGCGTAAACACGGCGGATGGCCAGAGTCAGGTCGCGCAGGTTCTCAGTGAGGTTGCCCTGGTTCGGGCAGAAAATACTGATGTATTTTCCCGCAAACGATGTGCCAAAATTATCTTCCAACAGGCTCGAAGAGCGCACGATCAAAGGCGTGTTGCCTACTTCGCGCAGGATATCACGCAGTTGATCGGCGACCTCCTCGGGGAAGCGCGCATTGGCATAGCGTTCTTGAATCTTGGGGTATTCGTCGCGGATCTGTTCAATGGCCTTATATTTCTGATCCAGGAATTCCAGTTTGTTGACTGCCAGGAAATCATAAAAGACGTCCGCACCCATGAAGTAGGAGCGTGGCAGGACAATTTTGTCAAAAATCTCGGGGGCGGTGTTCTGCAGGATTTTGTAGGCCAGCAGCAGACCGGCAGCCTTGCCTCCGACTTTCCCCGTGCCGATGCGGTGTTTCAGAATCGTATTGAAATCTGCGGTGGTAAACCAACGCTTGGCAATGTGAATGAAGGCCAATTGGTCGCTGATCATGCTTTTAAGCAGCACCACGCGCAGTTCCTGCAGATGGTGATCCACGGCTTTGCGCTCGTCGTCTGGCAGCGCTTCGTACTTTTCAGCCTGTCGCAGAACCATTTCCAGCGGCGCAAGTTCCGGGTTGAATGGCAGGCTGTGGTCCGGCAAGCCGCCGTTAGCCTGGTGCGTCACCAGGCCATCCAGGATGTTATGGAGAATTTCAATCGGCAGGTTGTAGGCGAAGTAGAAATCGGTCAGGGTTCTCTGCACCCGGTTCCAGCGGACTTCCCATTGAGCAGCGTCCTCTTTCTGGGCAGCAGTGAACATCCCCTCGCGCTGCTGCGAAAGCACAGCTTTCTCGGTCACCTCCGCCTCGAAGCGTTCAGGCGTGATAATCCCCCGGTGGAAGAGCTCATCTCGCATCTGGCGGCGGATATCCGAGGCCAGCATGGGATACTGGGCAATCAGCAGATAAGTATCCAGGATTTTGGATGATTCAGGCGGAGTAAAAGTCATTTCAAAAACATATTCTGCCTCCCCATGCTCATTGCAGGCTTTTTGGAAATCTCCATGGTAGAACCCCAAAATGCGGCTCTTTTCACGGAAAATCCTGGAAACCCTCATTGAACAGGGGAGGCCTGAAAAGATATTGTGAGTATTATAGCCTATGCCCAACCGCGCAAACGGACGGCTTCGGCGACCCTGTTCACCGCCACCAGGTAGGCGCCCAGACGGTTATGGACCTTGTGTTCCTGGGCCATGTTATGCACGGACCAGAAAGCAGTCGTCATTTTCTTCTCCAGACGCTCGTGGACGATGGCCTCTTCCCAGTAGTAGTCATAGGCGTTCTGGACCATCTCGAAGTAAGAAACGGTGACACCGCCAGCGTTGCACAGGAAGTCGGGGATAACGTAGGAGCCTTTATCGTGCAGGATCTTATCCGCTTCGGGGGTGGTGGGGCCATTCGCCAGTTCGACGATGACCTTGGCCTTGACGCGGTTGGCGTTGTCTTCGTTGATGGCATTTTCCAACGCAGCCGGGATCAGGACGGTCACATCCAGCACAAGCAGGTCCGCATTGCTGATATTTTTGGCCCCGGGGAAGTTAATCACGGAACCGGTCCTGGCTTTGTGCGCTGAGACCTGCGCAAAATCCAGCCCCTCGGGGTTATAGATGCCACCCTTAGAATCGGAAACAGCCACAACCTTGAGACCGATCAGTTCCACGCCAAGCTTGTGGGCAAATGAACCGGCATTGCCGTAGCCCTGGATGGCTGTCGTTGCACCTTTGAGATCAAGCTTGAGCGCTTTGCTTGCCTCGCGCAGGCAATACATGCCGCCGCGCGCCGTGGCATCTCCGCGACCAGCTGAACCGCCCAGCGCCAGGGGCTTGCCTGTGATCATCCCGTATTCGTTGTAACCCTGCATGGCCGAATATTCATCCATCATCCAGGCCATAATCTGCGGAGTGGTGTACACATCGGGGGCCGGGACATCCTTCTCCAGACCGAGGAGTCGCCCCACCTGGCGGATATAAGCGCGGCTCAGCCGCTCCAGTTCACCGGCAGAAAGCGCCTTGGGATCACAGATGATGCCGCCCTTGCCTCCACCGAGCGGGATATTGACCACGGCGCATTTCCAGGTCATCCAGGCCGCCAGCGCGCGGACAGTGTCGACCGTCTCGCCGGGGTGGAAGCGGATGCCACCCTTGTTCGGGCCGCGGGCATCGTTATACTGGATGCGGAAACCATGGAAAATCCTGGTTGAGCCATCGTCCATTTTGACGGGGAGCGTGACGTGCAGTTCCCGTAGCGGCCAGCGTAATAGTTCATGCACCGCCGGATCAAGTTGCAGCAGCGCGGCGGCTTCGTCCAACTGTCGCTGCGCCATCTCGAACGGATTAAAAACTTTTGTATTCATAGAATCCTCCTTTGTTTACTGATGAATAATAATGGCGAGCAAATGTTACGGTGCGTCCCGCAGGCATTGTCCAGAACTTGTCGTTAGGCAAGCTCAGGGCAACGCCTGCGAGACGCTCGGTGTAAGGTGAATAAATAAGTTATTAGAACGTTGTTCCTTTGTGCGATATGCTCACTTGTCCAGACAAGATCAAAATTAAGCGGTGATTATACTCCAATGAACGGGATTTCTCGTCCTTTTTTGCGAATTCTTTGGCTTCCCTCTTTGGCTGGCACGCTGCAGGCGGAATTCATTCCACCCTGCATCCGTTATATAATGCCCGCGATCACAAATTGCGTTCTCCAATTACTTTCAAAGAAAAAGCGCAATTTGTGACCGCGCTGGGTATAATCCAGGCATGGGAACCCTTTATCTGGTCGCCACGCCGATTGGCAATCTCGAGGACATGAGTCCACGCGCGGTGCGGATCCTGCGCGAGGCAAAACTGATCGCCGCCGAGGATACGCGCCACACCCGCCAACTGCTGACCCATTTCGACCTCCATACCCCGCTGACGAGTTATTACGAACACAACAAGCTGACCAAGCAGGAGACCATCCTGACGGCGCTGGCGCAAGGAGACGTGGCCCTCGTCTCGGACGCCGGAACCCCGGCGATTAACGATCCCGGTTATGAGCTCGTCAAAGCGGCGCTGGAGGCGGGCCATCGCGTCAGCCCGGTACCCGGACCCTCAGCGCCGATCGCCGCCCTGGCGGCCTCCGGCCTGCCGACCGATGCGTTCCTGTATCTCGGCTACTTGCCGCGGAAAACCTCGGAGCGAAAGTCCCTTTTTGAGCAGGTTGGACAGCATCCCTACACCCTGATCTTCCTCGAAAGCCCCCACCGTGTGCTGGATTCGTTGACCGATCTGGAAGCTTTTCTTGGCGACCGGGAAATGGCCGCTGCCCGCGAGCTGACCAAAGTCTACGAGCAGTTCGTGCGCGGACGGATCAGCCAGGTGAGAGCCTATTTTGCCGAAAACGAGCCGCGGGGAGAATTTGTCCTGATCCTCAGCGGGCAGAAAACCGGGGAACCGGCGCAGTGGACAGAGCCAGACCTGGTCAAAGCCATCCAGCCTGCCTTGAAAACCGGGAAACCAGCCAAAGAACTGGCCGCAGAACTGGCGAGGCAATCCGGCTGGAGCAAACGCGACGTGTATGCGTTGATTAATCAAGTCAAATAAAATCTCCATGCTCCAACGCCTGAAATTCCACCTCTCCATCGAAACCGCCGCCGCAACGCTGGTAATTGGCTTCGGCCTGCTTCTGCGCCTGCGCCAACTGACGCTCAACCTTTCGTTCTGGCTGGACGAGGCCATGCTGGCGCTGAACATCGTCAACCGCACCTTTGGCGGCCTCGTCCGGCCATTGGACTATGACCAGGGCGCTCCGCTGGGATTTCTATGGACGATCAAGGCGGCAGAGACCTTCCTGGGGGATCGCGAACTCAGTCTGCGCCTGTTCCCGTTCCTGATGGGTTGTTTCGCGCTGGTGGCTCTCTGGCTCTTGGCCCGCCAGTTGACCAAACCTGTGGGCGCTCTTTTCGCGCTGCTGGTTTTCGCCTCCAGCCGCTACCTAATTTCGTACGGCGCGCAGGTCAAGCAATATGCGGTCGATGCGGCCATCTCCTTGCTTCTTTACCTGCTGGGATTGTGGCTGCTGGGAAAAACCGCCGCAAAGAAGGATTACTTCCTGCTGGCCCTGCTCGGCGGGCTGTCGATCTGGTTCTCGCACCCGGCGGCTTTCACGCTGGGCGGCCTGGGCCTGACGCTGATCCTGACGGCGGCGCTCAAAAAAGACTGGCCGGGCGCACTCAACTATGGGCTGGTCTCGGCTTTTTGGGTCTTTAATTTTGCCGCGCTGTACCTGATCCAGTACCGCGGCCTGGCCGCCAACGCCTACCTGACCGGCTTCTGGGCCGAATATTTCATGCCTTTGAGCACCACTGCGCCCGCCTGGGCGCTCGACCGTCTCGGCGGGTTGTTTTACATCCCCGGCGGGCTGTCTGTGGATGTGCCGACTGCGCTGCTCCTGGTGCTGTTTCTGGCCGGAGTCGTTTCATTTTTCCAGGCCGGGAAACGCTGGGTCTGGATCTTCGTCCTTTCGCTGGTTTTCACCCTGGCGGCTTCGAGCCTGGGGAAATATCCCTTTGGCGGGCGGATGAGCATGTTTGCCCTGCCCGGCCTGCTGCTTTGCGCAGGTGAGGGGCTTGAACTGGTGCGCAAGTTGTTCGCCAAACCCAGACGACAGTTTTTCGCCCAACAACCGGCCCTGGGGCTGGCACTTTCACTGGCGCTGGCTGGCTATCTGACCTTTTCGCCGCTCAGTTTTGCAATTGAACTGGCGCTCAAGCCCAAAATGACGGAAAATATCGCCCCAACCCTGGCTTACCTGAAAGCCAATTATCGCCAGGGAGATGTCATCTATCTCTACCACTGGAGCATCCCGGCCTTCCGCTACTACGCCCCCAAATATGGGCTGGACACAGCCAAGGTTGTTGCAGGCTCCGATTTCCACGGGGCACTCGAAAACTATTGCGCAGAAATAAAGTCACTGGCGGGGAACCAGCGCGCCTGGCTCCTGTTCAGTCACCTGACAGATGCCTCTAATCTCGAAGAGCGTGACGCCATCCTGGATTGCGCCAGCCAGGTTGGGTCGAAGAAACGCGAGTTCAGCGAACCAGGGACTCTGATCAACCTGTTTTTGTATGTTTTGACAAACTGACTGGAGTCTGGCGGGTTGCCGCAGCGCAAAAGCAAGCTTTTGCACTCCCAAATGGTCATACAAAAAGCGCCCTGCGGGTACTCCGTGAGGCGCTTTGGATTCTTACCATGTTATCGGCGTTTTCGTAGGCCAGCGTGTGTCAGTGGGTCTGACCGTCAACGTGGGCCAGCGCGTTTGGGTTGGGCTTGGCCCCGGCGTGCGCGAAGGGGTCAATGTCTGTGATAAAACAGGAGGGAGCGTGCTGGCAGGCGTCAGTGACAGGGCAGGTGTGCGTGAAGGCGTAAAGGTTTTCGAGGGTGTTGGGGTCCTCGATGGTGTCAGTGTCCTCGTTGGCCAGCGCGTACTGCTGGGCCTGATCGTCAGCGTGGGCCAGCGCGTTTGGGTTGGGCTCGGCCCCGGCGTGTGCGAGAGCGTGACAGTCGGCGTAACTGGCGTCACGGTAAACGTTCTCGTGATAGTTGGCGTCCGGCTTGGCGTCAGCGTCCGTGAGGGGCTGGGTGTGCGTGTGATCGTGGCCGTGCGCGAAGGAGTGAAGGTTTTCGAGGGCGTCGGGGTTCTCGAGGGCGTCAATGTCCTGGTTGGCACGCGCGTATCCGTTGGCCGGATGGTGGTGGGTGTTTTCGAAGGGACGCGCGTATCGGTGGGCCGCCGGGTGGCTGTGATGGAGGGGGTCCTGGAGGGCCAGCGCGTGTCACTTGGACGGACGAGCGGCGTATTGGTCGGCGTTTTCGTAATTGTGGAAGTCAGCGTCTTCGTCGGGGTGCGGGTCAGACTGGGGGTGGGCGTCGTCGAAGGCGTCCAGGTAATGCTGGGCGTCGGCGTCTTCGACGGTGTCTGCGTAATGGTCGGAGTCGGGGTGATGGTCGGGGTCTGCGTAATCGTCGGCGTCAACGACGCGGTCGGCGTTTCGCTCGGAACCGCGGTCCCGGTCTGGATTGGCACAAAGCGGACGGCATCAGCGCCCACTTCCAGGCTGGAGGCGCTGGCCGTGACATCCTGCGTCTTGTTCCCCAATTGGACATATTCGGTCCCCAGGCCATTAAAGTAGTATTTACCCAGGTAAACCCAGCCATCGGGCACAGACGAATTCGGGAAGACCGCCTGGTTGAGCACCACCACATCGGTGATGCCATCGTGGACAATGTTATAGAGCGCACCTTCGCTGGTGGCATGCACAGCCGGGATACGGACGTAAACGGCAAAAATCCCCGCGCCCGTCCCTAACGGCAGTTTCCAGCGCGCGCGGCAGGAGTCAAGCCCGCTGGTGATGGGCTGGACAGCCAGCATGCGGCTGGCCTGGCTGTTGGCTGCGCTGGTGTTGATGACCGTCCAGCAATCGGGGGGCAGTTGGTTGAAGCGCGGGTCAAGATCATCAACCAGGTAGCCGATGGGGGCGGCGGGCGGCTCGATCAGCGACGCGCCCGAAGGGTAAACATTGGCAGATGAAGCGCTGATATTGGGAAGCTGCACCCAGAGCGATTCAAGCTGGTTATAGGTCCACGGGTCAAGCCCGGCCTGCCCGGCCCAGCCATACGGATCGACCGCCCGGCCCTGCGGGTTGGTGATGCGGAAATGCAGGTGCGGTCCCGAGGAATTGCCCGTGGTGCCGCTGATGCCGATGACTTCGCCATGCGGGAGATTGGCGCAGCCGACAGACCCGCAGGATTGCACAGCCAGCGCGCTCATGTGCCCATACCAGGTGTCATATCCATTCGCGTGCCGCAGGCGGACGTAAATCCCCAGGTTGCTGCGGTGGTCTTGCGGGTTGTACCAGCCCGCATAGACAACCTGGTTGGCATCCGCGGCGGCCAGGAGTGGGCGGTAGCTGACCCCGTAATCGATCCCATCGTGACCGTTATAGAAGGCATATGCGCCCAACCGGTAGCTCCAGTACCCGCCATAGCCGTAATCACACAACCCGTTGGGCGGCGGGGTACCGGCTGGCGCCGGGTTTGGACAGGCCTTGTTCAGCGTCTCGCCCAGGTAAGTGACAACCTTGTTGTCGGTCATGTTGTAGTTGGGGCTGCTATGGTCGAAAATCGATTCTTCGGTGGAGCGCCCGTAATAAGGCGGGTACAGGAAAGGCGTCACCAGCTCTGCCGGGCGCGCAGAAACGCTGCGCGTGAGACGAGCGCCCGCAAACAAAGCCGCCCCAGCCAGGGCAATCATCAGCATGGAAAATTCCGTAAACAGGCGCAGGCGAGGGTTCATTGAGTCAAGTGTACGTTCTCTGAGGCGTTAATAGCGGTTTATGGTGTCGGCGTAATGGTAGGGATGGCCGAGAGCGAGCGCAGGGTGCCAAAAATTGCTTCTGCATCCTGAAGGCATTGCTCTTTTTGTTCGTTGAACGTCACCTGGAAACCCGTCAGTACGCGCCGGTCGCCGCCCACATAACTGACAAATTTGAGTTCTCCCTGATAAGTGACGGTGTTGACATCGAAGGCGGCCGAGCCGATATAACGGAACTCGTGCTCCACCTTCCAATCCACCGGCAGGCCGCGCCCGCTCCAGGGCGTAATCGTGCAGTAGTCGATTCTGCGGCTGCCCAAAACGATGTCGCCGAAATTGCCCTCGGTCTGCGCCCAAATATTCGGGTCGTAGTCCATGCGGAAGAGCAAACCGGGGTCAGAATCGCCGGGATAAGTCGGCAGGCCGGTCCAGGGCACCAGCGCCGGAGCATTCCTGCGCTCGGTGGGCAGTTCCAACAGCGGCAGGAGCGTCTCAGTGGGCGTGGGAACAAAAGGCGTGGAGGTGGGGCGAGGCGTGGAGGTGGGCGGCACGGGGGAAGGCCGCGTGGCAGTTGGCATGACCTGGGGCAGGGCCGCCGGTTCGGTGGCCAGCGGTTCAGGACTGTTCAGCGGCTGACGAAACGGCGCCACCTCAGGCGAGAGCGTCACCACGAACGGCAACCCCGGTAATTCCGTGGCCGCAGCAGCGCCGCAGGCGCTGAGGAAAAACAAAGGGAGGAAAGCGAAAAGGGTCAGGCGTTTCATCAACGAATCCATCCGGCGCAGCAGGCGCCACTGATTTGCTTTTTGGCCTGCCCGCCAGAAATTTCGTAAAACCATAGATCCATTTTATCACTGCTGAAGGCAATCAACGCGCCATCCGGCGACCAAACCGGAGGAGTGAGCAGTGAGAAGCGGGCAGTCTCAACCACGGAGATAACCGAGGTTCCCAGGTCGTAAACGGACAGGTTAATCGATTTTTCGTCGCCGGGATCGTCCCGGCCAACAAAGGCAATTTTGTCGCCGTCCGGAGACCAGACCGGCGGGAACCCGCGCCCCGCATCTGCGGCCGCCAGGAAACGAGCGTTCAACCCGGCGGAATCCATCACCCATAACTCCCCGGCTGGGGCAATTTCCTGGCTGTCAGGGAGTTTAATGTAGGCGATCTGGCGGCCATCGGGCGAGAACTGCGCCAGCGCAATAATATTTTGCGCATCGACCAGCAGCTGCGAGGGATTCTGTCCATCAGGCCCGGCCAGCCAGGTTTCGGAGCCAAAGCCGATGCCTTTGTTCAGCGAGTAAAGCACTCTTTGGCCATCCGGCGAGACGGTTAAATCGTAGACGAAGGCTGAGACGAAAAGTTCCGTCGTCTGACCGGTGGCGGCATCGACACGCAGGGTCTGCGGAAAGGAAAGCGTGCCGATTTTCAGGTAGAGTGAGCGTCCGTCAGGCTGCCAGGCCAGGAAACGGCTGTCAATCGTCGGGTCAGAGAGCACAAAATGCGACTTGCCGCTGGCAGTATCGAACATCTCGACGGTTGGCCCGAAGGCGCACTCCCACTCGATGGCGATCCAGCGTCCGCGCGGGGCCGAATGCAGGGCATAGAGCGAACAATCGCTGGGCGGGTTTAGCGGAATCTGTTGACGGGGCGAGGCGGCCGGATCAGCGAGCAAAAACAGCGCGGCGCGCGGGGCAAGAGAGACGTAAAAAAAAGCCGGAGTGTAGGGAGCGTCCACGGTGGGGGTGGAAGCACAAGCGGAGAAAAAAATCATTAGTAAACAGTAATCAGCAATCAGTAGGGCATGGGCCAGTTTCGAAGTCATGAGAGGATTATAATTCTGAAAACTATATTCAACGTTGGTCGAGTAGGCGGTGCTTTTCCACCGTATCGAGACCTACATCACTGGTTTCGACACCTGCACTGCACAAAACGTAGTGCGGTGCAGTGTACGGGCAATAAAACATCGCCCTTGTTTCGACAGGCTCAACACAAGACTTAACCAGCGTAATTGAAGGAGCTTATGCATATTTTAGTGACAAATGACGATGGAGTCCTGGCGCCAGGACTGCTGGCCCTGGCGCAGGAAATGCGCAAACTTGGCAAAGTGACCGTGCTCGCGCCGGACCGCAACTGGAGCGCTTCGGGGCATGTCAAGACGATGGACCGGCCAATGCGCGTTAAGGAAGTGACCCTGGCAGACGGCACGCCCGCGCTGGCGAGCGACGGCGCGCCGAGCGACTGTGTGGCGCTGGCGCTGCTGGGTGTGGTCAAGGAAAAAGTCGATTTGGTGGTTTCGGGGATTAACCCGAACGCCAACATCGGCCATGATGTGACCTACTCAGGCACCGTGACGGCGGCCATGGAGGCGGTCATCAACGGTGTGAAGGGTCTGGCCGTTTCACTGGATTCGAAGCCGGGGCACGGCGAGCTGGATTACGGCCCGGCGGCGCGTGTGGCGGCCAGGGTGGCGGCGAAGGTGCTGGCCGAGGGGCTGCCCGAGGGTGTGCTGCTAAGTATCAATGTACCCTGTGTGCCGGAGGCGCAGTTCAAGGGCCACCAGATCACCCGCCAGGGATTGCGCGTCTACCGCGACGCGCTGGACGCGCGCAAGGACCCGCGCGGCCGAGCCTACTACTGGATTGGCGGCGATTTTCCAACTGGCGTGGACGAGGCCGGGACGGATTTCGGCGCGCTGCAGGCGGGCTACGTCTCGATCACCCCGCTGCAACTCGACCTGACCGCGCGGGAAGCATTGGAGGCCTTGAAGGGCTGGGTGTGGGAAGAATGAATAGAAGAATGTCAAACGATGTCGCTCATAAAAGTTGGTGGCAGATCTTCGAGGTAGTCTTTGGCATCCCTTTCCTTGTTGCGATAGCCTTGCAATGGGTCGCGCCTATCTCTCTCCCACACGGATTCACCACGTCAACCCGCATACTCGGAGGCGCAATTCTATTTGTGGGCATGAGCCTGGCAGTCCTCGCGCGTCGCGAGTTTGCACGATACGGTCAACCGACCGACCCGGGCCTGCCCACAAGCGAGATTATTTCTACGGGAGTCTTCTCTATCTCAAGGAATCCTCTCTACCTGGGCGGCGTTTTCATTCTGGCAGGGATTTCTTTCGCATTCAAGCTTCCTTGGGTTTTTATCCTGCTCATACCGTCCATGATTGCCTGCCATTACATTCTCATCGCACCGGAAGAAAAGTATCTTGCCGCCAAATTCGATGAGCACTATCGGGTCTATACCGCCTCAGTCCACCGCTGGATTGGTCGCAAATAGAGCTATTCGGTAGTTCACGAAACCTCTCACAGAACGCGATTTTGGGTGTGCGCAGCGCGGCGTATGCTCTCAATGATCGGGCTTGGTTCACAGGCAAACAGCAAGAATAAAAGCTGGATGAGTAATTCCTGAACTAGCTAACACGCAACGCACACTCCGCAATATAATGGACAATATGGAGACCCGCCTCATTCCACACCGCCTCGTGGTGACCGGACACCCCAAGCTGCTGGACTCGCTCCAGGAAGCTGAAGCTGTTGCTGCATATCTCAAGCAAAAGGGCTTGGAAGCTCCCTACGGTTCGCTGTACGAGGAACAACTGCGCAAGCGCGTCCACGCCGGGGAGTTCGACCTGCTGATCGCGATCGGTGGTGACGGGACGATGCTTCGCGCCGGGCATTTGTGCGCCCCGCACGGCATCCCGGTGCTGGGCCTCAACAAAGGACGCCTGGGCTTCCTGTTCCAGGTGGACGATGGCGGCTGGCAAAAAATGATCGACCGGCTGCTGGCCGGGGATTTCTGGGTCGAGAATCGCATGATGCTGCGCGCCGAACAGTTCCGCTCGGGCGAATCGCTGGGCACATGGCAGGCGCTCAACGACGCGGTCATCGCGCGCGGACAATACCTGCGCCCGATCCACGTCAAGGCTTGTGTGGATGAACAGTACCTGACCACCTACGTGGCCGACGGGCTGATCGCCTCCACCGCCACCGGCTCCACTGCCTATGCCATGGCTTCCGGCGGGCCGATCCTGCCGCCCGAATTGCGCAATATCCTGCTCGTCCCCATCGCTCCGCACCTTTCGGTCGACCGCGCGGTTGTCCTTTCTGAAGGCTCGGCGGTGAGAATGACCGTCCTGAGTGAAAACTCCGTCCTCAGCATCGATGGACAACTCCCGGTCAGCCTGGCGGAGGATGACCAGGTAGATGTCCGCGCGGGAGAAGACACCGCCAAATTTATTCGTTTTGGCGATCCAGGTTATTTTTACCGGAACCTGACCGCCCACATGAATCAATCTGCCACGATAGGGCTGCCAAGATGACCGAGAACAACGTTTTGCACTGCGCCAACCATCCCGGCGTTGAAACAAGCCTGCGCTGCAATCGCTGCGACAAACCGATTTGCCCCAAATGCGCCGTCAAAGCGCCGGTCGGTTACCGCTGCCGGGAATGTGTCAAAAGTCAGCAGAAAATCTTCGATACCGCTGTCTGGTATGATTACTTGCTTGGATTTTTCGTCGCCGGGTTCCTTTCCCTGATAGCCAGTTTCTTGATCAGCCTGATCGGCGGCATCGGTTTTATCGGTTGGTTCTTGATTATCATTGCAGCACCCACTGCGGGCGTCGCAATTGCCGAAGGAGCGCGTCTCGTTATCCGGCGGCGCCGTTCGCGCTCTTTATTCATTACGATTGCCGTTGCAGTTGCGCTTGGTGCGCTGCCCGTTGCGCTGACAAACCTGTTGACCTTCAACTTGTTCGGCTTGCTTTTCCAGGGTATTTACCTGGCCATGGTCGTTCCCGCCGTTTATACCCGACTATCTGGTATCCAACTCTTCAAATAGCCAAAGAGCTTCAGCCGTTGGGGTCGAGACCCGGCGGCTGGACACCGCCTGGAGCCATAAAAGGATATGCTAACCGAACTCCGCATCGAAAACTTCGCCATCATCGACAGACTTGACCTCGATTTCGCCCCCGGACTGATCATTTTTACCGGCGAAACTGGCGCGGGCAAGTCCATCATCATGGATGCGCTCGAAATGCTGCTGGGCGGGCGCACCGACGCCACTGTCCTGCGCGCCGATGCCGAGCGTGCCAGCGTGGAAGGCACCTTCAAACTCGTCGGGGCCGAAAAAACAGTCGTGCTCGAAATTCTCAAGCGCGAAGACCTGCTGGATGATGAAAACTACGTCACCCTGGCGCGCGAAGTGCGCCGCGAGGGCCGCTCGATTGCCCGCGTGAACGGACGCACTGTCAATGTGACCCTGCTGAAGGAGATCGGCGCCTACCTGGTGGACATCCACGGGCAGACAGAACACCTCTCGCTATTGGATACCCGCGCCCACCTGGGCCTGCTCGACCGTTTTGCAGACGTTGATTTCCTCCTGGGCGACTACCGTCAAACCTACACCCGGCTCCAGAGCGATCGCCGGGAATTGGACGAACTGCGAGCCGCCCAGGCAGACGCTGACCGGCGGATCGAGATGCTCACCTTCCAGGCTGAGGAAATTGAGGCCGCCAGGCTCAAACCGGGCGAGGAAGCAGAACTCCGCCAGGAACGCGATCGGCTGGCCAATGCCGAAGCCCTCTCGGCCAACGCCCAGGAAGCCCTGCAACTGCTCGACGAAGGCTCGCCCGACATCCCGGCCATTACCGACCAATTGGGACAGGTTGTCGCTGCGCTTTCCTCCCTGGCCCGGGTGGACACCGCCAAAACGGAACTGGCCGCCCGCGCTGAAAGCCTGCTCGAAAACCTCTCCGATATTGCCCACGAACTGCGCGACTACCTCGAAACCGTCGAATACAACCCCCGGCGGTTGGAAGAAGCCGAAGAACGCCTCGACTTGCTGCACCGCCTGATGCGCAAATACGGCGGAACGCTTGAAGCCGTGCTGGCCTTTGGCGCCAAAGCCCGCGCCGATCTGGAAACCATCACCAATGCCGCCGAAAAAATCGGCGAACTGGAAGCCAGGGAAGCCGAGTTGCTCACAGAGCTGACTGAACAGGGTCGCAAGCTCTCTGAGAAGCGCAAAAAAGCTGCCGGGACGCTCTCCAAGGGGATTGAATCCGAGTTGAACGACCTGAAAATGGCCTCGGCAGGATTCAGCGTCGATTTCCAGACCAAAGCCGAGGCAGCGGGCCTGCCTTTGGACAAAGACTCACGGGTAGCCTTCGATGCGAACGGCTTCGACCGGGTCGAATTCCTGGTAGCGCCGAATCCGGGCGAGGGCTTGAAATCGCTGGCAAAAATCGCCTCGGGCGGCGAGACCTCCCGCCTGATGCTGGCGTTGAAGAACGTCCTGGCCCGCGCCGACCAGATTCCCAGCCTGGTCTTCGACGAAATCGACCAGGGGATTGGCGGGCGCGTGGGCGGCGTGGTTGGTCAAAAACTCTGGAATTTGGGCCAGGCGCACCAGGTGATGTGCATCACGCATCTGCCGCAGCTGGCGGCCTATGGCGACCAGCACTTCCAGGTGCAGAAACTGGTCAACAACGGTCGCACCACCACCCAGGTCAAACGCCTGGAAGGCGACGAGCGCCTGCTCGAACTGGCGCAAATGCTCGGCGAAGTCAGCGAAGCCACGCTGCGCTCGGCGCACGAGATTTTGCAATCGGCGCGGACGGCCAGCAAGAAAAAATAACAAGCAATCCCCTCAAAAGAAGAGCGCGTTCTCTACTGCCCCCCTGCTGGGTTAGTCCCGCAGCTGCTCCCAAAAGGGCGAGCACTGCGGGACTAACTTTTTATATTGATCTACAATCGGTTTCTGTGTTTTTTATCGCTCCAATACCGTGCTAAACCCGGCGTTGAGCAGATAATTCTAGCCCAGCAGGGTTTCCAGATCGAGGTGCGTGAAATCGGGCACGGCACGCAGCACATGCGGCTGCCCGGCGACTTCCTGCGCGTCGATGGTGGTGCAGATCATCACGGCATCCATGCCGGCGCGGCGGGCGGCCTCGATCCCGGCCAGGGCATCCTCAAAAACCAGGCAGTTCTCTGGTTCGACCCCCAAAATCCGGGCTGACTTGAGGAAAATTTCGGGGTTCGGTTTGCCGTGCTGGACATCCTCACCGCCCACCACAGCCTGAAAATGGCGGCGCAGGTCGAGTTCATCCAGAATGAAGGTGATGTTATCTGGCGGCGCAGCCGAGGCGACTGCCATGGGCAGACCCAGGGTCTGGGCCTGCTCCAGCAAATCCAGCAGGCCGGGCAGCGGTTCGCGGCAGCAGGCAAAACGCTTGCGATAAAGGGCTTCTTTGCGCTCACCCCAGTAGGCCATTTCAGAATCGTTGAGTTGGGGGCCGAGGGTCATGCGCAGAATTTCCGGGGTTTTCTTGCCGGTTGTGGCGCGGTTAAATTCGTCCAGGTCAATCTGAACGCCGGCTTCGGCGAGGGTGTCTTGCCAGGCCTGGTTGTGGATGGGCATATTATGGACGAGGGTCCCGTCCATGTCGAAGATCAGGGCGCTATATTTCATGGGTTGATTTTACTTCCGCAGCCCCGGTTGAAACCAGCCAATCTCAGAAATCACCAAATTCTAAACCAATCCTGATAAAATTCTACATAAATCTACATTGACGCAGAGTCGATTGACCGTTAAATTTGAGCCTCTCGATAAAATCAGACTGGATAATTTATGCTGCGTAAACGCCTGCAACTTGGTCTCATCCATCTCGCCGTTGCCATGACGCTGGTCCCGATCAACAGCACCCTCAACCGGGTGATGATCAAGGAACTGGGCATCGCCGCCACGGTAGTTGCGATTCTCGCCTCGCTGCCCTATCTTTTCTCGCCTTTGCAGGTGGCGATCGGTTCGTATTCAGACCGTCATCCCGTCCTGGGTTTCCGGCGCACCCCGTATATTTTGCTCGGCTTGCTGTTGTGTGTGGCCGGGCTGGTGGTGTCACCACAAATCGCCTTTTTGATGGCCCAGAACCCGACCCTTGGCTTCCTGGCTGCCGCGCTGGCTTTTGGCGCCTGGGGCATGGGCTTTAACCTTTCGAGTGTTTCCTACCTGTCGCTGGCCTCCGAACTTTCCGGTGAGAAAGAGCGCGGAAAAACCATCGCCACGATGTGGTTCATGATGATCGTCAGCATCATCCTGACCGCCGTTGCCATCAGCCGGATGGTTGAGCCCTACTCCCCCGAAGTCTTGCAGAGGGCGTTCTGGGTGGTGGGCGCGGCGGCGCTGGTCATCGGCCTGCTGGGGCTGGTCAGGTTAGAGAGCCGCTCAAAAGGTGAGCACAGCACCGCCGAAAATTTCACCTTCAAACAGATGGCAGATGTCATCCTGAAAAGCCGCCAGGCGACGCTCTTTTTCTGGTATTTGACCCTGCTGCTGGCCGCCATTTTGGGGCAGGATGTGCTCCTCGAGCCGTTTGCAGCCGAATCTTTTGGGATGACCGTCCAGCAGACGACCAGGATCACATCGATCTGGGGCAGTGCCGTTTTATTAATGATTCTCGTCGCCGGGGCGCTGGAACGACGCGCTCCCCGCAAACTGGTCGCCCAAATTGGGAATGTTTCCGCCCTGGCAGGCTTCCTGGTCATCCTGGCCAGCGGCCTGCTTGCTTCGCAGGGCATTTTCTGGCTGGGAGTTGTTCTACTCGGCGCGGGGACGGGTCTCGCGACGGTGGCGAACCTGGCGCTGATGTTCGATCTGACCATCCCCGGTTATGTGGGTTTGTTCATTGGCGCGTGGGGCGTTTCAAACGCGCTCTCCCGGCTGGTTGGGACGCTGATGGCAGGCGTCGTCCGGGATGCAGTTACAGGCCTGACGCAAAATGCTTTGACAGGCTATCTGGTCGTCTTTGGGATCGAAGCCGCCATGCTGGCAGTGGCGATCGGGATGTTATTCATCATCAATGTAGAGGCTTTCCATAAACAGGTGGAAGCGCCCTCGGTGGTGGAACGCGTGGCGCTGGCAGACTGAAACCAGACAATAGACGATAGACCATAGACGCTGGAGGTGGTTTTTTCATGGTCTGTCGTCCATGGTTTATCGTCTGAGATTGAGGAGCCCCTTAAATGGCAAACAGGCAACGGGAAGACTGGTTATCGCTCTCCGGCGCGGCGGGCATGCTCGGGGTGCATCCTTCCACCGTGCGGTTGTGGTCCGACAAGGGTGCTTTTCCCGTTCACCGCACTTCGGGTGGACACCGCCGCTACCTGCGCAGCGAAGTCGAACTGTGGATGAAAACCTCCAGTGAAAAGCACATCATAGAACCGGCCAGCGCCATGCAGAGCGCCATCGGACAAATGCGCATAAAAATCGCCGAGGGACGGCTGGAAGCAGAGCCCTGGTATCAAAAATTGGATGAGAACGCGCGCACGCAATACCGCCTGGGCGGCATGACGCTGGTGCGCGGCCTGATGAATTACCTCTCGAGCGAGGAGGCTGAGGCTTTGTCGGAGGCCTACGCGATTGGCTACGATTATGCCTCGCGCGCCCGCCGTTACGGGCTGAGCAGCGTGGAGGCGACCCAGGCTTTTTTATTCTTTCGGAATAGCCTGCTCGAAGCGCTGGTCAACGCCTATGAAGAAGCGCGCGTGCCGCCGGGGCTGGCTTGGGGAAAAATGCTCAACAAAATCCATACCTTCACCGATCAGATCCTGGTGGACCTGCTGAAAACGTACCAGGCCTTCGAGGAGGCCCATTCATAAGTAATCCAAGTCGCCACCTGCCATGCGTCAACAAAAACCCCTCACCCTGCCCTCTCCCATCGGGAGAGGGGGAAACCATTCAGTTGAGAAGTCGTCAAAACCGGGGTGAGGGAAGTTTTTGAACTCAAGGTAGCAATTTTGGTTAAGTAACTGATGTTACCTTGGGGAAAGAAGAGTGAGAAGCAACGAGTAAGAAGTGAGACCTGGTTTGGGCCGGGTCTTTTTTTCTCCCAAGCCGGGGGTGATAAAATAGAAGCATGAATAATCTCCTTGAAGCCCCTCTTGTTGGTGAAACGCGCCGCAACCATGCGCTGGAACATGCCACCATCCACATCTTGAGCGAGCGCTTCCCTGGCCGCCCGATGGCAGGGCACTCGAACCCGACCGGCTTTTTCCTGCTCGGCGATCTGCCGACCGAGCACGTCCGCGAAGCTGTGGTCGAGGCGCTCACCCGCCTGCAGAACGGCGAAAGGCACCTCGCCATCCACGAAGGCTGCGGGACGAATTATGTCGTTACCGGCGGGCTGGCGGCGCTGTTCGCTTTTGCCGGGATGAGCGGGACGAAGAACAACCGCGAACGCCTGGAGCGGCTGCCGCTGGTCATGATGCTTTCCATCCTGGCCTTTGTGATTGGCCGCCCCCTTGGCCCGGCCTTGCAGCACAAAGTAACGACTGAAGCCGATCCGGGTGATCTGGCCCTGGTGGATGTCTACCCGGTGGCGCAGAGCGTTCACCGGGTGGTAACTCGTGCTTAGAAAAGTGCGTCGCGCCAATCTGCCAAGAAAAATCCGCTAAACGGGGGCAGCTTGCGCTAGACAGAAACCGTTTAACCTGGCGCGACGCACCCTCGGCAAAGGTCCTATGCCCGATTCTGCCCACCTCTTTTTCTACTTTGGCAACGACGAATTTGCCATCCGCAAACAGACGGAGAAATTCGCGTCGATGTTCACTGACCCGACCACGGCGGGGATGAACACCGCGCGGCTGGATGCGCGTACTGTTAGTGAGAATGAACTGTCGAATGCGATCGGGGCGATGCCATTCCTGGCCCCACAGCGCCTCGTGGTGTTGGAGAATGTCTCGAAACGTTATACCGGTCTGGAAGGGCACAAAAAATTCGCCGCCTTCCTCGAAACGGTGCCTCCCTCCACCAAACTGGTCATCGTCGATGCGGAAGAAATCAAGGAAAGAGAGATCCCCAACCACTGGCTGGTGAAATGGGTCACTAAAAACGCCGAGAGGGCCAAATTCCAGGGCTTTCATCTGCCCAAGCAGCGTGAAATGCCCGGCTGGATCATCGCCGAGGCCAAACGCCAGGGCGGGAGTATCGAACCACCGGCGGCGGTGCGGCTGGCCGAAATGACCGGCGTGGAGACGCGCCAGGCGGCGCAGGAAATCACCAAACTGTTGACCTATGTTAACTACGCTCACGCTATCGGGCTGGAGGATGTGGAAGCCGTCAGCATCGTCACCGCCAGCGTGGATGTCTTCGAACTGGTGGATGCACTCGGCACGCAGAACGGCAAAATGGCGCAAAAACTGTTCCACCGACTACTGGAAGAGAAGGACGCCTTCGAGGTCTTTGGCATGATCGTGCGGCAATTCCGCTTGCTGACGATTGCACGCGAGGTGATCGACGAGGGCGGCACGCTGCCTGAAGTGATCGAAGCGCTGGGCGTGCATCCGTTCGTGGCTGAGAAGTCCTTCAATCAGGCGCGCGCCTTCAGCCTGGAGACACTTACGGCCATCTATTATCGCCTGCTGGCGATGGATGAAGCCGCCAAGACCGGCGGGATGCCGCTGGACGCCTCGCTGGATATGTTGATCGTGGAGTTGGCTGGGGGGCGATAGACCTTAGCCAGAAGACGTAAAAGCGGCAGGCCGAGGGCAGATTATGCGCCTCGGCCTGCCGCTTTTACGGTCTCTCAACCGGCGTTACGGTCCGACGATTTCATCAGCGCAGAGACTAACATAGGGTTTTTGGTCGCCATAAGCAACCAGGGTGCAGGTGGCTTTGAAGCCATCCGCAAAAACCAGGATGATTTCGTAGCCTTCTGTGGAAATCATGGAAGTGCGCTGGCCGAGTTGGAAATCCATGCCGAGATGTGCATTTAATTGCGGGGCAGCTTCCAGCCGCGCGCCCAGGCGCGTATTCATATCTCCAGCCGCGGCCTCCTGAAGTAACGTGTGCATCACACGCAAGGAGGTTTCTGCTTTTCCGGAGGAGCGCGTGAAAAATGCCGGGAACATACCCAGGAGCAGCGCCAGCAAGCCCAGGAAGACAACTTTAACCGCCCGTGTTTTGCCGCCCGCTTCAATGAAAGCTGTATGACGATTGACCAACCAGCGCAGCGCCATGGCAATCGGGACACAACTGGCGCTGACCGGCAGCACCATCACAAAAAACAGGGTGGCGCTGGCCACCAGCGAGTAACTCGTTTGACTCAGGGCGAACACCAACATCGCCAACGCCAGGGTAGCCGCGCCAATGATGATCCCTTTAGGATTGTCCGTAAACCAGCCAGTGATGGCGCCAACGACCATCAGCACCAATCCCAGGCCAATCCAGCGCCAGAGAAGACTGCTCCAATCGGTATAAATGGGCAGGTCGCGCAGCAGGAGCGCATCAATCGTCCCGGCCAGCAGGGCAAAAGCGCTGCCGCCCAGGAACCCGTAGACAGCGCCCGCCATGGCCCGGCGGCGGCAGATTTCAGGGGTTTCATCCTCCCGAATTTTCAGGGGCGTCCCCCAGCGCTGGTTGAAGGAGGTCTTCTCAGACATTTTCGACGAAATCTCCGCCCGATTCAACCCGCCGCTCCAAGAGCTTGCGGTTGGAATTGAATTTCAGGCCGACTTCAATCTGCTGGAAACACAGGTTTTTGCCATCACCCATCAGCACTTTGCGGCAGTAATAGGTATCCCCGCCGCCCTCATATTCCACGCTTAAATCGTTATCGACATCCACGCGGCCCTCGAGGATTTCGCCGCAGCGTTTGCACTTGACCTGGAAAACATAATATTCCTTTTGGGAAGGCTTGGAAAAGCCACCGAATAGTTTTTTGAGAAAGCCCATGATCACTCCTTCAGAATCGCTTCGATCTGATTCAATTCATCAGCGCTGAAAGCCGGGTTGTTCAGCGCCGCCAGGTTGTCGTCCAACTGCGCCACGCTGCTCGCGCCGATCAGGGCCGAGGTAACCTGTGGCTTGCGCAGCACCCAGGCCAGTGCCATCTGCGAGAGCTTTTGCCCGCGTTTCTGAGCCAGCGCATTCAACTTGCGGATTTTGCCAAGGTTGCGGTTGACATCCTCTTTCGTCAGCCAGACGCGCTCCGTTTTGGTGGCGCGCGCCCCTTGCGGGATGCCGTTTAAGTAGCGGTCGGTCAACTGACCCTGGGCCAGCGGCGAAAAAACGATGGCGCCAATCCCCTCCTGATCCAACACATCCAGCAAGCCGTTTTCCACCCAGCGGTCGAACATGTTGTACGAAGGCTGGTGGATCAAACAGGGCGTGCCCAACTGACGCAGGATCTGCGCCGCTTCCTGGGTCTGCTCCGGCGAATAGGATGAAATCCCCACGTAGAGGGCTTTGCCCTGCCGCACAGCCGTATCCAGCGCAGACATGGTCTCTTCCATCGGCGTTTCGGGGTCGGGGCGGTGGCTGTAGAAAATATCGACGTATTCCAGCCCCATGCGCTTGAGCGATTGGTCGAGGCTGGCGAGCATGTATTTGCGGGAGCCCCATTCGCCATACGGGCCGGGCCACATGTCGTACCCGGCCTTGGTTGAGATGATCAGTTCGTCGCGGTAAGGGTGGAAATCCTTTTTCATCAGTTGGCCCAGGGTTTCCTCGGCAGAGCCGGGGGGTGGACCGTAGTTGTTGGCCAGGTCGAAGTGCGTGACACCCAGGTCGAAGGCGCGGCGGGCCATGGCGCGGCCGTTTTCGAACGAATCCAGCCCGCCGAAGTTGTACCAGAACCCGAGCGAGATCAGCGGAAGTTTGAGTCCGCTGCTGCCGGTGCGCTTGTAAGTCATGCTGTCATAACGAGTTTCTGAGGCAAGGTAAGACATATTGTTAACTCCAAAAAATGGTGAATATTTATTTTACATCCGGGCCAAAGGATAGGGACTCTGTCGTGGCAGTCATACTGATCATCAAAACAAACGCGGCTGATTTTTCGCCAGCGGCGGCGGGGGGAACAGGCCATGGATCTGGCACCATTCCGGGTCGGGGCCGTTCCAACCGTAAATGTCAAAGTCGATTTTACCCCTTTCGTTGAACTTAACCCCCTCTGATTCGAGCAACTGCTTCTGCAGCTCCGCGCCGGGCCGCAAGCTGATCTTGCCCTGCGAGTTAATCACGCGCTGCCAGGGGACATCCTCGGGACAGTTAGCCATTGCGCCGCCCACCCAGCGCGGACCGAAAGCCTCGTAATCGCGCAGGTTGAGCGTCCCCGGCGGCGGGATCATGGCCGCAATCTGCCCGTAGGTGGTCACTTTGCCGGGCGGCACCTGCCGGGCAATTTCCCAGACAGTGGCCTGGTATTCTTTGGGGTTGGGGGGAGAACTAAAGCCAGGCATGGCTCCTCCTTGATCTTGCTCGCACGTTTTGTTATTCCAACAGTTGAACTGCCGGAGGCCGCGAGACGCGCAAATCAGATTTCATAAGTGCATCTCTCAAACTGCACAGGGAGTGCGTCGCACCAGACTTTTCGGTTAAATCTCACGATACGGGGCTTAGTTTCGCTTGAAAATGCCCCGTTTAACCAAGTGCGACGCACCCTCCTGTCGAAAATTACGTTTTCAGAGATGCACCCATATTTCATTATACGGTTTAATGCCACTTCCAGCATTTCAATGCTTCACAGCCGCTTTCAAACCTTGACCTCATTCCCCGGAATGAGCTTTTCCTTTTCCTGTCCCCGGCGCAAAACCCAGGCCTCGCCGCGCACCAGGCTGGTTTTCTTCCCATCCACGCGGAGATAAGCCCCATCTTCAAGCAGGATGACCGGGTTGGGCTGGAAGACATGGTAATCGCTCAACCAGTCATCCAAATCGACGTCATCATCATAATGGGCATGGAAATTGAACGGCAGCAGGTTCAGCCCGCCGAATTGCGGCGTCTCGACCATGTTCATATCACGCGAGGTCAGGATGTTCGGCCCGCACAGGATCGCCCCGGCGCTGAAAGCCACCAGCGGCAGCCCCGCCTGGAGCTTTTTGCGCAAATAGGCCATCAGTTGGCTGGCGTGCAGGCGGTGCGCGAGCAAAAACGTATTCCCGCCCGGAATGAAAACCACATGCGCCCGGCGCAGGATGTCTTCCATTTCGGAAAAGGTCATCGTTTCAGTGTTGACCGTTTCGAGGCGCGCCAGCCCCTTGAAGGCTTTTTCGGTATATTCCTGCCAGCGCGTTGAGAGAGATGCCAGCGGCAAATAAGCCACCAGCGGCTCGGACTTGTGTATCAGGTGGGGGCGGCAGGCTTCAAGCACATCGCGCAGCTCGTCGCCGGGAGTGGAGAATAGATGCAGGTTGAGGGGCATATTTTTTTACCTGTCCAATTATACCCATCGGGGCCCGGTCTGTTATCATTGGCAGTAACAATCTGAGTTTTAGGGAGCTGCGATGCCGATCAACGAACTTGTCAGCCTGCTGGTCCTGGCCACCGGGGCACTCATCTTTGTCTTCATGCTCTACATGGGACTGGTTTCCATTCAAGAACATGAACCTCGCGCAGCGGGGCTGTCGTTCCTGTTGGCCTTTGGGCTGGCGGCGCCCTTCCTGCTGGTTGGCCTGCTCCCTTTCAACGGGCAAGTTCCTGCAGGGATCGCCTTGCTGGCAGCAACCGTCCTGGTGGGGGCCTTGTCTTTGTGCCCATTCGGGCAGCGAAAATTTGCCGCAGATGAGACGCCCAGGGTGCGCATCGACGAACGCGACATCATGTTCGCCCGCAGCCGTTTGCAGCCAGGAACGGAGCGCTTCGAGGCCTATTACCGGGCCAATCCGGAGAAAAAAGCCCTGGACGACAAGTTCCGTGAAAAACCCGGCCTGCTGCGCCCGGGGTCAATCTATTTTGATCCAGTTGCTTTTGCCGCCGCGGAGGCCAGTTTCGAAACCGTGACGGCTTTTCACCCCTTGCTTGAGCGTCAGCCGGGACTGGGCGCCCCCCTCCCGGTTAAATCCCAAGAAATGTCTGTCTTTCTCAAAAAATGGACGAAAAAACTGGGGGCCGTCTCAGTCGGCATCACGGAATTAAAAGACTATCACCTCTACAGCGCGATTGGCCGCGGCGAACCCTACGGCGCACCCATCGATTTGCATCACAAGTACGCCATCGCCCTGACAGTTGAGATGGATAAGACCATGCTGGACAGCGCCCCGTATGGTCCGGCCTTGATGGAATCGGCCCAACAGTATCTGAATGTGGGCGCGATTGCTGTTCAACTGGCAGAATTTATCCACGGGCTGGGTTACCCGGCCCGCGCCCACATCGACGGGAGTTATCGCGTGGTCTGTCCGCTGGTGGCGCGGGATGCCGGGCTGGGCGAAATCGGACGGATGGGACTCTTGATGACCCCCGAACTCGGCCCGCGCGTGCGGCTCGCAGTCGTTACCACCGATTTGCCCCTGGTCGCTGACGCACGCCGCCGCGACGACAGCGTGCTCGATTTCTGTGCGCGCTGCAAAAAATGTGCCGACACCTGCCCCGGCAAGGCCATTCCCTTCGACGACCGGACCGAAGTTGAGGGCGTCAAACGCTGGAAAATCAACTCGGAAGCCTGTTTCACCTACTGGTGCGCGATTGGCACCGACTGTGGGCGCTGCATGCGGGTTTGCCCCTACTCGCACCCGAATAACCTGATGCACAACCTGGTGCGCCTCGGTGTGCGCAATTCACCCTTTTTTCGGCTCTTCGCCCTGCAAATGGACGATTTTTTCTACGGGCGCAAACCAGCGCCGGTTCCGGTACCGGATTGGATTAAAGCCATGCCAGAGACAGAGGGAAAATAAATACGAACAAAAGCGGATTCCCAAAGCATCCGCTTTATGAACCTGTTTGAAATTTCCACCACATATCAGGAAAAGCCATACACGGACGAAAACGAGGTGATGTGCTGGCATTATGATCACAGCAAAGGCAGGTCTGTGCAAGGCTTCAATCTGCTCAATTGCCTGTATCACGTTGGAGACATTTCCATTCCAGTGGCCTTTGAGTTGATCCGAAAGCCAGCAGAATATTGTGATCTCAAAACACGCAAACGAAAAAGAGCCAGTCTGGTCACAAAGAACGAGTTGATGAGAGCCATGCTGGATGTTTGCGTGAACAACAAGCTGAAATTTCGCTTTGTGATGTTCGATGTTTGGTTTTCATCCAAAGAAAACATGTGTCACATCAAAGAAACGCTCAAATTCCTGTACTCATCGTGCGCCAAGTCTTTGTCAACAAAGATGGTATTCCCGCCGAGGGGATAAAAGAAAACGCCCTGCGGATCACAAGTCCGCGGGGCGTTTTTGGGTTGGGTGGGGTTTTCGGTGTGTGCGGGCGATGGAGTTTCTACGGTGTGTTACCCTTCACCATCATAATCCACCTTTCGCCAAGTAGTCTTTTGCAGAGACTATTTCCGGCTCGCGCGCCTTGATAAGTCTCAATTCTTGACGTTTCTTCATCGCAGGATCAATAATCAAGGGTTTCAACACTTTCATTAGGGTTTCCATTGAATCATAAGTTACTGTTTTTAGCACCCAGTCATATTTCTTCTGCAAGTCAACCATCATGGCAAAAGGATCTTCACCTTCTTGAATAATCGGCACAAAAGGGATTTGGTAGTCTGGAACTGTTGCCTGCAGTTCGAGCGGGGACGATTTCGGGTTGGTCACGTCAGCGATTACAAAATAAGAGAGACCGGCCAATGTTTTAATTGTTTCGGTAAAATCCTTGTCGGTGGGGCGATCAAAATCAAAAACAATCGGCAGCAGGTTAAATTCTCTCAGTTTTTCCCGTAAGCCATCCAACACAGCTTTGCGCTCCGGCGGGGAAAAACGTCCCAAGATTAGAACCCCTTTGGCCGTCATAGAATCAATCACGTTACGGATTTTTTGGTTCTCATACATCAGGTAGATGAATTGGGCGACTTCCAAGTCATCCGTTGTAATCATGCCGGTTTTGGAAATGATCAAATCGTTTTGTGATGCCGGTATGCCTTGAATATCCCAAGCAGAACACCCATAAACACGGCAACCTGCCAACTGGGCATTTCCCAGCTTTGTACCAACCAAGATGGATAGGCTCAAGTCCGCCCCGCGTAAATCCGTGTCGCTTAGGTCAGCTTTGCTGAAAGTAGTTTCGCTTAGATCTGCATTGCGCAGATCTGCCCCATTTAGCATTGCAAAATGAAGATCGGACCCTCTAAGATCGGCTCTGCTCAAGTTTGCTATGCGTAGATTGGCAACGTTCAAATGACTTAATCCGATTATTGCATTACTGGCATCTGCTCCCATTAAATTCGCCCCAACAAGTTGTGACTTGGGCAGAAATGCACCTTGCAAGTTCGCATTTTCCAGATTTGCCCCCATCAGGTCAGCTCCGTCTAGCAATGCTCCGCTAAGATTTGCGCCCGCGAGGTCTGCTTCACGCAGATCAATGGGAACGGTTCTGACTTCAGTCCATTCATTTTTTGAACCGGGATTTAATTCGTTCGAGGCTTGCTCAACCCAAGCATTCCAACCAGCAACACTTGATTTGATTAGCCGTAACTGTTCCTTGTCAGCCATGATAAGACCCTCCGTATAAATGGTTGATGACAAGAATAAACCATAACATCATTGCGATATTCAATTGAGCAATCCATGGTTCGCGAGAAGCTAATTTGCATTCTCCGCAGCACCCTGATGTCTGTCTAAATCATATTCCGCATATATAATCTTTTTCTGGAGCGCTTTTAGCTGTTCGCTGAGTTCTTTTATTTCATCAGGGTCTTTGGCGAAATTTAATTTCGCTTCCAATTCTCCCGCCTGTTTTTTTAATATCTCAATCTTCTTGTTTTGTTCAACACAGTAGTAGCAGGTATTTTCGTTATGATTGGACATGATTATCTCCTTGCGTGAAACGAGTTTGTTTTGTAATGTCTGCCACGAATACACCTATCTAGTAGTATATAACAAATGAGGATCAGAAAAACGCCTTGCGCCACTTTAGGGTAAGTCCGCGGGGCGTTTCCCAATCTTGTCCTTTCGCTCAGCCCTGGTAGCGGAAATGGTAGCGCTCGAGTAAGGCCTCGATAATCTGTGTCTGCTCGGGTTTGATTTTTGTGAACTCGAACCCAATTTCGAATTCCCGGGAGCTTGCTTCGTGTGGGACGCAGCGCGCCACGCGAGCCGCGATGACCAGTTTTCGAGCAAAGCTTCCCTCTAGTTCGTCTGGAAATTCAATCTTCAAGGTTACCTGGGAGTTGATTTCCAGTGTTTTTTCGCCAATGACCATGGCGCCCTGCTCGGTCATATTGACAAGATACCCCAGCAATCGACCTCGTTCGTCATAAACGAGTGTAAACGCCATTATTTTCTTGCGGGTTTCTTTCCTGCGATCATCCATGGTTATCATCTCCTGCTTGCTTTCAGGATCAGCACTTCACGAAAGTTGAAAGAATTTCCGAATATTTCGGGGCTGGCAGGGGTTGTGCGGATGAAACTGGTTCCCTGCCTGCCAGGCGCAGGTCAGCGCCGCCGGCAAATTCAGGCCGCAAAGAACAGGAAGCGCAGCACCTCGTAGTAATCTGCGTGTTCGAAGTGGATTGTCACCGGATCTTTCAGCTTCGCGCCGGGGTAAAAACTGTATTGATAGGCTTTCGTATGGTCCTTGTATTGAATCTCAACCGAGAAGTGCGCGGGCAGTTTCACCAGGCATTTCGATGGGTCGCCCTTCAAAGCCTGGAGCATGCCTGCGCGGATGCGGGCGGCGGCCAGTTCGGGGTGGATGCTGACGGTCGAATTCCCGACTCCCTCCTTGACCGCTATCGTCGCGATGGCCGGGTTCAGCCCGGCGGCTTCCTCGCACAGGCCTTTGTCGCCGGAGACGAAGACCACTGGCACTTTGAACATCGCGGCCGTGTAGGTGTTCAGCGCAAACTCAGACATTTCGCGGCCATTCAACGTGATACGTGCCCAGGCCCCCGTCATGGTGTGCGCCAATGGACTGGTGTTGGACCCGGCGCGCGAGTGGTAGCCGATCAACGCCGCCGCCTGGAAGCTTTCATCCAGTTCCTGCATCATCATCAATGGATTGGGCGCCCAGCCGCGGATCAGGCGGGCTTCATGCGGCAGTTTGGACGGGATGAGATTGCGCGCGCTGTCGTGCGCGTCCTTGACCCAGATTTCGCTGGCGCCGGCTTCGAGCGCGCCTTCGCAGGCGGCCACCACTTCGGCAGTCATTTGCTCCCGATGGATGGTGCTCTCGGCCTTGGTAAGCTCCGTTTCGTCCCAGTGGGTGACGCTGGTGACGCCTTCGATATCGGCGCTGATGAAGACTTTCATGGTTTTTCTCCTTCTTAATGACGCCTCAAACCCAAGCTGGCGCTCAAAAATTCGCGTGCCGGCTTTGCATCCATTTCAGCCAGGAGAGCGAATTTATTCGTTTTCAGCGCCCTCTGCCAACAAGCCCATCTCGGCCAGGGCCGCCATCACTTTGGAGGTCGCCCCATCACGGATAACCACCGTCGTTGGGCCGATGATTTCGCCCAGGAAACGCGCCGCCTTCGATTTGCGCAGTTCTTCCAGGATTTCGGGCTTGCCGGCCTTTAAAACAGTCAGGGTCTCGACCCGCGCCTCGGTGCCGTTAACTTCCCAACGCTGGAGCGCCTTTGCAAACGGCGGCGGAAGCGGGCCTGAAGCGTGTTTCCGTAAAATGACCAGCAGGTGTTCGGCCTTTAAGCCCTGTTCCCTGGCGCGTTTCAAGGACCCCGGCGTGACCCGGTAACGATATTGATCGTCTTTCTCAGTCTCCCATTCGCAGAAGCGCGCCACCTGGTAACGGGCTGCCCGAGGGGCGAGCCTGGGTACGCTGATTTTCCCCTGTGATGAGACGTTCAACCTGCCAGTTTCGATGCTGTTGGTAACCTTTTGCACAGGGCGAAAAGCGGTGGGAGCTGCGTCTTCTTTGGGCGAGGCAAGTTCCACCAGCCCCAGCCAGAATAACGGGCCGTTGATGAAATATTTGATTAAAGCCCCATCAACTTCTTCCCAACTGGCAAACCCGCGCAGGAAGACGCCGTCGGCTTTGCGCTTGATAAACCAGGAATCGTAATCACCCGCCGGGCGCTGGTAATCGGGATATTTTGCCTTGAGATCGCGCACAAAGGCAGAGAGGCTCCACCACTGACCTTCGGGGATCGGTTCGAGCAGGTTGAGCAAAAACTCGCGCGTTACCAGCGGTTCGTTTTTCCATTCGCCTTCGCAGGCCAGCCCTGGCAGCTGGCGTAATTCATCGAACCTGCTCGAATCCTGCCAGGCGCCAACCAGTATTTCCAGCGCTTTGGGCCTCGGTGCTTCGAGAAAGTTTTTGGCAGGCTCCGGCTGGGGCGCGCCCTCGACAATAATTTTTGCCGCTGACAGGAATTCGAGCAACACGCTGGCGGGAATCTGTGTCTCTGGCAGCGCGAGGCCCATGCGCAGCGCCGCCAGCAGTGTGCAGGCGTCATCCAGAATGCGGTCGCTGGCCGGGAGGGTGATGGCTTTTTCGGCGGGGGAGGCCGGCCGCCCCAGGGGTTGATCGGTTTTGGGCGAGCCGGGCAAGGCGGACGGGTGTGCTTGCTCGCGCGCCGGGGTATTTTCTTCCGATTCGGTTGGCTCTTCTATATCATCTGAAGCCTGTTCGACAACTTCGGTTTCTGTGGCTGTCATGATTCCTGAAAAATCCAGGGCCATCAGCAAATCCTCGGGAACGAAGGCAAATTCCTGCGGGCCTTTATCCCCATCGAAAAAGGCTTTTGCCACCAGTGCGCGGTACCAGAGCACTTCAGCGGCGGAGGTCGGATGCAGGTGGGGTTTTTCCCGGTCGCGTTTGCCCGCGCCCATTTCGCGCACATCACCGAAACGACGCGCAAAAACCACCCAGGGCAGGCGTCCGTTTTCAGCAGCCAGGGCTTCCAGTGCGGCGCGGCCGTCCTGCGGCAAGGTCGAAACGACTTCGTCGAGCAGTTCAGCGTCGCACAGGCTTTCCGAAAGTTCCACGGCCGCCTCGGCGGCGTCAGAAGAGATCAGTTCAATTCCCCAAAGCGAGGCGACAATGCGCAGGAAACCAAGATCGTTGGAAGGCAGGGTTTGGGCCAGGGATGGCATGGGGTCTCGTTCGGGCAGCCAAAACTGTCGGGGGAATCTTTGACTGCAACACCTCATCATTTTACCAACTTTTGACAATTCCCTGACTAGGATTGAAGAGGGTCGCTAGGATTTCCCCGCCTGCCCCGATGAGCAAAAAGGGTGAAGGGTGCCGCATTTTGGGGTGTGAGCGCGCCGAACACCAACCGTGCTTGGAGTATCAAGGTTCTCCAACTTATGGCTGATATCGACAGGCAGCGTTTTACTGGCGGCAGTCGATCTGTGTTTATGAGAATATTCTACGAGCGCAGATGGAGACCGAGTCATTTACTTCCTACCTGGTGGAGAATAGTCGCGAAGGGATTGTTCATTTCTCATAAAAACTTCTGGACAAGCATCCCGGCCAGTTGTGATGATTCACTCACAAAACGAAAAGAACCCTCGCAAGATAGGGGGATTTCTTTCGAATCGTGCTTTAATAAGGAAGCTTGAACGAAGCTTATGCTTTGTCCTGACGCAGTTTTCACTTCAACAACCTATTCTCAAAAGATGTCCTGCTGAGTCTCTGAAGTGAAATTGATCAAAACTAAAATAGAATAAATGTTATGGGTATGATAACTCCATATGCAATCAGCAAGACCAAGATCATCAGTCCCCAGCGAAGGCCGGAGATTGTCACACGCCCCCGGCTGATCGATGAATTTCATGACTTGTTGAATAAACAACTAATCCTGCTCTGTGCTCCGGCTGGGTATGGAAAAACAACCCTGTTAATCGATCTGGCGCTGCAAAGCGAAATTCCAACTTGTTGGCTTTCGCTGGATGTGTTGGACCAGGAACCACAGAGGTTCATCAATTATTTTGTCTCCTGTATTCACCAACGTTTTTCAGCTTTTGGAAAAGAGTCTTACAGCGCGCTCAATAGCCTGACCTCTCTGGAGAAAGATAATGAGAGGCTGGTGGTGACAATTACGAATGAAATCTATCAGAATATCCATGAACATTTTGTAATCATCCTGGATGATTACCACTTCATCAACCCGGTTCACGAGATTCGTATTTTTATCAATCGATTTGTTCAGCTTGCCGGAGAACATTGTCACCTGATTCTCTCGTCACGGATACTGCCTACTTTGCCCGAGTTGCATCTCCTTGTAGCCCGCGACCAGGTTGGGGGTATGGGTTTCGACGAATTGGTTTTCCAGCCAGAAGAAATCCAGGCTTTATTTGCGCAGAATACTGGCCAAATACTATCGCCGGATGAAGCCCGAGACCTGGCGGCGAAGACAGAAGGCTGGATAACATCCTTTTCTATCACCGGTCTGTTGTCAACTTCCGGCAGGCAGAGACCTGACATGTCGTTGGCCAAAACGGGGGTTGATTTATCTGGTTATTTTAGGCGTGAAGTACAGGAAAAACAAACCCCTGCGATAAGGGAGTTCCTTCTATTGACATCCCTGTTTGATGAAGTGAGCGTTGATTTGTGCAACGAGATTCTTTCCCCACTGATAACGGGTTCACAACGTGACTGGAAATCTTTGTTTAATACCGTTCTGAAAAATAATTTGTTTGCCGTGCCGGTTGGCGAAAATGGCCGCTGGTTTCGCTATCACCACTTATTCCAGGAATATCTGCAAGCTGAACTCCAGGAACAGGATCCGCTCATCATCCCTGAAATTATGTTCAGGCTGGGCCAGTACTACGAAGGTCGACAGGAATGGGATAAGGCGCACCATATTTACGAGAACATCAATGATCAATCCGCTTTGCTGGTTCTGATTGAGAAAGCGGGGACTCACTTTATCCGCCATGGTCGAATTGTGACGCTTGGGAATTGGTTGGAGCGACTGCCGATTTCTGTATTACAGGAAACCCCGATGCTTTTGTCGTTACAAGGCGCAGTAGCTCACACCCAGGGCGATACTCAATTAGGCCTTTCACTGCTTAGCCAAGCCGAAGTGCTCTTCCGTGGTAAAAAGGAAAACGACAACCTGGCGCTTACGCTGATCCGCCGCGCGGCGGTGTATCGCGAATTGGGCAATTATGACCAGTCCTTGAAAGATGCTGAAGAAGCAATCGGGCTGACAGAAACTGCTACAAACCCAGAGGCCAGGAGCACCTACGCTTTTGCGCATCGAATCCAGGGGCTTTCATGGCTGCGCTTGGGAAAAACAATCGCAGCCATGAAAAAACTTGAAAAAGCACTAAATATCCTGAATTCATTGGAAGAAGAGAATCTTCTTCCAATTTTAAAAATGGAATTGGGCGTTGCGCATCATGGGCTGGGAAACAACGAGACTGCCATCAAACATTATCTCAGCGCAATGAAAGATTGGGAAAAGACCGGAAACCTGGGCTGGCAGGCTACCGTTATGAACAACATTGGGGTGTTATATCATTACTGCGGAGATTATGAACAAGCCTTCGAAATGTTCGACCGCGCCATTGATTACGCCCGCCGCAGCGGTTATCTCCGTGCCCAAGCATTGGCCCTGACCAGTTTGGGAGATATGCTGGTCGATATCCAGGAATTGGATCGTTCTGCGGAATGTTATGACCAAGCCTTGGTGATAGCATCGCAATTTGGCGATTCGTATCTTCGTTTCTATAATTCAATTTCAAAGGCCAAAATTGCCAGATTGAGCCATCACTTGAGGCTTGCAGAAAAGATGTTGGGCGAGTTATTCCCGTATGTCCAAAATCAAGCATCTCCTGCCGACGAGGCGCTTTTCCGCATGGAGTATGGCAGCCTGTTGCTTTTTGTCAATAAACCTCAGCAGGCTATCGATGAATTTACCCGCGCGGTTAGTTTGTATGAACAGAATGGGCGAGTTCTTGAGACTCAGATCGGACGTCTATGGTTGGCTGTCGCCCTGGCGGCTTCGGGTCAGCCAGATTCAGCAACCACCCTTTTAGCCAGGGTATTTCCTGCGGCAG
Source organism: Anaerolineales bacterium UBA5195 (assembly GCA_002412925.1). GTDB lineage: Bacteria > Chloroflexota > Anaerolineae > Anaerolineales > Villigracilaceae > UBA5195. The sequence goes on along the minus strand of DHVZ01000050.1, from coordinate 9,950 downwards.
GCGCCTGGATTGACTCCGGTTTGCTCTATGTCAATGCGGCACAGGCACAGGCATGGTTTGACCAGTATTGCCCACCTCAAAACCAGGCGCTCTCTGTACGAAAGTTGATTTCGCGCGCTGAAGAATTCAACCAGGGTCTTCCGGCCATCCGCCGTAAACTCCGCCGCATTTCAAGAACGGTTTTTATTTCGCCACCGCGCCTCAACATTTGTGCACTCGGGACAATTCAAGTCACCCTGAATGGAAAAAAAATTTCACTGGCTGATTGGCAAACCAGGGAAACCAGGGATCTGTTCTTTTTCTTTCTTCAGGAAGATACCGCTACAAAGGAGCAGGTGGCTTCTGCTTTCTGGCCCGATATTTCGCCCTCGCGTTTGAAAATGCGCTTTAAAACCGGTATTTATCGCCTGCGCCAGGCTATCGGGCAGGATACTATCCTGTTTGACGGGGAACATTACCGATTCAATCGCAGTATGGATTATGAGTATGATGTCGAGATTTTCAGAGATTTGGTCAGGCAAGCCAACATAACGACCGGGGATAATTCTGCTGAATTATTAAATAAAGCGATTTCGCTGGTTAAAGGCTCTTACCTCGCAGAAATCGATGCTAACTGGGTTGACCAGGTACGCGCCCAGCTTGAAGTTACATATCACGACTCATTACTGCGCCTGGCAGAGATTCGCCTAAAAGCCGGCCAGGCAGAACAAGCGCTGGAGGTATGCCGGACTGCGTTGCGCTCCAATCCGCTCATGGAAGAGGCTTACCGCCTCGCGATGCGCGCCTATGCTTATCTTGGAGATCGGGTGGCAATTGCCCGTACATACCAGACTTGCAGAGCGACCCTGTTCGATGAGTTGGGAATAGAGCCATCATCGGGGACAAAAATGCTCTATGAACAGCTAAATTAAACAGTATTTGAGGCCGCCTTTGTACCCTGGGATGAGGTATTGTAATGTTGTCAACTCTAACAACTCATTCAGGAAGGTACCTCATGAAAACCACATTCGCTCAATTTTCAATCACCGCTTCAAAAATTCAAAAACACCACATTCAATTTTTCTTTTTCCTCCTAACAATAGCGCTGCTCGTGCTCGGTGCCGGCGCGCCTGCAGACGGCGGCGGGGTCAGTCATTAGTGATTTTGCTTGTTGCTGTAATCGCAGGCTCGCTGGTTGGCATTTTACGCGCCAGGTGGAACCGGGATAGCTGGCAACCGCCTGAACTTCGACATGCCTGGCTGGTGATGGTGGCTTTTTTGCCACAATGGTTTGCTTTTTACTTGCCAGTTACTCGTAGTCATTTACCAGAGAGCCTGGCTGCAGCCTGTTTGGTTAGTTCTCAATTTGGGCTGTTGTTATTTTGCTGGCTCAACCGGCGGTCTGTTGGAATGCCGTTGCTGACTGTCGGACTAATTTTCAACCTGTTGGCAATCAGTGCGAACGGTGGCTTGATGCCCTTGAGCGTTGACACTGCGGCACGGTTTTTGCCAGCCGATGCGCTTCAAAAATTGCAGGTTGGAAGCCGCTTTAGTTCCAGCAGCAAAGATATTCTGTTACCTGCAACTGCGATTGTTTTTCCCTGGTTTGCAGACCGTTTCGTATCCCCGGGCTGGTTGAATTATCGGTTTGTCTTCAGCCTGGGTGATATCTTGGTCAGCCTGGGAGTTTTTTGGTTACTGATCAGCCGGCCTGTGTCCATTAAAGTTAGTTCAGAAAGGAATAAATCTCATGCTAATCGACCAGTTGAATAAGCCATCCACCGCCATCCGAGTCCCTCGCCCTGGATATGAGAATGTCAACCGGTTACTGGCTGCGGCGGTCGTTAGTCGCCAGTTTTGTCATATTCTGCTGAGCGAACCGGCTCGAGCAATCCAGGAGGGGTTTGCGGGAGAGCAGTTCACTTTATCGGCCGATGAATATGAATTGGTAACTGCTATTCGGAGCATGTCCTTGGCAGATTTTGCAGGACAATTACGCAAAGCTTTACCCGGGCAGTATGCCCCGTTTGAAGCACAGCCCTCCAATTATACCAATGTGGGTAGTTGGCCCATGTGAAAATAAAACCGTTAGGTGGCGAGGATGCGAAGCATGATTTCGCAGCCCGATAATCCGACTCAGTTTGTCAAAGAACATGGTGATGCGTCGATGCCGGAGCTGAAAATTATTTTTCAGGCTTTTCCGGATTTATTGTTTTCCCTGGACGAAAAAGGGATCATCACTGATTATTTGGCCGGCGATAAACTGGCGCTTTATGTGCCGCCGGAAGCATTTTTGGGGAAAAGGATGGTAGATGTGCTCCCGGTTGATCTGGCCAGCCAGTTTACGCATGCCATGAATAAAACCAATGCCACTGGTGAAATTACAACCCTGGAGTATGACTTGGTGAGTGGGGCAGGTTTGCGCTGGTATGTGGCAAAATGTATTCAGCAAACCAATTTACGGACAGTTGTGATTGTGCGCGACATCACTGACCAAAAAAAGGCGGAGGCTGTCGCCCGCCGTCAATTGGAATTGATGACTGCATTGAACGAAACTGCCCAGCAGCTTTCGAAAGAATTGGATAGCGAAGCCCTGGGAAGATATATTACGCATTCCTGCGCAGAGCAGTTTGGGGTCAAACAGGCCTGGATTGGATATTTGCGGGAAAATCAGGTGATCCAGCCATTGGCATGCTGGCCTATGGACGATACGCCTTCCATTTGTGGAGCTCTGATTGAACCATCCTCCAAGGAAATAAGCACTATTTTGCAGGAGAAAACGCAGCTGATTATTCAACTGGGCGAATTGGAATCCGGTGTCAAACACACGAAAGTGTTATTCCCTTTGGTCTCTCACGATCATGTGATAGGGATTCTTGGCCTGCTTTCTGAAACCAATGATTTCTTTACAGCTGAAATCATCGACTTTTTTCACGCCTATAGCCTGCTGGCTGCTTCAGCGTTGGAAAATGCCAGGCTTTTCGCTGATTCGAATCGAAAACTAACGCATATCCAGACGTTACGAGCCATCGACCAGGCAATTCTTTCAGCGGCAGATTTACAATCTACCACGAAAGTGATTCTCAGGAAAGCTGCGCAACACATCCAGGCCGATGCCATTGCTCTACTAGCCCTGGACTCTAAAGCACAGACACTAAGCTTTGTAAATGGGTATGGCTTTCGGTTTGATACTTTCAGGAACACTTGTCTTGGCCTTGGTGAAGGTTTTGCCGGACAGGTTATCGAAAAAAAACAAGTCATCGATATCAGGAACTTGCAGAATGTGCCGCAGGGCTTTTCACGCTCAGTAAATTTCCATAAGGAAGGGTTCAGAACATATTTTGGAACTCCATTGATCGCCCGAGGCGAAATCAAAGGGGTTCTGGAAATTTTCCAACGCAGGGATTTTGAGCCAAATGCAGAGTGGTTGAATACCCTGGAAACTATTTCGAACCAGATAGCGATTGCAATCGATAACGCACTCCTTGTCGATGTGCTCAAGAATTCAAATGCAGAATTGAGCGTTGCCTATAATGCCACCATCGAAGGGTTATCTCGCGCCCTCGAACTCCGCGATCGCGAAACCCAAGGGCATACATTGCGCGTCACTGCGATGACTCTCCAATTGACCCAAAGAATCGGTACTTTTTCAGAGTCTGATCTGATGCATATTCGCCGCGGAGCGCTGTTGCATGATATCGGGAAAATGGGTATCCCGGATTCGATCCTGCTCAAACCCGGGAGCCTGACTGCGGAAGAATGGAAAATTATGCAGTTACACCCTCTTTACGCTGACGAAATCTTATTCCAAATCGAACATTTGAAACCTGCAATCGATATTCCCCGACATCATCACGAAAAATGGGATGGGAGTGGATACCCCGGCGGCCTAAAGGGTGAACAGATTCCCATCGCGGCTCGAATTTTTAGCATTGTGGACGTGTTTGATGCGTTGACTTCCAATCGGCCTTATCGTGAGGCTTGGTCAAGAGAACCGGCGCTGGAATATATCCAATCTCAATCAGGGATTCAATTTCAGCCGATAATTGTTTCGTTATTCATGGAAATGATGAATGATGAACATCACTCAGACCCAAGTGGCGAAGTTCTCAAGGTGGGAAACACTTCCAAATCCCCGTCTCGGAACAATTCCCACGTTTCGTTTGTTGATTTATCCTTGCGTTTATAGCCCCTGGCTTACCAAGCATACCTTGCGTTGAATCCTTGCAAAATAAATGGATCTCTAGGATTTTCCCGCCTGCCCCGATGAGCTTATGGGGTGAAGAGTGCCGCATTTTGGGGTGTGAGCGCGCGTACGCGTGCTCACACCCCAAAATGCGGGGTCCTACCACGGAGATTCCCAAAGAGCCAAATAAATCCCCAGCGCGGGGATTTATTTTTGCCGATTGCTTCAGTGAGCAGCAGGTTCTTGCTGTGCAGGGACAGGCTCCTCACGTTTGAAGAAGCTGAGCGCGGCCAGGAGGATGCCGGTCATGATCAACATGAGCGGCGCGCCAAAACGCAGGATCGAAGCGTTGAAAACGCTGATGAAGGACATGCTGAAGAAGCCAGCCCCGGCGATGATGAACAGGACCACGGCTGCTACGCGGGTGCCATGCGATTTGTTGAAGCAGGCCAGCACCAGTAATCCCAACCCAATCGAGAGGGGTTCGATCGGCCAGAGCAAGGCCCAGGCTTGCCAGAGTCCCGTCAGGTTACAGAAGCCCAGCAGCAGGCCATTGGCGCCCAGGATGATGGCCGGGATGGCCAGCGCAGGGACGCGCATGAAAATGGCCGCCAGGGTAAAGCCGAGCGCCAGGCCGAGCACCTCGAGCGGCCAGGCAATCGCCCAGACATCCCAGCGGTGGAGCAGGCTGGCGGCGAGCAGGATGAGACCCGTTGTCAGGACAGGGATGCCGGGAATGAAGAAGGCGCCGAGCCCGCGTTTGACGAGGCCGAAGAAGCCGGGAGCGGTCAGGCCCAGGCCAAGCAGGATGACCACAATCGGCCACAGGCGCCAGGCTTCGAGACGCAGGAACAAGTTTCCGGCCAGGCTGATCAGGCCGATGACAACCAGGCCGATGCCAAAGACCAGGGAAAGAGAGCGATCAGGTTTCATAATAGACCTCCAATTGAATGGTGAAGAGACGGTTGATAGACACACTGAACAAGACCGACAGGCGGCTGCCTGTGGCGCCAGTGAGCGAAGACGGAATAATTATCGAAACAGGGCGACGATGAGCGCGAGTCCGCAGGTGGAACTCGCCAGCACGAGTGACATGGCAACTGTGAGGGCCCCACCGGCACGCGCCCAGAAACGGGTGTCAGGGGCCTTTTTTGTCAGCTGCAGGGGGATGTAAACGGCAGCGCCGACAATCAGCGGTTCAAGCATCCACAAAAAGATCCAGTCGTTCCAGCGGCCCGTGATGGCGCAGTAGGAGAGAATCAGGGCGTTGCCAAAGATGATGATGATCGGGGTCAGCATCCAATGTTTTTGAACGGCCCACATGATCATGGCCAGGAACCCGGCCAGCAGGAAGATTTCGAAAGCCCAGCCGTAGCGATAAACATTCAACCCGGTGATGGAGAGATTCATGGTCGCGCACAGATTGATCAGCAGGATGGCGCCGAGGGCGCCAAAGACCGCGCCGGGCACACTCAGCGGTTTGGAAACCAGGGCCGCCAATGGGTTGGATGGAGCCTGCCCGGTTGCAGGAGGCTCCGGGCGGAAGCCCTCGCGTTCAAGCGTACGGGCCAGGTCGGGATCGGTATCTTCCTGGGTGAAAAGTTGATCGGTGATCTGTTTGCGCGAGGCTCCCGAAAAAACTTTTTTGGGGTCAAACCCAGAGGGGGGCGGCACCACGCCGCGCGGGCCTTCGGGCAGTTCTTCGGGAGTGACCTGTTCCAGGGCAGCGGCCATTTCGTCGGTGGTCTGGTAGCGGTCCTCGGGGTCCTTGGCCAGCACCTTCAGGACGATGTGCTCCAAGGCTAAGGGCAGGGCCGGGTCGATTTGACGGGGCAAAGGCAGCGGGTCGTTCAGGTGCTTCATCAAAATTGCCAGGGGCGTATCCGCGTCGAAGGGGGTGTACCCCGTCAGCATCTCGTAGAAGACAATTCCGAGTGAATAAAGATCGCTGCGCTGGTCGCAGTGGCCCTGCAAACCCTGCTCGGGGGCCATGTAGCTGAGGGTGCCCATCAGTGCGCCAGAAACGGTATAGGTGGTCGCGCCGACAATCTGGGCTATGCCGAAATCGGTGACGACGGCCTCGCCGCGGCTGGTGAGCATGAGGTTGGCGGGTTTGATATCGCGGTGGATGATGCCCTGGCTGTGGGCGTAGCCCAGGCCGCGCAGCGCATCTTTCATGATGCCCAGCACTTCGGGCAGGGGCATGCGTTTGCCCTCGACGCGAAATTTGTTCAAGCGCGCCCGCAGGGTATCGCCTTCGAGCAGTTCCATGACCATGTAGTAAATCTCGTCTTGCACATCGAAGTCGAAAACCTGGACGATGTTGGGATGGCGCAGGCTGGCGATGGCGCGCGCTTCGCGCTGGAACCGCGCCAGGAATTCTTTCTCTTCTACCAGGTCGGAGCGCAAGACTTTGACGGCCACGTAGCGGTCGAGCTGCGGATGGTAGGCCCGGTAGACCTGGGCCATGCCGCCGCGCCCCAGCGCTTCGAGCACGCGATATTTGCCGATGACCTGACCTTCAAGTGGGTTGGGGGACATGCTGCTTTCTCCAGAATTCCTGTTTGATCTGTGCTGATGATACCCCCGGCGCGCTTTTCTTACCTACCCATTTGCTAACAGCGGGCTAATCGTTTTCTACGCGGCGGGCATCATTCTGCTTGATGATGAGCGGGTGAGAATTACTTTAGGACCATGACAAGGGCCTGTTTTATCGAATAGCCGGATGAGGTAAAAGCCTCATGTCCGGTTTGGGAGTGGCGGCGGGGTGAGCAATCGCCACTTTATCAGCACCCAAATCTTCCGAAAAATTGAACCGCACCCGAAGCGGCCGGGATTGACTTAGAACTTTCCCGTTGGGTGCTGGACTCGCATCTCGTCAGACAAAACTGTTCTCCTGAATGCACGCTGGATGATTCTGAAGGGTTGCCTCTGCTTATGTCATCGTTCAGCGCGGTTACCTTTGCGCTATCCCTGTTCCTGACGGGTGGTTTCGTTCAGGAAATCTCCGAGCATGAAAAAGCTCATCGAGATCAGCAGGATACATAAGGATGGAATCACCAGCATCGATGGGTTGCGGCTCATAGCCGAGCGGCCGACAAAGAACAACCCGCCCCAACTGACCACGGTGAACTCGCCTCCGTCAACCGCGCTGGTCACGCCCACGCCGATATAGCCCAGCAAGGCCTCGAGCAGGATGATGGCCGGGATGTTGTTGATGATCCAGACCAGGATGACATGCAAAACGTTGGGGAGTAGATGATGGAAGATGATGTAGCGTGGCGAGGCTCCCAGAGAGACAGAAGCTTCCACGAACAATTGGGATTTGATCAGGAGCACATTGACGCGGATCAGGCGCGCCAGGTTAACCCAGTTGACCGCCGCAAAACCGATCACCAGCGTGATCAGGCCCTGGAGCCAGGACGGAGCGAACAGGCTGCGGAAGATGAGTACGATCATCACCATGAACATGATGCTCGGCAGAGTCTGAACCATGTCGCTGAAGAGCATGATCAATGCATCGAGCCTGCCGCCTGCGTAACCTGCGACCAGCCCAACCAATGTGCCGATCAGGGCTGTCAATGGAACGGCTGTCAGCGCAAGGAAAAAAGCGGTCCGCGTTCCGTAAATCAGGCGGCTGAGAATGTCGCGGCCGTAACGGTCGGTGCCAAGCGGATATTCGGCATTGCCCGAAATGGTCGTATCTTGCACCCACATGGGAGGCAGGTAGCCCTGGGTAAAACTTTGTTGATAGGGATCATGCGGGGCGATCCAAGGTGCCAACCCGGCGATCAGCCCGAGGCTGAGCATGATCAGCAGGCTGAACCAGAGCGTTTTGGAACGCAGAGCACGCTTCCAGGGGAAAAACTTGATCATGCGGCGCCTCGCGGCTTGAGCGAACGGATCCGGGGATCAAGAATCTCGCTCAGAACCTCAATCAGAAGATTGACGAGTAAGATGCCGGTTGCATAGATTAAGGTCAGGCCCAGGATCATCGGGTAATCCAATTCCAGAACTGCCCCCCAGTATTCCCGCCCAAAACCCGGAAAGGAATACAGATTTTCGACAATTAATAACCCGGTGAACATTTCCATTAAAGTTGGACCCAGGTAAGTGATGATCGGAACAAGCGCATTGCGCAGCACATGGACGAGCATGACGCGGGTTTGCGTCAGCCCTTTGGCGCGGGCAGTGCGGATGTAATCTTCGTTCAAGATATTGATCAGGGATGCGCGCGTGACCCGGGCAATGTTGGCCATTGGCATGACCGCCAGCACAATGGCTGGGATGATCCAATTACTTGGGATTTCCCAATCCGGCAGGACTTTAATAATTTTCAGCCAGGAGGCGAAGACAATGATCGCCAGCAAGCCGAGCACAAAATTGGGGATCGAAATCAACGCAGCCAGACTGACCGAAATGGTACGGCTTAATGCCGATTTCGGTTTGGCCGCACTCAGGATGCCCAACGGAATCCCCAGCCCAACGGCAATCAGCGACCCAAAGAGAACCAGCCGGATGGAGTACCCGAAGCGGCTTTCCCAGAATGTCTTTCCCTCAGGCGGCTCGAAAAGAACATCCTGCACGCTGCGTCCGCGCTGGCGAGTGGACGGCCCAAGGTTTCCGCAGAGCGCGCCGCAGAAAAAGCTGCCATCAGCCTCAAAGTCGCCGATGATATAACGGGTAAACTGGCGCCACAGCGGCAGGTTCAGACCGAAGCGCTGGTTAAGCGCCTGCGTAACCGCTTCGCTGGAATAAACGCCTTGCATCGCGCGCTTCTCGGTTGAATAATTAGCCCACGGATTGCCCGGGATGGCGTGCATCAACAAAAACATGCTCAGCGTCACACCCAGGAGAACCGTGATCACCCGCAGGGATTTCCCGAGCAGGAAGCGCTGCACCATTCGCAGTCTGTCTGAGAGCGTTCCAGGAACGGTTTCGTGGTTCGGAGGCAGGGTCGCCGCGCTGAGCTCTGTTTCTGGATTATTTTCAGTTGATTGTGATGAGCTGATTTGACGGATGGGCCGTGCAATGATGTGGGGTTGCTCTCCCAGTTTGGATAACTCGCGTTGAATATTCGGATTATCCGGATCAATCCGGAGGGCCTGTTGCAGGAAATATCGTTTCTGTCCGACTTTTTCTGTGCAGGAATACAACCATAACCAGGCTTTTTCATTGTCCGGGTCAGCTCGCAAGATTTCCTTGAGGATGGCTTGAGCAACCGGTTTGTTCCCGGATTTGATGAGTTGAACTGCAAGACTAAGCTTTTCCGAGTTCATATATCCTCACCATATCGGTGGTAACTCATATTTTATTCTATTGAAGATTTCCTGTAATTTCTCTGTATGCTGGTCGCGATGATCACGGCGGAGAAGAAACCCAGAAAAAGGATAATAGGAATGGATGCTGATCCATAGACAATCATTTGATATAGCCACAAACCGCTGGTGTCGATGGACCAGAAAAACAGAAATATGATCCAAAGTGCTATTTGGTTTGCCTGCCATTTGCGCGCAATCCAGAATACGGCCAAGGGTTTGTTGATAAAAAATAGTACGAGCATGAATTGCGTTTTGAAGTTCACACCTGTGGCTTCAATCTCGAAAAGGGCGGCCCCTGATGCGTCTACCTTGGTTCTCATTACCGCCACCAACAGAAGGCCCCCAATTGCATATCCAAGATAGGCAAGGCCTGCGACTGTGATCGCTTTGACCAGGTTGACAACCATCGGAAGTGTTTTTTTCTTTTGCACGCTTGCTAACTTGAGTTTAGATGTGTCAAATCC
>DHVZ01000071.1 GCA_002412925.1 Anaerolineales bacterium UBA5195 | reverse complement strand
ACTCATTTTTAGCGGAAACTAAAGTATAACAAAGGAGAATTAATCATGAACAGCAAGAAGTGGTCTGTGCTGGTGCTTGCTCTGTTGGCGTTGAGCCTGCTGCTGGCCGCCTGTGGCGCGAGTGGCTCCACTGGCAATTTTCCAACCGGAAAATTTATCAAGGAGGGCGAAACGGATTATGGCATGAACTTCAACGCCAATGGGACCTTCACTGTTTTCGTCAAAGGTGATGCAGTGGTGGTCAACGGCAAATACGAAGCGGATGATTCCACCTTCACCGAAACCGGCAACGATGTGGGCTGCAAATCCCCCATGAAGTTCAAATACACCTTCGATGGCAAGAACCTGATTTTTAACTATGCCGGCAACGCCAATGATGACTTGGCCTGCTCAGGACGCCATGCCGATTTTAACAACGTAACATATACACTCTCCAAATAATTTAGCCAAGACAGGCGCAGCCGTGTGGTCGGCAAGGCAGTCAAACAACTAGTGACCTGTGCGAAAAACCGCACAGGTCACATAATTACGCCCCTAGAAAAACGTGGGTCACCACAACCCGGACCCCAATCCCAAGCAAAATCAGCCCACCCAGGACTTCCATGCGCTTGCCAAAGGCCTCTCCCAGACGGATACCGGTGAACAGGCCAATCATGGATAACAAAAATGCCACCAGGCCAATCATCACCACCGAAAGCAGGATCGGAACCTGGATCAACGCGATACTCAGCCCGACCGCAAAAGCGTCGATGCTGGTGGCAAAAGACAGGATCACCAGCACTTTCCCGGTGGATGGGTCTTGTTGAAAGGCTTTCCGGTCTTTGTCGAGGCCGGAGCGAATCAAATTAATCCCAACATAACCCAACAAAGCAAAAGCGATCCAATGGTCAAACTGGCTGACAAATTGGATCATCGTTGATCCAACCAGCCAGCCCAGGGCGGTCATTCCAGATTGAAAGATGCCGAAATGGGCGGCCAGGCGGATTTTTCCGCGTAAACTGGCGATTTGACCGGCAATCCCGATACAGAGAGAGACAGCCAGCGCATCCATGGCCAGGGCAATCGAAATCAGGGTGATGGTGACGAATTCCATAAAGCTCCTGGCTAACAAAAAACCAGCATGCCCTATCAGCAGGATGGTCTCGCGCAAGAAAAGACCTTGAACAACCGGGACAGGCTCCGGGATGACGACTGTTCACCCGCCAAAGCGGGCGGCTACTCCCCATCAAGGGAGATGCAAGTGTATGCCATGCCGGGGCCTGGGTCAAGCGGGATTTGAGTACGCATGCCATCTTCCTTTTTAATCCAAGTTGCTACCTTGAGGGAAAAAACGCCCTCACCCCAATTTTGATGGTTTTTTGCCTAGACGATTTCCCCCTCTCCCGTTGGGAGAGGGCAGGGTGAGGGTTTTTGGCCTAAAATCTTCCTGATCGATGCAAAGGTAGCAACTTGGGGTTTTTATCACTTTTCAAATATTTCTTTTTCATCTTGCAAACATCAACTTTGTCTCCAACTTGGGTCGAACGCCACGCCCGCAATATTTTTCAGTAAAGGGTTCATACAAAGCCGCATCGGAGCAAAGTTTTGAAACGAATTGCAGTCCAGTTTACAGCACCACGCACATGGATAATTTCCAAGCTACTTGTTCGACAACATGAACTCACTCCAGTATATTGGCTTCGAAGACGATTCAAAATGATGGAGAAACCCTGACAGCAGACTAATGGAAGTTCCAGGACTGGTTTAGAACTTAAATCCTTGTACCCTGGCCCAAAGCCGCCAGGCCGGGCAAAAAGCAAGAATATTTTAAACACAAAGACACCAAGTACACAATGGTTAAAGCTTTTCAAACTGGTTTCCTTCGTGCCCCTTCGTGACCGCTTGCCCCGTGTTTTTGGCGGGGTCGTGTTTATAGGTTTTGCTTTTCCGGCTTGTCTGGGTTAGGTATACAATATAGCTATGGAAAGCAGGACCTAAAACAGGAGGCGCAATGACTGAATGGCATACACTTGAGACGCAGGATGCTATCCACCAGATTGACAGCAATTTGGAAAGCGGTTTAACCGCTGCGGAGGCTGCCCGGCGACTCGAAGAATACGGGCAAAACGAACTGGTCGAACGAGCAGGCAGAAGTGCCTGGTCTATTTTGCTTGAGCAGTTTACCGGGATCATGGTGGTGATCCTGATCATCTCCGCGGTCATCTCCGCGGTCCTGGGGGAGACGATCGATGCGATCGTCATCATGGTCATCGTGGTACTAAATGCCGTGCTCGGTTTTGTTCAGGAGTACCGGGCTGAAAAGGCGATGGCAGCCCTGAAACGGATGGCTGTTCCACACGTCCGCGTCCGGCGTGATGGCCATTTGCAGGAAGTCACTGCGCTTTCGCTAGTCCCCGGCGACATCATCCAGTTGGAAACGGGAAATAGCGTGCCGGCAGATGCCCGGCTTCTGGAATCGGCCAACTTGCGAGTCCAGGAAGCTGTATTGACCGGGGAATCGGAAGCAGTCGAAAAGGATCCAGCTTCACTAACAGGGGAGAACCTTCCTTTAGGTGACCGAATCAACTCCGTCTATATGGGTACGGTTGTCACCTATGGTCATGGCATGGCCCTGGTGACGGATACCGGGATGAAGACTCAACTGGGGAAAATTGCCGATATGCTCCAGTCGGTCGGCACCGAAAAAACACCTCTCCAAAGAAGACTCGAACAGCTTGCCCGGGGATTGGCGGTTGCCGCCCTGGTTTTGGTTGCGGTGGTCTTTGCCCTGGGACTATTACGCGGCGAGAACTGGATCGAACTGTTCAGCGTGGCTGTTGCGATGGCTGTGGCAGCAGTTCCGGAGGGGTTGCCTGCGGTGGTCACGATTGCCCTGGCGCTTGGCGCGCAGCGCATGCTCAAACGTAATGCCCTGATCCGAAAATTGCCAGCCGTGGAAACACTCGGTTCAGTAACCGTCATCTGCTCTGATAAGACCGGCACCCTCACCCAGAATCGCATGACCGTTACGTTCGTGGATGTGGCGGAGAATTCGCTTAACCTGCAGGCTCGTTTACGCAGTTTCAGTCCAACCGTCAGCCCGGCGGATCCGGTTGAATCCCTGCTGCAGGAAAGCCCACCCATCGTTCTGACGCTGGCTGGATGCGCATTGTGCAATGATGCCGTGCTCGAGGCAGTCTCTGGGGAATCGGGAACGTTTTCAACGGTTGGCGACCCAACCGAAGGTGCACTGGTGATCGCCAGCGCCCGGGCGGGATTATGGAAAGCCGACCTGGAAAAGGCGTTCCCCCGGGTCGCCGAATTGCCGTTCGATTCGGACCGCAAGCGGATGACAACTGTTCATCGTCCCAACCCTGACCTGGTCCCTGATCTGTTGAACCCTTACCAGGATTCACGCCCGGATTTTTTCGAGCCGGGTCATTATCTGATCATTACCAAAGGTGCCGTCGACAGTCTGTTGGAAGTATCGACTCATGTCTGGGCGCACGGTGAAACCGAATCTTTAGACGAAACCTGGCGTGATCGTATCCTGAAGGCGAACAACGACCTCGCCAAGAATGGGATGCGGGTGTTGGGTCTGGCATTCCGTCAGAGCGATACGGCTGAGGCAGTCGAACGCGATCTTATCTTCATTGGCATGGTGGGCATGATCGACCCGGCTCGTCCCGAGGTTCAGGAGGCTGTAAAGGAAGCCAAAGCGGCTGGGATCCGTACCGTGATGATCACCGGAGACCATCCCCTGACCGCCGCGTATATCGCCGCGGATTTGGGAATCGCCGAGAAAGGGAAAACACTCACGGGCCGTGATCTGGATGGTATGACCGTTGAACAGTTGGAAGCGGTGGTGGAAGATGTGCCGGTCTACGCCCGCGTCTCTCCCGAACACAAGCTCAAGCTGGTCCAGGCGCTCCAGGATCGCGGGCACATTGTCGCGATGACGGGTGATGGTGTAAATGACGCACCCGCGCTCAAGAAGGCGGAAATCGGTGTTGCCATGGGGATCACTGGCACCGATGTTACCAAGGAAGCTTCCGATATGATCTTGCTGGACGACAACTTTGCCACGATTGTCGTCTCTGTGGAGGAGGGCCGGCGGATCTATGACAATATCCGTAAGTTCATCAAGTATACGATGACCTCCAATGCCGGGGAGATCTGGGTGATGTTGCTGGCGCCGTTCATTGGCATGCCGCTGCCGCTGACATCACTGCAAATTCTGTGGGTCAACCTTGTCACCGATGGACTGCCCGGTCTGGCACTGGCGATAGAGCCAGCTGAGAAATCAGTTATGCGGCGACCACCCTATCCACCTCGCGAAAACATTTTTGGGCGGGGAATGGCGCGCGATATCCTGTGGATCGGCCTGTTGATGGGGTTGGTCTCTCTCGGTGTTGGTTATCTGTATTATCGGATCGACCCGTCAGCCTCCCCCGCTGTCTGGCAAACCGTGACATTTACTACGCTCACCTTAGCTCAAATGGGCAACGCCCTGGCTACTCGCTCGAACCGGGATACACTGTGGCAAATTGGCCTGTTTTCAAACAAAGCCATGCTGGGCTCCGTGTTGTTGACGTTTGCCCTGCAAATGGCTGTGATCTATGTGCCGTTCCTCAACCGGGCTTTCTCCACGACCCCACTCAGCCTGCGCGATCTGCTGATCAGTCTTGGCTTTGGCACCATCGTCTTTCTTGCCGTTGAATCATTCAAGTGGATTCAGCAACGGCAGAAGTAACAGCTGTAGCTTGCCAGTTTAGCCTTGATTAAGCCATCGCGAGGCATTTCTCATGGCTCTGCTGTCCATTTTTTTCATCTGCCGGATTTGTGGAGTAAAACAAATTGAAGAAATTGCCTTGATTGTCTGATGAAATTCCCGCCTGGAATCGGGTGGGTGAGTCTTTTAACCAGGGCTCGCTAGTTCTGTAAATATAGGTTGATAATAAAAAGACAGCTTGATGACATAATCATCAAGCTGTCTAGCTCTGCAGTCCCAACGGGATTCGAACCCGCGATTAATCACTAATTAATCCGCAAAATTCTAATTGTCGCAACCCTTCTGCCTAACTCCGACACCCGGGCCCGATTCCTGGCAAAATCAGTTCACCCAGGATTTCCATGCGCTTGCCATGCCGGGGCATGGGTCAAGCGGGATTTCGTCAGCTCTGGCGCGTGATCTTCGTCACCAGACTTTGCCCAAATCGGGCCGCGATTGGGTGCTAAAATTATGCAGGCTCAATCAATCACAACTGGAGAAAGTTTTTCAAACCAGGAAACCAGGCCCATGTCACTCAGAGAATATCTTCAACGGATGGACGCCCAGAAGAAACTGATCCACGTCAGCGAACCGATTTCCAAGACCCTTGAAATTGCCGGGGTGCTGAAACAAATCGAACCGCAGCCTGCGCTCTTCGAACGGGTGCGCGAGTCGGACTTCCCGGTGGCCGGCAACCTGTTCTGCTCGAAGGCCGCCTTTGCCGATTACTTCGGGATAAAAGTTGCAGAACTGATTCCCTTCCTGACCAACGGAATCCAAAACCGCCGCCCGCCGGAAATCGTCCGCAGCGCGCCCTGCCAGGAAGTGGTCGAACTGGAACCCGACCTGGACAAACTGCCGATCCTGCTCCACTGCGACCAGGATGGCGGCAACTACCTCAGTTCCGGGGTGGTGCTGGCGAAGCACCCGGTCTACGGGCAGAACGCCGATTTCCATCGCTGCATGCAGTTTTCCAAAACGGAGATGGCGGTGCGGGTGGTCAAAAACCGCCACTTCGACAAATTCCTGCAAGATTTGAAGCAGGTGGAGGTGGCCATCTGCATTGGCAACGCGCCGAATGTGCTGGCGGCGGCGGCCACCTCGGTGGATTTGGGCCTCAACGAACTGGAAATCGCCAACGCGCTCGAACCCTTCCAGGTCGTCAAAGCCATCACCAGCGATCTGCTGATCCCCGCCGAAACCGAATTTGTCATCGAAGGCACGATCTACCTGGACAAACTCCATGCCGAAGGGCCTTTTGTCGATTTGACCGAAACCTACGATGTGATTCGCCAGGAGCCGGTGCTGGAGGTCAAGGCCATCACCCATCGCCGCGATGCGATCTGGCACGCCCTGCTGCCCGGCGCGCTGGAGCACAAACTGCTGATGGGGATGCCGCGCGAACCAACCATTTTCCGCAAGGTCAACGAAGTGGCGCGCTGCCTGGATGTGAACGTCAACCCCGGCGGATGTTCCTGGTTACACGCCATTATTCAGATCGACAAACAGGCTGAAGGCGACGGCAGAAAAGCCATCGAAGCCGCCTTTGCCGGGCATGGCTCGTGCAAACACGTTTACGTGGTCGATCAGGATATCAACATCTACAACCCACTCGAAGTGGAATGGGCCCTGGCGACCCGCTTCCAGGGCGACCGCGACCTGGTTGTCCGTGAACGCGCGCCCGGCTCAAGCCTCGACCCCTCTGCCGAGGCCGGAACCCACCTCACCACCCGGCTGGGATTCGACCTGACTGCCCCGCTCGAAACAGCGGGAAAATCCTTCAAAAAGGCTGATTTTCCGAAGGTGGATCTGAAAAAGTTTATAAAGTAATGTTGGTCTCGATACGCCTTTCGCTGCCGCTCAGGGCTACTTGACCACCAGGAGTGTTCAGATTCTTATGCACCTCACCCCAGAAGAAGAACAAATGCTCTCCGGCTCCCAGGGCCGCGCCACGCGCAAAGCCATGGAAATCCTGGCCGCCCTCGGCACCATCTACGCCGCCGACCGAATGGTTCCGGTCACTTCCGTACAGATTGCGGGGGTCAGTTTTGACAACCTGGGCGAAGCCGGGCTGGATTTCCTCTCGGAGATGGCCGCCGGTGGCGGCAAAACCCGGGTGCTGACGACCCTCAACCCCGCCGGGATGGACATCGAAAACTGGCAAGCCCTCGGCATTGACCCGGATTTCGCCCGCAACCAGGAACGCGTCATCGAGGCCTACGCCAGGATGGGCGTCGTGACCACCTGCTCCTGCACGCCCTACTTGTTCGGCAACCTGCCGCACTTCGGGGAACATATCGCCTGGGCCGAGAGCAGCGCCGTCTGCTACGCCAACTCCGTTTTGGGGGCGCGCACCAACCGCGAAGGCGGCCCGAGCGCCCTGGCCGCCGCGCTGACCGGGCGCACCCCGCGCTACGGCCTGCATCTCGACGAGAACCGCCGCCCCAGCCTGACCATCCAGGTGGAAGCCGACCTGCCAGACACCCGCGACTTTGGCGCGCTGGGCGTCGCCATCGGACGGGCGATCGAAGCCCGAAAAACGAAAGCAATCCCCTATCTGCGCGGCATCCCGACGGCAACAGTTGACCAGCTCAAATCCTTTTGCGCCAGCGTAGCCACTTATGGCGGGCTGGCCCTGTTCCAGATGGAAGGAATCACCCCGGAATGCGGCCTCCACCCTGCCCCGCCAGAAAGGCTGATCATCGGGCAAAACGATCTGGACGAGGCCATCCGCTCGTTGGAGATTTTCCCGGCGGGCGAGCAGGTGGATTTTGTCAGCCTGGGCTGCCCGCATCTCTCGCTGGCGGAAATTCAGCGCGTGTCCGAGCGGCTGGCGGGGCGGCAGGTCCGCAAAACGTTCTGGATCACCACCTCGCGCCCGGTCAAACGGATTGCCGATCAGATGGGCTACTCCACGATCATCGAAAAAGCCGGGGCGGTCTTTGCCGTGGATACCTGTTGCGTCGTTGCGCCGATTAAAGGCCGTTTCAAAGTCCTGGCCACCGATAGCGCCAAAGCCTGCTATTACGCTGCCGCCAAGAACGGCTCCCAGACGCGCTTTTTGCCTTTTGACGAGGTGATCGAGGAAGCGCTGAAGTAATATGTCGTTGCGAGGAGTGTTCTTTGCGACGAAGCAACCCCCGATTAATCGGTCAGTAGCGCTCGATAAGATTTTCCCATTAAACTGGAGACTGCCTCGGGTTTCACACACCTGCCTTGGGTGCTGGTGCCAGGGAAGAGCGTTCAGCCCTCGCAGCGACATGATAGTATGAGGATGACATGAAACTTACAGGCCGCAAAATCTCCACTGGCAGCGCCACAGGCGAGGCGCTGGTGACAAAAATGGGCATCTCGTTTTTCGGCGGGGTTGACCCCGAGACAGGCCAGGTGGTCGAGAAAAACCACGAACTGGAAGGCCAATCCATCGCCGGACGGGTGCTGGTTTTCCCAACGGGCAAAGGCTCGACGGTTGGCTCGTACACCCTCTACCGGCTGAAAAAGGCCGGTCTGGCCCCGGCAGCCATCGTCAATGCTGAGGCCGAGACCATCACCGCCGTTGGCTGCATCATTTCAGAGATCCCCTGCGTGGACCAGATTCCCCTCGAGCAGCTCAAAACCGGGATGCAGCTGCAGGTGGATGGCGAAAATGGCCTCGTGGAGCTGGCATGAAACGGGTGATCCTCGCAATCACTGGAGCCAGCGGGGCAATCCTGGGGATCCGCGCCCTGGAGCTGCTCAAAGAAGCGGGCGTGGAAACGCACCTGGTCATCAGCCGCGCCGCCCGGCAAACGCTTGCCAGCGAAACGGATTGGGCCATTCCAGAGGTGGAAGCGCTGGCCGCGACCAGCTACGACCCACTCGAGATCGGGGCGCGGCTTGCTTCAGGGTCTTTTGCGACAGATGGGATGCTGGTTGTGCCCTGCTCGATCAAGACTCTTTCGGGCATCGCCAACGCTTATACTGACAATCTTATCGTCCGCGCCGCGGATGTCTGCCTGAAGGAGGGTCGTAAACTGATCCTGTGCGTGCGCGAAACCCCGCTGCATTCCGGTCATTTGCGGCTGATGCAGTTGGCCGCCGAGGCCGGTGCCGTGATCTTTCCCCCGATTCCCGCTTTCTACGCCGCTCCCCAAACGGTGGAGGCGCTGGTGACCAACCTGGCCGGACGAATGCTGCTGCGGCTGGGAATCGAAAATAAGCACTATCATCATTGGGATGGGGAATAAACCCATCCAAGGAGGCGAGTCAATGAACGCTGTTTTCAGTCAACGGGTGATGGTCATTACCGGCGCGACCGGTGCGCTGGGAAAGCTTGCCGCGCATTCATTTGCAGAGCGCGGCGCATCCCTGGCGCTGCTGGATAATCACCAGGCCAACTTGGATGACCTGGCGCATGCCTTGAACCTGCCCGAATCGCGTTTGTTAACCCAGGTGGCAGACCTGCGCGATGGAGACGCCGTGCGTTCTGCCGCAGAAGCGGTGTCCGCCAGGTTTGGCCGGGTCGAGGCCCTGATTCACCTGGTGGGCGGTTGGACAGGCGGGAAGACCATCCCGGAATCGAGCGCGGAGGATCTGGATTTCATGCTGGGCCAGCATGCCTGGACCACCTTCCACCTGTTCCAGGCCTTTGGACCGCACCTGGCGGCAAATGGCTGGGGCCGGGTGATGGTTGTCTCCATGCCCCTGGCTGTCCACCCGGTTCCCAAGATGGGCGCGTATGCGGCGGGCAAGGCCGCGCAGGAGGCGCTTGTCCAGACTTTGGCAGAAGAGCTGAGAGAGAGCGGCGTGACTGCCAACATCCTCCATGTCAAGTCCATCGATGTCAAAGGGACAGGGAAAGGCACCACCCCAGCCGAGATCGTCGCAAGCATGTTGTACCTGTGCTCGGATGAGGCCGCGAAAATCAACGGCGCAAAAATCCCCTTGTATGGTTAAATTCAGTAACTGATGTTACGCACCGTCCCGAAGGTTTGATCGGCAAAACAAGGTTATTCAAGGGAACCTTCGGGACGTTCTGCGTAAGGTGAGCCAGTTAATCACAATTTTGGGCCGGGCAATCTTGGCTACATTTTCCTGACTTCCGCGCAGCGTTCGCAGTCGGAACGGTTGCAGAGCAGGGCATATTTATCCTTTTTGATGATTTCGATGGCCCGAATCAGCAGCGCCCGCAGCGGCAGGGCCTGGACAGTGGCATTCCCGACCTTGATGGTTTTGGTGAACGGGCGCACTTCAGGCTCGATGGCCTGGAACCCCGCCGAACAGCCGGGGAATCCCGGACAGGTGACGGTGCCGTTTTCGGTCAGCGCCCAGCGGATAAACTGCCTGCGCCCGGCCAACTTCTCGGCAAAATGGAGGCTGGTATTGGCAGTCTGGTCGACGCCGAGCAACAAGATCCAGCCGTCCGATTCAACCAGCGCCCGCAACGGGGCAAAGGGATTCTCAAGCGTCTGCGTTTGCAAAATTTTCTCGGCGCGGAAGCCGCCAAACGACAGGATCGGATGCATCGAACGCTGGAACTCAGGCCAATGCCGCATGCTTTCAGGGATGACGCCCATCATCGGGTCGGCGGGCATATCGGTGTAAAAAGGCTCCGAAAGCCGGTTCCACTGCTGGCCACGCGCATAGTTGATGGCATTATTGGCCGGGCCAGAGGCCGGGGTCACCATCGTCTTGTAGGTATGCGTCGGCATGATGAATGCGCCCAGGGTGTGATTCAAGCCGGTGACGACAGAATCCGCCCCACCTTCAATAAATCCAAAAGAGCGCAGGGAGGCGTGAGCGATAACCGGCTTTTTCTGCAAGCCGAGCGTTTCAAACGCAACAATCAAGTCATTGAAGGTCAGCATAATCCATTGCCTAAAAACAGGTTTCCACCACCTGATTAAGTATAACCCGAATCTGGCTGGCCGATGCCGCCAGGGAAATGGCCAGGTTGGAGCTTGCTTCGGGCGGTGCCAGGGACGACCTCTTTATTTTGTCAAGCTGCTTTGTGATAGCCCTCACGACTTTCTTAAAGTCAGCGCAGTTTTACCGCCAAGACCCCCGGCTGTCTAACTGGTCTGGCGTACCGCACACCAGAGGTTGAGAAGCTGACACACAGCTAAGACAGTCAGGGCGCCAAGATTCTTGTGGTCTTCTTGCCATTCTTTGTAAAAACCTGGGGCGCCGGCCCGGCTATTCGGCGCTCAGTTCGCGGTACAAAAACCATGCGCCTTTGCGGTGCAAGGCGTCTTTGGGAGCGCGGTCATAGTACAGGTCAAAGAGCTGCCCAGACGGGGTGCGCACCCGGAAAAAGAAACGCCCCACGCCCAGCGAACCCCGCCCGGCAGCAGCCGCCGCGTGGCTGGGACGCATATTCCGCGCCATCTTGCCGCGCCGGGTGAAATCGCTCCACTCAGCCAGCATTTCGCTGACCTGGTAAGTCTCTCCCTGCCAGGTAAAACGGTTCGGGCAGGTGGGACTTTTCTCGCGGACAAGGGGCACGTCGAATTCGACGGTGACCGGTTCGTCGATAAAGTGCAGGGAAACTGGTTCGCTCATCAAGAATATTATACCCAGCACGGTCGCAAAGCGGGCTTTTTTCTTGAGCAGAAAAGCGCAAGAAAATCTCGTCGCAGAGCTCGCCAAGAGCGCGAAGATTGTAAACGTCTTCTCTGCGAACTGGGCGTACTCAGCGGTTAAATCTTTTCCGGCTTGTCCGGGTTAGTACCAGCGCATTGGGAGATCGCTGCCACGGGGATTCCCAAAGAGCCTCCATAAACCGAAACTTTTTCGGCCCTTCGGGCGTTTATAATTACAGAGTACTGCGTAACTTTCTAAACTGATTTGCTCGATATGAGCCGTTTTCTGGCTCGAAAAGTTTAGATATTTATGGCACAAGCAGTAAGGAGTTCAGAAAACATCTCGAAGCAGCCCAAAATCGGAGATTCTTTCAGCTTTCGTGAAGTCCTGATAATATAAAAGCCATCCAAAAGTGAGGAGAGTTGCATGTCCACGTTACCTTTAAATACCGGTTTATTCTTTGAAGACTTCCAACCCGGCCAGAAAGTCAGTTCTGTTGGCCGCACCGTGACAGAGCATGATGTCGTCAGCTTCGCCGGGCTTTCCGGCGACTTCAATCTGATCCATACCAATGCCGAATTCGGCAAATCGACGCCGTTCGGGCAGCGCATCGCGCACGGGCTGCTGGGATTGGCGATCGCTTCAGGCCTGGCCGTTCAGACCGGCATCCTGGGCGCCAACGTGATCGCCTTCCGCGAAGTGGGCGAATGGAAATTTGTCAAACCGGTCTTTATCGGTGATACCATTCATGTTGAAATGGAAGTGCTCGAAAGCAAGGCTCTCCCGCGCCTGGGAGGCGGCAGCGTCACCCTGGGCATCCACGTCAACAACCAATCCAATGAAAATACCATGAAAGGCCTGTGGACCGTCTTGGTCAAAAACCGCAGCCAATAAAACCATGCAAAACATTCCCCCAGATAACAACACCACCCGCCGCAACAACGGGCTTGAAAAATCGCAGACCCTCCATCCGGATGGTAATTTTTCAGACCGCGAAAGCCCGCCCCCGCTCTACCCGGAATATGACAATTTTCCCCTGCCCGAAAGGGTGGATGAAATCGACTTGAACGGGACGCGCGTCTCCCCGGCTGCCATCAACGGAACGGTGCGCCAACGCCCGCCCGGTGGGGTTGGGTATCCGCCAAGCAGAGTCCCGCCGCGCCGCATCAGGAGGAACGATTGGAGCTGCCTGGTGCGCGGCCTGGTGCTGATGTTGTTCGGGGTCGTAGCCCTGTTCATCCTCGGGATCGTCGTGGCCGTCTTTGCCTATTATTCGATCGCCTCGACCCTGCCCTCGGTGGACGATTTACGCCAGCGTTCGGCCCAGTTCGAAACGACGCGGATCCTGGATCGCAACGGCAACTCACTCTATGAAATCATCGACCCCAACGCGGGACGGCGTACCTTTGTTAAGTTAAATGAAATCTCACCGGCCCTGGTGGCGGCGACAATCGCCACCGAAGACAAGGAATTCTACAGCCATCCCGGGTTCGACCCGCTGGCCATCCTGCGCGCCATCTGGCAGAACTACACCACCAGCGGGAACGAGTCGGGCGCTTCGACCATTACGCAGCAACTGGCGCGCGCGCTCCTGCTCTCGCCCGAAGAACGCGTCCAGCGCACGTACCTGCGCAAAGTCCGCGAAATCATCCTGGCGGCTGAAATCACCCGCCGCTACAGCAAGGATGATATCCTGGAACTCTACCTGAACGAAATTTACTACGGCAACATGGCTTATGGCATCGAAGCCGCCGCCGAAACCTATTTCGGACCCGGCATCGACGGGCAGCCCAACGAATCGAATCCCGAGGGCACGCCCCGCAACGGCCGCCTGGCCGATGACCTGAACCTGGCCCAGGCCTCCTTCCTGGCCGGTTTGCCGCAATCCCCGGCAGTTTACGATATTTATAGCAACCGCGAAATCACCCTGGCCCGCCATCGCGATGTGCTTTCGTTAATGTACGAACTGAGCGCCACCAAGGATTGCATCGCGGTCAGCAATGCCCCGCAGCCCGTCTGCGTGGATATCCAAGCCGCGCTGGAGGCCTCGAAAACGATCGAGAACCTGAGCTTCCCCACGCCCAACATCCAGCTGCGCTACCCGCACTGGGTGCAGTTCGTGCGCGCGCAGTTGGAAAGCAAGTACGACGCCCAGACCATCTACCGCTCCGGCTTTACCGTGACCACCACGCTCGACGCCGGGCTGCAGGATACCGCCCAGCGGATCGTCAGCGAACAAGTGGCCGCGCTGGTCGACAAAAACGCCAGCAACGGCGCGCTGGTGGCGATCAAGCCCTCCAACGGCGAAATCCTGGCGATGGTCGGCTCGGCGGATTTTTACAATGAAGCCATCGATGGACAGGTCAACATGGCCGCCAGCCAGACCCGCCAGCCCGGCTCGGCGATGAAGCCGTTTACGTATGTGGCCGCCTTCGAGAAAGGCTGGACGCCCTCAACCCTGATCTGGGACATCCCGAGCGGGTTCCCGCCCTCCGGCGACCCAAACGACCCGCGCGACCCCTACCAACCCGTCAACTACGACGGCCGGTTCCACGGCCCGGTGACGGTGCGCACGGCGCTTTCCAACTCCTACAACCTCCCGGCGGTCAAGACCCTGCAATTCATCGGCATCTACGATGACCCCAACACCCCGACCAAGGAGGGCATGATCGGCATGGCCCAAAGGCTGGGGATCACCAGCTTGACGAGGAACGATTACGGCCTGGCCCTGACCCTGGGCGGCGGCGAAGTCAGCCTGCTGGAAATGACCGGCGCCTACGCCGTCTTCGCCAACGGCGGCGTGCGCATCCCGCCAGTTGCCATCCTGAAAATTACCGATCACTTCGGGAAGGTAATCGATGAATACGTCCCCCCGCCCGGTGAGCAGGCCCTGCGCCCCGAGCATGTTTACCTGATTTCGTCGATCCTGTCAGACACCGAGGCCCGGCGCCCGATGTTTGGCGCGAACCCGGTCATCAACCTGCCCTTCCAGTCGGCTGCCAAGACCGGCACCACCAACGATTTCCGCGACAACTGGACGATGGGCTACACGCCAGACCTGGCTGTGGGCGTCTGGGTGGGCAACGCCGATTACACCCCGATGCAAAACACCACCGGCCTGAGCGGCGCGGCGCCGATCTGGGCTGGGTTCATGAACTATGCCGTGCCGCAGATCACCGGCGGCAGCCCCACGCCCTTCCAGCAGCCGGGCGGAATCATCAACCGGGTGATCTGCGCCATCTCGGGCACCGATCCTTCGCAGTGGTGCCCGCAGCAGCGCCAGGAAATTTTCTTTGTCGACCAACTGCCCCTGCCCGCCAACGAGGACTTGTGGAAGGAAGCCACGATCGACACCTGGACCGGCCTGCTGGCCACCCCGGCTTGCAACGAGTACGTCGATAAAAAGATGACCCTGAACGTGACCGATGGCAACGTCCAGCGCTGGCTGCGCAAGGATGACCAGGGACGCGCCCTGGTTGAGCAGTGGGGTTTCGAGCGCCCGATCTATTTCACGCCCTCCGACAAATGCGAAGCCGACTCGCCGCACGCCACGCTGTCTATCGAGAACCTGAAGCCGGGCGACACGCTGACGGTGGAGAAGTTCGACCTCCGCATCGTTGCCAAGGCCACGGGCGGATTCGAGACCTGGCGGCTGGAATTCGCGCCCGGCCACGACCCTGACAAGAACAGCTGGCAGCTGCTCTACGAAAGCAATGCCCAGATCCCCGAACCGATGGAGGTCTATACCTGGGATCTCTCTGGCGTGCCTACCGGGAAATATAGCCTGCGCCTGCAGATGGAAAACAAGGAAGACGGCTTCGCCGAGAAGACGGTGCAGTTTGAGATCAATTACGTCCCGCCCACGCCGACGGCGACAGTCACCGCCCCGCCGACCGAAACGCCGACGCCCACCTTCACGCCCGAGCCGCCGACAGTCACCTTCACGCCTGAGCCGCCCACGGCAGAACCGCTGGTAACGCCGTGAGGCTGTGATTTGCCTGAAAGCGCCCGGGCATAAACATTTGGGTTACTAAAATCAAAGATCAAGCCGCCTGAAGGCGACTTTGTGAGAATAGCCGGGGGCTTTCGTCCTTTGTGACCGAGGGCATTATATCGACCAGCTGACGCTGGTCGATATTTTATTCCAGGCCCGCAAAGCTTTCCTGCTGCAGGCCCCACTTTTTCAAGCCCCAGGTGCCGGTTTCGGGGGTGAGGCGCTTTTCCAGGTCGATGAATTCGGGGGAATCGAGGGCCGTGTGGAGGTTTTTTTCGAGGGCCGGCAGGGCTTCGTCTGAGAAGTGCAGCCGGCCCTTTTCGGCCAGGGCGGCCAGCGCAAAGGCGTGCAGGTGGAGATAGGGCAGCGGCTGGCCGCGCGCCTCGAGGATTTCGCGCAGGACTTTGCGGGTGTAGTTGGCGTCGAGGGGCAGAGGCGGTTTCACCCCCCTGCCCGGCCGGCCCCCAGGCAGGGAGAAGTGGGCGGCAGGTTTTTTCCATAAAACCTGGATGGGTTCCGGCTCGGTGCGCATGGCCAGACCATCGAGGTCGAACCCGGCGGCATGGGCGGCCAGGATGGCGGCGCTGATGAACGGCGCTTCTGGTTCGGCGAGAACGGCGAAAAAGGGCGTTTCGGGAGGGATGACGGCGGCCACGGATCCAAAGAGGGCTTTGAGGGCCTCGGCGTGCCACTGCCAGTCGTAGCGCCGGCGGCGCAAAACGGCTTTGAAGGGACCGGCGGCGGCGTGTCCCCAGAGCCAGCCAGACCAGAGCGCGGAGAGCGTCCAGAAGGCCTGGTTCGGGCGCGGGAGGGCGGCGACCACGGCCTTGAGCGGAATCTCGCCCAGCTCGGGGACCAGCTCGCGGAGCGGGCCTTCGAAGAGGCATAACCCGCCGCTTTCGGGGGGTTCGGCGGGCCAGAGACTGAATGGGATGGGGGCCTCAGCCGAAGCCCAGGCCTTGACCCCGGCTTCGAGCGCCAGCCAGAGATTGTTCTCACGGTAGCGCGCCGGGAAGGTCAACTGCCGGGGGCGGGGGCGTTCGGATGAGTCGTGCGGCCAGAGGGCGTTGGCCGAATCGAGGGCGTAGAGCAGGAGGGCGGTGAGGCAGCGGCGGCGCTCATCGGAGGTGGAGAAGGCCCCCAGGCGGTTGACAATCGTCCCGAGGGCGTAGACGGCGCGGGGTAGGTAAAAGCTGAGGGCTTCCTCGGCGAAGGGGCGGTCGGGGTCGTCGCGCGGGGCAACGCGCTCGAGGGCGCGCGAGCGGTGCAGGCCGTCGAGCTGCGCCCAGCGCGCGGCGTTTTCGAGGTCAGCCGGGGTGGCGAGATGTTCGCCGCCGCTGCCGCAGACGCAGTTGTAGATTCGCCCGGTGAGCGCGGCAGATTTTCCGTCCCAGAGAAAGGCTTCGGCGGGCAGTTCGCGGCCGCAGTTCTCGCACCTGGTCAGGTAGAGGGATTGGAGGTGGGTTTCAAGACGCTGGCCTTCCTTGCGGGCGGCGGCCAGGTCGGCGAGGGCGGCCTGTAAATCGGTGAGGGCGGGGGGATGGGCGGCCAGGTCGAGCAGGAAACGGCTGACGGGGTTGCCCGCGGTGACGAGCACGCGCTGGCCGGCGCGGGCCATTTCGACCGCCATGCGGGGCGAGGCTGCCAGGGGGTCGAGAATCCAGGCTCCGGGGAGGTTAAGCGAGGCGGTAAAGGCCCGGGCGGCGGCTTCGGGCACGGGCGGCAGGAAGCGGTTGAGGGGGCCGGAGGCTTCCATTTTTCCACCTAAAAAATAAGGCCTGGAAATGTCCATGCCTTTAGTATAGCGCGAAAGATCGGGTCTCGATACACCGGGCCTCGAGATGACCGGGAAAGCACCGGTCGACTCGACCAGCGGCTATTCGAGCGGACGGGAGAGCGGTTCGCGGGGGACGGATTGCAGGTCGATGGAGATGGCTGAGAGCAGGAACTGGATGCCAAGGATGACGGTGAGGGTGGCAAGCATGACGGTGCCGGTGGGGGCCGGGATGTTCAGGCTGGCAAAATGAGCCCATTTAAGGCTGCCAAAAATCAGTCCAAAGAGAAAGAGCGGCAAGCCGGCCAACAGATAGATGGAGCCCATCGAAAAGTCGTAGAGGAAGTAATGGAGCAGGAGGCGGCGCAGGAAAACCATCAGCAGACGCGGGGGGAACTCGACCAGGACTTTGAAGATGGAGAGGCTGGAGGTTTCGCTGGCGTAGCGGGCCGGGATGGACACGTCGCGCAGGCAGGCGCCGATCAGGTAGAGCTGGCTGAGCTGGGAAATCTCAAAGAAGTAGCTGTGGTGGATGCGTTCGAGGGGGAGCTGTTCAAGGACTTCGCGGCGCAGGGCGAGGAAGCCGTTGGTGGGGTCGAAACAGTTCCAGTATCCGGTGGCAGCCTTGGCCAGGAAGCTGAGGCCGACGTTGCCGAGGCGGCGAACGAGGGGCATCTGGCTGAGGGCGATAAAATCGCGGAAGCGGTTGCCCTTGGTGAAATCGGCCTGGCCCGAGATGAGGGGCGCAACCAGGGCGGGGATGTCGGCGGGGGACATTTGCCCGTCGCCGTCGAGCTTGACGATAATCTGCGCGCCGAGTTCGAGGGCTTTTTGGTAGCCGCTGAGCATGGCGCCGCCCACGCCCCGATTTTTGGCATGGGTGATGACGCTGATGCGTCCGTCGCGGCTGGCGGCTTCAGCGAGGACCTGCGCCGTGCCGTCAGGGGAGGCGTCGTTAACGACGATGAGGTGGCGGACGTAGGCGGGGATGGAGGCGAGCAGGCCGCCGAGTTCGCGTTCGACGCGGTAGGCGGGAATGACGACGGCCAGGTTGTATTGGGCGAGATCAGCGGGCATGGGGGTAGTTTATCACGAGGCAGGGTCAGTTATCGAGCGGGCTTTTCACAGCCAATCCGCCGCGCTGGAGGACGTGGGTGTAGATCATGGTGGTTTTGACATCTTTGTGGCCGAGGAGTTCCTGGACGGTGCGGATGTCGTAGCCGTTCTGGAGGAGATGGGTGGCGAAGCTGTGGCGGAAGGTGTGGCAGCTGACCGTTTTGTCTGTGAGGCCAGCCAGTTTGGCGGCGGCGTGGACTGCCTTTTGCAGGCTGCTTTCATCAATATGGTGACGGCGCTGAGCACCTGATCGAGGGTCTGCGGTAATGCTTTTGCCGGGAAAGACGTATTGCCAGGCCCATTCGCGGTTGGCGTTGGTAAATTTATGTTCGAGGGCGTAAGGCAAGTAAACTGCGCCAAAGCCGCCTTTCAGGTCTTGCTCATGAATTTGTTTGACACGTTCGAGATGCTCTTTAAGCGGGGCGAAGAGGCTTTCGGGAAGCATGGTAAGGCGGTCCTTCTCACCTTTGCCATCCCGAACGGTGAGGCAGTGTTGTTCGAAATCGAGGTCTTTGACGCGCAGACGGACACATTCGATGACGCGCAATCCGCTGCCATAGAGTATTTTTGCCATGAGTTGATGCGTACCCGTCATGGCATTGATGACACGTATGACTTCGCTTTTGGTCAAAACAGTGGGCAGGCGCTCAGGCTTGCGGGCGCGAACAGCATTGATGGTTTCGAGCGGCTGGCCCAAGACTTCGCGATAGAGAAAGATGATCGCGCTGAGGGCTTGATTTTGAGTGGAAGCGGCAACTTTACGCTCGACGGCGAGGTGGGTGATAAAGGCTTCAACTTGGGGGTTGCCCATATCTTTGGGGTGGCGTTTGTTGTGGAAAAGGATGTAACGTTTGGCCCAATCCACGTAGGTATCTTCGGTGCGGCCAGAGTAATGCTGGGCTTGAAGGGCTTCACGCATCTGATCGAGGAGTTTTTTTTCTTTTTGAATGGGCGGGGAGGGTTTTTCGGTTGTCATAGTTTGTGAATTCAAGTGCGAGTATAATTAAGGGGAAATGTTCCTGATAAAGTTCCAGGGTTGTGCCAGTCAGGGATATTATAACGAATAATTTCCCAAGAAACCACCCACAAGGAGTTTTTGCAGGAATTTATTCGAGCAATAGGTTTTTATAAGAGCAAAACCGCAAGTTAAACCCTAGTTGGCACGCTCTCGCAAAATAAAGGAGGCACTCAAAATGGCATTGGAAAAAGAAATTATTGACAGTGCATTGTTTTACGAAAAAAACGGGAAAGAACAAGAAAGTTCAACATCTGGAGATTGCGAATCTTGGTATAAAAAAATACACCAGCACTTTCAGCGAGATGTAATTCCTCAAATGAAAGAATATCAGGAGCATTTTGTTGAATATCATCCTGTGTGGTTTTCATTTGGAGAAACATCATCATACACGCAGGGCATCTCTAGTCACAGAGTCTATAGAACTACTTACGGAACTTATGGGACTGGCTATATCTGCTTTACGGATAAAAATATATATATCACGGCTCTTGATTCTCTAACTAAAGAATATCCTTTGTACCCAGGTGGGTCAAAAGGTTTTTTTCTTAACGTTCTCGGAGGCATGGCAGGTGAAAGAAACAATAGGAAACCATACAACGGTGATAAAACTTGGACGATAGAATATTCATCCGTTGTGGGGACGCAAATTACACAAATTGAAGGAAGTAGCACAGAAATAGTTTATATTCGGACAACATCGGTAGATTGGCAAATTCATCAGCATTTTAGCGATACCTTACCCAAAATATTAACAACTATAAAAATGGGGAACACCGGTAAATTAGCCAACATTTGGGCTAAACCAGAGCAAGCAAATTCTGACATTCCAAGTTTATTGAAAAAACTGAATGAGCTTAAAGAAGCAGGCATTATTACGGAAGCAGAGTTTCAACAAAAGAAACAAAAATTGCTAAACCAGATATAGTTTCTAAGGTCAAAAGCGTGCCAACACCGCTTGCACCGGACAAAAGCGGGGTGGTTCTCCGCTTTTGAAGGGATTCACACCACTGGCTTTTTTGGCCTTTTGGCTTTTTCCCGCCAAATCCCGCTTTTGCCGGTAAAGCCAGCCGTTGGACGAACCCTTACG
>DHVZ01000043.1:1968-4308 GCA_002412925.1 Anaerolineales bacterium UBA5195 | reverse complement strand
CCGCCTCACGGGCGAGACTGCGTCCAGCGTCGGCGCGCGCCAGGACGAGCAGTTCATTTACCAGGCGGATCAGCCGGTCGCTTTCGTCGGTCATATCGGCCAAAATATCGGCTTGCTCCTCAGCAGGGATGGACGGTTCGCGGCGCAAAAGGCCCAGGTTGCCGCGCAAAGTTGTCANNGCATTTCGAGCGAGCGCTCCACCTGCTGGTAGGCATCCTGCAAACGCGCCAGCATGGCATTGAAAGTGGTGGCGAGACGCCCGACTTCATCCTGGGGGCCGGTGTATGAAACGCGGCGGGTGAAATCACGCTCCTCGCCAATGGTTTGAGCGGTCTGCGTCAGGCGATGAATGGGCTGGAGCGTAATACCGGACAGAAACCAGCCAATGCCAAAAGCAATAAGGATGGTCAGCAGGCTGGCGGCCCCAAAAGTAGAGGCCAGGAATTGCAGAGAGCGATTGCGTTCGGTCATCGGTCGCGCGGCCTGCAGGGCATAGCGGATTTCGCCGTCGACCAGCAGCGGACGGGTAAAGATGAGCATGGTTTGCCCTTGATATTCACCCGTTTCCCAAACTGTCTTGCCCAAACTGGCGGCGGCCAAACCGGCTGAGCTGAGCGGGACATCATCCCCGCTGCGGTTGAATGGGCTGGCAACCAGCATTCCGCCGGTATCGAAGACCCGCAAAACCTCGCGCTCGGGCAGTTCGCGAAAAACCTGTTCGCCGGAGTCATTTTCCGGCTTTCCGGGAGGCGCGCTAAAGGGGGATGGCATCCCCGGATTGGGGGGCAGGTAGACCCGTAAAACAGCATCTTCCAAGCGTTCGCTGCTGCGCTCCAGATCCCGCTGCAGGGCCTGGTAGGTGGTGCTGGCCTGGACAAAATAGAGTGACAGGCCAAAGACCGCCAGGGTCAACGCCAGGATGGCATTGTATAAGAGGGTAAAACGCAAGCGGATGGACATTATGCCTCACGTAAAACGTAGCCAATGCCGCGCACGGTGTGAATGATACGAGGGCGGCCGCCAGCTTCGAGCTTTTTACGCAGGTAGCCAACGTAGATTTCAAGCACGTTGTCATCGCCGCCAAAATCGTATCCCCAAACCTCGCGCAGGATTTGGACACGTTCCAGCACCTGGCGCGAATGGCGCAGGAACATGTGCAGCAGGTTGAACTCGGTCACAGTCAACGACAGGCTCATTTCAGCGCGCCGCGCTTCGTGGGTGGTCGGGTCGAGGAACAGGTCGGCATACGAAACAGCCTGCGTTTCAGGTTTGGATTCCACCCTTCGCAGCAGGGCATGCACGCGCGCCACCAGTTCGGCAGGCGCAAAGGGTTTGACCAAATAGTCGTCTGCGCCGCTTTCCAGGCCGTCGACGCGGTTTTCGATGGCGTCGCGGGCCGTCAACATTAGAACCAGGGTCTTGTTTTTTTCGGAACGCAACTGGCGGATGAGGGAGACGCCGTCCATTTTTGGCATCATCCAGTCGACGATCAGCAGGTCGGGAGATTTCTCGTCGATGACAGCCAGGGCTTCCTCGCCGTTGCTGGCCGTCAGCACCGTCAGGTTTTCGTAAACCAGCGTGCGCTGGAGCATTTTGAGCAATTTCAGGTCGTCATCGACGATGAGGATAGTAGGCATGGGAAATTCCGCTTGGGGGAGAATAATTTTGTCTGGGTAATATCTTGTTAATTGAAAGTATATATCGGTTTGCTGTGAAACGGCTATGAATGGGAGCAGATTCTGGATATTTTCACAGCCATTTCACAGGGTTTTCTTGGCTTGCTCACAGGATGTAATTTTAGAATCACAACATCCAGAATCGGTCACTTCCTGAAAGGACATCACCCATGCAAAAACACCTGAAGATATTCCCGCTCCTGCTCCTGGCGGCGCTCCTGCTCAGCGCTTGCGCCGGGCAGGCCAATGCCCAGACCAGTGTCTCGTTCCAGCCGGTCACGACCATCACGCTTGGCACGAGCATCCAATCGAGCGGCACACTCAGCGCCGGGCAGTTGACCACCCTGGCCTGGGGAACCAACGGCGTCATCGAGACGGTCAACGTCGAACCGGGCAGCCAGGTCAAAAAAGGCGATGTGCTGGCAAGCCTGCGGCTCGATTCCGTCCCGGCCAGCATCCTCCAGGCGCGCGCCGATCTCGCTTCCAGCGAGGAAACCCTGGACAACCTGAAAGATAACGCCCTCAGCCTGAACCAGGCGCAGTTGGATGTTGTCACCGCCGAACAAACCCTGGCCGATGCCGAAAAGACCTTCGCCTCGCTCGATTATCCACGCGCTTCTGATGCGCTTATCATGAATACCGAGGCCCAAATCCGGCAGGCAGA
>DHVZ01000043.1:0-1894 GCA_002412925.1 Anaerolineales bacterium UBA5195 | reverse complement strand
CCCGCCCAGACCGACTATGATTCGGCCCGCTTGAACGTGGAAAAGGCCAAAATACAACTGGCGGAAGCCCGAAAAGAAGTGGAACGCTTGCAAAGTGGAAAGCCTTCCACCGAATTGGCGCAGGCCGAGGCCAGCGTGGCCACCGCGCGCGAGCAGGCCAATGCGATGTATATCCTCGCGCCCTTCGATGGCGAAGTGATTGTGCTGTATGCCCAACCGGGCGAGGTCGTCCAAAACGGCGCAACTGCCATGGGGCTGGTAGATTACAGCACCCTGAAAGTGGAACTCGCCATTGACGAATCGGAAATCACCCAGGTCAAAGCGGGCGACCCGGCTGAAATCAGCATCGATTCGCTCCCTGGCCTGATACTGACCGGCAAAGTGACCCTGATTGACCCCATCGGGCAAACCGTCAGCGGGCTGGTCAAATATACCGTTATCGTCTCAGTCGAGCGGCCCGATTCATCCATCCTCTTCGGCGCAACCGCCAACGTGATTGTGACCACCGGCGAGCCGCGCGCCCTGCTGGCCGTGCCGGTCGGCGCGGTGTTAAGTGACTCGGAAGGTGAATATATCTTGCGGGTTGGCGCGGATGGGCTGACGCAGCGGGTGGATGTGGAAACCGGCGACCTGGCCGGGAGCCTGGTTACGCTGGTGAAGAGCGGCGGGCTGAAAGAAGGCGACCAGGTCCAGGTCGGCGGCTCGTCCACGTCTGGCGCCAATCAAGACCAGCAGCGAAACCCGGGCGGAATGATGCCCTTCGGAGGTTGATATGGCGCTCATCGAACTACGCAGCCTGACCAAAGTGTTCCAGATGGGTGAAAACGAAGTTCACGCCCTGGCGGGTGTTTCACTCGACATCGAAAATGGTGAAATGCTTGCCATCATGGGGCCGTCGGGGTCGGGCAAAAGCACGCTCATGTCCATCATCGGCTGCCTGGATGTCCCCACCGACGGCTCGTACAGCCTGGACGGGCAGACGGTGGAAAAACTCAAAGACTCGCAACTGGCCCAGGTTCGCAACCAAAAGATTGGCTTTGTCTTCCAACAGTTCAACCTGCTCTCGCGCACCAGCGCGCTTGAAAATGTGCTCCTGCCGCTTGGGTACAGCGGACTGGGAGCGCGCGCCAGCCGCGAAAAAGCCCTCAAAGCGCTGGAAATGGTCGGACTGACAGACCGCGTCCGCCACCACCCGGCTGAACTCTCCGGCGGCCAGCAGCAGCGCGTGGCGATTGCGCGGGCGCTGGTCAATGAACCGGCCATTCTCATCGCCGATGAACCCACCGGCGCGCTCGATAGCAAAACCGGCGAGGAGATCATGGGATTGTTCCAACGCCTGCACAGCGATTTTGGGCAGACGGTCATCCTCGTCACCCACGATCCCTTCGTTGCCCGGCATACCCGCCGCATCGTGCGCCTGTCCGACGGACTGATCACGTCTGATACAGCCAACCCAAACCCCATCGCCGCCGGTACGCCGCGCCCCGAACTGGAGATGTGACCATGCTGCTCACCCAGAACATCCTCACCGCCCTGCGCAGTCTTATGGCAAACAAACTGCGCTCCGGGTTGACCATTCTTGGCATCGTGATTGGCGTGGCGGCTGTGGTCGCGCTGATGGCAATTGGCAACGGCGCCACCANNTCTCGATTCAATCCGGGCGGACGCAGCGCCCGCAGGCCGGGGGAGCGCCGCCAGCCTTTTCAGCGCTGACCTACAAAGACTACCAGGCGCTCAATGCCGCCCTGACCGATATTGCCGGGATTGCGCCCGTCTACCAGGCCAGCAGCACGGTTGTCTTTGAAAACGACAGTTACAGCGTCTCTGTAACCGGCACGAGCGAAGATTTCAGCGCGAAGCTGCATGACCGCCTCCCGGTTATCCCGCTGAGTAG
>DHVZ01000007.1 GCA_002412925.1 Anaerolineales bacterium UBA5195 | reverse complement strand
TTTCGATTTTCGCCAATGTACAGTTAGGATCTAAAAAGTGAAATGCTTGCACATAAAGCCAGAAAATTTCACCGCAGAGAGCGCCAAGAGCGCGGAGATTTAAAAAAGTTTTCTCTGTGAACTCAGCGGTTAAATCTTTTTCGGCTTTGCCGGGTTAGGGCTTGCTTACCGCGCAATCCGGTTTGTCAGGCATTTATGCGCCCAGTCTCCGCTGTCAAAAAGAAGATGTTTGCTATAATGAACCTGCATTCACGTTCACACCAAAATGCAGGGTCTTACTATTGAGATTGCCCAATAGCCCGCAATCATTGTCGGCGTGATAGATTCTCTCGAAGAGAATGGCAAGGTAATTTTTGGTAAAAGCTAAAGCCTAAAGATTTTGGCAACCCTTAAGGCTTCTGAATACCTATGGCAGACACCCACTCTTTGCTCTCAGTCGGTATTGACGTTGGTACAACCACCACGCAAATCGTCTTTTCGCGTTTGAACCTGTCGGATGTGGCTCGTCCTGGGCAGATCCCGCGCATGGCGATTACCAACCGTGAAGTGTTGTACCGTGGCCCAATTGTTTTTACCCCGCTCTCCGACCCCGCTGACGAGCACGGGGCAGGTCGTGAAACTGTGGATGCCGCTAAACTGAACGAAATCATTCGCAGCGAATATTGCGCCGCAGGCATGGACCCGGCCAAAGTGGAGACCGGGGCCGTCATCATCACCGGTGAGACGGCCAAAAAGAGAAACGCGGATGAAATTGTCCGCGCGCTGGCCGGGCTGGCAGGTGAGTTTGTCGTCAGCGTGGCCGGGCCGCATGTCGAAAGCCTGATCTCGGGACGCGGTTCTGGCGCAGCCCAGTATTCGCAATCACACTACAACACTGTCACCAATCTTGATATCGGCGGCGGGAGCGCCAACAGCGCCACCTTCCGCAGCGGTAATTTCCTGGCCGCCGCGGCTATGAACTATGGCGGGCGAATCATCGAAATCGATCGCGCTACCGGCAAAATCCGTCATCTAGCCGACCCCGCCAGATTGATTCTGGCTGAGATTGGCCTGCATCTTGAAATCGGTTCAACTCCCTCGCTTTCAGATTTGCGCCGTTTCACCGACCGCATGGCCGATGTGACTCTTGAACTGATCGAGGGGACTGCCTCGCCGCTGGCGCAGAAACTCTATCTCACCCCGCCGACGCCGGTCTCCGGGCAAGGCTCGGTGCTGATGTTCTCAGGTGGGATTGGGCATTATTACTATCACCCACTGACCCTGAACAGCGTCAGTGACGTGACCCTGCACGAGGATGTCGGCCCGCTGCTGGCCGAGTCGCTGCGCCAGCACCCGGCGCTCTCGGCTTACGAGATCCAGCCGCCCGCCGAGACACTCCGCGCCACGGTGCTGGGAGCCAGCGCCCAAACGGTGACCCTCTCCGGGTCGACGATTTGGGCGGAGAAGGAAATCCTACCACTGCGGAACGTCCCGGTCATCCGCCCGATCCTCGCAGCAGATTTAAATCCCGAAAATGTAGCCCAAGCCATTGCCGAGGCTGTCCTCCGCTGGGACGTAGACACTGCCACCGACCATTTTGCCGTAGCGCTTGATCTGCATCGCGCCCTGGATTACAACGCCCTTTTCCAACTTTCGACTGGTCTGAGTGAATTTTCAAAGTTGCTCCCGGCGGATAAACCGCTCGTGATCATCATCGAACGCGATTACGCCCAAGCCCTCGGCCAGACCGTCAAAGGACTGCTGCCCCAACGCTCCCTGCTGGTCATCGACCAGGTTGGCCTGATGGAAGGCGACTACATCGACGTCGGCAACCCGCTCCTGGATGGCCGCGTTGTTCCGCTGAGTGTCAAGACGCTGGTTTTTTACCATTAGAGATCACCGAGGGTCGAGTAGCCGATGAGTTTCGATACGCACAGAACGCTACTCAACTACCATCGGCGTATCGAGACCCGGTATGCTGGTTTTCGATACGGGCGGGAAAGCACCGCCCTACTCAACCAGCGTTCTTGAAACAGGAAACTTCATGCTTCTTCGCACCAAACTGCACGGCAAAACCTACGAATTCCCCGACCTGCGCTTGCTGATGGGCAAGGCCAACGAGGAAAAATCCGGGGATCGCCTGGCTGGCGTCGCCGCCGGGACGGCCGCCGAGCGGATTGCCGCGCGCCTGGTGCTGGCCGAGGTGCCGTTGAGTGTTTTGCGCGAGACCCCCGCCATGCCCTACGACCAGGATGAAGTCACGCGCGTCATCCTGGACGCCGTCAATGAAACAATTTACACCGAAATCAAGGATTGGACCGTCGGTCAATTCCGCGAGTGGCTCCTGGCCGATACGACCAGTTTCGAAATGATCCGCCGGATTTCCAACGGCTTGACCGCCGAAATGGTCGCCGCCGTCACCAAGCTGATGTCGAATCTTGACCTGATTTACGGTGCGAGCAAAATTCACGTTACGGCCTACTGTAATAACACGATCGGCGCGCCAGGCACGCTCTCCAGCCGCCTGCAGCCCAACCACCCAACCGACTCACCCGAAGCCATCCGCGCCGAAATCTACGAGGGCCTGGCCTACGGCTCCGGCGACTCGGTCATTGGCATCAACCCGGCCGACGATTCATACTCCTCCGTAGCGCGCCTGCTCGAGATGACTCATAGCGTTATCCAAACCTGGGAAATCCCCACCCAGAACTGCGTTTTGGCCCACGTCACCACGCAGATGAAATGTCTGCAGTCCGGCTCGCCGGTCGGGCTGGTCTTTCAGTCGATTTCCGGCTCGCAAAAAGGCAACGAATCCTTCGGCATCTCAGTTGGAATGCTCGACGAAGCCTACGCCCTGGCCCAAAAATACTGCTTCCCCACCGGCCCAAACTTCATGTATTTTGAAACCGGCCAGGGTTCGGCCCTTTCCGCCGAGGCCCACAATGGCTGGGACCAGTTGACTCTCGAAGCCCGCAACTACGGCCTCGCCAAACGCTATCACCCCTTCCAGGTCAACACGGTGGTCGGTTTTATCGGCCCCGAATATCTCTACGATGCCCGCCAGATTCAACGCGCTGGTCTCGAGGATCACTTCATGGGCAAACTGACCGGCATCCCGATGGGCGTCGATGCCTGCTACACCAATCACGCCCGCGCCGACCAGAACGCCATCGAAAACCTGGCCGTCCTGCTGACCGCCGCGGGCTGCAACTATTTCATGGGCATCCCGATGGGCGACGACTCGATGCTTTCGTACCAAACGACATCCTATCACGACACGGCGACCCTGCGTCAGTTGTTTAAAGCCCGCCCCGCCGCAGAGTTCGAAGCCTGGTTGGTTAACCTTGGCCTGATGAAAAACGGCGTGCTGACTGACAAAGCCGGTGACCCGACTTTCTTTCTAAAGAGATAATGTCATTGCTTCGCTCGCGCTTTGCGCTCACTCGCAATGACCTGGTCTTCGAGAAATTTGCGTAATTCGATGCCAGGTTTACAGAGACAAAAATGGACGACGCCAAACTGAACGAAATCGTGGAATCCGTTGTCCGGCAGTTGATCGCCGCCGGAGCTGTCTCCGCGCCTGCCGCCCCCGCTGCCGTTTCCCCGTTCCCGCAACAAAACGTGGGACAGGCAAATCAGCCTGCCCTTAGCCCTGCCTCCGTGCCTGCGGCCTCTATCCCTCCGACCTCCGAGCTCCAACCCCTGACATCTATCTCTCTTCCTCCCGCCTCCACTTCATCTCTGACCATCGATCTGCCTGACCCGGCAACCCCTGACCAACGCTACAAAGCGCGCGTCAAAAACCCCAAGGATGCGGACGCGCTGAAAGAGCTGATCGCCTCGACCACCGCCCGGATCGGCGTTGGACGCGCAGGTCCGCGCTATAATACGGCCTCGCTCCTACTCTTCCAGGGCGACCACGCCATCACCCAGGACGCGCTCTACCGCGACATCGACCAGAGGCTGCTTGATGAATTCGGGCTGTTTACTGTCCAGACCAATGTCACCGACGGCAAAGAACAATTCCTGCTCCGCCCCGACCTGGGACGCCAGTTGAGCGGCGATGCCAAGCGCGCGCTCAACGAGAAATGCGCTAAAAATGTCAATATCCAGCTCGTTGTCGGAGATGGACTGAGCGCAGCAGCCATTGAAGCCAACCTGCGCCAGATTTTTCCAGTCATCAAGCAAGGCATCCAATCTGCCGGGCTGACTTTTGGGACACCTTTTTCCGTCAAATACTGCCGGGTCGGCGTGATGAACGATATTGGCGAAGCCCTCCAACCCGATGTTGTCATCCTGCTGATTGGCGAACGTCCCGGCCTGGGAC
Source organism: Anaerolineales bacterium UBA5195 (assembly GCA_002412925.1). Lineage (GTDB taxonomy): Bacteria > Chloroflexota > Anaerolineae > Anaerolineales > Villigracilaceae > UBA5195. Next base: position 1,815 of record DHVZ01000007.1, on the reverse strand, counting down.
GCGCCGAGAGTATGAGTGCCTACTTGGGTTACAAACCCAAATACGGCGACACCGACGCCGATCGGGATGTCGTCTGTAATATTTTCGAAAACGGCGGCACCAACCCGCTCGAAGCCGGAGCTTTTGTGGTGCAGATTGCGCAAAAGATGAGGCAGCACCAGGCTTCGGGTGTAAAGTTGAAGCTAGCGACGAAATAATGGTTTCCACGTCTAATGGATGAGGGTTGAGTAGGCAATGCTCTTTCGCCGTATCGAAACCCGACGAAGCAATCCCCTCATCAACAACGGGAGATTTCCACGCCGCACAGAACGCAGCTCGCAACGACATCTCCAACGAGGAAATGCCATGGCCATACTCGATCCCATTTACGCTACCCCTCTCTCCGTTCAGCTCATCCCCCGCGTAGACCGTAACTTCGCGGAACAATTGCACCTCCGCCCCGATCAGTTTTCCATCGGCCTGATCACCGCTGACAACGACGATGCGACCTACGTCTCTATCGATCACGCCACTAAAATGGCCGAAGTGGAAGTCGTCTATGCGCGTTCGTTCTACGCCGGCGCAAAACACTCCTCGGGGCTGCTCTCGGGTGAAATCCTGGCCATCCTGGCCGGGCCAGACCCCGCCGAAGTCCGCGCCGGGTTGAATGCAGCAGTCGAGTACCTGAAAAACGAAGCGATCTGGTACTCCGCCAATGAAGAGGCTTCGATAGCCTGCTTTCCGCACCTGATTTCGGCCACCGGCTCGTATCTTTCGAAACTTTCCAACATTCCCAAAGGCGCGCCGCTTGCCTACCTGGTGGCCCCGCCGATGGAAGGTCTCGTTGCACTGGATACCGCGCTGAAAACCGCCGCCGTGACGATCGCCTCTCTGACCATGCCGCCCTCCGAAACCAACTATATGGGTGTTTTTCTGACTGGTGACCAATCTGCCTGCAAGGCTGCAACCATCGCGTTCCGGGACAAAGTCCTTGAAGTTGTTAGCCAACCAATGGAATACTAAAGCCTTCGCCACCAAGCCACAAAGATACGATAGTTTTCTTTTTGATTTGGGATACAAAGTTTTGGGTTCTTGCGCGCAATTTTAAGTTTTCTGTCCACCTGTTTTGTTGAAGGTGTTTGGCCTGTTCGGTAGTGATGCTTGGTAAAGGGCTTTTATGCCACGTCAATTCTTTACTGCTGCTGATATCGCTCAACTTGCACGCCAGCAGAAAACAGACCTGCTGCTTCTCAGCCCGGATGACGTAGTCACCCACGAGGCTGTCGATTTGGCACAGGCTTTGGGCGTGCGCCTGATCCGTGAAACGGGCGGCGGTATACCCCTCAGCGTTTCCCCACCTTCTCCGGCACGACCGTCCGTTCCAGCGCCGCTCCCGCCTTTGAAGAGGGTGTTCGGATCCGAGGTGGTCTTGGATCCATTCGGGGCAGGCCTCGCCATGCCGGGAACCAACGTCCGCTTAAAGGATGTCGTCACCTCTGCCGACGGTTCTTCCATGTCAGCCGGCTATATGGCGCTCGACAAGGGCGAATTTCCCTGGACGCTGAACTACGACGAAATGGACATTGTTCTGGAAGGCGAACTGATCATTACGCGTGGCAGCGTTTCTGTCAGTGCCAGGCCAGGAGATATAATCTTCATTCCCCAAGGTTCAAAAATTACCTTTAGCACACCCAGCCACGTACGCTTTATCTACGTCGCATTCCCTGCGAACTGGAATGAGCAGGGAAATCCCACAGGCACGTAAAAGCACATTATATTTGCCGGCCTGTGATGCCGAGAAAATTCGGATTCTAGCAGGTTGTCGGAGAACCGAGG
>DHVZ01000046.1 GCA_002412925.1 Anaerolineales bacterium UBA5195 | reverse complement strand
TCACCAAGATCATCGAGTAGGTTGAGAAATGACCAAACAAAAAATTCGTATCCGCCTTAAGGCATATGATCATCGTGTTCTTGACCAATCGGCCAAGCGCATTGTCGAAACCGCTGAGCGTTCCGGCGCAAAAGTGGTTGGCCCCGTACCCTTGCCAAGCAAGAAGGAACGGTTTACAATACGCCGCTCTGCATTTATTGACAAGGACTCGCACGAACACTTCGAGATCCGCACTCATAATCGTCTGATCGACGTTCTTGACCCTGATTCAAAGACGATTGATATGCTGATGCGTCTCAACCTGCCTGCGGGCGTCGATATCGAGATCAAAATCTAAGTGTTATAAATTCGTCTAACTGGTCTGACGAGCTTCAAGGGTCAGGCCAGTTGGATTGAGTACGGCGAAGCAAGAACAGCGCTGTTCGTGGGCCAACAGATTAGATGGCCGCGGCAAGCTGGTTGACTGCTTCGCTGGGAGATGATGCAGCCATAGCCCGGCTGACAGTCTCAACTAAATTTTCGTAAAGGAGAAAACCGAGGATGTTGAAAGGGCTGATTGGAAAGAAGATCGGCATGACCCAGATCTTCGATGAGAGAGGCGTGGCTTATCCCGTAACTCTGATCGAGGCTGGGCCTTGTTATGTTACCCAGATTCGGCGCCCGGAGAGCGAAGGTTACTCTGCGGTGCAATTGGGTTTCAGCGAAACGCATCCGAAGCGTCTGAGCGGTGGTGAAATTGGCCACCTGAAGACTGCGAATTTGCCGCCCCTGCGTTTCCTGCGCGAGTTCCGCGCCAAAGCTCCAGACGTTTCTGTTGGTGACGTCATGAAAGCAGATGTTTTCAGCGTCGGTGAACGCGTGGATGTGATCGGCACCAGCAAAGGCAAGGGTTTTGCAGGTGCTGTGAAGCGTTATCACTTTAGAGGCGGCCCCAAGACTCATGGTCAGTCTGACCGTCATCGCGCTCCAGGTTCGAATGGTTCCGGTACGACCCCAGGCCGTGTTTATAAGGGTGCGCGTCGCCCCGGTCATATGGGCGACGAACGGGTGACTGTTCAGAGTCTCAAAGTTGTCCTGGTTGATGTGGAACGCAACCTGATTGGTGTTCATGGCGCTGTGCCAGGCTCCAAAGGCGGCTTGGTGATCATCAACGAGGCGCGCAAGCAGTAAAGCGCGATGGAATGGAGTGAGACGCTATGAAAGTTGACGTTTTGAACATGGAAGGCAAGAAGGTCAAGCAGGTGGAATTGCCTGCCGCTATCTTTGAAGCCCCTATTAATGTGGATTTGATGCACCAGGCCTATGTCCGCCAGATGGCCAATGCCCGCCTTGGCACGCACGACACTAAGCTGCGTGGTGAGGTTCGAGGCGGCGGGAAGAAGCCCTGGAAGCAAAAAGGCACCGGCCGCGCCCGCCAGGGTTCGACCCGCGCCGCCCAGTGGGTGGGTGGTGGTCGCATTTTTACACCACATCCTCGCAAATATACCCAGCGTATGCCTTTGAAGATGCGCCGCGCCGCATTGCGCTCAGCGCTTTCTGTCAAAGCAGCGGATGCCAGTATTGTGATTGTCGACGAGTTGGTGCTGGCTGAACCGAAGACCAAGCTGATGGTCAAGGCCTTGAATTGCCTCGTCGGTGACTCCAGTGCGCTGGTGGTCATCCCTGAGAAATCGGCATCCTATGACGTGGTTGTTCGTTCAACAAATAACATCCCGGATGCCAAGGTGTTGATGGCTGGGTATCTCAATATTCGTGACATTCTCGGTTTCGATAAGGTTGTCCTGCCTCTTCAGGCGTTGGACACCCTGAAATCGGCGCTGGAATAGGAGACGATCATGACGACGCTTTATGATGTGCTTCGCCGTCCGCTGATCACCGAGAAATCGAACTATCAATCGGGCAAGCTAAACCAATATGCTTTCGAAGTAGCCAGTGAGGCAAACCGGACGCAGGTGAAGGATGCCGTTGAAAAATTGTTCGATGTGAAAGTGGAAAGCGTGAATATTATCAACACCCCGGCCAAGCGTGGCCGTCGCGCCCGCAGCCGCCGTCTCATGGTGCGCCGCGCCGGTTACAAGAAGGCTATTGTGACCTTGAAGGCGGGCCAGACTCTCCAGATTTTTGAAGGGGTGCAGTAATGGCTGTCAAGAAGTATAAACCGGTAACTCCCGGTCAGCGCGGCATGACAGGCTACTCGTTTGATGAGATTACCAAGAGTGAGCCAGAACGTTCGCTGATCGTGTTTCTTCCAAAGCGCGGTGGCCGAAATGTACATGGCCGCGTGACAGTTCGCCACCAGGGTGGTGGTGCTCGTCGTTTTGTCCGTGTGGTCGATTTCAAGCGCGAAAAACATGGCATTCCTGCTAAAGTTTCGGCGATTGAATATGACCCGGGCCGCACAGCCCGCTTGGCTCTCTTGTTTTATGCCGATGGCGAGAAGCGCTATATCATCGCTCCGCAGGGGTTGAAAGTCGGGGATACATTGGTTTCCGGCCCAACTGCGGAAATTCGTCCTGGCAATTGCCTGCCGATTTCCAATATCCCGGTTGGCACGATGGTGCATAATATCGAGATCCAGGAAGGCAAGGGCGCCCAGATGGTGCGCTCGGCTGGTGGCGCCGCCCAGTTGTTGGCAAAAGAGGGCGAGTTTGCCCAGATCCGGATGCCCTCGGGTGAAGTGCGCCTGATCCGTCAGAAGTGCTATGCCACGATTGGACAGGTCGGTAACCTGGAACACAGCAATATCAAGCTGGGTAAGGCTGGACGCAAACGCCATCTGGGTGTTCGCCCGACCGTCCGTGGTTCTGCGATGAGCCCTCGCGATCATCCGCATGGTGGTGGTGAAGGTCGCCAACCGATTGGTAAGCCCGGTCCCCGCAGCCCGTGGGGCAAGCCCACCCTGGGTTACAAGACCCGCCGCAATAAGCAGACGGACAAGTACATTGTCCGCCGCCGCAGCAAGAAAACCCGCTAAGGCGTGACAAGGTAAACGAGGAACGAGACTATGTCCAGATCTCTCAAGAAGGGGCCGTTCATTGCCCCAAAACTGCTCAAGAAAATTGAGATGATGAATCAGCGCGGCGAAAAGAAGGTTTTGCGTACCTGGAGCCGGGCGAGTGTCATCTTCCCCCAGATGGTGGGGCATACCATCGCCGTGCATGATGGCCGCCGCCACGTGCCGATCTATGTCACCGAGAATATGGTCGGTCACCGACTGGGTGAATTTGCCCCCACGCGTACGTTTCGTGGCCATCTCTCGGAGAAGTCGACGAAAGGGAAGTAAGCCATGACAGACGTTCGTGCTCATTTGAGCTTTCTCTCCGTTTCGGCCCAAAAAGTTCGCCTGGTCGTGGATCTGGTGCGCGGCAAAAATGCCAATGAGGCATTGGAAACCTTACGCTTTGTTCCCAGCCATGCAGCTATGCCAGTGCTAAAACTTCTCAAGTCGGCTGTGGCGAATGCTGAGGAAAACTTCGGTGTAAGTCGTGATGATCTGTTCATTGCCACGATTTATGCTGACGAAGCCCCCACGCGCAAGTGGCGTCGATTTGGCGCCCGCGGTCGTTTCAAGCCGATCTTGCGCCGTTCATCGCATGTAACCATTATCTTGCGCGAACGCAAAGCCTAGGAGTAAGGAGAAAATATGGGTCGTAAAGTTCATCCGATTGGTTTCCGCCTGGCTGTCAGCCATGGCTGGCAAGGCCGCTGGTTTGCTGAAGGTACGCAGTATCGCGAACAGTTGCAGCAAGATTTTGCCATCCGCAAGCTGGTCCAGTCAATCTCCCCCAAGGCCGGTGTTTCGCGCGTGGAAGTGGAACGCTACCCTGGCAAGATTAAGGTCACCGTCAATACTGCCAAGCCCGGTATTTTGATTGGGCGCAAGGGTGAAGGTGTGAAAAAGGTCCGCGAAGGCTTGCAGGAATTGGTTGGCAAGAAAGTGGACCTGGATATCAAGGAATTATCAGCCCCTGATACCGACGCTTACCTGGTGGCTCGCAATATTGCCGAACAAATGGAGCGCCGTATCGCTTATCGCCGCGCGATGAAAAAAGCTATCCAGTCTGCGATGCGCCAGGGTGCCCAGGGTATCAAGATTGAAGTGGCTGGCCGCCTGGCAGGTGCCGAAATGGCCCGCACTGTCTGGCTGCGCGAAGGCCGCGTTCCCCTGCAAACGCTGCGCGCGGATATCGAATTTTCCCGCGCTGAAGCTCTGACCACCTACGGACGGATTGGCGTCAAGGTCTGGGTCTACAAGGGCGAGATGAAGCAGGAAGTGGAAGAGAAAGCTGAAGCCACTGAAGGCGTGTACGTCAGCGAGTAACTCCGCACGCACGCCTCAAAAGGAAACATGAAGCGTGCGGGGTAATTGCCCGACACGAGCCTGTGAAAAGAGGTTGTCATTATGTTAATGCCGAAACGTGTTAAGTGGCGCAAGCAAATGCGCGGCCGCATGAAGGGCAAAGCCCTGCGCGGCGCAGAAGTAAGTTTTGGTGAATGGGGCCTGCAGGCCCTGGAGCCAGGCTGGGTGACTGCTCGCCAGATTGAATCCGCTCGCCGCGCAATTGTGCGCGAAATGAAGCGTCGTGGTAAGGTCTGGATTCGCATTTTCCCATCCAAACCATATACCCAGAGACCACCTGAAACCCGCATGGGTAAAGGGAAAGGCGGCGTGGAGTACTACGTGGCCGTGGTAAAGCCGGGTCGCATGATGATCGAGGTCGGTGGCATGTCCACTGAAGAAGCCATGAAGGCGCTGAAAATGGCCCAATACAAATTTGCGATCAGGACCAAGATCGTCACCCGCCATGAGGCGGTGGCAGGAGAGTAGCGAATGAAATCGAAAGAAATCCGAAACTTATCTGCTGCAGAAGTCATGGCGAAGGTCGCTGATACCCGCGAAGAGTTGATGAAGCTCCGCTTCCAGCAAGTCACTGGGCAATTGACCGATACCAGCCGCCTGCGCACACTTCGCCGTGACATCGCCCGGATGGAAACCATCCTGGCCGAAATGCAGAAAGCGACTGAATAGGAAGGTGTTGCATGAATAATCGTCGTCGCATTACTGGTGTGGTCACCAGCAATAAAATGCAGAAGACCGTGGTGGTCGAGATTACCCGCAACTACCGCCATCCGCTGTATAAGAAGGTCATTCACAGCTCGAACCGTGTGATGGCTCACGATGAACTGGGTTGCCAGATTGGTGACGAAGTGCAGATCGTGGAAAGCCGTCCGCTGTCGGCTCAGAAGCGCTGGGTGGTGGAATCCATCATCAAGCGCGAGAGCAAAACTGCTGATAGCGGCGTGGAGGTGTAGTCATGATCCAGCAAGAGACACGTGTCAAGGTCGCTGATAATAGCGGCGCTCGCGAACTGCTGGTCATCCACGTGCTGGGCGGGTCAACCCGCCGGTATGCTCGCGTGGGAGATATTGTGATTGCCACCGTCAAGTCTGCTACGCCACAGGGCGCTGTCAAAAAGAGCGAAATCGTGAAGGCAGTTATCGTGCGCACAGCCAAAGAATGGCGCCGCGAAGATGGCTCTTACATTCGCTTTGATGATAATGCCGCTGTTGTTCTTGATACTGACGGTCAGAATCCGAAGGGCAGCCGTATCTTCGGCCCAGTGGCGCGCGAATTGCGCGAAAAGGGCTTCATGAAGATCGTTTCTCTGGCCCCGGAAGTTCTTTAGGCCAGTTTGGAGTGAAGCGATGAAAGTGAAGATTCGTAAGGGTGATACCGTTGAGGTAATCAGCGGGAATCTCGAAGACAAGGGCAAGCGCGGTGAAGTTATCAACGTGCTGATTGATGAGCGCCGCGTGGTGGTGCAAAGTGTCAATATACGCACCAAGCACCAGAAGCAGACGCAAACCAGCCGTGGGCGCACCATCAAACCCGGGCGCATCAAGATCGAGGGCCCGATGGATATTTCAAACGTTATGCTGGTCTGCCCGAAGTGCAGTCAGCCTACCCGTGTCAGCGTCACACGCGATGAGAGCGGTGCGCATCGTGTTTGCAAGCACTGCCAGGCTTTGATTGATTAAGGCATTGCCTGGACAGGAGAGCAAAAGACATGAATAGAATGCAAGAACGTTACCAGCAAGAAGTTGTCCCGGCGTTGCAAAATGCTTTCAGCTACCGGAATGTCATGGAAGTTCCGCGTATTCAGAAAGTTGTGGTTAACATTGGCCTGGGCGAAGCAATGGGCAATTCCAAGGCATTGGAAGCGGCCATTACCGACGTAACAACTATCACAGGCCAGAAGCCGATCCAGACCAAGGCTCGCAAGAGTATCGCCAACTTCAAGCTGCGCGAAGGTGTCATCATTGGTGTCAAAGTGACTTTGCGTGGGGATCGCATGTGGGCGTTCATTGACCGCCTGCTGAATGTTGCCCTGCCACGCGTGCGTGACTTCCGCGGTGTTTCACCGGATGCCTTCGATGGCCGCGGCAACTATACCCTGGGCCTGCGCGATCAGTTGATCTTCCCCGAAATCGAATATGACAAGATCGATAAGCTGCGCGGGATGGAGATTACGATTGTGACCACTGCCAAGAATGACGAGCATTCGCGTGCGATGCTCAAGTTCCTGGGAATGCCTTTCAGGAAGGAAGCTTAAGTTATGGCGAAGAAATGCATGAGCTATCGTGAAACGCGCCGGAAGTACCCGACCCGTGTTCGCAACCGCTGCAATCGCTGCGGTCGCCCGCGTGGATATATCCGCCGCTTCGGACTGTGCCGGATTTGCTTCCGTGAGTATGCCCTGGAAGGCAAAATCCCCGGTGTAGTGAAATCGTCCTGGTAAACCGGGTGGAGGTGCTTAAATGAGCGTAACAGATCCGATTGCTGACATGCTGACCCGAATCCGCAATTCCGCGACGGTTGGTCAGCCGAATGTAGCGATGCCACATTCCAAATTGAAAGTGGAAATTGCTAAAATTTTGAAAGAAGAAGGCTTCCTCGAAGGGTTTGAGGTTGCTGACGGTGAAATTCCGGAACAGAAGGTCTTGCGTATCAAGATCAAGTATATTGGCGATCGCCGTGAGCGCCGCCCGGTAATTTCGGGCATCGTGCGTGTGAGCCGCCCCGGACGCCGTGTGTATACCAAGAAGCAAGATATCCCGTGGGTGCTGTCTGGTATGGGTGTTGCCATCCTGTCCACTCCCAAGGGCATTATGACGGGACAACGCGCGCGCCAGCTTGGCGTGGGTGGCGAAATCCTGTGCAAAGTATGGTAAGGAGGTAGTGCTGTGTCTCGTATTGGACGCTTGCCTATCGCCGTCCCCGCTGGTGTGCAGGTGGAGTTGAACGGCACGTTTGTAAAGGTGAAAGGCCCCAAGGGCGAAATGCAGCGGACTTTTTCTCCGCTCATTGATCTGGCCCTGGAAAGTGGCATTGTCACCGTTACCCGCCGTTCTGATGTTCCCACCGAACGCGCCCTGCATGGGACGACGCGTGCTGTGTTGAATAATATGATCCGTGGTGTTAGCAGCGGTTTTGAGCGCATCCTCGAGTGGGATGGCGTTGGCTACCGCGCTGAAATGAGTGGCGACAACCTGGTACTTCACATGGGCTACTCTCACCCGGTGACAATGGAACCTCCGAAGGGTATCTCCTTCGAAGTGGATGCCAAGACCCGCCAGATTAAGGTGTTGGGCTTTGACAAGGAAGATGTTGGACAGGTTGCCTCGAACATCCGCAAGGTGCGTCCTGTGGAACCTTACCTGGGCAAAGGACTGCATTACCTGGGCGAGAAGATTCGCCGCAAAGCCGGCAAGTCTGGGAAAGCGAAGAAATAACCTATGGCTAAACAATCCCGTTCTGCATCCCGCGAAAGACGCCACCTGCGGGTTCGCAAAAAAGTATATGGAACAACCAATAGCCCTCGCTTGAGTGTCTTCCGCAGCGTGAATGAAATTTATGCTCAAGTGATTGACGATATGGAAGGGAATACCCTCGTCTCAGCCTCCAGCATTGATAATGAACTGCGCGGAAAGTTGAACGGTCTCAAAAAGATCGAACAGGCGCGTTTGGTTGGCAAGGCTGTGGCTCAACGCGCCAAGGATAAGGGAATCGAAATGGTCGTCTTTGACCGTGGCGGGTTCCGTTATACTGGCCGTGTCAAGGCACTGGCTGATGGCGCGCGCGAAGGCGGGCTGGACTTCTAAGGCTCAATGGAGAACGCTATGTCGGAATATGGTATGAAAGAAATGGAACAGCAGGAACAACTCGACGAGCGCGTCATTGAGATCGCCCGCGTCGCGAAAGTCGTCAAGGGTGGTCGCCGCTTTCAGTTCCGCGTGACCGTCGTCATTGGCGATGGCCATGGCAAGGTTGGCATGGGCGTGGGCAAAGCCAACGCTGTGCCCGATGCCATGCGCAAAGCCACGGAACGCGCTCACAAAGATTTGCGCAAGGTGTTTTTGATGGGAACGACCATCCCACATGAAGTGATCGGCAAGGTTGCCGGTGCGCGCATCTTGCTCAAACCGGCCTCCCCCGGGACGGGTGTTATCGCCGCTGGTGGCGTCCGCGCCGTGCTCGAAGCAGCTGGCGTGCGCGACATCCTGACCAAATCGCTTGGCTCGGCCAATGTGCTCAACGTGGTCATGGCAACTTTCGGTGCGCTTGATGCGCTCAAATCGCCCGCCGAAGAGGCTGCCCGCCGTGGCAAACCCATTGAACAGATGATGCCGTTCTGGGAGCGGAGGAAGCATGGCTAAAAAAGCTGAAAAAAAGACTGTCCTGCGAGTAACACTGGTAAAAAGCCCGATTGGCTTTCCAGAACCGCAGAAGCGCACTGTCCGCGCGCTGGGTCTTCATCGAATGCATCAAACGGTGGAGCATCAAGACAGCCCTGCGCTGCGCGGCATGCTTAATTCTGTAATTCATCTTCTTCAGATTGAAGAGTAGGAGCAATTTTGATGAAACTCCACGATCTGACCCCTAATCCGGGCTCAAAGAAAAACCGCAAACGTGTTGGACGCGGTATTTCAGCGGGTCAGGGTAAAACTGCGGGCCGCGGTACCAAAGGCGCTGGCGCTCGCTCTGGCGAAGAAGGCAACCTGTATCGCCAGGGTGGCAACCTGCCATTTTACCGCCGCTTGCCTTTCATGCGCGGCGAAGGCTTTACGCCGCCTTTCCAGGTCACCTTTAACGAGGTCAACCTTGACCAGTTATCTGCTTTCAAGGCGGGTGCCGAAGTGTCGCCCGAGTCGTTGGCTGGGGTACGGCTTTTACGTGACCCGCGCAACCCGGTCGTTATCTTGGGCCGCGGCGAAATTAACATTGCCCTGAAAGTACGCGCTCACCGGATCACGGCTGGCGCAAAAAGCAAGATTGAAGCCGCTGGCGGCTCGGTCGAGCTTATCGAAGGCTAATCCTTTTCGGGAGACCTGACTTATGAAAAACACCTGGTCGGCCTGGCGCTACCTGTGGAAATCGGACGACATCCGTCGTATGTTGGTTGTGACCCTGCTCTTGCTGGTCATCTACCGGCTGGCGGCCAACGTTCCCACTCCGGGGATTGACTCGGCGGCGCTGGCTGCACTCCAACAACAGTTGAGCGCCACCGGAGGAAATTTTTTCAACTTCCTCGACCTGCTCTCTGGCGGTACGGTTTCGCGCTTCTCCCTGCTTTCCATGGGTGTCTATCCTTACATTACTGCCCAGATCATCATCCAACTGCTGATCCCCATTATTCCGGCGCTCCAGAAGCGGATGGAAGAAAACCCCACCGAGGGTCGCAAATGGATGGAAAAATGGACCTACTACCTGACCGTTCCCATGGCGGCCCTTTCGGCGGTTGGCCAGATTAACATTTTTAACTCGCTTACCACTGTCCCGGTTTTGGATTTCGGTTTTACGGGCGCAAAGCTCTTGCCTTCGGTAACCGCCTTGCTCTCGATGATTGCCGGAACGCTCTTCGCGATCTGGCTGGGAGAGTTGATTTCTGAATACGGGATCCGCGGGCAAGGGCTTTCGTTGATTATTTTTGCGGGCATTGTTGCTCGTATGCCGAGTAGCTTGATCGGCATGATGAGTGACGAGCAGACCCGCTGGATTATGTTGTTCCTGATGGTTTTGATTATGAGTCTTACTATCTTTGCCATTGTCTTTGTCCAGCAGGGACGCCGTAATGTTCCGGTGATGTATCCGGGTCGCCGGGTGGGTAACCGCATGTCGATGCCGGTCAAGGCCTCCCTGCCGCTGATGGTCAACATGTCGGGCATGATCCCGCTCATTTTTGCGAGCGCCATCCTGCAATTCCCGGCGATCCTGGCTTCATATTTTATTAGAAGCGCAAACCAGGGTGTGGCTAACTTTGCAGCAGGCGTACAAACCACTTTTGGCGGCAATTCTCCCACCTACTGGATTTTGTACTTTTTCATGGTGGTCATTTTCACCTTCTTCTATACTGACGTCTTGTTTGCGCAGCAGAATTATGGTGAAAACCTGAAGCGGGTTGGTGCGCAAATCCCCGGCGTGAACCGCGGTGTACCCACCCAGAAGTATCTCACCAAGGTTCAGCGCCGTATCACCCTGCCTGGAGCGCTCTTCCTTGGCCTGGTTGCGATCCTGCCGTTCCTGCTTAGCCTGCTTTTGGGAGCCTTTGGTATTGGGCAGAGCGCTTCATCTGCCGGTCTGTTCCTGGTTTCTTCGTCGGGCTTGCTCATTGTGGTTGGCGTAGTGCGTGACACTTTCTCGACTATCGATGCTGAACTCAAGCTGCATGGTTATCAAGACTCGATCCTGGTCAGATAGGAAGTTTTTGACGATGCCTACATACATTGTTCTATTGGGCCCTCCTGGGGTCGGAAAAGGTACGCAGGCAGAGATTCTGGCGGAGAAACTTGAATTGCCGCACATTTCTTCGGGTGATATTTTCCGCGAGAATACCAAGAATGGCACAGAGTTAGGCAAACTGGCACAGACTTTCATGAGCCGGGGCGAATTAGTGCCTGATAATTTGACCATTTCCATGATCCGCGAAAGATTTTCACGTCCCGATTGCGCGCGAGGAGCCATTTTGGATGGTTTCCCGCGCACCCCGGCGCAAGCCGATGCCCTGGAAGTAATGCTCAAGGGTTTTGGCGGTCGGGTTGACCGGGTGCCCTTCATCTCAGCGCCTGCCGAAGCCCTGATCGAGCGTCTGACAGGTCGTTGGACGTGCCGGGCGAACGGTCACATCTTTCACGTGCGTTTCAATCCGCCAAAGCAGGAAGGTGTCTGCGATCTCGATGGCTCCGAGTTGTATCAGCGAGAGGATGACAAGGCCGAGACGGTCACCAATCGGATCGAGGTTTACCAAAACCAGACTGCTCCGTTGATTGACTACTATAAAAAGCGCGGCATTCTGGTAGAAATTGATGGGCTTGCCCCGGTCGAACAGGTGTCGGCTCAGCTAATGTCGATGCTCAAGAAATAGGATTTCCCTTTATCATGGATTGGGCGCGTCAGATTAATATCAAGAACCCGGCAGAAATTGCCATCATGCGTGAAGCCGGGCGCATCAATGCCACTGTTCTGGCGACTGTCCGTGAACTTTTAAAACCAGGTATTTCTACTGCTGACCTCGACGCGGCTGCCGAGGAAGTGCTGAAGAAATACGGTGCTGTCTCGCCCTTCAAGGGCTATGGATACCCCCCATTCCCGAACTCCACTACGATCAGCCTTAACGAGGAATTGGTTCACGGTATTCCAACTGCCAAGCGTAAGCTCAAAGAAGGCGATATCGTTTCAGTTGACTGCGGAACGTTTTTCGAAGGTTATGTGGCCGACTCCGCTTTTTCTGGCGGGGTGGGGGAGCTTTCCCCAAAAGCTAAAAAACTTCTCGAGGTTACTGAGCAATCCCTGTATGTTGGGATTGACAAAATGCGTTCTGGTAATCAGACTGGCGATATCTCTGAAGCGATCCAGAAATTTGTCGAAGGCCATGGCTTCCACGTTACGCGCGAGTATACCGGTCATGGCGTTGGGCGACAGATGCACGAAGGTCCACAGGTTCCCAACTATGGAACGGCTGGCACTGGCCCGCTTCTCCGGCCTGGTATGGTGATCGCGTTGGAACCAATGGTTTTGATTGGAACGCACAAGACCAAAGTATTGAAAGACAAGTGGACCGTGGTGTCTGTGGATGGGTCTCTGACGGCGCATTATGAACACAGTGTGGCCGTTACCGAAGGAGATCCCCTCATCCTGACTGTCCTTTGAACCCAAAAAGGCACCAAGTTGTGGACGAAAAGAAGCGAAGCGAGTATAATCATAACTTCGGCTTTAAGGGCACGTTATCGTGCTAAAGAAGGAGAAAGGCACTCATGAAAGTTTCACCCTCCATCCGAAAACGCTGTGCGAAGTGCAAAATTGTCAAGCGCAGCGGCAGACTCTTCGTGATCTGCGAAAACCCCAAGCATAAACAGAGGCAAGGGTAAGAGAATATGGCACGTATCGAAGGTATTGACCTCCCTCGTAACAAACGCGTCGAGATTGGATTAACCTACCTTTATGGAATTGGTTTAACCCGCTCGCACGAAATCCTGGCAGAAACCAAGGTAAACCCTGACACCCGTATCAAGGATTTGTCAGAAGCTGAGGTAGCTGCTCTGCGCGAATATATCACCAAGCACTTCATGCTGGAAGGCGACTTGCGCCGTGAAGAGCAGTTGAATATTAAGCGCCTCATTGAAATTGGCTGCTATCGTGGCATGCGCCATCGCCGTAACCTGCCGGTTCACGGACAACGAACGCGCACAAATTCGCGTACCCGCAAAGGTCCCAAGAAGACTGTGGCCGGGCGCGGACGCCGTCGTGGTGGCAAGAAGTAATTTTTGGCAGGAGAAACATAACTTATGGCACAGAGTGTACGCCAGGCGCGCCGCACAAGCGGCGCCAAAAAAGCCAAGCGCACGTTATCTTCGGGGCAGATCCATGTTTTTGCCTCGTTTAACAACACCATTGTTACTGTCACGGATACTGCCGGCAACACGGTTGCCTGGGGCAGCGCCGGTTCGGCTGGCTTCAAGGGCTCTCGCAAGAGTACTCCCTTTGCCGCCCGTCTCGCCGCTGAACAGGCCATCAAAGCCGCCCAGCAAATGGGTTTGCAGGAAGCTGACCTGATCGTCAAAGGCCCCGGCCCCGGTCGCGAGTCAGCCATCCGTGCTGTCCAGTCGATGGGCGTCAAGGTCCGTTCCATTTCGGATAAGACCCCGGTGGCTCATAATGGCTGCCGTCCCCCGAAGAAACGCCGCGTGTAATTGTTTGGAGAGGTAAGAATAAATGGCGAAATATCTTGGTCCGGTTTGTAAACTTTGCCGGCGTGAAGGTGAAAAACTTTTCCTAAAGGGCGAGCGTTGCTTCACTTCGAAGTGTTCTTTCGAAAAGCGCAGCTTTGCCCCCGGTATGCATGGAAAATCAGGCAGCCGCTCGAGGAGCGCCACAGGCCGCGAATCTGACTTTGCACGCCAGTTGCGTGCCAAGCAGAAAGCCCGCCGCGTTTATGGGACGATGGAACGTCAGTTCCGCCGTTACTATGAAACAGCACAAAAACAACGCGGTGTTTTGACAGGTGTGAACCTGCTGCAACTCCTTGAGACACGTCTTGATAATGTTGTCTTCCGCCTGGGTTTTGCCTCCAGCCGCGCGCAGGCGCGTTTGTTGTCAACCCATGGTCATTTTACCGTCAACGGACGCCGCACTGACGTGCCGTCCATGCAATTGAATCCCGGTGACGTGATTCAGGTGCGTGACGGCTCCCGTGATGCGACCTACTTCAAAGAACTGGGTGACTTTGCCGAGAAGCGTAATTTCCCGGCCTGGCTCAATCGTGACTTGAAGAATATGACCGGTACGGTTCAGCGCCTGCCGGAACGCGCAGAAATCGACGGCAATCTGAACGAGCAGCTCATCGTCGAGTTTTACTCACGACGTTAGTGCGTCTCGGCAGTTTTGTGGCAAGTCCTGTGGGCAAGTTCCGCGGACAGCTTTGCCGCCTGTTTTTTACAAGGGAGAGGTGAACCGTGACCGGCTTAACAAATATGGTCATGCCGAAGATCGAGCGCGAAGCAGAGGCTCGAAATTACGGAAAGTTTATTATCAGCCCATTGGAGCGTGGTTATGGCGTTACCGTAGGGAATGCCTTGCGACGTGTCCTGCTTTCCTCTTTGGAGGGCGCGGCTGTTTCGTCGGTACGCATCACAGATGTGTTGCATGAATTTAGCGACATACCCGGTGTGCGCGAAGACGTCATCCAGGTGATGTTGCAGATCAAGCAGCTACGCCTGCAACTCAATGGTGTGGATTCCACCCGTATGCACCTCGAAGTGCGCGGTGAGGGGATGGTCACCGGGGCAGATATCATTGCTCCGCCCGATGTAGAGATTATCAAC
Organism: Anaerolineales bacterium UBA5195; assembly: GCA_002412925.1. GTDB lineage: Bacteria > Chloroflexota > Anaerolineae > Anaerolineales > Villigracilaceae > UBA5195. The sequence goes on along the minus strand of DHVZ01000046.1, from coordinate 121,661 downwards.
CCTGATCTCTATCTCTTTACAGTGGATAACCCGAAGACCCGTCTCGATATTGAGTTTACAGTCGAACGCGGGCGTGGTTATTCTCCTGCTAATGATCGCGCTGGGCATTTGCCGATTGGTGAACTGCCCGTGGACGCCATTTACAGCCCGGTTAAGCGTGTCAATTGGGAAGTGAACAATGCCCGTGTGGGGCAAAGCACCAACTATGACAAGCTGACGTTTGAAATTTGGACTGACGGCACGGTGACACCTGAAAAGGCGCTCAGCACGGCTGCCAAGACCATGATTGAACACTTGCGCTATATTGCCGGGGTGAGCGAAGAGACTTTGACCATTACGATGGAAAAAGAAGTCTCCGGTTCTCGCCTGAGCAGTGAGGTTGCCGAGACTCCTGTCGAAGCGTTGGATCTCTCGGTGCGCGTGTTCAACTCACTCAAGCGTACGGGTATCACGACCGTTGGGGATGTCCTCGATCTGCTCGAAAAGGGCGACCAGGCCGTCATGTCCATTCGCAATTTTGGCGAGAAAAGTCTCGACGAATTACGCCAGAAGATGCGCGAAAAGGGCTTCTTGAAAGATCAACCGATTATTGCGGAGTAATACGAAATGCGACATCAAGTAGCTGGTTACAAACTTGGGCGATCCAAGGGCGCACGCATAGCCCTGCGGCGCACGCTTATTAAGCAATTCTTTACCCATGAGCGGATCACCACCACCCGGACAAAGGCTCAAGCCATCCGTGGTGATGCTGAACGGATGATTACGGTTGCCCGGCGTTCTGCTGATGCGGCAGATTCAGCCAAAGTGGCTGCGCGCCGCCTGGTTTCATCCCGGCTTGGCAGTGGTAGTGATGAAGTCGTCAAGAAGCTGTTTGACGATATTGCCCCGCGCTTTGCCACCCGTCCTGGCGGTTACACCCGTATGCTGAAGCTTGGCCCGCGCCATGGCGATGCTGCGGAAATGGTAATTATCGAACTCGTGGAAGAATAAATCGGAGAACGGAGAGTAGGCCAAAAGAGATTAGTCAGACTGTTCTCGACTTATCTGCTCTTTAGTCTCTATCAATGGCACGTTACCAGATCATCCTCGCCTACGACGGCACCGGTTTATCCGGAAGCCAGCGACAGGCGACCGCCCGGACGGCACAAAGCGAACTTGAAAATGCGCTGCGCCGACTGGGCTGGCAGGGACGCTCCGTCCTGCTGGCGGGACGCACCGATAGCGGTGTGCATGCCTTAGGGCAGGTGGCCGCCTTCGACTTGGAGTGGAACCATCCACTCGACGAATTGGTCAGGGCGCTCAACAGCAACTTGCCAGCGGAGATGGCCGTCAGCGCCGCGAAGATCGTTTCAGACGATTTTCACCCGCGCTTTGGTGCTACTTCTCGGCGCTATCGTTACCGGCTTTACTGCCAGCCCATCCGCGATCCTTTGCGGGAACGCTTTGCGTGGCGGCTGTGGCCTTCAGTGAGTGGCGACGCCCTTCAAGAAGCTGGCAAGCTTCTCATTGGTACGTACGATTTTGCTGCCTTCGGTACCCCGCCCCGGCCCGGAAACAGCACAATCCGCACAGTGATGAAAGCTGAATGGCAGAACCAGGGCGATGAATGGACTTTCGAAGTCCGGGCCGAGGCTTTTTTGTACCATATGGTACGCAGGCTGGTCTACGTCCAAGTGGCGATAGGGCAAGGAAAGTTCCCGGCGCAGGTCATCGCCGATTTACTGGAGGGCAGGCAACGGGTAATCCCCGCTGGTCTTGCTCCCGCAAACGGACTGACCCTCGTCGAAGTAACGTACCCTGAATGATCAGGTTGAAATTGTCAATATGATGTAATGGAGATACGACCGTGTACAAATCGTACTATCCGAAGGCCAAAGAAATCCAGAATGACTGGGTGGTGATCGATGCCGCTGGTCAGAACCTGGGTCGTTTGACGGCGAGCATTGCCGCAATCTTGCTCGGAAAACACAAACCGACTTTTACCCCCGGCGTGCCGGTAGGTGATTATGTTGTGGTGATCAATGCTTCTTATATCACCGTGACCGGCACAAAAACGACCGACAAGGTATATCACAAACATTCAGGCTATCCCGGTGGACTGAAGTCTGTGGTCCTCAAGGACCAACTGAAGGATCATCCTGACCGCGTCATCCGTGATGCAGTCTGGGGAATGCTGCCCAAGACCAAGTTTAGCCACAGCATTATCAAGCGCTTGAAGGTGTACGGTGGTGCAGAGCACCCGCACGGCACCCAGGTCGAAAAGAAGTAAAGGAGCAAGACAATCATGGCGCAGTATTTTGAAGGAATTGGACGCCGCAAAGAAGGCACCGCTCGCGTGCGTGTTTCTGATGGTACGGGTAAGTTTGTTGTCAATGGTAAGGAAGCTGCTGACTTTTTCACCCGCCCTGGCGACATGCAGGCCATTCTCACACCCCTGGCGACGATTGGTCACGAACCGTCTGCCTACGACATCTCGGTTGTTGTGAATGGCGGCGGCGTGTCTGGTCAGACCAGCTCGGTGATGTTGGGGCTGGCCCGTGCACTCGTCAAGATCAACGGCGAGTGGACTTCGGCCATGCGTAAGGCTGGTTTGCTGACCCGCGATGCACGCATCAAGGAACGCAAAAAACCAGGTCTGAAGAAGGCCCGCAAGGCTCCGACCTACACCAAGCGTTAATTTTCGTACCAAACAAAAATCGTATCGCGTAAAACGTTTTGCGTGGATTCCCTCGCTGCCGTTTTACGCTTTACGCTTTAATTGGAGTTTTTATGACTGTTGATGAACTGAGCTCTGTTTTTTCGGCCCTGGGATTGGAATCTGTTTCACGGTTGATGCTGGTGGACGCAGCGGAGTTTGCTGGCGGGCATGTGCCGCCGTTCCCGCCGGACGCCCCGGCGCTGGTAACGGGGATTGGGGGCCTGAAAGGGATGGCAGACATTATGCAGGTGCTTTCTAGTGTGTACCCGCAGGCTTTTCTGCTGAAACTTGTCGGTAGTGAGAACCGGATCGTTGAAATCCCGCTCTCAGGGTTGAGTGGACAGAGCGGGTTGGCGTTGTTTGTCCCGGCTTTGGGCAAAGGCAGTTCGTTCGAGGCGTTTCAGGAGATCATTGCCCACCTGCGCGCGCCGGAGGATGGCTGTCCGTGGGATAAGGAGCAGACCCATCATACGCTGCGAAAACACCTTCTGGAAGAAAGTTACGAAACCCTGGCCGCGATGGACGAAGAAGACGTTGGCAAGATGCGCGAGGAGTTCGGGGATTTGTTGTTGCAGGTGGTGCTGAATGCCCAGATTGCCAGTGAAAGCGGCGAATTTACGATGGCCGAAGTGCTGACCGGGATTTACAATAAACTTGTCCGCCGCCATCCGCATGTTTTTGGTGAGGTGCAGGTGGATGGGGTGGGGGAGGTGCTCTCCAACTGGGAAAAGATCAAGGCTGGTGAACGTAAAAAAGACGGCGACCATGAAAAAGGGTTGCTGGATGGATTACCAGCGGCGCTCCCGGCGTTGACCCAGGCGCAGGAATTCCAGTCGCGGGCCGCCAGGGTGGGGTTCGACTGGCCGGAGATCGAGGGCGTGTTGGAAAAAATCAAGGAAGAGATCGACGAAGTGCGCGCGACATCTACTCCCGAAGAGTTATCCGACGAATTGGGCGACCTGTTTTTTGCGCTGGTGAACCTGGCACGCTGGAAAAAGATCGACGCCGAATCGGCTTTGCGCGAGGCCAGCCTGAAGTTCAAGCGGCGTTTTAAGCATGTAGAGAAACGAGCGCGAGAATTGGAGCGTTCGCTGGCTGAGATGAATTTACAGGAGTTGGATGCTCTCTGGAATGAGGCCAAGCGGCAGGGGGTGTAAGAAATTACGAGGGTCGAGTAGCCGATGATTTTTCGGCGTATCGAGACCTGGTATCGTTGGTTTCGATACGGGCGAGAGAGCATCGCCCTACTCAACCATCGTTTATGAAGAGACCTCCGGTTTTTACACCGGAGGTCTCTTCGTTTAATCTCTGTCGTTCAGTTTTTGCCTGACACTGGCAATTTTATCGGCCATGTGCTGGGTTTTGTCGGTTCGCGTGCCAAGTTTGACATCCGTATGGAGGCGCGGGATGCCCATGGCGTGGAGGATCTCGTGGCAGCGGCGGATGGCGGTAAAGACATCGTCCCATTCGCCTTCGAGGTTGGTGCCATTGGCATGCAGTTCGTAAGTCAGCCCGGATTCGGCCAGGACACGCTCACAGGCGGCGATGTATTTCGAGAGCGAGACACCCACCCCGATTGGAACGATGGTGAAGTCGACGATGGTGTGCATGGATTTCAGCCTGTTCCGAACTGGCGGTCGCCCGCATCCCCCAGGCCGGGGACGATGTATCCTTTTTCGTTCAGGTGATCGTCGATCGCGGCCAGGTAGATCGGCACATCGGGGTGTTCTTGCTGCATGCGGGCGATGCCTTCCGGCGCGCCGATCAGCCCGACAAATTTAATCCGTTTCACGCCCCAGCGTTTGAGCACTTCAATGGTGGCAGTGGCTGAGCCGCCGGTTGCCAGCATCGGGTCGAGGATCAGGCAGACGGAGACGGTGGGTTCCAGCGGGAGTTTGTTGTAGTATTCCACCGGGCGCAGGGTCTTTTCATCGCGGTACAGGCCAATGTGCCAGACTTCGGCGCTGGGCATCAGTTCCCAAATGCCCTCCACCATGCCCAGCCCGGCGCGTAAAATTGGCACGAGACCAATTTTGTGGTGCAGTTCATAGCCGGTGGTGGTGGCCAGCGGAGTCTGCACTTCGCGCGGGGTGACAGCCAGGTCGGCAGTGGCCTCATAGACCATCAGGGCGGCGATTTCCCGAACCAGTTCTCGGAATTTCTTGGGTTCGGTTTTTACGTCCCGCAGGCGGCTGAGTTTGTGCAGAACCAGCGGGTGTTTGGATTCATAGACATTCGACATGGATTCTCCTCGGAAGACAGGTTACTTTATTATATCGCTAAGGTGATTTTCGGCGGGTGACTTGTTGTTGCAAATGTTTTACACTTGTCATGTGGCGGGAAAATAAAAGCTCGCCCGCAGGATGTGAATCATGGAACTGAACGGTCTTCACCTGTTATTAACTTATAAATGCACTTTCGAGTGCGATCATTGCTTTGTCTGGGGCAGCCCGTGGCAGGAAGGGGTGATGAACCTGGAGCAGATCCACGAGATTTTGCGGCAGGCGCATGAGGTTGAGGGGTTGGAATGGGTCTATTTTGAGGGTGGGGAACCATTCTTATATTATCCGATCCTGATGCGTGGTGTGCAGATGGCGACGGCCATGGGTTTCCGCGTTGGGATTGTTTCGAACGCTTATTGGGCCGAGACCAAGGAAGATGCCCTGGTCTGGTTAAAACCTTTCGCAGATTTGATCGAGAACCTGACGATCAGCAGCGACCGATACCATTACAGTGAGACCAACAGCCAGCAGGTGCGCAACGCGGTTGCGGCGGCGGAAGAATTGGGCATCCCGCTGGGGACGATCAGCGTGGCCCAGCCCGAAGAAACGAATGCTGCGCTGACGGTTGGCCTGATTCCCAGCGGGGATTCCGCCGTGATGTATCGCGGAAGGGCAACCAGTAAGCTTGTCCCGCGGGCTATGCTCCAGCCGTGGAGTAAATTCAATTCTTGTCCGCATGAAGATTTGCACGAGCCGGGACGCTGTCACCTTGACCCGTACGGCAATCTGCATATCTGCCAGGGAGTCTCGATTGGGAACATTTTCCAGCGCTCATTGAAGGAAATTTGCAGCAACTATCACCCCGAGGCGCATCCGATTTGTGGACCGCTGCTGGCAGGCGGGCCGGTGGCGCTGGTGGAAGAATACAACCTGCCACATGCTGAAAGCTATGCCGATGCCTGTCACCTGTGTTATGACGCGCGCTTGGCACTGCGGGAGCGCTTCCCAGAAGAGCTCTCGCCCGATCAGGTTTATGGGGTTGGTCTTTAGTTTTTCCACCTTTGGTTGTAACAATTCACCAACAAGGTATTGACCAGCTCGTCGACCCGATAGGTGAACCATGAAAGGTCGATTTTGGGTTGGGGTGTTTGCGGCACGGGGGTTTCCTCGGCCAATTCCACCTGCGCGACAGCGAGATCATCGCCGTCGATTTTTGTGCGCGTGAGAACTTGCCCCTGCGCATCGGCGATGAAGGTCTGGTCGAAATACCCGGCTTCGAGATATATTTTTTCTGCCTGGGATATATATTTCCATAAGTCAGGCCGCGCAGCCAGGAATCCGGTAAACGATAAGCGCGGGCGCGAAAGAAATGAGCGGAACCGCCCGCCGCCGGTGGTGTTCACGACCGGAACGCCCAGCCAGGTGTTTTGTTTCAGGGTGTACTCCCCGAAGATTTTTCCGCTGTGGTGATAGATAAGATTCATCAGTGGGCCTAACCCGTTGGGTTTGACCGAATTCCCATTGGGGAAGTGAATGGTCATCTCATGCAGGGCTGGGGGGCAATTGCTGACCAGCATTAAGTCGATCTTTCCGGCGTAGGCGGCCCATAAATTAGGGTGGACCGTGTCCCAGCAAATCAGCATCCCGATTTTACCGAAGTCGGTTTCAGCGGGGGCGAGGGGGTGTTGGCGCGGTCGGAAGTAGGCGCGCTCCCAGCACCAGGGGTAGGATTTGTCGTAGCGCCAGATGCGCCCCTCGGGTGAGACCAGCAGCATGGCGTTATAGATACCGTCTGGGTCACGCAGGAGCAGGCTTCCGGCCAGGTACAGATTGTGCTGGCGGGCGGAGGCTTTCAGCCATGAAACGGTCTGCCCGCCGATCGATTCAGCCAGGGCATAGTTCCGGTCGTGGTATTCGTAGCCGGTGTTGAAGACTTCGGGTAGAACGGCAACTTGCGCGCTTTGGGCGGCGGCAGAGGCAACCAGTTTTGCGGCCCGTTCCAGGCGGGAGGGAGTGGACGCGGGGGCGGCATCCATGCGAATGGCGGCGAGGGTAAGTTTTTTGGGCATCGAATTCCTCCAATCTTTGCCGCTGATTACGCGGATTTTGTGTTTGCAACGCAGCGATGCTCCAGGGATTTTGCGCCAACATTGATGAGCAGTCCAACCTGGTTGTTGGTCGCGGTCAGGTAGTGGATGGTCTGGGCCAGGTGGGCGTCATTCATGCTGGAAACAGCTTTGATTTCCACAACAATCCGCCCATCGATCAAGAAATCGGCAATATAGTCTCCCACCAGTTCTCCTTTGTAATAAACAGGCAAATGTACTTGCGCTTCAAAGGGAATATTGCGCAGCCTTAATTCGTGTTCCAAAGCTTTCTGATAGACGGCTTCCAGAAAACCGTTGCCGAGCACCTTATGCACTTCCATCGCTGCCCCGATAATGATGTAGGTTATTTCTTCATGGACCATTTTTGCCATATTTACGCTCTTCAATGAATTTGCCGCAGATTACGCCGATTGCACAGAAAAAATCAGTGTAATCTGCGTAATCCGCGGCAAAAATTAGTCCAGCGGGAAGTATGGATTCCAGGCGACTTCCCAGGGGTGCCCATCGGGGTCGGCGAAGTAGCCGGAGTAGCCGCCCCAGAAGGTGTCGGCGGCGGATTTGAGCAGGGTCGCCCCGGTGGCTAGCGCCTCGGCGATGACGGCGTCTGCTTCAGCTTTGGAGGGAACGTTGTGGGCCAGGGTGATGCCCCCGAAACGAGCGCGATCGGGGGGTAGGCAGGCGTCCTCGGCCAGGGCCTCCGAGGGATACAGCGCCAGCCATGTTCCGGCAAGCTGGAAGAAAGCGATCCCTCCGCCCTCTTTGTAGTTGGTTGGCAGGCCAAGTCCGTTACGATAAAATTTAACCGACCTTGTCAGGTCGGAGACGCCAAGGGTAAGGATACTGATTCTGGGTTCCATGGGGTAAGGATACTGGAAAATGTCGAATGCGGCAAGCGGGATAAGAACATAGAATGCGGATACCGCGTATTAGGCGGATTGTTTGCGCCGGGGTATAAAACAACAGGGAATCCGCTGGTTCGGATTCCCTGTTGTGGGACTCGGAAGGCCTATTTTTGTCGCTTCAGGTAGAACGAATAAGCTGCAGCACCGATTATCAGAAGCAGTCCAAGTCCGATTCCCAGACTGGGAGAGGGTAACTGGGTTGCAGGGGCCGGGGTCGCTGTTTGGACGGACTCGAGTGTGGCCGTTAGGGAGACTTGTGCCGGCTTGGCAGCTTGGGTTGGCGTGACGGTGGCGCTGGGTTCGGAGGTCGGGAGAACAGGCGTTGGGGCAGGGTTGACAACTGTATCGACGTCTGCAATTATAGGGGCGAGATTTTCGCCGGGCGCAAAGACATCCAGCAGGCCGTTGACAATCACAAAGCCATCGCTTTTGCCAAGCGCAAGCCTGGCCCTACGCAGGTCGAGCACAAAGATGGGATTGGTACCGAGTGCAATCCCGCCGCTGGCGCTGATTTCAAGGCTTGTTCCTTCGCTTAAACCGATCGCCAGTAAGCCAGGTTGCGCGTAAGCAACAGAAAAGAACCTTCCCCAGCGATTGTTGTCCGTCAATTGGGGTTCAAATGTGGCATTCACCAGCCCCAGCCCGGGCAGCACCTTTGTCTTACCCTGCCGGAAGGATTTCTGTGTGGCAATTTCCTGCTCCTCGGCGTCCTGTGAGATGGGGCCGTGTGCAGAATAGAACGCGCCCACCAGCCCTGCGGCGGCGTTATCGGCCAGAACGGGGATGCCTTTCAGCCAGGCATCTTTGACGGGTGTGAGCGCCAGAGCCTTGACCTTGGAGGGATCCTGCCCGGTGATCAATATCCCGGTTACTTCAACGGGAAGTTCGATCGGGGTGATATCCTCGTCTTGGATGACAATCTTGGTGACCTGGCCGGGCAGGATTTTGGCATACAGATCGAGCGTGTTGTTGGCAGAGGTATCATTCGGGTAGCCAATACCGACCAGGGCAATTTTTGCGTTTGCAGTCCCGGCAAGGGTCACAAATTCCATCAAAAGCGGGTTGCTGCCGTTCAAGTTTTTGGAAATTCCGCCAGAAAGGAGCAAGGCGCCTGCGCCATCCGGGACTTTGAGCGTTTCGAAGCGGCGTTCGATTTTGGGTGCAGGCGCAACAGGAGTCTTTCCTAACCGCGCTGTGTGAGTTTTTAGATCGTAGGAGAAATCCCCCGGCGATAAAATGTTGATGAGTACGTTGCGCAGGGAGAGGAAGGGCGGCTTGCCAACGGCTTCGACATATTTGACAGATTCCGCTGCGTGATAGGTCTCAGCATCCAAAATGGTGACGGTGTACAGGCCGAAGACATCACGGAGAGTCTCATCTTCGGCGATAACGCCGGTGTAGGCATCCACACCCACGCCGAGATGGGGAACACCGGGAAGCGAGATGGCATTCAGCAGGCGGGGCAGGCGTCCGCGCTGGTGAAAGTGCTGGTCGAGGATCGCGGATTTAAGGCCAAAGGGCAGGCCATGTTTTTTGGGGGAGTTCCACACGTCGGCGGCGCCGAAGTTCAGGGCGTTCCCGGCGGCGTAATTGGAGTTGTAACCCGCCAGCATGGAGGCGGAAAGCATCCCGCCGCCTGCGCTTGTTCCGGCGACGATGACGCCTTGCCGGTTGAGTTCCGTCAGCCGGGCTTCGAGCGGCGTGCCGAGGAGGGTCTGCATGGCAACCGTCTGGTCACCGCCCAGGGCGAAGATGGCGCTCAAATCATCAGAAAACAAGCCAAGGGTAGCCGGGTTTTCGGCGTCAGAGCGGACAAAAACCGGGGCGAGGATGGCCTGACAGGTCACCTGCGGCGAGGCCGCCCGTTTGCAGGCTTCCTCTATCTGAAAGCGCCGCTCCTCGGCATCGCGAAGATTGGTCTGGCGCTCGGCCTCGGTGATGGTGGTTGAATTGGTGGAATAGGCGGATGGCAGGATAAGGATTTTGACCTGCCCGTTGCGCGCGTTGGCGGCGGCTGCGGTTGAGAAACCGGCGTAGATGTCAGAATATCCACCACCGATCGGAATGAGCAGCCCTGGGGTGTTCTGGGCGGCAGTGGGGACGGGCCAAAAGATGAAGGGCGAAATTAGAATGAGAAAAAACAAGCGTTTCATATTATCCCTTAAAATTCTAGGGGCGCAGCATCGCTGCGCCCCTAGAATGGTTATTATTTTTTCCCGACGATATGCCGTGGGTCGAGGGCATCGCGCAGGCCGTCGCCGAGATAATTGATGGCAATCACAATGATAAAAATCATCAGGCCGGGAAAGATGGCCGTCCAGGGGGCGGTCGTCATCTGGTTCTGGGTGTTGGAGAGCATGTTGCCCCAGGTGGGTGTGGGCAACTGGACACCAAAGCCGAGGTAGGAAAGGCCCGATTCGCTGATGATCGCGCCTGCCAGCCCGAGCGTGGACGAAACGATAATCGGTGAGGCAACATTGGGCAGGATGTGTTGGAGCAAGGTGCGGCTGTCGGAGGCGCCCAGGGCGCGCGAGGCCTGCACGAATTCACGCTCACGCAGCTCAAGGGTGGAGGCGCGCACCAGGCGGGCGGTGCCGGTCCATGAGAGGATGCCGATGATGAAGGCGATTGGCGCGAACGAACCGGCCTGCAGGTTAGGCAGGTCGAGCGTGCGCAGGAACATGCCCATGGCGATCAGCACGAACAAGCGTGGGATGGTCATGAAGATTTCGGTGATGCGCATCAGGATGCTGTCCGTCCAGCCGCCATAGTAGCCGGAGACCAGCCCGATCAGGGAACCAACGAAAATGGAAATAGCCATCGATAACAGGCCAACGCTGAGCGAAATGCGCCCGCCATAAAGAACCCGTGTCCACATATCGCGGCCCAGGTCGTCGGTGCCCATCCAGTGACTTATGGAGGGTGGCTGGAAGCGCGCGCGCAGGTCTTGTTTGAATGGGTCATAAGTGGTCAGCAGGGGCGCAAAGATGACCATCAGGACGATAATGAGGGAGATGACAGCGCCAAACAGGGCCATCTGGTGCTTGCGGAAGCGCCGCCAGAAGAAGCGCAGGAGAGATTCTTCACCCAGATTGTGTTGCGTGATTTCAGCAATAGATGACATGGGGTAGTTTGCCTGTTTAGGAAAGACGAATGCGTGGGTCGAGGCTGGCGTAGATAACATCCACCAATAAGCTGGAGAGGATGACGAGTGCGCTCTGGATCATCAGGATGGCCATTACCACCGGGTAGTCAGTTTTTAGCGCGGCGTTGAAATACAAACGACCAATCCCGGGCCAGGCAAACATGGTCTCGGTAAAAAGCGCCCCGCCGAACAAGACAGGCAAATCGAGACCAATGAGTGTCACCAATGGGATTAATGCGTTGCGCAGGGCATGTTTGTAAATGACGAGATGTTCACGTAAACCTTTGGCGCGTGCTGTGCGGATATAGTCTTCGTGAATCACGTCCAGCATCGAAGAGCGCAGGTAGCGCATATAGCCCGCCGCAGAGACAAAGGCCAGCATGGTGACCGGCAGGATCAAGTGTTCAATCCGGTCGATGAGGGAAAATGGTTTGCCGAGGGTGGCCATTCCTGAACCCGGGAGCAGCGGGCGGCCATCGCCGCCCTTGAGCGTGACGGCAAAAACGATGATGAGTAAAAGTCCAAACCAGAAAACTGGCAACGACTGTCCTGCAAAGGCCAGGGTAGTCGTGATATGGTCAAACCAGGTGTATTGCTTGATGGCTGAGATGATCCCCAGCGGTATCGCAATCAACAGCGTGACGATCAGCATAACGCCCATCAAAAGGAGCGTATTTGGCAGGCGGTCGGTAATTTCAGTCATAGCGGGCCGTTTGGAGGTGAACGAATTCCCCCAATCTCCTTTGAGCGCGTTCCCCAGCCACTTGGCGTAACGCACCGGCACCGGGTCATCCAGGCCGTAGCGTGCCTTGATGCGGGCAATATCCTCGGGGGTCATGTCCGGGTTTTCAGCATAGGCCGACATCATCCCGCCGGGCACAGCGCTGATCAGCCCGAAGAGAAAGATGCTGACGATAAAAAGCGTAAGGATGGCTTGAGCGAGACGACGAAGGATGTAGTTGAGCATGATTTATCCGTATGCCCCTCTCCCGTAAAACGGGAGAGGGGCGGTTGTCAGGGCTGGAACTTACGGTTTCAGCCACCAATTCTGGGAATCGATGGTGAAATCGACGAAGCTGGAGGAGACTTTGAAGTTCTGCAAATTCGCGCGGTAGCCGTTGATTAGAAGCCGTTCGTACAGGAAAACGCGCGGGATATCCTGGTTGATTTGCGTGGCAGCCTGGCAGTACAGCTCCTTGCGTTTGGCGATATCCGTGGTTGCGGAAGCCTCATCGATGGCTTTGTCGACATCGGCATTGATGTAGCGCGAGAAGTTGTTGCCAGCGCCGTCATTCTCTTTGACGGGGATGCGGGCGCTGTGGTAGTTGGCGAACAAGCCGCTATCGGGGTCATTGCCAGGGCCGGTGGTGTAAAGCAGGATGTCGTATTTGCCGTGTTTGCGCATGCCATTGGCATCCCAGCCAGCAAAGAGAACATCAGATGGGACGTTGTCGATGACCAGTTCGATGCCAGCGGCCTTGAGCATTTCGACCAGGACCTGTTCGGTCTGCTCACGAAGTTGGTTGCCGGTGGTGGTCGAAATCTTCAGGCTCATGCGGACACCGTTCTTTTCGCGGATGCCATCGGCGCCGGGTTTCCAGCCAGCCTCATCGAGCAGGGCTTTGGCTTTGTCCAGGTTGAATTCGGTTTCGGGCTGCGGGCAGGCGAAAGTGCCGGTGGGCAGGATGGTCGTGCCGACTTTGACATTCCCATACAGCAGGGTATCGACGATGGCTTGCTTGTCGATGGCGTATTGGATGGCCTGGCGGACTTTCAGATCGTACAAAACCGGATGGGGAGCCTGCGCGGGGTCAGCCGGGGCATCGACCTTCGGGTCAGCCAGGTTGAAGACCAGGAGTTCATTTTCGCCAGAGCCGTAGTAAGCACCCGCATAGGTGACGCCCTCCATCTTGGCCAGGGTCGGGAAGTCCGCTTCGGTCAGATCCCACAGGGTGGTGATTTCACCGGTGCCGAGCAGTTGCATGCCCACTTCGCGGCTGGGCAGGATTTTGATGATCACGCTGTCAAGATAGGGCTTGCCAGCTTCGCGGTAATTGGGGTTCTTGACCAGGGTAATATGATCACCCGCCTGCCATTCCTGGACAATCCAGGGGCCGGTGCCGATCGGCGCGCGGTTATATTCCCATTTGTCCATCGTGGCCAAGTCGCCAGCGGCGCGCGGGATGATATACGTGAACAGGTTCAGGTAAGGGGCAAAGACTTTCGCCATCTTGACCACCACGGTCAGGTCATCGGGACACTCGATGGAGGTGATGTCCTTGTAGCCAGTGGTGCTCGCCCCGGAAAGATCTGAAGTGATCGCGTCTTTGGTGAACTGGACATCGGCGCAGGCCACCGGGTCGCCATTCGAAAATTTCAGGCCGGGCTTGATTTTGTAGTTCAGGGTCAGGCCATCAGCGCTGACGGTGGGCAGGGCTTCGGCCAGCACCGGGATATACGTGCCGCTGGCGTCAAAACCCACCAGGCCTTCCGAGAAGAAGGCGCTGATCGAGTCGTCGATGGTGGCGGAAGCCAGTAATGGACTCAGCGAGGTGGGTTCTTGTGAGGTACCCACGATGACCGTTCCGCCCATGACCGGTGCATTTGGGTCAATGGCGGGGGCTTCAGGTGCGGCGGGCTGGGCTGGCGCTTCGGGGGCGGCAGGTTGGGCCGGCTGGGCGGTGGTAACCGGGCCGCCGCAGGCCGCGAGCAGCAGGGCGACTGCCAGGAAAACAAATAACAGGATTTTCAGGGATTTCATGCTCTTCTCCTTGGAGATTTCTGAAATAACAGGCTGGCTCCTATTCGGTCAGGAGCACTTTCTCCGGGATGAGCGCTGCGCGCGTCTCCCGATTATAACAACAATCCTTGGTCAACACATGAAGGTTCAAAACGGATACGGCTACCGGGCCTCCTTTCTCGATTTCAGCCACATCTGAGCTGGAAATCTGGCTTCCATCAACGATGGTTATTCCCCCTGAACCACAAGCCCAAACGGATACATCATCTTCGATGATGGCTGCGGTATCCTCGTCCACGCCAATGCCCAGAATGCCCGGGTTCGTTGCGACAGAATAGATTAAACGTCCCAGCCGGTCGCGCTGGCGGAAATGCATATCGAAAACAAATTTGTCAGTGAAACCCAAACCGGGAGCAAGCTGGACAATCCGCTCGCGGGGAGTTGGGCCATCTTTTCCATAAGCGATCATCACTTTCGATAAAATCGCCGCCCCGGCGCTTGTTCCGCCGATCAGGCAGCCGCGTTGGTAGGCATCTTGTAATTCTTTCTCCAGCGCAGTCCCGCCAAACAGGGCGGAGAGCCGCATCTGGTTGCCACCAGTGATAAAAATTCCGCTGGCCTCGCGCAGCATTTGAACCTGCGCCTTGCTTCCGGCCTCCTGCCTGCGACGGTATTCCAGCACTTTGGCCGATCGGACTCCCAGCGAAAGGAACAAGTTAGCGTAATCCTTGCCTGTCTTTGCCAGGGCCGAAGCCTGTGGCAGGATGACGATACGCGCGGCACTTCCCCCGGTGCGGCGGACGAATTCCCGCAACACTTCCGGGTTCTTCCGATTGATTGCCCCGCCAATCGCCATCAAGGTTTTCATTTATTCCCTTTGAGTGAAGCCACCAACTGCTGCCCGGTGGCCAGGATGTGCGCCTTCAAGGCGCGCTCGGCTTCGGTGGTGTCATGATTTTCCAGCGCCTCGATCAGCGCATGGTGCTCATAAATATCCGGGTTGTCGCGCTCAGGAAGTGGGTTCGCGGCTGTCGCAGCAAAATTCCCGGTCAGCATGGTTGGGAAGGCTGCCCACATCTGCGTTAATGTCCGAATCAGGTATTCGCGGCGGCTGGCGTTAAAAATGATGTGGTGGAAGCGGCGGTTCAAATCACGGTACTGGGCTAATTTTTCAGGAGCCAGGTTTTGCTCCATTTCTTGCTGCAGTTGTTTCAGTTCGGCGATTTCTCCGGTGGTGATATTTGCCGCGGCAACCCCGGCAGCGCGTCCTTCGAGAAAGGCGCGGTGATCATATAAATCGGCGACATCCTCATAGCTGAACTCGATTACCCGCACGCCGCGATAGGGGACATGCTCGATCAGCCCCTCGGCGGCCAGTTCTTTTAATGCCTCACGAACGGGCATCTGACTGACACCCAATTCCTGGGCCACTTTTTCCTGGCGCAGCCATGCGCCGGGCTTGAAGCGGCCCTCCAGGATGGCGGCGCGGATTTGATCGGCGACAAGGTTGCGAAGTTGCTTGTGATTTGCAGATTCGGGTGGGAACATGAGGCTCGTCCTTTGATATTAGATATTAGATATAATATCTAATATCAAGAATATCATTTTCTAAGACCAGAGTCAAGCATGATTTTTGTCATATTTTGGATATGTGAGAAAGTGGTTCTGCTCCTGCCTCACGGTATAATTGTTTTATGACTGACTCGAAAACCCCAGCGCCCCGCCCAGGGCGTGACCGTCCGCTCGACCCCGAAGCCAGGCCCGATGACCGCGTGGATAACACCCTGCGTCCCCATAAATTGAATGATTTGATCGGGCAGGATCAGGTCAAGGAAAACCTGGCGATTTTGATTGCGGCGGCCCGCCAGCGCGGCGAGGCGCTCGACCATGTCCTGTTTTATGGCCCGCCGGGCCTTGGGAAGACGACGCTGGCGAACGTGCTGGCCAACGAGATGGAGGTCAATATCAAAACCACCTCGGGCCCGGCGATCGAGCGCGCTGGTGACCTGGCAGCCATCCTGACCAATCTGCGCGCGGGCGATGTCCTCTTCATTGACGAGATTCATCGCCTTGGCAGGGCGGTGGAAGAGGTGCTCTACCCCGCGATGGAGGACTTTGCCCTCGACATTATCATTGGCAAGGGACCTTCGGCGCGCTCGATTCGACTCAAATTACCCCATTTTTCTGTTGTGGGCGCTACCACCCGCCTCGCGCTCGTGACCGCGCCCCTGCGCGCCAGGTTTGGGGCCGTTTACCGGCTCGATTACTACGACGAACCGGCCATGCGCAAAATCGTCTCCCGCGCGGTTGGGATGCTTAAGGTGACCGCTGACGAGGAGGGAATCAACGAAGTTGCCCGCCGCGCGCGCGGCACACCCCGAATTGCCCTGCGCCTGCTGCGCCGTGTGCGCGACTTTGCCCAGGTGCGCGGAAATGGTGTCGTCACCCACGACATCGCCTCCAGCGCGCTGGATTTACTGCAAGTCGACCCGCTCGGTCTCGATGATGTCGACCGCCGCGTGCTCCGGGCGATCATCGAGAAATTTGGCGGCGGGCCGGTGGGGTTGAACACCATCGCTGCGGCCATCAGCGAAGAAGCCGACACGATCATGGACGTGGTCGAACCCTACCTGTTACAGATGGGTTTCCTCGACCGCACTCCACAGGGACGGATCGCCACGCGCTCGGCGTATGAGCACCTTGGCATCCCTTATCCCGAAAATAGGGAGCAGCCGCGCCTGCTGTGATATTTCGCCCTGGGCGATGGGTTGGGCTTCTCGAAACCCGAAGCCGAAGGCGCTTCAATGAATATGGAAAACCTTGGTCGCTATATTATGCTCGCCGGGATGGCCCTGTTGTTCGTCGGTGGGGCGATTTTTCTTGCCGGGAAATTTGGCCTGCCGTTAGGCCGCCTGCCAGGCGACATCCGGATCGAAGGTCAGCACGGCTCATTTTATTTCCCATTGACCAGCTCCATCCTGGTTTCGGTCCTGCTGACCATCTTGCTTAACCTGCTTGGACGCTTCTTGAAAAAATGATCCTCTTTGGGTTACTGATACGCTTGAAGCCTTTCAAGTTTTTCGTAGGTACAATGTACTATGTCCCGAATCTTGATACGATTTGTTAAGATTGGTGTATAATGACTTTACCGGGTTGGCTGGCGGCAGAGTTTTCTTTAAGGTAATTATTCTCTCTTTTTCATCAGGGGAGCCGCTCACCAGCCTTAGAGTTCGCCCAGGTAGTGAGGAAAATGACGAACGCTAGTGTCTTGATCATCGAAGGAAAAAAGGCTGATCGTCCTTCTTTTGCATCTCAATTGCAGAAGAAGGGCTTTGCTATGACAGTTGTTTCGAATGGCAGTGAGGCCTTGCTGAGTCTGGATGAAGCCGGGCCAGATGTTATGGTCGTGAATGCCGCTTCCCTGGGCTCCACGGGTGTGCGGATTTGCCAATCCCTGCGAGAGAAGCAGGACGAGCATTTGCCGATCATCCTGATCCTTGAAGCTGGGAAGGTTGTGGATAAATCTGCCGCAGATGCAGTCCTCAACCTGCCTTTTACTGTCCAGAAACTGGTCAACCGCATCAAACCGCTCCTGCCAGGGGACGGCGCAAACGTCCTCCATGCGGGACCGATCCGGTTGGATATTGAACATCGCCGGGTGAAGTGCCTCGGGAAAAATGCCCGCCTGACGCCACGCCTGACAATGCTTTTACAAATCTTACTCCAACATCGCGGCGAGGTGATCGAGCGCGAGGAATTGTTCAAGCAGGTTTGGGAAACGAACTATACCGGCGACACGCGCACGCTGGACGTGCACATCTCATGGCTGCGGCGCGCCATCGAAATGGACCCGGATCACCCCCGTTTCCTGCATACCGTCCGCGGAGTAGGCTACCGGCTGGATGTTTGAGTTGGTAAATTGGAAGATTAGGAAATTGAGAAAACAGGACGGCTCATCGCCATCCTGTTTTTAGTTCAAGATAATTTGGTGTTGTTCCCCTTCTGTTGACACCGCCCGGACGCAGATCCTGCGCCCGGGTTTTAAATCTGGCAAAGGCAGGGATCGGGCGATCTCACCAAAACGCAGCGGCAAAACAGCTTGGGCGAGGCTGTGGAAGGTTTTTCCGTCCCAATCCGGATCAACTTCCCAATATGCAGGGGCTTCGGAACTTGTGAGCGTGATTTCGTTATCAGAAAGGCGGAATCTAAAACCTGCCTTTTCGTGTTTGCTCTGCGCGATCGCGGTTGTCAGTATGCTGAATGGCGGACATTCGGCGCGCAGCAATCTTTCACGGGTCGTGTGAATGGCACGGAAGGTGACGTCGCTGGCGAGGAAACGGCGTCCGTGGCGGGCGGCCACCAGCGGTGTTGTACCGGAACCACAGAAAAAATCTGCCACTAAGTCGCCGGGATTGGATGAAGCCAGGATGATACGTTCGAGCAGGACTTCCGGTTTTTGCGTGGGGTACCCTGTCCGCTCGTTGTGCAGGCGGGCGACCACGGGGAAGTACCACCAGTCTTCGGGCACTTTTCCGCGCTTCAGATCGGGGATTTTTCCGAAACCCGCCTTGGCTGAGGATGCAAAGGTTTTGACAGTTGACTGATCGTATGGAACCCGCACGGCGTCGGCATTGAAGGTGTAATCTGAACCTTTGGTGTAGACCAGGATCGTATCGTGTTTGCGGTTGAAAGCCGAACGAATTGGGGATGGGCCATGATAAGCCCAGATAATTTCGTTGAGAAAGCACTCTGCGCCAAAAATCTCATCGAGCAGCAGCCGGGCATAGGCATCGGCGTGCCAGTCAAGGTGCAGATAGAGCGTTCCGCCGGGAGCCAGTAACCCATACATCAGTTGAAGCCGCTGATAAAGGAAGTTGATGTAAGCGTCTAAATTCTCCCAATGGTCGGCGTAGCCTTGGGCGAGCTGCCACTCGCGGGGTTTGCGCGAGTCTTCGCCGCGGCCAATCCGGGCGGTGAAATGCCGGTTGGTGAAAAACGGCGGGTCAGCGTAGATTAAATTAACGCGACCCTCGTATTCGGGCAGGAGGGCCGCCATAATGGCAAGGTTATCGCCAAGAAAAAGTTTGTTTTCGGGAGAAATGCCGGGCCAGCCTGCTCCATCGGGATGGATGACCGAGTCAAGGGTCAGTGAAGCAGGCTGCGGGGCGGGTTGGTCTTTTCCGTTCCAGTGGAGGACTGGCATCTTAGTCGAAGATAATCACAGACGTGCCGAAACCCTTTTTGTCCAACGTCAAAGGGTTGATTTGGTCAGCTGAGGCGAGCGGCAGAGTCCAGCGGAAGAGCCATTTGGCCTCCTCGGTACGCATGTTGATGCAGCCGCTGCTCATCGGAACGCCAAAGTTGTCGTGCCAGTAGGTGCCATGGAAGGCATGTCCCTGGCGGGTGAAGAAGGTTGTCCAGGCGACGCCGGGCAGTTGGTAGGCTTCGATGTCGGCGGCTTGCGCCAGGTCGCCGCCGCCCATGTGTTTGGATGGCATTTTGACCATCACATTATATTTCCCTGCCGGAGTGCGCGTCGGGATGCCGTTGGGGCCGGGACTGCTGTTGACGCGGCCCGAGGAGATGACCGTTGTAAAAACCGGCTCATCGTATTCGAAACAAATCAGTTGTTGAGTCTGGAGAGAAATTTCGATGCGTTTTTTCTCGAAAGGGACTCCCGGGGAGATGGGGGTCAGTTCCTCGTCGGGGATCAGGCGCAGGTGGCTGGCCGGGGCGTGGTAAGTGATATCGAGCAATTCATCGAGTATCCGGTACCAGGGCTGGCCGTCGGGGCCTTCGTCGACGCCCTTGACCCAGTGGATGGTGGTGTAATACAGGCGGTAAAGTTGCTGCCATTCCTTGCCCACCAGCCGGAGCGATTGTGTATATGGAACGGTTATTTCGGCCAGCTGTCCTTCCTCGCGAATGGATTTTGCCGGCTGGTTGTAGATATATTGAACTTTTTGCATTCTCGCCCGATGCACAAACCCCCCCCAAACGCGGTACCAGACCGGATTATAACCCGGTGTTCCAGAATTGACTTCTTCGTACACATTCAACAGGTTATCGAGCTTGACCATCGATACGACGATACTGTTGGGGTCGCTTAAGCCGTCAGCCGGCCTGCTGTAAACCGGGATGCCTCTCCCTTCATTTCCATTGCTGGTCACGCGCACTAGCTGCCCATCGGCAAATTCATCCAGCGGCGGGAGGTAGGGAGAAAGGGCAACGCTGCCGAAAGCGGACCCGGTCAGTTTGAGAAAATCACGGCGGGAAATTTTTGAAGACATAGCCCGTATTGTACCTGAAAAATAAGACCCTAAAGGCTTTTAATACCTTTAGGGTCTAAATTACCGTCCTATTCGATTGTTTTTACACTTGCTCAGGGGTGGGGATCATCTCTTTGAACAGGATTTCAAGTGCCATGGTGTGCCCACAGCGCTGGTGTGTGATGAAGAACTCGCAATCACAACCAAATTTCCCATCTGCAAAGCTGACCAGGTGATCGTTATTATCGCCACGAAAGGTTACCTCGAACTTGTTGAATCGAAAACGTTTACGGTCTTCGGCATAGCGCTTGGCTTTCTCGATTTTTCCAATCATCCCATAGTCCATGTTTCGTCTCCTTTTGTCCAGAGAAATGAAAAAGGCACGCAGACAGGCGCGTGCCTTTTAGGAATTTGTCACTGAGTATGTCCGATAAAAGCGCATAGTGGCTAACCTCGATTGATTTGAGTATATGACGTTTCGGGTTTAGAGTCAATCGGTTTACCGATAGTTTAATGAAAAGTTAATGGAATTGTAGGGTAATCGGTGGATAACGGTCACCTGCGGTTCTTGCCGTGAAGAACTTCACGGCCCGTCGCGCGGCGCTGTCTTAACCGATAAGGTTGGGCGCAGGTCTCCAGACCTGCGCCCAAAAATTTTAGTAAACCAGGCTCTTCTTGTCGGTGCTGATGCGCTTGCGGAACATCCAGTAGGTCCAGCCCTGGTAGGCCAGCACAATTGGGACGAAGATGAGCGCAACGATGGACATGACCGATAGCGTGTACTGTGAGGAGGAGGCGTTGTAGATGGTCAGCGACCATTCGGGGTTGAGGGTCGAGAGCATCACGTTGGGAAAAGTCATCGAGAAGAATGTCACCTGGGTCAGTACGATGTTGAGCGCAACCATGATGAAGGCCCAGCCTTCGCGTTTCTGGTTGATAAAATAGCCCGCCGCCAGCAGGACAGCCACTGCGGTGATCGGCACAATGCCGGGGTTGACGAAGCCGCGGTTCCAGAATCCGGCGACATAAGTGAAGGCGCCCAGGGCGATATAAAGCACCGAAGCGGCAATCCACAATTTCTTGGCCCAGGCGTTGGCGCGTTCCTTGAGTTCGCCTTCAAGTTTCAGGCCGAGGAAGTTCGCTCCGTGCAGCAGGAAGATGGAAACCGTCGTTACACCGCCCAGCAGGCCATAGGGGTTGAGCAGGGTGAACAGGTTGCCGGTGAACATCATTTTCTGATCAATCGGCACGCCGCGTGCCAGGTTGGCAAAGGCTGCGCCGAGCAGCAGGGCTGCCAGGAAGGAACCGACTGCAATCATCCAGTCGAAGGTGTGCCGCCACTTGGGGTTGGCGTCTTTCGAGCGGTATTCAAATGAGATGCCGCGGATAATCAGGCCAACCAACAACAGGAAGAGCGCCAGGTAGAAGCCGCTGAACATGGTGGCGTACCAGTGCGGGAAGGCCGCAAAGGTCGCACCGCCGGCCGTCAGCAGCCAGACCTCGTTGCCGTCCCAGGTGGGTCCAATCGCGTTGATGATGACGCGTCGTTCGATGTCTTTCTTACCGAGGAAGGGCAGCAACATGCCAACACCGAAATCGAAGCCTTCGAGGAAGAAGAAACCGATCCAGAGTACAGCGATCAAGATGAACCAAATGATTTGCAGGGATTCGTATGACATATTAATTCTCCAGTGTCACACCTACACTTGCGCGCAGGTGCAAGTGTTGCGAGGAGTGGTCTGTGCAAGGAAGCAATCTCCTGTTCAGCGGAGACTGCCGCACTCGCCGTAGTTCAGCTCACTCGCGGTGACATTTCTCTAGTCTTGCGCTCCGACCAGACCCGGTGCGGGGTCCACCGAGTGTTTCAGGGTGGCGTCTGGCCCGGCGGTGGCGTATTTTTTCATCAGGTAAAACATTGCGCCAGCCAGCGCACCATAAACAACGACATAGCCGATCAGCGAAATGAGCAGGTCGAGGGTGGTCAGGTTGGGCGAGACAGCGTCTTCCACCTTCAAGAGTCCCTGCACAATCCAGGGTTGGCGGCCCATTTCGGTCAAAATCCAGCCGCTGGCGTTGGCGATATAGGGCAGAGAGATTGCGCCCCATGGAACCAATCTCATCCATTTGGCGTTTTCGTAGTTTGCTTTACGGGTATTCCACAGGAACCAGGCTGCCGCGCCCATCATGATAAAACCAATCGTCATCATGAAGCGGAAGGTCCAGTAGGTGACAACCATCAGCGGAATATAGTCGCCGGGGCCATACAAGGCTTCTTGCTCGGCTTGCAGTTCATTCACACCTTTGACTTCACACTCGAAGTTATTGCAGGCCAGAAAGCTGAGCACACCGGGGATGCCAAGTTGGCTGGTGCGTAACGACCAGATTTCCTGCTTGCCGGTCAAGTCGCCAATTGTCAAAACGGAGAAATCAGCCGGGGCCGAGGTTTCCCAGTGAGCCTCGATGGCGGAAAATTTCATCGGGTTTTCACGATACATGAACTGACCCTGTTCGTGACCGCCCAGGAAGACCAGCGTGCTGGCGATTAAGCCGACAATTGCGGCCATCTGGAACGACGGTTTGAACACTTCAAGATGTTGTTTGCGCACAAGATGATATGCGCTCACGCCCAGGATGAAAAATGCGGCAGTTGCAAACCCGACGGAAATGGTATGCCAGAAGAAAACCCAGCCCTTGGGATTGGTGATCAGGGCAAAGAAATCGACCAATTCGGCGCGGCCATTGACTTCGTTGATGATGTAGCCGACCGGGTGTTGCATCCAGCCATTGGCCAATAAAATCCAGAGCGCTGAAAGATTTGAGCCGATTGCGGCCAGCCAGATGGACGCCAGGTGCACTTTTTCGGGCACCTTGCCTTCGCCGAAGATCCAGATGCCCAGAAAGGTGCTCTCGAGGAAGAACGCCGTCAGGGCTTCAATTGCCAACGGCGCACCGAAAATATCGCCCACGTAGCGGCTGTATTCGCTCCAGTTCATCCCGAACTGGAATTCCTGGACGATGCCGGTCACAACGCCGATGGCGAAGTTGATCAGGAAGAGCTTCCCCCAGAATTTGCTCATCTTGCGGTAATTCTCGTTGCGGGTCTGATAGTAACGTGTCTGCATATACGCCACAAACCAGCCCAGCCCGAGGGTGAGCGGCACAAAAAGCCAGTGGTAGATGGTGGTGAGGCCAAATTGCAATCGTGAAAGAATAACTGGATCCATAGTCTCTCCTTACAGAAATAATTTCACAGCCTGGGCTGTCAGGACACAAATGAGGTTGGCGAGCTGGTGTTTGTCGGCGCGTTTCTGGCTTCTTCGGCCAGGTCCGCAAAGCTGATGGAGGCCATCTCGCGCAGCATTGCCACCTGGACGCGGCCCCACTTCGTCTGCACCGGGCAGTTTGCCTCGAAGGGGCAATCATCCTCGCCTTTGGATTGCATACACTCCGAGAGTAGAATCGGTCCTTCGAAGGCTTCGACCACGTCCTTCAGCGTAATCTCCAAAGCAGGGCGGGGGAGCTGCAAGCCGCCATCGCGCCCGGCAAAAGTCTTGACCAACCCAGCCGCTGCCAGCTGCGCCACAATCCGTGACATATAAGTCGCTGGAATGAGCATTTCTTGCTGGATGGAAGAAGATGACAGGCGAACACCCGCTTCACGGTTGGCAAGTGCGAGCACGATACGGATGGCATAATCTGTCTGGCGGTTAATTCGGAGCATATTAGTCTGATAAACCTTACTGTTTTGGTAAACAATTACTATTATTGTAAGGGTACTATTCTCGTTGGACAATCGCCGAATGTCATGACCGCATTGTGATTAATGTCACATCTGTCATCTATTCTCAGTAGTTCGCGAAACATTTCAGAGAAGCCCGAATTTGGATGTGTGGAGCCGTCGTACGCCCTACACTCACATCCAAATTCGGAAATTTCTATTTCCACTAATCTGCTGCGGTGCCGATAGCCTGTGGTTCGTGCCCATCATAAGTGCGCAGCTGGGGCCATTTGGTCATGATCAGGAGCGCAGCCAGGATCGTGCCGATCCCGCCTGAAATGATTGCAAACGGCACACCAAAAGCGGCTGCCACCACACCGGCTTCAACCTCGCCCAACTGCGGTCCGCCCTGGAAGAAAATCTGATTGACACTGGTCATCCGTCCGCGGAGGTGGTCGGGGGTCTGCAACTGGCGGATGGTGTTGCGAATGATGGTGCTGACCGTATCCGCCGCGCCAATACAGATCAAGGTCAGCATCGCCAGCAGAAAGGTGTTTGCGAGCCCGAAGGCGATGGTTGCGATTCCAAAAGCGATGACTGCTCCGAGAAAAATAGGCCCTTGTTTACGGATGACAGGCAGCTGCGAAACCACCAGCCCGGCTGTGACCGAGCCAATTGCTTGCGCAGAAATCAAAAACCCATAACCCACTTCGCCCACGCGGAGGATATCGCGCGCCACAATCGGCATCATGGTGTTGGCCGAAGCAAAGAAGGTGGCAAAAAAGTCCATGATCATGGTCGAAAGGATGATTTTGCGAGAAAAGATAAAGCGCACACCGTCGGTCATGGCGCTCAGGCTGATGCCGCTGGCTTTTTTCAAATCCTGTGGAATCTCACCGATGGCCAGCAGGGCAACAATAACGGCCAGAAAGGAAATGGCGTTGAAAAAATAGGTGTATCCCTGGCCGAGTGTGGCGATGACCACGCCGCTCAAGACCGGGCCGATGACCGCACCCGCATTGAAGGCGATGGAATTTAAGCTAAAAGCATTGGGTAAATCCTTTGGGGCAACCAGGTTGGGGACAATCGCCTGCCGGGCCGGTCCGTCGAAGGCGACAGCGGCGGCCTGGACGGCCGTCAGCGCGTAAATCTGCCAGATCTGGACATGGCTCATAAAAGTCAGCAGGGCCAGTCCGCCAGCCGTCACGGCCATCAGACTTTGGGTGATGAAGATGATGGTGCGGCGGTTGTACGTATCGGCAAAGGCCCCGCCAAAGAGTGAAAAGACGATCACTGGCAGGATGCGGGCCAGGCCAATGCCGCCGAGCGCCAGGGGGTCGGGGACACCGGTCAATTCACGGATATGCCAGTGAATGGCGGCCAATTGCATCTGCGACCCGGCAATGGAAATTAACAGGCCAGACCAGAGCAGAAAGAATTTTCGGTTTTTGAGGGCGGGAGGAATGTGCATAGAAAAGTTAGAATGATGAAAGCAGAATGCAGAATTTTATCGCTTATCTGCATTTTTTAAGTTCCCCAGTCTCGCAGGTATAAAAAGTCATAGCCGACAGTGCGTGAAGTGATTTTGGCGACAGGCGGCATGACACGTTTGAAGTGGTTCCGGCGGATGCGGTTAACCACTGTTTCCACGAATTTTGGTTCGAATCCCGCTTCGACGCATTCCTCGGGGCTGTAGCGCTGATCCACCAGCAGGAACAGCAGCCGGTCAGCTTCTTCGTAAGTGAAACCCAGTTCCTGTTCGTCAGTCTGGCCGGCCCACAGGTCGGCGGAAGGGGCCTTGTCGATGATTGGCTGGGGGACGCCGACCGCCTTCGAGAGCTGTCGAATCTGGGCCTTGTACATATCCCCGATCGGGTTGAGCGCGTGAGCCGAATCGCCGTAGAGCGTGGAATAGCCGAGCAGGATTTCGGTCTTGTTGCCGGTGCCGACGACCAACCCCCTGAAGGCCTCGGACTGGTCGTAGAGTGTGATCATCCGGCAGCGCGCCATGATATTACCCTGGCGTATCTTCGACATCTCGGGGAATTTGTCGATCAGACCATCGGCCATTGCTGTGATGGGGATCGTCAGCGATGGCATTTTCAAATCATCGCTGACCAGTTGAGCGTGGTCGAGCGAATCCTGCGACGAGCTTTTGTAGGGCATGCGCAAGGCCAGCACATTTTCAGCGCCCAGCGCCTCGACGGTCAGGTAAGCGACCAGGGCCGAATCGATCCCGCCGGAAAGGCCGAGCACGGCCCGGTTGAGGCCAGCGCGGGTGATCTCGGAGTGAATGAAGCGTGTCAGCAGATCGCGAACGAGATCGGTATTGATCGAAAGGTCGATGTTCATAGATTTTGTGTCCATTCAAAATAATCTTACCATAAACGCCCTGGTGAAAGGGGTGGGGAATTGTTAGCTGGCGGATAGGTAAACGTGCCGCGCGCGGTGTATGATGGATGCCATGGTCTCGAAGGACAACGACAGGTAATATCAATATAATTTAATAATCTTTTTGATAAATTAAAAATATAGTTGACAAAACTAAAATATTTGAATAGAATAATGAATAATAATAAGAATTGCCTGAGCGTATCCGTTGATAGATTGGAGAAAATATGTCCAACTGGGCTGTTGAAGCTGAAAAACTGGTCAAGAAATTCCCTCAGCGGGCAACCGCAGAGAAAGGCGAGAAGAAATCCCGCTGGCCGTTTGGCAAGCGCGAGCCGAAGCCGATGTTTACGGCTGTCGATGGCGTCAGTTTGCAGATTGAGCGCGGTGAGATTTTTGGCCTGCTTGGGCCGAATGGCGCAGGCAAATCCACCACCATCCGCATGTTGTGCACCCTGCTCGAACCGAGCGAGGGGACGGCGCGCGTCAATGGCTTTGATGTCATCAAGCAGGCCAACCAGGTGCGGCAGAGTCTCGGCACGGTGCTGGCCGGGGAGCGCAGTATTTACTGGAAACTGAGCGGCCGGGAGAACCTGGAATACTTCGCAGCTTTGTATCATATTCCGCCAGCGGTGGCAAAGCAGCGGGTGGAGGAATTGATCGAGCGGATGGAACTCAAAGAACGCGCCAATGAACTCGTCGAAAAATATTCCACCGGCATGCGCCAGCGCGTGGCGATCAGCAAGGCTTTGCTGGCCCGCCCGCCGATCCTGCTCTTGGATGAACCGACGCTGGGTCTCGACCCGCAGGCGGCGCGCAACCTGCGAGAATTGATCCTGCAACTCAAAAATGACGGGCACACGATTTTGTTGACCACCCACTATATGGAAGAGGCCGACCAGCTTTCAGATCGGATCGGGATTATCGATACAGGGAAAATTATTGCGCTGGATACCCCCGAGGGTCTGAAAAAACGGATTGACCAGCAGGAAATTGTGCGCCTGGAGGTTTCGGGCTGGTATGAAAAGCTTGGCGATCAACTCCGCAGCCTGCCCGGCGTGGATAACTTTTCTGCGTACAAACTGGAAGGCGACGGGTTGTGGGAAGTTACCTTGCAATCGGCCAATTCGCGCGGGATTCTCTCGGGTGTGGTTGAAACCGTCAACCATAATGGGACGCGTTTGTTGAATATGAACATTGTCCGGCCCACGCTGGAAGATGTCTTTATCAATCTGACCGGCAAGGCGCTCCGGGATTGAGGCCGTCATGAACCCAATCCAATCCCTGGCCCAACCTGGTCCACTGGCCGAACTGCGCGCCCTGGGCGCGGTGGTGCGGCGTGAATGGACGATTTTCCGGCGCTATCCAAGCTGGGTGATCTCCCTCTTTATCTGGCCGTTGATTTTCCCGATGGCCTACCTGCTGACCGCCCGCGCCCTCTCCGGGCAGGATGGCAGCGGCCTGGCCCAGTTCAGGGCCTCAACTGGAATTTCCGATTACATTGGTTACATCGCAGTTGGGACGATGATCTGGATGTGGCAAAACGTGGTCTTATGGAACGTCGGCTATGCCTTGCGCAATGAGCAAATGCGCGGGACGCTCGAATCGAACTGGCTTTCGCCCACCTGGCGCTTTTCGTATTTGCTCGGCAGCAGCGCCCCACAGTTGATTTCCATGCTGATGATGTTGACGGTCTCGGCGCTGGAATATACGCTTTTCTTTGGCGTGCGCTTCGAGGGCAGTCTCTGGCTGACTTTGCTGGTTATCCTGGCGGCGATCCCCTCCATTTACGGACTGGGTTTTGCCTTCGCGAGCGTGGTCATTACCGCCCGCGAAGCGAATGCCTTCGTTTTCCTGGTGCGCGGGATCGTGATGATTTTTTGCGGGATTACCTTCCCGGTGACGCTGCTTCCGGGCTGGATGCAGGGAGTGGCCGGTTGGCTGCCGCAAACCTATATCATTCATGCGGTACGTTCGGCGGCGCTCTCGACTGACGGGTTGGCCGCCCTGCTCCCCGATTTGAATGCTCTGGCCCTCTTTGGCGTCTTCTGGCTGGCAGTTGGTTACTTCCTGTTCAACTGGATGGAACGCCGCGCCCGCCAGACCGGCGCGATCGGCCAATACTAGAAAGGGTTCCTGATGGAAAAAGATTTTCTTCTCTCCCGGCCTGATTTCAGGTCCAATTTGCGGGTCTTGTTCGCGATTGCCCGCAAAGATTGGAAGCAATATTGGCGTTATCCGCTCAACGCTGTTTCGTCCATTTTTCAGCCGATCATCTGGCTGACCCCGGTCTATTTTATGGGCAAGGCCTTCAGCGTCAATGGACAGGCGCAGGGTTTCGCCCAGTTCAGCGGCACAGCGGATTTCATGTCCTTTATCCTGCTCGGCACGGTCTTGACCAACTTTATCAACGCCGTCTTTTGGGGCATGGGCTATTCCCTGAAAGAAGACATGGATGCGGGTGTGATGGAATCCAACTGGCTGACGCCGATTCCACGGCTGCTGATCCTGGTCGGGCATTCTGTTACCAACCTGAGTGTGACGGCGGTGACTTCGACCCTGATGCTGATTGTGGCGGCACTGCTCTTCGGTTTCCGCGTCAGCGGGGCGGTACTGGAAGCCTTTATCCCGGTCGTTCCGATGATGCTGGGGCTGTATGGTTTTGGGTTTGCCTTTGCGGCGCTGGTGCTGATCATGCGCGAGGCGAATACCATGGTCGATATGAGCAGTTTCCTGATCCAGATTTTTAGCGGCTCGAATTTCCCGGTCAATGCCCTACCAAAATGGCTGCTGCCGGTGGCATTGGCCCTGCCGCTAACCTATGGGCTGGACGCCGTGCGCGGCATCCTGCTAAAGATCCCGACCATCCTGCCGCTGCGCTGGGAACTGACCCTGCTGGTGGTTTTCATGTTTGCCATGCTCTGGCTGGGCGGTTGGGCCTTTGGCTCGCTCGAAAGACGGGTCCGCCGCTGGGGAACGCTCGGCCAGCACTAAGCCGCTTCGGAAAGAAAGAGACATCCGCTGTTTTTGGGCGGATGTCTCTTTCTTTAGGCGCGGGTTTATTGATTGGCAATTCTTTGCAATTCTTTCAAGACCAACTCGCTGCGCTCATCCCGCAGTAACGGCAATCTCGTCCGCGTGCGGCGCAGTTGGTTCAGGTCGAGTTCTGCAATGGTCAGGCCCTCTGCGTTGAACGGAGCCAGGGCGATTTGTTTCCCATCCGGATCGAAGACGGTGGAACCGCCCCAGAAGTTCAGCCCATCCTCGAAACCGACCCGGTTGGCATGGGCGACGAAGGTGGTGAACAGCCCGGCGTAGGTGCGGTTGACAGTTTCAACCCACTGGGCCGAACCGAGGGTTTCCTCTGTCACCCCGCGCCCCGGTGAAGCGGAGGTGAACAACATCAGGTCTGCGCCGTCCAGCCAGAGCATGTAGGGCGACGAAGCGTGCCAGAAATCCTCGCAAATCAGAATCCCGGCGCGGCCAAACTTGGTTTCGAAAGCGCGGAAGCGGTCACCGCTGGCGAAATAGCGCTTTTCGTCGAAGATGCCATAGGTTGGTAAATACACCTTGCGGTGGACATGGGAGATTTTTCCGTCTGAGAGATACGCCGCCGAAATGTAGTAGCGATAACGCTCGTCCACCTCCACGAAACCGACAACCAGATCGATTTCATTCGAGGCGCGCAGGAGTTGTTTGAAAACAGCATCTTCCGGCACAGGGCGCTGCGCCACGCTGGTAGCGATATCCTGCAAGACGTAGCCGGTCAGCGAAAGCTCGGGGAAAATTATCAGTTCTGCCCCCTGTTTCCAGGCCTCGTGCGCCATGGACAGGTGCTTTTCAAGGTTGGCGCTGACATCGCCGAGTTTGGTGTTGATTTGGGCCAGCGCGAGGGTTAGTTTTGTCATCTTGGATGGGCCTGGTAACAGAAAGTGGATGATTGCAATCTTACCATATTCGCAATGGCTCTTTGGCAAGCGTGGTAAGGCCCCGCATTTTGGGGTGTGAGCGTGCGTGCGCACGCTCACACCCCAAAATGCGGTACTCTCACCTGCACTGCCCCAAACGCAGTGCGGTGCAAGTGTCACCCCGTAATATAGCGGGGCAAGCAGGAGAATCCTGGAGACCCTTATTTTTTATACCCCCCTTTTTGAGCCTTCACAGCAAAAGCAGGGGATTTCGGGTTTCGTGCTTTTTCGAATATTTACCCCCTGTTATTTTGCTGATTATGACGTGAAACACACGAAAAAATGCTGAAAATAAGCACTCTTGCAGCATTGACACAGGCTGGGATTGATTGATAATCCTGCGCCGTACTTAAATCTATCCTTGGAGGTGTGAGTGAACGCGACTTTGAAACTTGGGGAGCATTACATTTGTGATCTCTCCAACTGCAACCGTGAAGTCTTGCTCGATCCCGAGCATGCTTACGCCCTGTTTTCCCGGGCCGTGAAAGACAGCGGCCTGACGGTTGTGGATGAGGGCCTTTACAAGTTCAGCCCACATGGCTTTACTTGCTTTTTGCTTCTCGCGGAGTCGCATGCAAGTTTGCATGCCTGGCCTGAATACGGCTACTGTGCGATTGACTTATTCACCTGCGCGATTGGCAAGGACTTGCTCCCGTTAATTCAAACGATCAAATCCGCGCTGGGTGCAGATAACTTTTCACTGCGCAAGCTTGACCGCGACGCTGAAATCGAGCGTTTTATGATGCCTGCGCTGGTTGCGCCAATTGAGGAAAGAAAATGAACGCAGAATGGCTGACTGAGGATTTGCATCCTTACTACCGTAAATCTTTAAAGGTGAAAAACAAGTTTGTTGATGAACAGACAAAATACCAGCACTTGCAGGTCTTCGAGACCGAGTTTTTCGGGAACACGCTGGTTCTGGATGGCATCATCCAGCTGACCGAACGCGACAATATGGGCTACCATGAAATGATCACCCACGTGCCGATGCTGGCAGTTGGTTTACCCAAACGGGTGCTGATTGTCGGCGGCGGGGATGGCGGCTCGCTCCAACAGGTGCTGCGCTACCCCTCGGTGCAGGAAGCTGTTGTCTGCGAGTTGGATGCGAAGGTGGTGGAATATTCACGGAAATATTTCCCGGCTTTTGGCGATCCCTGGTCCGACCCGCGCGCCAAGTTGCTCGTCCGCGATGCCTTTGGCTACCTGGAGGAGAGCCCCGGCCAGTTCGATGTGATTATCTCCGACACGACCGACCCGATCGGGATGGCCGAGCGTTTGTTCAGCGACGAATTCTACCGGTTGATGGTGCGCGCCCTGGCTCCCGGCGGGGCGGCGGCCACCCAGTGTGAACAGCCTTATTTCGATATCGAGCTGATTAAAACGATTTACAAAACGGCCCAGGCGCTCACCAAAAACCCGGCCTATTACTACACCCAGGTGCCCACCTACCCCGGCGGCGGGATCGGGTTCATGTACGTTTCCGATACGCCCTGGGAAAATGGTCTGAAAACGCCTTATCCGCCGGGGGTGAACAACTATCTCAACACTGGGATCCATCGCGCGGCCTTTGCCATTCCAGAGTTCTTCCGCCGGGAGTTGTACGATTAATTTTTTGTGCAATTGTGTAACTTTTTATGCTCTTTTGCATCTATTATTATATAATCAGCGCATGACAAAAAATAGAATTTTTA
Organism: Anaerolineales bacterium UBA5195; assembly: GCA_002412925.1. Lineage (GTDB taxonomy): Bacteria > Chloroflexota > Anaerolineae > Anaerolineales > Villigracilaceae > UBA5195. Next base: position 89,809 of record DHVZ01000046.1, on the reverse strand, counting down.
TGAAGTATTAATTCTAATAGATAGTGTGTTGAGTTATAATTAAAAATGATTTCACGAGGCAAAGATGCTTAATTTGGGACATATCTCCACTCCAGCCAGTCATGTCGAAACGAAACATGTCAAAATGCTTGTGCTTGGTTCCGGCCCCGCGGGGCTGGCGGCGGCCTTATATGCTGCCCGCGCCGAACTTGAGCCGGTTGTCTTGACCGGTATGGAGCTTGGCGGCCAGGCTGCCCTGACGCACACCATCGAGAACTATCCCGGCTTCCCCGAAGGCGTGGGCGGCCCGGAGTTGGGTGAACTCTTCCAGAAACAGGCCGAAAGATTCGGGGCGAAAGTTGAATTCGATACCGCCCAGAGCGTGGACCTGTCCCAGCGTCCCTTTCGGGTAACCACCGACAATGGAGAATACCTGGCTGAGACACTGGTGATTGCCACGGGTGCGCGTCCGAACCATCTTGAAATCCCCGGCGAGTACGAATTAACTGGCAAAGGTGTTTCTTATTGCGCCACCTGCGATGGCTGGTTTTTCAAAGAAAAGAAGGTTGTTGTGGTCGGCGGCGGCGATAGCGCGCTCGAAGAAGGCCTGTTCCTGACCCGCTTTGCAACTTCTGTCACTATCGTTCACCGTCGCGACAACCTGAGGGCGGGTAAGGTGCTCCAGAATCGCGCTTTTGCGAACCCAAAGATCAAGTTTGTCTGGAATTCTGTGGTTAGCGAAGTGCTCGGAACCGACCCCGCTGGGGACCCCGCGGGAGAACGCGGGGCAAGTCACGGGGCAGGTAAGGTCACGGGGCTGAAGCTTAAGGATACCCAAACTGGCGCCGAATCGACGTTGGAAACGGACGGTTTATTCATTTTTATTGGACATACCCCTAACACGCAGATGTTCAAAGGGCAGTTGGAGATGGATGAGCTGGGCTATATCAAGGCTAATCATTTGATGGAAACCAATCTCCCAGGGGTCTTTGTGGCTGGTGAAGTCGCTGATTCTCACTTCAGGCAGGTTATCACCTCGGCGGGGATGGGCGCCTCCGCAGCCATCCAGGCCACGCACTTCCTGGAGAAAGAGACAGCCAATGCCTGAGCCACTCGCGTTCCAGACCGCGATTTGATTATCGACTGAAGGGACTTCTGCATCGTTTGCGGAAAGTCTCTTTTTGTAACAAGCGTATCCTGTAAACACCCAAGCAAAGGAGGAGCAATGGCTAAAGTATCCATTATTGGCGCCGGCATGACGGGCGCCACGACTGCCCATTGGCTGGCAGAGCGTGAACTGGCAGACATTGTCCTGATCGATGTACTTGAGGGTATGCCGCAAGGCAAAGCTCTCGATCTGCTCGAGGCGATGCCTGTCATCGGCAAGGATGTTGGCATCGTAGGTTCGAACGATTATGCGGCGACCCAAGGCTCCGATATCATCGTCATTACAGCCGGGCTGCCGCGCAAACCCGGCATGAGCCGCGATGACCTGCTGAGTGCCAATGCTGAAATTGTTGGCAAGGCCACCATCGAGACTCTTAGATATTCGCCGGAGGCCATTTATATTGTTTTGACCAATCCACTTGACACAATGGCTTACCTGACGATGAAAATTGGGAAACTGCCCCCTCAGCGTGTCATTGGCCAGGCTGGGATCCTCGATTCGACCCGGATGCGCGCTTTCGTAGCGCTGGAAACCGGCGTCAGCGTGGAAAATATCGCTTGCTATGTGCTGGGAGGCCATGGCGACGAAATGGTCCCGCTGACCCGTCACTCCAACATCGCCGGTATCCCGCTGCGCGAGTATTTATCTGCTGAAAAGCTGGAAGCGATTGTCAACCGCACGCGTAAGGGCGGCGGCGAAATTGTCAATCTGCTGAAGACCGGTTCGGCTTTCTATGCGCCATCTGTGGCGATTGCGCAGATGGTTGAGGCCATCCTGAAGGACAAGCATTTGGTCGTGCCATGCGCGGCTTATCTGCAGGGCGAGTATGGATTGAAGGAGATGTTTTTCGGCGTGCCGGTGCAACTCGGACGCCAAGGGATCGAACGGATTGTCGAATATAAATTGGATTCCGACGAAAAAGCCGCTTTTGAAAAATCAGCTGCATCGGTTGAGGACAGCATCAATGCCCTGAATAAACTTGTAAAGTTGTAGAAATCGAACGGAGGTGGGCCGCCATCTGCCCCCGTATTTAGTCAAAGGAGATTGCCATGATTTTGCACGAGAAGATTGCCGAACAACTTCCCGAGTGGCGCGAACGCTATAAACTGCTGGCCAAAGAACACGCCGAAGTGGTGGTGGATAAGGTCACGGTGGGTCAGATAGTAGGCGGGATGCGTGAGATCAAGTCGCTAGTGACGGATGTTTCGTTTGTCGACCCAGCGGAAGGCATCCGTTTTCGCGGCATGTCCATCCCTGAAGTGTTGAAGGCCCTGCCCAAACCGCGCGGTGCGAGAATGCCGTACGTGGGAGGCCTTTACTATCTACTGATGGTGGGCGCAGTGCCGACCCGCGAGCAGGCCCTGGAAGTGGAGGCTGACTGGGCCCGGCGCGCCGAAGTGCCGGATTATGTTTATAAGATGCTTAAATCCATGCCCAAGGAAACGCATCCGATGACGCTGCTCTCACAGGCTGTCCTGGCCTTGCAGAACGGTTCCGCGTTTGTAGCCAAATATCATGCCGGGATGAAAAAGGATGCCTACTGGGAACCGGCGCTCGAGGACAGTTTGGATTTGACCGCCAAACTGCCCGTTATTGCGGCCTTTATCTACCGGATGAAGTATTTTGGTGAAACCAAAAAGCCGAAATATAATTCCAGGCTCGATTACGGCGCGAATTTTGCCAGGATGATGGGCGTGGCCGACCAGAAAGGCTATGCGGAATTGGCGCGCCTGTATTTCATCCTGCACAGTGATCACGAATCTGGCAATGTTTCGGCGCATACGATGCATTTGGTTGGTTCGGCGCTTTCCGATCCGTACCTGTCGTTCTCGGCGGCTCTCAATGGGTTGGCTGGCCCCCTGCACGGACTTGCCAACCAGGAATGCCTGGGCTGGCTGCTCGACGTCCATAAGATGTTTGGCCGCGTCCCAGCGCGGGACGAGTTATACAAATTTGCCTGGGATACGCTCAATGGCGGGAAGGTCATTCCCGGTTACGGGCATGCCGTTCTGCGCGTCCCCGACCCGCGTTATATGGCGCAGATGCAGTTTGCCAAGGAGCGTTTCCCGCAAGATGAATTGGTTCGCCTGGCTGACCTGGTCTTCGATGTGGTTCCGGCTGTGCTCAAGGAACAAGGCAAGGCCAAGAACCCCGCCCCGAACGTGGATGCCATCTCTGGCACGCTCCAGTACTATTACGGGGTGCGCGACTTTGACTTCTACACCGTCCTGTTCGGTGTGGGCCGCGCCCTGGGCGTGACAGCCAACTATGTTTGGGCGCGCGCGCTCGGGCAGCCGCTCGAGCGTCCCAAGTCGCTGTCGACGAAAATGTTGGAAGACATCGTCAGGGCGGCACAAGCTTGATCCTTAGGACAACGACAACGGCGCACTTAAAAAGTGCGCCGTTGTAATTTAATCTGGTTAGCCGATGGTTCTGTGAGTCTGGTTGTACCTGTCGAGGTCGGGTGTAGGGTGTTCGTACTCGCTCGTCATCAACGGAGACGAGATCAGGAAATCTGCGGTTGCCCGGTTCGAAGCGGTTGGGATGTTGTATAGAACTGCCAGCCGCAGCAAGGCTTTGATATCCGGGTCATGGGGCTGTGGTTCAAGCGAATCCCAAAAAAAGATCAGAAAGTCGATTTCGCCTTCGGCGATTTTTGATCCGATTTGCTGGTCACCTCCGACCGGTCCGCTTTTGAACTGGGTAATCGGCAATTCCAATTCTTGTTCCATCAATCTACCAGTGGTGCCGGTGCCAAAGAGATGGTGACGTGAAAGTGTTCCACGGTTGAAGGTAGCCCAATCGAGCAGGTCCCTCTTTTTATGGTCATGCGCAATCAGCGCAATGCGCTTTTTGATCCCAATCACGGGATAATTGGTTGTCATTTTCTTTACCTTCTTTCCATAATCAGTAGTTTTCGAAACATCTTGGAGAAACCCGATTTTAGGTGTGCGCGGCGGNNGCCCGCCGCGCACACCTAAAATCGGAAGTTCTTTCAACTTTCCTGAAGTACTGATAATAAGAAAACACCCCGCAAACGCGGGGTGTTTTCTTCGTTTACGGTTTCGGGGTCGCTTCTGGCGCCACCCCCTGCCACGAGAAGACCCGTGGCGTGGAAAGCTCTCCTGCTTTGTTCCAAATGGGTTGGCCCTGATCGTCGGTGCCTGTCCTCCGGACGGTTGAAACATGCCAGCGGAAAATATGTGGTGCGTTGTCCTTCGGACGGAAGGAGGCCGGGACGATATATTTTGTGTCGACAACATAATCGACCAGGCGTCGACCCTCACCTTCGGTCACATCTTCGATGACGATGATATAGGTCTCGTTATCACGCAAGGTGCCAATCGAGGCCCATTGCAGGGTGATGTTAATGTTCGCCAGCGTAAAGGAAGCGCCGTCAGCCGGTAAAAGCAGGTTCGGGGCCGGGTAGGGCGGTGGGGTGGTGGGGGTTGGGGTTGGCCCGGGGGTGGCCGCCCGCTCGCAAAGTGGAACAATCAGGCTCATCCCCAGGAAAACCGTATCTGTGCTTAGCCCGTTGTATGATTTAATCGCCTCAGCCGGGACGGCGTAATTGGCCGAAATACTGCCCAATGTGTCGTTTTCCTGCACAGTATAAATGACCTTTTCGCATTTGGCGATGGCATCACTCACCGGGTCAAGCGTGACGGTGGCTTGCGGTAATGGGGTGGGCGTGGGGTAGGGGATTTTGAGCGGCTGGCCGATGGAAAGGGTGTTGCAGGCTACTGGCAGGTTGTTCAAGACGATGATGCTTTGCACCGAAACGTTAAAGAACAGCGCGATGGATGTGCATGTGTCGCCAGCGGCAACGGTGTAATCGAGGGGGGGCTGGGTGGTCGCCGTCGGGATGGGTGTTAATGTGGCCGCTTCTGTGGAAGTCAGCTCCGCAGTCATTGTGGCGGTCAGCGTGGGGGTGACACCTTGCGCCGGGGCGGTGGTGCTGCCACCGAGCATGCGCATGACCGCAAATACCAGAACGGCGCCCACAATCAGGAAGATCGTCAGCAAACCAAGCGCAGCGGGCAAGCTGAGCGTGATTTCTGGCATGTGACTGGCTCTTACGCCAGCCGGTTTTTTAGCCTCCACGGTGGGGTGGAGTTCTGTCCCGCACACCAGGCAGCGGGTGGCATTCTCTGCCAGACGTGTGCCGCAGGTGGGACAAATTTTCGTATTAGGGGTGGATGTGATCTCTGGACTCATACGGGACAGGATTATACCACGCTCAAAAGGGGAGAAGTTCATCTGCTATAATTCACCCGTCATGACCCAAAACCACGACCTTTACCGCACCATGTTGCTCATCCGGCGTTTCGAGGAGCGCGCCCTGGACGAGTTCTCCGCTGGCAGGCTCTTTGGCACCACCCATGCCTACATCGGGCAGGAAGCCGATGCGGCAGCGATTTTCCAGGCAGCCAGCCCCGACGACATCGTCTGGAGTAATCACCGCTGTCATGGCCATTTCCTCGCCGATGGGGGCGATCCCTACAAGCTGGCCGCAGAACTGATGGGCAAAGCCACCGGGCTGGTCGGCGGACGCGGCGGCAGCCAGCACATCCATTGGCGCAATTTTTATTCCAACGGCATCCAGGGCGGAATCGTCCCCGTCGCCACGGGCATGGCCCTGGCCCAGAAAGTTCAAAAGACCGGTCTGATTGCGTTGGTTTTCATTGGCGATGGCACCCTGGGCGAAGGCGCGCTTTATGAAAGCCTGAACATTGCCGCGCTCTGGGGGCTTCCCATCCTGTTTGTCATCGAAAACAATCGTTATGCCCAGACCACGCCAATCGAAAAAGGCGTCGCAGGCTCAATCCCGGCGCGCTTCGAAGCCTTTGGGATCAAAACCTGGGAAGTTGATTCCAGCGATGTGCTGGAGATCCGCCCCCGCGCCGCTGAGGCCCTTGGGCATGTGCGCGGGAACGTTCTCCCCGGAGCTTTGATCCTGCACACCTACCGCTTCGCCGCCCATAGCAAAGGCGATGACCCTCGCGACCGCGCGGCGATTGCAAAAATCCGCGCTGAATTCGACCCGTTGGCCATCCACGCGCCCCGGCTTTCCTCTGCTGAACTGGCCCAGGCCGAGGCCGAAGTTTCTACTATTATCGATGATGCTTTTACCCGCGCCTTTGCAGATCCATTCCCGGTTTTGGAGTCAAAAGTCTCCCCCGGCCTGGGCCATGTCGGGGCAGGCTGACTTTTGACCTCGAAAATCTGGAGATTTACGACTCCCTATGCCCACAGTCCTCGAACGTCTCAACTTTGCCCTCCAGCACGCCATGGAAACCGACGAGCGCGTTTACCTGCTTGGCGAGGACTTGCTCGACCCGTATGGCGGCGCGTTCAAAGTCGCGCGCGGGCTTTCGACCCGCTTCCCCGAGCGCGTTCTGACCACGCCCATTTCCGAAGCTGCCATCGTCGGGATTGCCAATGGCCTGGCCCTGCGCGGATTGCGCCCGGTGGCCGAGATCATGTTTGGCGATTTCGTCACCCTGATTGCCGACCAGCTGATTAACCATGCGGCCAAATTCCGCTGGATGTACAATGACCAGGTGCGCGTCCCGCTGGTGGTCCGCGCGCCAATGGGCGGGCGGCGCGGATACGGGCCAACCCATTCCCAATCGCTGGAGAAACTCTTTTTAGGGATACCCGGGCTGCGGGTCCTTGCTCCCAACTCCCTGGGCGACCCGGCTGAATTGCTCGAATCCGCCATCCGCCAGGACGAAGGCCCGATCCTGTTTGTCGAGCATAAAATTCTCTATACCCGCCCCATCCTCGCAGCTGGGGAATTAGCAGATTGGGAAGTTAGCAAAATGGGCGAGCCATATCCGACCTTCGTGCTGCGTGTTCCGCAGGCCGAAGCGCGCTTGACGATTGCCACTTACGGTTATAATTTCGAACTGGCCCGCGCCGCTGCGCATGAATTAATCTACGAACATGAGATTTTTGCCGAGATCGTGCTTTTTTCACAGCTCAGCCCCTTTGAGCTTGCCCCGCTATTTGACTCTTTGCGCCGCACCAATCGCCTGCTGACTGTTGAAGAGGGCACGCTCACCCTGGGCTGGGGCGCGGAAGTGGCTGCTCAAGCTGTGGAAAACACCCCCGGCGTCAAAGTTTGCCGCGCAGCCGCGCTGGATTTACCGGTTGCCAATTCCAAGACTCTCGAGGCTGCCATCCTGCCCTCACAGGAAAAAATCATTCAGATCGCGCTGGAACTGGCAGGGCGTTAAAACAGAACACGGAACACGCCAAAGCGTGTTCCGTGTTCTGTTTTGAGCAAGTTTACATGGCCGGTGCCGCAGCCTGCGCGGCTTTGGCGGCGTTGTAGGCCTGGCCATAAAGATGTGACATGACTGTTGTGCCCCACGCAGCGGTGAAAAACACGCCCACGATACAGGCAATCAGGCCGAACGGGACTATGATGCCGACCAGGAGGGTTCCTAGTAAGGTTATCAGGTAGGGGCCGACCGCAGCGCGGATAAGGGCAAAGATTTCGGCAAAGCGGAAGCCAGCACCCAGGTCACCGTTGTTGGCCATCATATTTCCGAGTGCAGCAGGCATCAAGAAACTGCCTGCCAGGCTGAGAACAAAGCCTATACAGCCGCAGCAGATCGCGACAATGCCCATCCCGGCTGTCAGCGCCTGGACCATATCCCCGTCCATGTTGTTCAAAACGTCGGGGTTTGCCAGGATGGCATTCATGGTCTGGAGGCAGCCGCTTACCAGACCGCCTGGCAGGCTGAATACAAATGAGATCACGAAGCCTTTCAAGCCGCGAACCAGATGGTCCGTAAAATTAGACCAATCTGGCAGCATCTCGGGTTCATGGCTGATCACCCGGCGGGTGATTTCCAATCCCCAGCCCAGAACGGTGATCGGGCCAACGAGCGGAATTAAGAATACCAAAGCGGCGATGCCAACCTTTTTTAGCCACTCAGGATCTTGCTGGGCAAAAGAAAAAGCGCGACCGAATTCCATTAGATCTTCTCCTTATGAACGAGGCTGCGAGTCTCAAGATTTTTCAATGAAGAGTTCCGCACTTTGGGGCAGGAGTGTGCCCATGCACACTCGCACCCCAAAATGCGGGGTCTTCCCACCGAAATTTCCAGAGAGCCGCTGATTAAGATGTCATCATTATGAATCAAAACGGGTAAAATTGCAACCGTATTTGCTTATTTATAGGAAAAATATGCCACCCAAACCCATCCTTGTGCCCCTTTTGAATGCCAATGAGCCTGAAGCCCGCCTGGTGGAAGTCCATGCGAAAGACAGGCAGCCTGTGCAGAAAGGCGATTTGCTTTTCACCATCGAAACCACCAAAGCTGCTTCAGATGTCGAGTCGCCCGAAGCCGGTTTCCTGCGGATGGTGGCCCACGAAGGCGAGACCCTGGCAGTTGGGGAGGTGCTGGCCTATCTGACGGCGACCGCCGATGAGCAGTTGCCAGCAGTCGGTCATCAGCCTACCCTGAATGCAGTTGCAGGGTTGTCAGTGGTCAGCGAGCAACCGGTAAAGGATACTGAGGTTCTGGCCGAATTGCGGATAACCAGACCAGCCCGCGCCCTGGCCGCATCCCTCGGCCTCGACCTTTCCACGCTGCCGGCGGACCGGCTCATCACCGAAGCTGTCATCCGTGAAATCGCCGGTTCCCCAATTGCCCAATACCCTGCGGGTACGATGTCACCCGATCACGAAATCACGAAATCGACCAACTCCCGGATTGTCATCTACGGGGCGGGCGGGCACGCCAAGGCCGTCATGGAAATGGTGCAGGCGATTGGCGCCTTCCGGATTGCAGGCATTCTTGACGATAATGCGGCCCTGGCAGGGACTTCTGTTTTGGGCATCCCGGTTCTGGGCGCGCGTGAATTCCTGCCCCAACTGGTTGAACAAGGAGTGCGTTTGGCGGCCAATGGCGTGGGCGGAATCATTGACATTAATATCCGTCTGAAATTGTTTGACCTGCTGGCTGGTTATGGCCTGGCCTTCCCGATCCTGTGCCATCCACGGGCGACGGTTGAAGCCTCGGCGCAGATTTGTGATGGCGTGCAGGTTTTTGCCAACGCTTATGTTGGTTCTTCAGCCCTCTTGCATGAGAAGTGCATGATCAATACCGGTGCGATTGTCTCGCATGATTGCGAGATTGGTGCTTTTACTCATATTGCACCCGGCGCCATGCTGGCCGGGCATGTTCACGTGGGCGAGAAAGCGCTGGTCGGCATGGGCGTGACAACCATGATTGGTCTAAAAATTGGCTCGGGTGCGCGTATCGGGAATGGCGCTGTCTTGTTGGCAGATGTGCCTGATCGGGCAATTGTCCCGGCGGGCAAGGTTTGGGCGTAATTTCCTGTGGAGTGCAGAAGTGAGCTTCCGCACTCCACACAAATAGGAGCAGAAATGATGGATCCTGTAATTTTCTCATTCACAATCGGTGGTTTTAACTTTGCGCTGCGCTGGTATGGCGTTTTGGTGATGTTGGGCGTGGCCGTTGGCGCCTGGTTTGCCGAGCGGGAAGTGAAGCGCCGCGGTGGAAAAGGTGAGGCCATCTGGGATGCATTGATCTGGATTTTGCCCGCCGGGATCATTGGCGCGCGCCTGTGGTATGTGGTCAATGCCACGCTGGGAGGCAATCAGTATTACCTTCAGAATCCTGCCCAGATTTTCAACATTCCCCAGGGCGGTCTGCATATCTATGGCGGACTGGTTCTTGGAGCCCTCACCATGGTTATTTATTTGCGCCGCCAAAAAATGGACACCTGGCTCTTCCTGGATGCTGCCGCGCCGACGGTGCTGCTTGGTCAGGCGTTGGCCCGTCCGGCCAACTTCATCAACCAGGAACTCTACGGCCCGCCAACGACTTGGCCCTGGGGTATTTCCATCGATGCTTTGCACCGGATTGGCGAGTACACCGACCTGGCGAAGTATCCGGTTGAAACCACCCGCTTCCACCCGACGTTTGCCTACGAAATGCTCTGGAATTTCCTGGCTGTGGCGTTGATCCTGTACGTTGCGCGCCGTTTTTCTGATCGGATGAAGCCGGGCGCGGTCTTTTTCGGTTGGCTGGTTTTGGCTGGCCTGGGCCGCTTTTTGATTGAGTTTGTCCGCACTGACCAGCCGCACGTCGGCGGCTCATGGATCAGCACCACGCAGGTTGTAACCCTGATCATGGTCCTGGTCGGTCTGCTGCTATTAGCCTGGCGCTATGGGAAACTCAAGCTGCCCCTGCCGCCGCTGCCGGAAAAATACCAGGTTTCTTAAAAAGTGACAGTCACCTGCGCAAAGGTGACTGTCACTTTTTAATCTCCAGGCAGGGGCACTTCCGCCGCAATAATTGGGATGGCCGTTTCGAAGATGGTCGGCTGGCCCGGTTCGTGCCGGTCGAACTGGAAGCGTTCGAAAATCTCCTCGAACTCGTCGATAATTTCTTCGCGGGTGAAGCCCATCTCTTCATACTTATAAACATGATCGCTCTGGTGGGTCAGCGTCTCGCGGATGGCTTCTGCGATGGTTTTTTCCAGACCGGGGCTTTCAGCGTAGCCAAACTGCTCGTAGAAGCCGCGGATAACCTGCTCAGGGTAACGAATCAGGTCTTCGTAGTTGAGAATCAGGTGACGGGGAGAGGGGTTCCGATCCAGGACTTCGAGCGGGTGGCGGTACCAGTATTTGGTCAGGGCCAGAACCTGGTCGCGGAACAGGTATTTTTCCGGCGGCTGGCTGAAAACGTGCCAGGCATAGCTCAACCATGAAATCGTCGAAGGCAGCATATCCAGCGGGTTGCGCGCCAGGTAAAGGATGCGCGCATCGGGGAAAAACTCCATTAGCGTTTCAATTTTGGCACTGAAGGCCGGGTTCTTGGCCACGAAATGGCGCCGGCCGCCGGTGGCGTACAAGTGCCGCTGGAGGCAGGAGCGGTAAAAGCCCATGATGCGCTTTTTCTCGTCGACGGGGAGGGCCTCGTCGAAAAATTGGTAGGACGGCAGGTCGTCCGGGAAGGGGAAGAGCAGGCTGATAAAAAAGGTCGACCAGGCATGCAGCAGGATGTTTTCGTCTTCTTCGGGTTCGAACAGGCTGATCTTGTGGATGCGCACCTGGCCGAGCGAGCGCTGGTCGATGCCTTTGAGCAGGCTGACCAGTGGACTGCCAAAGAGGGCGTCGATGCGTGCCAGGCTGCGGAAGAGCTTGCGCTGGGTGATCGAGGGCATCAGGAAGATATCCCAGGTGCGCAGGCTGGTGAAGGTGGCGGAATCGCGCGAGAGCAGGCGGTGCAAAAAGGTGGAGCCGCTGCGGAAATTCCCTAGGATGAAGAGCGGTTTTTCGAGGGGTTGTTGTTTGTAGGCCGGGAAAAGCAGGTCATCCAGGTGGAAGCACAGCCAGGTGAATATCGACCAGCCGGGCCAGACGGAGTAAAAAAGGAGCAGGAAAGCAAATCTTCTAGGGGTAAGTTTTCCGTACGTGTTTTTTGACTGGAAAAATGAATGCCAGGCCATGCGCCAGAACAGGCGAAAATTGTACATCATGGGATTGTGTCATCCTTTGCGGAGTTGGTTTCCTGGCGCATTCAGTAATGGCAAACGGGCCGCCAGCGGCCCGTTTGCCATTTTACCAGAACCTTAGTTTCTGTGGTTAAGGATGGATTAAAGAATCCCCTGGGGTTTCAACGACCATTTATCCCCAGATCGGCTGAAAACCGGGTTATTTCGAGAGCTGGGATGCGCAATTTTTAGCCGTGGGCAGGATGGTGCATGGCGTAACCGATGTAATTCCCATTGGTGTGCCCTCCGGTCTGGAATTTCATCCGGCGGTCCAGTTCTGCGTAAGTAATCTCACCGCGCTTCAGACGGGAAATCTCCTGGCCGACCAACTGCGACGAAATGCCCGGCTGCAAGCCGGTGACTTTGCTCAAGATGCCGCTGCCGCAACCGACATCCAGCACGCGCAGGGCGGCTGGTTCCAGCCCGTGGGCCGTAAGCGGGCTGGGTTCAGACCGGTTTTCAGCAGGTGCAGGAAGCAGTTTTCATCTCACCAATCCTTGGCGTAAGTGTCGTAGAGGGAATTATCGGCAGGCAAGGCTTTACCCGACCCCTTCCACGACCACCATCTTGCTCTTGGCGTATTGATGCCGCATGGCGCGGGCAGGAGCATATTCCGGCGAGTTCAGCCAGGCCTTGGCCTGTTCCATGGAGGGGAATTCCAGAATGACCAGCCGGTTGGGCTGCCAATCACCTTCGAGTGTTTCATTTTTCCCGCCGCGCGCGACGTACTTGCCGCCGTACAACGCTACCGCTGCCGGCGCGAGTTTCTTATACTCGTCGTAGCCAGTTGGGTCGGTAACTTCGATCTCGACAATCACATAAGCGCTCATCAGGTCTCCTTGGTTGTAGGGGTCTCTGGTTTGGCGTGGGTCTCAGGCCTGCGCTCAACAATCTCAGACCCATGCCAAACTAGCTTGCCTCAGGTTCCGTCTCTTTCCAGTAGGAAAACAGCCCGCCGAGGGATTGGCGAGTCTGATTCCGCCAGATGGCTTCACCGAAGATTTGCGCCACCGGCAGGACTGTCAGGCGATAGGGGGTTTTTTTCGCGGCGGGCGGCGGGACCGTGTCGGTGGTGACAACTTCGCCGATTTGCGGAATCTCTCCCAACCGTTCCAGGGCTTTTCCTGAGAAAACGCCATGCGTGCAGATCGGGGTGATTTCCTGGACGCCATTCTTTGCCAGCAACTTGCAAATTTCGACCATCGATCCGCCGGTGGAGATTTCGTCATCATAGACCAGTGCGCGCTGATATTTGCGTACCTGGCGCCCCGAAAAACCGGTCACGCGCACATTCGTGTCTGAGATGCGTTCCTTGTTGGCTGCGATGACAGGCAGCTTGAACATGTCAGCAAATTGGGCCGCCGGTTTGGCGTGACCCATATCTGGAGAGACGACCACCGTTTTGCTCAGGTCACGTTCCTGGAAATAAAGGCCAAATTCTGGCCGGGCGGTCAATACGTCAGTGGGAACGCTGAAAAAGCCCTGCACCTGTGGCGAGTGCAGGGTCATGGTCATGACATGGGTCGACCCCGAGGTGACCAGCAGGTCGGCCACCAGGCGGGCGATGATCGAGATGCGGGGCGAGTCTTTCTTATCGGAGCGCGCAAAGGAGTAGTACGGGATGACCGCATGGACGCTGCGCGCACCCGCGCTGTGGGCGATATCGAGCATGATGAATAGCTCCAGCAAATGCTCACAGACCGGTTTGACCAGTGATTGGACGATGAAGACCGTCCGTGAACGGACGCTGGCCCCCAATTGGACTTCCTGGCAATCATTGCTGAAACGGCGGAAATGCGATTTTTCCAGCGGGACGCCCAGGTAATCGGCGATTCCTTGCGCAAAGGCCGGGTGGGATCGTCCGGAGAAGATGCGGACATCCTGCGCGTTAATTTGATGGTCAATCATCGAAGTCTGCCTCCTGCCTGACAGAGATCATTGCAAGGCGGGTTATGCCGAAGCAATCTCCAGTTTATCGGCATTTTGCCCATAAAGAAGGGGTTGCCACGCCGCCCAAAACATGGGCGGCTCGCACGCGTGCCTGCGCACGGTGCAGGCAACGACATTGTTTTACTCCAACGATTCCAGGTAATCTAAAAACAACCGCACGCCAAAACCCATGCCGCCCTTCGGGCAGTAGGGCAGTTCCTTGTCGGTATCCATCACCCCGGCCACATCCACGTGCGCCCAGGGGGTTTCATCGGTTACAAACTGCTTGAGGAAGATGCCGCCGATGATCGAACCGGCTTTGCGCCCGCCTGAATTCTTGATGTCGCTGTCGTCGCCCTTGATCTGCTCGAAATACTCTTCGTCGAGCGGCAGCCGCCAGACGCGCTCGAAGGTCTTCTCGCCCGCTTTGAAGAGCGCCTCGGCCAGTTCGTCGCTGGTTGAAAGCAGGCCCGCGCGGACGGACCCCAGCGCCACCACCACCGCGCCGGTCAGCGTGGCGATGTCGATCATCGCGCGCGGCTGGAAGGTCCGCTCAGTATAGGTCAGGGCGTCAGCCAGCACCAGGCGGCCCTCGGCATCGGTGCTGATAATTTCAATCGTCTTGCCATTCAGGGCTTTCAGGATATCGTCGGGACGGTAGGCGGCGGCCGAAATCATGTTCTCGGCGGCGGCAATCACACCAACCACCGGCGTTGCCAGCTCCAGCCGGGCCGCGGCCACCAGCGTGGCGATGACCGTCATCCCGCCGGATTTGTCGTATTTCATCCCCTGGATATTGTCGCTGCCTTTGAGCGAATAGCCGCCGGTGTCCATCGTCAGCGCCTTGCCGACCAGCGCCACCGGTTTGCCGCCGTTTTTGCCCACGTGTTCCAGGATGATCAGCCGGGATGGGCTGTTTGTCGAACCCTTGCCAACCGCCACGATCGCCCCGGCGCCCATTTCGAGCAGTTGCTTGTCATCCAGGACGGTGCATTTCAGACCGACTTCGGCCGCAACTTTTTGGACGCGCTCTGCCAGCGTGACCGGGTTGATCACATTCGGCGGCTCGTGCGCCCATGCGCGTGACAGGTTGACCGCTTCGGCGGTGACGGCTGCTTTTTGGATGAAACCCTGCAACTCGGCTTCCCCGAGGCCCTGTTTGCCATCCAGAAGCAGGGACAGGGTTGTGACCGTGTCCTCACTCCCGGCTTTGTAAGCGCTGAAGGTGAATGCGCCGAGCAACAGACCCTCTGTGAAGGCTGTGACCGCAGTCGCAGGCGGCATGCCCGTTCCGAGCAGCGTCCCCAGTTCCAGGCCGGCTTCCGTGAGCTTGTTCTTGGCCAGCCACTTGGAGAGTGATCCGCCTGCCCGGCGGAGCATTTCGGCCGAGAGTTTGTTCTGCGCCCCGAGCGAAAGGACGGCTTTGCCGCCGAGGATGCGAATCTCGCCGACCTCCTTCCCGGCGGTCTCCAGCGTGACGGTTTCAGGCGCGAGGGTGGGGCTGACGGTCAGTCCCGAGAAATCAGTCGAACGTTTCAGGTTTAGTGTGATACTCATGGTTTGTCCTTTAGAATAGGAATGGGATGAAGAGTTTCGATTTGCGCTTGTACTCTGCGAATTCCGGATAGCGTGAAAGCGACTTGTCTTTTTTAAGCATGTTTGGGAACCAGATCACGACCAGGTACACTCCGATCACCAGGATCGGCAGCCAGTGCATCGCCAGCAGGCCAAGCCCCAGATAAATCAGCAGTTCGCCGAAGTAGTTCAGGTTGCGGGTGCGGCTTAGCAAGCCATCGGTGATCAACTGACCGGGATTATATTTCAGTTCGATGGACTTCTGCATGTCAGCCGCATAATGCAGGAAAATGCCGAAGGTGTGGAGCGAAACGGCCAGCCCGAATAACCAGGCTGGGGCCTGGACTCCGCGCGAGGTGATGATCCACGGGGCGATCCAGTAGAGGCTCAGCCCGGCCCAGATGTACAGTCCATAGAGCAAGCCCTTCTCACTTTCCCACTGTTGGTCGGGAAAAACCCGGCTTTTTAAGACCCATAAAAGGCCGTGGGTGCCGTGCAGGGCCAGGTAGACCCAGGCGGTCGGGTTCTGCCACTGATCGAACCAGGCGATCATACTGATGATGGCCAGGAACGTGACCCCTTTGTGGCTATCGATAAAATATTTCTGTTTCATGCGTTGTCCTGATAATTAGCTGCTGGTTGAGTAGCATTCTGGGCGCATCGGAGCCAATAGAAACTAATTGTAGCATGCTGTGCGGACTTTGAAGCAGGAGTAAAATATCCCCATGCCTGTCTCTAAATCCCGCCTGGTCTGGTCATCAGAGCAGGGCGACCAGCGCAAGCCCGACAAAAAACCTGCCAGCCTGGGCGACTCCCTGCCGCCCGGTCAGCAAATCGTCTACCTGCACCGCGAATCCAAGGGACGCGGCGGCAAGGGCGTGACGCTTTTGAAGGGCTTGAAGCTGACCGACGCGGACCTGGCCTCGCTGGCGAAAACGCTCAAACAGGCCCTGGGTGTGGGCGGGACGGTCAAGGCTGGGGTGATCGAGATCCAAAGCCTGGAGCGCGAGAAAGTTTCCGCGGCGCTGGTGAAGCTGGGCTACAGGGTCAAGTTGGCGGGGGGTTGAAAGAGGCGCTTTTTGAGAGGCCGAGACGCGGCTCGCTGCCTCCAGGAGGCAGGATCGTTTCGTCCTCCGCCGCGACCCAGATAAAAAGCTGTTTAGCCTTGCTCCCCGGGTAGGTTTTAACCCGGTAACGCCGCAGCTTGAATCCGCAATCAATCAAAAGTTGCTCGAAAGCTTGACTTGGCACAGTCGACCAGATCGCCAGGCTGCCCGGTTTGTGAAGTGCCCGGCGGCAGGCTTGAATTCCGGCCGGGCTGTAGAGACGTTGATTCCCAGAATCGGTCATCGCGTTGGGGCCATTATCGACATCCAGCAGGATCGCATCGAACCTGCTGGATGATTGCAAGAGAAGCTCGAAGATATCTCCGGTGATGATTTCCGTGCGTTTGTCCTCGAGCGCCTGGCCGTTGAGTTCGCTCAGGTACTCACGATTCCAGTTGATGACCTCTGTCAAAAGTTCACTGACCACCACGATTGCCTCAGGGCCGAGCAGGTCCAGCGCCTGGCGCAAGGTGTAGCCCAGGCCCAGGCCGCCAATCAGGATGCAGGGCGCCTGGCGGCCAGCGAGATGCGCGCAGCCCAGGCGCGCCAATTCCTGCTCAGATTCATGCTGGCGGCTGTTCATTAATTCCAGACCATTGATCTTGATCGAAAAATCACGGTCGTGTTGATAAAGCTCCATTTTCCCGCCGTCCGGAGTCCAGGCTGTCGCTAATTTTGTGTGGGGTTTCATCTGGTTAACTTTGTCTGCCAGTCTGCCACCCAGGCCGGGTCAGTTTTCTGCAGGCGGTTTTTCTTCAGATTTTCGCGCATCACCCAGCGGATATCTTTGTCTTCACTAACCAACCACTTTTCCAGCATTGTTTTACCGTCGCCGGGCAGGGCGGCGACCAGCACGCTCCAGCAGTAGCCCAGGGCCTGGCGCAGGGTTTTGAATTCGTCGCTGGACCGATTTCCAGCTTCCGCTATCGAGAGTGTGATGCCATCGATGATTCTGAGCGCCTCCCGCACATTTTCTGCCTGTTTGAGCAAGCGCGGCTCGGCCAGCGCAGCTGCTGCGGCGCGTTTTTCCAGCCAGTTCCCGGCGCTCCAGAAGCTCATTTCGCGCAGCAGGAGGGGCAAATCCGCATCACCGATGAGCTGCAGGGCGGTGGCGACTCCCTCGCGAACGCGCCAGCGCGGATCACTGGCATAGCTGCGCAGGCGGGCGATTTGAAGGTGATCGCCTTCAGCGGCAAGTTTTCCCAGCCCGAGCACCCCGCAAAAGATCAGGAACTCGTGCGGGTCGTTGGTTGGCGCCTGTTCGAGCGGCACGCTCAGGAACGTTTCGAACTGCTCCCGGCTGCCGGCCCGGGCAGCGGCGTGGGCCAGTTCCAAGTTGCCGCGCGGCCCTGGCAGGTTGGATTCTTGCAGCAGGAAAGGAACCCAGTCAGTGAGGGTTTTCAGGGTTTCGAGGTAAATGTCGATTTTTGACATCTACTGTCCAACGGTGATTTCCATATAAATCGCATCCCCAAAGGCCGCGCCATCCGGGCCATAGGCTTGCCAGGCGGTGCGATACGTCCCGGCTTCGAGCGGGGCGGTGAAGTTAATCGTCAGGATGGCCTGTGTCCCGGCGCGGGCGGGGTAGAGCGCCTGATCGCCCGAGGCGCCCAGCGGGGGGAAACCGTCGAGCAGTTTCAGGCGGTAGCGCGCGTCCCAATCACAGGAGCCGATATTTTCCACGCGCCACTGCTTCTCAAGAGCCTGGCCGGGAGAGACGAGCGTTCCATCGGGGAGGGTGAGATCTGCCAGGTATTTCAAGGAATCCGCGCAGGGTGGGGTCGGGGAAGGCGGTTCGGGTGTGGGCAAAATTTCGGGCGCGCGGGTGGCTGTTGCAGATGGTTCCGCGCCCGGCGTCGGCGTTGAAAAAGAAATGCTGACCGCCGCTGTGGGCGAAGCCGCCTGCCTGGTGGGTGGGACGAAGAGTGTTGGAGTGACCGTCGGCCCGCAGGCCGCTAACAGGTATAAAAATACGCAAGACGAAATGCAGAGCAGGGATCGCGTCTTGCGTATTCTGGGGTTCATGTTTGGCTAATCTTCCGCGCCGCCTTCATCGCCGCCGCTTTCAGCGCCCAGGTCGATTGGCAGGACGATTTCACCACCCAGGGCTTTCTGCCGGATGACGGTTTCGATTTCGATGGCCAGCTCGGGGTTCTGGCGCAGGAATTCTTTGGAGTTCTCGCGGCCTTGACCGATGCGGATGTCACCATACGAGAAGAACGCCCCGCGCTTCTGGACAACTTCCAGCTTGGTGGCCAGGTCGAGCATGTCGCCCTCTTTCGAGATACCTTCGTTGAACATGATGTCGAATTCAGCCGTGCGGAAAGGCGGCGCGACCTTGTTCTTGACCACGCGCACGCGGGTGCGGTTGCCGATAACTTCTTCGCCCATCTTGATGGCCTGGATGCGGCGCACATCGAGCCGCACGGAGGCGTAGAACTTGAGGGCCTGGCCGCCGGTGGTGGTTTCGGGGTTGCCAAACATCACGCCGATTTTCTGGCGCAGTTGGTTGGTGAAGATGACCGTGGTCTTGGTCTGGTTGATTGCGCCGGAGAGTTTTCGCAGCGCCTGGCTCATTAAACGCGCCTGGACGCCCATGGTGGCGTCGCCCATATCGCCTTCGAGTTCGGAGCGCGGGACGAGCGCCGCAACCGAGTCGACCACGACGATATCAACCGCGCCCGAGCGGACGAGGGTTTCGGTGATTTCGAGCGCCTGTTCGCCGGTATCGGGCTGGGCGACCAACAGGTTGTCAATGTCCACGCCGCACTTGGCGGCATAGGTCGGGTCGAGAGCGTGTTCCATATCGATAAAGGCTGCAGTGCCGCCCATCTTTTGCGCTTCGGCCACGATGTGCTGACAGAGGGTGGTCTTGCCCGAAGATTCCGGGCCGTAGATTTCAGAGATGCGCCCGCGCGGGATGCCGCCGACGCCCAGGGCCAGGTCAAGCGAGAGCGCGCCGGTGGGGATGGCATCCACGACCATGCTGTGAGCTTCGCCCAGGCGCATGATCGAGCCATCGCCGTAGCGTTTGATAATATCTCCAACAGCCTTGTCGAGGACGGCTTTTTTTGCGTCGTCCATCTGGCGGACAGCGGGAGCAAGTTCTTGTTGTGATTTACGCGCCATGGTTATTCTCCGGAACAGGGTTAAGGTAACGAATTGGATGGTTTCGATTGAGTATAGCACATATGTTCAGTGCGTCAAGGGATTTTTTTGCTATCCCAAATCAAGGGGTTGGGGTGGGCGAGACGGTGGGGGTGACGGCGCGTGTTGGGGCGAGCGTGGGAGCGGGCGGCAGGTCTAGGCTGATGAAGCCGTAGGTGCCGCGGTAGGCGAAGTAGGAGACGCGGCCCGGGTGGACATCAATTTCGACCTTGTCGGTCTTGTCTTTGTAGGTGACTTTCACTTCGTAACGTCCGGCAGGCAAGTCGCTGATGACCATGTTTTCTTGATAGTATTCATCGGGGTTGACCGACTCGGGGCCGTAGGTGTTGACTGTCCATTCCCGGTTGGTGTCGAGCGAGCGAATAGAGACCCGCGAACCGTGGGCGGGTTCGCGGTTGGATTCCATGACCCGCCCGGCCAGGGCGCCCCAGCCCTGTGGGGGAGCCAGCCAGAGTTCCGGGTTGCGCGTCGTGTAGTAGGAGTTCTGTCCGATACGCACTTCGAGATGCAGGTGTGGGCCGGTGGTGTAGCCCGTATCGCCCACTTCTCCAAGCGGTTCGCCTGTATCGACCCACTGACCAACAGCCACGTCCACAGCGCGCATGTGGGCGTAGATGGTGAAAAGTGGCTGGCCGCGATAGCCAAAATCGTGGCGGATAGCCACGGACATGCCGTAGGGGTCTTTGAGGTTATCCGGCGTGCCGGTGAAGAGGCCCCACCCGGCCCAAACAACAATCCCAGGGCCGGCAGCCAGGACGGGTGTCCCGGCTTGGGAGGGGATGTCGACCCCGGTATGGGTGATGTTTGGGTCGAGTAAGGTGCCGCCATAACGGTAATCAGCCAGAGGCCAGTTGATGACATCTGCCGAGATGGGCCGGGCGAAATAGAAATGGTCGAATTCACCCAGCGCCAACGGTACAGGGTACTGCGGTGGGCGCCAGGCTGAAATCGGCTCGCTGCCAGGGGTGGGCAGGCTGAGGCGCAGGGCGGCTGGCTGGCCGGGGGTCGGATCGAAGAAAACGCAGTCGGGGTTGGGGCAGAGCGGCGTAGGCCGGGGTTCGCTGGTTGGCGTGGCAGAAGTTCTCGGGGAGAGAGTCGGCCAGACGACGACCGGGCTGGGACCCGCTTCGGGCGTGGCGGTTGGGCCGCAGGCAGAGAGAATCCAAATTGTCAACAGGTAAAGGGGGGTAAGCCTGGATTTCATCATTGTTCTCTTGTTTCCGGCTGTATAACTGCTGGAAACATCATTTTATGGCGCGGGCGTGAAGGTTGGGCGCGGGGTGGGCGTGAAGGTGACAGTGGGTGTGGGCGTTTTGTAGCGGTAGCCCTTGGGCGTTTCGGTGGGTGTGCGGGTTGGAGGAATCACAACGGTGGGGGTCACGAAGATATCGGGCGGGTAGAGTTGCAGCATGGCTGCGCGCCAGTCGAGGCCGCCGGTCAGGATGAATTCATTGAACTGCGCACCCCTGAAGTAGCTGCGCCAGTTGCCAAGCGCCGGGATGCGCTGCCAGCCGAATTTATGCGCCAGGGCGGTAAAATCGACCCAGAAACCGGAGGGGATGGACTTGGCGTACCCGCCGCCCTGGTCGTAAGTCAGCGGATCGAGGGTATAGCGGGAGGTCAGCTCCCAGGGCAGGGTACGCAGCGGTTCGCCTTGGGAACCATCCTGCGCCACGCAACGCAGGTAAATACGCCAGTAGGTTTGGCCGCCAAGCTCTTCGCGCATGACGACCATCCAGCCGGCATTGAGCGTAAGTGGGTTGAGGGCGAAGGCGCGGCCGGTAAAAAGCCAATCCTGGCTCTTGCCGGGATCGAGTGATGAGGTCAGCGGTGTGTAGGCGTTTTCAAGGCTGGCGAGCGCGTCCCAGCCGGTTTCGAGGATGACGCGCTGGCGCAGGGCGCTGAAGGATTCGTTGACAGCGTCATGCAGGTAAGGATGCGGGGCTTCCACCTCCAGCAGCTGGATGACCGAGGCGCGCTGGCCGGGGACATCGGCGACGAGCTGGATTTGCATCTGCCAGAGCGCGGTGGGGGTTAGCAGGGATTGCTTGAAGAATTGCAACGGCAGGGCGTTGACATGCTCGATGCGCCAATCGATGCCGCGCAGGTCGTTGATCGGCAGGGGGGTCAGGCTCAGGTTGCCATCCAGGGAATATGCGACCAGGTAATCCTGGTTGGGTTCTGCCAGGCGGGTGGCAATCTCGCCGCCCGAGGCGCTCCAGGCGGGCCAATCGCCAAGCCCAACGAAACGCACGGGCTGGTCAGGGCGGTTACTATCCCAGGTGGAGATTTTATCGGGCTGGCCGGGAGTGTGGGTGGCCCAGGCCAGCCGTGTGCCATCCGGCGACCAGGCAGGGCGCATTTCGGCGCTGGCCGGGTTCTGGCTGAGATTGAGAAAGCGGCCTTCATCGGGTTTATCCAGGTTGGCGATCCAGATTTCATCGTCGCCGCTGCGGTTGGAGACGAATGCCACCTGTCGCCCGAGCGGCGACCAGGTGGGGGTCTGGTCGAGGGCGGGGTCGCTGATCAATTGGATGATTTGGCCGTTGACGGTGGAAATGATATTGATATCCAACTGGTCTTCCAGCATGGTTTCATAGACAATCCACAGGCTGTCGGGGGACCAGGCTGGGCTGCCGTCAAACTCAGGGGTGTCGGTAATCCGGGCAATCTGACCGTCGACCAGGTTGAGCGTATAAATATCCCAGTATGCGTTGCGGTTGGAGGCAAAAACGACTTTTGTGCCATCCGCGCTGATGGAGGGGGAGATATCATCCCATTGGCCGCTGGTCAGGCGCGTGAGCGGCAATTTGGCCGGGGCATAGGCAAACAGGTGGCTGTAACCATTATCTTCCAGTGAGATTATGAAGGTCTGAGCCATATCGCCGGGCAGGGGCCGGGGTGTGATGGTTGGCCGCAAAGTGGCTGTCGATGAAGGGGAGGGTGTCAGCGTGAAGGTGCCCGTCGGCTCAGGCGTGGAGGTGGGCGCAGCGAAGGGTTGGACGCAGGCGCTCAGCAAGGCAAATAGCAATAAGGAGTACGGGAGAAGGGGATGCGTGCGCTTCATTGGGGTCTATTGTACCCTGAGAGGAACTGACGAAAATAATTCTTTGGTGGCAGTCTTTTTCGCTTTAGGGCTGTTTAAATAATTCCAGCGGGTCGAATAATTGGAAAACCCCGCTCATGCGCCATTTTTCATAGTTGGCGCGTTCTTCGTCGGTTGTATCGGCAACATAGTAGGCCATGGCGGCAAAGGTTTGTCCGGCTGGTCCCCAGCGCGTTTCGAAATGCAGGTGCGGTCCGCCAGTCCAGCCGGTCAGACCGGTTTCGGCGAGCGGTTGTCCGCAGGTGACGGATTGCCCGATTTCGAGCGGTTGCGTGTTTTGCAGATGAGCGTAAAGGGTGTAGAGCGAGTCTCCGGTGGGGATTTCCTGGCTGGCAATTACCTCGACCGGAAGACGCTCAAAGGGTGTCTCGAGGATGAGCATCTCGCCGTAAGGCGGACGGTCATGGATGACGGCGGCGATTTTCCCGTCCAGTGCGGCCAGGACGGGTGTGCCGGTGAAGAGTTGTTTGTCACGGGTGTAATAGCCCAGGTCCAGGCCATGATGGGTGGCGTCTTCTTCTTTATAGGTTCCATTATCCAGCACGAGCGGCGGCTTAAAGGGCTGGGTGATGATTTCGCTAAGTTTATCGAGGGGTTGGACGGCGAGTGGGGAGCAGATGGTGATTGGAGGTTGGAGGGTGGAAGTCGGAGGTAGGCTGGTGGAGGTCGGCGGTAGGGCAGTGGGAGTTGGAGGCGGGAGGGTGGAGGTCGGAGGCAGGCTGGTCATGGTCGGCGGTAAAAGCGTTGGGGAGGGGTTTGGCGCTGTCGAGCAGGAGACGCTCAAAAACAGGCTCAAGACCAAAAAAATGGAATACGCAACACGAGATAATTTTCCCGTGTTGCGTGTTCCATCAGGGGTAATGGTTGGCTTAAATTTCAAACGTAATTTCACGAATGTCAGAATCGGGTTTTTCGGGATAGAACAGGCGCGCGCTCAAATGGAATTTACCGCTCTGTTGAGTTCCGCGGATGTGCAGGGTGAAGACGTTTTTGCGGCTCATCGGTTCGATCACACTGGCAGAGGCAATTTCATTGCCGTCTGCGCCGTTCAGGTTGACTTCGATGTAGGGCCGCTGCTGGAAGGGGGTCACTTCCACGTAGATGCGGGCCCGCAGCGGGCCATCGTCGAGCACGGGTTCGGCGCGCAGTTCGAGAAAACGCATCTCATCGGGCGGGACGGGGAGGTCTTGCCCATCGGCGGAGAGTTCGGGAAAAAAGAAATCTATGTCTTCGGTCATGAGGCTATTATACAGTGATCATTGATCAGTTTTCAGTTATTCTGTCCCAGGTTCTTAACTCCACTTTTTCATTCTCCGCGCATTTCGCTGGCCCGGCGCACCAGGTCGACAAACTCACTGACATCTTTATCCCTGGGAAGCTGGTCGCTGAGGCGATAGGCTTCTTCCAGAACATTTTCCATCGAACTCTCCTGGGCCCAATAGCTATCGCGCAAGATTTCGGCGTATTCGGCCACAACCACCGCCCATTGGAAATGAGGATCGGCTTCGTAGAAGCTGTCCGCCATCTGGTCGGTGTAGAAATCCTGGGATTTTTCGGTCACGTCGCGCGTGTCGGGATCCTTCCAGCGCAGGAAAACGCTTGCGATGCGGCCTCTCGCCTCCGGGTGGAGTTTGACCTCGTACAGGGCAGTAACGCTGTGGCCCGCGCCGATTTCCCCGGCATCGACTTTGTTGTCACGGAAGTCCTCATCAGCCACGTTGCGGTTCTCGAAACCGACCAGCCGGTAGCGGGCCACGACTTCGGGGTTGAAATCAACCTGCACCTTGGCATCCATGGCAATGACTTGCAGGGTGCTGGTCAGGTTTCTGACGAACAGGCGCTCAGCTTCCTTGAGGGTGTCGACATAGGCGTAAAAGCCATTGCCGTTATCGGCCAGTTGTTCCATGAGCACATCGTTGTAATTGCCCATCCCAAAGCCGACCGTGGTCAGGGTAATCCCGTCCCCGGCGCGCTTTTTGACGTGGGTCCAGATCGATTCAGCGCTGGTCTCGCCCAGGTTGGCGACGCCGTCCGAACACAGGATCACACGGTTGACACCTTCGGGGTTGAAGGCCCGTTCGGCCATTTTATAGCCCAGGCGCAGACCGGCTTCGGCGTTGGTCGCACCTCCCGGGCGCAGGGCATAAATCGCTTCCAGGATGTCTCCCTGGCGGCTGCCGCGGGTGGGTTCCAGCACGACCTCCGCCTTGGTCCCGTAGACCACGATGCTGACCTGGTCGTTGCGGTGAAGCTGTTCGACCAGCAGTTCCAGCGAGCGTTTGACCAGTTCCAGGCGGTTTTCCATCTGCATCGACCCTGAAACGTCGATCACAAAGGTCAGCGAGACATCCTTGCGCTCCTCGGCCGGGACGGCGTATCCCTGGAGGCCGATGCGCAGCATCTGGTAGCGTTCGGTCTCGCCAAAGGGCGTGGGAGCGCCATCGATCGAGATGCCGAAAGCCTGGTGTTCGGACGGGTAGCGGTAACCCTGGTCAAAGTAGTTGACGAACTCTTCCACGCGGACGGCATCCTTGGGCGGCAGGCTGCCATCATTGATGTAGCGGCGCATGACAGTATATGCGCCCGTATCCACATCCAGCGCAAAGGTGGACAGGTGATCGTCTTCGGTGTCTTCCATCGGGTTGACCCCGTAGTTTTGGAAGAACATATCGGGGGCGGGCTGGCCGTTGGGCGGCTGAGGGAAACCCTTGGGGCTGCCAGCCTCGGCCGAGGTTGACTGGGTCGCGGCGGGCAGAACATAGAGCGGCTCAACGGGGGCCGGGTCTCCGCGCTGGGGCGGGAGCTCAGGAGCGACAGGTCTCTCCCGTTGTGTGGGAGCTGCTGTCGCTGCGGGCGCCAGCGCTCCGCAGGCTGAAACTACCAGCGTGAGCAGCAAGGCAGAATATGAAACTAACCGTTTGATGGACATGGTTCTCCTCCTTTAGGAAAACATCAAAGGTGACGAATAAGACGCTTATGGATTGGTCTTCCCGGCGCTGCTGGAAATTGGCGTGATCCGGCAGCCATGGGCGCTCAGAGATGATGCCAGGTGGGTGTGCTTAGAATTTTCTGATCAGCCCTCCCGCGAATTGGATTTGTTCTGCTTTATTGACGTTTGGATTTGGCAAATGTTCCCCTTTTGCCGAAACTGGCTAAATGGTGCCTCGGACCCCCAAAGGGAATTTACCGCTTGTCTGGCCGCAGGAACAACAAGAATCCGATCAGACGCAATCCTGCGCTCAACCACAATGCGCCGCCCAGCCCGATGTAATCTGCCAGGAAGGTTCCGAGCATGGGCGCAGCGATGGTGGAAAGATACTGCATCGACTGTGCCAGCGAGACGAAGGTGGCGCTGTATTCGGGCGGAACGGTTTTCATCAATTCGTCGAAAAAAACCAGGTCGAGACCAGCCTGGAATAAGCCAGCGACCGCTGCAAAGACGTAAATCCATTCGATGATGGGAGCCGAGGCCGTCAGCGCGGGGTAAAGCACCATGCCCAGCGTGGTAGCCAGCAGGACGATCCGCCCGCCCCATTTCCTGGAGACCCACGGCCAGAAGAAGTAGCCCACCAGCATGACCGAGGTCATAATCATGCTGATGGTGCCGATCTGGCCGTCGGTGGCGCCCACCCGGCGGACAAAAAAGAGCGGCATGATTGGAGCGCTCAGCGCCAGCGCCGAAAAGTAGACAAAGCGTTTTGTCGAGAACGAGACAAAGGCCGGGGCGCTGCGCATCAGCGCGAGATAATCTTTCAGCGTGGCCCAGGCCGAGATACCGGCGGCCAGCGGCGGGGGAGCCTGGTCGGGCAGGGAAATCCGGCTCGAAAAGTAAAAGCTGACCAATCCGCCCAGCGACAGGCCCAGGAACATCAATCCGTAATTCAGGGGAAAGGCCACCAGACCGATGACGCGCGTCACGGCGAAGGTGAAAACGACGCTCGTCAGGCCAAAGATGGCCCAGCGGCGGCTAAGCAGTTCATAGCGGCCTTCCGGCCCGGCCACGGCGTTCATCACCACTGAGAAGGCCACCGCCAGTGCCGTTTGCGGCAGGGTGGCAAAAGCCCAGATGGCCAGCGTGGATGGGATTGCGAATTCCCCGGGCAGCGTGAGCGTGATGACACCGGTCAATGCGTAGCACGAGATGACCATCAGCCGCGAGAGACTGAACCAGGGCACAATGTTGCGGCGGGTTTGCAGGAAGCGTCCGACCAGGAGGGCCAGCACCAGCCCGGTGAGGCCCGGCATCGACGAGAGCAAGCCCACCTGGAAGTTGCTGGCTCCCAGGCGGGCAAGAAAGACCGGCAGGAAGGGGGCGGCCACGTTCGCAATGCTGACGCCGATGGCATCGATCTGCACATAGCGGAAGTTGCGTTTCTGGATTTGGAGGGGGTTTTCAGGGAGGCTGGTCATGGCGTCTTCAACGGTTGGGATGATTATAATGCAGTCATGTTGTTTGCCACCTTGAAAAACAAGCCTAACTGGTGTACCCTAAACATATCGGGCTGATCTCGAAATCGGGTTAAACATACAAGGAGCTGTCTATGCCTCGCGATTTACCACTTGGGAATGGGAACCTGCTGGTCGCCTTCGATAGCAATTATCAAATCCGTGATCTCTACTGGCCGCATGTTGGGCAGGAAAACCATGCCAACGGCCATCCTTTTCGTATGGGTGTTTCGGCGAGCGGGGTCTTTCGCTGGCTCTCAGATGTCGATTGGCAACGCGAGATCAAATACGAGACTGAGACACTCGTCAGCGCGATCAAGCTGACCCATCCCGACCTGGGGTTGGACATCCAGGCTGTGGACGCGGTGGATTTCTATGAAAACCTGCTCATCCGCCGTTTCGAAGTAACCAACCGCGCCAATCTGGAGCGGGATGTTCACCTGTATTTCCATCACGATTTCAGGATCAATGGCAATGAAGCGGGTGACACCGCCTATTACGAGCCGGACGAGCGCGCCATTATCCATTACAAGGGCGCCAACTGGTTCCTGATCAATGGGGCAGTGGTGCTGGCGGAGGGTGATCCCGGCCCAGGCTGGGAAGCCGCCGCCGAGACCATCCCCGGGCTGGTGGCCGGGGTGCATAAGTGGGCCTGTGGCTTAAAGCAAGTCCCCAACCTGGAAGGTACCTGGCGCGATGCCGAAGATAATTGCCTGTCGGGCAACCCGGTGGCGCACGGGCTGGTCGATTCGACGGTGGGCTTCACCCTGAAGATCCCCGCCTTTCAAAAACGCTCGTTCTATTATTGGATGGCAATTGGGCCGAATTTCGAGAGCGTGGTCACCTTGAACCGCATGGCGCAGGTGCGCGGTCCGCAGGCCTTTATCGACCGTACATCTTCTTACTGGCGGCTGTGGCTTAAAACGCATACCGCCGATTTTGTCGACCTGCCTGACGAGATCAGCCGCCAGTATGGGCGCAGTTTGCTCGTCATTCGCACCCAGATTGACAATGACGGCGCAATCATTGCTGCCAATGATTCGGATATCTCCTCCCACGCCCGAGATGCGTATAGTTATATGTGGCCGCGCGATGGCTCGCTTGTGGCGCGCGCCCTGACCGAAGCCGGTTTTGTCGACTTGCCGCGCGCTTTTTTCCGCTTCTGTGACCGCGCCCAGACGAAGGAAGGCTACCTGCTGCACAAATACCATCCGGATGGCACGCTGGCCTCGAGCTGGCATCCCTGGTATGTGGACGGGAAAAAGAGTGTGCCCATTCAGGAGGATGAGACGGCGCTGGTTTTATGGGCATTGTGGGCACATTTCGAGCGTTTTGGGGATGTCGGCTTCATCCGCCCGCTCTACCGCCATATGATCGTGCCGATGGCCCAGTTCTTGGCGGACTACCGCGACGCGGAGACTGGTCTCCCGCTTCCAAGCTATGACTTGTGGGAAGAACGCCGCGGCATTTTCGGCTGGACTGCGGCTGCCACCTGGGCCGGTCTGGGCGCCGCCGCCAGGTTTTGTCAGGCTTTTGGCGAAACCGATCTGGCTGAGGCCTATCGCAAGGCTGCCGCCGAGATCAAAACCGGTGTGGATGCGTATCTCTGGCAGCCGCAAGAAAAGCGTTTTGCGCGCATGCTCAATCGCAAGGACGATGGCGCCTGGGAGGTGGATACCACCATCGATGCCTCGCTGGCTGGTTTATGGCTCTTTGGCATGGTTCCGCCGGGCGATCCACGGATGGCCTCCACCATGCAGGCCATTCGCCAGCGGCTGTGGATCAAAACCACCGTGGGCGGTCTTGCGCGCTACGAGAATGACTATTACCAGCAAGTCAGCCGGGATATTGAGAATGTCCCGGGCAATCCCTGGATTGTCTGCACGCTCTGGCTGGCCCAGTACGCCTGCGTAACGGCCAGGAGCCTGAATGACCTGAAACCCGCCATGGACATTTTGCACTGGACTGTGACACATGCCCTGCCGAGCGGGGTCCTGGCCGAGCAAGTGCATCCCTATACCGGGATCCGCTCGTCCGTCAGCCCGCTGACCTGGAGCCACGCCACCTTCGTCGACGCCGTGCATGACTACCTGCGGGCGCGTCAGCGCCTTTCGGCGGGGAAACGTAAGGCTTAGCACTCATTTTTTACCGGCCGGAGGATAACGATTTTCAGCTTCTCCGATGCCGCTTTGCGCGGGTCGGAGAGATAGATTTCGTGGTGTTTCTGGGTCTTTCCGTCGAAAGCGTAGCCGTTCGCGTGGATGAAAGCGTGCAGGGATGTGGCCCAGACCATCACTTACCGGCGGTTGGTTTGGTCTCGACCTAAATTACTGACCCAGGCTGTGGGCCTGCTGTAATAACCCGGCCACTATTTCCTCGGGCGGCATGGGCAGCGCGGCCTGCTGGAACATCAGTACACTGAAGAGCGGCATGTCGTTCATCATCTGCATGATATCGCCCATTGCCAGGCCATCGCTTTCAGTCCCGGCCTCGCCGTAGCGATCCTGACCGCCAAAAACCTTGCGTATTTCGGCTTCAATTTGCGCATACAGCCCGCCCAGCACCTGCTTTCCGCGCGGATCCGCCATCCACTCGTTGAGGGTCGATTCCTTGTCGAGGAGACAGGGCAGGGTGAGCGTCGATTGCAGCGTGACCGATGCCGATTGGCGCAGATCCATGGAGGAGGCGCCCACCAGGATGTCAAATTCGCCATCTTCTGTGATCCACTGTTTGTATTCGGGATGGTAATAGGCAAAAGCGCGAAAATCTAATGCAACTGCGACGGTTTTGGTCTCACCCGGCTGGAGTTCCACTTTGGCGAAGCCTTTTAATTCCTTGACGGGCCGCTCCAACCCTGAAACGCGGTCATGCACATAAACCTGGACAACTTCCTTGCCCGCGACCTTGCCAGTGTTGGTGACTTCCAAGCTGACGGTCAGCCCCTCCACATCCTTGAAGGTTTCAGCCGAGACTCGCAGGTTGCTGTACGCAAACGTGGTGTAGCTTAACCCATAACCAAAGGGGAATAGGACCGGGACCTCCCGGGCGTCGTAATAGCGATAACCAATGTAGAGGCCTTCACCGTGGCGGACACAACCAGCGCTGCCCGGCCAGTTCAGGTATGCGGGGGTATCCGCCAGTTTGAGCGGGAAGGTATCGGCCAGTTTGCCGCTCGGGTTGACTTTTCCAAAGAGGATGTCCGCGATCGCCGCGCCGCCGGCCTGACCCATCATGTAGGCTTCCAGGACGGCTGCCACGCCATCGATCCAGGCGCTCATCGCCACCGGTGAACCGTTGTTCAAAACGACTACGGTATTGGGCTGCACTGCGCTGACGGCCTTGATCAACGCCACCTGCTGGTTGGTCAGGTCCAGGTCTTTGCGGTCATAACCTTCGGATTCTTTGAAAGAGGGCAAAGCAATGTAGAGGATGGCGACCTCGGCAGCCCGGGCAAGCTGGACAGCCTGGTCAATCAGGGGTTGTTGGAAAGAGTTGTCAGCCGGGTAGCCTTCGGCAAAGGTCATTTCAGCGTTCCCGGCCTGGGCCTGGAGTTCCTTAAAGGGCACAGCCACCTTTGTCGGGTTGATATGCGAGCTGCCACCGCCCTGGAAGTGGGCTTCTTCTGCCGCGTGCCCGACCACGGCGATATGCTGCGGCGCTTTGAGCGGCAGGAGGCCGTTGTTTTTCAACAGCACCATCCCCTCGCTGGCGATTTGGTGGGCCAGTTTGTGATGCGCCTCGCTCTCAAAGCTGCCGGTCTTTGGGGTCTCTTTGGCTTTAAAAACGATTCGCAAAATCCGCCGGACGGATTCGTCCAAAATGGCTTCATCCAATTCGCCTGAGCGGACCGCTTCGACGACGGCTTTGACCCGACGCTCCTGTGGGCCGGGCATCTCCCAGTCCAGGCCGCCCTTCAGCGCGGCGACGCGGTCGCGTACGGCGCCCCAGTCTGAAACCACCAGGCCTTCAAACCCCCATTCGTCTTTTAGGATTTCGGTCAGCAGGTGGTGATGTTCGGAGGCAAAGGTGCCGTTGACTTTGTTATAGGAGCACATCACACTCCAGGGTCGGGCTTGCTTGACGGCCTTTTCAAAAGCCGGCAGGTAAATTTCACGCAGGGTGCGCTCGTCCACTTCCGCGCTGATGCTGAAGCGCTGGAATTCCTGGTTGTTGACCGCGAAATGTTTGAGCGAGGTGCCGACTCCCTTGGATTGAATCCCGTTGATGAAGCTGGCGGCCAGCTCTCCGGCCAGGAAGGGGTCTTCAGAAAAATATTCGAAGTTGCGGCCACCGAGAGGCGACCGCTTCATGTTGACGCCAGGGCCGAGCAAAATGTCCACTCCCAGGGCCAGGCACTCTTCGGCCAGGGCCTGTCCCATGTTGGCAATCAAATCCCTGTCCCAAGAGGAAGCCAGGCAGGAGGCGGTTGGGAAGCAGGTGGCAGGCAGGCTCTTTGCTCCCATCTCGTTCACATCTGCCTGGCGGCGGACGCCATGAGGCCCGTCGGAGCAAAGCAGTTCGGGGACACCCAGGCGTTCGATGGGGGTGGTCGTCCAGGCGCTCGCGCCAGTGCAGAGCGCGGCTTTTTCTTCGAGGGTCATTTGGGCAATAATTGATTGAAGGTCTTCCATGGCGTTTCCTTTCTGGTGGACGGACGAATACGTAGGTTTAGATTGGCGGCTGGCTCAATTCCAACCGCCAGGGAAGGGGATTTATGCCTCGGCTCCAGTGTTCTCAGCCAGCAGATAGGCGCCGAGCAGCCCGGCAAACAACATGATCAAGCAGATCGGAATAATCTCCAGAGAACTTCGGCGCGCGAGAACCCCAATCAGGCTGGGGATGACTGCCGTTCCCAAACCAGCCGCAGTCATTTGCATCCCAATTGTGTTGGCGGCGAAATGCGCACCCACCCGCTGGCTGGTGCCTGACATTAAGGCCGGGAAAATCGGGGCAATTGCAAAACCGATCAATGCCACCGCGAGCAAGTTGGCTGCCGCGAATGGATTCCAGCCCAGCAAAGCCGCGCCCAGCAAGGCGCCCACCAGGCCGCCCAGCACCAGGCGCTTGATCCCAACCCGTTTGGCAAACATGCCTGCCACCACCCGTCCGATTGTAAAGGTTGCCCAGTAACTGCCAGCCCAAAACCCTGCCATCGCCGGGTCAATCCCGCGCGACTCGATTAATAAGGTATAAGCCCAGGTGCCGAGCGAGACTTCAGCGCCAACGTACAGGAAAAACAGCAGCACACTCAACCAGACTCGCGGCTGGCGCAGGGTTTCACCCAGCGGCGTTTTATAATCTGTCAGGCGTTTCGGTTCTTCGCTCCCCGTAGGCGCATCTTTCTGATTCCACATTGCCAGGGTCAGCACGAAACAGGTCGCCAGCGCAAGTTGGAAACCGCCCACAACCTGGTAGCCCACGCGCCACGAATTCAGGACGGTCAACGCGAGGGTCATGATGATTGGCCCCAGGGTCACACCGATCCCGTAGCTGGCGTGCAGCCATTGCATCAGGCCCTCGCCAAAATGCGCGGCTACATAAGTGTTGAGACCGGCGTCAATCGCGCCCGCTCCCAAACCGGCAACCACGCCCAGCAAAACCAGCATCCACCACTGCGGAACCAGGGTATAGCCAATCAACCCCAACCCGGTCAGGGCACAGCTTGCCGCCAGGACTCTCCCAACACCCAGCCGCGCAATCAGGGGACCGCTTAAAAAACTGGAGGTCATGTAACCTGCCACTGACGCGGTCAGCAGCATCCCGATCGCATCCAGGGGAATCGAAAAACTGACGCGAATCGAAGGCCAGGCGACGCCCAGCAGGCCATCGGGCATCCCCAGGGCAATGAAGGCGATATAGGCTAGCAGAACCAGGCCGATTTTAGGGTAATGCTTAATCTTCTTCCAGTGTTTCAAGGACTTCTCCCTATCAGGTTGAAAAGAAGCTCTTTGGGAATCTCTGTGGCGCAGTCCTGCATTTTGAGGCAGGTGGAAAAACCCTATGAGACCCTGAAAAGCTCAGCATCGAAAGACAGATTGAAATTTCAAAATGATTTTACTTCACAAACTTACCTAATACAAGGTAGGTAAGTTGCGAGTTTTGACGTATAATCGGGTTATGACCAAATTGCAAACTCCCCGGCGCACACAGGCTGAGCGTACCCGCGCCAGCCGCGAAAAAATCATCCAGGCTGCCACCGATTTCTTTGCCCGACAGGGCTTTCACGGCGCAAAAATGGCCGAAATTGCCAACGCCGCCAACCTGACCGGGCCAGGCCTCCTGCACCATTTTCCAAGCAAAACCCACCTGTTGATGGAAGTGCTCAAAGAACGCGATCGGATTGACAGTGAACGGATGCGCGCCACCCTGCAAAAAGAAGGCAGTCACTTCCTCGAAGCGGGGATCGAACTGGTGGAACATAACGAAACGGTTTTTGGCCTAGTGCAGTTATTCAACCTACTGGTGGCAGAAAGCATTTCCCCCGCTCACCCGGCCCACGAGTTTTTCACCCTGCGCTACCAGCGCGAACGCGAACAGATGGCCCAGGTGATTGCGCAGGCTCAACAAGCCGGGGAAGTCCGCGCGGACATTCCTGCCGAAATGCTGGCGGTGCTGATCTTTGCTGTGATGGATGGCCTGCAAGTGCAGTGGCTCCTGGAGCCGGAGCAAATCAGCATGTCGGGAATGTTTCGCGTGCTGACGAACATGCTCAAGGTCCAAGCTGTCCGATAAAGGCCGGCAAGAAACCAGCCGTGCGAGAAGCAAGGGAGACTGCCTGGTTCGGGGTCTCTCCCCAGCCAGTGGAAATTAAACACGAAAATGTATCCCCGTTGCGGGCGCTCTAAAAGCAGGAGCGCTAAACCAGGTTTAATTCCCTGGCAGATGTAATTGCCTGAACCCGGCCATTGACACCGAGTTTGGTATAGATATTCCCCAGATGGGTTTTTACCGTGCTTTCACAGATGGTGAGTTTTTGGGCTATTTCGCGGCTGGTAAGCCCGGCGTGCAGTAGGCGCAGGACTTCCTGCTCCCTGGCGCTGATGGAAGCTGCCACAGAAAGCGTCTCCATTTCCGCTTTTGAAATCCGGGGATGTTCTTCATCTGGATCCAGCAGGTGCAGCAATTCTTTGATGAAAGCCTGTGCCTCACTAGTCAGGTTTTCATGTTGCAAAACCAACCAAAGCAGCGTGACACATGCAGTCCCGCTGTCAAGGAAAGGACGGATAAATCGTTCGGGGGCGGCAAGTCGAATGGCATCTGCCATCACTTGGAGAGCTTGATTGATTTTGTGCTGCCCAAAGAATGCCAGCGCCAGTGGAATACGGACCACCATCAGCGGTTCAACAGCAATCCCATTTGGATACCCAAGGATGAGTTCTTTTAATAGTTTTTCAGCCGTTTCGAAGTGTTCTTTTTTTAGAAAAATTTCTGCCTGTACCAGCTTAGACAAATGATGCTCCTGGCTGCTGGCTGATTCGTTGATGAGTTGCTCAGCTGACGCGTAATCTCCGCTGCGAAGACAAATGAATGCTTCGTAGATCAAGAGATCGTCGTCAGTCCACGAGCCAGATGGGTGCCGCAGGTGGAG
This sequence comes from Anaerolineales bacterium UBA5195, assembly GCA_002412925.1. Taxonomy (GTDB): domain Bacteria; phylum Chloroflexota; class Anaerolineae; order Anaerolineales; family Villigracilaceae; genus UBA5195. The sequence continues at coordinate 55,202 of DHVZ01000046.1, read as the reverse complement.
ATTGCGGATTGCCTGGATTGTGGTGCGGGCTTCTTCTGCCTGGCCCTGCACAACCTGGAGTTTGGCGCGCAAAATGGCAGTTTGGACGGGCATGTTTGTACTGGCCGGATTGGGATCCACTTCTGCTATCTGGACAAGGTATTTTTGCGCCAGTTCTATTTGGTTCCGGTTGAGATGTACCTGACTGAGTTCTCCCAACGCAATGCTTGCCGGTTCTGGTAGTTTTCCCCGCCGGGCAATGGCTTGCTCCAGTACCTGACGGGCTAGCTTTTCACTACGGCGTAACTGCCCGGCGAGGTTGGCTCGTTTGGCTAGCACTCCCCCGGCCATTAAGATGACAAAAAGATTATGTTGCGTCTGGGCCAGGTGTAGCAAATCGATGATCGGCTCCTCAGGTGAATTTTGATCCTGGCTGTAGACTGGTTTGAGCAAGTGAAGACGACTGAGCAGATCCCACCTGGCAGCGTACTCGTCTTCGGCCCGTGCTGGAGGGGTAAAGATGTCCCCTCGGGCCCAGATGTGGCGAATTTGCTGGATCTCAGCCAAAACATCGCGTTCGTCCCGTGTTAACAAAACTGCAGATTTATTGGAGATATTCCTTTCAATACCTGTGATAAACCCTTCGATCTTTTTTTGAGGCAAGGCATTGTTTGCCAGCCGTAGGTAAACAAAGAGCAGGTTTTTGTGTTTCTGGACAACGCTTTCTGGTAATTCTTGCAGCCAACGCAGCAGGCGCGAATCCTCCCCGGTTTCCTCCAGCTCACGCAGGGCCATTTCTTCCATCAGCGAAGCGGCTTCTTCCCAGGCTTCGGTAGCTAGTAAGTGGTAAATGGCCTCAGCGGGTGCATATTGTTCACGGTACCATTGCGCTGCACGTTGATGCAGGCGAGGAAGTTCTTCAGGATGGCGCATCTGGAGCTGGCTCGAGAGCATCTCGGCAAAGAAATCATGGTAACGGTACCAGCCCTGCTGCTCCAGGCGGATGATGAACAGATTCTCCTCCCATAAACGTGTCAACATTTCGTCGCCATCGGCTTGACCGGTCAGCCTGTTACACAGACTGCCTGTCAGGTGCTTCAAGATGGCCGTTTTTAGCAGAAATTCCTGTACTTGCGGGCTGGAGCGCTGCAGAACAGTTTCCATGAAATACTCGCGCATATAAATATGTGCGCCACTAAACGTGTCAATGAACTCTCGGCGATTCTCTTGTTTGCCCATGGCCAGCGCCGTCAAGGTAAGTCCGGCAGCCCACCCCTCGGTGTGTTTCACCAGTTTTTCAATGTCGGCATAGGCCAATGGCGGTTCCTTGAGATATTGCTGCAGGTAATGGATCCCTTCTGTCTGGGTAAAGCGCAGGTCATGAGCTTCCAGTTCAGTCAGCAGGCCTTTGGCGCGTAAATGCCCGAGAGAGAGTGGAGGTCGGGTGTGTCCGGAGATAACGAGCTGCAGGTTGGGTGAAAAGTGCTCAAGCCAGCCCTGAATAAAATCGTAAATTTCGGAATTTTGGATGTGGTGGAAATCGTCAAGGACCAACCCAAGGCGTTGGGAGGCGGCTGAGGCATGCGCGATTTCGTTTGCTAGGTGAAAAATGATTTCATCGATATGGAAGAGAGCGGCCGTATTAATGTAAGAGAGCAGCTCTTTGCCAAACTCAGGCTCGATGGTTTGCAAAGCCATGACCAGCGAAGACCAGAATCGCCGAGGCTCGTTATCATTTTCATCGAGAGAAAGCCAGGCAACGGGGAATCCGCAGGTTTGTTTCCAATCATTGAGCAGGGTGCTTTTGCCAAACCCGCTGGGAGCGCAAATCAGGGTCAGGGGGGTGCTAAGCTGGCGAATGAGGCGAGGACGGTTGACGAGGATGTAGGGTAAGACCGGGACGTTGACTTTGGTCAACGGTAGAAAAGGAGTGCCGATGTAGGTTTCGGCGCGGGGATGGGAATTTTCCTTTGCTGGCTTTTTGTAGGGCTTTTTCCCGGCCAGGATGGCGCAGGCTTGTTCCAGACGACCGCCGGTCAATTCTTCTGTTTTTCCCAGGTAGGCTTTTGATAGTTTCCCTGCGCAGCGACGGTAGGCATACCAGTAACGCTGGTTGCGTCGTGTTTCGCTTTGTGCCGTGAAGTTCCCATTTTCTCCAGTGTAGGAAAATTTTCCATTCTCGGACAGCCAGGAAAACCATTCAGGCGAATCGACGCGCAGGCAGGTTAAATCTGTTTGCAGAATTCCATCCTTTACCAATGATTTTTGCATGCCTGTCTCCGCAGTAACAAAAAAGTTACCCAACATTTTTATTATACGGCGTTGGGTAACTTTTTAACATCCAGAAGTGATTTTTATCCGACCTTTTTGTTACATATATTTACATAAAAATCATCCAAACACCCGATTCTCAACGGGTCGTCTTTGTTCTATCCTAAATGGTAATGAGTTCTGTTTTTCTAATCGAAAAACTTGGCTTCTTGGAAATCTCCATGGAGGCCCCCGCATTTTGAGGCGTTGCCAAGCAAGTTGCTTGTTGGTTATTTCATCGGGATTCAGCTTGACGGGCTGCGCTATTTTTAGTAAAATACATTAAATAATTTAGTAAAAAAGCTAATTCCCGATGAATGATCGCGTGACTATCAACCATGTCGCCCAGGAAAGCGGCGTTTCTCTCTCGACGGTTTCCTTGGTTTTAAGAAATCGTCCTGGAATCTCTTCAGAGACCCGCGTGAGGGTTTTGGAAGCTGTTGAACGCCTGGGCTATCAGGTTAAGGCACCGGCTAAACGCGGGAAACTTTCTCGAATCGGGATGTTGGTTCGAATGGAATCCAGTGTCACACCCCAGATGAATCCCTTTTATTCTAGGGTGATGAGTGGAATTGAAGAAGCCTGTCGTCGCAATGGCATCAGTTTGCTTTACGCGACTTTGCCGGTGGATGAGAATAATCATCCAGTTGAAAATTTGCCTTTATTGGATCATGAGGATGTGGACGGTTTGTTGATGGTTGGGGCCTTCGTCGATCACACTGTGATGGCGGTCCTTGGCAAGCGAACCTATCCGATTGTACTGGTGGATGCTTATTCTGATACCGAAAGTTATGACGCAGTTGTTTCCGATAATTTCCTGGCTTCTTACCAAGCGGTTGAATATTTGCTTAAAAAAGGACACCGGCAAATTGGTTTGGTGGGAACCGAAATAGATGCATACCCAAGTCTGCGGGATCGACGCTTTGGATACCTGCGGGCGCTGAAAGAAGCTGCGATAACGAACACCTATATCGCCGATTTCAACGTGAACCGGTCGCATGGATATGAAGAAGTAAAACAGCTTTTACGAGAACACCCTGAAATTACGGCTCTATTTGGTGTCAACGATGAAATCTCTGTTTCAGCCATCCAGGCTGCCAGAGAAGTTGGCCGCCAGATCCCGCAGGATTTGTCCATTATCAGTTATGACGATACTGTTTTGGCGGCCCATGCCAGCCCGAAGCTGACAACCATGCACGTTGATACCGTTGCCATGGGACAGGTTGCTGTTCAGATGTTATCTTTCCGTCTCGAAAATCCCAATGCCGCACGGATGACACTGATCATTCACCCGGAACTGGTTGAGCGCGAATCGGTTGCGCTTGTATCCTGAATTCATCTCCTAGCTCGGCCAGAGGAAGCACATGTCTTCATTGAAAACTGATTTGCCTAATATTCCCTGGGAAGCGCGGCCTTCTGGTTGCGAGGAGGTCATCTGGCGCTATAGTGGAAACCCGGTCATTCCTCGCGATTTAATCCCATCTTCTAATAGCATTTTTAACAGCGCGGTGGTGCCTTTCAAGGGTGCTTTCGCCGGGGTTTTTCGCTGTGATAATAAAAAGCGCGAAATGAATGTCCACCGCGGCTTTTCGGAAGACGGTTATGCCTGGAAGTTGGACAATGACCCGATCGATTGGCTCTGCGATGATCCGGAAATCGGGCACTACCAGTATCGTTATGATCCGCGTGTGGTCTGGATCGAGGACCGCTATTGGGTAACCTGGTGCAATGGGTATCATGGTCCAACGATCGGGGTTGGCTACACCTTCGATTTTGAAAAATTCCACTTCCTGGAAAACGCCCTGCTGCCCTTCAACCGGAATGGGGTTTTATTTCCCCGCAAGATCAATGGAAAATATGTCATGCTGAACCGTCCGTCGGATAACGGTCACACGCCGTTTGGCGATATTTACTTGAGCCAAAGCCCGGATATGGTTCACTGGGGTGAGCATCGTTTCGTGATGGGGACCAAGGGTGGCTGGCAAAGCACCAAGATTGGCGCAGGGCCGATTCCGATTGAAACCCCTGAAGGTTGGCTGCTTTTTTATCATGGCGTCCTGACCTCATGCAACGGCTTTGTCTACAGCTTCGGCGCAGCATTGCTCGATCTGGAGCAACCTTGGAAGGTGATCGCGCGCGGCGCACCCTACCTGCTCTCGCCGCAAACCACTTATGAGTGTGTCGGCGATGTGCCGAATGTGGCTTTCCCGTGTGCAGCTTTGTATGATCAGCCAACCGGCAGGATTGCAATCTATTATGGCGGCGCAGATACTGTCACGGCGTTGGCTTTTACTTATCGCGATGATATCCTGGCTTTTTTGAAGAGTGATTCTGAAATCTAGCCTTCAGTGTTTGGAGCGTGAAAAATTTGCGCCAAGCTAGACTTATTTGATCTGTCTTTTCGTTGTTTACGTGTAATCGGTTACAGGGATCATTCATGACACGCAAATCAGATTCCGTCACCATTCGAGATGTTGCCAAGTACGCTGATGTATCAGTGGCTACTGTCAGCCGTTTTATTAACAAAAATGCGCCCGTTTCGCAAGAAGTGGCTGAGCGCATCCAGCAAGTCATGCTGGATTTGAGCTATAAACCTCACGCTGCTGCCCGGCACCTGGCTACTCGCCGTACTCAAACCGTTGGGCTTGTGCTCTACAATATGCACACCGATTTTTTTGCGCCTCTTTTGAGCGGCATTGAAACGGTGGTCAGTGAGAACCAGTATAACCTGCTGGTCGCAACCTATAAATCACCTATTCTCTGTCAAGGCCAATCCCCTGTTGGCCCGCACAACACGGATGGCATGCTTGTTTTTGCAGATAGTCTAAACGAAGAACACCTGACACAGCTATGCCGCAGCAAATTCCCGCTTGTCTTGATCCATCGTACGCCCCCGGTCTATTTGAAAATCCCCTTTGTCACGGTTGAAAACAAAGCCGCCACGCGCAAGATCATTAATCACCTCATCGAGGATCATGGCTGCCGTTCCATTTTGTTTTTGCGCGGCCTGCGCGAACAAGAAGACTCACATTGGCGTGAGCAGGGTTATCTTGAGGCTCTTGAAACCCATGGGATCTCCTTTGATCCGAACCTGGTGTTGGATGGCGAATTCAATAGCGAGGTTGCTTACGAGAACATGAAAAATTTTCTCCGCCATAACCATCGCAAATTTGATGCCGTTTTCAGTGGCGATGATGATGCCGCGATTGGTGTCCTAAAGGCTTTGAATGAAGCCGGGGTGCGTGTTCCCGAGGATGTCGCCCTGGTTGGTTTCGACGATTCGAGGCTCTCGCCTTTTTTGTCGCCGCCTCTGACCACTGTTCGGGCGCCAACGGAAGAAGTTGGTAAAACTGCTGCCCGGCTTCTCTTTAATCTTATCAAAGAACAGCCTGCCGAGCCTGTCACCTTGTTGCCGACAGAAATCATCATCCGGCGCTCGTGCGGTTGTCTTTACGAAAAAACCATCCGTTAGTATATTCATACAAGGAGGTGATTTTATTCAACCACAACATCAATGCTCTGTTACAGAAAACAAATCGGATCTTTCACCCATTCTAAAGAGGAGAAATATCACCATGAAAAAACTGCTACTTGTTTTGAGCACCCTGATCATCGCTTCGATGCTTCTGGCTGCCTGCGGCACTCCTGCCGCCCCCGCTACCGAAGCTCCGGCTGCTCCTGCTGCTCCTGCGGCAACCGAAGCTCCCGCCCAGCCTGCGGCGACCGAAGTTCCCCCAGCCGCGGCTCCCCTGAAGCCCGGCGATCCTTTGCCCCGCACTGAAACCTTGTACTTCAATGGTCAGCAGTGGGGACCGGTTGTTGGTTGGAACCCATACTCCAACAGCAACAATAATGCGATGGCGATTGCCCAGCAGGATAACGCCCGCGTGATCATGTTCGAAACCCCGTACCTGTACAACATGATCGATGGCAAGCAGTATCCTCTGCTGGCCGATGGCCCCTTTGCTTGGGATGCCGGTATGACTGCGGTCACCTTCAAGCTCAATGCTGCCGCCAAGTGGAGCGATGGCACCCCGGTGACCGCTGAGGATGTTGCTTATACCTGGGCCACCCATATCAAGCACAATACTCCTACCGGCGCTTCCAATAAAGATTTCATCGATACCATCGAAGCCAAAGATGCCCAGACGGTTGTGATCAAAGCCAAATTGGGCGCGGATGGCAAGGCTGTTAATCCTCTGCTCGTGAATGCTTACCTGAGCACCAACTACGTCATCCAGAAGGCTTGGACTCAGGCCCTGGAAGCTCGCAGCGCCGATGACACCGCCTTCCTGGCTGATCCTGCGGAAGACGTTGTTTACTCCGGCCCCTATCACAAATTCTTCGCTGACGACACAAAGGTTATCTACGTTCGCGATGATAATTACTGGGGCCAGGATGCCAGCATGTGGGGCAAGCTGCCCGCTCCGAAGTATTTGGCGCACACGATCTTCAAGGATAACGCCGCCGGTACGACCGCTTTGCAGGCTGGTGAGGTGGATGTCTCCCAGCAGTTCAACTCCAATGTCCAGGATTTCTGGCTCAAGCAGAACCTGCCCATCTCCACCTACCTGCCCGAGGCTCCTTATGGCATTGGCGCCAGCCTCCCGACCGCTTTCTTCAACCCGAAATCCTACGGTTTGGATCAGCTCGCTGTGCGCAAAGCGATTGCCATGTCTGTCGACTATGACACGATCATTGCTAATGCCATGACCAACCAGTCGGCTACATTCACCCAGGTTCCGCGCTCCCTGATGAACCCGACCGCTGGTGAGCAGGCGACGTACGATCAGGCAGCCGTCAAGGACTTGCAGTTCGCTGGCAAGGATTACGAAGGCGCCAAGAAACTGCTCGACGAAGCCGGTATCAAAGACTCTGATGGCGATGGCTGGCGCGAATACAAAGGCAAGAAGCTCAGCTATGTTGCCACCTGCCCCAACGGCTGGTCCGACTGGCAAGCTGCGATTGAAGTTGTCGCCGCCGCTGGTAAAGAAATCGGCATTGACATCACCACCAACTACCCCGAATGGTCCGTCTATCAGGTTGATGTTACCGCCTCGGACAAGGATCTGCCCGCCGGCTATGACATCTTCATGATGTGGAGTGATGGCGCTGGCCCGACCCAGCCTTACAGCCGTATCCGCAAACTAATGAGCTCTGAGTATGTTGGCATGGCGAGCAACTGGAATGGCAACTGGGGTCAATACTCGAACCCGGCCGCCGATAAGTTGATTGCGTCGATCCCCGCTGAAACCGATCCTGCCAAGCTGAAGGCAACCTACACCGAATTGGTCAAGATCTACCTGACCGATGTGCCTTCCTTCACGCTCATGTATCGCCCTCAGGCGTTCCATACCGTGAACGAGAGCGTCTGGACCAACTTCCCGCACGATGGGGATGGTACTAACCCGCCCGTTCCGCCGCTCGATCTGACTGACGGCTGGAGTGTCGCAGGCCTCTATAACTTGACACTTGTCAAGTAAACAATCTCTATAATAAACAGCCATGTTCCGCAAGGGGCATGGCTGTTTATTAACTCCCCGATGAAACAGGCGATAGTCACTTTGTGCCTTTCATGGCCTATCTCTGAAACCGCAGGCTCCTGCCTGGTCTGAACAGGGAACTGCCGATATTGGTAAATTGGTATAATATCTTTATATTTTCTGCGGAGGTGTTGGCGTGAAAGGATACCGAAAGTATTTCCTTAATAAGCTGGTTTGGTTTTTAATTACGCTTGTTTGCGCATTCTTGTTGAATTTCATCTTGCCCCGCATGATGCCGGGGGATCCTGTGGCAGCCATTGTCTCAAGGATGGCTCAGGGCATGAGCAATTCAGCCGGGGTCCAGGCGATTTATCAGCAATACACGGAACTGTTTGGCACTAACAGACCCTTGCTCGAACAATTTTTCATCTATATGAGAAATGTGATACGGGGCGATTTCGGTTTCTCGTTCAGCCAATATCCCAGAACGGTTGCGGATGTTCTTGGAGCTTCCATCTGGTGGACGGTATGTTTGCAGTTCCCGGCGATCATTGTTGGCTGGCTGATCGGGAACACACTCGGCGCGTTAGCTGCTTATCTTAAAGGGGGCTTTGATAAAGTCCTCATGCCCCTCAGTATTTTTGTGAGTAACTTTCCGGCTTTTGGCATGGCGGTCTTTTTACTGGTAATTTTTGCGGTCGATTTAAAATGGTTCCCAACCTCGGGCGGCTATGGGTTTGACCTGATCCCCAGTTTTACCTGGTCATTTATGTGGTCTGTGATTATCCACTATCAATTGCCGTTCTGGTCGATCGTCTTGATTGCCATCGGCGGCCAGGCGATTGGGATGCGCTCCATGGCCATCTATGAACTGAATGCAGATTATGTCAAATACGCCCGGTTCCTGGGGATCAAGGATCGCAAGATTGTCGGGTATGTTTTTCGGAATGCCATGCTGCCCCAGATCACCGGTTTGGCATTATCGGTTGGCACCATGGTCGGCGGTTCGATTTTTGCAGAGATCATCTTCAGTTATCCGGGGCTGGGTACCACGCTCTTACGCGCTGTATTGGGACAGGATTATCCGTTGATCTCGGCCTCCGCCTTGATCATTACAATCATGGTATTGCTAGCGACCTTTGCCATCGAAATCCTTTATGGCCTCATTGACCCGCGCATCAAAACGGCGCAGGCGGATTAAGGAAAGAGGCTGTTATGAAACACACCCTTCAACAAGTTTTTCGCTCTGGCAAGTTTGTGGTCGGTTTTTGCATTTTTGTGACCATTTTGCTGATCGTGACGATTTATCCACTGTTCATCACAGCTTCCCCCTTAGAGATCATCGGCCAGGGCACTTTCTTCCCACCGGGTATCTATGTCAGTGTTTATGACAGTCTGGGTTCATCGCCGCATACACTCAACCTGGGAGATGCCTCTGCCAAGCGGATTGCCAGTAAGTTGAACAACGACGACCGCCTGGCCATGCGGGAGTGGCTGGTGGCGGCTGGGATCCCTGAAGCCGAGATCGATCTTGCGGACACTGAAAAACTCATCAACCAATGGGAGACCAATTACGATCCCAAGAAAAATGTTCCCGGGATGACGAATGCCAAGCGCAACTATTTTATTCGGCTCAATAATGCCCTCAAAGGACTTCTCTCGGCAGATGGGGCAATTATTGCGGTAAAAAACCCTGAGACGGGTGTCCTGGAACAGACAGGCATCGTCAACCAATCTGACTATGTGAATGTCAGCCAGGTTGCGGGTGTGCGGGTGTTACCGCTTGGAACCGATAACTTTGGACGCGACGTGCTGACAGAGTTGGTTAAGGCCACCGTTGTCTCACTCCAGATCGGTTTTGTCGCTGGCCTCGTTGCAACCTTGATCGGTTTGACCCTGGGATTACTGGCGGGGTATATCGGCGGCCTGGTGGATGACGTGATTATGTTCATTACCACTCTTTTTACCGTTATCCCATCCATTGTGTTGTTGATCCTGATTTCATTCAGCATCGGGCAGGATAAACGTGGCGCCTTCACCATCGCGGTGGTGATTGGGTTTACCGCCTGGCCTTGGCTTACCAGGGCGGTGCGGTCGCAAGTGATGTCACTGCGGAATCGCGACCATGTCAACCTGTCGAAACTATCCGGGCACTCGATTGTTCATATCATCCTGAACGATATTCTGCCGTACGTCGCTTCGTATGTTGTCATGGCGCTGATCCTGCAGATTGCCTCGGGAATCCTGGCAGAGGCCCAGTTATCGATCCTTGGCTTGGGACCGAGAACGACCGAAGTGCCAACCTTGGGTTTGATGATGAACTGGGCGATGATTTACCAGGCGCATATCCTGGGAAAATGGTGGGCGTATTTCCCTGTGCTCGTCACCATTGCCCTGATTACATTCTCGATGAATTTGATGAATACAGGCCTCGACCAGGTCTTCAACCCGGCATTAAGGGACTAGGTGATTGATATGGCAAACGTCATGTTAGAGGTCAATGAACTAACTACAAAATATATCACCCGATTTGGGGAAGATGTTTACGCGGTTGATCATGTATCCCTGAAGGTCGAAGAAGGGAAGTCTCTGGGGATTGCAGGAGAATCCGGCTGTGGCAAGTCGACGCTGGCGCTCAGCCTGATGGGCTATTACTTTCCTCCTTTGCACTATACAAGTGGTGAGATCATCATCAATGGGAAAAAGATTACCGGGATGAAGCCTGATGACGTTCGTAAATCGGTCTTGGGGACGGAGATCGCCTATATCCCCCAGGCTGCGATGAACGCGCTCAACCCCACCCAGAAAATTATCCACTTCATCGAGGATGTTGTCCAGGCTCATGATCTGTACATCACGAAAAAGGATATTTACGAACGCGCCAGGACCTTGTTTGAGACCCTGGGGCTTCCAGCCGAGGTATTACAAAAATATCCCGTTGAACTTTCGGGTGGCATGAAACAACGCACAGTGATTGCGATCTCGGTGTTACTGCTACCCAAAGTGCTGATTGCGGATGAGCCTTCCTCTGCGCTCGATGTCACTTCGCAGAAGATGGTGATTAAGATGCTGCGACAGTTGATGGAAACTGGTTTTATCAGTTCGTTGATCTTTATCACGCACGAACTTCCGCTGCTTTATAACGTAACCGATGACATTATGGTTATGTACGCTGGACAGATTACAGAGAAGGCCAGTGCCGAGGAAGCCGTGTTTGATCCGCTCCATCCATATGCCAAAGGTCTGATGGGCTCGATTATTGTGCCTGAAAAAGGCCTGCGGGATGCCAAACTGACTGCCATTCCTGGGGTGCCGCCTAATCTGAAAAAACCACCGGCTGGCTGCCGGTTTGCCCCACGCTGCAAATTTACCCGCCCAGAATGCCTGGTAACTTCTGTTGGTCTCCGCGATGCGGGTGACGGCCGCACTTACCGCTGTATCATCCCGGAAAAAGAACTCAGAGAGGCTTATCAAGCAGAAAAAGAACAGAGGGAGGCTAAAAATGTCCACGCTTGAAAAAAAATCATGCCTGAGCGCCTCAGGGCTTACCAAAGTCTTTGGTTTTGGCCGCCAGAAAACGGTCGCCGTTGATCATGTGGATTTTAATTTCTACGAGGGCGAAGTCGTTTCGATCGTCGGCGAATCAGGCAGCGGAAAGACCACTTTGGCCAAGATGCTCCTGGGATTGATCAGCACGACCGAAGGCGAGATTTACTTCCAAGGGCAGAAGCGTGATATCAGTTCTCAGAAGAAGAAAAAGGAATACTGGAAAAACATTCAAGCGATTTTTCAAGACCCATTCTCTTCTTATAACATCTTTAACAAGATTGATGCCGTGTTGCTGGATTGTATTTACATGCGCGGCGGTCGCAATCTTCCACATGCGAAAAAAGTGGAGTTGATGACGGAGGCGTGCAGTTTTGTCAATTTGAAGTTCGAAGAATTGACCAATAAGTACCCTTTTGAGCTTTCCGGCGGACAGATGCAGCGCTTGATGATTGCCCGGATTTTCCTGTTAAAACCGAAAATCCTGCTGGCGGACGAGCCAACCTCGATGATCGACGCCTGTTCACGCGCAACCATCCTGGATATGCTGATGCAATTGCGTAAAGAAACCGGGATGACGATTATTTTTATCACCCATGATATTGGCCTGGCGTATTTTGTTTCCGATAGTGTCTACATCATGGAGCATGGAAAAATCGTTGAACACGGATCTGCCGATGCCGTGATTCTGACGCCCAGACAGCCTTACACCCGACGCTTGATTAACGATGTGCCAAAAATCTACGAAGAATGGGATCTCTCAACTGTGTGATGCATTCCGCTTGAGTTTGGCTTCAAGATAACTATTCAACCTGGTTTGCAGGGAGAAAGATCAAAGCAGGATGCACGCCGCGTGGTATGCATCCTGCTTTGACAATATGATTTCCGGCTGGCAGAGCGATAAAAAAGAGAGGTTTATCAATGGAGAAAATGACTTTGACTGGCGCCTGGCAATTCCGCCAGGCTGGTACGGATGATAGCATCCTGAATCCTTTACGGGAATGGTTTCCTGCGACCGTCCCTGGTGGTGTGCATACTGACCTGATGGCTCTGGGGAAAATCCCTGACCCCTTTGTGGCTGATAATGAGCTGAAGGTCATGTGGGTGGCTGAAACTGACTGGGAATATCGCCGCACGTTCAAAGTAGACGCCGCGCTGCTGGCCGAACCCAACGTGGTCCTGGTTTGTGAGGGGCTCGATACCATCGCCGATGTATATCTCAATGAAACCTATCTCGGCCACGCTGAAAACATGTTTCGTAGTTGGGAATGGGATGTGAAAGACCTGCTGCGCGAAGGCGAGAACGAAATCCGCATCTTTTTTGGCTCGCCAGTGCGTTTCATCACCGCTAAACAGGCGCAGCTTCCGCTGCAAGGCGGCGGCGATATTCCCGGTGGGCCGCACCTGCGTAAGGCCCCCTGTCATTGGGGTTGGGACTGGGGTCCCAAACTGCCGCCCATAGGTGTTTGGAAGGATATTCGCCTTGAAGGTTATTCTGTATGCCTGGACAATGTTCATCTGCGCCAAAATATCGAAGCTGATGTGGCCACCATCAACGCCGACATCACAGCCTTTGCTTCGAATAACCTGGATGCTGAAATTATGGCCTCGATCACGGTCACAAGCCCAAGCGGTGAAAAATTCACTGCCCGGGAAAAGTTGCTTTCTCTGATGGAGGGAGAACCCCATTTTGCGAATCTCTCTATCGAAATTTCTAATCCCCAACTCTGGTGGCCGAACGGGTATGGCCCTTCGACAGGCTCAGCGCAACCGCTTTACGCTGTGGATGTGACGCTTAAAAACGGCAAAATTGTCCTCGACCAGCGTTCCTACAAAATCGGCCTGCGCGTGATCGAACTGCACCAGGAACCCGACCAGTGGGGCCAGGAATTCACCTTCTACGTCAACGGTCTGCGCCTGTTTGCCAAAGGCGCAGACTGGATTCCCGCCGATTCCCTGCCGACGCGCATCACCAGGGAGTATCTGGAGATGCTCATCAAGTCCGCCGCTGATGCCAATATGAACATGCTGCGCGTCTGGGGCGGCGGGTACTACCCCGAGGAAATGTTCTACGATCTGTGCGACCAGTACGGACTGCTGGTCTGGCAGGATTTCATGTTCGCCTGTGGCATTTACCCGGCGGAGGCCGACTTTTTCGAAAACGTGCGCGTCGAGGCGATTGAGAATATCCGCCGCCTGCGTCATCGCGCCAGCTTGGCGTTGTGGTGCGGCAACAATGAGATGGAGCAGGGCTGGTGTGATTGGGGCTGGAACAAACCCGACGACCCGCTCAACCAGCGGCTTAAAGACGGTTATGACCGCATGTTCCACCAGATGCTGCCCGAACTGCTTGAGTTCGAAGACCCCGACACCTCCTACTGGCCCAGTTCGGCTTCGGCGGATACGCCGTTCGAGGGCGCGAACAATCAGGTGCAAGGCGACTGCCACTACTGGGATGTCTGGCACGGGCGCAAGCCGTTCACGGCCTACCGCACGCAGTTCCCCCGCTTCATGAGCGAGTTTGGCTTCCAGGCCCTGCCGCCGCTCAAAACCATCGCCACCTACGCCGAACCCGCCGATTGGAACATGACCTCCTACATCATGGAGCATCACCAGCGCAGCGGCTCGGGCAATGGTCTGATGATTGCCCAGATGACCGATGCATTTCGCATGCCCAAAGATTTCGACGCGCTGGTTTACCTGAGCCTGATTTTGCAGGCCGAAGGTATCCGCTACGGCGTGGAACACTGGCGGCGCAATCGGGAGCGGGTCAGTGGCACGCTCATCTGGCAGCTCAACGATTGCTGGCCGGTCGCTTCGTGGGCCAGCCTCGATTATTTCGGGCGCTGGAAGGCGCTCCACTACGCCGCCAAACGCTTCTATGCCCCGCTTCTGCTCTCGGTGGCCGACTATGGCAAGACGATGAAGGTCCACCTCACCAGCGACCTGGTCGAGCCGGTCGATGCCACCATCCGCTGGCGGCTGGAGACGCTCGACGGTCAGATTCTCCAGAAGGGCGAGCAATTCGCCCGCGCGCTGGCGCTGGCCGATACGCTGGTCGGCTCGTATGATTTTTCGACCCAGGTTTCTGCCGAGAACCAGAAAAATGTGGTTTTTGTGGCTGAATTATGGCAGAACGCGGAAGTGGCCGCCCGCAGTGTGACATCCTTCGTCCCCAACAAACATCTCGAACTGCGCGACCCTGGTCTGAAGGTTTCGACCCGTGTAGCAGGCAAAACCCTTTTTGTGGAGGTTTCTACTCGCAGCCTGGCCCGTTTTGTGGAACTCTCCATTGATGGGACAGATGCCGTTTTCAGCGACAACTACTTTGACCTGCCTGCCGGTGCCACCCTGACTGTGGTCTTGCCTCTGCCCAAAAATTGGGCTCCCCAGTCGACAGTTCGGGTGCGTTCGCTGCGCGAATCCTATTAAGCCCTAACACCCCGGGTTGTTTCCCGAAAAATGTCAGCCCGTATGGCGTTGTGGAAATGAGCAGCAACGTTTGGGAATGGCTTCGTAGTGTCTTTGGCAAGTATCCCTATCCGGCCAGCCCAAAGGAACGCGCCCAGCGCAAAAATCTGGCGGCGGATTCAACAACTGCCCGTGTTGCAGAGTTCGCCCGTTGCGCGTCCCGCAACGGGGACCATGCCGGCAGTGGGGACGGGGAGTTCGGTTTTCGGGTGCTGGGGGAGGGAACGTGAGGTAGGCTGGTCAGGCGTCCGATGGTCAGGATAACCCAGGCTTGAGAAACACTCAGAGTCAAAAAGAACCTGCTTGACCACTGCCTGCGGTCAATTCTTGACCACCGGCTGGCGGATGACGGTTTTCAGCTTCTCCGATGCCGTTTTGCGCGGGTCGGAGAGATAGATCTCATGGTGCTTCTGGATTTTCCCATCGAACGTGTAACCGTTCGCGTGGATGAAGTCATGCAGGCGCTGGATGTTGGGCGCTTCGGCGGAGTATGAGCCAATGTGCAACAACTGGGCGGCGTACCCCTCCGTAAAGGTTTCGAAGCGCAGGCGGGGCAGGGCGGGTAGTGCTTTCTTTTTTCCCGCTTCGGTTTTGGCGGTCTCCACCAGTGTGGGGGTGATGAAATCCGGGGTGGAGATCATCATCGTCCAGAGCCAATCATCCTTCTTGTCGGCGCTGAACAGGTGCATCTCATCTGCCCACCACAGCCCTTCGAGCGCCATGACGGGGTAATCGATGGCCATTTCCTTTTTAATCTTGAATTTTAGCGTGTAGGCAACCGAGTAAAGCGTCTGGACAACCTCTGCATAGTCTGCGGAGGTGTTCGGGTTGCCCGTGCCAGCGATCATCAGGAAATTTGTCGCCGGGACGTTGACAAAGGCGGGCGCAGGCTTGGCTTCGTAATAGGGTTTCAGGGTTTTCTTCAGGTCCAGTTTTTGCATGGTGGCTTCCTCCAGTGATGATGATACACCATCCTCCAACTGGAGAGTCAATAGTTTTTAGTGACCTCGAATTACCCGATTGGGCGAAGTTTTCAGGGAAATTTGCGCGATTCGCTGCAATCCAAGTCTGCCAGTAAAGTTAAAGAAAAATGGGCGACCCATTGGGCCGCCCATCCTGGTTCGAGCAGATTATTCTTCTGCCGCTTCTTCGGCCTTGCCTTTTTCGATGATTTCGGGTTCGGCAGCAACTTCTTCGCCCGGAACCACTTCGACCACTTCTTCATGTGTGGCGGTGGCGACCGCAACCATTTCATCGACATCCGTCAACAGGGTGACGCCGGCGGGAATAACCAGGTCGCGCACATGGATCGAATCGCCGATCTTGGCCAGCACGCTCAAGTCAACCTCGATGCGCTCGGGCAGATCGTTCGCCAGGGCTTCCACTTCAACGGAATCCATGTTGTTCACAATCGCGGCGCTGAATTCCTTGATGGCTGGGGCGAGGCCGCTGAAGTGCAGGCTCACGTCCGCGCGGATCACCTCGGTCATTGAAACGGCCAGGAAGTCGACATGGGTCAGCAAATTCTTGATGTAGTTTTTCTGCTTTTCGCGCACCAGGGCGGGGATCAGCTTGCCTTCCAGTTCGATGTTGACGATGCTGGAGGAGGTCAAATTGGGAATGACCTTTTGGGCGCCGTGGGCTTCCAGCGAAATGGCGGTCGGCTCAAAGTTGTAACCGTAGATCACGCCCGGAAGCTGGCCTGCGCGGCGCAACTGTCTCACCTGTTTGCCGATTACGGTACGTTTTTCGGCTTTCAAGACTACCTTTTCCATTGCAATACTCCTTGGGCGCCTCTCACCCTGATGACAATCTCAGGATTACCTTCGCCCTGTCTGAATTTTATGGCGGCAGGATCGCCGCGCATATTGACTATTTTTTGCGTCCGAACAGCAGTTTCCCGGCCAGCAGGATCAGCCCGGTCACTGCGCCGCCTGCCAGCCCGGCCAGCAGGGCTGTGCGTCCGTTGACCATGGTGGTGACATTTCCGTTCACTTCCCGGCAGAACAGGAGGCCGGTGCGGATATTTTCAGCGCTGATCTCGGTGCCGGCCATGGCGATGGCATCCACATCCTTGATCGAGATGGAATTCGCCAGGGCCAGGGCGGTTACGCCGTCCAGTGAGAGTGTTCGCGCCGTTACGCCGCCGACAAAGCTGTCCTTCACTTCGGCCTGCTGGCTCACCACCATGCCAAGGATGGAATCGCGGGCATGCAGTTCGCCGGTGTTGGCCTTGCCCAGCGCAGAAATGTGCAGTTCGACTTCTTCGGCGTTCAGTTGCTGAATGCTCGTCTGGTTGGTGCGCACCAGTTCGGCCTCGATACTTCCAACGCGCACCTCCGACAGGTTCACAACCTGCGGTGGTTCCTTCTCTTCAGGCTGGTTCGCGGCCATACGGTTCTCCGGGCAAGCAAGACGCCTCCGGCGGAGGCGTCGGGAAGAGCGGATTGGAATTTTAGCCTCTCGGGCGCGAAACGTCAAGGAAAAATGATGCCGGGGTATAATGCCTTTTTATGTCAGAGACCCGTTCCTCTCTTAAGAACCTGCTCCTCCTGCCGCTGGGCTTCCTCCTGAACATGACCCCGCTCTGGGCAGCGACGCTCATGATTCTGGTCGTTTCAGTCTGCGGCTTCCTGTATACAACGCTAAACTCCGATTTCTTCGGCCTGGCGGCTCCGCCATTCGCCGAGTTGAGCTTTTCGCAGGATTTCACCGAGGTTCGCGCGATAAAGGATCAGCGTTCGTGGAAAATCACCTACGAAAACCTCCCGCTTGCCACCTTTTCCGGCGTTGTGCGGCATGTCTCCAATTGGCGCGACGAACCCATACCCTTTGCCACCCACGATATCCTGGTCGCCACCGGAGAATTTTCCTCCCCGGCCCGTGTTCCGACCCGGGTTTACAACCACGCCTTCTATTACCAGTATGACGCTGGGCCAAAACCGCAGGGAAATATCAATTTACTGCACATTGTCCCGCAGAACGAAGAGCTTTATCATCAGTTATTGAAAGTCCGCTTGTGGAATCTGGTTACCATCCGCGGGCGCGAAATTTACCGGATCGATCTTTTTGACCCTGCCGGTCAGTTTATTTCTTACTGGCAGGACGAAGGCTGCAATTCCATCCTGGTCACCTCGGTTGAGATCGAGGCGCAAGGCACACCCATCCCATAATCCCATAATCCCATGCGAAATTACCTCTACTTCACCGTTTTTATCTCTGGCATGACCGCCCTGGCCGCCGAATTTGGCGCCTCGCGCCTGTTGCAAACCATCTACGGCTCCAGCAACCTGGTCTGGGCCAGCATCATCGGCCTGATCATGGTCTACTTCGCCGTCGGTTACCGCCTCGGCGGGCGCTGGGCTGACCGCTCACCCCGCCCGCAGACCTTGTTCAAGATTCTGGCCTGGGGCGCGTTTGTGCTGGGGATCGTCCCTTTTATCGCTACGCCGGTTTTGCGCGCGGCTGCTGCGGCTTTCGATGTGCTCAGTTTTGGCGTCATGCTCGGTTCCTTTGCCGGGACGCTGATCCTGTTCAGCCTTCCGGTCACTTTGCTGGCGATGGCCTCCCCGTTTGCCGTCCGGCTATTAATGGAGGACGCCGCCAAAGCGGGGAATATCTCGGGGGAAGTTTCTTCCATTTCGACACTTGGGTCGGTGCTGGGCGCCTTTTTGCCGACCCTGTTTCTTTTTTCCCTGATCGGGACGACCCTGACCTTCCTGGTTTTCGCTGGAACCCTGCTCGTGGTGGCGTTTATTGGGCTGTGGCTTTCCTCTGGCTGGAAGGCTGTCCTGCCCTTTTTGCTGATGCCGTTGGTGATCCTGGCAGTGGCGCTGCTGAATGACTACCGCATAAAATCCACACCGGGGCAGGTCTACGAGACGGAATCGGCCTACAATTATATTGAAGTGCTTCAAAACGGGGAGACCATGCTCCTGCGCCTGAACGAGGGTCAGGGCATCCACTCGGAATACAATCCAAATCAGCTTTTTTATGGCGGCCCCTGGGAAGAGTTCCTCGTTGCGCCAATGTTTAATCCCGAGTTTTCCATTTCCAAAGTCCAGCGGATTGCCATCGTTGGCCTGGCAGCCGGGACAACCGCCCGGCAGGCGACCGCCGTCTATGGCGGGATCCCGATTGACGGGTATGAAATCGACCCAAAAATTGTTGAAGTCGGGCAAAGATACTTCGGCATGACCATGCCCAACTTAAACGTCTACGTTGTCGATGGCCGCTGGGGGCTGGAACACAGCCCGTACAAGTATGACATCATCGCCGTCGATGCTTACCGCCCGCCGTACATTCCGCCGCACCTGACTACGCAGGAATTTTTCAAGATTTGCGCCGATCATCTGACCGAGAACGGCGTGCTGGCGATCAACGTTGGCCGCGCGCCGCAAGATCGGCGGTTGATCAATGACCTGGCGGCGACGATTCGCACGGTTTTACCGTCCACGCATGTCATCGACATCCCGAATACCTTCAATTCGATGCTCTATGCCACCCGCCAGCCAACGACAACTGCTCACCTGGGCGCAAACCTGGCTACCCTGTCATCCGATTTGCAAGCACCACCGCTCTTGTTGGCTGCCGCGCAGGTGGCCTTTACCCACCTCCAGCCCGATCCCACCGGCGGGGAAGTCTATACCGATGACCGTTCGCCCGTCGAGTGGGTCACCAACAGCCTGGTGATCAATTTCATCCTGGGCGGCGGCGTCGATTCGATGCAGTAAGCCGCCGGTTGAGCGACGCCCTGAGCTTGTCGAAGGGTAAGGCAGTGTTCTTCTGCCCGTACGCTTACACCTGCGCCTGCATTTGCAGCCGTCCTGCTCAACCAGCCAGAACTTAACGTAAGGGAAAAACTATGTCACAGAAATTGGCTTTACTGCTCTCGTGGTTTGTCACAACCCTGGTTCCACTGGCCCTGTTGATGCTGGGTGTGCGCCTGCTGATGACCCCCTTGTATCTGGAAGCAGAGTACCGCATGCCGGGGTTTCCCGAAGACAGCTATGGGTTCACGCTTCAGGACCGCCTGAAGTGGTCGAAACCCTCCGTCGAATACTTATTGAATGGGGAGGGGGTTGAGTTCCTGGCGGCTTTGCAGTTTGACACTGGAGAGCCGATTTACAATGAACGCGAACTTTCGCACATGCTGGATGTTAAAAAGGTTGTCCAGGTCTTATTGCTGGTTTGGTATGTTGATCTGGCTCTGCTGGCGCTGCTCGGGCTGTGGGCCTGGCGCGCAAACTGGCTGGATGACTACCTGTGGGGCTGGAAACGCGGCGGATTTTTAACCGCCGGTCTGCTGATTGCCCTGGCAGCCTTTGCTGCGGTTTCCTTCTGGCAGTTCTTTACCTGGTTCCATTCCCTGTTCTTTGCGGGGGATTCGTGGCTGTTCGAATTTTCCGATACGCTCATCCGCCTGTTCCCCATCCGCTTCTGGCAGGATGCCATTGCCTATATCGGCGGTTTTTCCATCCTGCTTGGATTGCTCCTTGGTTTTGGCCTGAAACCGAAATTGAAATGAGGGGTTATTTTATACGTTGGTATCTTCATGGAGGCCCAACCTGCCCGGCGTTTTGCGCCGGATAGTCTCTGCATATAATCGAGGTATAATTCCAAAGGAGTAGAAGATGTCGGAACAATTTTTATCTTTAGAAGGCAAAGTTGCCGTTGTAACTGGTTCGGCGCGCGGGATTGGCCGGGCGATCGCAGAAGTTTTCGCCCAACGAGGCGCCAATGTCGTCATTGTTGACCGAAATGGAGAGATGGCGGCGGCGACTGCCCAGGAAATCTCTGCCAAAAGCGGGCGCGAATTCTCATCTTTTTCGGTGGATGTGGGTGACAGCGCCAGTGTCAAAACCATGATCGACCAGGTGCTGGCGAAACATGAACGCATTGATATCCTGGTCAATAATGCCGGCACGACCCGCGATAACCTGATCATGCGCATGGATGAAGCTGATTGGGATTTGGTGTTAAATGTCAATCTCAAAGGTGTTTTTAACTGTTCGAAAGCGGTTGTCCGCCCGATGATGAAGCAGCGTTATGGACGCATTGTCAACATTTCGTCGGTTTCCGGCTTGGCCGGGCAGGCCGGGCAGGCCAATTATTCGTCCTCCAAGGCCGGGGTGGTCGGCTTAACCAAAGCCCTGGCGCGCGAACTTGGCTCCCGTCAGATCACCGTCAATGCTGTCGCGCCCGGTTTTATTCCCACCGAGCTGACCAAAGATTTACCCGCCGAGCTGAAAGAAACCTCGCTCAACGGAATCCCGCTTGGGCGTTGGGGCACTCCCGAAGAAATCGCCTATGCGGTTGCTTTTCTTGCTTCTGACGAAGCCGCCTACATCACGGGTCATGTTTTGAGCGTGGACGGCGGCATGGTAATGATGTAACCAGCTTCACTGCTTTCCAGCTATCCCAATCCCCGGTTGCTGTGTTGCCGGGGAACCGGGATGGGGGCAGGCGATGTCCAAAAGAGGAGAAATCAAATGGCAGATGAATATCGCTCGTCCGGCAAGACTACCCTTGCTCCCGAAGTTTTATTGACCATTGCGCGCATGTCTGCCCTGAGCGTGGAGGGCGTCAGCCATCTCGCGCAGGTGCCGGGAGGGGTTGACCGGCTGTTCCGCCGCGGTGCCGAGAATGGCGTGCAAATGACCGTCGAAGATGGAATTGTCTATATCGAATTGTACGTGGTATTAAAGAGCGATGTGAATGTCCGCGAGGTCAGCCGCAATCTGCAGGCCAGGGTGGCGCGCGCAATTTCCGAGATGGTTGGCCTGGAAGTTGGGCATGTCAACATCCATATCGAGGATATCGATTACAAAGGGAACGAATAGGCTCTCATGAAATCCCGCACCAGGGCACGCTGCCTCGCCCTGCAAGTACTTTACGAAGTGGATCTGACCGGACACCTCCCGGGCGTTGTCTTGCAAGAACGCCTGGATGAGGCTGTTTCTGATGGTCAGGCTGCGTTAAGCCCCGATCTGGTGGAATTTGCCCGCCAGATTATTTCTGGCGTCATCCCGCTTGCCGAAAAATTGGACCTGGTGATTGCCAGTTATGCTCCCGAATGGCCTTTCGACCAGATTGCGGCCATTGATCGAAACATCCTGCGAATGGCTACCTGGGAATTTGCGGTTTCCACGCAAACTCCCTTGAAAGTTGCGATTAATGAAGCGGTGGAACTTGCAAAACTGTATGGCTCCGAGACTGCGCCGCGTTTTATTAACGGGGTTTTGGGCAGCCTGGCGGATCGCGAGAATGAAATCGCCCAAAAGTTGAAGAAAGGCGCTCAGTAAATGGAACTTCTCGGCGTCGGCTTGCCAGAGCTGGCTTTTATCATATTAATTGCCTTGATTTTGCTTGGCCCGAAGGATATGATGGCGGCTGGGCGCACAATTGGACGCACTTTACGTGCTTTCCTGACCTCGCCAACCTGGCAGGCAATGCGCCATACTGGCGAAGAGCTTCAAAAATTACCGACCAAGCTGGTTCGCGAAGCCGGGCTGGAGGAATTGCAAGCCTTGCAGCAAGAAGTCCAGAGTGAAGTAAAACAAGTGCAGGGCGAAGTCAAGGAAGCGGTCAATCAGATTCAACCTCCTGACCTAGGCAAGGTCTTTGATGAGCGCCAGATTTTTAATCCACCAACCCCCGTTTCTCCTCCTGACCCGAACCCTGAAACTCCACCCGGGCCGCCTTCCGCCCCCGAGGCCTGATCCAAGATGGACAAAGTACGCCGCGTTCTCAAGTGGCTCTTGCTGGCTCCTTTCAGGCTGGTCTGGTGGTTGATCAGCCTGCCTTTTCGTTTTCTTGGCTGGTTATTCCGCCCGGTTGTTGAAAAGTTCCGGCACAATCCCGTCTATGAGTTCCTGAATGAGGTGCCTGAAGACCGTCCTGCACTCGAGGCGGTTACTGACGCCTTCCAGAACCCTGATGCGATCTTTGAGGAGTTGGATGAGGTCCGCAAGCATTTGCTGCGTTCCCTGCTTGTGCTGATTGTCACGGTGGGCATCTCCTTCTGGTTCACACAGGATTTGATTGCCTACCTGGCCGCCCCCGTTGGTGGGCTTCAGAACCTCCAGGCCATCGAGGTGACCGAATCCATCGGTGTCTTTATGAAGGTGGCGCTGATTGCGGGGATTGCCATGGCCACCCCTTACCTGGCTTTTGAAGTCTGGCTTTTTTTCGCCCCAGGCATTATGCCGCGCTCGAAGCAGCTGGGACTGTTTTCCATTCCGTTTGCGCTGATCTTCTTTCTCGGCGGAATGGCTTTTGCCTATTATGTCATGCTGCCGGCAGCCTTGCCCTTTCTGCTGGATTTCCTGGGAATTGCCACCAAGCTTCGCCCGGCTTCTTATTTTGGGTTTATCACCAGTTTGATGTTCTGGATTGGTGTGGCTTTTGAATTTCCCCTGGTCATTTTTGGAATTTCAGCCATGGGTTTCATCAAACCCATGGCCTTGTTAAAACAATGGCGCCTGGCGGTGGTCTTTATTGCAGTTTTGTCGGCCATGATCACTCCCACGGTTGACCCGGTCAACATGGCGCTGGTGATGGGGCCGATGATCGGTTTGTATTTCCTGAGCATTCTGTTCAGTTGGCTGGCTCAGATCAGCAGCCGAGGCGATGATAAACCTGGGGCCAAGATCCAGCCGAAATAGTCGGCCGCAAGACCTTTTCTTGATCAGGGGCAAATGAAAAAAATACTGCCTTGAAAACTTGACCGAAATTCGCATAAAATAGGGATTATCACGTGGGTATTGCCATCCCTGACGCCGACAGGCCAAATGCCCCGAGGAGAATAAATGAAATCATCAAACCGTTTGCGCTGGATGCAGTTTTCAGCAGTCCTGATGCTGGCCCTTGCCAGCCTTGGTTGTACCTGGTCATTGATCGATCTGAACCCGGTCACGACACCCTCGCCGGGAACGACCAACGGCTCAACGGCCACCCCGGCTCCCCTGGCAGAAGTCACGTTTTCAGTCGCCATTCCTGCGCCGCTCCTGCAGGGTGAAAGCCTGACCATCGGGATTTTGGATGAAGTAACCGGATTGGGACTTAACCCTGTCATTTACCCGATGACAGCGGTGGACCCGCAACGCTATACCGTGAAATTGCCCATCGGGTTGCATTCCCTGGTTAAGTACCGTTACTATCGTCAGGGCGCTGTCCCGGCGCAGGAAAGCATGCCTCTTGGCGCTCCCGTACGTTACCGGCTTTATCATGTCAGCGGGCCGGGCAGCACGGATGACCGTGTCGCGGCATGGTCAGACAGCAGGTTCAATGGCCCCACTGGGAGAATTACCGGAACAGTGCTTGATGCAAGCACGGGCCGCCCCATCCCGAATATCCTGGTCAATGCCGGGGGCGTCAGCACGCTGACCGATTCGCTTGGGCAATATGTTTTGGAGGCCATGTCGGTCGGGACGCATACCCTGGTTGCCTGTACCCTGGATGGGGCCTACGGCCCATTCCAGCAAGGGGCCTCGGTGGTGGCTGATCAAACCACCCCTGCGCCAATCAGCCTGCAGCCTGCGCCAATGGTCCAGGTGACGTTTATCGCCAGCCTGCCATCTGAATCGGTCAGCGGGGCGCCGCTGCGCCTGGCGGGGAATCTCATCCAGTTGGGGAACACCTTCGCCGATTTGCGCGGCGGGGTTAGCACGGTTGCCACCCGCATGCCCACGCTGATCCCCATGCAGGATGGCAGGCAAAGCCTAACGCTGCAATTGCCGGTTGGCGCGGATGTCCGTTATAAATACACGCTGGGGGACGGTTTTTGGAATGCTGAGCATGGAAAAGACGAAACCTTTGTCGTTCGCCAGTTGATTGTCCCGCCAAACGACGTGGTCGTTCAGGATACGATTGCCACCTGGCAGGCCGGGACAAAATCCGCCCCGATTTTGTTTGATGTAACCGTCCCGGCGAACACGCCGCCCGGCGAAAATGTATCCATCCAGTTCAACCCTTTCGGCTGGACTGAGCCCCTTCCGATGTGGCCGCTGGGGAATAATCGCTGGGTCTATAAATTGTACAGCCCGCTGAATATCCTGGGTTCATTCCATTACCGTTACTGCCGCAATGACCAGTGCGGCTCTGCAGACGATGCGCAGTCGGCTGGCTCGCTGGCTTCCGGACGCAGTGTCAGCACCAGCCTGCTCGGGGAAAACATCCAGGAGAATGTCAACTCCTGGGTCTGGTGGCCCGAAGCAGACCCAGGCACATTGGTGGCCGTGCCGGTCAATCCACGTCAGGGAGTTTTCTGGGCTGGTGTCGAGCTTTCGCCGAACTATGCCCCCAACTGGCAGGCCCTTTTGCCTTCGGCCATGCAAAATGTACAGGCGCTTGGTTCCAACTACGTTGTTGTGGCTCCCACCTGGGCGGTGACCTCCTCGAACCCGCTAATTTTTGCTCCCACACCGGGGAATGACCCGCTTTGGGCCGATACACTCCAGGCTGTACAGTATGGGCGCGCTCAAAACCTGAACGTGGCGCTTTATGCCGCGCCGCGCCTGGCTCCAACCAATGTCGATTTTTGGTTCAGTGCGCCGCGGTCGCCTGAATGGTGGAACGCCTGGTTTGACCGTTACCGGGCTTTCGCGCTCTACCATGCTGACCTGGCAACCCAGTCTGGCGCGCAGGCGCTCATCCTGGGCGGGGAGGCCGTTTTCCCGGCCTTGCCCGGCGGGACCTTGCCCGATGGCAGCCCCTCCAACGTCCCGACGGATGCGGATGCGCGCTGGCGGGCGCTGCTGACCGAGGTGCGCCAGCGCTTCACCGGCCAGGTTTTGTGGGCACATCCGTACAATGGCGGCCAGGTGCGCCCGGCGCCGGCCTTTATCGACCAGTTCTATGCGGTTTATTTACTTTGGTCTGCGCCCCTGGCTGCCAATTCTTCGGCCACGGTGGAGATGATGACCAACGAGGTTGTTGCGAAGCTGGATAACGACATTGCCCCATTCCTGTTATCCGTCCAAAAGGGCGTGGTGATTGCTGTTGATTATCCCTCGGCGCAGGGCGCAGCCACAGGTTGTGTGCCCGCTGGAGGTTCCGGTTGCCTCGATTGGAGCGGGATGTCCCGCCCGTACCCTGATACGCCTTCGGCAGTCCTGGATTTGAAAACCCAGGCAGATTTGTACCAGGCCATGCTCCAGGCAATCAACCAGCGGGAATGGGTCGGCGGTTTCATCAGCCGCGGTTTTTACCCACCCGTGCCGTTGATGGACAAGTCTTCGTCGGTACGCGGCAAAGCGGCCGCGGACTTACTCTGGTATTGGTTTCCGAGGCTGACGGGGATTACGAAATGATCAACTTCAAAAATTGAAAACGAACCGCCGCAAAGCTGATCATTTGCGGCGGTTTCGATTTGTTTCACAGCTTGCAAATAAATTATCTCTTGGTTTTCTTTGGTTTGCGGTGCTGGAGATAAAGTCCAACCAGGGCAACGATGGTTGTCAGCAGTGTTCCAATCAAGGTGACGGCGTTATCGGATATATTTTTCAAGATGAGATTGGTGGTGGAGATGGGGGTTGGCGCAGGGGTAAAAGTTGGTTCCGGTGTGGGAGTTGGGAGAGGGGCAGATGTTGGTTCCGGCGCAGGTGTCGGGGTTGGCGCTTCCACCAGAATATCAAAACTGCCCACCCAGCGTGGAATGCTTTCGTCTTCAAGATAAACCTTGACCACCAGAACATATTCATTTGGCTGGGATGGGGCGCTGAGGGTCCAGCCCCAATTGGCGCGCGCGTTGGGCGTGACCAGGTCTAACTCCTGCTCTGCCGGGTAAAGCTCCTGGACGGAAAAGTTCGGCGCAAGCAATTCCACGCGCATGTGTTGTGAGACCAGGATCAGCGCATTGTGTTCAGTGTATTTTCCCAGCGGAAGAGGATTTTCGGGGGATAGCACCTCGCGGCTGAAAGATTCCGCCGAAGCGTTTGCCAATTCAACCGGGATGTAGATCGAGAAATCAACAGTTTTGCTGGACCCCGGCGGCATCAAAATTGGATAGCGCAATTGCATCTGCCCCAGTCTGGGTTGGGCGGGCAGATTATCGGACGTGGTCTGGATAGTTTCGCTGGACGAGGCAGGGAGCGTGAGCGCCGCTTCCTGGGTTTGTTGCTGGGCCGCTGCCGCCGTGCCGGGGGTTTCTGTTAGGGCTGATGGGGCGCCGCAGGCGGTCAGGATGACCAGCAGCCAGAGACTCGCAAGCTGATTCTGGGTTTTTAGTAGTTTGCGCATCATGCCCTCCAAAAATATTATATCCTTCTCATGCTGCGGATTCAATTCTATCGTCCAAAGAGAAGGTAATCCTGGAGAATTTAGGCTGGTAATTAATGCAAAAAACTCCCGTTGGGAGTTTGGCTGAGACTTGTTTTTGATATTTTGTGGATTAACTGTGAAAACCGGGCACGCCTTCGAAGGCCAGCAGGGCTCTCATCTCTGGGTTGTCTGCCACCTGCCATTCAAGTGTCAGCCTCATGCGCGGGTGGGTGAGAGTCAGCAGGTAACCACGCCCTTCGGCGTTCCGGCCGCAGGCCAGGAAATCTGCTGCTTCCAGGATCTGCCAGCCCTGATCCAGGGCGGCCAGTAGGCGCAGCGTTTCGGCGGAGTGGGCAGAGCCGTGTACCGGTTGTTCCAGGCTGTCCCAGCGGTGGACGGTTTCAGCGGGAGTGTTTTGTGAATTTAACATTTTGAGTTCCTTTTCTTTACCTATCTTACTTTTTGAAGGTGAACAACGCTTTAAGTATGGGTAAACATTTTGTTAACCGTAAAGTTTCAGGGTTTCTTGGTAAAATCCACTAATGATCTCTTTGAGGCCCCGATGACCGATTCCCAATCCCCCCCCCTCCAGGCCTGGTTGATGGCGGCCCGTCCGCGCACCCTGCCTGCCGCCGCCGCTCCCGTTTTTGTTGCGATTGCTTTTGCCCTGCGTGATGGGGTTTTCCACTGGCCTGCGGCGCTGGCCTGCCTGCTGATTTCGCTCTTGATGCAGATCGGCGCGAACTTTGCCAATGACCTGTTCGACCACGAACGCGGCAGTGACACCCCCGATCGTCTCGGCCCGACGCGCGTCACCGCCAGCGGGATCGTTTCCCCGGCGCAAATGCGCCTCGGCACCACGGCCATCTTTGGCCTGGCGGCGCTGCTCGGCCTGTATCTGACCTGGCTGCGTGGCTGGCCGGTGCTGGCCCTCGGTGCTGCCATTCTTCTGGCGGCGCTGGCTTACACCGGCGGCCCGTTCCCGTATGGCTATTACGCTCTTGGCGACGTTTTTGTCTTCCTGTTTTTTGGCGTAGCCGCCGTTTGTGGAACATATTACGCCCAATCCGGCCTGCTCACGCCGACTATCTTCTGGGCCTCCGTGCCGTTGGGATTGCTGATTATCAACATCCTGGTCGTCAATAACACGCGTGACATTCCGACAGACACCGCGGTTAACAAACGCACACTGGCGGTTTTGCTGGGCCGCCAGGCCATGCTGACCGAATACCTGGTTTGCCTGATTGGCGCTTACCTCGTCCCCTTGGGATTATGGACCTTTGGACTGGCCTCTGTCGGCGGGTTGCTCACCTGGCTCTCTCTCCCCCGGGCTTTTCTCTTGTATCGTGAGTTCTCCCAGGCGGATGGCCGCGCCCTGAACAAAACCCTGGGGGGCACGGCGCAGTTGGCGCTGGTCTATGCGGTCTTATTTGCGTTGGGGATATTGATCGCCAAGTAAGCGATTGATTTGTAAGATGGGGTAGATAAAAAATACTGTCGGTTTATCCTTGCTCGGCTCTCATTTTGAGCGCTTTGTCCATGGCTTCAAAGCCCTGTCTTGAGTTGCTGTCAATCTCTTTGGCTTGCATGGGGACGAGCAGGCCATTGAAAATTTCCTGGTCAACGAAACGGACATAATTGCTTCCCATTGGTTCTATGGTGAAACTGTGCTCGCCCCTGAATAATAAAGGCGAGATGACATGGTACTTCCAGCACAGAATTTGCCTGGGTTCTGCTTTGATAACCTGACAGTGCAATTTCATTTCTTTGGATCCTGAAGGGACGGTAATCTCGACCCGTGCACCGACTTCGATTTTCCCGATGGCCTGGGTAATAAACGGGTTCCATTCAGGGTATTTGGCTAAATCTGTCAGAATTTGCCATACTTTTTCAGGCGCTGCCTGGATCTGGATTTCGGTCTGAAGTTTGATCACCCGTTACTCCTTTTTTGAAATTTGACGTTGAACCGTCTGTCAATTAATACTATACCCCTTTTGTTTTCTGGGTTCAACCACGAACACGGTTTGATCACAGTTTATTTTGGTCGGAATTATGCCATCCTGAAAGCGCGTTTTCCCTTTTGTCCGCGGTCCATCGTCTACGGTCTAACTCACATACTGCCACGGACACAGCCAGCGTTCCAGCCTGTCAACCGTGAAATACATCCCCAGCCCCAGCAGACTCATCGCCACCACCCCCGCGTACATGGCCGGGTAATCGAGCAGGGTGGAGCCCTCGAAGTAAATGTAATACCCCAGCCCTTTGTTGGTTGCAAAAAGCTCGGCAATGTACAAGACCGCCACCGCCGTCCCCACGCTTTGACGGAGCGCCGTCAAAATGGCCGGGAGGCTGGCAGGCAGGTAAACGTATTTAAACAGCGCCCGCCGTCCCGCGCCGAGACTGCGCACCGACTGGATCAATTCCGGGCGCAGCGTTGCCGCCTGGTCGCGGACCAGTACCAGGATCTGGAAAAACAGGATCAAAAAGATGATCACGATCTTGGCCGCATCGCCGATCCCGAAAAATAGCAAAATGATCGGCACAAACACAACCTTGGGGATCGGATAGAGCAAATAGATGATTGGGGAAAAGAAGCGGTTGAAGCGCCTGGATTGCCCCAGCGCCAGCCCGGCGGGCGCCGCCGTCAGGATCGCCAGCAGGGTTCCGGCCATCACCCGCCACAAACTGACCATGAAATGCCCGAGCAGCTCGCCATTCGCCAGGTCGCGCCAGAAAACAAACAGCACCGCCAGCGGCGTGGGCAAAATGGGACGGTCAATCAGCCAGGCAGCCGCCTGCCAGACGGCGAGGATGAGTAAGGAAGCGAGCAAAAGATCACGGCGACGGATGGACACAAAAACCTCTAACCACAAAGGTCACAAAGGAGCACGAAGGGTTTTACTTTGTGTTCCTTCGTGTCCTTCGTGGTAGATTTCCATTTTCTCACGCAAAGTGCGACAGAGGGATATATATGCGGTGTTTTCCCGATAATCCAGGCTTCCCGCGCCGGGGTTTTCGATAACATTCGCCTCGCGGTTGGGCGGCTCCGGCGGCAGAGGGAGGCCATCGGTTTCCTTATTGCTCAGCTTCGTGCAGCACATGGGCGATCATGCCTTCGATCTGCGCAGCGGCGTTGATCCAAGTCAGGTGAACGTGAGGGTTTTCGTTCTGAAAAACGCGGAAGACTTCATCAGCAAAGGCTTGCCCAATCATATTGACGCCCTTGAAATCAAAGACAACTTCCCTAAAGCGCTCCACCCGCGCTAAAAGGCGTTTGGCCTGTGAGCGCGAAACCAGGTTTTCATCCCCATATTGCGCCAGGAACACCGGGATCTGTGTTTTGGAAAACCCAAAATTCTGTTCTGGGTTGGCAAAAACATCAAAGACAGATTCCGTCGTGCGCTTAGAACCGGGATGGATCTGCATCATGACAGTGGTTCCGTGTGTCTGATACTGTTTGGGCTTATCCGGTTCGTCTCCCAAAAGCCAATCTCCGCTTTCACCCGTGTGGTGAAAATACAAACCATAAGATACAATCCCAAAAAGATCGAACATGCGCGAGGTAAAGAAAATCCCCTCGCCGGTATGTCGCCGGGCGTCGGTCGTCAATTTGCCTTTGGAAAGTTCCAGAATGGCGTGGCGCTCATCGTCCAACCCCAAATCCTGCTGAATTTTCCTGAAAATTCCCACGCCATCATCTGACACTGATAGGCTGATTCCGCCAGGGCCATTGGTCACTAAAACCTGGAGGCGCGAACCGCCCGAATGGTCGATGGCGTTGTTGACCATTTCCGTAAAACCATATTGGCAAATGGCGAGTATGTTTTGCGGTATGTCCTTAAGCAAAGGGCGAATTTCTGTGCGCCAGGCTTTATCCTCCTCCAAACCTGCCAGCGAGAACTCACGCGTATGGACCACCTCATCTGGTTTTAAAGAATAACGCCGGTCTTTGGTCTGTCCGACTACCAGCAGACTGCCGTCTTTGAGCATTTTATTCAAATGTCGCAAAACGGCTTGTCTCGAAATTCCAAACTTTTCAGCAGTGATGGATGTAATATCGGTGGGGTGTTCAGCGACATTCTCCAGAATGAACTTGCTGATTTCACCAAACCCGGCTTTTGAAGTACTCATCAGACGCCTCTTTTTATTATCAACATGAATGTGCTTATTGTAAACATTGGCGCCGTTTTTGTCAACATGGCTGTATAATGCCCGCGGTCACACGCGTACCTGCGTTCGGTGCAGGCAAATTGCGTTTCCCCGCTCAAGAAAAAGCGCAGTTTGTGACCGCGAAGGGTATAGAAATCGATTACAGATCCTACCGTTGCATTTTCTCTCTCAACTCCCGACACAACCCTGCATACTCCGTGCTCTCCCGATACCCAGGTCTCCCCGCGCCGGGGTTTTCGATAACATTTGCCTCGCGGTTGGGCGGCTCATTCAGTAGCAGGATTTTGCGTCCGAGCAGGGCGGCCTCCTCGATCGAATGCGTCACCAGCACCAGGGTTAGCCCCTGTTCGGTGGCCAGTTCGAGCGTCAGGCTTTGCAGGGATTCGCGGGTTGGGGCATCCAGCGAGGAGAAGGGTTCGTCCATCAGCAGCAGGTCAGGCCCCAGGGCCAGGGTCCGCGCGATGGCTGTCCGCTGGCGCTGGCCGCCCGAAAGCTGGGAGGGGTATTTGTTGGCCACCGAATCCAGGCCGAGCCGCTCCAGCCAGAAATCTACACTTACGGGAGATTGGTTTTGATTTAACCACGAAGCCACTAAGGCACTAAGCTTTGAATTAAAAGAAGTTTGTGTCTCCGTGGCTTTGTGGTGAAGCTCCAAAGGCGCATGCACCCCATCCGCCCCGTAAAAGCCGCGCACCACCAGCCCCAGGCCGGCATTCTGACGGACCGTGGCCCAGGGCAGCAAGCCGTAATCTTGCAAGATCAGCCCGGTATGCGGCCTCGGGCGGGTCAGCGCCTCGCTGTTGATCTGCACCCTCCCGGCAGCAGGGTGACGCAGCCCGGCCAGCAGCGCCAGCAGGGTGCTTTTCCCGCAGCCCGAAGGCCCCAGCACCGCCCAGGAATCACCGCGCTGCGCCTGCCAGTTGAAATTCTCAAAGACAGGCGTGGATTTGTAATGGAAAGTCAGCGCTTCGATGTTAATCATCATGGTGTAGGGGCGACCCATCCCACAAAGGGACGATGTTGGGTCGCCCCTACAATTTTACGGCAGAAAGGTCGAATTGACCGACTCTTTGTAGGCCACATCCACCTTCAGCAAGTTTTTGGCCCTGGCCCAGGCCAGCACATCGTTCCATTCGGCCTCGGATGGCACGCCCTGGGTCGGGAATTTGGGGATGACGTAGGAACTGATCAGCGGCTGGGGGACGATCTTTTTCTCTGCCAACAGGCCGCTGTACTTCGACGGGTTCCCGTTGATCAGCGTCACCGCCTCCTCGATCGCCGCCAAAAAGGCCTTGAGCGCCTCCGGGTGCTGGTCGATCACTTCCTGGCGGAAGGAAATCACGCTCGCGCCCAGTTTCGGGTTGGAGGTGTCATCCAGGATGATTTTGGAACCTTGCTGAACGGCCAGCGCCGCCAGCGGGTCGGGCATCACGCCGGCCTTGAGTTCGCCCGAAGCCAGCAGCGACATCCGGTCGGGGATTTTGGGCACGGCCAGGTACTTGATCTCCGCGCTGGTCAGACCCTGCGCTTCGAGCAGCCGGTCGGTGACGTATTCGATGATCGTCCCCTGCGAGATGCCAATTTCGACGCCTTTCAGTCCGTTCGCGTCCGTGATGCCGCTTTGGCCTGAAGCCAGGATGAAAAAA
Source organism: Anaerolineales bacterium UBA5195 (assembly GCA_002412925.1). Classification (GTDB taxonomy): domain Bacteria; phylum Chloroflexota; class Anaerolineae; order Anaerolineales; family Villigracilaceae; genus UBA5195. The sequence continues at coordinate 22,336 of DHVZ01000046.1, read as the reverse complement.
TGGCCGGAGCCTGGGGCGGCCATGTGACCATAGCGCACGGCCTGCATCTGGATTTTTTCCTTGTTAAAGAACATCACCGACAGGATTTCGTTCAGCGTCCCATCTGCCTGACCGGCCTGCAGGAGCTGGTCACGTTCCGGGGCGGAGGCGACCGGGATCAGTTCCACGTTGACGCCGTGTTTGGTGTACAGGTTCTCGGCCTCGGCCACGAACATCGGCAGCGTGTCGATGACCGGGATGACGGCCAGTTTCAAGGTGACGGTTTCCGCCGCCGGGGCAGGGGCGGCAGCCGGGCCGCAGGCGCTCAAAACGAGGCCGAGCAGGGTTATTGCAACGAGCAAACGTTTCATTCTGAAATTCTCTCCTTGAATTTTCTTGCATAGGGGCGACCCATTGGGTCGCCCCTGCGCTTATTATTTATTCCCCACCCCAATCGACCTCAGCAAAAAGGCCTTGATCTCCGGGATGGCGGTTTCCAGATCGGGTGTGCCGGTGTAAATCCAGTAAATGACAATTTCGTTCAGCGCCCCGACCCAGGCGCGGGCGGCCAGATCGGCGTTTTGTTTAGGCAGGCTGCCATCCTGAATTCCTTTTTCGATGCGGGCCTGGATGATGGCGGCGAAACGGTCATTGATCGTCCGGCGGCGCTCCTCGAAGGCCGCGCCCAATCCGACCGCCTGCACCAGGACGATTTTTGCCAGGGTGCGATATTGGCTGAACAGGCGCAGGCTGGCGGTCAGGGCCGAATCGACCTGTTCGCTGCCATGCTGCTCGGCGGCGATGGCTTCCTTCAAGCGGCTTTCGAGCAGCCCGGTAAAGGTCTCGATCAGGCCGAAAAAGATATCCTGCTTGCTGGGGAAGTAGAAGTAAAGCGACCCCTTGGAGGTCTTCGATTCGTTGACGATATCGTCCATGCGCGTCTCATGGTAGCCTTTTTGGGCGAAGACCTGCACGGCGGCTTCGAGGATTTTGGCACGGGTGTCGATGGGTTCGTTGGGCATAGGCTATAGACTGACCAGTCGGTCTAACGGGCTGATAATACCATAAATTGGCGAAGAGTGTGCCACGCTCACAGATGGAAAAACAAAGACCTCGTCCCGGTGAGACGAGGTCTTTGAGCGCGAAAGAGCGGTTTTATTCAGCCAGCGCAGCTTGTTTTTGTTCCCGGCGGGCTTTGAGCCATTCGAAAACCATCGGCAGGACGGAAATCAGGATGATGGCGATGATCACGAATTCAAAATTTGCGCGGACGAAGGGGATGTTTCCGAAGAAGTACCCCAGCCCAAGGAAGATTGCCACCCAGACCACGCCGCCAATCAGGTTGTAGCGCAAGAAGTAGCCGTAAGACATCTCTCCAACCCCGGCCACAAAGGGCGCAAAGGTACGCACGATGGGCACAAAACGCGCCAGGAAGATGGTCTTTCCGCCGTGTTTTTCGAAAAAGGCGTGGGTGCGGTCGATGTATTCTTTCTTGATCAGCTTGACTTCGCCGGTGTAGGCGCGCGGGCCGATTTTGTGACCGATCCAATAATTGACAGCATCCCCGCCGACCGCTGCAACCACCAATAGAACGAAAAGCAGCCAGAAATTGAGGCCGCTTTCAGGGATGGCGGCAAAAGTCCCGGCGGCGAAGATGAGCGAATCGCCGGGCAGGAAGGGGGTCACCACCAATCCTGTTTCACAGAAAATCACCGCAAATAAAATCAGGTTCGTCAGCACGCCATACTGCCGGATAATCTCGGCCAGGTATTTGTCCAAGTGCAGAAAAATATCGATCAGGTTTTTAAGCAGTTCCATTTTTCCTCCAGAAAACTTTTTAGCCTCCAGAATTTTCCCACCTGCCCCGATAGGCTTACGAGGGGGATTCCAAAAGGGCCAACTTTTCAGATCACCAGCTTCGAAAGATGTGTGGGTTGTTGAGAGAGCCTGTCTGTGCCGGGCGTTTCTGTCTTTCGGCAGGCTCAGGCTTGCTTGCGGCGTTCCGCCATGAATTCAATCAGGATGACCGCGATAAATCCGAGCGCCATTAGCCCCAGCGCCAAGGCGACCTCGCCTGTAAACGCGCCGGGGAAAACGTTGCCGCTCGCAACGACACCGTCGATGCCCAACGAGGCCTGTTTCCAGGGCCAGAGTTCACGCAGTGAGCCGAGCATGAAGCCCACCAGCGCGGCAATGGTTAAGTCATGGTAGTGGTCCAGGAGCCAGTGCAGGATGTTGGCGAAAGAGACAATCCCGACTGCCGCGCCAAGCATGAAAACCAGCACAGTGACAAGCTCCAGATGGATGAGCGCGCCGAGAATGTACTGGTATTTGCCCAGCAAGACCAGGATGAACGCGCCCGAAATCCCCGGCAAAATCATGGCGCAGATGGCAATCATCCCACTTAGGAAGATGAACCACAAGGCCTCGGGTGTCTGGGCGGGCCGCATCCCGACCAGGAAAAAAGAGCCAATCGAAAAAAACAGGGCGGTCAGCAGTGCAGGCAGATTCCACTTGCTGACGCGATTCCGAACAATCAAAATGGATGCGACGATTAACCCGAAAAAGACTGAATAAACAAACGTCGGGTATTGGTCCAGCGCCCAGTGTAAGAATTTTGCCAGGCTTAAAATCGCTGTGCCAATCCCAAGTCCCAGCGCCAGCAAGAAGCGCCAGGGAAATTGTTCGAAAGCCTCCCGCCAGCGCAGGAAGAGCAGGTTGCGCAGGAAAGGGACAACGGCGCGGATGGCATCGATCAGCCTCTCGTAGATCCCCAGAATAAAGGCCATGGTGCCGCCCGAAACACCGGGAATGATATCTGCGGTGCCCATCAGGAAGCCGCGCAGGAAAATACCGGCGTGTTCGCGCCAGCCAGGGTTGGTTGGATTGTTCATAACAGTTTTATTCATTTCCTATCCCGGGGATTCCCAAAGTGCCGAATTGGAAGGTAGCAGGGGCAGATTATACCCTACCTTTCCAGGCGATTATTCGGCTTTGGATAGGGGGCGGGGTAAGCGCATTGGGGCTTTTCGCGCCCTAAATGCGGGTTCTTACTCCGACGATTCTGGGGGATCCTCGGATGGTTTGCGCATCTGGCTGTTGCAGTAGATCAGCCCGGTCAAGGTTCCAATCACCATCAAGCCCCAGGCAGCCAGCCAGGGGGCATTGCTTTGTAAAATGGCCGGGACTTCAGCCACGTATTCGGCAAAGCCGCTCATCGCCAACCCCAGGCTGATGGCATTCCACGCGCCATGCACCAGAACGACGGCGAAAAACGCAGCCAAAAGCCGCCCAAAGCGGTGTTCCCTCCAGGCTGAAACCAGCGCCCAACCGAGCAGCCCGCTGTTGAAAATATGCGGCAGGGCCGTGGTGGTGCGCGCCGCGATGCTGGCGGCCCAATCAGCGCTGCCAGCGCTGGTAAAGCCGATGTTTTCGGCCAGCGCAAAAGCGGCCCCGCAAAGTACTCCCAAGACAAATCCATCTGCCGGACGGTGGATGCGCCCGAGATAGAACCACATGGCCGTCAGTTTGAAGGTTTCCTCGATCAAGGGGATCGCAATTGAAAAAACACTCAAGGCGGCAACGGATACGCCGGGGGCAAAGAGCAGGCTGGCGGTCACCCGCGTTATTTCGGCTTCGCTGGCGTTCCCGGCCGTCAGGCTGGCAGTCAGCGTGCTGAAAGTTTCCATCAACCCCGGAATGGTTCTGGCATAAAGGTAGAGCAGCAAAATAATGATTCCGGCAACGATGGCCTCGAAGAACAGGGCCAGGCTGGGTGTGATGAGCATACTCGTCCCCCAGATGCTCCAGCCGCGCCGCGCTGTTGGGAAATCCAGTCCGCGCAGGCTGAGCCGGAGGTAGAGCAGGATGGGCAGGCAGACGGCAAAAACGTTGGCAATCGGCAGGATCAGCGTCGACAAGGTTGTCTGACTGGCCGCCAGGTGTCCCAGCGCCAGGGTCATGATCCAGGCGCCCACGAGGATTGGAATGAGCAGCCAGTCGTTGAGACGCGGCAGGCGCAAAGCCAGGTCGGGGAGGCCGAAAAACCTGCGGCCATTGAAGTAGATGCCGGGCAGGAGCATCAATCCGATCAGAAGGGCGCCTGTCGCCAGCAGGTACATGCTCAATGGTTCGGCATTTCTTAACTCTGACCCCGATACCAGCCCGATGATGACCAGCAGCATGGCGGCCATGAGCATGAAGACCGCGCCTGTGGCGAGGAACAACCCAATCAGGAGAGCCGGCCAGTTGGCCGATTGATTTTCATTTGCGGTTTGGTTCATTTTCCCTCGATCGTGACGCTGATCAGCAGGTCTGGCTCAGGCAGCGACTCGCCCGTTGTGGGGTCGCGCGGGGTGAGCAGGGAGAGCACCTCCATGCCGCTGAGAACCTGCCCAAAGATTGTATAGTCATTGTTTAACTGCGGGGCGGGCCCCAGGGTGATAAAGAACTGGCTGCCATTGGTATCCGGCCCGGAATTTACCATGCCGACCATTCCGGCGCGGTCGAAACGCAGGCCGCCGCTGGTCTCGTTTGGGATAAAGTAACCGGGGCCGCCCAGACCGGTGCCTGTCGGGTCGCCGGTGCGCGCCACAAAGCCGGGCACAACCCGGTGGAAGGGGACGTTCTCGTACCAGCCTTTTTGCGCTAAAAAGACGAAGTTATTCACCGTGTTGGGCGCTTTATCCGTAAACAGCCGGATGATCACTTCTCCCCTGGTGGTTTTCAGCCTGGCGTCGTAGCGCTTCGAGTGGTCGATCACAATCGGCGGGCAGGCGTTGAATTGTTTTTTAGGCAGCCGGGCCAGCAGGAGGATGCTTTCCAGGCCTTCGAGCAGGGTAGGCTGCCATTTGATGATTTCGTCATTGACCAGGATAACCGGAGCGCCTGGCAGGCCGATTTTCAGGCCGTTTTCCCAGGCTTGCTGGGCGAAGGCCGCGATTTCCGGGCTGGATAGGTCGGTCTCGAAGCGGACTTGGTCCAGCCCGAGTGCGCCTGACTGGTCAACCAGCCAGGCCTGGAATTCAGCGGGGTTTTTGGCCTGCCATTTGGCCTGGTTGGTGAACAAAAAATCGTGCATTTCCCAAAATTTTCCCTGCAAACCGGCGGCTTCAGCCGCCTGGGCAGAAAGCGCCGCCTTATCGTTTTTACTGATCAACGGGAAGTGCCTGAAGACCACGCGCACATCCTGGGAATATTTCCCTTGCAGGGAATTCAACAGGCTGGCCAGCTTTGCGCAACCGAGACATTGGAAGTCGCTGTAAACCAGGACCGTGACATAGGCGTCTGGCCTTCCCAGAACGTGATCCTTTTCGCTGACCGGCGGGAACAGCGATGGTCCATTTGCATCCGGTGTTGGCAGGCGCGCGTCGACGCAGTTTTCGAGGCTGGCCTGTGGAACCGGGCTTCCTGTGGCTTGCGCTGTTCCGGGATTCGCGGAAGAAACTGATGGGTCCATACAGGAGGTCAGGAGCAGGGTGAAAACAAGAGCGGTCAGCACGAAAGGCTTCATGATGGATTCTTTCTCTCAACACATTCTGATTCGCATTCAGCTCTTCATTATTGTCCAATAGCCTGTTGCAATTCAGCGAAGGAGGTCATTTGGGCGATCCGCTCCAGGAATTCTTGCATAGAACCGCTTTGGGCGCGCAAGGCGCGGACGGCTGGCCCAACCGGGTCCTGGCCAGCAGCGCCGCCGGGCACGTCGGCGTAGGCGCCGTGGAAGGCAAAATAAGCCTGGTTCAGCTTGCGGATGGGGTAGCCTTTCTCCCAGAAAAGCAAGCGGCGTCCTTCCATATAGGCTTCGGCTTCGTCAATTTTACCTTGGGCGAGCAACTCATCGGTGCGAATGCGGGTGGTGTGCATTTCGGCGCGAAAATCAAAGGGTGGGGGCGTCTTCTCGGGCCCAAAGCCGTCTGTCGAATGAGCCGCAAGCTGAAGGGGAGACGCTTCCTGGGCAAGTAATTCCGGGTAGTAGCGCTGTAAAACTGTTTTTCCAAGCTCTCCCCCGGCGATGGAAGCGGTTGTCTCGTTCATGGTGCGTAATTCGGGGCTGGTCTCATAGTTCATTCCCAGCGGGCGCTGCCCGAGATAGAGATGAATCCATTCGTGCGCAATGGTGCTGGAGAGCCAATCCAGGGCGCTGGTGCGCATGATCATGGTGGGATAGGCAGCCAACCCTCCGATTTCAACCACCAGCGAAGAGACATTTAGCCGTGTATCCATGGTCTTTTCCAGGCTGACGGCCTGCTCGACGCTAAAATCCGGTTGGAGGGTGTAACTGGTTTCCTGTTGAATCTTTGCGCGTGAGGAAATAACCAGGTTTTGGGGCAGGGGCGTGGTATGGTACAGCACCCAGGGGAAGGGCTGTCCGCCACTGGTGAGACCGGCATCATAGAGTACGTTAGTGACCTGCATTTCGAGGCTGGCCTCGGCAAACGGGGCCAGCGCGTTCAACCGGTGGGTGAGACTGTCCAATTTTTCGCGCAAGGCTGCAGAAGCCGCCGCCGGGTCCTGGATGGAAGGGTTGCTGTAGAGCAGGTTGATATCGTTTTGGGTTTTATGGACATCATTCACCAGTTGCAGGTATTCTCGCACCAGGCGGTGTTGTTCTCGCGGCTGGAAATAGCGTGGGGCAGCAATCGCGCTTTGAGTTAGCTTGACCCAGGCCGCATTGGCTGTCCAGGTGTTGAAATCGAAAGCATGATCAGTTGCCAGGATGTGAACACGGTCACGGAGGCCGGTGACATGGACATCGCTGAAAGAGAGACTCAGGAATAGAAACACAATAATTGTAGCGTTTGAGATTCGATCCAATAAGCGCATGGGAGTGATTATAACCAATGAAGATGAACAACATATGAATTGGAAAAAGCCGGTTTCATCGGTTAAAATCATCCTCTTGACGTGAGGTGCAAATGAGCCTTTTTCAAATTTTGATCGAAGCCCTTGAAAGCTTGAATGCCAATAAAATGCGTTCAGGCCTGACCATCCTGGGCATTGTCATCGGCGTCGGCGCGGTGATTGCCATGCTGGGCATCGGGCAGGGGGCGCAGAATTCGATTACCGGCACCATTAGCGGGATCGGTACCAACCTGCTTTTTGTTTTTCGGGGGAACCGCCAGGTCACAATTCGCAATATCCGGCCTCTGACGATTCAGGATGCGCAGGCGATTGCCGACCCATTCCTGGCTCCGCATGTGGTGGCGGCCTCTCCTTTTATCCAGGGCAACAATGTCCGGTTTTCGGCGGGCGGCGAATCGGCGACGACCGAGTTGAATGGCGTCACGCCGGAATACTTCGAGATGGTTAACTTCAAGGTGGCCGAAGGAGAGTCAATCAACCAGGATCATATTCTTGGGCGGGCGTCGGTGGTCCTGTTGGGGGTGGATGTGGCCGACAAATTATTTGACCGGCACGAAGGAGTGACCGGCGAAACCGTTCGGATTGAAGGTCAGCCTTTTCGTGTAATCGGAATCATGGAAAAGAAAGGTGGCTCGGCTTTTGGCTCCCAGGATAACGTGACTTTTGCGCCAATTACAACTGTGCGGGCGCGCATCGTCAAGCGCGCTGCCGACCGCGTTGATGGCATCATTGCCCAGGCCACCAGCGCCGAAGATGTTGGCCTGGCTACCGAAGAAATTTCCAGCATCCTGCGCGCCCGTCACCGCACAGCCCTCGGCGAAGACGATTTCACCGTTTTCTCACAGGCAGATTTCCTCGAAACGGCGGCCTCCGTCACCGGTGTTTTGACCATCTTCCTGGGCGGCATCGCTGCGATTTCCCTGTTGGTCGGCGGAATTGGCATTATGAATATCATGCTGGTTTCGGTAGCCGAGCGCACCCGTGAAATTGGTCTGCGCAAGGCCCTTGGCGCGCGCAAACGCGACATCCTGATTCAATTCCTGGCAGAATCGTCCATGCTCAGCCTGATTGGCGGACTGGTGGGCATTCTCTTGGGTTGGCTGATTTCATTTATTGTTGGGCAGGTTGCGGCGGCCAATAACGTTGTTTTTGAGCCGAGCATCCGGGTAAGCGATATTTTGTTGGCGACCTTGTTTTCGGCAGCCGTGGGTTTGTTCTTTGGCATTTATCCGGCCAGCCGGGCCGCCAGCTTGCAGCCGGTGGAAGCGCTGCGCTACGAATAATCAGCAGTTCACGAAACTTCTCATAGATGATGATCATCGAAATTCCCGCCTCGCGCCTCGACGAATACGTCTGCATCCCGATTGCTTTCGAGGTGCGGACGATCCTGATCCCGGACCTTTCGCAAAGCGGCCTGGCCGGGATTCATTTTCACGAACAATCCGTTTCCCCTTACACCAAGAACTATGACCTTTTGGGTTCCCCGCTAACCTGGCCAGAGGAGTTTGATCTCCAAAACTGGGGCATCTTCCTCGCGCTGGATGGGGAGACGCCGGTTGGCGGGGCGGCGGTGGCCTGGAATACGAATGGAGTGAACATGCTCGAAGGCCGCCGCGATCTAGCGGTGTTGTGGGATCTCCGTGTCAGGCCTGAGAGCCGCGGACAGGGTCTCGGCAAGCGGCTTTTTGATTATGCTGCGGTCTGGTCGAAGGCCAGGGGTTGCGCGCAGATGAAAATCGAAACCCAGAATGTCAACGTGGCTGCCTGCCGTTTTTATGAGGCGCAGGGAGCGGTGCTGGGCGATATCCGCCGGTTCGCCTACCAGTCTGACAGCCGGGTCAGGGACGAAATCCAGTTAAACTGGTTTCTGGCCTTATAATTGGAAAGAACCGACTCTTTGGGAATCTCCGTAGTAAGACCTCGCATTTCGGGGGATGAGGTGCGTACGCACCTCATCCCCCGAAATGCGGCACTTTTCACCCCGTACCCTGTAAATCCATCAGGGCAAGCCCCCGTCGGGGGCGGGTGTAAAAATCCTGGAGACCCAAAGAACCCTTCTCCAGAAGGGTTCCAACCTTTTTCTGATGTTGTAAAATTTACCTGATAATTCACCCAATATTTCGATTGGAGCGCCTGATGCAAGCACAATTACAGAAATTGACGGAATTGACAGCAGAAATTGCCGATTTGAACCATGCCAATGCCTTGCTGGGTTGGGATCAACACGTTTATATGCCACCCGGAGGGGCTGAAGAACGCGGTAACATGATGGGTACGCTTGGCAAGCTTGCCCACGAAAAATTCACCTCAGAGGAGATGGGTAAACTACTGGCAGATCTAAAAACACATCTGCCCGAGCTTGATGCGGATGGCGATACCTACCGCTTGATCAGCGTGACCGCCAGAGACTACGAAAAATCCACCTGTGTTCCACCGGAATTTATAGCTGAACAGGCCCAGGTGACAGCTATGGCCCAGCAGGCCTGGGTGGAAGCGCGCACCAAATCAGATTTCTCCATTTTCTGCCCACACCTGGAAAAAGTTGTCGAGCTAAATCAGCGTTTCGTCACATTTTTCCCGCCTGCCGATCATCCTTACGATACCTTGCTCGACACCTACGAGCCGGGTATGAAAACCGCGGAAGTCAAGGCCATTTTCGACGGCCTGCGTCCCTTGCAGGTGGAACTCCTTCGCGCCATCAGCCAGCGTCCGCAGGTTGAGGACGCCTTCATGCACCTTGACTATGACGAAAAAACCATGTGGGACTTCAGTGTTGAAGTAGCCACTGCATTTGGCTACGATTGGAAGCGCGGACGCCAGGACCCCACTGCGCATCCGTTTTGCCAGAGCATCGGCCCTGACGATGTGCGGATCACCTCGCGCTGGGTGCCCGAACTGCCTTACGCGCTCTTGTTCGGCACGATGCACGAAACCGGTCATGCGCTCTACGAACAGGGAGTCGATCACTCCTGGAACCGCACTGCGCTTGAAAGCGGTGCATCGCTGGGCATTCACGAATCGCAGAGTCGGATGTGGGAAAACCAGGTGGGCCGTTCGCGCGCTTTCTGGGAACATTTTTACCCGCGTTTGCAGGAACGCTTTAAAACCCAGCTTGGCAACGTCAGCCTTGACCAGTTCTATCGCGGCATCAACCGGGTCCAACCTTCCTGCATCCGCGTCGAAGCTGACGAAGCGACCTATAACCTGCACATCATGCTGCGCCTCGAATTGGAAATTGCCATGCTCGAAGGTTCTGTGGCAATCAAAGACCTGCCCGAAATCTGGAATGCCAAAATGCAGGACTACCTCGGCATTGTCCCGCCAGATGACGCCAGGGGAGTTTTGCAAGATGTCCACTGGTCGGGCGGCATGCTGGGCTACTTCTCCACGTATGCGCTTGGCAACCTGATCTCGGCCCAACTCTGGGAAAAATTCAAGAGCCTCAATCCTGAACTCAACAACCAGCTTCGCCAGGGCGATTTTTCAGCCCTACTGGCCTGGCTGCGCGGCGAGATTCACCAACACGGGCGTAAATACCAGCCCCAGGAACTCGTTGAGCGTGTCACCGGGTCCAAAATCGACCCGGCGCCGTACATCATCTATCTCAAAGAGAAGTATGGCGAAATCTACGGTCTGTAAAGACAACCCTCCCGCAGGTTCCTGCGGGAGGGTTCACAAAAAATGAAACCATCCCTGAAACTGACTCCCGTTTTAATTTTTATAGTTCTGCTCGGTTGTTCTCGTGGACAGACCAGTGGGCAGGCGCTTCCCAGCCTGTCTGTTTCGCCCTCGGCGGAATCCTGGTTGCCCCCCCAGGCGCTGACGCTCATCCCGCCCAGCCAGACCCCGCTAAATCAAACGACAGCTACCCTGCTGCCAATCCTATCCGAGACGCCCACCGAGACACCTGTCCCGCCGACGCTTGACCCGACCTACCTGAACTTTCCCAGCGTGACCCCTTCTCCCACGCTCGACCCAAGCCGAATTCTCATCCGCGTGGTTGCGCCGGGGCCGATGTCCAAGGTTGTTTCGCCGATCGACTTTGTTGCACATCTGGCCCCCGATTACACCGGCGCGACCCGCATTGAATTAATCGGTGAAAATGGCGCCGAGCTTTATCGGAAAATTTTTAAGACTTTTTCGAATGTCGGCTACTACACCCGCGTGAACGAAAAAATTAATTTCGAAATCAAGGGCGCTGCCGAAATGGCGCGCTTGCAAATCAGCACCCTGGACGAAAAAGGACGCGTAAAAGCTTTCAACTCTGTCCGCTTGCTGCTGCAGGCGGTGGGCGAAAATGAATTTACCCCGCCCTATGCCGTCCAGGATCGCGTCCTCCTGAGGCATCCCAGGTCTGGAAAAGAAATATCCGGGGGCAGCCTGCCCGTAACGGGAGAGTTTTGGCCTGCCAACGATATGCCGCTCATCCTGGAGTTGATCGATATCGATGGAAACGTTCTCGGTTCGCGAATTCTGCAGCTTGCCCCGGCCGATGGAAAATTCCAACAATTTACGACCATAATTCCCTATCAACTGGCCAAAAAGACCCAGGCGCGCCTGGTTATCCGGCAGTCTGATGATCGGATTGATGGCCTGGCTTATCTCTTCAGCCTTAAACTCCAAGTTAGTCCTTGACTTTGCTGGTTGGCTGTAGTAAACTTGCGTTTCTGAATAACCCCCATGTGGGGTACCCGTCGCGGGGTAGAGCAGTGGCAGCTCGTCGGGCTCATAACCCGGAGGTCGCAGGTTCGAGTCCTGTCCCCGCAACTTTTGATGAACCATAGCTCTTCGGGCTATGGTTTTTCGTTAGCCCGACGATGATAGGTTGGCAGACATTCTCATTTTGGAGGAGTTTGTGATGAACCTACGCTCGTCGGGCTCGTTGGTCCTCAGTAAAGCCATTCAGGGCTTTATCAGCTTCAAAAGCGCTGAGGGATTGTCAGATCGTACGGTTGATTCGTACGATCGTTTGTTGCAAAAGTGGTTGGAACAGGTGGGGGAGAGGGAGATCCGCAAGATTACGGCAGCAGAGATTACTGGCTATCTGAGCTGGCTGCGCACAGAGTACACTCCCCATCGATTTAGCGGAAAGAACGAGCCCTTGTCGCCCAAGACTTTGCGGAATGTTTGGGTGACGTTGTGTTCGTTCTTTGCCTGGGCTGCGCGCGAGTTGCAGATCGCGAACGTGATGAAGGATGTGCCGGCCCCTAAATTTAAGGTCGCTCCCGTTGATCCATTCAATCAAGCTGATGTGCAGGCGATGCTCAAAGTCTGCCTGTATTCGAAAGAGGTTCAGCCGGGCAACCGTAAAGGTTTTGTGATGCGGCTGCCCTATGGGCATCGCGATCAAGCCATCATCCTGGTTTTGGTCGACACTGGTTTGCGGGCAATGGAACTTTGTTCGCTCAAGGTTGGCGATGTCGATTTGAAAACTGGGAAGGTCGAAGTCAAGCACGGGGCATCCGGTGGGGCCAAGGGAGGCAAGGGGCGCACTGTTTACCTGGGCAAGGCTGTCAGGCGGGCTGTTTGGCGCCACCTGGCGGAGCGAGAAGATGGCGACGACGGACCAGCGCCATTATTTGCTTCAAAGGATAACCGGCCTTTTAACCCAAGTTCGTTGCGCCAGTTGATCCAGGGAATTGCGGAGCGGGCCAGCGTGAAAAAGGCCTATCCTCACCGCTTTCGCCACACCTTCGCAATTACCTATCTGCGCTCGGGCGGGGATGTTTTTACCCTGCAGTCCTTGTTGGGACATAACAGCCTGGACATGGTGCGGCGTTACGCCCTGATCGCGGATTTGGATGTTGAGAAGGCGCATCGCAAAGCCAGCCCGGCTGATAACTGGCATCTTTAGGGCTTGGCATTTTCGCGCAAGAGGGTCTCTGAAAGAATGTTGATGGCCTTCATGCGGTCGGTGGGTGAGATCCGGTTCAGATACCCGCGGAGCTCGTCGTCGGGCTGGTTGACCATCTGGTCGGCCAGCCTGGCGATCCGGGTGCGCAGATCTTTCTGGGCCAGATGGACATAGATGCGATCGGTGGTCTCCAGGCTTTCGTGCATCAGATTGAGCGAAAGCGCTTTGTAATCGGCCATGGTCTGGCAGTGCATCAGCCCATAGGCAGCATGACCGTGGCGGAATTTGTGAGCGGACTTGTAAGACAGGCCGGCAGCCAGGTAAAGCAGGCGGAGCCGTTTGTTGAGCGCAACGTGGCGGTTTTCACCAGGTGTATTTTCTGAGAGCGTTTGTTCTCCCCATTGACTGGCAATCGGGGCGTACCAGGCGGCGGTGGGCGGCAGATTTTCCCGCACATATTCATCCCATGTTCTGGCGATCTCGATCAATTCGGAGATGCGCAGGAGAAAGGTGGTGGCGCTTTTACTGTTCTTGGTTTTAACACCCAGTGCGGTCCACTGCTTGAGTGAATAATCGTTGAAATCAATGGCTGAAATGGGCGAACTGACCGCGGCGCTGGCACGCTCGCCACTCAGGAACAGGCGGGCGGCCATGGCGCGATCACGCCAACCGGCCAGATCGCTTGCCTCGAATTGGGTTGTGACCAACCGGATAACTTCTTCCAACTCAACAAAGAGCGGTTCCTGGTCAACCTGGCCCGTGTGTTTTTTGTTGAACTTCAATTTGTGGAGCCAAAGAGGGGGCAGGGTTTTGAATTCTGCCGCGTGGTAGATTTTTGCCCACTCAAAGAATTTCCGGGAGAGTTCGATGATTTTCTTGCGGGTCTCCTGGGCCAGGGGTTTTCTCTGTGAGGTCTGAACCTGGCACAGGTAGACCAGCAAAGTAGGGCGGATCTTGTCGGCCTGGCTGAAGGGTGTTTCCATGGCCCAGAACAAAAGATGCTGGAGATAACAGCGGTAACGTTCTACCGAAACCCGGGCAATTTGCGTTTCCTCGGTCAGCGAATCGAGGTATTCATTGATCAACAAGTAGTTGTTGCGTTCAATTAACGGTTCCATCAACCCCTCCGCGATTGATGGTGCAGCCGCATTGCGGGCAGACACCTTTGATATTGACCAACTTACCTTTGATTGCGTGGCGTTCAGGGTTTAGAAGCTCAACGGCGGTCTTGCAGTGCAGGCAATAGGCCTGATTATCCAATAGTTTGAAAGTACGTTTGGGTTTGCGTTTTTCTTGCACCCATTGCTTGAATTCTTGACCGTTGACCCAGATGCGATTGCTGGAATCGCGTTGAAAAGGTGCGCCGGCCTCCAGCCAATCCCGCAGGGTGCGTTCCGGAATCTGGATTTCATCCGCCAGTTCGCTGGCTTTGTAAAGCATGGGCAGTAGCCCAGGCGCTTTGACGATGACATGGTGTGGCAATTTCATCTTGATCTCCCTAACTCGGTTCAATCTACCAGAATTCGACCCGTCCCAAACCGAGTTCAGGAGCGTAATTAAATAGGGCCCAAAGCACCCAGGCGAGCGCTTCCTCGCAAACGAAGATTTCAGATTGCGAGGGCACCACGTTGTCATCTGGCAGCATCAGCAATTCGGGATCGCGGAGGCGGACCAGCACTGTGAAAGTACGCGGGCCAGCCTCGTTCCAATCAGCGGCTGCCGGGAAAGCCAGTAAGCCGCCATCGCTGCGCCAGCCGTGATAGCCCAGGAAGGCGTTGATCACCACTTGCATGCGGTGCAGAATGGTGGTCGAGTTCCAGCGCAGCGTCCCTTTCCCAAAGTGCATCACTTTCTGGATGCGTTCACGCAAGACCGGGTGCATCTTCAGGTACTGTTGTAAAAGGTAGAGCGAGGCATGTGGCAGGGAAGCCAACTCAAGCGCCGGGCGCGCATAATCATGGGAAGCGGAATGGATCAGCCTGACCAACAGCAGGAATTCTGGATTCGCCATCGGTATTTTTTCCTGATCCTGAACTGCCAGGTTCTCAAAATTCTGCCAGAGCGCTGCCAGTACGAGCTTGTCTTGCCGGGTAGAACGATACATCAGGCTCGTGGGGGCTTTCTGCGGTGAGGCATTTGGGCCCTTGCCCTTGACGATTTCAGTTCCCGGTATGGTTAAGTCAGGCCAGGCCAGCTGTTTCTGGTCATTCCAGCCTGGCTGACGTAGAAAATCTTGTAACGAGAGCGCCTGCAAACGAAAGTTAAGCTGTTTCCCTGTTTTTTCTTCAACCAATTGAATGGCTTGTTGCCAGGTCTTGAGTGTCCGTTCCCAAACCGGGCCGTGCGGAAGCTGGAGCAGCATGGAAACGGTTTTCTCGAAGCCGGCGCTTTCCGGGCTTTCAAAGAAAGCCAGTTTATGCTCCAGGCTGGTGACCAGGCGGCGCAGGGTTTCCAGGCTGGCGGCCTGCTCGATCTCCAGAATGCGAATTTTTTCACCCGGAATCTGGTGATCGGGGCGCAGGCTGCCACGCTCGCCATAATTCAGCACCTGATCGGTAAGTAACTCTACTTGTGCCCGCTTTGCGCTCAGGTGAACATCGACCATTGCCAGGGCGTGCGTGATGGTTGTATCGCTGTTTAGCCCACAGGCATGCGCCTCTTCCTTACCCAGCAGGCGCAGCAGGGCAGCGCCGCTTTCCCCCAGGAGATAAACTTTGGGGGTGCGGCCGCGCGCTCCGGGACGGCGGATATCCTGTTCCAGTTTGTGCAGAATGGGCGGCAGGCCGGCGCGAAAGGATTCGAGCTTATCGAGCAGGCGGGTCAACTGCATACGTTGCAGATTGCTGACTGCCTGCAACTGTTCAGTGTCCAGGCAGCCAGTGATTTCGAAGGCTTGTAGGATTGTGAGCCAGGGGGAATCTGGCAACCCGGCATCCAGGCGTTCCTGGAGCAGTTGTGCCTGGGTGCTATCGACAGAGAATTGGGCACGGGTGGGATTGTGCATAGAAGTTGAGTTGTTCATAATAGGTTTCCTTAAGGTATTGACTCTCACTTGTGCACAGGTTTTATGCACGGTTTGTTGGGGGGCTATCCATTCCTAAAAGGCGTTCGAGCTTGTGATGCTGATCGGCGATAATTTGGGTTTGTTCGGCCAGGGTTTGCTCACAACGGATGAGCTCTGCTTGGTGGTGCCGGCGTTCCCGTTCAAGCGTCTTGCTCAGCGTTGAAATCTCCTGTTCCGCTTGTTCGGCCAGTACTGACTGTTCCTGCAACTGCTGTTGGGCTTGATCCAGCTTTTGGCGGAGCGTATCGGCTTGATTGCGCTCAGCGATGTTTTTCCAAAAGTTCCGATCAGATTGCAGGTTTCTGAGCTCAGGCTCCAATTTCTGAATGCGCTGTTCCGCTTGGGCCGCAGATTCAAGCGCATAAGATTGGATGGCCATCCATAAACGGTTGCCGACACTTCCGGGGGAGCTACCCTTCTGGAGTGCTCGTTGGAGGTCATAAAGATCTGGGAGCTTTCCGCTGAGTTCCTCGAGCAGCTCCAAAGCTCCCAACCTCTTGAGTTCCGACTCGTCAATAAACCAGGCCATGGGCTAAGCTTTCAGGGTCGGGTCGTTCTCGCGCTTGTAGCGGCGGATAAAAACCTTTTTCAGATCATCGGGGTTTTGCAGATTGGCCTCCGCTGCGCCGAAATTCAGCAAGACCCCCACCGGCAAGCCGCTATTGATCAGGTACAAATCTAACTGGTCAATATCTGCCTGGGTGAGAGCAGGTTTATCCTTGACTTCCACAACTACGCGACATTCGAGTACCAGGTCCATGCGGCCGTATCCGATGCGTTTGCCGTTTTCAGTGTGAACCACGGGGACTTCCTTGGAGACAGCCAGGCCAGCTGCCTTGAGTTCATTCAGCAAGGCGTTGCGTTTTTCGTTTTCTGAGTAACCGCGGTGGGCGCTGAACTGGCCGCGCAGTTTGCGGAAGGCGGGCCAAATTTGGGCAGTGATTTCATCGTAAAGGTATTTCATTCGGGAGGCTCCTTTGAAAGCTTGAGTTTTTTGGGAACCAGAAAACCGAAAGGTGTTTCTGGTTCCTGTTTATTTGAGAAAGTGATCCGCTGCGAGAAACAATTCATCGGTCGATTGGTTGTCATCTGCCTGGTTGTGGATTGAGCCTCCGACACGCAAGGCCGCTTTGAGAGCCGATGCCCGCCTGCGCGGCGGGAGATTGCTCAAGAAGCCAATCAAATCATCATCCTCGCCCACTCGCAGGCGCAGGTGGAGATGACATTCCCAGGCTGGGGCTGTGGAAGCCGGGCGTCCGCGGGTCATTTATTTGCCCTTACGCGCCTGCTGGAGCAGGCTCAGGCGATACAAGCCGCGCGCGATGGACTGGACTGGTTCGGCCGGCAGATATGCGCGACCATTGAAGCGGAATGGCAGGCTGTCTTTGAGTAAAATGGCGCCGCCGCCCATAATGAGCACCACATCAAAACGTTTCCAGGCCGCACCCCACTGCTTTTCAATGACCCCGGTTACCTCGCGCTCCCAAATCGGTAGAGCTTCGCGGAGATCCAGCTGCCTGGCGCGGAGCTGCATGTCCAATTCGCCCAGCGAATACAGGCGCTGGCCGTTGACGAGTTCCAACAAGCGGCGGACCCCCGAGGCAGCTCCAGAGGTGAAGCGTTGAACAATCTCACGGTTACGGACAACCATCAATTCCACCGTGCCAAAACCGATGGTGATGACCCCCACCTCGCCGTTGAAAGCACCCTTGCGGTCTGGGAGAAAGCGCCCCTCGGCATCCAGTAGATAGTCGAACAAGCCACCCGCCACCTGGCTGGCGGCTTTTACCTCGGCGATCTCCACGCTCAGTGGTTCACCATCCGCCGTCCAGGTGTGAGTGCCGCGCAGCCAGCGTTTGACATTTTCAACATTCTGTTCGGCCAAGTCGCCAGTCAGTACCTCGTTGGGCAGGCCGACAATGATGGAGAGGGGAGCCTCGAATTTGCCATAGCGCTGCTGGTAGCGGGTTATTGAGCCATGCAGGAGCGCTTTCATTTCAGGGGTGCCGTTGAAGCGGTCCACATCCAGGTTCTCGACTGGACGGCCAAAATCATGCGCGCTGGCGCCTACATAGAATGAGCCGTTCTCATTTTGAATGGCGAGCGGGGCCTTGGATTTGCGCAGGCCGAGCGTGGAGAGCACTTTTTGGGTGCCCTGGGTGGCGGCCTGGGAAATGAACTCCAGACCGCCGGGTGCGCCGTACAGTTTGAAAGCGCCGTTTCCAGCATCGATACCGAGAAGAAGCTCAGGATTGTCACTCATTGCAAAATTCCTTTTTTTGAGATTAATTACTAGTTGGCAAGCGGTTGTTTTTGGCCGCAGTGGTTAAAGCAAAAAGCGACCACCACGGCAGGGGCTCTTTGAATCCCAAAGAGACTGCAGGGGTGGTCGCTTCCAAGGTGTGAGTTGCTTAAGTTAGTTTGGCGACCGATTGGCCAAGGTTATTCAGTTGTCGAAAGTAATCTTATCAAAGGTTAGCGATTTACGCAAGGTTTTAGAACATAAATTCTACTTATGTCAAGCCATGTCAAGACCGAGATCGCGGCCCCGAACCCCGTCGGGGCCGCCAATGGTAAAAAATAGGCGGTTTGTCTTAGCAGAGATGCTGAGGCATGAAAAACACTCTGACCAAAGAGTTATCGTAAGGTGCAAAAGCTTTGCATGAAATCGCTCCTGGTGACGCAGGGCGATTTCGTTTAATTTACTATGATTTGTGGTATGGCAGTCAAGCAAATGACGAATCGATTCGCTAAAAGTGATGTTCTTTGGGATAAGTCTCTGAATTGAAACCTCTGCCTCGCAAGGTCAGGAACAGGTGAACTATAATGGGAACGCCATGAGTACCTTACTCATCCCCACCAAATTACAGTCGCCAGACCTGCGTCCAGGATTGGTTTTACGTCCGCGCCTGCTCCAGCAATTAAATGAGGGACTAGCGGGAAAACTGACTCTCATCTCCGCCTCGACCGGATTCGGAAAAACGACCCTTGCCAGCCTGTGGCTCAAACAATGCGGACGCCCCGCGGCCTGGCTCGCGCTCGATGAACTGGATAATGACCCGCTGCGTTTTCTCACCTATCTGATTCGCGCTATTCAGACAGTTCAAGCTGGCTTTGGCGCAAACCTGCTCGAAGCACTAAAGACTGCCAACCCGCAGGATTTTGACCCGGTTCCAACCAATTTTCTCGAAACACTTGCGGCTGAAATCGCCGCAATCTCAGCGCCTTTTCTCATGGCTGTGGATGATTACCACCTCATCACCCGGCCAGCCATCCAGGCAGTGCTTCAATTCCTGCTGACTCACCAACCCGCCAATTTGCACCTCGTCTTGGTCAGCCGCGCTGATCCGCCCTGGCCGCTCGGACGCCTGCGCGCCCGCCGCGAGATGAACGAAATCCGCGCTGCCGATTTGCGCTTCACCCCCCAGGAAGCTGCCGAATTCCTGAATAAAAGCATGGGTTTGGGCTTGACCCCTGAGCAGGTCGCCGCCCTCGAAACGCGCACGGAAGGCTGGGTGGCGGGTTTGCAACTAGCGGCGCTTTCACTGCAAGGTCAGGCCAACCCGCAAGAAATCATCGCCAGCCTGGCAGGCAGCCATCGCTTTATTGCCGATTACCTGGTTGAGGAAGTGCTGGAAAAGCAAACCCCGATCATCCAGGAATTTCTGCTGCAAACTTCCATTCTCAGCCAGATGAATGCCGCGCTGTGTGAGGCCGTTACCGGGCAGAGCGATAGCCAGGCCCTCCTGCTTCGCTTGGAACAATCCAACCTGTTCCTGCTGCCCCTCGACCAGGAGCGCAACTGGTATCGTTACCATCACCTGTTTGCCGACCTGCTGCGCGCGCGCCTGACGCAGAGCCGCCCTAGTGAGCTACCCGGCCTGTATCGGCGCGCCAGCCAGGCCCTGGCGCAGCAGGGCCGCCTGACCGAAGCGATTGACCTGGCCCTGGTGGGGGGCGATTTTGAACAGGCGCTGGATTTGCTCGAGCAACATGCCTTCACCATCCTGGACGGGGGTGAATTTACCCTGCTGCTGGCCTGGCTCGCGGCCCTGCCCCCGGCCCTGCTGCATCCCCGCCCCTGGATGAACATCATCTACGCCTGGGCGCTGGTTTACACTAACCAGCCTAACCGCGCCGAAAATTTCCTCGCCCAGGCCGAAGCCTTGCTCGCCGACCCCAACCAGGCTGAAACACCCCGGCTGCGCGGGTATCTGGCCGCTATTCGCGTTTTGGTCGCAAAAAACCGGGGCGAAATGCCCCAGGTGCTTGCCCTGGCCGAGCAGGCCCTGGCCGCTTTACCGCCTGACGACGCCCCCTTGCATTATTCGATTGCCCAGACCCAGGCCATGGCGTACGAGTTTATCGGTCACTGGCAGCTCGCCAAACAGGCCTATCAGGCTGCCCTGGAATACAGCCAGGCGACCCAAGACCCGCAAAAAATCATCCTGGCCTTGTGCGAACTGGCCGGGTTTCATTGGCTGCGCGGCCAGCTCCGCGCAGCCGAGACCACCTGCCAGCAAGCCCTGGCCCTCTCCGAGCAAAACCAGCGCGCCGGGGGCGCAAACTCGCTGGGGGCGGGCCTGGCCTATGCCTGGCTCAGCCGGGTGCTGGTGGAACGGAATGAAGTGGCCGCTGCCGCGTATTACGCTGAACAAGGCCTGGCCCTCAGTCAGCGTTATGGGCAGGCCGATGTTTTGTTCATGTGCCAGGTTGCCCTGGCCGAACAATTTGAAACCCAATACCTGCTCAGCGAGGGAGATTTAAACGCTGCCGAGCGCTGGCTGCAAAAATTGGGCTGGCAGGTTGGCGATGAAATCCCACGTGGGCAGGGCATCGCCTTTGAGTTTGTCTCCCAAATTTTGTTGAAACAAGGGAACTACACCGCCGCTTTACAGGTTTTGCAAACCTTGGAGACATGGGATGAGATTCAGGGCAGCCTGATTTTGTCGTTGCCGGTGAAAATCTCGCAAGTGATGGCCTGGCAGGCGTTGGGCAACACGGCTCGCGCGCTGGAAACCCTGGCCGAAGCGGTGCGCCTGGCCGAACCCGAAGGCTTTATCCGCGTTTTTTTGGACCGCGGCGAACCCATGCGCACCCTGTTGCGCAAAACAACCGTCCACCCAGCTTTTGTGGCGCGCCTGTTGGCCGCCTTTGACGCCGAAAATCCCCGCCCGGCCCCTGCCCCGGCACATGAGCCTTTTAGCGAGCGCGAACTGGAAATCCTGCGCCTGTTGGCCACCAACCTGGATGCCCCGGAAATGGCCGAAAAACTGGTGCTTTCAGCCAACACGGTGCGCACGCATATCAAGAGTTTGTATCGCAAATTGAATGCCCACAGCCGCCACGAAGCGCTGGCGCAGGCCAAAGAGTTGAGGTTGGTTTAGTTATTCCAATGCGCGCACTTACTGACAACGGCCGGTTTCCCCGGTCGTTGTTGTTTAATTCACCCACCCAACTCACCTACTGGGTGATGACGCGGCTTTCGAGGGGGAGTATCCTTGGGCCCATGCTTCCATATGCCAGCCAGGAATCCACTTTTTACCAGATTCTCGTTCGGGGTCAGCTTGATCCGCGCTGGTCGGACTGGTTCGAGGAGTTCGTCATTACTCTCAGTGGTGAGGATACTCTTTTGACCGGCTCCGTTCTCGACCAGGCCGCTTTGCATGGCGTACTGGCCCGCATCCGCGATCTGGGCCTGACCCTGGTTTCCATCCAACCACTTGAAAACAAAACAGCAACCGGAGAAAACTTCATGAGTACTCAACCCTTATCCACTGCCCTGACCCTGCGCGCCGTCCAACGCGCTGATTTACAAGCCATCGTTCAGTTAATTTACCAGATTTGTGAAGCGGAAGGTGATACCAGCACCGCTGTAACACCTGAAGACCTGGAAAATGAATGGGACTACGAAGGTTTCGACCCGGAACAAGATGCTTTCATCGTTCAGACCGAAGCCGGAAATCTCGTCGGCTACGGCGCGGTCTTTGATGTTGACGAACATTGTGAGATGAGCGGCGACATCTATGTTCATCCGGAATTCAAGGGGCAGGGGATTGAAGCTGCCCTGTTGGACGCGCTGGAAAAACTCGTCCAGGTTCAGCATGTTCCACAGGCTGCGCCGGAGCAGCGTGTCTTTATCCGTGTGGCGCTGGACAACAAGGATGAAGCTGGCAAAGCCCTCCTGGCGCAGGCCGGTTACAGCCCGGTGCGCTATCACTGGCGCATGGGGATTGAGCTTGAGTCCGCGCCCCCCGCGCCGGTGCTGCCGGACGGGCTGGAATTTCGTCCCTTTGACAAGGAGAAACACGCCGCCGCCATCTGGCAGGCGCGCAACGAAGCCTACCTGGGAAATTGGGGCAGCCGCCAATTCAGCTTCGAGGAATTTTCCTACTTCACATTTGAAAACCCTGAGTACGACCCCAGCCTGTGGATGGTGGTTTGGGATGGGGACGAAGTGGCTGGCTTTTCGATTAACCAGTTTAAGATGGGCATTGGCTGGATTCACATCCTGGCGGTTCGCCCGGCCTGGCGCGCCAAAAAGCTGGGACTGGCCCTGCTCCAGCGCTCGTTTG
>DHVZ01000101.1 GCA_002412925.1 Anaerolineales bacterium UBA5195 | reverse complement strand
CTTCCATCCGCCTGGCCGAGGCGGTGGCCGAGGTGACAAACTATCCCTGGCCGCCGATCGACACCGGCTGCGACTACACCGGCAACCTGACCGACTGGGCCGCCAACACGCGCAGCATTCCCTCGATAGATATCGAACTGACCAACCACCGTGACACAGACTTCGTCCAGAACCTGAGGGTTTTGCAGGTATTCCTGGCGTGGAGGCCGTAAGCGCCTCCCATGTCATTTCGAGTAAGTGCTTGTCCTTTCGAGCGCCAGCGAGAAATCTTACCTCGTGCTTAAGATTTCTACCCTACGGGCACGATGTCACCGCTAGGTCTCGACAGGCTCGACCACCAGCGGTTCGAAATGACAAATACCATTGCGTGACCTGAAATGACGCCCTCGGCTTGACTTAATTGTCAGACAAGTACATAATTATTGAAACCATTGCAGAGCGAGAGATTATCTCGCTCTACTCGCAAATAGGAGAACAAATGACGCAAACTGTGGATTTTTTGCTCTTCAACGCCCACATCCTGACCATGGATGAAGAGTTCACCCAATACCGCCACGGCGCACTCGCCGTCAGCGGGGATAAGATCGTCGCAGTCGGCGAACAGGCTGAAATCCGGCGCGCGTACCACGCAGAAAACAGCCTGGATTGCGGCGGCAAGGTTCTGATGCCGGGGCTGGTCAACGCCCACACCCACGTCCCGATGACACTCTTGCGCGGCCTGGCCGACGATCTGCGCCTGGACGTTTGGCTGATGGGCTACATGATGCCGGTCGAGCGCGAGTTCGTCTCGCCCGAGTTCTGCCGCCTGGGGACGCTGATCGCCTGCGCCGAGTTCATCAAAAGCGGCGTGACCTGCTTCGCCGATATGTACTATTTCGAGGACGATGTGGCCCAGGCCACCGCCGATGCCGGCCTGCGCGGCGTGCTCGGCCAGACGGTGATGAAATACCCGGCCCCGGACGCCGCTTCTTACGAAGAAGCGCTGGCAATGGCGCGCGAATTCATCAAAAAATGGAAGGGCCACCCGCTGATCGTGCCGGCCGTTTCGCCGCACGCCCCCTATACCTGCACCCCCGACATCCTGCGCGCGACCGCCGAACTGGCGGCCGAGTTCGATGTGCCGCTGCACACCCACCTGGCTGAGACCGCTTTCGAAGTCGAGAACATGCGCAACGAGAACGGCATGCCGGTCATCCCCTACGTTAAAAAACAGGGACTTCTGGATGCCAAGGTGCTGGCCGCGCACTGCGTCCACATCGACGAGGGCGAAATGCGCACCCTGCTGCATGCCGGGGCGGGCGTGGCCCACAACCCATCGTCGAACCTGAAGCTGGCCTCGGGCATGGCCCCGGTCACCAAGATGCTCGAAACCGGACTGAACGTAGGCATCGGCACGGACGGCCCGGCCTCCAACAACGACCTGGATATGTTCGAGGAAGTACGCCTGGCGGCTTTTGTAGCCAAGACCCAGAGCAACGACCCGACCTCAGTGCCGGCCCGCCAGGCCCTGGCGATGGCCACCCGCCTGGGCGCGAAGGCCATGCACATCGGCGAGATCACCGGCTCATTGGAAACCGGCAAACGCGCCGACCTGATTTTGGTGGATTTGAACCCGCTCCATAATTCGCCGCGCTTCGAGCGCAGCCCCGATAATGCCTACGCGCAGATTGTTTACGCCGCCAAATCGACCGATGTGACCGATGTGATGGTCAACGGCCGCTGGCTGATGAGCGAACGACGCCTGCTGACCCTGGACGAGGCCGACCTGCTGCGCCAGGCGGACGACTACGCCCGCCAGATCGATGCCTTCCTGATGGAACGCGAACAGTCGGTCTTGAGCAAGCTGATCGCCCTGGGCGGTTCAACGGAGGAAGAATCCTTCGAGGTGCAGGCCAAGGTCAAAGTGGCCGACCCGGCGGTCGTCAAGGACGCGCTCAAGAAACCCGAGATCCAGATCGTTTACAAGCGCCATTACCGCCAGTACGACAATTACTTCACCTTCGACGAAGCCGACCAGGGACGCCTGCGCTACCGCGAAGACGACTTTGTGGATGCGAAGGGCAAGATCACCAACGTCCGCTCGCGCCTGACCCTGATCGGCGAGAACCGCGAAGGCGAGATTGCGCACGAGGTGCTGCTCTCGCGCTCGCGCTACCTGGCCCCGGCCACGCAGTCTTTGCGCTTCTACCGCGAATACTTCAAACCGGGCGCTGAAAAGACCATCGAAAAGGAACGCCTGCGCTGGTCCATCAAATACCAGAGCGAGGAGTTCTACATCAACCTCGATACGGTCGAAAAACCCGACCTGGGACACTTCCTGGAGGTCAAGAGCCGCACCTGGAGCCGCAGCGACGCCGAAAAGAAAGCCCGCCTGGTGGCCGAGCTGGTCGCCTTCCTGGGCGGCGGCGAGATGGTAACCCAGGATTATATTGAGATGGTGAGGTAGAGAGTAGAAAGTAGAAGAGTAGAGAAGTAGTGAAACAGCCCCGGCGCTCGTGAGGAGTGTCGGGGCTGCTTGCTTTTTGGTTTCAGAAAGAAAAAAGGCCTGAC
>DHVZ01000019.1 GCA_002412925.1 Anaerolineales bacterium UBA5195 | reverse complement strand
AGCAGAAACCGCTCGTGCATGTTCGCACCTACCGTCCGCTGCTGCAAAAATCACTACTGGCGATCGGCCTGATGGTCGCCGCTTTCATCCTGGGGATGCCGGTGCCCCTGGCCGCCCTCAGCGCAGCAGCCTTCCTGCTGATCACACGCCGCCTCAAGCCCCAGCGCGTCTTCCTCGAACTGGACTGGTCGCTGTTGATCTTTTTCTCGGGGCTGTTCATCGTCACCGGGGCCATCCACACCAGCGGTCTCGCCGATGGGCTTTTCAAAATCGCCAGCCCGCTCGCCGACCGGGGTGTGGCCGCTCTCAGCCTGGTGGCCGCCCTGCTCAGCAACCTGGTTTCCAACGTTCCGGCGGTATTGCTCTTTCGCCCGATCATCCCCGGCTTTGCCAACCCCGAGCAAGCCTGGCTGACCCTGGCCATGTCGACCACTTTTGCCGGTAACCTGACCCTGCTTGGTTCGGTCGCCAACCTGATCGTTGCTGAGAGCGCCCGCAATCGCGGTGTTCACCTGACGTTTATGGAATATCTCAAACCTGGCGTTGCCATTACCCTTGTCACCCTGACCTTTGGCATTCTGTGGCTCTACTTAATCTTCTAAAAAACTATGAAAATTCTTACTGTTGATATTGGTACCGGCACGCAAGACATATTTCTTTTCGATTCAAACCTGGATATGGAGAACGGCTTCAAGCTGGTCATTCCGTCGCCGACGATGATGATTCACCGCCAGATCAAAGAAGCGACGCGGCTCCGCACCCCGATCCTGTTGACCGGCAAATTGATGGGAGGCGGTCCCTCGGCCTGGGCCGCCCGCGACCACGCCGCCGCCGGAATCCCGACCTACGCCACCCCCGAAGCCGCCAAAACCCTCGACGACGAACCCGCCAAAGTTGAAAAAATGGGCATCAAGATCGTCTCCGAAGATGAATCCCGATCGTCCGGCTGGTCGAGTGGCGAAGCCGGATCGAGCCCCGTCCTTCGTCTGGATCTAAAAGACTTCGACTTTCCCCTCATCTCCGAAACCTTCTCGCGCTTCGGCGTCTCGCTGACCGACCTGGCCGCCGTTTGTGTGGCTGTCTTCGATCACGGCGACGCCCCGCCGGGAGTCTCCGACCGCCAGTTCCGCTTTGACTATCTCGACGAGCGCATCAAGGCGAAGAACGCCCTGTCCTCGTTCGCCTTTCTCTCAGGCGACGTTCCGCCGATCATGACCCGCCTGCAAGCCGTGGCCGATTCTGCCAAAGATCTCGACGCTCCGCTGATTGTGATGGACACCGCCCCCGCCGCCATCCTCGGGGCGAGTTTTGACCCGCTCGTCTCGGCCCGCCGGCGCAAGATCATCGTCAACGTGGGTAACTTCCACTGCCTGGCTTTTCGACTCGGCGAGGGCGGATGCCCCGGCGCTTTTGCCGGGGTTGAAGGCGTCTTTGAGCATCACACCGGCGAAATCGACCGCCCCAAACTGGAAGGCTATATCCGCGCCCTGGCCGACGGCTCGCTGACGCACCAAACCATCTTCGATGACATGGGCCACGGCGCACTCGTCTACGGGGACCATCCCCTCGAACTGGATAACGCAGACTGGCAGATTGCCGTTACCGGCCCGCGCCGTTCGCTGTTTCAGGGGGCGATTCATCCTTCATCCCTCCACCTTCATCCTTACTTTGCTGTTCCCTTTGGCGATATGATGCTCTCCGGCAATTTTGGCATGCTGGCCGCCGCGGCAGACTTGCTGCCCGAACTGAAGGAACCCATCCGTAAATCACTCCAGGGGCAAACCGGAATCGCCCCTTGGGAACTGGAGTCCTGATGACAAAACCTGTGATTTTTGGCGTAACCCCTGAGTTTCTTGCCCGCGAAGGGCTTGGCGCTTCGATTGCCGAATGGGAGGACGGTCAGTGACCAGTAATCAGTCAGCAGTGACCAGTTACCGGTATAACGGACTCGGCGACCGCTTGCAAGAGACCGTCACAGGTGGAGGGACCACCACATTCAGCATGGACATTTCGACGTCTGTTTTGACAAGCTCAGCACAACGGCTCAATGCAGGACTGAACACCAGCCTGACCCAGGCCAGCCTCCCCTTATCATGGAGTCTCCAAACCAGATTGTGACTTGTCTCTCCGCTCGATACAGCTTGGCAGCCGGTTACGTTAACAAATATAGGCGTATGGATAAGAACCAACCTGAAGGAGTAAAACAAAGATGCGGAAAATAAGAGACATCTTCACGCTAATCAGTATTTTCTTGCTCGGAATTGGTCTCCTCGGGGCTGTGCTGGGTTTACGATACGCGATACTCCTAAACGCGCGCCATCACCTGCTGTGTGAAGTTCTCCAGCCAGGCATGTCAGAGAGTGAAGTGCTTGCCATACTGGAGCAATCTGGAAAATTTACAATGAGTAGGGGAGAATGGCCAGATGGTTTAGTTAGTTTGGGCATATATTTCACGGATATTAAAGGCCGCATTCTCTATGGCTCCTTTAGAGTGGTCTTCTCTGATTTCAAATATATGCGTGCAGTCGTAAGTCGCGGCAGCGAAAAACCGGAATATATTTGCGACTTCTACCAACCAGCTCAATTGGTCACGGAAACACCGAAACCTACCCTGATAGTCAGGCTGCCCACAAAAACGCCGTACCCGACCTTATCGCCCGAAGAGGCAAGGCGACTGATTGATGATGCTCAAAAGACAAATCTGGGGTGCGAACTGCCCTGTTGGTGGGGCATAACTCCAGGAAAGACATCCTGGGAGGATGCGCAGGCGTTTTTCTACCTGCTCAACGCCAAAATTGAATATTGGCCGCCTCATTATTCGATTACGGTCTTTTATCCAAGTAGCCAAAAAACTGCACTTTGGTTGGAGATTTTTCCTGGAGAGAATGGGTTGGTTGAATCCATAAGGACGGAATCATCATACACTATGGCGGAAGTGCTAGAAAAATTTGGCCAACCCACACAAATTTGGTTTTATTCCGATGGCGTGATGCCTTATTCAATGCCTCCTAACGCTTCCTTGGCACTTCTTTATCCTAAACAGGGAATGCTTTTTTATGATCTTTATAAAGAAGGTGAGTATTTTGATAACGGAAATACTCTAAGGGTATGCGCCAAACATCTTGCTGTCCATTCTTTTCCAGGGTTTTACTTGTGGAACGGAAATACTCAAAAAACACTTGAGCAGATAAAGGGTTATCTTTTTGACGACACCGAAAGTTGGCGATTTCGCCCACTAGAAGAAGTCACGAATATAGATATTCCTGCTTTTACAGAGGCATTTTCATCGCCAGATAGCACAGCCTGTTTTTTGTCTCCCATTGATATTTGGCCGTATCCTTTG
Source organism: Anaerolineales bacterium UBA5195 (assembly GCA_002412925.1). GTDB lineage: Bacteria > Chloroflexota > Anaerolineae > Anaerolineales > Villigracilaceae > UBA5195. Next base: position 427 of record DHVZ01000019.1, on the reverse strand, counting down.
CCATAAGGTTTCAATTGCAGACTGAGATAGTCGAGGCATTCAATAGCGTTCTTGCCTCCTGCGTACGCCACCCCACCTCTATGGTGAAGGGCGTATTGCCCAAGCAAAAAAAACGCCGCCACCGGAAGCAGCACAACCACCTGCGGCTTCACCAATGAATATCAAAGTCAAGAGCTGGTCTACTTGCGCTCGCGGTATTTATGCGCCCAGCCTGTGCCCCAGGCTGGAATGTCATCAGGAAATCTACATCACTCTCTGGCCCGGCATATCCACGCGCGATTGAGCCAAACAATGCCAACCGTCGCGCCTGCTGGTGGCATCGGCGCTGTTACAACTGGGCAGTTATACTTGCCGCGGCAGATTTGCTGCCCGAACTGAAGGAGCCCATTCGCCGGTCATGGTCGGGCTAAACGGCAATCGAAAAGCC
>DHVZ01000078.1 GCA_002412925.1 Anaerolineales bacterium UBA5195 | reverse complement strand
GGGCCCTGTTCGTCGAAGCGGACCAAACCCTGGCCGGGGACTGCGCGCGAATAGTGGAATCCGCACTCGAGGCGTTCGGGCAGATCGACATCCTGTTCAATAACGCCGGGATCGTCACCAAAGGCACCGCCGAGACCACCAGCGAGGAAGATTGGGCCCAAACCATGGCGCTGAATGTGACCGCGGTCTGGCGCATGTGCCGGCTGGTCATCCCTGAAATGCGCAGGGCGGGTGGCGGGGTGATCGTCAACAACGCCTCCGATTGGGCGGTGGTCGGCGGCAAGGGCGCGCTGCCTTATGCGACCAGCAAAGGCGCGGTGGCCCTGATGACAAAGAGCATGGCGCTCGACCATGCTCATGAGAATATCCGCGTCAATGCGGTTTGCCCCGGCGATACCTTCGTCGAGCGCTGGCTCGAAAAGGGTTATTTTGAAGGCAGTGACCCGGTCACGCTCGAGGAAGCCATGCGCGAATCGGCTTCGTATATTCCGATGCAGCGCTTCGGCCAGCCGGGAGAGATCGCCCGCGCCGCGCTCTTTTTGGCGTCGGATGATTCATCGTTTGTGACCGGGCATTTGCTGCTGGTCGATGGGGGCAATACGGCCCAATGACCCCCTTCCCATCCTTCCCCCATTTTCCAACTTGGAAAATGGGGGAAGGGGTTAGTGCTATAAAAATACAAACCTGTCTCCTCCCCTAAATTCCGGTCTTTGGAATTTGGGGCTGTTTCGCCTGCCGTGATTTCCGGCAGGAGGCCGGGAGGGGGTTGGTCACACGCCTACATTCCAGTGCGCGTACTTTTCGACCCGGCCATGCACGACATCATCGAACAGTTTGCGCAGTTTGAGTGTCACCTCGCCGGGCTGGCCGCTGCCGACCTGACGGAAATCGACCTTGGTGACAACTGTCACCTGGGCAGCGGTGCCGGTCAGGAAAAGTTCTTCGCAGACGTAGGTTTCGGTGCGGTCGATCGAACGTTCGACAACCGGGATCTTCAGTTCTTCGCGCGCCAGCTCGAGCACGGTGCGGCGGGTGATGCCCTCCAGGATATTGTCCGTGACCGGCGGGGTGATCAGCACGCCATCGCGCACCATGAAAACGTTCATCGCCGTGCCTTCCGAGATGTGTCCGTTTTGGTCGAGCACCAGGGCCTCGTCGAACCCGGCCCGGATGGCGTCGGTCTTGATCAGGGCCGAGTTGGCATAGGCCCCGCTGATCTTGCCGCGCGCCGGAATGACATTGTCGTCGATCCGCCGCCAGGACGAGATGGTGACATGCGCCCCATCCTCATTCTTGCCATAGGCCCCAAAGGGCGTGGCGAAAATGCTGACCTCGTCGCGCAGGTCATGCAGGCGCACACCGATACCGGCATCGGCTTTGTAGCACAACGGGCGGACGTAGACATCCTGCTGCCAGTTGTCAGCGCGCAGCAGGTCGAGCGTCACCTGGGTCAGGCTTTCGGGGGTATGCGGCAGTTCCATGCACAACATCTTCGAGGAATGCAGGAAGCGTTTGAAGTGGTCGAGCGGACGGAAAACGAACAGCTTTTTCTGGCTCTCGTTCCAATATCCGCGCAGGCCGCCAAACGCGGCAGTGCCATAGTTCAGGCCGTGGGTGGCAATGCTGACTTTGGCATCGCCAAACGGAACAATCTTCCCCTCAAAATATGCATGGGCTGTGTTCATGGTTCACCTCGTAGTTGGAGTTTTGGAAACATTATACCTATCTTTCCCTTGACAAATTCCCCAAATCACGTAAAATCAATTCGATACTTATCGAATTAGTTAGACGAAGGCAGGTTTACTATGGAACAAGATAAAATGCTCGACTTTGTAAAAGCCCTCGGTCATGCCGACCGTTTGCGCGTGATTGGTATTCTTACCCACGCGCCGGCCAGCATCAAGCAGGTGGCCGAGGCGCTCAACATCCCCTTCCGGGATGCGATGAACCATCTGTCCTATCTAAAGCACATCGGCGCAGTGCGCGTGCAGGAAAGTGGTCATGGTCATGACGACATCTTTGCGCTGGACACGGATGGGTTGGAGAAAATCCAACAAGCGCAGAGGCAGGAAACACAGAGCTTCGAACCCGACCCCGGCCTGGATGAAAAAAGCCGCAAAGTGTTGAAATCCTATCTCAACGCCGACGGCTCCATCCGCCAATTGCCGATGCAAGGGAACAAATTGCAGGTGATCCTCGCTTATCTGCTGCAAGCCTTCAGCGTGGGCGTCATCTACACCGAGAAGGAAGTCAACCAGATCATCCGCCGCTACCACGAAGATGTTGCCGGCTTGCGTCGCGACCTGATCGACCAGGGGTTGCTGCAACGCAAAAGCGACGGTTCGCAGTACTGGAGGCCCGCAGAGCCAACCGATCCGGCCGACCAGGAGAAGGGAGTTCAGCATGTACCCTGAACTTGAACTAAGTAAAGCCAACCGGCTGAAACTGGCCGAAGTGTTTCGAGCGCTCAAGCAGGTGGATATGTCCATCCCTTGCATGATCGAAGGCCAGCACGGCAAGGTGCTGGTGGATGCAGCGGAGAACCCCGGCGTTTATGCGCTGGTGATTGCTCCATTCTGGTATTTTGGCGGGGATGCCAGCGCGGCTTCAGCCCCAGGGCTGGCTGCGGAATTCCCGCCCTATTCCCTGCTGATGCCGTCTGCCCCGGGTTGGCTGGAAACCGTCCAGGCCGTTTTTGGCGAGCGCCTGATCGCTTTCACCCGTTACAGCTTCACCAGCGCGGACCTGTCCGAAGAACACCTGCGCGGACTGTTGGCGCAATCGAAGCACCGCGATGCGATTCTGCCGATTGATGAAAAGCTGGCCTCGCACCTGGCCAGCCTGCCGGATAGTCCCTTCGACCTGTCCGACTTCGATTCGGCTGCCGATTTTGCCGCGCGCGCTCCGGGTTTCGCCCTGCTGGACGGCGAAAAATTGATCGGGCAGGCGTATGCCTCGCTGGTGTGCAGCCAGGGGATCGAAGTCAGCATCTTCGTCGATGAACCCTACCGCCGCCAGGGAGCGGCAACCGCGCTGGCCGCCCGTTTGCTGCTCGCCAGCCTGCAGCGCGGACTGCGGCCCAACTGGGATGCCGCCAACCGCGAATCCTGCAACTTGGCGGAAAAACTGGGCTACCGCTCCGTTGAAAGCTACACATCCTGGTATTATCGGCCGGCATGAGCGGAGGCAAAAATGGCAGAAAACCCTGAACTGGTTTCCGTATTCAAGGCCCTGGCCGATGCCAACCGCTTGAAAATTGTCGGACTGCTGGCCCAAAAACCTTACAGCGTTGAGGAACTGGCCGCCCTGCTGGAGTTGAAAGCCTCGACGGTCTCACATCACCTCTCCAAGCTGTACCGGGTGGGGCTGGTCTCGGCGCGCGCCGAGGGATATTACAGCGTCTATTCCCTGAACGAAGCGGCGCTGGAAGCCACCACCAAGCGCATTTTCACTTCTGCACACGCCAGCACCGTCCTGAAAGATGTGGACATGGACGCCTACGAACGCAAGGTGGTGACCGATTACACCAACGACCGCGGGCGTTTACGCATCATCCCCGCCCAGCGCAAGAAGCTGGATGTAATCCTGCGCTATGTGGTCAAGGCCTTCGAACCGGGCACGCGCTACAGCGAGAAACAGGTCAACGAGATCCTGTCCGGTTTTCACGAGGACACCGCCACCCTGCGCCGCGAGTTGGTCGGCAGCAAACTGATGGAGCGCGAAGGCGGCGGCGGCGAATATTGGCGGGTTTAAGCAAAAAAGACGGCGAGTAGATAACACTACTCGCCGTCTTTTTTGCTGCAAATTATGTTTGGATTATCCCCGCGCCTTCAGATTAAAGCGCTCATCTGAAGCGAAGAACCCGCTCAGACCTTCGCTTTCGAGAGCCATCACCCGGCTGGGGGCAAAGTAGTCGAAATCGAAATTGACCTCGTCTCCGGCCTTTTTACCGGGGATCGGCATCAGGCGCGCAGTCAGCGGCTTGTTCAGGCGCAGCGAGATCGCCGCAATATCCAGCAGCAGGGCCGAGATCTGGTCGGCGGTCACATCGCCGGGCAGCGGAATGGTGTCCAGCCCGGTGCCGCAGACGGTGGAGTACATCAGCAGGTCTTTGACGGTCAAAACGCCTTCAGCGGCGCGTTTGGCAAAGGTCGAATCTTCGAGAGCCGGCATCATCAGGCCGTTGAAACCGACCCGCAGGTAATCGGCGCGGTCCATGGCTTCGGTGATGAAAGCGGC
>DHVZ01000021.1 GCA_002412925.1 Anaerolineales bacterium UBA5195 | reverse complement strand
CTTCGACGTTGTCGAAGGACAGGTAAGCAGCGATCTTCGAAGTCTTGATCAGGCGGTCGTAGGCAACGACTTTCACGCCCGCATCTGCGGCCTTATCGACCGAGGTCACAATCGCATCGCCATCTTCAGCGATGACGATCAGGGCTTTGACGCCCTGGCTGACCATGTTGTCGATCTGGTCGTTCTGGAGCTTGACATCATGGTTGGCTTCCTGGCTGATGACTTCATAGCCCTTGTCTTCCAGGAGCTTGCGCATCAGAACTTCTTCGTTCTTCCAGCGCTCAGTAGCGAAGTCAGAGAAGGACAGGCCAACTTTGACTTTGCCGGCAGGCTGAGCTGTGCTGCCTCCGCCGCAAGCGATCAGGCTGGTCGCGAACATGGCGAGCAGGACAAGGGTGAATACAAGACGAGCAATCTTAGACATCTTTTCCTCCATACATATGAAAAATCGGGTGAGAAATAAACGATCCGACCAAAACAATTTTCGGGGGTCACCTCCTCTCTATGAATTTGCCTTGCTTGAAAAGATAAACAAAGCCTGGGCTGAAGTGCTACTGCCTCATGGAGGCAGGGTGGTACTCGAGACTTGGGGGGAACCCGGCTCCTACTCTATCACTGGAGCCAGTTTTTTTCATCAAGCTACAGCTTAGGGCCTGGGAGGACGTTCGGCTTCGGGGATATCGCGGTAAACATCATCGTAAGATTGGAAGCCGCTCTTCACGACCAGGTCGTAGAGATTGTCTTGATTGACCTGCTGGACGGCAAGGAAGATGCAGGGGACATCGCCAGTCTTGGAAGGATCGCCAGTCAATTCGGCGAGGGAAAGTTTCTTGATGGCAGCAATCGAGCCGTTTTTGACAAGGCTGTCGACTACCGTGATGGCGAGGGGGGACAGATTGCGGATGTCTTTCAGGATCGAAACGGTCAGCTCACCCTTGACGATGGAGTTGCTGCCATCAGCGGTGGCATCCTGGCCCGAAATCGGCACCTTACCAGCCAATCCCTGAGCCTTCATCGCCTGCAGGGCGCCGAGAGCGGTGCCGTCATTCGAGGCGACGACCGCGTCAACATCGTTGTTGGCGGCGGTCAGCAGGTTTTCCATCAACTTGAGAGCGTTGGTGGAATCCCAGTTCTCGACACCTTGCTGGGCGATGATCTCGATGGTGCCCTTGTCAACGTAGGGCTGCAGGATTTCAGTCTGGCCCTTGGTGAACAGGGTGGCGTTGTTGTCGGTCGGGGAACCGGCGAGCTGGATGACGCGCATCTTGCCTTTGCCAGCCACATCCCAATTATCGGCGTCGACGGCTTTCATCACGCCTAGGGCCTGTTGGCGGCCCACTTCAACGTTGTCGAACGACAGGTAAGCGGCGATCTTCGAGGTCTTGATCAGGCGGTCATAGGCGATGACTTTCACGCCCGCATCTGCGGCTTTATCAACCGCAGTCACCGCGGCGTCGCCATCTTCGGCAACAACAAGCAGAACTTTCACGCCCTGGCTGACCATGTTGTCGATCTGGTCGTTCTGGAGCTTGACATCATGGTTGGCTTCCTGGCTGATGACTTCATAGCCCTTGTCTTCCAGAAGCTTGCGCATCAGAACTTCTTCGTTCTTCCAGCGCTCAGTAGCGAAGTCAGAGAAGGACAGGCCAACTTTGACTTTGCCGGCAGGCTGAGCTGTGCTGCCTCCGCCGCAAGCAACCAGGCTGGTTGTGAACACGACAAGCAGGGCAAGCGTAAAGACAAAACGAGCAATCTTGGTCATTTTTCCTCAGCCATCGCAATTTGTCAGGAAAGAAATCAACGCTTACCTGTCTAGCAAAGGAACTTCTGGAGCTTGTGAGAGAACTGACTGGTAGACGGTGGCGATCCCGCCTTTGACGCAGGCATCAGACCCGTGCGCCGCACGAACTACTTTGACAGATTCACGGTTCCACAGCAAGGCCCTTTTTTGGATTTCGACATTGACAACCGGGAAAAGAAATTCGGAGGCTACGCTCAGCAGACCGCCCAAGACCACGATCTCGGGATTAAGCGCGTTAAGCAGGGAGGCAATCCCAATCCCCAGAAAGTGCCCAATGTCTTCGAGGGAGCGAAGCGCCAATGAGTCGCCAGCCTGGGCCGCCTCGACAATCATTTCCACCGAAAGGTTTTCCGGTCGCGCCTGAACTTTTTCTGTCAGGAGGCTGACTTCGCCAGCCTGGATGGCCTGGATAATTTTTTTGTACAGACCGTTTTGGCTGACCAGCGTTTCCCAGCAGCCGTAATTTCCACAATTGCAGAGTTCACCCTGTGGATCGATGGTCATGTGTCCATATTCTGCCGCAACTCCATTGGCCCCCCGGCATAATTGGCCATTTCGCAAAAAACCACCGCCCAGGCCAACGTTTCCGCTCAAATACAGGATTTCGTTGTAGCCTCGCGCTGCCCCAAAATAATGTTCACCCAGGGCAGCCATATTCGCTTCATTGTCGACAAAGATCGGTACCCCGAAATTCTCTTGCTCCAAGATGGCCAGGAGGGGTACATTCCGCCATTTCAGGTTGGGGGCAAATAGAACGGTTCCGGTGGCGCGGTCAACCATCCCCGGCACGCCGACAGCGACCCCGAGCAGGTTGGCCGTCACCGACAGGCCCTTTTCGACTGCCTGGTGTAATAAAGCCAACATGCGTTCAATCACTGCAGGTTGGCTTGTATCGGATGGAATCGGCTCTTTTATCTGCCAGATGACTTCAGGTCCAAAATCGGTGACCAGGATTTCCAAATAATCGACAGCAATTTCGCAACTGATGATATAGCCCGCATCTGGGTTGAGCGTCAGGAGGGTAGCCGGACGTCCCGTGCCAGAAGACTGCATGCCCAATTCGCGCACAAAGCCGCGTTCATTCAATTCGTTAATCAGATCAGAGACGGTGGTTTTGTTGAGCTCTGTTTTTTGCGAAAGGCTGGCCCTTGAGATTGGAGACTCCGTCCGCAAAACATTCATGATGAGCGAGAGATTAATCTGCCGCACCAGCGCCTGGTCACCTGTTTGATATAATTTTGGTTTGCGCATGAATAACCCTTGACAGACGATGTTGATTTGGTTAAAGTAGAGTTAGTTTGTTGGAGCAACCAACTAAGATTATAAAGAATAAAATCTGAAGTGTCAAGCAGAATTTCCCACATCTTTCCAACCCCAAGGAGCTTTTCATGTCTGACTTTTCCCCAAAACCTGAACACAAATTCACCTTTGGTCTATGGACGGTTGGCAACCGCGGTGCAGACCCATTCGGTTCGGCCACGCGCGAGCACAAGTCCCCTGCCGAACTGGTCTATCTGCTCGGCGATGTCGGCGCTTATGGCGTTAACTTTCACGACAACGACCTGATCCCCATCGACGCCACCTCCGCTGAGGCCGAAGCCATCAAGAAGGATTTCCGCAAGGCTCTCACCGATACCGGTCTGGTTGTTCCGATGGCAACCACCAATCTCTTCCACGATCCGATTTTCAAGGATGGCGCTTTCACCAGCAACGACCCGAAAGTCCGCGCTTATGCGCTCCAGAAAACGATGAAATCCATCGACCTGGGCGTGGAATTTGGCGCGAAAACCTACGTTTTTTGGGGCGGGCGCGAAGGCACCGAAACAGATTCGAGCAAAAGCGCAGTCGAGTCGATCAAGCGCAGCCGCGAAACCTTGAATTTCCTCTGCGAATACGCCCTCGACCAGAAATATGACCTGAAATTCGCCCTGGAAGCCAAGCCCAACGAGCCGCGCGGTGACATCTATAACCCCACCACCGGGCACATGCTGGCTTTCATCGCCACCCTCGACCACCCCGAAATGGTCGGCGTCAACCCCGAAGTAGCCCATGAGCACATGGCGGGCATCAACTTCATGCACGGCGTGGCCCAGGCCTGGGAAGCTGGGAAACTCTTCCACATCGACCTCAACGACCAGTACCCCGGCCGCTACGACCAGGATTTACGTTTTGGTTCGCGCGACCTGAAGGCGGCTTTCTACCTGGTGAAATTCCTGGAAGATGTCAAATACGACGGCTCACGCCATTTCGACGCCCACGCTTATCGCACTGAAGACTTTGAAGGTGTGAAAGACTTTGCGCGCGGTTGTATGCGCACCTATCTGATCCTGAAGGAGAAAGCCGCCCAATTCAATGCTGATCCTGAAATCCAGGCTTTGCTGGCTGAGATCAACGCGGATGATGGCTCGCTGACGCCCTTCTTCGGCAAATACAGCTCTGAAAAGGCTTTTGCGCTCAAAGCCCGGTTCTTTGACCGCCCCGCGATTGCCAAACGTGGGCTGAAATATGAGCGTCTGGATCAGCTCACGGTTGATATTTTGACGGGGACACGCTAACAAGAAAACAAGTGGAGAGGGAAACCAGACCCCCCTGTTTCCCTCTCCACTTCTCAGGAGACTGCCATGTATTTCCTCGGTATCGATACCTCCACCACCAGCAGCAAAGCCTTGTTAATTGATGAGACTGGCGAAGTAGTCGCTGTCGCTTCGTCACTGCACACGCTCCAGACCCCGCGCCCGCTTTGGTCGGAGCAAAATCCGCACGAGTGGTGGGAGGCGGTTTCTGCCAGTATCCGCTCGGTCTTGGAAAAGGCCGGGGTCGGGGGCGAAGCAGTCGCCGCGGTTGGTTTGACAGGACAAATGCACGGCCTGGTCCTGCTCGATCAGGCAGGTAATGTTTTGCGTCCCGCCATCCTGTGGAACGACCAGCGCACCCAGGCGCAATGTGACGAAATCCACGCGCGGATTGGGAAAGAGAAATTCATCCAGATTACCGGGAATGTGGCCCTGACAGGTTTTACCGCGCCGAAAATTTTGTGGGTTCAGCAAAACGAGCCGGAGGTTTACTCCCGCGCGAAGCATGTTTTACTGCCGAAGGACTATATCCGCCTGAAGCTGACGGGGGAGTACGCGATGGACAAGGCCGATGGCGCCGGGACGGTGCTTTTCGACGTGAAAGCGCGCAATTGGTCGCCAGAAGTTTTGGCAGCGCTGGGAATTGACCCGGCCTGGATGCCGCCCACCTTCGAAGGGCCTGAATTTACCGGCCGGGTGACGGCTGAAGCAGCGGCTTTGACCGGGCTAAAGGCCGGAACGCCAGTCGCGGCGGGCGGCGGCGACCAGGCAGCCCAGGCCGTTGGCGTGGGCATTGTCGAAGCCGGGATTGTGGCGCTGACGGTTGGGACAAGCGGTGTCGTTTTTGCCGCAACACCCTCCGCGTTAATCGAGCCGGAAGGGCGTCTGCACGCTTTTTGCCATGCCGTACCCGGGATGTGGCACTTTATGGGCGTGATGCTCTCGGCGGCAGGCAGCTTGCAATGGTATCGCGATACCCTCGCGCCACAGATGAGTTTTGATGAGCTGCTGAAGGAAGCTGAAGCCATTCCATCAGGCAACGAAGGTTTGCAGTTCCTCCCGTATCTGAGCGGCGAACGCACCCCCCACCCAGATCCACTGGCGCGCGGGGCCTGGATTGGCCTGACCTTGCGACACACACGCGGCCACATGACGCGCGCCTTGCTCGAGGGCGTCGCTTTTGGTTTGAAAGATAGCTTTACGCTGATCAAAAACGCTGGCTTGGGAGAGATTCGGCAGGTGAGAGCTTCAGGGGGCGGGACCAAAGGCGCGCTCTGGCGGCAAATTTTGGCCTCGGTTTTGGAAGCAGAGTTGGTGACGGTTAACACCACTGAAGGCGCGGCCTTTGGAGCGGCGCTGCTGGCAGCTGTCGGCGCGGGCAATTGGCCAGATGTGGTCACGGCCTGTCGCGCAGCAGTCAAGCTGACGGGCAGCACCCACCCCGACCCGGCACAGGTGGAGGCTTATCGACAGACGTATCCCCTCTACCAGGAGTTATATCCGGCGCTGAAATCCAGCTTTGCAAAGATGAAGTAAAAATCAGTGAGATTTCAACTTTCGTGAAGTACTGAGAATGGATAAGCACCCGAAGGTGCAGCGTACTGAAAACACACTTTTTACAGTATAGTTGAGGGCATGAGCGCACATGCCCTTTTTGAATCCGCCCTTCGTCATGTGGCCGTATTCCGCAAGGCCAGCGAGGCCGACATTGAGGCCATTGCCAATCTCGGCCTCCAGCGCACTGTCGAAGAGGGCGGTTTCTTTTTCATGCAAGGCGATCCTGCCGAATATCTCTACGTCCTGCTCAGCGGGCGCGCAAAATTGTGCCAGATTGCGGTGGACGGCCAACAGGTCAACCTGCGGACGTTAAATCCCAATCAGTTATTTGGCGCAGTGGGCGCGGTGGAGGTGAATGCCACGTATCCAGCCTGCGCCCAGGCGCTGGAGGCTAGCTCGGCCATTGCCATCCGCAGCGACAAATTCCATCTCCTGCTCGAACAGCGCCCGCACCTTTCTTTTGGTCTGATGAAGTTGATGACCGGATACATCCAGGAAATGCAGGAACGCTACCGCGAGATGGCGACCGAAAAGGTTGAACAGCGGATTGCCCGCGTGCTCATGCGGCTGGCGGGGCAATCTGGGAAACGCGTGGAACAGGGAGTCTTGATCGAACTACCCTTTTCGCGGCAGGATTTGGCCGAAATGGCTGGGACAACTCTTTTCACGGTCAGCCGCACCCTGAGCGCCTGGGAAAGAAACGGGCTGATCGCCACCGGGCGAGAACGAGTGACCCTGACCAATCCGCATGCGATTATGTGCGTGGCTGAGGGATTAGGCTGATAAGGTCAGAGTTTGTTAAATTAAAAAAGTAAAAAGTTTGTGCTGTTTTGAACAATCTTATGTACAATAAAGGGAATGATTTCACCTGTGGCAAATCCGCCGGCTGACCTATCTGCTTCCATTGCCGAATTACGGGAGCGGGTTTCGCTTGCCCTCAAACAAAAATTGACGGGAATTGCTAAATTTACCTGTAAACAAGGATAAGAATTTTTCCGCCAGGAAAACTCAACTGCCAGGCGGTCCCCACCAGCAATCCCGCCGAGGCATCTGAAACGCCGTGCGCCAATCCGAACAACAAGGGCAGGAGGTAGGTCTTTTGCAAACTCCTGGCCTGCCTATTTTTGCAGGCAGGCCAGGAGTTCTTTGACCGCGCCTTGCGGCTCGGCGGCGGGGATGGCCAGCACCGGCTGGTTCGACAGGCTGAAGACTTCGCGCTGGGCGTCCGTTTTCCAGCGACGCCCGAGAATGCCAATGGCTTTTTTCTCGGATTTTAAAACATCAGACATCTGCCGTGGGCTGGTAGCCAGCCGCGCCAGGGAACTGACCGGCGTCCCACGCATGATCTCACGCGCAAAGACTTGCTGGAGGTCTTCTCCGAGAGCAAAGACCCAAATCTCAACCTCTGCCTGCCCCTGACCGGCAAACAACGCGCGGACCTCATCTGCAGACAAGTTTTGCGCCAGGCTTTCGTCATTTGTCACAACCAACAAGTCTTCGCGGTCGACCTGGAAGGCAGGCGTGGTCAGGTGATCCGGTTCGCCTACGAGCAGCAAGATATCTGCCTCGACCGGGTCGAGGACGTTGGATAGGATCACCGAACTCCCCGCTGCGCAGTTGGAGGCCTCCATCAGCCAGGGCTGCGCCGCCGCTGTGGCATGGATTTTGACCACCTGCAGGGGGGGGGCTGCGGTGGCCGGGGTACAGGCGGTGAGCAGGAGAAGGAGGGCTAAAAGGAATTTATCCATAATTCGGTAAGGGCGATGCAATGCATCGCCCTTACAAATTTTATCCCAAGAATTGTAATGCGATGCAAATCGCGCCGACCACCGCGCAATACGCCGCAAAAACGTACAGAGAATTCTTGTTCAGGTAATTTAACAACCACTTGATGGCAAACCAGCCGAAGAATGCCGCGGTGGCAAACCCGACCGCCAGCAGGGGCAGGAAACTGCCCAGGTTGGCGATCTTGCGCAAGTCGAGCGCTTCGTATGCGCCCGCCGCCAGCATGACCGGCACTGACATCAGGAAGGCAAAACGCGCCGCTGAAGGCCGGTCAAAACCGCGCAACATGCCGCCGCTGATGGTCGTGCCGCTGCGCGAGGCGCCGGGGAAGACAGCGATAACCTGCATCAGGCCAACAAAAAGCGCATCCAGCCAGGTCATGGATGTCAGCTTGCGGCTGCGCTTGCCGAAGGTTTCTGCCAGGGCTAACAGGGTGGCCGCCGCGAAAAGCCGGATGGAGGCCTGGAGCATGGGGGTTTTGAACAGGGCTTCAACTGCGTCTTTGAGCAGGTAGCCTACCAGCAAGGCCGGGATGGTGGCAATAACAATGTACCAGCCCATCTTGGCATTTTCTGGCAGGGATTTGAAATCACGCAAGCCCCCCAGGTTTTTGAGTGTCTCCATGAAAATGGCGAACAGGTCTTTCCAGAAGTAGACGATCAGCGCCAGGAGCGTACCAAGTTGGACAAGCACGCTAAACGAGAAGGCCGCCTCATCAGCAGGAATGCCGAGAAAGCATTGGGCAATCAGTACGTGCGCAGTGGATGAAATGGGGATAAATTCCGTTAGTCCCTGGATGATGCCTAGAAGGAAGGCATGGAAAAGGTTCATGGTTCGTGGTTAATCCTATCCTGTAGAGTTTTCTGTGACCTGTTGGGCTTGGCATACGCAGGCGCAGGTTTGCGCAAAACACAACACAACCTAAACGGTTTGCCCCCGTTTCGCGTTGTGACCCCATTGTTCAAGCATTTGCGGCGCTTTTTCTGTAAACGTTCCGTTTGCAATTGCGGCGCGGATTTCTTCGATCAACCGTATCAATGCCCGCAGGTTATGAATTGAAATCAGCGTCCCGGCCAGCAATTCTTTGGCCACGATCAAATGTCGGATATAAGCCCGCGTGAAGGTGCGGCAGGTGTAACAGTCGCAGCTCTCGTCGATTGGGCGCGGGTCGCGGGCAAAGGCTGCGTTCATCAGGTTGAGCCGCCCGGTCGATGAAAAGGCGGCGTGGTGACGGGCCAGCCGTGTGGGCAGGACGCAATCGAAAATGTCGATGCCGCGCGCGACGCCATTGATCAGGTCCTCGGGCGTGCCGACGCCCATCAGGTAGCGCGGTTTGTTCTCAGGTAACAGCGGCGTGACCACATCCAGCGTGCGGTGCATCTCGTCTTTCGTTTCGCCGACCGACAAGCCGCCGATGGCGATCCCTGGAAAAGGCAGGGAGGCAATAAATTCCGCTGAAACGGCCCGCAGATCCGGGTCCACGCCACCCTGGACGATCCCAAACAGGGCTTGGTCGGGCCGGATGTGCGCTTTCAACGAGCGTTCGGCCCAACGGTGAGTCCGTTCCATAGCGATTTTGCTGTAGGTGTGGTCGTTGGGGTCGGAGCACTCGTCGAAGGCCATGATGATATCGGCGCCAAGGTTCTCCTGGATAGCAATCGACTTTTCGGGGGTGAAGTGATGGGTCGAACCATCGATGTGGCTTTTGAAAGTCACGCCGTCATCGTCGATTTTGCGCATCTGCGCCAGCGAAAAAACCTGGAAGCCGCCCGAATCGGTCAGCATCGGGCTAGGCCACTGCATAAATTGGTGCAGGCCGCCCATTTCGGCCACCAACGCGTCGCCAGGGCGAAGGTAGAGGTGATAGGTGTTGGAAAGCACCAGCGATGCGCCCAGTTCCTTGAGGTGCGCGGGGGTGAGCGTCTTGACGGTAGCCTGGGTGCCAACCGGCGCAAAAACTGGCGTTCGCAAAGCACCGTGCGGCGTCTTGAAAAGGCCCGCGCGGGCGCGGCCTTCTGTGGCAATGATTTCGTATTCAAACATGGGGCGTATTATAAGGGAGAATGGTAACGGATTGTAATCTGGTCATACCAGCTTCAGAATCAATCCTTCGATATCTTCGCTGTCAAATGCAAACCCACATTTTTCCAGCACCCGCCGCGAGGCCAGATTGTGTTTCGCAACGTAGGCGTAGAGGGGACGCACCTTGACCTGACCCAGGAAATCAGCCAGCGCGCGGGTGGCGACACCCTGGTCCCAGAATTCCTTCCCCAACCAGTAGCCGACTTCCCGTTTCCCATCCTGTTCGAAGCTGACGATATTCCCGGCTACCTGCCCGTTGAAAAGAATGGTCTGGGTCTGAACGTTCTCGTCGGCCAGGATTTTAGCCCAGTGAACCATGAACGTGTCCCGGCTGCGGGAGGGAAAAGCAGCCATCCGGGCTGCGTCTGGATCAAGTTGTTGTTCAAAGAAAATAGGCAGGTCTGTTTCGAGCACGTCCCGTAGTTGGACCGGGCCTTGAGCATCTAGATTGGCTTTGACCTGGCCAATGAATTTCTCCCAGATTGGATAATCGCTGCCCTGCCAGATCGAGGCCCGGAAGGTTTCGGCCTGGGCCTTCGACCAGCCCAGGTTCTTGAATGCATAAAGCGCATAAAAAGCTGTGGCGCGAAAATTGGCCGCACAATGGATCAGCGTTTTGCCTGTGGGGAGTTGTTTCATGACTTGCTCAAAAGCCGCGAAATCTCTCTCTGTTGGCTGTTCCCATTCGACCGGAATGTGGTGATATTCCATCCCAAACGACTGCACCAGGCCAGCTTCATCCTCCAGCGCATGATCTGACTTTTGAGTTGCCAGGTTAATCACCACTCGAAAGCCCTCATCCGCCGCCGACTTGAGCTGCTCCGCGGTTGGCTGTCCACCGGTGATAAGCAGGTCGCTCACTTTTCGGTAATTGTAGATCTCTTCAGTGCTCATGGATTTACTCCAATCCAGAAACCGAAAGCCGCCCAGGCGGACGGCTTCGCTTTTGTGGGAAACCCGGATTTGCGAGCCTATTTTTGTTGAAGGTATCGTAAAGCCAGTTCCAGGTCATGGAAGAGAATTACATCAACCCCGGCATCCCTGAACAGGGCTTCGATAAAATCGTGGGAATGGTCATTTGAACTGACGAGCATGGCCGTGCGCGCCGCCTGGTTAATGCCCGGGCTTTTCATATCATCATAGACATACTTGTAATTGCGCAAGACCGTATCGGTGTTCCTGCATTCGGTGAAATCAAGCAAAAAGCGGTCGATTCCCAATTCCTTGCCAAGCGCGTGCGCTTCAAGATTATATTGCATGGCAAGCTGGCGGCTGATCGTCCCAACCGCCTTGACCAGGATATATTTTTTGTCGTTAGAGGCAGTAATCGAATATGTCATTTGGGCACCTGGAAAATGATAAGGTTGCTGCATGAATGCATCTGCTCAACCGAAGAGCAATTATACGCAGTTTTTTATCACAGGGAGCAGGGCCAGGCAGGTGATGGCAAGTTGTAAGGCGAAGGGGCAAAATGAACGAGACCATCCAAAAGAACGGCCTCGTTCATTTTTTCCTTTGCTCCAGCTAAACTGATTTTTTGGGTTGTTTGCTCTTCTGTTGTTCTTTTACTTTCTCCTGTTTGCTGGCTTTTTGTTTATCACTTTTGTTCTTATCCTTCTTGCTCTTTTTATCTCCCATGACAGATCTCCTTTTGGTTTGTCCCGCGTGTTTTTCGCGGGATGATAGGGACGAATTGCAGAAATCGAGATTTGTTCTTCACTGAAAGCGCCGCTTACGAATTCGAAATGGCCTCCGGCTGGTCTGAGGTCCCCAAATAACCTGCTCCAGCTCCAGCCAGGGCTGCCAGCACGGTTCCCACCAGGCCAAAACAGACACCGGTGCCCAGCCCGCTGACATAATAAAGAACCTGCTGTGAAGCGTCTGCAGAAGTGGAAGGCACCTGCCCAAAGGGGAATTGTAAACCTGAAAACTGGAAAAAGGCCAGCGCGCCAATTGCGGCGATCACCTGGCCGATCAGGATCAGCGCTCCGGCGATAACGCCAGAGATGGCCCCCACCCTGGCGCCTTCGCCTTTATTGGCAGATTTTTCCTGTCTGGCCGCAAAGAATCCCGCCAGCGCCCCGCCGACCAGGGAAACAGCCGGTCCGCATAGCCCGACTGTGCTGGCTACGCAGATGTTCAATACCAGGCCAATGGCTCCTACAAGAAGGCCAACTTTTATCTTAGGTTGCATGCTTTCCTCCAGTGTCAATAAGGATGAAAATTGCTCAACTTACGTTAAATCTTCCAAAGGTTCAAGCCTTCAGATCAGTGCGTCACTTCAAATAACTTTTCTCCTATACTATACGGCGCGCATTTGCAGATGGCTATTGATATTTGTCACAATTATCTATTGTTCTCGCCTTTCCAGCCATTTAAGCGCCTCCCTCGCGCTGAGCGGGTGCAGCGGGGTCTGCGCCACAAAATCGCGCACAGCCTGCGCATCGCTGCGGGAATACTGGCGCAGCGCCCACCCAATGGCCTTGTTGATAAAAAATTCCTTCGAACCCAGATTCTCACGGATGATCGCGCACAACAGCGGGAAATCGGTTCCCTGTTTGTAATCCAGTTGGAACAGGAGGCAGGTG
This sequence comes from Anaerolineales bacterium UBA5195, assembly GCA_002412925.1. Classification (GTDB taxonomy): domain Bacteria; phylum Chloroflexota; class Anaerolineae; order Anaerolineales; family Villigracilaceae; genus UBA5195. The sequence goes on along the minus strand of DHVZ01000021.1, from coordinate 18,463 downwards.
CGCCGCAGCCAGAAGTTTTCAGATGTCCGCCAGCGAGGCAGGGTTTTAGCGCGGACATCCGGGTAGCGCTGGAAGTGTATGCCAACCGTCCCAGCAGCAATGGAATCGACCGTATCCCACCAGGACTTGGTCTCAATCAAATCTTCCAGCGTTTCAACGAATTCCGGCGGCAGTTGTCTCTCGAATTTCCCCAGCAGGCTGACGGCAAGGTACTGGAACTCGCGCGCGGGCAGCGCCCACAAATCACGCAGGATGGGGTCAAGCTCAGCCAGCAGTGGCAGGCCATGTTCCGCATAATACTGCTTTTGCAGCGCCGCGCTGTGCGGGATTTTTATCCCAAGGTAAGGGAACTGGTTGCGCATGTAGGCCGCCATCGGTCCAGCCTGGGCTGGGTCGGCGTTTTGTTCGAACACGGTTTTCAAACCAGTGACATAAGGATGCACCGAAGCCTCTACTTCTCCGGCGTTGGGGCCGGGTCGTTGGGCACAACAAAAAAGGCCCGCCAGTTGCCATCTTTCAGGTCTTCCACGGCTGAAAACTCGGTCAGGATATGGATGAACGTCCGCCCGGGCTTGAGCGGGAAAGGCTGCTTGTCTGTCCCGATAAAATGGATCGGCCGGATCAGCCCAGTCTTTTTCTCCCATTCACGGTTGCCTGTGCTCCAGCGAATTTTGTACAACTGCCCATCACGGAAAAGGAAAGCATAACCTTCCTGCCCCGGTCTCAGATTGATGTCGTATTGCAGGTGACGGAAAACATCGTGAGTGGCGTAAATCACGATCACATTTTCAAAGGCCAGTTGACGTTCAGTGAGCGCATCCAGCGCGGGTGTCAGGCGCCCGCTCCCGTCCTGGAAATCTATCCAACGCAGGTACGTTTGCGAAACCGGGTCATAACGCCATTCGGCCTGGTTAAAGGTATGGTAAAAGACCCCTAATTTTTCGGCGGCCAGCCCGCCAGGTGGTGGAGCCGGATCGAAAAGATGACCGGAATAATTAATCGGGCGAAAGGTCAGGTTGCCTGCAGCCAGGCTGCGCATTTCGCTCGAGACCAACAGACCGTCATTGACATCATCTGAATCCGTACCATAGACGATCCAGCAGGCATCGAGTCGTTCCAGGATGCCCTCACCTGCCCCGGCAAAGGCCAGGCAGCTAAACGGGAACATCTTGTTGATGGTCGCATACGTCAGCCGCCCGGAACGGATCGGCTGGACGCGCCCCTCGCCAGCCGCGGGGGGTTCGACTAAAGCGAGACCGGCGTCCCAGCTTGCATCGACCCGTTCAGGCACCGCCAGGCCCGTTGCCCGGTCGAAGTCGCTGTCACGGTCGTCATCACCCTGGTTGGGAGCGACAAAAGTGTATTTTTCAGGTTTTTGGAGTTGGATGAAAACGGATAGGGGCTCTTCGGAGACTGCAAGCGCAAAATAGCCGTTGCTATCGGTTGTCGTTTGCGCCAGCAGACTCCCCGTAGCCTGATCCCGCAGTTCGACACAGACCCCGCCAACGCCTTGTTCCCAGTCATCCTGACGGTTGTTCCCGTTTTCGTCGAGCCAGACCCGGTTCCCGAGCCAACTCCCCTCCGGGAATGTCATTTCTGCCCTGACAGGGCAATCCCCGCCCAGGTTGGGCACCGGGCGCGGGTATTCACCTTGAAAGACACCCAAAAAGCGGGTCGCGCCGGTGCCAATAAAGAGTTCGAAAATCCAGTCGGCAAAGGCCGGGCCGGCCTGTGGGCGAGCCGTGACCGGGCTGTTGCTGATCGAAACCAGCATGGCCGGGATTTTTAGCAGGCTTGGATCTGAGACAACCCGCCCCGTCAGCGGGCTGGCGCCGGGCGCGAAGTTTTCCAGGTCCGGGCCGGAGGGCAGCACTGTCAGGCGCGGCTGCGGTGTGGGGGTAAGAGTCGCTGACGGTACAGGCGAGGGAGTCAGTGAGGCAGTGACCGTCACACCCGGCGCCACGGAGTTGGGCGGGGTCAGCGTCGGGGTGACAGTTTCGCGCGTAGATACTGCCGGGGTGCAAGAAACTGCCAACAATTCAAGAAAAAGCCAGATGAGGCTCAAGCGTCTCATAACAGCCATGCTTCTCGGTAATTTTCTTTATCTCCTGACGAAATACATCCAAATCATTTCTGAGGTACCGCAAAGGCTGCCTTGACGCGCCAATAGGTCTCAGCGAGATCTTCGGGCAGCACGCGCACCGCGCCAACCGCCGACATGAAGTTTGTGTCGCCATTCCAGCGCGGGACGATGTGGAGATGGACGTGCCCTGGCACACCAGCCCCGGCCGCCTCACCGATGTTTGCGCCGAGATTGAAGGCCTGCGGATTATAAACTATGCGCAAAACGCTCATACAGCGCGTTGCCAGTTCCATCATTTCAGCGCGGATGGCTGGGTCAAGTTCTTCAAGCGTGGCCTCGTGAGCCAGCGGGGCAACCATCACATGCCCGCTGGTATATGGGAATTTGTTCAGAATGACGAAGGCGCGCTCACCGCGCATGACAACCAGGTTTCCAGGATCATCGTTTTTTTCCAGCGCGCTGCAAAAGATACAACTTTCTTCTTTTGCGGCATTGGTGATGTATTTCATCCGCCAGGAGGCCCAGAGACGTTTCATCAGCATATCCAGTTTAGTAAAAGATGTCCAGCTTCATTTGACCACAATCGAGAATCCAAAGACCTGGCCGAACAACACACCCTCGTCAGAAGCCATTTGCCAGGCAGTGGAGACTGTTCCCGAATTACCGGGCGCGACCATGGGGAGAGAGATTTCTGCACTCGAGCCAGGCCCAACAATCTGGCGGATTTTCCGGGTATCTGACCCGAGGAGATCGCCACCGACAAAGGTAATTTTAAAATCCTTGTTCCAGGTGCAGGTGCCGGTATTCTTGACCAGCCAGGTTTTGGTAAAAGATTCGCCCGTTTTCAACTCAGTTCCGTTAGGGATGGTCACATCAGAGATCAAAACCGAATTCAAACAACCGCCGGGAGCCACTGCGGGAGCTTCAGGCAGAGTAATCGAAGCCGACAAGACGGAACCAAACGGTTTGCCGATATCCGTAGCCAATTGCCAGTTGCTGCTCACCACTCCGCTCAGGTAAGGAGCTTTCATGCTGAGAGAAATCTCGGTTACTGACCCTGCAGTAACTTTTTGTCCAATTTCGATCGTGTCTGCGCCAAACCGGTCGCCGCTGATGAACATGATTTTGAAACCCCTCGGCCAATCGCAAGAGCCGGTGTTTTTGACACGCCAGGTCTTGGTAAACCGGTCGCCTGGACTAAACGGCGGGGCATATGGGAGGGTCACATGAGCCATGAAAGCTGCGTTGTAGCACCCGAAAGCTGTGGCCGGGTCAACCGGTACAGGTGTGGCGGTAGATGCCCCTGCATTGGCAGGCGCTTGGGTCGGCGTTATGTCTGCCAGGGACACTTCGGTGGAAGTCGCGCTCGGTTCGGGCGTCGCAGTAGGCGGCTCCGGCGTGGAAGTAGGCATGGCCTCGGCGGTCTGGGTGATCCCGCCTACGATGGTGGCAGCCGCCTCGGTGTAGATGGCATTCACGTCCGCGGTGGGGGCAGGCGTCACACTTGGCCCACAGGCGCTCAAGAAGACCGCCAAAATGACGGCCAGGCTGGTCAAAGAGATTTTCCATTTCGAGGTTGTCTTCATTCCATTTCCTTTCCTAGTTGTATTTTACATCCAACCAGATATGTTGACACAAATATTCATTGAAGGTATGCTACGGTATTCCGCAGTATGAAATCATACCATGAGCCAGATATCCTTGTTTGAGACGCCCCGTCTCACCGTCACCGAATTCACCCGCCGCGTGCGCCGCCTGCTCGAAGGCGATGCGGCTTTGCAAGATATCTGGGTGCAGGGCGAAATCTCCAATTTTTCGCGCCCGGCTTCGGGCCATCTCTATTTTACGCTCAAAGATGTGGGGGCCTCCCTGCGCTGTGTGATGTGGAAGGGCGATGCCATCCGCGTGCGCGGTATGCCGCTCCAGGATGGCCTGTCGATCGAAGCGCACGGCAAAATCGGCGTCTACGAGCCCAGCGGCCAGTACCAACTGATCGTCGACCTCCTGCGCCCGGCGGGAGAGGGCGCGCTGTACGCCGAGTTCATGCGCCTGAAGGCGCTGCTCGAAGCCGAAGGGTTATTTGCGCCGGAGCGCAAGCGCCCGCTGCCCAACCTCCCGCGCACAATTGGGATCGTGACCTCCTCCACGGGGGCGGCCTTGCGGGATATGCTCAACGTTTTGCGGCGGCGTTTGCCCCTGGCGGAGGTGGTGCTGGCGGCTTCTCCTGTCCAGGGAACCGAAGCCCCGCCTGCCCTGGTGCTGGCCTTGCAAAAACTAAATTCCCTCGTCAAACCCGATGTGATCCTGCTGGCGCGCGGCGGCGGTTCCATCGAGGATTTGTGGGCCTTCAATGACGAGCGCGTTGTCCGCGCTGTCGCCGAATCAAAGACCCCGGTCATTACCGGCGTCGGGCACGAAACCGACTTTACCCTGGTCGATTTCGCCTCCGATTTGCGCGCCCCCACGCCAACGGCTGCCGCCGAGTTGGCGACACCAATCACGATCCTTGACCTGGCAGGCGCGCTGCGTGCCGACAGCGCACAATTGTCTGATGCGCTTACCCGTCAAATTGACGAGCGGCGCGCGGGGTTGGAAGCGCTCAACGCCGGTTTGCGTTTTTATTCACCCTCGCGCCGCCTGCAAATCGAATCCCAACGGCTCGATGATCTCTCCCACCGCGCCGCCCGGGCGCTGAACCAGCGTCTCGCATTGGCCTCCGCTCACCTGGCGGGGGTCAGCCGCAGATTGGAATCGCTCAGCCCGCTGGCCGTCTTGCGCCGCGGGTATGCCGTGGTGACGCGCCTGGAAGACGGCAAAATCATCGAAACGGTGAAACAGGCCCCGGCTGGGTCAGATTTGCGCGTGCGGCTGGCCGAGGGCGTATTAAACGTCAGGGTCCAGGAATCATTTTCAGAGGAGGCAGAATGTCCCCATCATTGAAAAAAGTGGAAGAATTGACTTACGAAGCAGCCTTTACCGAACTGGAGACGATTGTGGCAGCGCTGGAAGGCGAAAGCCGCCCTCTGGATGAGTCGATCAGCCTGTATGAGCGGGGACAGGCGCTGGCCAGGCATTGCTCCGCCTTGTTGGAGAAGGCCGAACTCAAGGTCCGTCAGTTAAGCGGGGATGGGCTGGTGGATTTCGAGACGGAGGCCTGAGATGCCATTCTCTGGGATTTTGGAAAACCATTCCTTAATGACGGCCATGGCAGCCTGGCTCCTGGCACAAATTCTCAAGCCGCCGCTCGAATATTTGCGCAAGGGTACCTGGAATTGGGGTTACCTGCTCAGCGCGGGCGGCATGCCCAGCTCGCACTCCTCCTTGATGGTGGGCGTAACTGTAGGGATCGGACTGCACATAGGTTTTAACACACCCATTTTTGCCCTGGCGATTGCCATGACGATGATCGTCATCTACGATGCGGCCGGGGTGCGCCGCGAGGCCGGGCGGCATGCCGAGAAAATCAACATCCTGATCAACGAATTGCTCGCCGGGCACCCGATTTCAGACAGGGAACTGCGCGAGGTGTTGGGCCATACCCCCTTGGAAGTCGGCGGCGGCATCTGCCTGGGTCTGGTTGTTGGCATTCTTTACTGGATGTATATCGGTTAAATAGTTTGTCTTCGACCCTGAGAGTACCTATAATTTGGGTTCTTGTGGAAATCTCTGTGGCGCCCTTCGCCCCGCACCCGTATCTGTAAACCCGTCAGGGCAAGCGCCCAGCGGGGCAGGCAGGAAAACCTTGGACAGGTGTTATTTTTTCAAGTTTTGGTACGGAATGATCAGCAGCAACCCAACGACAATAATTAACATGCCAATTTCTATCCCGGCGGCCTGCCAGGGCCCAAAGAAGGGGATTTTGGGGTTGTCTTTGGGGCTGATCCCGAAGACATCGGCCAGGCCAGAGAAAACAGAAACAACATAGCCAGTGCTGATAAGACGCGAACCAATGTCGGCAGCAATCGATTTTTCTTGCCCACCCCAGAGCGCTGCCAGTCCAATGTAGCCGCCTATGCAAAGAAAGGCCAGCCCAACCAGCAAAACGGTAATTTGCATGAAACCCACTACGGGGGTGAGGGAGAGGCCAAACCATTCTGGCTTAGCTCCGATGATAAAAAAAACCAGGCCGATGAGGCTGGTAAACAGTCCAAAACGGACGCGGTCACCGGCGATTTTATGATTGGATTCAAGGGATGGAATTTTTTCGTTCATGCGGGCAGAGTCCTGCGCAAGGTTTCAATCCAATTACCGCCAAAAATGGCGGTAATGTCATCCTGGGAATATCCGAGCGCTTCCAGCAGAGGGGCAAGCTTTTGCAGGTCGGCAATGGTATCCAACTCAGGAGGAATCTGCTGAAGCCCAAAACCACCATCAAAATCGGTGCCAAAACCAACATGGCGGGCGTTCCCAGCTTTCTGGCAGATATAGTCAATTTGCGCGGCAACCATCTCCAGTGAACAGGCGCTGCGCGGATCACTGTTCTTCCAACCCTGGATGAGGAAACGGTTAAACGGAACAATGCCAATCACGCCCCCGCGCTGGATCAGGCCTGCAATGATTTCATCTGTCAGGAAGCGATTGCTGGTGCCGTTCTCGACCTGTTTCAAGGCATTGGCATGGCTGGCAATCATCTGTCCGGCGTAGAGGTCCAATGCTTCGAGCGCCGATTCCCAGGCCATATGGCTCAAGTCAAGGCAAAAACCGATCGAGGCCATGGCTTCGAGCAGGGCGCGGCCATCTTGTGTCAGCGGGCCAGGTTCGCGCGTCCCGCCACAATACCGTGTGGACATCCAGGCCGGGCCGATCAGGCGCACGCCGCGTTCCCACCAGTCTTCAAGTTCATTAATCGAGCGAACACCATCTGCGCCTTCCATCAGCGTGACAAGGCCGGTGGGAGCGGGGCGGTCAGGCTGATCCCACTTCTCCAGCAGCGCTTCAAGCTGGCGGATGGTGTGAACGGGGGAGAATTTGTCGGGGTGCTGGTCGAATAAGCGGTCATAGACATCCAACTGTCGGAGATAGATTTTATGGGCCTCCTCGGCGTTGGCGTAGACTTCAGTATCCCAATCAGCCACTTTGACACGGGCCGGGGCGGCAAACAGGGTGGCAAAAACAAGTGCAATCTTGCCACGTTGGTATTCCTGCCAACTGACGGTGATATCGCCGTTGTTTTCAACGATATAGCTGCCCATTTCACGGCGGCGGGTTTCCTCAACCGGCAGGGTGTAATCACGCCCGAAAGTAAGCATGTTCCAGGCAAGGTCTTCATGCGCATCCACAATAAGACGTTTCATCTTCCCTTTTTATCACAACTCTGGCGAAATGGGGGTCACAAATAGAAAAAGAGCGCACCGGCGGGCGCGCTCTCTCGTTGAAGGTTTATTCTTCTTTTGGTTCCTGTTCTTGCTCAGGTTCCTGCTGTGGTTCTGGCTGTGGTTCTGCTTGTGGTTCTGCCTGTGGTTCTGGCGCTGGTTCCAATTCTGGTTCTTGCTCTGGTTCGTATTCGCCTTCGGTGCCGAGTTCTGCCGCCAGCGCCTTCATATCCATGTCAGCGTAAGCCCCCGAATCCACTTTTCTCAAGCTCAAGCCGATGCGGCGTTGGTCTTCGTCAATGCGGATAACGCGCAAGGTGAGCACATCGCCTTCCTTGACGGATTCCTTCGGATGGTTGATGCGGTTCTCACTCAGCTCAGAGATGTGGATCAGACCCTCCACATCGCCTTCCAAGCGGGCAAAAGCGCCGAATTTGGTCAGGCGGGTGATGGTGCCTTCGATTAACTGGCCTACCTTAAACTTGGCAATTTTTTCGTTCCAGGGATCGCCCTGTAAGGCGCGGATGGAGAGACCGATACGCTTTTTCTCTTTGTCGACGCTGATGACCTTGACCTTGACTTCCTGTCCAACTTCAAGGATTTCGCTGGGATGCGTGATCCGCTCCCAGGAGAGTTCGGAGAGGTGAACAAGGCCGTCAGCGCCATTGACGTTGACGAATGCGCCGAAATCTGCCACCGAGGTGACACGCCCAGTATAGACCTGGCCTTCTTCCAGCCCCTCGATGACGCGTTCTTTCAAAGACTGACGGCTCTCAGGGTTGGCGGCTCTTTCGGAAAGAATCAGGCGGCGGCGGGCGCGGTCAACTTCGATGATGCGCACGTTAATCGTCTCGCCAATCATTTTAGCCCAGCGGTCAGGGGTGTCACCCTGCACCAGGCTGCGGCGCGCCATGCTGATTTGCGAAGCAGGAATAAAACCGCGCAGGCCGTGAATCAGGACAATCAACCCGCCTTTGTTGTAGCCATCGATCGCGCCATCAAAGGCTTCGTTGCTTTCCTGCATCTTTTCGACCACATCCCAGCCCATGGCTTCGCGGGCGCGGGTGTAAGATAGCACAACATTCCCGTTCTGGTCTTCAGGGTTGATCACATAGACAGGGATTTCCTGCCCAACCGTAAGCGCTTCCCGCTCTGAAGCTGGGATTTGCTCCAGTTCACGACCCATGATCACGCCTTCTGATTTTGAGCCAACGCTGACCAAAATCTGTGACTGGGAAATACTGGCGATTACACCCTGGCGGATTTCACCCTGGCTGGGGAACTCCAGCCCGGCGTCTTCGGACCGCATGAGGCTTTCCATTGTTTCATGATTCTCGTTGGTTTCATGATTCTCGTTCTGGAACTGCTCCTCGCGGCCCCCTTGCCCTTGAAGGGCGTCCTGTTCATCAGTCATGCTTAATTGCTCCATTACATAGAGATTGGGTTGGATTATACAGTTGAATGTTCCAGTTGACAATACTCAAAATCCCATCGCAAAAGCAGCCTGGAATGCCTCCCAGCACACAATCTGAAATTCACGGCTTAAAAATCGCAATTTGTGGCTGTGAGGGGTATAATTTTGCGCGAGGAAACGTTATGCCTACCATCTATCCTTTTACCGCAATTGTTGGACAAGAGCGCATGAAACGCGCCCTGATTTTGAATGCCGTTGACACCCGCATTGGTGGTGTGCTGATTCGAGGCGAGCGCGGCACAGCCAAATCGACGGCGGCTCGCGCCCTGGCAGCCTTGCTGCCCAATGTCCGCTCGGTCAGGGAATGCCGTTTTGGCTGCGACCCTGACAGCCCCAATACCTGGTGTACCGAATGCAAGGAACGCGCCCTGACCACAAAGGACTTGCCGTTCAACGTGCGCCCGATCCCCTTTGTCAACCTGCCGGTTTCGGCCACCGAAGACCGCGTGGTTGGCACCCTGGATATCGAACAGGCCATCCAAAAGGGCGAGCGTCATTTTGAGCCGGGCGTACTGGCAAATGCCAACCGCGGCCTGCTCTATATCGACGAAGTCAACCTTTTGGATGACCATGTTGTCGACCTGCTGCTCGATTCTGCCGCAATGGGGATGAATATTGTCGAGCGCGAGGGGATTTCCTTCTCGCACCCGGCGCGCTTCATCCTGGTTGGGACGATGAACCCTGAAGAAGGCGACCTGCGCCCGCAACTGCTTGACCGGTTCGCTTTTTCGGTCGATATCACCGGTATTCGGGATGCGCGCGAGCGGGTCTTGATCATGGAACATAACATCGCTTTCGAAGCCGACCCTGAGGCCTTTCGCCAGACCTTCTTGAAAAAGGAAGAAGAAATTTCACACCAGATCGAACAGGCCCGCAAACTGGTGTCCAAAATCACCTATTCCAAACGCGACCTGCTTTCGATTGCCGCGCTGACTTCCTCCCTGAACGTGGACGGTCACCGCGCCGACTTGGTGATTCTCAAAGCCGCGCGCGCCCAGGCCGCTTTCGAGGGGCGCACGTCAATCACGGATCACGATATTGCCCTGGCCGCCGAACTGGCCCTGCCGCATCGTATCAAACGCGGCCCATTTTACCAGGCTGAAGTGACCGCGGAGCAGCTCCAGGAACGCATCGAGAACCTGGTCGGACAGTCGACCGAAGGGGAGCCGGGCGAAGAATCGCAGGAGCAATCCGAAGGTCAGGAAAAAAAAAGTCAATTATAGAAGACCAGGTTGATGACGAGACTCAATCGTCCACTTCTGAACCCGCCCGTCAGGACGTGTTCGCCTCCCAGAATGCCAATTGGTGGGACGGCGGGCAAAAAGTCAAGACGGGCGAAACGTTTGCCCCCCGCAGGCTGGATACGCCGCTCGATAAACTGACCCGCAAAAGCGCCGGACGCCGCTCACAGACACACACTGACCGGCGTCGGGGGCGTTACATCAAAGCCCGCCCGGCCAACGGCAGCACCGATATCGCCTTTGATGCCACCTTCCGCGCCGCCGCGCCGTACCAGAAACACCGCGCTGAACAGCGTAAAAAAGTGGCCTTTGCCATCCAGAAAGGTGATCTACAGAAAAAAGTGCGCGTCAAGCGCATGGCAAACCTGGTGCTCTTCCTGGTGGATGCCTCCTGGTCGATGGCCGTGGCCGAGCGCATGAATGCAACCAAGGGGGCGATTCTTTCGCTATTGACAGATGCCTACCAACGGCGCGACCGCGTGGGACTGATCGTTTTCCAGAAAGACCGCGCCACACTGGTTCTGCCGCCGACGAACAGCGTGCAGCTGGCGCAGAAAGCGCTGGTCGAGATTCCGGTGGGCGGCAAGACGCCGCTGGCGGCAGGGCTGCTCATGGCTTCAGACGTTTTGATCCGCGAGAAACATACCCATCCAGATGTGGAACCCCTGCTGATTGTCATGACCGATGGCGCCGGCAACGTTTCGATTGGCTCACTGCCGCCGCAAGAAGAGGCCTACCATTTTGCCGATGGGATCGCCCAGGAAAACGTGAAATGCATCGTCATCAACATGGAGCACGCTGCTTTTGACCAGGGGCTTGCCCAACAATTGGCAAACCACTTGACAGCGCCGTGCTACTCTTTGAATGAAATCAAGGCCGAAAGCCTTTACCATACCGTCCGGCAGGAAATGGGCAAGTAATTACGGGTCTGCTGCAAACCTGAACTTTGGGAGATTATCATGGATACATCCGTTCCCAAGCCGCCTGAATCGTCGAAAAGCAATGCCTGGATGATTGTAGCGGGGATTATCCTCGCCTGTTCCTGCCTGCTACTGGCAAGTTGGCTGGGCTGCGCCGGTTCCCTGGCCTGGTTTGTAAACCAGGAGAATACACATGCCACCGCCACTGCCGAAACGAAACTTGCCGTTGGCACAGCCACGAGCGCAACAAGAGCCACCGAGATTGCCAGGGAAGGGCTGCTCGATCCCTTTGACTCAAATATGAATGGCTGGATGGTTGGCAAGATCGACGCTTTTTGGAACGGGGAAGTCAATATCAAGGATGGGGCTTATCACTGGAATGTCGAAAAGATAAAGAAGGGATTTCTGCACTACTCAGTGCCCAGCAATCTCCCAGTGGTAACCGATTTTGATCTCTTGATAGAAACCAAGATTTTGGAAGGCAGCCCCGGAGCATGTTCTGGCCTCCTTTTCCGTACCCACCCCTCGGGCTGGGAATACGGAGGTTATGCCATCAGTGTCTGCAAAGAAGGCATCTTCTTCGTCGGGTATGTCGATGGGCAGGGAAAGTGGGTCAAATCATCGAACTGGATTACCAGCCCGGCAATTAAGTCGGATGACTGGAACCGCATCGAAGTTAACACGCGCGGCTCACGCTTCATCCTGAAGATTAATGATTTTGTCGTCTATGAAATGAACGATACCAACCGGATTGATGGCAAAGTGGCGGTATTTGTCGAAATTCACGAAGACAGCACCATCCAGGGAACACATTCCAAACCTGGAAAGGCAGATTTAAGCCGGGCAGCGCTGCCAGCTAAATTTGTTCCCGTCATCTTTTTATTTGATAATTTTGAGTTGCAGAACAAATAGACAATTTTCGGAAGATTTCAAAGAAGGTTCGCTGGTAAAGAGGGCATACAAAAATGGGACAGGCCGTTATGTCTGTCCCATTTTTGTATTTCAGATCGACATCTCTCAATCGTCAGTAGCGACCATCTCCTTCATTTGCTCAACATACGCCAAACTTTGATGCCTGAAATAGGTGTTATATAGCTCGGCGTAATGCCCGGCCTGGCCCAAAAGCCCCTCGTGGCTGCCCTGTTCGATGATCGCTCCCTCGCGCATCACCACAATCCGGTCAGCAGCTTTTACCGTCGAGAGCCGGTGCGCAATCAGGATGCTGGTCGAATTTTGCAGGATGAGATTCAACGCCTGCTGGATTTGCCATTCGGTAAATGGGTCAATGCTGGCAGTGGCTTCATCCAGGATAAAAATGGCCGGTTTCTGCACCAGGACACGCATTAGCGCAACGAGCTGCCGCTGGCCCATCGAGAGTCTCCCGCCGCGCTCCCCCACTTCCGTCTCCAAGCCATTGGGCAGGGTCTCCAACCATTCGCCAGCGCCGATGCGGCGCACCATTTCGAGGATTTCTTCCCTGCCGGTGCATTCAGGGCAGGCATAGCGGATATTATCCTCCACCGTGCCCGAGAACAGGAACGGTACTTGCGAGACGATGCCCAGTTGGCGGCGGTATTGCTGTAAGTCGAAGGTGCGGATGTCGTGACCGTCAAGCAGCAACCGGCCTTCCTGGAACTCATAGAAACGCGCAATCAGTTTGGCAATCGATGATTTACCAGCGCCGGTATGGCCGACCAGCGCCAGGTTCTCCCCGGGCCGAATGTGCAGGCTAAAATCGCGCAGGATGGGTTCCTTGTCTGTGTAACGAAAGTTGAGTCCATCGAACAGGATTTCGCCTTTGAGCGGCGGGACAGCCTTTTTATCCACCTGCGTCACGTTGGGATCGGCATCGATCAGCGCAAAGGCGCGTTCGGCAGCGGAAAGTCCCGATTGAATTTGCGCCCAGAACGAGGTCAGGTTAAGCAAGGGGAACATGAAATAATCGAGTGAATTGATGAACAGGAACCAGGCGCCAACGGTAACGATCCCTGCCGCCGCGCTCCATCCGCCTGTGTAAACCAGGATCCCGACAAAAATGCCGCTGGTGGCGTTAAGAACCGGGAAGACCAACGAGAGTACAAACCCGCGCCGCACGTTGACCCGGTACGATTGCTGGTTGGCGCTGTCGAAAGTCTCAAAAATGCTCTGCTCCTGGCGGAAGTTCTTGGCAACGGCAATGCCGCTGACGGTCTCCTTGATGGTGGCATTGACATCGGCCATGGCCTGCATCCCGCGCCGGGTAACGATGCGCGCCAGTTTGCGAAAGCCCATGGCAATCGCAAAGACGACCGGCATGAAAGCCAGCATCACCAGGAAGAGCCGCCACTCGGTGTTAAACAAGACAGCGCCGAGGATGACTGCCTGGACGAGTTGCGCAGCGACATCGGTCACGATGACCACCAACTGGCCGAAGTCGTTGGTATCCGAGGTGATGCGGCTGACGATGCGTCCACTGGAGAACTGGTCATAGAACGACAGGTCGTGTTCGGCAGCGGCGGCAAAAGCCCTGGTTCGCAGTCCCAGCACCACATCGCCTACCGCGCGGACGGTGAGGCTGCGCCGCAGCCAGTTCAGTCCCCAGTTGGCAAATGCGATCAAGGTCATGCCCAACCCAACCAGCGTAATGGCCTGCGAGGTGGGTTTATCCTTGAGCAAGTCCATGATGGCGCTGACAATGACCGGCAGGGCGGCGCCCAGCGCCGCCATCAGCATCACCAGGGCAATGATGGCTGCCATGCGCTTTTTTTGCGGGGCAAAATAACCCACCATACGCCGCAGCAGGACACTATCAGAATATTGACGGTCGTATTTTTCAGTGTTTAATCCGGCAAAGAAACCCATAAAACCTCTATCATTTGGTGATTTAGTGATTGACTGATTTGGCGATTTCAACCGAAATCAATCGCTAAATCACCAAATATCATCATTCCCTGAAGATTCTCGAATACGCTTCCGAAGTGGCCATCAACTCAGCATGCGTCCCCATCGCCGCGATCTTGCCCTGACGGATGACAACAATCAGGTCAGCCCAGCGAATCTGGCTCAGGCGGTGGGTAATCAGCAGGGTGGTGCGGCCCTTCGCAGCGGCGGCAATCGCACGTTGGATTTTGTCTTCAGTGGCCGAGTCGATGGCGCTGGTGGAATCGTCCAGAATCAGGATGCGCGGGTCGGTCAGGAAGGCGCGCGCCAGGGCCAGCCTTTGGCGCTGCCCACCCGAAAGCGTCACCCCGCGCTCGCCAATGACCGTTTCGTAGCCTTGGTCGAAGGTTTGGATGAAGTCATGCGCCTGGGCCGCCTCGGCTGCCAATTGGACGACTTCCTGCGCGGCGCCCGGCTTGCCAAAGGCAATATTGTCGCTGATGCTGCGCGAGAACAGGAAAATATCCTGCTCGATCATCGAAATTTGCGAGCGCAGTGAAGCCAGGTTCCAGTCGCGCACATCCATGCCATCGACCAGGATCTGCCCGCCGGTCGCATCATACGTGCGATTAACCAGGCGGACGAGCGAAGTCTTCCCAGCCCCCGTCTGCCCGACGATGGCGACCGTCTGGCCGGGTTTAACGCTGAAGGAGATGCCACTCAGAACGCTGTCCGAGTTACGAGTACCGAGTGGCGTGTTCCCACCCGTTTCTGGTTTCTCATCACTCGTTTCTGCCCCCGGATATCCAAAACTCACATTCCGAAACTCGATCTCGCCCTTCATCTCGCCACTGTAACCTGCCGCGTTTTGGTCGAGGTCGGTCTCATAGTTAATCAATTCAAGGATGCGCCGCGCCCCGGCCAGCCCCATCGAGACCTGGGTATAGGCCCAGGTGGAGGTAAACGTTGGGAAATCGAGCATGCGCAACAAGCCAAAGTAGCCAATCACTTGCCCGGTGTTGAGCAAACCCTCCCGGAATAGGACCAAGGCATGGGTGAGTCCGGCGGCGATGGCGATGCCGTACAGGAGAAAGGCAATGAAGCGCGCCTCCGTATCGCCCTGCTGGATGAAGGCAGCCCGCACGCGTTTGGCGTTGACAACAAAGCGTTCCACCTCGGCATTTTCCTGCGCTGCGCCTTTGACCGTTTCCACCCCGTCCAGCGATTCCGATAAATGGGTATTCATGTTGCCAAAGGAGGCGCGCACTTCGTCTGAGATGGGCGCCAGGTTTTTGAGATACTGCGCCAGGGCGGCGAAGTAGACAAGCATGAACAGCACCGGTGTGATCAGCAGGGATGGATGATAGCGCGGCGCGGCGACGATCGGCATGATCAGGAAAAAGAACGAGCCGATGACCAGGTTGATGCCGGGGTTGAACATCAAGTTGACTTCGCGCACGTCATTGGTGGCGCGCGCCATGGTGTCGCCCACCGGCTGCAGGCTGTGGAAGGTCATGCTCTTGCCAAGCAGGGAGATGTACATCTCGTCGCGGATTTCGCGCTCCAGGCGCTGGCCGAGCAGTTCCGCGCCAAAGTTGCGTCCAAGTTGCAGCACACCGCGCAGGATTTGCGTCCCGCCGATGATCAGCGCCAATGGCAACAATACGCCCGTATCAGGTACGGGCTGGAGCATGGCATTGAAAGCGTCGCCAACCAGGAGTGGGACAACAGCAGCCAGCGCCGCATTGCCAAACGCGCCAATCAGCAGGATGGCGATGATGCCCCAGTGGCGGGTGACATGTGAGGTGATCCAGCGCATCGCGCCGGTGCGGATGAAATTGGGGCGGGAAAGGGTGAATTCGGCAGAGGATGGGGAAGCGATAGCGGTCATTTTTTCCTGTAAACGACAAAAAGCACGGAAGTAGATTTTACCCTCTTTCGAACAGTTACACAAAAAAACAGCGAACGCCTATCGCTCGCTGTTTTTGAAAATGTGAAATCCAAAACTAGGCGATCATTTCCAGGCTCAACTGCCAGAGTTTTTCTGCGGCAGCCCGATTATATGAAGCCGGATCAGAGTCGACTGCTTTGCTATCGGTAAAATACTTGCCGTTCAGCCCCTCCGCTTCTGGGGAACAGGCCAGGTAGAGGCTCGTTTGAGCGCCCTCATCCACCTTGCGCTGCAAGGGTTTGAGCAGGCCCATTGCAAATTTCATCAATCCGCCGTTGTTTTTGCCAAAACCCGTTTCCACAAACCCCGGGTGCAGGGCATTGGCAGTCACCTTCGTCCCCTCCAATTTACGGGCGATCTCGTAGGTAAAAAGCAGATTCGCCAGTTTGGAACGGGAATAGGCCTTAAAACCGCTGTAGCCTTTAATAAGCTGAAGATCATCGAAATCGAGTTTCGCGCCGCGATGCGCATCCGAGGAAACATTGACGATGCGCGCCGGGCCGCTGGCCTTCAACACATCCAGCAACAGGATGGTCAGGTGGAAATAATTGAGGTGGTTGAGCGCAATGGTCATTTCGATGCCGTCGTTTGAGACCTGGCGCGAGATGAACAGCGCCCCGGCGTTGTTCATGAGCACATCCAGGCGGGTGTGTTTTTTTTTGAACTCATGCGCCACTTCCTGCACCCCTGCATTGGAAGAAAGATCAGCGGCGATGAATTCCACCTGCGGATTGCCGGTTTCCTTTTTGATGGTTTCGACCTCGCGGGCGCATTTTTCTGCGCTGCGGCTGACCAGCACTGTTTGCGCGCCCAGGCGGGCCAGTTCGCGGGCAGCCGCAAATCCGATGCCGTTTGTCGCCCCGGTGACAACAACTGTTTTGCCTTGCATGGATGAGGGCATAAAACCTCCTTGGCAATGACGTAGGCGTAATTTTTGATAACAAAAAGCGGGGCAAGAAGCCCCGCCGCTTAACGATGAAACTTTTAGTTTTTAACGATCCAGTCCAATGCTTCCGGCAGCGTGTCGAAAACCGTGAAATTGATATCTCCCACAACTTTGGCAACCGCATACAGGAAGTGACGACGAAAGCCCGACACTCCCACCACGGCGCGGCGTTTGACATGTTTGTTGGTGATGGGCACCAGGTTTGCCAGCGCTTTCATGATATCTTCGTTGGCAAAAGTCCCTTCAACGTTGCTGATGGACAGCACAGAATGCGCAGGTTCGACTTCCAATTCGGCAATAATGGCCTGACATTCGGCGCGTATCCCGGCGCCGTCGTCTCGATAATTGGAGAAATCGGCAATAAAGACGCGTTTGCCCTGATGTTCAACCCAATGAGATTTCATCTTTGCTCACCTATTCACCTTGCAAACATCACTCACCGACAAGCCAATCAAGAGCCTTTTCTCTGGTGTCAAAGGCCAGCAGAGAGGTTCCGCCGGTCACATTGGCAAAGGTCGTGATAAAAAAGGACCTCGAACCACCAAGCCCAAGCAGGGCGCGCCTGATCACAGCCCGGTTTGCACGCGGGATTAACTTACGAAGCGTGGACAGGTTGGACATGGATGTATCTGTGTTCTCGAAATTGACCAGCACCAGCACCGATTTATCCGGCTCAGCGGCAATCACATCGACAGCCTCGTCCACCTCTTGATGGAGCATAACACTGTCACTGCCAAAACCAGAATAGTCGGCATAAAAAATGCGTTTATCCTGATGCTCAATCCAAAGTGACTTCATGCCGTCTAACTCCGCAATAATATTTTACACCATAACATTTTTTTTTGGCTCTTGGGAATCTGCGGCTCTTTGGGATTCTCCGTGGCAAGACCCCGCACCCTGTAAACCCATCAGGGCAAGCGCCCATCGGGGGAGACACGAAAATTGCTGTGTATTCTCAAGCATGGCCATCGAACTGGCCTTTTACAAGCGTTTGGTGAAGATGTGCAGGTCATCGCCATCAGCATACAAATCACGCAGGGTCGCTTCATGCAAATAACCAAGGGAAAGATAAAAGGCCCTCGTCCCGGCATATTTTTCGGTGCCCGAGGTCTCAATCACCAGGATGCGCCCGCCCTTCTCACGAGCAGTTTTTTCCGCTGTTTCGAGCAGGCGCCGCCCCACCCCCAACCGCTGCGCTGCTGGGTCAACGGCGATCCAGTACAGGTCATAGACGCGGTCTGCCAGTGAGCGCGGTCCAATGCAGACATAGCCCAGGATACGCTCGTCCTCCCTTTCGACATAGAAAGTATAGCCGCTGGTCTCAATACCCAGACCCGTATATTCCTGCCAGATTTCGGACACACACTGCACTTCTTCAGCGTTAAACATGCCCGTTCGGGCAGTAATCGCGCAGACCTGTTCCCCATCCTGTTCGGCGGCAATGCAAATCATCAGGTTTTCTTTCTCCCTGTCAGAGCCAGCGCTTTTTCCCCATACACCTTGAGCAACAGGATATCAACCCTGAGGAAAGCCGCGCCAAACTCCTCCTTTGTAAAGAGGACCGCATTTTTAGGTTTTACCACGAAGATTCCCAAAAAGGCAACTCTGTTATTATGACACATAAGCGCAAAAGGCAGGGGAAGCGCTTTGAATCGTGTGCACGCAAAAGATGTCAGA
>DHVZ01000104.1 GCA_002412925.1 Anaerolineales bacterium UBA5195 | reverse complement strand
TTTTCGATTTTCGCCAATGTACAGATGGAAACAAAAATCTACGTTGGTAATCTGTCTTTTGCCACTACCGAAGACGAATTGAAAGCTCTCTTCGCCCAGGCAGGGACAGTAGCTTCCGTCGCATTGATCAAGGATCGCGACAGCGGGCAATCCAAAGGCTTCGCATTCATCGAAATGAGTAGCCAGGCGGAAGCCGAGAAAGCCATACAGATGTTTAACGGAAAATCGCTGGGAAGCCGGGAACTTAAAGTCAACATGGCGCGTCCCAAAGAGGACCGCGGCCCCGGAGGTTATGATCGAGGCGGTGGCTACGGTCGCGATAGCGGCAAAGGCGACAATCGCAACCGCCGCGGGCCTGGCGGCGGCCAACGCAGATATTAGAAATAACTTTTGGTGGATATTAAAAAACGCCAGTCTTGTTGAAAGGCTGGCGCTATTTATTTCTCATCGAGAAGCAAAAAAATAGCGCCCTTTTCAGGGCGCTTTACTGTGTTCGACGTGGATCGTGCTTGCTCATTTGAGCCGTTTTGGCGACATACTCTTCCAGGGATTTCCTTTGCACCAGCCAGTGCGGCCAATTTTGATCCCCGCAAACTACCTTCGCGCATCATCCGACGCACATGCTCAACATGGTAGTGTAGTTTTTCAGCTGCCTGGGAAGTTTCAATATATTCCGTCAAATCCGGCATTTTGACACTCCCTAGATTGTGAAAGGGCGACAAAAATAGAACATTGAGAGACTGGTTTCAGTCAACCTTTCGAAATGACGTCACACAGATTATAAAATGCCTCCAAGTGGCCACGTATCAATTATGTGTTGAATCCTTGAGAGGGTGGGTGTTTTTTTCAGAGGTGAGGGGATCAAATGCTTCATTGAGAGAGAAAATTCACCTTTAGGCTGCAATATCCACGGCGTTGACTACATTATCACCGATCGTTCACAAACAGCATATTTTATTTCCCGGCTAAGTCGGGACACCTGCCCCATGACAACGGGACATCCGGCGCGGTATAGTGAATCAAATCTTTCACCCCTTATCTTTGGTGAAAACAGAGGAGATTCTCATGCGAAGTTTTTTTAAATGGCTGGGCATTGGCCTTGGCAGCCTGGTTGGATTGATCCTGTTGGCTGGACTGGGAGCGACCATCAAAGCCAATATTCAATTGAACAAGACTTACTCTATCGAAGTTGAAAAAATCATCATCCCCGTTGATGCCGCCTCGATTGCACGCGGCAAACAATGGGTGGCAAGCGGCGATTGCATCCATTGTCACGGCAGCGACCTGGCGGGGACCGCCTTCTTGGTAGACCCGCTGATCGGAGCAATACCAGCTCGCAATCTGACGCCAGGTCTCGGCGGTGCGGGGCGCGAGTTCACGGATGCAGATTGGGTGCGCGCCATCCGGCATGGAATTAACCCCGAAGGCCGGTCGCTCATTATCATGCCGTCCAATGACTTCTATCATTTCAGTGACCGCGACCTGGGCGACATCATCGCCTACCTGAAAGCGCTGCCTCCCGTCGATAAAGAATGGCCCGAGCCTAAATTTGCACCTTTCGGGAAAATCCTGGTCGGCGCGGGTGCCTTTGGCAGTGTCCTCGAAGCGGAAAATATCAACCACAGCGCCGCGCGCGCTTCCGTCCCCGTAGAGGGTCCGACTGTCGCATACGGTGAGTATCTGGTTGAAGTCAATGGCTGCCGGATGTGCCACGGTGAGGAACTGACCGGGGTAAAAAATCCCCCGAACCCTGCCGCGCCTGCCGTGCCGGGTCTGGTCGCGGGAAGTGAAGTGGCTTTTTGGTCCGAAGCGGATTTTATCCGGACGCTCCGCACGGGTACGTCTCCTTCAGGCCATCTCCTGACTGAATTCATGCCCTGGAAACAATTCCGCAACCTGAGCGATGACCAGCTCAAGGCCATCTGGCTCTACTTGAGATCACGATCCACGCAGTAGTCTCTCAGTTGGAAAGTATCTTTTACAACAGGAGAAACCATGACAATTGACATCTTGCCTTCATTCACCGCTGGTTGGGCGGCTGTTGCAGCAGGGATTGCGGGCTGGCTGGCCTTTGCCTTCATCATCTTATTCTTTACCGTTGGCCAACCCTTTGGCACCCTGAATGACATTTTCATCGGTCTGGCGGCGATTTTGAGCGTGGTGTTAGCGTTGAAATTATTTCCGGGGCATTACGCGCAGTCACCGCTCATCAGCCAGGCTGGGCTCGGGTTCGCGATCTTGGGTGCGATCCTTGTCCTGGTTGGCTCGACCCTTGCCATCACAGGTCTCAAGGGCTGGTTTCTATCAGGACTCTACATGGCGGTGGGGAATGCCATGATTGGCTTGTGGCTGCTCGGATTGAATTACTCCGGCCAGCGGGATCATTCCCTGCCTGGAGGCCTGATCATTTTTGGATTGATTAGTGCAGTGATCCTGGCGCTGGGTCTGGTGGCAATTCCCGGGATCTTTCGTGGGATTGACTTCCAGGAATACGAAACAACCGTCGTCAATCTGATTTGGTGGACAGGCTCCCTGGGATACCTGACCCTTTACCCCCTCTGGTGCATCTGGCTGGGACGCCTGTTCTTATCAAACGGCGCAAGATAACCAAGACTGGCGCACGATATGGGAATAAGACTATACTATCTTTGATGACCGGCGAACAAGACCCTCGGAATCTCACAGGTTTTCAGAAGACCCAACGGCGCAAGCTGGTGGATATCCTGTGGGCTATGCTGCTGATCGTTGCCATCGCAATCTTGATCGCTTCCCTGCCCGGTTATGCCCGCTTTGCCTCCAATCCCCAATTCGAACTGGTGGATGCTTCGCCGGTTTATCTGCAGGTTGTACAATTCGCGAGTGCGCTGGCATCCCTGATGACAGCCTGCCTTTCGATCGGATTGGCTGCCCTCCTGTTCCAGCGTAAACGAACGGAAATGATGGCGGTCTTTGTTTCGTTTTACCTTCTGGGCTACGGCGTCATCATGGGCGGACCATTGGAAGCGCTGAGTGCTTTTCAACCTGGGGAGTTTTATTCTTCAGTCGTTGCCCTCCAGTCCGCACTGTTTACAACGCCTTTCATGTTCATCTTCTGCCTGTTCCCTAGTGGGCGTTTTGTCCCGCGCTGGTCGCTTTGGATAGCTCTGGCAAGCTTGATTTACATTCCCCTGGGCTTTTATCTGCCGCCATCCGATTTGTTCAGCTTCAAGACCCCTCTCTCCATCCTGGCTGGCGGCGGATACTATCTCTTTGTCAGCCTCGGCGTATACGCACAGATCTACCGCTACCGCTATGTTTCCACTATGCAGGAACGTCAGCAAACCAAATGGTTTCTCTACGGAGTAGTTATCTGGCTGGCGTTTTCCATCATCATCTCCATTCCATATTATGTTCTCCAAAACCTGCCGGTGGACGCGTTGAAGCCTTGGTGGTCATCCCTCAGCCAGCTTGGCTGGTTCATCGCGCAGATGATTTTGCCGCTTTCCTTCGCCATCGCGATCCTGCGTTACCGCCTGTGGGATATTGACCTCCTCCTCAGCCGCACGCTGGTCTATGGCACCTTGACGGCCAGCATCATCAGCCTTTATATCCTGATCGTTGGCGGGTTCAGCACACTCTTTCAATCCAGTGGCAATCTTTTCGTCTCCTTGCTGGCAACGAGTTTGATCGCGGTACTGTTCCAACCGCTGCGCGAGGGTCTGCAGCGCGCAGTCAACCGCCTGATCTACGGTGAACGGGATAACCCCATTTCGGTTCTGACAAGATTAGGGGAACGCCTTGAAACCACCGTCGCGCCGGATTCGATCCTCCCGACGATTGTCGAATCCATCTCCCAGGCTCTGCGTCTACCTTATGTCGCGATCCTGCTCAAGGAAAGTGCAGAATTCGTCCTGGCCGCAGACTATGGCAGCCCGCCCGTTTCGGACCTGGCCTGCGAACTATTCCCGCTAAATTACCAGGCCGAAACGATCGGACGGATCGTCATCGCCAGGCGCGCGGGCGAAGCCTCTTTCACGCCTGGCGAAAAATCCCTGTTGGAAAATATCGCCCGCCAAGTGAGCGCCGCCGCCTACGCCGTGCAGTTGACGCGCGACCTACAGCGCTCGCGCGAACGGTTGGTGACGGCTCGCGAAGAAGAACGCCGCCGCTTGCGGCGGGACCTGCATGACGGCCTTGGCCCAACCCTGGCCAGCCTGACTTTGAAACTGGATGCCGCCCGCAACCAACTGAAACGGGACCCTGGAAAAACCGAGGCACTGCTGGGGGAATTAAAATCCCAGACACAGTCCGCTATTGAAGATATCCGCCGCCTGGTTTACAACCTGCGCCCGCCAGCATTGGATGAACTTGGTTTATTATCTGCCCTTGAAGAGTATTCCGCCAATCACCTGCGCGCCGGATTAGCGGTGCGAATTATGAGCAGCGGCGAATTTCCAAAATTATTGGCAGCCGTCGAGGTGGCCGCCTACCGTATCGTCTGCGAGGCGCTGGCCAATGTTTCGAAGCACTCCACTGCAACCGAATGCGAGGTTCGCTTGAGTTTCAACGGCGGACTGTCGATTGAAGTTGAAGATAATGGACTCGGCCTGCCGGAGAGGACGCACAGCGGCGTTGGTATGTTCTCCATGCGCGAGCGGGCTGCCGAATTGGGCGGCACCTTCGCGATCCATTCCAGGTCTGGCGGCGGCGTCCACGTCTCTGTCCATTTGCCCAGCGAGGTTACAAGTGACGAACTCTGATACCACCCGCGTATTAATTGTTGACGACCACACCCCTTTCCGTGAAGGTTTGCGCGCCCTGCTTAATTCGATCCCTGGGATGGAAGCCACTGGCGAAGCGGCCAACGGTGAAGATGCAATCCGGGAAGCCGCCCGGGTTCAGCCCGATGTGATCCTGATGGATCTTCAAATGCCGGGTGTGAACGGGATTGAGGCCACCCGGCGCATTCATCAGTCCAGCCCGCACATTGGCGTAATCATCTTGACCATGTTTGAGGATGATGATTCGGTTTTTGCTGCCATGCGCGCGGGAGCACGCGGCTATTTACTCAAGGGGGCTGATCAGGCTGAAATTCTGCGCGCCATCCACTCGGTCCGAAACGGCGAAGCGTTGTTTGGGCCTGGCATTGCGCGGAGGCTGATCAATTTATTCACCCAGACCCATTCCGAGTCTGCCCCTCCATTCCCCGAACTCACCGAGCGCGAACGCGAAGTACTTGACCAGCTTGCGCGAGGTTTGAGCAACACTGAAATTGCCGCAACCCTGGTGATCAGTCAGAAGACCGTGCGCAACCATGTCTCAAATATATTCGGCAAATTACAGGTTGTGGATCGAGCGCAAGCCATTATCCGGGCACGGAAAGCGGGTTTGGGATGAAAGAAGGCATAAACAAAAAGACCACATGGAATCTATGTTCCATATGGTCTATATGGTCTATATGCTGTGCCCCCACAGGAATGCTCTTTAGTTATGTGTTTCAATTGTGAAAGGGTAGCGAAATTAGCAGAATGAAAACTGGTCTGGTACCAACCCTTTATTAAAGACGGCATGGGGCACGCTAACGAATGTCTATCCGATTTTTTGATAATATTACCGGGCTTGATTATCCTTCAAAAAGGCATCCACAGCCTCGCTGGTAGGTAGGGAAGACTGCGCTCCGCGGCGAGTAGTTGTTAGTGCGGCAACCGCATTAGCAAATTTCACGGCATCAAAGAGCGTTTCTTCCCGCGCCAAGGCCACCGCCAACGCGCCATTGAAGGCATCTCCTGCGCCAGTTGTGTCAACGGGTTTGACAGGATACGAGGGCACGATCTGATTGCGATAGCCAACAATTGCCGCGCCTTTTTCTTCCAGAGTGATAATGAGATTTTTGATTTTGAATTTTGATTTTAACAAATAGGCTCCATCCATGGCACGGCTGGCAGAATGCTCGCCCGCCAGCATGGCTGCTTCGGTCTCGTTGGGAGTCAGGTAATCGGCCATCTCCAGCAAAGCAGGGGGGAGTTTGGCGGCTGGAGCTGGGTTCAAAATGACCGGCACATGATGCTTCACAGCTAATTGGATTGCTGCCTGCACCGTTTCTAATGGAATTTCCAACTGTACCAACAGACAATTTGCTTTTTGAATAGCGCTTTCTGCCACGAAAACGTCATCCGGAGATAATTTTGCATTTGCGCCCTGGGCGACCGCAATAATATTCTCAGCGAAATGGTTCACCATGATGATCGCCACACCTGATGGAGTATTATCATCTCGAACAAGATATTTGGTATTAATCCCCTCTGCCTTATATGCAGCGGCCGAAACATCCCCAAAGACATCTTGCCCGAGGCGGGCAATAAAGGTTACGTCTGCTCCCAACCGCGCAGCCGCCACAGCCTGATTTGCGCCTTTCCCGCCCAACGATTGGATGTAATCCCCGCCCAACACTGTCTCGCCTGGTTGGGGCAAATGCTGAACCTGCACTACCATATCCGTATTGGCGCTGCCAACAACTACAATTTTAGGTTTCATGAGAAAATTTCCTTTTTAACTAATTATCTAAAATTAATCATTGTGCCGTTTTGCCGAATAATTTCGCCCGTTACAAATCAAGCATAGCAGCCAGAAGAATTACAGTTCCTATTACTATCCGACGCTACTTATTTCCTTATACTCCAAACCCCCATGCACCTGCTATCAAAATGACATTCGCGTAAGGAGTAAACTCTCCAGTGCGGATCACTGCCTTTGCAGAAGCGGTCAGTATCTTAAAATCATTATGCGGGATTGCCTCAATAGGAATATCTCCTAATTGAGCGCAAATGGCTGCATAGATTTGAGGGCTGACAGTCTTCACTTCTTCGCTGACCAGGGCCTTTTCAACGTGCATTTCTTCCAACACAACCCGCAATGTATCGAAAAAAGTGGGAATTCCTCGGGTCAACGCCAGGTCAATTCTTTTTGTTTCAGCAGGGATGGGGAGACCGGCATCAGCGATCACAAGCATGTCTGTGTGTCCAAGGCTGGCAATCGCATAAGATACTTCTGAATTGATAAGAATGGTCTTTTTCATGGCTTTTCCTCTTTTTTAGGCCTCGGTCTTGATACTGATTTTTGCGCGGTAGGTGTCAATGATCACTGCCACAACAATGATCAAACCGGTCACCATCTGGCGGGCAAAATCTCCCATACCGATCAGGATCAGACCATTATCCAGGACACCGATGATGCAAGCGCCCAGGAAAGTGCCCATCATGGAACCTTTCCCGCCGCTCATGCTGGTGCCCCCAATGACCACGGCAGCGATTGCCTTCAACTCGAACCCAACCCCCAGGATTGGGCTGGAGATATTCAACCGCAGCATGTACATAATGGCCGCCAGGCCAACAGTGGCTCCACACAAAACATAAGCCAGGATTTTATACAACGACGGGGTATGACCCGAAAGGCGTACTGCTTCCTCGTTGTTTCCAATGGCGTAAATCATGCGTCCAAAGACTGTCTGGTTTAGAATGAAGCGCCCCACCAGTACCACTGTCACAGCGATGATAAATATAAAGGGAATTCCAAAGAAGTCCAAGGATCCAAAAGCATTGAATTCCGGAGGAAAGTTAAAAATCGTTCGGGATTGGCTGACCTGCAAGGCTGCGCCGCGGGCGATATTGAGCATCCCCAGGGTGGTAATAAAGGGGTGAATTTTCCATCTTTCGGAAACAAAGCCATTCAGAAAACCGGCAGTCATACCTACTGCTAGGCTGCCCAGAACTGCCAGGAAAACCGCAGTTCCCACCGAATAGGATGGATTGGTGATGATTTGTCCTGCAATAATCGTGGCCAGAGCCAGAACTGATCCAACCGAGAGGTCAATTCCTCCTAACAGGATGGCAAAAGTCATACCAACGGAGATAACCGTGTTGATGCTGATCTGCGTCAGGATATTGGTAATATTGGTGCCCGAGGCAAAACGTGGGGCTGCAATAGTAAAAACGATGCACAACAGCAAGAGCGCCAGCCCGATACCCGCTTCACGTAACAACAGGGAGATGATTTTCTTTGCATTCATGGTTTGTTTTCCTCAATTTTGCTTCCCATTGCCAATATTGATATATTCCCGGTAGGCGATGGAGAGTATTTTCTCCTGGTCGAAATCATCGCGCATCACCTCTCCCGCTATCTTGCCATTGGAGAAAACCACGATGCGGTGGCTAATC
The DNA here is from genome assembly GCA_002412925.1 of Anaerolineales bacterium UBA5195. Taxonomy (GTDB): domain Bacteria; phylum Chloroflexota; class Anaerolineae; order Anaerolineales; family Villigracilaceae; genus UBA5195. The sequence continues at coordinate 48,024 of DHVZ01000104.1, read as the reverse complement.
CCCATCAGTTCGGGCAAGTCGGAAGAAACCACAATAATGGCTTTTCCTTGTTCGGCCAGTTTCCAGAGCAACATGTAGATTTCGTATTTGGCGCCTACGTCGATGCCACGGGTTGGCTCATCAAAGATCAGTACCCGGCAATTTCGGAAGAGCCATTTTGCCAGCACCACCTTTTGCTGATTCCCGCCGGAGAGGAAGCGGACCCATTTTTTGGTTGAGGGGGTTTTGATTGCCAGTTCTTCGACATACCTGTCGGCCGCCTCGGCTTCTTTGCGGAACTCCATCAACCCTGAACGAGAGACCCCCGCCAGGTTGGCTAACGAAGTATTTACCTCGCAGGTCATATCCAGAATCAGCCCCTGTCCCTTTCGATCTTCGGTTAGCAGGCAAATTCCGCCTTCAACCGCATCTTTGGGTTGGTGGATCACCAGTTCTTTTCCATTCAGGATAACCTTCCCAGATTTTTTGGGGTCAGCGCCAAAAATGGCGCGCATGGTTTCTGTTCTTCCAGACCCTACCAGACCGGCAACACCCAATATTTCACCGGATTTAACAGAAAAGGAGATCGGATTATCATTCCCTTTATAAATAAGTTCATCAACCCGAAAGACTTCTGCGCCAACCTCGACACTTGCCTGGTAGGGATATTCGGACGCCATCTCCCGCCCGACCATCATCTTTACAATTTCCGGGATGGTTACTTCGCTGGTCAGGCGCGTATCGACCTTTAGACCATTCCGAAGAACCGTGATTCTGTCACCAATTTCAAAGGTTTCCTGCAAACGATGGGAAATATAGATAATTGTCACGCCTTTTTGTTTCAGGCGCTTAATAATTTCAAACAGGCGCTCGATTTCTTTGGATGTCAGGGTAGCAGTTGGTTCATCCAGGATCAAAACCTTGCTTTCGCCAGATAAGGCCTTGGCTATTTCGACCAACTGCATTTGGGCAATGCCCAACATATGGACCGGGGTTTGGGGTGATGTTTTTAACCCTACTTCTTCCAACATGCTTTTTGCATCACGATACAACTTGTTAAAGTCAACTAAACCTGCTTTGGAGGGTAGCCGTTCAAAAAAGATGTTTTCGGCAATGGATAGGTAAGAAAGCAGGTTAAGTTCCTGATACACCACCCGAATACCCGCTTTGATCGCATCCTGGGTGTTGACAGGGGCATATTTGTTCCCGCGATAAAGCATCTTCCCCTCGTCTGGTTGGTAGATTCCACACAGGATTTTGATTAAACTGGATTTTCCTGCACCGTTTTCTCCAACCAGCACATGCACTTCTCCCTGGTTAATATCCAGGTCGATATTACTCAAGGCAGTCACGCCAGGGAAATGCTTTGTTAGGCCCTTAATTTCAATGATCTTTGGTGGCTGTGTCATAGGTATTCAACCCGGAGTTTGTCTTTATTTGAACCCTCCCGCAGATTGGTTGTGCATAATAAAATCTGCAAAGAGTTCCAATCTGACGGGAGGGTTATTTGGCTCATCGCTTTGCCCAGACCCAAACTTCTGAAAAAGCAAGTTGTCGTGTCATTTGGCCATCGGAGATGAATTAGCCGGTAATTTACTTCAGGTCTGCAGCCGTGACCAGCTTGACGGGGGTCTTGATCCAGCCGGTCAGGTTTTCGCCGTTGAGAACGCGTAGACCAACCTCGATGGCGTTTTTGGCCATATCGGGGCCGAACTGGTCGACCGTCGCGAGCACCTTACCCTGTTTGATCAAATCTTGGACAGCGGGAATGTTGTCAAAACCAACCACTTCGACTTTGCCCGTCAGACCAGCGGCTTCAATCGCCTTGACAGCGCCGAGTACCATCGAGTCATTGGCGCACATAATGCCCTGAACATCCGGGTACTTGGTCAGCAGGTTGGTCACAACCGTGTTGGCTTCTTCGGTTTCCCAGTGGGCGGTCTTCGAGTCGAGCAGCACCAGGCCGCCTTCTTCGACGGATTTCAAGAAACCGTTCTTGCGCTGGGTGGCATTATCGGCGCCAGGGTTGCCTTCGATGATGATGACCTTGCCGCCTTTGCCGAGTTTCTTCGCCAGGGCATCGCCCGCCAGTTTGGCGCCTTCAGCATTGTCCGGGCCAACGAACAGGAAGTCTTCCGGCAGGCCAGCAGCCTTGAGCGCGGCCGTATCGAGTTTCACATCGAAGTTGACAACAACGATACCGGCATCCACAGCTTTCTTGACCGGGGCAACCATGCCGACCGAATCCGCCGCTGCCACTACAATGATGTCTGCACCCTGGGTGACAAAGTTCTCCACCGCGGCAAACTGGGTATCGATATCGGTCTCGGAGTTCATGCCAACCGGTTTGAGATCGATATTGGGCTGGGTATCGGCCCATTTGACAGTCGCTTCTTGCATGATCTTGAAGAACTCATTCGCCAGGGATTTCATGACCAGTCCCACAACGACTTTCTTTTCAGCCGGGGCGGTCGGGAGCGTAACGCCTAATGATTTGGCATCAACCAGCTTGACGGGGGTCTTGATCCAGCCAGTCAGGTTTTCGCCCTTGAGGACGCGTAGACCAACCTCGATGGCGTTCTTGGCCATATCAGGCCCAAACTGGTCTACCGTAGCCAGCACCTTGCCCTGTTTGATCAGGTCATTAACAGCTGGGATGGCGTCAAAACCAACCACTTCGATTTTGCCAGTCTTGCCTGCAGCTTCAATCGCCTTGACAGCGCCGAGCACCATCGAGTCATTGGCGCACATAATGCCCTGAACATCCGGGTACTTGGTCAGCATATTGGTGACGACCGTGTTGGCTTCTTCGGTTTCCCAATGAGCGGTCTTTGAGTCGAGTAACACAAGCCCGCCTTCTTCGATGGACTTCAAGAAACCGTTCTTACGCATGGTGGCGTTATCCGCGCCTGGGTTGCCTTCGATGATGATGACCTTGCCGCCCTTGCCGAGTTTCGCCGCCATGGCGTCGCCTGCCAATTTGGCGCCTTCAGCATTGTCCGGGCCAACGAAGAGGAAATCTTCTGGCAGGCCAGCAGCTTTGAGCGCGGCTCTATCGAGCATCACATCAAAGTTGACCACGACGATCCCAGCATCCACGGCTTTCTTAACTGGGGCGACCATGCCGACCGAATCCGCCGCTGCCACTACAATGATGTCCGCTTTCTGGGTGACAAAGTTCTCCACCGCGGAGAACTGGGTGTCGATATCGGTTTCGGAGTTCATGCCAACCGGCTTGAGATCGATGTCGGGCTGGGTAGCGGCCCACTTGACCGTCGCCTCTTGCATGATCTTGAAGAACTCATTCGCCAGGGATTTCATGACCAGTCCCACAACGACTTTCTTTTCAGCCGGGGCGGCCGGGGCAGTCGTGGGTGCTGGGGCCGGCGTGGCGGGTGCGCAAGCCCCCAACACAAAGGCAAAAAATACTGCGATGGTTAGAATTCGTGAAACGAGTTTCATCTTATCCTCCAAAGAACTTTGATTTGCGATAGAATTAACCTACGGTGCCAGGGCAAGCCGTCCTGCACCCATCTGGCGCGCAGGCTTTCTCTCATCTTTAGCGAGGGAGTGAAAGTCTGTGCGCTTTTTGCAAAACTATTTTGTTAGCCGTGCTCACCTCCTGAAAATGGTTTTGTTAGTTTCTGTGCCCCACAAGAACCGCGAGTAACCAGGGAGACAGGTAATACCATACGCTGAGGAGCTGCTTGTTGATCTTTTATTCGGCCAAGGAGGAAGTCCAGGGTAGCCAACCCCATTGCCACCTTGGGTTGTTTGATCGTCGTCAGCGGAGGATTTGTGTAAGAGGCAAGTTCGATATCATCATAGCCTACCAAAGCCAGGTCATCAGGAACGCGTAAACCCAACTCTGTTGCAGCGCGCAGCACACCCATGGCCATCAAGTCATTGCAGGCAAAAATAGCGGTGGGGGCATCCCGTTGTGAGAGCATTACACGGCTCGTTTCCCAACCCGATTCTGGGTGGAAATCGCCATTCATAATCAGCTCAGGTTCGCTCATCAGATTGGCGGCTTGCAGAGCATGCTTGTAACCTGCCAGGCGTCGGGAACTTGGGTTAATACTGGATGGCCCGGCAATACAGCCAATCCGTTTATGGCCCAAGGAAATCAAATGCTGGGTTGCCAGAACCCCACCCTGAAAGCTGTCAGCCAGTACTAAATCCAGTTCCAATCCCGGAAAATCCCGGTCCATGACCACGGTAGGGATTTTCATTTCCACCAGATTCTTAAGAGAATCACTGCGCTCCCCCGTTGCCACAAAAATCATCCCATCCACCTGCTTGTTGGTCAGCACATCGATGTAAAGGGATTCTTTTTCAAAATCGTTTTCCGTATTGCAAAGGATGACACTATATCCGGCTTCAAAAGCTGCAATTTCGATACTATGCCCAACTTCGGCAAAAAACGGGTTGGCGCTATCCGGCAAAATCATTCCCAGGGTATGCGTCTGCCCGCTGCGTAGGGACCGCGCCAAGGCGTTGGGGCGATAGTCCAACTCGCGCATGGCTCTCTTCACCTGTTCCTGCACAGCCTCAGAGACATAACGAGTTCCATTGATGACATGGGAGACGGTTGCGGACGATACACCAGCGTGAGCGGCTACTTGTTTAATGGTTGTCATAATTTTTAGCTCGGCTCTGAATGTGTCATTTATTCCGTTAATCGATTACGTAAAGGATTACGCAATCGATTAACTACAGTATAGCGACTATTTTAGCGATTGTCAAGACATGTACTGTCCATTCGCTGAAATTTAAATAACTTTCTTGAATTTCAGCCAAAAAGCCGGTTTTTGTATTGGTCAAAAATAGGTTAGACAAATTAACCGCCTCAGCATTGACCTGCCCCCCAAGAACTGATCCAAAGGCTGTGATAGGATCAGGAACCAATTGGAGACAGAAAGAATGTCAAAACGGAAGGTTTTTACAGCTGAACAAATTGTTCTGAAGCTGCGGGAAGCTGAGATCCTGCTCGGGCAGGGAAAAAGCGTCCGTGAAGCGGTGCGCATCCTGGAAGTCAGCGAGCAAACCTACTATCGCTAGCGGAAGGGACTTGTGTAATGGAAAACATATGGAACTATGCACCATATGTTTTGTGCCCTCAAGGGAACATTACCAAGGGTTATCAGCTTGAGAGGGCTTGTTTACTGAATGTCATCCGCAACCAAGGTTATTTTTCTCATCCGATTACAAATCCCCCAGACCGTCTGTTCTGCCAAACCATACTCTTTTGCCAGGGATGCGATAGTGCGTTTTTCTTCGGTATGGAGCCTGTAGATTTCCAGGTCACGCGGATTCGCCGGTTTCTTTTTCCTAGGTTTGCGGGGGAGCGGGGCCAGGAAGGGGGCTACGTCAAAGATGGATTGGATGCAATCATCCGACAGGCTTGAAATCTGCTGGTCGATAAAATTGCCATCCAGGGTGCACCCGAATCTAAGCTAAAAAGGGCGCTTTCGCGCCCTTTTTAGCTTAGATTCGGTCTCCCAACTTTGCTCAAAGAGCCAAAGTCGAGGCGCTATTTATTTCTCATCGAGAAGCAAAAAGAAAGCGCCCTGAAAAGGGCGCTTTACTGTGTTCGACGCGGATCGTGCTTGCTCATTTGAGCCGTTTTGGCGACATACTCTTCCAGGGATTTCCTTTGCACCAGCCAGGTGCGGCCAATTTTGATCCCCTGCAAACTACCTTCGCGCATCATCCGACGCACGTGCTCAACATGGTAGTGTAGTTTTTCAGCTGCCTGGGAAGTTTCAATATATTCCGCCAAATCCGGCATTTTGACACTCCCTAGATTGAAATCGTGAGAGAGCGCAAAATCACCCTCTCACGATTTCAATACATAAATAAAGAGTGCCCCCACAGGAATTCGAATCCTGGTCTTAACCTTGAAAGGGTTGCGTCCTGGTCCACTAGACGATGGGGGCATTTTTAGAGCGGGCAGGATTTTATCATCCCCGCCCCGAAAGGTCAAGCATTTTTCGAAACTAATCTTCGATGCGCTGGCTGGTCAAGGCCAGCAAATCGACCTGGCGACGGTTGAACATCGCGGCCTGGGTCTCCACTTTGAGCGAAGGAATCAGGATAGCAGTTAGGGTCGCGCCATAGATCGGGACAAACTCGCGGCTGCCCTCAACCATGATCGTAGAAAATTCGAACCTCCCAGCCCATTCCATGTTTCCCATCAGTTCATAGACAGGTGTGGTGATACGCACCGAATACTCGTTCAAACGAACATACCCGCCCCGCGCCAGGGCCTGTGGCCCCATGTCCTCCCGGCGGGTCAGCGCGATGGCGAAAATCTGGGCTTTTACAAGCCGAACAACTTCATAGTGATCCACCAGCTTGGAGGGCATATGCACCCGAGCCAGGCGCGCATCAAGAATTTCCATGAACGAGTTCGTCGAGTCGTTGATCAGACCCATCAGGCCGGTATTGGGAACCATCACCTTGCCAACAACCCGATAGCTTGGCGTGAAGAAATCCGCTGAAACAACACGATGGGTTACAGAAGGAGCATCGAAAGCCATGGGTTACTCCGTAGACCTTGGGCGGTTTGGTTCGCGCTTGACAGGTGGAATCCGCCGCCGCCGCGGGCGAGGCTGAATGGTGGTCTGGCCGGCATTCGGGCTGAGCAAAGTTGTCAGCCAGTTGACTGCACGCTCGTCATATTCTCGCTTACCGCAGACATCACAAACCCAGGCCGGGAAGTTGGGCACTGTCACAAGCTCTTCGTCCAGCCAGGTGAAATAGGTGATGAACTGCAGGCGCATCATCCCTGCCTGGCACTGGTTACAAGGAAAACTGGCAAAATCATGATTGTAGCTCAAGCAACACCCACTTCTTTATAAAAAAGTCGAATTCCTATAAGACTCACTGAACAGCCTTCGAAAAATCGTAATGGTCGATCAACTTCCATTTTGGAAACGGCCAATAAATCAGGACTGCTTTTCCAACCACTTCCTTAAGCGGCAGCATACCCCAGGAATGCGAATCAGAGGAATCGTTCCGGTTATCACCTAAAACGAACAGTTCTCCCGCCGGCACAACCCATTCACCCGAATACAATGGGGCCGCAGCAATGTAAGGTTCCGGCAAGGGCTGCCCATTGACCGACAAAACCCCCGACTGCACCGCAATTACATCGCCGGGTAAACCAATCACCCGCTTGATCAGGTCCTGGCTGGCCGGGTCGAGGGGGAAGTGAAAGACGATAATATCACCGCGCTGCGGCGCGCCCACCAGGTACGACAGGCGATTGACGAGCACAAATTCACCGTCTTGCAGGGTGGGTTTCATGGAAAAACCATCAACTCGCACGCGCGCCGAGAGGGCATTGATTGCCAGGAACAAAACTGCCGAAAGCAATAAAGTTTCAAGCACGTCCAAAAAGAAACGCCCCCAACCTGGGGATGCGGGGACGCCGGTTTCAGGCTCGGTCGCCGGGTTCTCTAAAATAGATTCTTCCAAACTGCCTCCAGGTGCTGTGATTATACCATTCAGGATGACAATGTTTATCGGGCTTATGCAGCGCCCCAGGCGTAAAATGTCGGCACGAACAAGACACGCTCGCCGCTTTGACGGGCAGCAGCGTCCAAGGTTTTCATTTTTTGGATCTCATTTAGCGGAACTCGCCCTGCCAGGTCCGTTTCCAAGACATCCCACTCCATCTTTGCATCTTTTGGGGAGGCGGGATCTGTCCACTCCCCGCCCATTACCCCGGTTTCGACGCGTTCCAGCCCGGCCCGGGCAAAAATCCCGACCAGCTTCCGACCCATTTCGGGCTCTGCCCCCTGCTGGCGCAGCGACTCAGCCTGCCAGCGCCCCAGCGCCGCTAATTCGACGGGGTAATCGATCCGTCCGCCGTAATCCGGTTCGGCCAGGGCTAAAACCCCGCCGCCTGGGCGTGTCACCCGGCGCATTTCGGTGACAACTCTCAGAGGGTCAGGTGTCCAGAGCAAGACAAAGTGGCAGAAAACAAGATCAAAAACTGAATCGGCATAAGGCAGGCAGGCTCCGTCCGCGCAAGTCAGGGGAGCCTCCAAAGCATGGCTGGAGGCCTGTTTAAGAGCAGACAGGCTCAGGTCCAAGCCAAAAACCGCCGCACCTGGTTTAACGGACAAGCCATCCAGCAGCGCGCCAGTTCCACAACCGAGGTCCAAGACATGCTGCGCGGTAGGCAGTCCAGCTTTTTGGAACAGGTACGCGCGTAACTGCGCTGTCCATTGAGCTTGCTGGAGGTAACGAGTATGCCAGTCCATAGCCCCATTATATATTAACAGTCCTTCGCGAAATAGCTGAAGCAACCCGATTTTTGGGTGTCGGGCAGACGTCTGCCCGACACCCAAAAATCGGCAATCCTTTTACTTTCGTGAAGTATTGATTATGTCCCCAGTCTCAAATCGTCTCAAGCTGGCCCGGTTTCACGTTTTTTGTTCGGGCCAATTGCGAATAAACTGTTCTTGCTGGACGGTTTCCGGCGAATGCGGGTAGCGCGCCGATTTGGGTACTTGCTGCCACCAGTCCGCCAGTTGGCGGATGGCCTCTGCGCCAGTCAGACCGTGCCGGGACAGGTAACAACCCACCGTGGTCCCTGTGCGACCAATCCCGCCATAACAATGCAGGTAAACTTTACGCTTGCGCCCAAGCGCTTCATCGATGGCATCCAGGATGGCAACCATGCTCTCCTGGGTGGGCAGTCCATAATCGCCGATGGGAAATCGCAGGCACTCCACTTCCATCCTCAAAAAACTGGCCTGTTCTCGCAGCATGGGCCGATAATCTTCAGCCTCGCCTTCACAAGTCAGATCGATGATTGTGTTGAAACCAGCCTGAAGAAATGAATCGAGGCGTTTGCGGGTGATTTCAGGCGCATAGAGTGCGCCCGGATACTCCCCGGCAAGCATGCTCCCCGGGATAACCCAATAAGATTCCGGGATAGGCTTCACCGGAAGGGTGATTGATGATGAAACTGGCTTTTGCATTGTTTGGGCAAATTACAAGGTAGATGGAGGCGGTGGATAGTTGGGAATCTCACGACGAAACTCGTAGGCTTCCACCATCTCTTCAATGATATGACTTTCCTTTTCGCTTACACTCAAGAACTCAAAACCAATATTATAGAAAGCGGGATCAATATCCGGTCTGCACCAGGCCACGCGCGCTTCCATATTCAAATGATCGGTAGAAAAAAGAGGCGGGTCGGGCAGGTCAAAACGCAATTGGATGTCGGTATTTTCAGGCATGGGGTCATCGCTGATAACCATTGTCCCTTTCTGACTCAAGTCAGCCAGATAACCAATTACCCGGCCTGAGAGTCGGTCGAAAACACGCGAATAAATTGCCAGGTACTTTCTTTCCAGTTTTCTGCGCTCTTGCATGGCGGCCTCCGTAACACTAAGTGTACATTTAATTTTAGCTCAGTTCAATTAGAGGAACATAACAAAATCAGTAGTTCACAAAACATCTCGGAGAAGCCCGATTTTGGGTATGTGGGGCGGGCATTTTCAGGAGGAGAGGGCGGAATTCGAAGATCATCCCCTAAACAGGGGCCAAGAAACCAGAAATAAAAAACGCCCGCGTGAGCGGGCATTTTCAGGCGGAGAGGGCGGGATTCGAACCCGCGATACCTTGCAGTATACACGCTTTCCAAGCGTGCGCGCTAAGCCAGACTACGCGACCTCTCCAATCTGCGGACGGTTCCATCCAAGCGGGCAGTATTATACCATCTCTCTCCCGCAAATGAAGGTGTTTTTTTCCGGGGGTTTTTGGGAAATAATCATGGTAAAGCCCCGCGCCCTAGTACCGCAACTTTATAAAGATGTAGGGTAATCGGTTCTCTTTCAAGGAGAAAATGTTCAAAACAGCCCTACAGCTTAAGGTAGTTGCGGCACTAAAGTGTTTTTTAGAAAAATCAGAATCCGTGCGTGCTTGACGGGCTTTGCGTTCATGCTAAAATGTTCCTCTCTGTCGTCCGCCCACGCCCATGGAAAAAATCACCTGAAAAATTACTCACATCACATTCTCGATATCTTCGGCGGCCTGCTCATCCTGAGCGGGCTTGGTTTGCTTGCCGGCTGGTTGGATTCAACTCTTTCGCAAGCCATTGCCCAAACCTCTTCGCGGCCCGCTGGCCCCAACTGGCCAGGCTACTTTCGCGTTGGTGGGTGGATTGCATTCTGCCTTGGAGTGGGTTTCGTTTCCAGCCGCCATCTCATCGGTGGAATGCAGCGGCTTTCGGGAAAGCTTCGTAACGGCCTGGAATCCAGCGACCGTTGGTTGGGACAAAAACTTGCCCGCCAGGTGGATCTGTCCAGCACGCGCTTTCTGCGCTGGCCGCCGGACTTCAAGTTGGCTGACTGGCTGATCATTTTCCTCTTTGCGCTGCTGGCCTTAATTTACCAGCTTTCCATGTCGCGCCACGGGTTTCCCACTGTCATCCTCGGCGGAGACGCGGCCAATATCGCCAGTTTCGCCGCCGGACGCGCCTTCCCCAACTTATTTCTTGGCGATGCCATCCTCGGCGACCTGAACAACATCGGCCTGTATGTCACCGTCCACTTGCCCATCACAATTGGACTGGAAAAGTTGCTTGGCAATTTCGGGCTGGCATATAGCCTGCTGCTCTTTCCGCACGTTTTCCTACAGTTTTTCTCTTACTATTTGCTCGGGCGCGTGCTCTTTGGCAGCCGCTACTGGGCTTTCCTGTTCTCACTGGCCGTGTCTGCGCCCATGTCGCTGGCTGGCGGCGAAGTCTGGGGCGCGGTCGGTGACGGAATGCCACGCTTCACCTACCAGGTGCTGATCCCCTTCATCCTGATCCTCCTGCTGGCCTCCTGGCGTATGCGCCCAGAGCGCTGGCCGTGGATCATGATCGCCGCCGGGCTGATGGCCTTCGTCCATCCTGTCAGCACCCCAACCTGGGCCTTTGCCTTATGGCTGGGCTTTTGGCCAATCATGCCATCTGCCTACGATCTGCGCCGCAAGTTGCTCGAAATGTTCAAGTTGGGAGCGGTCCTGGGGCTGGCACTGCTTCCCTACGTCAGCATTTATCTCACCTACCACCAAGGCGGGCGGGGCAGTACCGATTATGACCTGGTTTACACCATCTTGCTAAACTACTTCCCCTACAGCCTGCTAGACATCCCTGCCGCTGTGAGCGGCCTGGTCGAAACCACCAGCCAGTCAGGGCTGCTCTGGTTTGGCCTGGCCGGGCTGCTGCTCACGTTCATCTTGTTCAAAACCGAACGCGGGCGCCTCATCCAAATGCTGACCTGGATGAGCGGCATCGCCTTTATCACCATCCTGGTTCCGCTGGTTGAACAAAGTATCGAGCGCGCCTTCCGCATCGTTCCACTCCAGACGGAATTAATGCGCGGTATGCGTTACCTTGTCCCTTTCCTGTTTATTTTCGGATTCTACCTCCTGGCCGAACTGACCAACCGGGCCGCGCGAACCAGACTCACCCGCACCGTTTTCGCCGTTGGGGCGCTTTTGACTCTTTCATGGCTGCTCCTGAACCCGCCCTACCCGCTGGCGAAGACCCCTGAAGTCGTTCAATGCTGGTTACAAGGCCAGCTGATTTGCCCCGATGAAACCGACTACGCCAACGCGCTGGCCTACATCCGCAATGACACCCCTGAAAACGCTGTCTTCGTTGTCTTTCTCACCAATCGCTGGAGTGGGATTGAAGTTCGTTATCTCGGCCTGCGCCCCATGGCTTACGCTTACAAAGACCGCGGGCAACTCGCCTTCACCAACCTCGAAGCTTTACGCATCTGGAATTACTACCTCCAGCGCGAGAACGCCATCTACAGCCGAAACAACTCCCCCACCCTCGAACTCCAACAACAACGCATCATCGACTTTGCCCTGGATGCTGAAGCCAATTACTTGCTGACAGATTTCCCCTTCCCGCCAGACGTGCAAACCAGGCTGGCTGTCACGACAGCCTATGAGAATGAAACCTTCAGGATCATCAAGCTCTACGATTTACGCAGATAAAAGCCGGGCAGACGATTTGTCGACCCGGCTTGATTACCGATTATTTGGTACGCGCAGCAACTGAAGATTTCACGGGAGGTGAAAGTTCGCGGGCTTCCACCATTCCCCAGCGTGAAGCGCCCAGGTAAAGAATATCCAGGATCAAATCCTGGTAAGCAATCCCTTCCGCCTGGGCCTCCAGGCATAAATCGCTGTAACCGGGGGTCAAACCAGGCAGGGAATTGAGTTCGATCAACATCGGTTCGCCTTCCGCGTTCAAACGGATATCGGTACGCGATACATCGATGGCCTTGATCGCCATGTGCGCCCTGACTGCCAGGTGTTGCAGCTTGCGCGCCAGTTCTGGTTTTATATCTGCCGGGCAGGTATAGCCAGGCGCGCCATCTTCGCCAACTTCCTTGGATTTGGCAGCATTGCTATAAACACCGGGGGTCACCGAACGACTGCTATCCAGTTCGAGCGCCGGGAAGACATGATAACCGTGCTTTTCATCATACCATTCGGGGTGGCGGGAGTATTTCTTGGAATCCCAGCGCCCAATCAGGCCGACCGTAAACTCACGCCCCGAAAGGAATGTCTCCACCAGGGCAGGTTGTTTATAAACGGCCAGGATATATTTCACCCGCTCGCGCAATTCAGCTTCATTCGCAACCACCGCCTTGGCATCGACGCCCATGCCAGTGCCTTCACGCGCCGGTTTGACGAACAACGGGAAACGCAATTCCGGGCGCAGCGACTCATCACCAATGATGAATTCCTGAAATGGCGCAACCGGCAACCGCCGGTCTCGCCAGATGCGCTTGGTGAGGGTTTTATCCAGCGAGATGGCGTTCGCCATCACCCGCGAACCAGTATATGGAATCCGCAACATCTCCAGCAAGGCCGGCACTTGCGCCTCACGGGCATCACCGCCAAGTCCTTCAGCCATGTTGAAGCAGATCTCAGGTTTTATTTCTTGTAGTGTATAAGGGAGGTTTCGGTCTGCCGGAATAAAGACCGTTTTATGTCCATCCGTCTCGATGGCAGCCTGGATCGCCTGGATGGTTTCAATGTGGTCGTAATCGGCCAGCGCGTCCGCAGGAACATCCGGAGGAAGTTCAGATTTCTCGCCCTTGATGTTGGCCAATACGGCCACAAACCAGGGTTTTCGGGGCGCATTATGACTGGGAGGCTTCTCCCCTTCCTTTTCGAGCGATTCATTCATGGGAAATCTCCTTTTTATTGGCTCGGTTGCGTAGTATATAACAATCTAGAAAAATAACAAGAGGTAGATTTAAGCGACAAAACTATGCGTGACTTTCGTAACTGGACATTTATTTCCCTTTCAGGTATCATAAAGTCGTTCTGGGCCACCAGGATTATCTTTTAATTTAAGCGCTTTTTGATGAACAGGCGCAAGGGGTAATTCATCAAATCCCCTGGGATGAAAAAATAAAAAACAAGGAAAACTGGCGTGGAGGCGAAATGACAGATCTGATCGAGCAAATCACCGGTGATTTTCAGAAACAAATTGACACCTTCAAGCCCGACCTAAGCATCAGCGATATTGGTACAGTACTGGAAGCCGGTGACGGTATCGCGCGGGTGGAAGGTTTGGCGAACATCAAGTCACAGGAATTGGTTCAGTTCGCAAACGGTGTTATTGGTATTGCCTTCAACCTGGAACGCAGCAGCGTCGGCGTCATCATTATGGGTGAATACTCCGAAATTGCCGAGGGGATGACCGTGCGCGGTACCGGGCGCATCGCTTCCGTCCCGGTTGGGGCTGGGCTGATTGGCCGCGTAGTCAATGCACTCGGCGAACCCATCGACGGCAAAGGCCCAATCCAGTTTAGCGGCTATCGCCCCATTGAGCGGATTGCTCCGGGGGTAGTGGGTCGCCAGGATGTGGACACTCCCGTCCAGACCGGGATCAAAGCCATCGACGCGATGATTCCGANNGCGAACTCATCATTGGCGACCGTCAAACAGGCAAGACCGCCATCGCCATTGACACGATCATCAATCAAAAAGGCAAGGACCTGGTCTGCATCTACGTGGCTATCGGTCAGAAAAAAGCGGCCGTTGCCCGCACCGTGGCCCTGCTCGAACGACAGGGAGCCATGGACCACACGATCGTGGTGGTTGCCGCGGCGGACGAATCTGCTGCCCTGCAATACATTGCCCCCTATGCCGGATGCGCCATCGGTGAGGAATTCATGGAAACGGGGCGCGACGCGCTGGTGGTCTATGACGNNTCCAAGCACGCCTGGGCTTATCGCCAGGTTTCCCTGCTCCTGCGCCGCCCGCCAGGCCGCGAAGCCTACCCTGGTGACCTGTTCTACCTGCACTCCCGCCTGCTGGAGCGCGCCGCGCGCATGTCCGTTAATTACGCAATTGTAAAGAACGATTTCAGCGCCTCGGCGGCCACTGAAAAGGAGGCCCTCGACGGCCAGATTTTTGGCGGCCCAATGTCAAAACACGACGCGACCGAAGCCGCCAAAGCAAAAGGCGAGGGTTACAAGGCCGTCAAAGTAGCCGGGAGCGGCGGGTCGTTGACGGCTCTGCCAATCATCGAAACCTTGCTCGGCGATGTTTCAGCCTATGTTCCGACCAATGTGATCTCCATCACCGACGGCCAGATTTACCTCGAGTCCAACCTGTTCAATGCCGGTATCCGCCCGGCTGTCAACGTCGGCATCTCCGTCTCCCGCGTGGGTGGCGCCGCCCAGACCAAGGCCATGCGCCAGGTGGCGGGCCGTCTGAAACTGGACATGGCTTCTTATCGCGAACTTGCGGCGTTTGCCCAATTCGGCTCTGATCTCGATAAAGCCACCCAGAACCAGCTCAACCGTGGACGGCGGATGCAGGAAATCTTGAAACAGCCGCAGTATGAACCTGTTTCGCTGGCGCACCAGGTGATTGTCATTTTTGCCGGGACAAATGGTTACGCCGACGAAGTTCCTGTTGAAAAGATGCGCGCCTGGGAAATAGGGTTGGTTAAATTCATCGACCAGTCGCACCCGGAGATTGGCAAAGACATTGTCGAAAAGAGGCTGATTGCGCCAGAAACCGAAAAGATGTTACGTGACGCGCTCTCGGCGTTCAAATCCACCTGGCAAGCCTGATGACCAGTCGACTAACTGACTAGCGACTAGGAGACTAGATTAATGGCCTCTGCACGCGAAATGCGGCTCCGAATTCGGAGCGTCAAAAATATCTCACAGGTCACCCGCGCCTTGCAGGCAGTCAGCGCCAGCAAGGTGCGTAAGGCCATTGCGGCCCTGATGGGTACGCGGCCTTACGCCACCAAAGCCTGGCAGGTGCTGACGCACGTTGCTGGGCAACCTGGACGCAGTAACCTGCACCCCCTCCTGACCACGCGCGAGACGGTCAATAAAACGTTGGTGGTGGTAATCAGCGGCGACCGCGGCCTGGCGGGCGCGTATAACACGAACCTGATCCGTTTTGTGTTGCGCAAATTCAGCAGCTATCACACGCCGGTAAATTATATCGCTGTCGGACGCAAAGGGCGCGACCTGCTGATCCGCCGCCGCCTGAATGTGATCGCCGATTTCAGCAACCTGCCGGCTGCCCCCACCTTTGTAGATGTCTCGGCGATTGGCCGCCTGGCCGTGGATGAATATCTGAGCGGCAATGCCGACGAGGTTTACCTGGTCTACACAGACTTTGTCAATATGGTCCGACAGGACCCAATCGTCAAGAAGCTGTTGCCCCTCGAAGTGGAAAGCGGCGAAGGTCGGGTGGAAGCGTTCGATCATACCAAGCACACTTCAGGAGCGTATACTTACGAACCCGCAGAGCGCGAAATCCTGGATCAAATCATCCCACGCTTCACAGCCTTGCAAGTTTACCAATCCATCCTCGAGTCACAGGCCTCGGAACATGCCGCCCGCATGGTCGCCATGCGCAACGCAACCGACAACGCCCATGAACTCGTCGACGAACTGCAACTTCAATACAACAAGGTCCGTCAGCAATTGATTACGAATGATATGCTCGACATCGCGGGCGGCGCCGAGGCGCTGGCCAAGGCTACTTCAAATATTGGAGGCGAAAATGGCTAATGAGAATGGCCGTGTGGTACAAATTTTAGGCGGTGTGGTGGATGTGGCTTTTCCCGAAGGCGAACTGCCCGAAATCTATGAAGCAATCGAAGTCGAGCGCGAAGGCAAAGAACCGCTCGTGCTGGAAGTCCAGAAACACCTGGGCAATAACTGGGTGCGCACCGTCGCAATGGATTCAACCGACGGTCTTCAGCGCGGTGTCCCTGCGAGTGCCACCGGCAATCCGATCCTCGTCCCGGTCGGTCTTTCCACCCTCGGGCGTATCTTCAACGTGTTGGGCAAACCTATCGATCGAAAAGGCGACGTCAAAGCCGACGCCTTTTATCCCATCCACCGCCTGGCGCCTTCTTTCGCCGAGCAATCGACTGGCGTACAGATTTTTGAAACCGGCATCAAAGTCATCGACCTGATTGCGCCCTTTACCAAGGGCGGCAAGACCGGGATTTTTGGCGGGGCTGGCGTGGGCAAAACCGTCGTCATTACCGAGTTGATTTCTTCCATCGCCCGCGTTCACAAAGGCAACTCGGTTTTTGCCGGGGTGGGTGAACGTACCCGCGAAGGCACCTCCCTCTTCCGCGAAATGATCGAATCTGGTGTAATGAAAGACACCGTGATGGTCTTCGGCCAGATGAACGAGCCTGCGGGCGTGCGTTTGCGCGTGGCGCTTTCGGCGCTGGCCATGGCAGAATACTTCCGCGACCAGGGCAAGGATGTGCTGCTCTTCATCGATAACATCTTCCGCTTCACCATGTCTGGTTCGGAAGTCTCGGCGCTGCTGGGACGTATGCCCTCCGCAGTCGGCTACCAGCCCACGCTGGCGACCGAAATGGGCGAGCTTCAGGAACGAATCACCTCCACCCGCACCGGCTCGATCACTTCGATGCAGGCAGTCTACGTCCCGGCAGATGACTACTCTGACCCGGCCCCGGTGGCGACTTTTACCCACCTCGACGCGACCATCGCCCTTGAGCGCGCCATCTCTGAAAAAGGCATCTACCCGGCGGTTGATCCCCTCACTTCGACCAGCCGTATCCTCGACCCGAACATTGTCGGCCCCGAACATTACACCACCGCCCGTGAAGTCCAACGCGTTTTACAGCGCTACAAGGATTTACAGGATATCATCGCCATTCTGGGTGTGGATGAACTCTCCGAAGATGATAAACTGCTGGTCGCCCGCGCCCGTAAGATCGAGCGCTTCTTCAGCCAGCCCTTCGTCACCGCCGAACAGTTCACCGGTATCAAGGGCGAGTATGTGCCGCTCAAGGAAACCATCCGATCCTTCCGCGAAATTCTCGATGGTAAATGTGACGACCTACCCGAGCAGGCCTTCATGATGGTTGGCACAATTGACGACGTTCGAGCCAAAGCCGAAAAACTGGCCCAGGGCGACTAGGTCTCGCCACCTACTGACCACCGAGGAAATAATAAGGGTATTGAACATGCCGATCCGATGTGAAATTGTTTCCCAAGACCGCATGGTCTTCGAAGGTGATGTGGACATCGTCGTCTTGCCAGGTATGGAAGGCGAAATGGGCGTTCTGCCACTCCATGCGCCGGTTCTGACCACGCTCAAGTTTGGGCTGATCAAGGTACGCACAAAAAGTGAAGAGCTGGTTTTCACTGTAGCAGGTGGTGTCGCAGAAATCCAGCCAAAAGTTGTTACCATCCTGGCAGATGCCGCTGAAAACGTGCAGGAAATTGACACCGCGCGCGCTGAAACTGCGCGGAAACGGGCAGAAGATGCCCTCGCCAACGTCCAACCCGAGGATGTGGATGCATACCTGGCCCTCGAATCTGCGCTACGGCGCTCTAACCTGCGTCTCGAAGCTGTCAAGCGCTACCGCTCAAGCAAGCGCTCACCCTACACGGAAGAGTAAACCGCCCAATGGCTGGATTTTCCAAAGACCTGGGCATCGACCTGGGTACAATTTACACACGCATTGCTGAAGGCTCACAAATCATCGTGGAAGAACCCACGGTGGTGGCGATTGACGTTGCTGACCAGAAAATTGTCGAGGTCGGGCGTCAGGCGCGAGACATGGAAGGGCGCGTCCCCGATTCCATCGAGGTGGCCCGCCCGCTCCAAAACGGCGTCATCGCTGATTATGAAATTACCGAAAACCTGCTCCACATTTTAATCCGCCGTGTGAGTGGGCCGATTCGGATCTTCAAGCCCAATGTGATGATATCTGTACCCTACGGCGTGACCAGCGTGGAAAGCCGCGCCGTTCACGAAGCCGTTTTACAGGCTGGCGCAAGGGACGCTTATCTCATCCAGCAGCCATTGGCTGCGGCCCTCGGGGTTGACTTGCCGATCAATTCCCCCTCAGGCAATATGATCCTTTGCCTGGGCGGCGGGGCAACACAGGCCGCGGTCCTGGCGATGTACGGCATCGTCTCGGCTGAGACAATCCGGGCAGGCGGCCTGCAAATGGACGAAGCCATCGTCACTTACGTCCGCCGAAAATATGGCGTAATTATCTCGCCGATCACCGCAGAACAGCTCAAGATTAAGATTGGCGCTGCGGTGACACAAGAAACCGAGCAAGGCATGGAAGTGCAAGGACAGGATCAGGTAACCGGCCTGCCGCGGCCAGTTACGATGACAACCGGTGAAATCGTCGAAGCCCTGCAGGAACCGCTCAAACAAATCATCGAAACCTGCCGCCGGGTTCTCGAAAAAACCCCGCCGGAACTTGTCTCCGATATCATCGACCGGGGGATGGCCCTGACAGGCGGCGGCGCGCTTTTACGTGGAGTCGACAAACTGCTCACCAAGGCTCTCGGCATCCCGGCTTACCTGGTGGATAACCCGCTCACTTGTGTCGCCGAAGGCTCCGCCCGCGGATTGGGGATGTACGCAATCTTGCGGCGAAACCTGCCGGTAGTTTAGTCATCTGGTTTGTCTGATCCTTGCGTTTTTGCCAAGGGTGCCGGGCAAACTTTTTGATTTTAATGGAGAACCAGATGCACTTCCAGAGCTCCCGCGCACACTCCCCCACACAATTCGCGAGTGTTTATGGATTAGGGTCCCAGTTGGGAGTCTATCGGATTGGCGCCGCCAATCGCTGGGTAAGCGCTATTTTGGGGGTCATCCTGATTGGCGGGGCAGGCTTGGCCGCCATTTATGGAGTTTACGATGCGTTTGTGCAGATCGCCAAACATGGGCCAGTCATGCTTAGCAAGACAATCATTCCCTCATTCATCATTGCGGGATTGTTGCTGCTCTTTGGCGTTCTGACCGCCGTCAATGCTTTCCTGAACTGGAACAAATCCGTGGTTGTCTATGAAAAGGGATTGGCTTATAGCGACGCCAAAGGCCTCCAAACCTGGGGCTGGCAGGAGGTGGAATGGTTCTACGCTGCGATCACAAAACATTACTACAACGGTATTTACACCGGCACCACTTACCGCTATACCCTGCAAAATAGGGATGGTTTGAGGCTCAAACTCGATAACAAATTCAAGCAAATCGAAATTCTGGGGCGGCTCATCGGCCAAAAAGTGGCGCCCTACCAGTACGACAGGCTTATGCAAAAACTGCGCGGCGGACAAACAGTGCTGCTCGGCCCGATTGCGATTAATAAAGACAGCATATCTGTAAGAAAAAAGACTTACCTGTGGGATGAAATCGAACAGGTAAGCATCCAAAAAGGACTTATGAGCATAAAAAAAAGGGCTGGCGGCTGGTTTAGCGGCGTGAGCACTCCAGTCTCAGCCATCCCCAACCTGGACGCGCTCTTTGCCGTTGTAAACCAAATCGTCAAAGTAAAAACCGGTTAAAAACAAAAAAGTGATTGCCAGTTGAGGCAATCACTTTTTTGTTTCGCCATGCCGTTTACTTATCCTGCAAATAATACGCCATCCGCTGCAGCCCGATCACGGGGTCAATGTACTGCACGCGCACATCAGGTGGAACAGTCAGACTCACTGGCGCATAATTGAGGACGCCCTTGACCCCGGCTTCCACGAGTTTATCGGTCACTTGCTGCGCCGCAGAGGCCGGCACACACAGCATCGCCATTTTAGTCCCCCTGGCCCTGACTTTCTCAACAATCTTTTCTGCATCATCCACTTTGAAATCGGCTATCAGTTCGCCAATTTTCGCCGGGTCATTATCAAAACAAGCCACAATCCGAAAGCCTCGATTTCCAAAGCCCTGGTAACGCAAAATGGCATGTCCCAACTCACCCATGCCCACCAGCACCACATCCCAAACGT
The DNA here is from genome assembly GCA_002412925.1 of Anaerolineales bacterium UBA5195. Taxonomy (GTDB): domain Bacteria; phylum Chloroflexota; class Anaerolineae; order Anaerolineales; family Villigracilaceae; genus UBA5195. Next base: position 27,739 of record DHVZ01000104.1, on the reverse strand, counting down.
GTTCAACCTTTAAAATTTGGAGCAGGTGCTCGATCAAAAATGGGATGTGATAGCCCGTGCCGGGTTTGCCAAATTCGCCGAACTGCGAAAGGTCTTTGCGAATCTGTGGGGCAGAAATACCCACTTTATCACCCAGTTCCTGCGAAGAGGTGGTTATGCTTCCATTTGCAGCCATATACTGGAGCGCACGCAGGTAGACAGGCAGACGGCTGACTACAATATCAGGGACCTTCACTCTGTTCATCTGACACCTCCAAAAAAACCTATCTCAACTCTACCATAAAGTTTGTTTTTGTGCAATTCGGCACAAGCTGTTTAATTGTCTCATTGACAGCCCTCGCAAAAATTAAGGATATCTCAAGGATTCTTCTTCAAGGATGCCGCAATTTGGGAGATCCCTAAAAAACATTTCTTAAGGAGGGGCGAGGGGGGTGCCCAGGGCATCTGTATAGCGCATATAGCGATAATCCTGGCCCGGCAAAAGGCGAACATATTTTTCTGAAGCTGAAATATAAGCGCGCCCGTCAGTATCAAAGGGATACTCGATTTCATACCAGAGCCGGTTAATAGATAGAGCAGTGATGCGAACCCTATCCTTCGGGTTGAGCGTGCCAGCCACCGGGGAAAGGGAGGACATCAAGCTATAAACCGTGGTCACATCAACAATCTCAACCAACGGCCCAGCCGGAACGGCAGTGGCAGTCCTGGTAGGGGTGGGGGATATGTTCGGGTCAGGTGTAGATGTGGGAGGTTCAGGCGTGACCAAGTTACCGAGCAGGTCAAAATAGGGTAGACCACCAAACGCGGCTTCACTTGGCTGGATATTATCGCGAGAAACCCAACCCCTGCCGCCAGGGCCGGACGGATACTCAAATTGAGCCCACTTATTCTCTCCAAATCGGCCGGTCATATTGATCTTGTCACCAACCTGTAAATAGCCGATGGCCTGGCAGCTCTTTGTCGGGCAAACACGGACGATGGCCATTTGGGTCACAGTTGCAGGGCGGCTGGAATCAACCACAACAAAAGTGGGCAACGGCAGTGGCGTGCCAACAACGGTCCAGGTAACTGGCGGCACAAAAACCAGCTGGCTATCCGGCCTTTCAAGGGCAATCGGTAATTGAGCCACTTCGCCCTTTAACTCCACGCCGCCTTGAAGAATCCAGCCCCTGCCAGTGGGAGCTTCGGGGAACTCAATTAGCAACCAGTTACCATTATCATTGCGCGCCAACACTTTAACCCCGCGGCCATAAAAGATGCCGCCTAAAAACTCTCCGCCCGAGCCAGGCCAGGAACGCACGCGAGAATTGTCGATGCAAATCGCATCCATTGGCACCAGAATCACTTCCACCGTTGGGGTGGGAGTGACTGTGGGGGGTTCAGGCGTGGACGTATACGTGGGCGAGGGAGTGGCCGTAGTCAGCCCGGCGATCTCGGTCAGCTTCGTGAATGCGGTCGCGGCCGCGGCAGTGATAACGGCGTTTTCATCCATTGCCGCAGTAGGCGTGGCTGTTTCAGGAAGGTTGCATCCGGATAGAAACAACACGATTGCCAGCGTAAATAAAACAAATTTTCGTTTCATCGTCAATTTACCTCGTGAACTGATGGTTATTTGGGGATCGGTGTGCCTTCGTTATTAAAATAGGGCAGAGAACGCATCTCTCCCACCACGTTGATATATTGCGAAGCCACCCATCCATAGCCAGTGGGGCTGGATGCAAATTGGATTTGGTACCAATACTGATTGAGTGTCAGACCGGTCACAATGACCTTGTCTTTTGGATTGAGCAATCCGAAGGAATTATAAGCCTGGGCTGGGCCAGAACGGACATTGATCTGCGCGGTCACTTCGGCCTCGGCGCCAGCCGAAATGGGAGGAATCGGCGTGAGAGTTTCCGGGGGAACCGGCGAAGTATTTGGGGCATCGGTGGCCTTCGGGACAACAGGAGCCGAAACTACAGGCGTACCCAAAACGTTATAGTAAGGTAAACCGCCAAAGCCATCATGCGCATCCAGAAATTCCCTTAAGACCCAGCCATGTCCATCAGGGCCAGACGGATAATCGATCATCGCCCATTCATTTTCTGCAATTCGACCACGAAAGGTCACAATTTGACCTGTATCGAGAGTGCCGATCGAGATAAAGCCTACACTCGGACCCACGCGTACGTTCACCTTCTGCTTGATGGTCCCCCACTTATCCCAACCAGCAGGTGGAGTACTGGGCGGGAGCGGGATGCCCTGAACCGTATAAAGCAGCGGCGGGAGCATGATGCTTTCACCGTCTTCCCCAAATGGATAAATCACGATGGGCAACAAGCCCATCTCGCCATCCAGGGTGATGGCCTTCGCTGTTACCCAACCCGCGCCGGTTGGAGAATCAGCATACACGATATACAACCAGGTGGCGGCATCGTTACGGCCAATTATTTTAACATTCTGACCCAGTAAAACACCGCCCAGGTCATGCGCTTTGCTCTTCGCGGGTACACCGCGAACATTGGCATTTGCCCTGACAATACCCGGCATTGGAACTAGCGTCGGGATGCTGGTGGGATAAACCATTTCTGTAGCGGTTGGCACGGGCGTTTCCGTCATTGTCGCCGAAGGAGTCGGCGAGGAAAGCGCCGCAGACTCGGTCATTTTTGCAAAGGCTGTTGCGGCAGCAGCAGTAATGACAGCGTTCATGTCAGTCGTCGGGGTGGGTGACACCGCCCCGGGCAGGGAACAACCCGCCAGGACGAAGATCAGCAGGGAAAGACTAACTGTTGTTCTTTTAATACTCAAAGGTGTGCTCCAACCAGTCATGATTTTAACGCTTAGACTTGATATACAAATTGTAACTTACAAAACGCAGCCCCCCGCCAGAGCCATCGGCACTTAAGACCAGCATGTATTCCTGGCCGCCAAGGACCTGTACGGCAAAATCATAATTACCGCAGACCAGTGATTTTACCTCGGGGACGGGGATTCCGTTTTTTTCCAGTATGGCCGTGATGCCACCATTCCCACTGCACTCCAGCTTGAAATAAACATAAGTCGATTGGTTCGTGGGCTCATAGGGAGTAAAAGCCACCCAGTCAGCGGTATCGCCGCTGGGCGAGGAAAGTGTGCTGGAGAAGGTCAGCTCGCCCGCGCCATCGGGCGAAAACTTCAGGCGGACCGCCGGGTTTTGTTCAGAATCGCCATCTGCGGCGGCGGCAGAAAATGCGGTTGCTGTGACCGTAGGCTGGCCCGGATTAGAAACCGCCGTGGGTGCAAAAATCAATTTTCCCTGGTTGTCAAAATAAGGCAGGCCTCGAAGATCAGCACCCTCCAGGTAAGCCGCGGCCACCCACCCAATGCCATCCAGCCCGCCATCGAATTGGATTTGCACCCAGACATTGTTCTCGTTTCGACCGGTCAGCGTAACAATCGTACCCGCATTGACCGTCCCGAGGCTATCGTACGTTTGTCCTGGCCCTGCGCGGACAAAAATCTGCGCCTTGACGCTGGCAGTGCGGCTGGCCGGTGTGGAGGTACTGTTTGCAACAGGGGCCAGGGGCGTTTCATTGAGCGCGGAAGCAGCGGCGGGCGGGTTTGTAGTTTGCGCCACTGGTATTTTGGCAGCCTCCCCCTCAGGAATCGGCGCATATTCTGCCGACACCCAACCGGCCGTGGTTGAATTTTCGGGATAAATCACCTGCCACCATTTACCACTGGCATCTTTTCCGATGACTTGCACCCGCGTTCCATAGTTTAGCAATCCAAGCGAAATCGCTTTCGCATCGGGCGCAGCACGCACGTTGACCTGCGCCGTCAGGGAGGCGGAAACCGGCGAGATCGTGGGGATGACCGTGGGAACACCCGCCGTCGCCGAGGGATGCGGCGTCAGGGTAGGAATCAATGTAGCTGTGGCAAATGGCAGGGGAGTGACGGTCGGCGTAGATTGAGGGGTTGCCTGAAACGAACAGGCTGTCAGAATCAAAATGGGGATCAGTAGGAACTTATGCATCCGCTGATTGTAACAAAAAACTCAGAGTCTAATGCTATTTTTCGGGCAACAACCAGCCAGACAATCCGTAAAATATCCCCATCAGAATCAATCCAAACTTAACAGTGGCGCACCCGGCCGCCAATTGCGGATAAGGCGCAATGAGATTTCCTTGCAAAACGGAAAAAAGGGCGAGGTTCTCGACAGCGTCGAAAACCATGGCCGCAAACGCGCCCCAACCCAAGACCTTTCCCAAGATAGGCCATGCGCCCGTCCGCCTGCCTGCCGCCAAAAGGATGCCCAGGCTTAACGCCGTGGCATAGGCCGGCATAAAGAGAAAGTCAAAACCCAGGCCAAAGGCGCTGTTCAAGCGCGCACCGGCATCCCAGGAGCCCAGAATAGCCCCAGCCTTTTCCACCGACCCGGCCAGCTCAAAAGAGATTGTTCCAGAAGGGGCAGCGGAGGTCCGCAGGGGCTGGTCCAAAAGCTGGAAAACGGCGAGACCGGCCACGGTGAGCGCTAGAAAAAGAAAGAACAGGGGAAGCCGCAAGTTGGGGGGCAGGGAATCCAGCGGGTGGCGCAAAGTCACAGAATTTTCCCCTTAAATATCCTTGTGATAGACGCGGTTATTTTTGTATTCCACGCCGTTCAGGTTCTTCAGGTCGGCGCGCATTTGCTCAGTGGTCTCGGCCACCTGGGTCATCTCCACATGTGAAAATCGTCCAAATTCGAGCAAGGTACTGCCCATTTCGTTGTAAAGGATGGCATTGCCGCCATGCCCCTGGTATTCGGGCAAAATGCCCATACCATTGCCCACGATGGTGCGGGTGCGGCGCATTTCAAGCAAAAGATCGGGCAGCCCGAACGGGAACAACTTGCCTTTTGCGCGCTGGAGAGCCGCCGATACATCTGGAAAGCCAAACAGGAAGCCCACCACTTCATCGGTATGGGTGATAATTTTTATCAGGCGATGGTCGGCAATGGTCATGATGTTGTCAACCACGAATTTAATCTCGCGCGGGGTAAAAGGGTAGTATTCCCAATTTTTAACAAAGGCTTTGTTGTAGGCTTCTCCGATACGGGGCGCCCATTGGAGCAATTCCTTTTTATTTTTAAATTTTTTGACTTTTAAATCACCGCGTTCCAGAGCGCGCCGGGCGATGCGCTCAACCCGTTCGGGGATTTTAAATTGATCGGCGGGCAGGTAGCAGGAGACAAAATCCACTTCCTTTTCAAAACCCTGAGCTTCGACAAGCTGCGGGTAATAAGCGTGGTTGTAGTTAAGCATCGTCATGGTCTGGCGATGTTCAAACCCAAAGACAAGCATCCCGTAGCCATCCAGCGGCCCCATGCCCTTTGGCCCAATGACGCGGTTCAGGCCGCGTTTTTTCGCCCAATCGAAAACCGTGGTGAACAAGGCTGTGGCAGCTTCAAGGTCATTCTCACATTCAAAGAAGTAAAAATCGGCTTCTTGTGTGCCATGATATTGATTATAAGGCCGGTTCTCGATGGCCGCGATACGGCCAACATCCCGCCCATCACGCACAGCCAGGAAAAATTGCACCTCGGAGTGCTCATAAAAAGGATGCGTTTTAGGGTCAAGCTGGGCATAAGCATCGATATCCAAGGGAGGCACCCATTGTGGGCAATCCGCGTAGAGTCTGTGGGGCAATTGGACAAAACGTTTGACCTGGGCTTTGTTGGCTGGATCGATTTTTTCGATGGTTAACATGGGCGCTCCTGAAACGAGGATTTTTTTGAGTATATAACACTTTCGGAATTTGATGGTTTTTTCGAATCAATTTCGATCATTTCGCTCACCTGGCTCAAATGATCAAACTAAAGTGATGTCGTTTGGTAGTTAGCCAAATTGGCTTGTAGGAGGTATGGGGGACGCGTTTTTCCTAACAGTTCTGAAATCGCTTTCGGTACCCAAGTACTATTCCTTGACCATCTTATCCCACCGTATACTCCAAACTGATAAAACCGCACATTTACAAAGAATTTCGAAAAAGGTAAACCCGGTGAAAACCGGGGGCACAAAACTATGGGTCTTCAGCCGCAATTTGTGGGCTATGACTGCCAGGTCGCCGAAAGCGGTTTAGTAACGGCCTGATTCTCAGGCCGTTTTGTTTTTCGATAGGAGAAAAAAATGAAAACGATAACTTCTCGAATATTGAGTGTCGTGTTAGCCCTGATCCTGACGCTGGGAAGCGAATTTAGCGCAGGCGCCTTATCCATCTCTGCTGCAGCTAAAACCATTTACGTCAACCCGGCAGGGAGTGATGCCAATTCTGGCACAGCCACATCACCCTTCAAGACCCTCAATAAGGGGATCCTGTCCATGTCCGCGGGTGATACGCTCATGGTAACCGGAACGTATAACCAACCATTGGTTATTTCCAAATCTGGCACGGTCAGCGCGCCACTCACCATCATTGGCAACGCAGCCATTCTTCGGATGGGAGGGACCCAACAGAATGGAATAAAAGTTACTGGGAGCTATGTCAACATCTCAGGCTTTGAGGTAACAGGCAGTACATCCCATGCGGTTTTGATCAGCGGGAAACATATCAAGCTTGAACAGTCATCCGTTCACCATAATATTTTGGAAAATGGGACCGGGACCTGCAGCGGTTCGGGTAGTTGGGGGAGTGCAATAAAAATTATGCTGGGCGCAGATGATGTGACCGTTCGCGGCAACCAGGTTTATGAGAATTGCGGTGAGGGGATTGGCATCACTCGCGGTCTGAATATCATGGTTGAAAATAATACTGTGCGCGATAACTTCAGCGTAAATATTTATCTCGACAACTCACCCTATTCAACTGCTCGAAACAATGCCGTCTCTTGCACCGGTATTTATCTTCGCGATGGACGGCGGCCAACTGGTATTGCAATTGCAGAAGAATCATACTCAGGGTGGGGCGCTCAACGCCACGACAACAACGTACTGAACAACTCAGTGAGTGGCTGCTATGATGGGATCGCTTCGTGGCTTCCCGAAGTTGCTGGCGGAAAATTGATTAACGCAAGCATCTCAGGTAATACCATTACAAGTGGAACCCGCAAAAGTATTGCCATTTCTTCTGTCAACCAAAATGTGTTGATCGAAAATAATAATGTCTTTGCTGCGATTACGGTTACATATCCCACCGGTGTGACTTTAAAAAACAATATCGTGATTGGCTCTACATTCTTCACGCCAACCAAAACAGCAACACAGATCATTCCGCCAACCTCTACCCCGGTGTCACCCACGATTACCTCGACTTCTGTACCAGCCACGGCGACTCGTACAGCAATGCCCACGGCGACTCGCACAGAAATGCCCACGGCGACTCGTACAGAAATGCCCGCCGCGACGCAGACCTCTCTTCCAGCTACAGCCTCTTCCACCCCGGTTCCCAGCCTGCCAGATACAGAAACGGTTTACGATGACATGAGCGGTAGTTTTGTTTACACAGCCAACTGGCAAGATGTGCCCAACGAGCGGGCTTATGCCGGCTCATACAAAACTACCTCTGAAGCGGGCGCATCAACAACGTTGAACTTCACCGGTCAGTCTTTCAGCATTCTCTACACAGATGGACCAATCTATAGAAGAATGTCTGTTTACGTGGATGGAATATTAGTGGAAACCATAATGCGCTCTTCTAGTGACCTCAAGTTCCAACAACGTTGGGATTTCCCTGGCCAATTAACTCCCGGGAGTCACACCTTGAAGTTAGTATTTGCAAATGGTAATGGCACTTTCGATGCAGTGCTTATCCGTTAACGATTTCCAAGTCATTTAGGATGAAATAAATCTTCGTCCCGCAGTTCGGCTGCGGGACGAAGATTGGGCTACCCACCCAAAGCCTTCAACATTTTTTCAATGTCGCCACGCAACACCTCGCCGGGATTTAGAGTCAGGCTCTGCTCCAAATCAGCCATTGCTTTGATCTTTTCGCCGCGGCTTTCATAGATAACGGCGCGGTAATAGTAGGCCTGCGCATTGTTCGGGTCAAGTTTGATCGCCTCGGTAAAATCTTCGAGCGCCTTTTCGATATTTTTTTTCTGCAAATAAATCAGCCCACGAACAATGAAAGTGGCGGCCAGCTCAGGCTGCAATTTTATGGTCTGACTGGCATCCTCAAGCGCCAAATCGTAACGTTTCAGGCTGTAGTAGACGACACTGCGATTATAGTAACTGGTAGCGTCATCGGGCTGGAGTTCGATGGCCTTGTTTAAATCAGACAAAGCCTGTTCATACTGCTGAAGGCCCTGGTAAGCGCGTCCGCGATTGAGGTATGCCAGGGCATACACGGGGTCGAGGTTTAGCGCAGTGACAAAATCCTGAACCGCTTTGTCATATTCTCCAAGTTGGTTATAAGCATTACCGCGATTATTGTAGAATTCAATTTGGTCAGGGGCGAGTTCGATGGCACGGGAATAATCCTGTAATGAAAGATCGAACTTTCCCAGGCGGTCATAAACAATGCCTCGGTTGTAATAAGCCAGGGCGCTTTGCGGCGAGAGTCTGACCCATTCGTTGTAATCAGCCAGGGCTTCTGGGTTGTCACCTCTGGCCGCATAAACCGAACCGCGATAATAATAACCGGTTGGGTCATCAGGGCTCAGCCTGACAGTCTGACCAAAATCGGCCAGCGCTTTGTCATATTCCTGCTGGCTGAAATAGATCGATGCCCGGCCGGTATATCCACCCGCAAAATCTGGCTGCAATTCGATCACCTTGCTGAAATCCAGCAAGGCGAGGGCTTGATCTTTTTTGTCTAGATAAGCGCGGGCGCGATTAAAGTATGCCAGGGCATAGCCAGGCTGAATTTCTATGGCCCGGCTGAAATCGACCAACGCAAAATCGATATTACCCTGCTTTACATAAGTATTGCCACGGTTATTCAAAATTGTGGGGTTATCGGGAGCCAATTTGAGCGCCTGGGTATAGTCATCGACTGCAAACAGGTATTCCTGTTTCGCATCAAATAACACAGCCCGGTTGACATAGTTAACCGGGTCGGCCGGCTGGGTCTCAATGGCTTTATCAAAATCAGCGATCGCCAGGTCATACTTTCCCAGCTCTGCGTAGGCAGCCGCGCGGGCCGGATAGGCCAATCCAAAGGCTGGGTTTAGGTCAATAACTTTATCGAAATCAGCGATGGCCTGTTCCGGTTTGTGAATGGCGGCATAAGCCTGCGCGCGTCCATAATAAGCTAGAAACCTGTCTGGCTCCAACTCGATCGCCTGGTCATAAGACTGAATGGCCTGGGCATAATCTCTGGCGGCAAGATAATCCGTTCCCGCTTTCTGGTATTGGTCAGCGCTGCTGGCAATGCCAGCCTGCGCCGCTGCCACAGCAGGAGTGGCGGTGGCCTTACCACAGGCTGACAGGTTTAATCCCAGACCAAACCCCAGGCCGAGATAAACAAAAAAGAACAGCGTCTTTCTCATCAATTTCATGTGTATTTTGTCCTCAAACACAAATTATCAGTAGTTCACGAAACTTCTTGGAGAAACCCGATTTTGGGTGTGCGCGGCGGGCGTACGCCCGCCGCGCACACCCAAAATCGAAAATTCTTTCAACTTTCGTGAAGTAAGGATTATATCGCGAGACATAAGGGGAACTGTAAGTATTGTACATAACTCACAACTTTTGCACAATTTTTCACGTATACTTGTCTTGGAGGACCCAGCTTATGTCAGAACCCAAGGTGCAGACTGAAGAATTTTCCGTCAATGGTGATGAAATTCTCGCCAAAGTTAAAGAGCTGATCCGCGAGGGCAACATTCGGCGCGTGATCATCAAGGATAAAACCGGGCGCATCCTTGTCGAATTTCCACTCACGCTGGGAGTCGTCGGCGCTGCGCTGGCGCCGGTGCTGGTGGCCGTCGGCGCAGTCGCGGCGCTGGTGAGTGAAGCGACCATCGTTGTCGAAAAAGTTGAGCAGCCGTAGTTTGAAAACACATTTCCCCAGGTGAGAATAACGATGAACTCCTATCGAAAAGAATTATGGTTCAATATCCCTGCCCGGCGCGGATTTATCAACATCACTCCGCAAGTTGAAGCCTGCCTGCGAGAAAGCGGAATCCAGGAAGGGATTGCCCTTGTGAACGCCATGCACATTACCGCCTCCGTTTTTATCAACGACGACGAATCGGGCCTGCACCAGGATTATGAACGCTGGCTGGAACAGCTCGCCCCGCATGAACCGATCGGCCAATATATGCATAACCGCACCGGCGAAGATAATGCCGATGCTCACATGAAACGCCAGGTGATGGGACGCGAGGTGGTCATGGCCGTGACCAAAGGTGCCCTGGACTTTGGCCCCTGGGAGCAGGTTTTCTACGGTGAATTTGATGGGCGGCGTGCCAAACGGGTGCTGGTAAAAATTATCGGTGAATAAAAACATCCCCGGCATTTCAGCCGGGGATGTCAGCCAGCAGAGAAAACGTTCAGCTGGCCTTACCTCTGATAAACTCTTCGGCCCTTTCCACCAAGGAACGACTACCCACAAAGACAGGTGTGCGTTGGTGTACGGTCTCTGGCTGGATCTCCAGCAGGGACTGATATCCGTTTGAGCCATATCCGCCCGCCTGGTCAGCAAGAAAAGCCATCGGCCCAGCTTCATAAAGAAGCCGGATTTTCCCCTGGGGAGACTTGGCATCGGCAGGGTACCCGTAAATCCCGCCATACAATAAATTGCGATGAAAGTCCGCAGCCAGGGAGCCAATATAACGCTGCGACAGTTTGGGCTGGGGGCAGGTTTGGAGCCAATCAGCATATTTCTGGACACCCGGCTCCCAGGCCGAGTATATACCCATGTTCAAGCTGTAATAAGTCGGGGTCTCAGGAAAGCGTAAATTTTCACGTGTCAACAGAAATTCCCCGATCTCCGGATCGAGTGTAAAGGCGTGAACGCCATCGCCCGCGCTATAGATGAACATTGTACTGGCGCCATAGACGATATACCCGGCAGCAACCAGATCACGTCCACAGCGCAGGCAGTCTTCGAGCCTGCCGCGTTTCTCCACATCGATAGCGCGGAAAATGCCAAAGATGGTGCCAATCGTCACGTTTGCATCGATGTTACTAGAGCCATCCAGCGGGTCATAGACCAGGATGTAATTCCCTTTTTGATATTTTTTCGGGATGGGCAGCCAATTTTCGCGTTCTTCCGAAACCATGGCACACAATCGACCGGTGTGGTCGTTAAGTGAATAGATGGTGTCATCGGCATACACATCCAGCTTTTTCTGGCTCTCCCCTTGAACGTTGGTAGTCCCTTCGTTGCCCAGAATATCGATCAGCCCGGCCCGGCGTGTTTTGGTTGCAATCAGTTTTCCTGCCAGGGCGATATCATAGAAAAGGGTAGTCAAATCACCCTTGGCATATTGCGGCTGCCTGTCTAGCAAGAAACGTTCAATCGTGATCAATGCCTTACCCATGACCGCTCCTTTCAATTGAATCCTGCAATACGATTTTTGGAAATTCGACCTGCGTTAAGATACCTCTAGTTTACCTCACATCTAAAAATCCAATTCGAAAATCGACTACCCGGTATCAAAACAGCCCAACAATAACCAGGTAAAAATTGTATAATTTATTTACGCAGAAACCTGATGGATGACTTAATCGCAAGCGCACTACAGAACGCTGATGCACTGATAAAAGCTGGGCAACGTGATCGGGCTTGTGAAATCCTGATTCCATTGGTCTGCGCCAACCCCAAACTGACCGAGGGTTGGTTTTTGCTTGGTCGTGCAGTCAGTGACCCGCAGGAAAAAATTCGGTCTTTTCAACAGGTTCTGCGCCTTGACCCAGGTAACCAGGCAGCGCAAAAACAACTGGGCCGGTTAGCTTCCCCCAAAAAGCGCAGTCTGGCAAATCTCTGGGGGGTAGCGGGGTTGGCGGGGTTTAGTCTCTGCCTTGCTGGCCTTGGTCTTGTCTGGAGATTAAACTATCCGCTGTTTGCCAACCCGGCGCCAACCGTTCCGGACAGTGTCCTCACCAGCCCTTCAAACGTTACTTTGATTGCTCCCACCTCGACGCCAAAACACAGCCTGACCCCCAAGCCAACCTCCAGACCCACGTTCACGCTGCCCCCGACCTCGAGACCACTACCTTCGCTTACTATGATCCCAACCCTGACGCTGACCTTTACCGAAACCCCCAGTCCCATCCCGAGGGCAAAATCGAAGGTCTCGACCGCCTGTGTAAGTCCAAACGGCCTGGGTAACCTGACTGCTCCATTTAAAATCGAAAACTTTGGGAAAGAGAAATCAACAATCTATATCAACGGGATCAGCCAAAATGGCAATAACCCCATCAACTGCCAGGCAACGATTAAACAAGGCGTACCAGTTTTCTTTGAGTTGGCCTGGGGCAAGTATCAATACATTGTGCTCCGCGGCGGAACGGTCAGGCGCGGCAGCTTCTTTATCAACCAGCCGACCAAGGCTACAATGCGAATATTCAAGGATAAAATCCAGTTCGGCGAGTTTCCATAACCAGGGTTCTCAGGCTACCCTGACAATCCACAGAAAACCCATCACCTCAGGCCGAGAAAACAACTACACAAAAAGTATCCACAGCAACACTTTTCCACTTTGGAAAGTTCAAGGGCCAGTAAACTGGCCGGAAAGAGGAAATTATGAGAGCGAAACTGCTCATCAGCTTTCTCATCATCGCGCTCCTGACTGCCGGTAACCCCGCCCCTCAACTCGATTCCACTACAGGCAACCCTGCCGCGGTGCAAACCAGCAGAAGGCCAATACCCCAACTCATGTTTATATTGTTCCCAAACCCGACCGGAATCTCCGGTCCCATGTTAACGTCCAATGCGAAGGTCTCCCCTGGTTGTCTCGCTCCGAAAGGCCTCCGCGGGCGTACCGCTCCGTTCAAAATCGAGGTCTTCGGGACCAAGAAAGCGAATGTCAATATCAATGGCACGAGCCGAAATGGCAACTATGTCATCTATTGCTCATTCGTTGTCAAACAGGGCATACCGGCAATCATCGAGTTAATGTGGGGCAATTATGTTTATCTCGTTGCGCGCGGTACAAAAACCACCCGCGGCAGTTTTTTTATCAACACATCTGATAAGGCGACGATGCAGGTGTACAAGGATAAAATCAAGATCGGCCCCTATCCATAAGCCTTTGGGGATCGTATTTTCACTTCTGGTCTCAAAAACAGCTAAAATAAAGCTATCAGAAATCCATTTCCCCAAGCTTCGGAGGTGACACATGGCTCTTAGCCCACTGGCGGGCAAACCCGCCCCCCGCGAGTTACTCACAAACATACCGCGCTTGGTCTCGGCTTATTACACCGAACACCCCGAGCCGGGAAACCCGCCCCAACAGGTGGTGTTCGGCACCTCGGGCCATCGTGGCATCTCGACCGAAGGCAGCTTCAACGAAGATCACGTCCTGGCGATGTGCCAGGCGTTGTGTGAATACCGCCAGAAGCAAGGAATCAGCGGTCCGCTCTTCATCGGCAAGGACACCCACGCGCTTTCTGAACCCGCCGAAGCGACCGCCATCGAAGTCTTTGCTGCCAACGGGCTTGAAATCCGCCTCCCTGCTGGTCAGGCTTACACCCCCACCCCGGTTGTTTCACACGTCATCCTGACCTATAACAAAGGCCGTACCAGTGGGCTGGCTGATGGTGTAGTCATTACCCCTTCGCACAACCCACCCAGCGATGGCGGCTTCAAATACAACCCGCCCAACGGCGGCCCCGCCGGGCCGGAAATCACCAACGGCATCCAGGCGCGGGCGAATGAGATTCTCAAAAACGGGTTAAAAGCTGTCAAACGGATGCCGCTCAAGCAAGCGCTGGCCGCTGCCACCACCCGCCAGCACGATTTTGCCACTCCCTACATCCGCGATTTGAGCAACGTGATCGAGATGGATCAAATCTCTGCCGCGGGCTTGCGCATCGGGGTGGACCCTCTGGGCGGTGCAGCGGTCGGCTACTGGGATATCATCGCCGAAATCCACAAACTAAACATTACGGTTGTCAATCGCGCCATCGACCCGGCCTTTAGCTTCATGACGGTCGATCATGACGGCAAAATCCGGATGGACTGCTCCTCGCCCTACGCCATGGCCGGGCTGATTCGCTTCAAGGATGATTTCGAAATCGCCTTTGGCAACGACCCGGACGTTGATCGCCACGGGATCGTCACCCGCTCGGCTGGCCTGCTGAACCCGAACCATTATCTGGCGGTGGCGATTTCGTACCTGTTCCAAAGTCGTTCCGGATGGCGCAAGGATGCCAAGGTGGGCAAAACGCTGGTCTCCAGCTCGATGATCGACCGTGTGGCAAAAGCCCTGGACCGCGAACTGGCCGAGGTACCGGTCGGTTTCAAATGGTTTGTGGATGGGCTGGTGAATGGTTCTTTCGGCTTCGGCGGCGAGGAAAGCGCCGGGGCCAGCTTCCTGCGCAAAGACGGCAGCGTGTGGACCACCGACAAGGACGGCATCATCCTCGGCCTGCTGGCCGCCGAGATCACCGCCGTCACCGGCAAGGATCCGGGCAAGCATTATCAGGAAATTGCCGCGCAATACGGCACGCCCTATTACATTCGCATCGACGCGCCCGCCACTCCAGCCCAGAAAGCCGCCTTCAAGCAGCTCACCGGCGAGCGGGTCGGCGCCGCGACACTGGCCGGCGAACCCATCCTTGCCCGCCAGACCCGCGCCCCCGGCAACGACGCACCGATCGGCGGACTGAAAGTCACGACAGCAAACGGCTGGTTCGCCGCCCGCCCCTCGGGCACCGAAGACATCTACAAGCTCTACGCCGAAAGCTTCAAGAGCGCGGAACATCTGCAGCAAATCGTCGCCGAAGCGCAGCAGATCGTGACTGCGGCGCTGGCCGGATAAGCTGAGCGCACCCATTCCGGCCGTAGCGGTTGGCGGCAGCCTGCGAGGCAATGCACCGCAGCTTTTATTTTGATATCCGCCCGCACGAAATAGGTTGCATATGAGATTGGTTCTCGCTTATACTGAGAATCATTCGCAACAACTAGCCTATAAACCTCGGCATGAAAACCATGGCCAAGCGCACGGCAGCACAATCACAGCCCGGCAGCCCCACTACAACCTTATCCGCAGCAGGGTCAGGTTCCCGTGTCATGAACAGCGGTGTGCTGTTTGCCGGGTGCGGCGGCGAGGTCATCATTGCCCATGGCCCCGAGCTCTACCGCCTGCGCCTGACCCGCCAAAATCGCCTGATCCTGACGAAATAGAAACCGAGGAGCCACCATGTACGTCTGCGTCTGCCATGCCGTCACCGACCGCGATATCGAAGGCGCAGTTGCCGATGGTTGTTGTTCCCTGCGACAATTACGCGAGCAGCTTGGTGTTGGCCAAACCTGCGGCCGCTGCGCCAGATGCGCGCGCACGACGATCAAGGATTCCCTTCAGATGCGCGTCCCCCAACCCGGCATAACCCTGCGACTCGCAGCGGCCTGATCAGGAGAACCCAATGAAAGGCGACAAGAAAGTCATCCAGCTCCTCAACAAGTGCCTCGTCAACGAGCTGACCGCAATCAACCAGTACTTCCTGCATGCGCGCATGTACAAGAACTGGGGTTTCGATGCCCTCGGCAAGCACGAGTACGAGGAATCGATCGAGGAAATGCACCATGCCGACAAGCTGATCGAGCGCGTGCTGTTCCTCGAGGGCCTGCCCAACCTGCAGGCGCTCAACAAGCTGCTGATCGGCGAGACGGTGCCGGAATGCCTGGCCGGCGACCTCAAGCTCGAACATGGCGCCCATGCCGACACCAAGGTGGCGCTAACCTGCTGCGAGGAGGTCAAGGACTACGTGTCGCGCGCCATCCTGCAAGAAATCCTCGACGACACCGAAGAACATATCGATTACCTCGAAACCCAGATCGAACTGATCGAAAAGGTCGGGGTGCAAAACTACCTGCAGACGCAAATGGGGCCGTCCGGCTCCTGACCGTTTCATCATGGCGGCGCAAGCGCCGCCACCTAGCCAGCCAGCCGTAGCAGCACGGCAAGCCAGCCAAAGATTCGCATTCGCAACTTTGGAGCTCAGCCGTGCAACTTTCCCTTTCGCCGCTCGCCAGCGCCTTCCTGCTCGTCGGCCACCCCAACGTCGGCAAGTCGGTGCTGTTCCATCGTCTCACCGGCACCTACGTCAATGTCTCGAACTACCCGGGCACGACGGTCGAGGTGGCGCGCGCCAGCACGCGCTTCGACCGCGCGGCGACCCTGCTCGACACACCGGGCGTGCTGGCCCTGCCCTCGCGCAGCGACGACGAGCGCGCGACGATGCGCGCCCTGCTGGCCGAGCAGACCCACTGCCTGCTGCAGGTCGGTGACGCCAAGAACCTGCGCCGCACGCTGACGCTGACGGCCCTGCTCGCCGAACTGGAGGTGCCGATGGTGCTGGCCCTCAACATGCACGACGAAGCCGCGGCGCGCGGCGTCACCATCGACATCGCCGCCCTCGCCAAGGCGCTGGGCATCCCGGTGATTGCCACCGTGGCGACGAGTGGCGAAGGCGTGAACGACCTGACCGCCCACCTGCAGAAGGCGACCAGACCCCAGCGCCTGCTGCGCTACGACCGGCAGACCGAGGCGGCCATCGCCCGCATCGCCGCGGTCGCGCCCCACCCGGTACTGGCGGCGCGCGGTCTGGCGATCCTGTTCCTCGGCGGCGACAGCGAAGTCGAGAACTGGCTGAAGGACAAGGCCGGGACCTACTTTACGGAACTCGAGGCCCAGCGCGCACTCGCCGCCCACGGCCATGCCGGCAAGCTGCCCGGCCGTCTGGCGCACGAACGAACCGAGGCGGCTGAAACCCTGTCGGCCAGCGTCGTGCGGCGCGCCATCGGCAGCAGCCCGCTCATCGCCCAGCGCATCGGCCAGGCAGTCGTGCACCCGCTCTGGGGCCTGCCGATCCTCCTCGGCGTGCTCTACGCGCTTTACGAGTTCGTCGGCGTCTTCGGCGCCGGCACGCTGGTCGGCCTGCTCGAGGAGGATCTCTTCGAGGGCGTGCTGAACCCGGCCTTCACCCAGCTGATCGAGGCCGCGGTCGGGCAGTCCTGGCTGTCCGAACTGCTGGTCGGCGAATACGGCCTCTGGACCATGGGCATGACCTACGCGCTGGCGCTGATCCTGCCGATCGTCACCACCTTCTTCATCGCCTTCGGCATCCTCGAGGACTCGGGCTACCTGCCGCGCCTGTCGGTGATCGCCAACCGCATGTTTTCCGCCATCGGCCTCAACGGCCGCGCCGTGCTGCCGATGGTGCTGGGCCTTGGCTGCGTGACGATGGCAACCCTCACCACCCGCATCCTGCACAGCCCGCGCGAACGCCTGATCACCACCTTCCTGCTGGCGCTGGCGATCCCCTGTTCGGCCCAGCTCGGCGTCGTGCTCGGCATGCTCGGCAGCTTCTCCTTCGCCGCCGTGCTGACCTGGTCGCTGGCGATGGTCGGCATCCTGATGTTCACCGGCTTCCTTGCCGCCAAGCTGATCCGCGGCCGGCGCATCCCGCTCGTCACCGAACTGCCGCCGATGCGCCTGCCGATCTTCGGCAATGTCCTCAAGAAGACCATCGGCCGCCTCAAGTGGTACCTGCTCGAAGTCATCCCGCTGTTCCTCGTCGGCACCCTCGCCATGTTCGCGCTCGCCAAGCTCGGCGTCCTGCCCGCGATCATCGCCGCCGGCGAGCCGCTGGTGTCAGGCTGGCTCGGCCTGCCGCCCGAGGCGAGCGCCGCGTTCGTGATGGGTTTTCTGCGCCGCGACTTCGGCGCCACCGGCCTGTTCGCCATGGCCGACAACCTCGATCCGATCCAGGCCATCGTCGGCATGGTCACCATCACGCTGTTCATTCCCTGTTTCGCCAGCCTGCTGATGATGATCAAGGAGCATGGCATGAAGACCGCGCTGACCATGGTCGCGCTGATCGTGCCCTTCGCCTTCCTCGTCGGCGGCCTCATCAACCAGCTCCTGCGCGCCTTCTGGTGATCCCATGACCGTCCATTCCGAAACCCGCCTGCCCCTTGCCTTCATCGCCCCCGGCACGGAAGTCCGCCTCGCCGAATTCGGCGAGGAGATCGACCCGCTGCAGCGTGAGCAGCTCACCGCCTACGGCCTCGCCGCCAACCGGCCGCTCAAGGTGCTGCAGCAGAAGCCGATGACCGTGATCCTCGCCGAGGAAGTCGAACTCGCCCTGGAGCATGGCGTCGCCCGCTTCGTCTGGGTGATGCGATGAATCGCGCCGCATCCGCAACGGACAGGTCGAGATTCCGGAAAACGATGAGCACCAGGCAAGCGATTCGGCCGGCTCACGCGTTCCGCTCGCCGCCTGAAGCCCAGCCACCAGCGGAAGCAGTGGACGAGCCATGAACATGACGCCGACCCTCCCCTACGCTCCGCCGCGGCTCTCGGTCGGCGGCATCGGCCTGGTGCTGGCTCTGCATGCCGCCGCGCTCTGGGCACTGCTGCGCATGGAAATGCTCGTGCTGCCGGCGCCGCTGGCGGTGCTGCAGGTAAGCCTGCTGACGCCGCCGACAGCCGTCGCGCCGCAGCCCAATGTCGCGCCGCCCAGGCCGCGTCCGCTCGAAAAACGCCCGCCGGCCTCCATCCTGCCGCCGCACGAGGCCCCGCTGCTCGCCGCGCCGGCGGACGCGTCTTCCCCCGTCGCGACGCCGTCGGCCGAAAAAGCCGCCGTCCCGCCAGCGCCGACTTTTGCACCCGACACCCTGGCCGCCCTGCCGACGCCGACCCAGCCGCGCTTCGACGCCGCTTACCTCGACAACCCCAAGCCCGCCTATCCAGCCCTGTCGCGGCGCATCGGCGAGGAGGGGCGCGTCGTGCTGCGCGTGCAGGTTGCCGCCAGTGGCCTGCCGACCGACGTGGCCTTGCATACCCCCAGTGGTTTCGAACGCCTCGACCGCGCGGCGCTTGATACCGTGCGGCGCTGGAAATTCGTGCCGGCACGGCGCGGCGACGAGGCCGTCGCCGCCAGTGTGCTGGTCCCCATCGTTTTTTCGTTGAAGGATTGATCATGGAAAACTCCCTGGGCTTCGCCCACTTTCTCGCCCATGCCGATGGCGTGGCGCGTTTCATCCTGGTGGTGCTGGCGGTCATGTCGATCGGCACCTGGTATCTGATCGTCACCAAGGGCGTGCGGTTGTGGCAGGCGCAGAAGAAGAGCGCGGTCTTCCTGCGCGCCTTCTGGCAGGCTGCCAGCCTCGATGCCGTGGCGCGGCGCCTGCGCGAAGAGGGCGTCACGGACGCCTTCGCGCACCTGGTGCATCACGGTTTCACGGCGATCGAGCAACATCGCGGCGGCAAGGATGAAAGTGAAATGGAGCGCGGCCTGATCGATGCGGGCACGCCCGACGAATTCCTCACCCGCGCGCTGAAACGCGCCATCGCGCAGGACAAGGCGCGCATGGAATACGGCCAGACCTTTCTCGCCACCGTCGCTTCCAGCGCTCCGTTCGTCGGCCTGTTCGGCACGGTCTGGGGGATCTACCACGCGCTGGTCGCCATCGGCATGAGCGGCCAGGGCACGCTCGACAAGGTGGCCGGTCCGGTCGGCGAGGCGCTGATCATGACGGCGCTGGGCCTGGCCGTGGCGATCCCCGCCGCCATCGCCTACAACGCCTTTGCCCGCGCCAATCGCAACACCCTGGCCGAGCTGAATTCCTTTGCCCACGACCTGTTCACCTTCCTCGCGACCGGCTTCAAAACCGCGCCGCAAGTGACCGACGTCGCCGCCACCTCCGAGCGCATCATCGCCCGCGTGGCGGCGCGCGCGGCAGCCTGAGCGGAAGGAAAACATCATGGCTTTCGCATCCTTTGCCGAAGACGACGACAGCGGCGATCTCGCCGAGATCAACATGATCCCGCTGATCGACGTCATGCTCGTCCTGCTGGTGATCTTCATCGTCACCGCGCCGCTGCTTACCCACGCCGTCAAGGTCGAGCTGCCCAAGGCCAGCTCGACGCCGAACCTAACCCAGCCCGAGAACGTCCAGATCGCCATCGACGCCGAAAGTCGGCTCTGGTGGAACGGCGAGGCGGTAGCCCCCGACGTGTTCACCGAACGCATGCGCGCCGCCGCCGCGTTGCAACCGCAGCCGGAACTGCACCTGCGCGCCGAGGCCACCACGCCCTACGAGAAAGTCGCGCGCGTGATGTCCGAAGCCGCGCGCCACGGCCTCACCCGCATCGGCTTCGTCACCGAGCCCCAACACTGACCCAACCCACAACAGCCAGCCAGCGCGTTTGCGCCAGCCAGCCAGATATTTCTTCAAAGGACTGACTGTCATGCACAAACCCACCCGCTCCCTGCTCTCTTTGGCGCTGCTGGCCGCCCTGCCGGTCTGGGCCGACCAGATGCTGCCGCAAATCAACGTCGAAGCCGAGAAGGACGATTTCGACGCACGCCGCAAGTCGACCACCACCAAGCTGGTCTATGGCCGCGAGGAACTCGACCGCATGAACGAGCTGACGGTGGGCGACTACCTGCGCCGCCTGCCCAGCGTCACTTTCAGCGGACCGCCCGGCACGCCCAAGGACGTGCGCGTGCGCGGCATGGACAAGGGCTACACCGAAATCCTCATCGATGGCGAGCCGGTGGCGACCGGCACCAAGGAACGCCAGATCCAGGTGGACCGCATTCCGCTCGACATGGTGGAGCGCGTCGAACTGATCCGCGCGCCGTCGGCCGGCATGCCCAACGAGGGCCTGATGGGCACCATCAACATCGTGCTGCGCGACGCGCCCGACACACGCATCGCCAGCGCGCGCCTCGTCACGGGCCGCATATTCGGCGAGAAGACCGACAAGGACAGCTGGAACCTTTCCGGCCAGTATGGCAACGCCACGGGCGACGTGCGCTGGCTGCTCAACGCCGCCGTCGGCCAGCGCGGCGAGCTGAAGACCAAGCGCAAGAGCGAGCAGGGCTTCGTCGCCGCCACCGGTGTGCGCAACAGCTGGAAGGACGAGTTCGAGGACGAGCGCGTGACGACCGACACGTTCGACTTCGCGCCGCGCGTGAACATCAAGCTGGGCGGCGGCGACGAACTGGTGCTCACGCCCTGGCTGACACGCTCGGACGAAGCGAAGACCAAGACTGTCGACAAGTTCAAGTACAACACGCCGCTGACCGGCACCGACCATGTCGGCGACGGCCGCCGTTCCGAAACGGAAGACAAGCTGCGCGAAACCGGCCGCTTGCGCGGCGAATGGAAACACAGGCTCGACGGTGGCCTGTTGTCCGTCTATGCCGCAGCCCAGCAGGGCGGCGAACTGAAGGACAAGACGGCGCTCGAATACAACGCCGCCGGTGCACTGTCCAAGGTGACGCTGGAAAAGGACGACAAGGACGAGAAGGAGTGGTATCTCGGCGTCAAGGCGGAACGCGGGTTAGGCGCGCACAAGCTCGCGGGTGGCCTGGAATTCAAGGACAGGTCACGACTTGACCAGAAGACCAAACAGGATGGCGCCAGCTGGGCGACGCTGGCACCCAGGACCACCGGACGCGGCGACAACTTCGAGATCGCGGAACAACGCTGGACGGCCTTCCTGCAGGACGAGATCCGGTTGGGCGGCCAGCACTTCCTGACGCCGGGCCTGCGCTTCATCCGCAACGAGCAGACCGCCGTCGATGGCGCGGGGCAAAAGAGCGGCGGCACCACGCGTGCGACCAGCCCATCGCTGCACTACCTCTGGCGGCTGGGTGCTCACAACCTGCGCGCCAGCCTCACGCACACCTTCAAGCCGCCCAAGTTCGACGACCTGTCCTCGGTCGAGGAAACGCCGGGCGGCGCCAACAGCCTGACCAACCCGGTCAAGGCCGGCAATCCGGCCCTCAAGCCGGAGCAGGCGCGCGGCCTCGAAGCCGGCTGGGATTATTTTCTGCCGAAGAACGGCGGCGTGCTCGGCGCCAACCTGTTCCGGCGCGACATCGCGGACCTCGTCGAAAAGCGCACAGCGTTCGAGGGCGCGCGCTTCGTCGAGCGGCCACAGAACGTCGGCGACGCGAAGGTCTGGGGCTGGGAACTCGACGCGCGCCCGCGCCTGGACATCATCGGCCTGCCCGAGCTGATGCTGCGCTTCAACTACACGCGCCTGTACTCGGCGATCGAAAACGCGACCAGCGGCCAAACCACGCGCATCAAGGACCAGCCGCCCTATGTCTACAACGTCGGCTTCGACTGGCAGCTGCCGCGCTGGGAGGCCGCCTGGGGCATCAACTACAACTACACGCCGCGCTTCCTCAAGAACCCGACCGAGCCCCTCAAGCCCGACGACGAGGCCGAACAGAAACTGCTCGACCTTTACGTGTTGAAGCGCCTGTCGAACGACCTGGCGATCCGTTTCACTGCCGCCAACCTGCTCGACATGAGGAAGGACAAGGACAAGTTCGAATATGACACGCTCGGTCGCAAGACCAAGTTCACCAACGAAGTCGAGCGCGGCGGCCGTGCCTTCTTCGTCGCGCTGGAGGGCAAGTGGTAAGGCGGATGCGCCGCTTTGCGCTGCTGGTTGCCGTGCTGCCAGCGCCGACTTTCGCGCAGGAGGCCACTCTGCTGCCGGAGATGACGGTGAGCGCCACGGCCGATCCGCTCGAGCTGCGGCGCAACGCCGCCGCGACGAAGATCGTCTTCGGCCGCGAGGACATCGAGGCGCTGGACGCCGCCAGCGTCGGCGAGTTGTTGCGCAAGCTGCCCGGCACCGGCCTGATCCCCGACATGGAGGGCAAGCGCGGTCGCGGCAAGGGGGCAGACAAGCTGATGCCGCTGATCCTGATCGACGGCGAACCGCTGCCCGGCGGCGAGCGCAACCCGGCGACCGCGCTGCGCCTGGCGCCGGAAATGATCGAGCGCGTCGAGGTGATCCGCAACGGCGGCGCCGAATACCCATCCGCCGGGCCGGGCGGCATCGTCAATCTGGTGCTGCGCGACGTGCCGCCCAAACCGACCTTGAACCTGCGCGCCGGCCTCGGCACGCAGGCGAACGAGGCCGTGGCGCGCTTCGACGGGCAATACGGCGAACGCGGCGCGGGTTTCGGCTGGCTGCTGTCAGGTTCGGCGCACAGCCGGCCGCTCGACGGCCGGCGCGCAACGGAGATCCAGCGCTTCGCCGCCGGCGCGCGTACCGCCTGGTCGTTCGAGCAGGCGCGGGAGTCCGGTCGCGAAAACGGCGCGATGTTCGCGCCGCGTTTCAACTGGAGCCTGCCGGGCGGCGCGCAGTTCATCCTCAGCCCCTTCCTCGCCGCGAACGAGGAAGCGCGCGACGCGACGACACGCAAGCTGGCCTATGCCGATCCGGTCGCCGGTACCGGCCTGGCCGTCACGGGTACGGATGTCGACCGCGAGCAGGGCGACCGTGGCAGCGCCCGGCTGATCGCCGAGTGGCGCGCCATGGGTCGCGTGGCGCAGCCCTGGAGCGAACTTTCGCTGCGCCTGCTGCTGCAGGGCGAGGAGGAAAACAAGCGCAAGGACAGCCGCAACCTCGATGCCGCCGGCACACAGACCGGCAGCCGCTTGGAGCGCGAAACCCGCCGGGAAAACGAATTCGGCCTCGCCTTCAAGGGCAAGCGCCTGCTGGCCGAGAGCCATCTGTTCGGCCTCGGCGCCGAGCTGCGCCTGAAGACTGGCGACGACCGGCGCGCCGTCAACATCAATGGCGTCGCCCAGCCGGCCGGCGCAGACTCTGCCACGCGCCAGCACGACCGGCGCGCCGTGCTGTGGGCGCAGGACGAATGGCAGCTCGACGAAGCGCATCTGATTACATCCGGCCTGCGTTTGCAGGCCCAGACGAGCCGCGTCACCGACGGCCTGGGTGCGACGCTGGAGCGGACGACACAATCCGCCGACCCCTCGCTGCATTATCTGTGGCAGCCCGACCCGGCCTGGAACCTGCGCGCCAGCCTGGCGCGCCAGGAGAAGGCGCCGGGGTTGAAGGAGCTTGCCGGCGTGGTGCGCAGCGCGAGCGGCATCAACAGTTCGGGCAACCCGGACAAGGGCGGCAATCCGCAACTGCGGCCGGAAACCAGCGTCAATCTCGATGCCGGCGTCGAATACTTTCTGCCCGACCGCGCCGGCAACCTGGGCTTCAGCCTGTTCCGCCGCACGGCGGACAACCATGTCCAGAAGCTGGTCCAGCTTGAGGGTGCGCGCTGGGTCGAGCGCCCGTACAACGTCGGTGCCGCCGTGCTCACCGGCGCTACCCTCGACTTCAAGGCACGCCTCGACGCGCTCGACCTGCCGCAACTGACCCTGCGCGGCAACCTTGCCCGCGTGAGCACGCGCATCGTCGAGCCGGTCGCCAACCTCGGCGCCGGCGAGGGGCCGCGCACCAGCCTCAACCTCGGTTTCGACTACGACATCGGCGCGCGGCGGCTGACGCTGGGCGGCAACTTCAACGCCACCTCGGCCATCGACCGCGAAAGCTCGGTCTCGGTGCGGCGGACGCAAGGCGCGCGCAGGCAGTTCGACCTCTACGCCCGCCAGAAGCTCGACAAGCACCTCGCGCTGCGCCTTTCCGTCAGCAACGTCCTGCGTCCTGACCGGCTGGGCGCCGTCGAGGAATACGACGGCGCCGGCATGCTGGCGCGCCGCGAGCACGACCGCGAAACCAGTTCCACCCTCGCCATGCTGAGCCTCGAAGGCAGATGGTGACCCCTCAAGGAGAATGACCATGCAATTCAACCTCAAGGCCCGCGACTGGCACAACTGGATTTCCGTGATCCTGCTGATCCCGATGCTGATCGTCGGTTTGTCCACCTTGTTTCTCGCCCACAAAAAGGAGCTCGGGCTGGACAAGCTCGATCTGACGCCTTATGTCGGCTGGCTGCCCGGCTACGGCGCTGCCCCGGCCCCCGGCGGCCATACCGAAGCGCGCAGCAGCCTGGCGCTGGCCGACGGCGCGCACCTGATCGGCACCCAGGGCGGCCTGTTCCGGGTCGCCAAGGTTGACGATCAGTTGCGCGCCGAGGCGATCCGCGAACTTGGCGGCACGGCCGTGCGCGACATCGCCGCAGCCCCCTTCGGCATCGTCGTGGCCGCGAAGAACGGCGTCTGGCTCGAAACGCGGCAGGGCTGGCGCAAGGCGCTCGACAGTGACGCCTGGAACGCCAACGCGATGCCGGACGGCTCGGTCGTCGTCGCGGTCAAGGATGGCGGCCTGCTCGCCAGCCGCGATGGCGAAGCCTGGGAAGCCCTGCCGGGCATCCGGCCGGCGCTGGCGGCGCTCTCGTCCGGAGAACTGGTGCGCGAGCGCGTCACCCTCGGCAAGCTGATGATCGACCTGCATACCGGCAAGGCCTTCTTCGGCAAGTCGCTGGAATGGATCTGGATCTACCTGCTCGGCGCGGTCTGGGTCTTCCTCGGCTTCACCGGCCTGTGGCTGTGGTGGAAGAGCCAGACCAAGCGGCGCGACGCGGCGCGCGGAAAACTCGCGGCGGGAGCGGCGCGTGGCTAAGACCTTCGGCATTGCCTTGGCAATCATCGCCCTGCTGGCGCTCGTCGCCGCCGTCGCCATGCTCTGCCACGGCTTCGTGGCGCGCGTGCAGATGAAGCGTTACAAGCACCGCGGCGGAGCGAAACCGTGACGGGCACTGCCGCAGGCTGCACTGAAAATCAATCGCAACCAATCGCCCGCCAGCGCAGCTTGCGCCACTCAGCCCGCATCGACGACCGTCACAGGAAGCCTTGCATGAACCATCGATCCAGCTCCCCCTGGCAGCCTGTCGGACTTAACCCAGGAGAATGCCCGCACGATCTGGGCGCGCTCCGCCATGATCGGGAGTACGAACCGGCTTTATGTAAGGGTGGCGGCATGAACACGGCTTATCCACCGCGCCGGCGGCCGGCGGTAGGCTTGGTTTCCTCTTGTGCCATCACGCACGCCTTCGGACAAGCCACGCAGGCTCATGACATGGCTGATCGTGGCGTTAGTTGTATTATTTCAACAAAGTGTTTGGCCATTGCCGCGAAACTCTACATCGGGCCTCCGGCGATAATGGCGAGGTTATCTCATGACCAATATCGACTCCCTTACTCGCCGCCGCCTTCTGCAACTTGCCGTCGCCAGCGCAGCCACCGTGTGGCTCCCGCGGAGCGCGTGGAGTCAGCCAAAGTTCAGCAGTAATCCTTTCACGCTGGGGGTGGCCAGCGGCTCCCCGACCCATGATTCCGTGGTGCTTTGGACGCGACTGATGGCCGAGGGCCTATTTTCCGGTTTGGGTCGCGACGCGATCACCGTCCGCTGGGAAGTTGCGCACGACGACCAGTTCGTCCGCATCGTGCGCACGGGGCAGAGCCAGGCGCTTGCCGAACTCGCTCACTCTGTCCACGTCGAAGTTTCGGGCCTCGAAGCCGACCGCTGGTATTTTTACCGGTTCATGACCGGCGAGGCCGTCAGCATGACGGGGCGCACCCGCACCTTCCCGGCAGCAGACGCTAACGTGGCCAGTTTGCGCCTGGGCTACGCCTCCTGCCAGCGCTGGGAGCACGGCTACTTCAGCGCCTACCGCCACATGCGCGAGGAAAGCCTCGATGCGGTGATGTTTCTCGGCGACTACATTTATGAGTATCCCGGCGGCAAGACTTCGCTGCGCATCCCCTCGGGCGGCTGGGTGCAGACGCTGGACGACTATCGCCAGCGCTATGCGCTGTACAAGGGCGAAGCTGACTTGCAGGCCATGCATTCCGCCTGTCCCTGGCTGATGACCTGGGACGATCACGAGGTGCAGAACGGCTACGCCGGCGAAAAGGAGGGCGAAGGCGGCCCGCCCGTCGCCAATTTCGCGGCAAGACGCGTGGCGGCTTATCAGGCCTACTACGAGCACATGCCCCTGCGCCCCGCCGCACTGACCCAAGGCCTGGCAGGATTGACGAATACCGCGCCTGTGACGGAAATGCGGCTCTATCACCGCGTCGAATTTGGCCGCCTGGCCTCGCTCTATCTGCTGGATGCCCGGCAATACAAGGATCCGCAGCCCTGCACCCCGGGCGGCAAGTCGGGATCGGGCTACTTGAATCCTGCCAATTGCCCAGAATGGAACGACACGCGGCGATCAATGCTTGGCGCTGAACAGGAGCGTTGGCTCCACGGCGAGTTTGCCCGGGCCGGCAAGGGCTGGAACGTAGTGGGGCAGCAAACGCTGTTTGGCCCGCGCGACTTCCGCACCGGCCCTGGCCAGACATTGTGGAACGATGGCTGGGATGGCTATTCGGCCGCACGCAAGCGCCTGACCGCTTCCTTGCTGGACAATGCGGTGGCGAATCCGGTCTTTCTCGGCGGCGACGTCCATGAAAACTGGGTGGGCCATGTCAAGGCCGACTATGCAAATACTGCCAGTCGAAACGTCGGTGTGGAGTTTTGCGGCACGGCCATCGTGTCGCGTCCCGGCAGCAATGCCAAAGCGGCCGAACGTCTGGCGGAGAATCCGCATTTCATTTTTGCCGAAGCAGAGCGCAAGGGCTATGGGGTTGCCGAATTCACGCCGAAGCAACTCACGGTTGTCTTGCGCGTAGTGGATGACATTACGCGCAGTGACACGAAGATCGAAACTCTGGCACGGTTTGCTGTCCCGGCAGGGCAATCCGTCATTGAGAAAGTCTGATGCAATTGCGGCGAGCCGGGCTCCTGTTGAATGCGGCGAGTGTGAGGAAAATAAAGTCGGCGCTGGCAGGACGAAGTGCCCCGTAGCGGGTATGAAATGCCCCGCAGCGGGTACGGCGGTTAACAGCC
>DHVZ01000042.1 GCA_002412925.1 Anaerolineales bacterium UBA5195 | reverse complement strand
TCTCGGCCATCGCCTTCTCGCCCGACGGGCAGTGGATCATTATGGGCGGCACCAACCCGGCGCAGCTCGAAGCCTGGGCTGTGGAAACAGTCGAAGCCCCGCAGGCAACCTTCCCGGTTGCGCGNNCCACTCTGGGCGGTGGCAGCATCATCCGGCGGGCAAACCTTCTACGGCATCTCCAACGACGGCAAGCTTAACATGTGGAAAAGCGGCGAAACCAGCCCGGTTCACCAACAGTCAGGATTCCTGCCTGTTGCGTCCCGTCTGGACTTTAGCGAGGATGGCCTCAGTCTAGAGCTTACGACCGCAAACAATGAGATCTATGAGATCGACTCGCAGGATGGCAAGTTACAGAACATCCATCCAAACCCCAACATTCTCGAAGAAATGAAAGAAGAAGTTCCGGTCAGCATTGCTGTTTCTGCCGATAAAAGCCTGCTGGCGGTTGTCTATTTTTCGCTCGACGACTACGCTATCCGCCTGTTCGACCTGACCAGTGGGAAATTCATCCGCAAAATCCCATCAAAACACCGACTGAATTTGGTTGAATTCAGCCCTGATGGCCTGTCCTTGTTCACCCAGGCCCCGAAGCACCCCGTTCAGGTGCTGGATATTGAAACCGGGGAAGTGCTCAACGAAATCCCGATTGACGATGCGCTGGGAGAGTATCTGTTTGAAATGCGCCTCTCGCGCGACAAATCGACTCTGGCGCTCTTCGGGGAGCTGGGCGTCGTCGAGATTTACAGTACCGAAACGTTGGAAGTGCTCCAAGCGCTGGAGGTCGACCCGAACACCTGGTCGGTCGCCCTCTCTGATGACGGCTCCCTGTTGGCCTATTACAGCGTGGACGGCATCATCGGCTGCTGGGACATTGCCAACAACATCCTGCTCCCGCCGCTGGAATTCGGTCCGCCGACCTCCGCGGTTGAGATGCCCGGCCTGGCCTTCTCCCCAGATAATCGCAGCCTAGCCCTTTCCACCTGGGACGGCGTGATCCGCATCTACAACGTGGCCCCATAGGCTAATTTAAGATCACTAACTGATAAAGACCTTCTATGACCATGTCCGCTTCTTGAAGCCGGGCCGGTTTGCCTATGCCCACCACACCCATCCCGGCGCGCAGGGCGGCCTGAATGCCGGCTTCGGCATCTTCAAAGACAACGCAACTGACCGGCGGGGTTGCGAGTTCAGCGGCCGCGCGCAGAAATACTTCCGGGTCAGGTTTGGCCTGACTGACTTTGTTCCCATCGACAATGACATCGAAGAGCGGGGTGATGCCCAGGCGCTCAAGGATGAGCGGGGCGTTTTTGCTGGCGCTGCCCAGGGCGGTTTTTACACCCCGGCTGCGCAGGGCTCGCAGGTAGTCGGCGGCGCCCGGCAGGATTTCGCCAGCATCCAGGTTGGAGATGTAATCGACATACCAGGCGTTTTTGCGGGCAGCGGCCTCGGCTTTGGCGGCTTCATCGAGAGTAACGCCGCCAAAGCCGAGCAGGATTTCCAGCGAACGAACGCGGCTGACACCTTTCAGTTGTTCGTTGTCGCTTTCACTGAAATCGAAACCGAGGCTGTTGGCGAGGCGTTTCCAGGCCAGATAATGATACTTGGCGGTGTCGACGATGACCCCGTCCAGGTCGAAGATGGCGGCGCGCATTTGGGTAATCATAAAAAACCTTTTTAGCCACTAATTTCACGAATGGCACGAAAAATCAAAGTCTTTGGGACACGGATTTAACGGATTTCACGGACTGCCCCAAAGGGGCGCGCGGATTTTTTTTGTTTTAACTGGCTGCCGCGGCAGCCAGTCCGCTTTTAGCGGACTTCGCAGGGATAGCCGGATGATTCATCGTCCGGCGTTGGCGGGGGCGTAGGAAAATGTGGATTCAGCGGTGGGATTTAACGGGTGGAGAGAACCCGCCACCGAAACGGATAAAGGTGTTTCGAGCGGCCCGACCGGTTCAACGACAACCGTGTCGCGGGTAATTGTGATCCTTAGTTTTTGACCGCGAACAGTCAGGGGAACGATGACTTTCTGCCAGTGCTCGGGCAGGTGCGGGCTGATGGTGATCGTGTCTCCAGCGCAACGGATGCTGCACAGCCCAAAGACCGCCGACATCCAGGCTCCACCGTTGCCGGCCGGGTGCGTCCCGCCGATGTAGAGGTTGCCCACATATTGTTTGCCCTCGCCGGTCAGGTCGATGGTGGCGGTTTTCATAAAGTATTTGTAGGCCCAATCGACTTTGCCGAGTTCGGCGGCGACGAGTGAGTACGAGCAGGCGCTCAGGCTGGAGCCGTGTTCAGTGCGCGGTTCGTAGTACTCCCAGTTGGCGGCTTTGGTTTCGAGCGGGTAGCGCTCGCTGAACAGGAACATCGTCAGCACCACGTCGGCCTGTTTGATGATCTGGGTCGTGGTGGCGAGGCCGTTCCCGCCGCCGAGATACTCGGTCGGATGCAGCTTGCGTTCCAGCAGGGTTTTTAACGGGAGATCTTCGAGGCCAAAGTAGCCGTCGAACTGCGGGATCAAAGCTCCGGCCTGGACGGAATCTGGCTGGTAAATGTGCGGGGCGAGGTCAGCGATCAGGGTCAGGTCAGGGTCGAAGCCGAGAGAGTTCATCAATTCCCGATAAAAATCAGGGTCATTCTGTCGCAAGCGCTCAGCGACTCGCAGGCAAATTTTGAGGCTGTGGGCGGCCATGCGGTTGGTGAAGGCATTGTTGTGGACTCGCTCGTGGTATTCGTCGGGGCCGGTCACATCGAGGAATTCGTAACGCTGCTTGTCAGGGTTGTAGTAGATGCTCGAAAGAAAAAAGCGGGCGCACTCGAAGACCACTTCCGCGCCGCCGTCGCGCCAGACGGAGGCGTCGCCGGTCAGGCTGAAATATTGCCAGAAGGCATAGGCGATGTCGGCGCTGATGTGGAGCTGCCGGTCGCGGAAGTAGGTGCGCATCGGGCGGTTGGTGAAAACGTCGGTAACGTTAAAGAGTGTGCAGGCGTCGTCGCCAGTGTCCTGACTTTCCCAGGCGTAGAACGCGCCGCGATAGCCATACTCGCGAGCCTTACGGCGCGCGCCATCGAGGGTGTGGTATCGATAAAGCAGCAGGTTGCGGGCCAGCTTTGGGAAGGCGTGGGTGAAAAACGGC
>DHVZ01000026.1 GCA_002412925.1 Anaerolineales bacterium UBA5195 | reverse complement strand
ATCTCGCCCAGGCCCTGCGCCAGCATAATCACCCTGGCGACATGTTCAATCCGCTCGAGGTTGATCAGGGCTTCATCCAGGTCCCGTCCAACCGTAATTGCGCCGTGATTGCGGATCAGCACGGCATCATGGCCCACGATATGCTCGCGGATGGCGTAGGCGTTCTCATCCGTGCTGGGAGTGGCAAAGTCGGTGGTCGGGACGGGGCCGAGGCCTTCCAGCAATTCAGGCAGGACATCGACCGGAAACGGTATCCCGGCCACGGTCAGGGCGGTCGCATGCGCGGGGTGGGCATGGATGGCCGCCCGAATATCCGGCCTCTGCCGGTAGACTTCAAGGTGCATCGGCGTTTCCGAAGAAATCCGGCGCCTTTTTCGCGGATCGGCTTTGAGCAAGTTGCCGTCCAGGTCTGTGACCAGCAAATCGTCCAGTTCCAGGCGGCCTTTGCACAGGGTCGAGGGGGTGATCACAATCCGATCCTGGCCCATGCGCGCAGAGATGTTGCCATTGTTGGCCGGCATCAATCCCTGGGCGTAGCACAAGCGGCCAGCCTCGACAATTGCCTGGCGCAGGTCGCGTTCGGTGGCAAGTTCGCTAAAGCGCAGTAAATTGACCATATTTTCACCTATCAAGCCGCAGCTTGCTGAACTGCGCGGCGCGGCCACAGACTGAGGGCAACATAATAGGCCACATAAACAAATGAGGCCCAAACCGCCCACTGCGGAACATCGGGGTATTGCAAAACGCTCCAAACGCCGACCACGGCATACAAATACGAAAAGACAAGCGTCAGGCGGCGCAGGCGGGTGTTGCGGCTGGGATAAATATACTTGACCGGCACAAAGACCAGGATGTTGAACAAGGTTAGTAAAGCCAGGTTGATCCAGGGGTTTAGCCCCATAACCAGCATGTAAATAACCATCACGTTCCAATAAGAGGGGAAACCCTTGAAGAAATATTCATCGGTTTCATCGGTCTTGGCATCGACCTGGGTAAACTGGTAGGCGGAGGTAAGCAGGATGGCCGCCGCTCCGACCAGGCGGAAGCCCTCGGGCAAGAAATCGCCTTCGAGCAGGAAAAGGGCCGGGACAACAACATAGTTGAAATAGTCGATGATATTATCGAGCAAAGCGCCATCGATATTTTTCGCATGAGTCTTGACATCGGCCCAGCGGGCCAGCATGCCATCAAATCCATCCACGACCATGGCCAAAACCATCCAGAAAATCACCATGCGCCAATCATGGCGGAAAATTGCCGCCAGCGCCAGCAGACCCCAAACGGCCCCGCTAGCCGTAAAAAGATGCACACCCATAGCCAGGGTCTTGCGAACGAGTGTGTTGGAAGGTGGTTTAATGATCATCATGGGCGCAATTATAGCCGAATCCAAGCGAATCAAAAGCGGGCCGGGACAAAACCCGGCCCGCGCAATGGATCGACAACTATTACAGCATGGCCCCGGCTTTGACCATCGCAATCGTCACACGTTCACCGTCGAACTCTTCCACTTGCATCTTGGAAGTCACCAATGAATGGGCAAAGTGCAATTCAACACACAACGTTTCGGTCATGATGGTTTCGCGGTGGGCTTCAATGGCTTCCTTCAGTTCGGGCGTCGCGGTCAGATAGAGCAGGATGCGGTCCGCGACGTTGAAGGCGGCAGTCTTGCGGAAGTCCTGCACCCGGCGCACAAACTCGCGCGCCATTCCCTCGCGGATAAGCTCCGGCGTCAGGTCGGTCACCAATGCGGCCACATACGGGCCATCTTCGGCAACGGCAAAGCCCTCTTTTGCGAGGGTCTTGACCTCGACTTCATCGGCCAGGATTTCATAGGCTTCACCGTCCACAGAAACCTTGAGCGTCCCACCTTTGGCAAAAGTGGTGGCTGCCTCTTCGGCATTCATGGCCTGGATGGCCCTGGCGATTGCCGGGAAGCGATTGCCATACTTCTGGCCCAATTGCTTGGGCAGCGGCTTGACCGAGTGCGAGACGGCTTCGGTCGAGGCATCCAACAGGCGCACCTTTTTGACGTTCAATTCATCGGACAGCAGATCATCGAAATTGCTGACGGCGCGGCGTTCGTCGGGGTTGCCGACCGAGAAGGCTGCTTCAGAGAGCGGCTGGCGCACCTTACGGTTGGCTTTGGCGCGCGCGGCGTGGCCGAGCGAGGCCAGGCGCATGACCAGGCGCATATCACGGTTGAGCGACTCGTCGATGCGCGCAGTGTTCACGTCGGGCCATTGGGATAAATGCACCGATTCGGGCGCATCCGTATCGTAAGCACGGACGAGGTTCTGGTACAACTCATCGGCCATGAAAGGCATGGTTGGCGCAAGCAATTTGCTCAGTGTGACAAGAGCCGTGTGCAACGTGTAGTAAGCAGCCTGTTTATCGGAATCCGAGTCAGACTTCCAGAAGCGGCGGCGCGAGCGGCGCAGGTACCAGGTCGAGAGATTCTCGACAAATTTTTCCAGCGGACGGGTCGCCCCGGTCACATCGTAATGTTCCAGCGCATCGGTCACATCACGGACGAGAGTGTTCAGCTCCGAAAGCAGCCAGCGGTCGAGGTAAGACAAACTCAACGCCTGGCCCGTCTCTCCCGGCTTCCACGAATCCAGGTTGGCGTAGGTGACGAAGAAAGAATAGACGTTCCAAAGCGTCAGGGTGAAATTGCGCAGCACTTCGCTGACCAAATCCACCGAGAAACGGCGTTCATTTCCGGGCGGGGTAGCGGTGTAGAGATACCAGCGGAAAGCGTCGGCCCCGTTGACGGTCAGCACGTCCCAGGGGTTGACGATATTGCCGCGCGACTTGGACATCTTATAGCCATCGCCATCCATGATCAAGCCCAGGCAAATCACATTCTTATAGGCCACGCTCTCGAAAACCATTGTGCTGATGGCGTGCAAAGAATAGAACCAGCCGCGCGTCTGATCGACCGCTTCGCAGATGTAATCCGCCGGGAACTGAGCCTCAAACTGTTCTTTGTTCTCGAATGGATAATGCCACTGCGCCACCGGCATTGCGCCAGAATCAAACCAGACATCGATCAGCTCGGGCACACGGGTCATTTTGGCGCCACACTCCTGGCATGGGAAGTGAACTTTATCCACATGCGGGCGATGCATATCGAGGTTGGCCTGGTCGCGTCCGGTCAGCTGCGAGAGTTCATCCAGTGATCCGATAC
>DHVZ01000028.1 GCA_002412925.1 Anaerolineales bacterium UBA5195 | reverse complement strand
GAATGGGGCGGGAAATGTAGCCATCAGCGCCAGTTTCGAGGCCTATAGATCGACTCTCGCTATCCACCATCTTGCCTGAAACGATAACGACAAAAGCGGAATTCAGCAACGGGTCGGCCTTGATACGGCGGCAGAGTTCCAACCCATCCATGCCGGGCATGTTTACGTCCAGCAGTAGCAGGTCTGGCAAGTGTTTGCGGGCCATCGCCAGACCTTGTTCACCATTTTGGGCTTCGAAAACTTCAAACCCGGCGCTCTCCAGCGTCCTGCGGGTGGCCAAAAGGATGGCTGTGTCATCATCTACAACTAATATTTTTGCGCTGGTTTTCATGGTCATTTCTCCAACAGGAATGTGAGCACTCCTGTATTTTTTAATCGTAGTGGTGATTTGCCTGGAGTCTGTGGGTCTTATGCCCGTCAACTTTAGAGTTCAGGGGGCAAGATGGGCATTTCAACAAAGAAAGCAGTGCCGTGCCCGCTTTGGCTCTCGAACCAGATTTTTCCGCCATGCCCTTCGACGATGCGTTTGACGATAACCAGTCCTAGCCCGGTGCTTTTTTCACCCTGGGTTCCAGTTCGGCCTTGTTTGAAAGCAGTGAACAGGACCGCTTGTTCCTGCGGGGTCATGCCTGGGCCTTCATCGCGGACGCTGAAGCGGAAGTTCTGATCGGCTTTTTCGAGTTGAACTTTGATTCTGCTTCCACTGGGAGAGAATTTTATGGCGTTGCCAAGCAGGTTATTCAGCACCTGCTCCATTTTGGATGCATCCAAGACAGCGGTGGGCAAGGATGCGCTGTTAAGTTCGATGGTAATGGCTTTTTTCGTCGCCAGCGCCTGGTTACGAGCCACATTTTGTTGGAGCAGTTGGGTGAGGTCCTGTGGAGAGTAGTCGAGCTGCAGCCTGCCTGTCTCGATTTTTGCGACATCCAGCAAGTCGTCGATCAGGTTTGCCATGAAATGGCTGGACGAGATAATCATCGCAATAAATTCGTGATAGTCCCGGCCCAGTCTGGCCGGCTCTTCCTCGCTCAAGAAAGTGCTGGCAGATAAAATATTGTGCAGGGGGTTGCGCAGGTCGTGGGCGGCCATTCCGAGAAAGCGGTTTTTTTCCTCGTTCAGGCGCGCCAGTTCAGCGTTTTTCTTGGCGAGTTCGCGTTGGGCTGCAACGAGTTCGTTGTTTAAGCGGCTGATTTCATCGAACAGACCGTTGTCGCGCTGGCCTTTGATGGTTGAACGCAGGGCGTTGACCTGGTCGTTGTTGATGCGCAGCATTTCAGTATAGAGCTCTTCTAGGGCGTGGTTGTTGTCGGCCCCTACGATTAATATGCCCGTTTTACTTTTGCATCCGGCGAATTGCACCGTTTTAACTTTTTCATTCAAGCCGATATTAATTTCACAGCCAAAGGCAGCATCTTTTTCCCGGATTTCCTGCAAAAAAGAGAGTGCTTTGTCGAGATTCCCGCGCGCAGACAGGCGGCTAAAAGGCACGCCAGGGCTGAGAGCGAGCCCCAGTGTGTCTTGTAGTATTTCATCCACCATGCCGTGTTCGTCACAGCGTAGGAATATTCCGGAAGAAATGTTCATGCGCACAACCTGTCTGCGATTTTTATGGCTTCTTCAGCGTCTGCGGCGCTGCCATCGGCGTTCATTTGTTTCCACAGGTTGGGTGAAACATTAAAAGGGTAACCGCCTACCAGAATGCGAGTCGCTGGCGATTCTGCCCGCATTATGTCGACAATCTCCCTGACCTGAGGCAGGTGAAAAGTCATCGTGACCGATATTCCCAGTAACTCCGCGTTGTATTGTTTTACGGTTTGTAAAATATCATGGGTGGGCGTGTTCGCTCCCAGATAGTAGGTATCCCACCCATCCATTTCGAAAAAATCGGCCACCATGCGCGCACCAATTTCGTGCAATTCCCCGCCTACGCAGGTCATCACCAGTCGATATTTTTTGCGTTGGCCGTTAAAAAGAAATGGATATAGCTGCGCCATAATGGTTTGGGTGGCTGCAGTGCAGAAATGCTCCTGGGCGACGTTAATTTGGTTGGTTTGCCACAGACGACCCACCTCTCGCTGGCTGGGCTGGAAAGCTTTCAGGTAGATTTCTTTTACCGGTGTTCCGGCTCTCACCTCATCCAGAATTAATTGACTGGCGGCCTGGCGATTGCCTTGCAGGAGAAAATCGAGAAATTGGCGCGCGAGCTGGTTGTCCAGCCCGACAAAAGCGGCAGGAGACACCTGGGCAGAGCCAAGGTAGTTCGCTCCATGATCAAGCATTTCGAGGGTTGGTTGCTGATATTCAGCAGGCAGGGCTTCTGACAATACCTGGCGAGTACAAACGAGGGTTTCTGTCAGGGTGTTGGCTGGAAATCCCAGGCTTTCAAAGAGCGATTTGACCCAGACCAGGTATTCGGTAAAAAGGTTGGGGTCGTTGGCCTCGAGGGCCTCCTTCAAGTAAAGAATGTGATAGCCAACATCGCGCACGCTTTTTTTGCGCCCGGGGTGGCCGTAAGGTTTCCAGATTTGAGGCTGGCGCGCATATTGCGCTTCAACAATTTTCTCAGCCAGAAGTTGCTGGTTTTGGAGCAAAATATCGAATTTTAATTGATGCACGAGTAGGTCTTTCTTTCTCAAGGACCTGTCAGGCTAGGTTTGCCGGTAGAGATTCTTCGAAATATTCTGGAAAATTTGCTCAAGGTCGATAAAGGCATCGACAATATCGGGGTCGAAATGCTTGCCTCGTTCACTGATAATCGCATCTTCGGCTTCTTCGTAGCTATAGGCTTCCTTGTATATCCGATTGCTGATCAGGGCATCGTAGACATCTGCGAGCGCCATCAGTCGTCCTGAGATCGGGATCTCATCTCCGGCCAGGCCTCGCGGGTAACCAGTGCCATCCCATTTTTCGTGATGGGTATAGGCTATTTCTTTGGCAATTCTCAAGAAAGTGCTGCTGGTGTCGCCAAGTGCCTGTTCAGCCTTCATCAAAGCATCGCGACCATAGATGGTATGTTTCTTGATTTCTTCGAACTCTTCGGGGGTTAATTTGCCGGGTTTCAGAAGAATCCTGTCTGGCACAGCGATTTTCCCAATATCATGAAGCGGGGCCGATTTTCGCAATAGTTCGATATTTTCGGGAGTCAAGTAAGACGAGAACCTAGGATGCGGGGCAAGGTAGCGTGCCAAGCTACCGACATACTGCTGGGTTGCC
>DHVZ01000039.1 GCA_002412925.1 Anaerolineales bacterium UBA5195 | reverse complement strand
TTCATGCGCCAGCCAGATACCACTCGGTGTTCCACGGAAAAAGTGGAAGTTGGTGCAAAAAAGACGCCAGATTTCTCTGTGATCAGGAATTGCGAATTGCGAATTAGATGCTTCTGCAATTCCTAATTCCCTAATTCCTAATTTCTCCAACAGAATGCCTTGCGAGTACAACATGCGGGTGACGTAGTGATCGGGGATGATGAACAGGTCAGCTGGGGAGCCAAAGCTGGCATCGGGATCAGCAAACAGGCGCGGGTCAACGTGCCCATGCGGGGAGATGATGGGTAGGCTGGCAACCGGCGCATAGAGTTCACGCGCCAAGCTGCGGAGGGTTGGATCGGGAGAGAAAAAACGGTCAGGGTTCATGTTACCTTGTCAGCCAGCCGCCATCAACGGGGACGATGGTGCCATTCACATAATCGGAGGCAGCCGAGGCCAGGAACACGACAGCGCCCATCAGATCAGACGGCTCGCCCCAGCGCCCGGCCGGAATCCGGTCGAGAATGGCCGGCGCGCGGTCGACATCGGCGCGCAGGGGGGCGGTGTTATCGGTTGCCATGTAGCCGGGGGCGATGGCGTTAATGTTGAGGCCTTTGGCTGCCAGTTCGTTGGCGAACAGACGCGTCAGACCGGCCACGCCGCTTTTCGAGGCAGTGTAAGACGGAACGCGAATCCCGCCCTGGAAGGAGAGCATCGAGGCGACATTAATGATTTTACCGCTGCCCTGGGCCACCATGACCTTCCCGGCAGCCTGCGAGAGCAGGAAAACCGCTTTCAGGTTGATTGCCATGACATCGTCCCAGTCTTTTTCGCTGAACTCGAGCACCGGGGCGCGGCGGATGATGCCGGCGTTGTTGACCAGGATGTCGAGACGGCCCAATCCGTTTACCACTTCGTCGACAACCTTGGTCATTTCATCGGCGTGGGCCGCGAGCAGATTGGCGCTGACGGGCAGAAATCGCCGTCCGAGAGCTTGGACTTGGGCCGCGGTCTCATCTTGGGGAATAACATCCAGCCCGGCCACGTCGGCACCGGATTGGGCCAGGGCGATTGCCATCCCCTGCCCCAGGCCGCGTCCCGCGCCGGTGACGAGGGCCACTTTTCCATCGAGTTTGAATAGGTCGAGAATCATAGATAAATCCTTCGGTATGTGGGGGCACGGCGGGGGTCTTGCAGATTGGCTTGCCTGCGAAAATCCGCCGTGCCCGTACGGTTTGAATTAATGACCGAGTTCCTTCAACATCGCAATCGATTTCGTCACCCATCCCAAATTCGGGTCATCAACGGTAGCCTGGACGCGCTGGTTGCCGGCCAGGAACCACAGGTAGTAGGTGGTGTAACCGGGCGCAGATGCGACGGTGTGGTAGCCGCGCGGCATCATGTGGATGCTATTATCGCGCACGGTGAAGTTCTCGTCTTCGCCTTCTTCATTGTAGTAATGACAGATACCAAATCCCTCGCCAGGGCTGACCTTGAAGTAGTACATTTCCTCGTGAAAAGCCTGACGCGGCAGATCATCAACCTGGTGCTTATGGGGCGGATAGGTGCTCCAGTTGCCGCTGGGGGTCAGGGTCTCGCCGACAATCAATCGGCGGGCGCGCAGGTCAGGCTGGGCGGCAGTGGTCAAAATCTGCTTGAAGTAGCGTTTGAAATTGGCCGCGCCCCAGATGCCTTCGGCGACCCGTTCCGGGCCAATGACATACGGCTGGATATCGGTCTCGTCGCTGGGGGCGCTGGGCAGGGCGATTTCGACATTCCCCTCGGCCTGGATGCTGTACTTTGACCCGGCGGGGATATAGACCGAGTGCGGCTTGCCGGAGAAAACGTTCGGACGCCCGCCAACCTTCTCGAAGCGCTGTCCGTTGATTTCAAAGGTGGCCTTGCCGCCGAGAATCACGGCCAGGATTTCGCGTTCGCCGCTTTCGGCGCCGTGGGTTTCACCCGCTGCAAGTTTAAGCAGGGCAAAATCGAGCAGTTGGCAGGGGTTGGTGGGCGGAGTGTTCAAGCCCGGGTTGGCAGTCAGAATGGCATGGTATTTCATAATTTTCTCCTTTGGATGTCACCGCGAGCCGCTGCTTTTGCGGCGTGGCGGTCTCCCGCAAACAGGAGATTGCTCACTGGCACTGCGCGCCAGCGCAAGTGTCGTCGCAAAAAACGCTCCTCGCAATGACAGAATATGATCTATTTTTTATCCGCGCGGGCTTTCTTGACCCAGCCGACACATTGGGCGGCTTTGCTGGCGATGCGGTCAAAGTCCTTGTCTTTGACC
This sequence comes from Anaerolineales bacterium UBA5195, assembly GCA_002412925.1. Taxonomy (GTDB): domain Bacteria; phylum Chloroflexota; class Anaerolineae; order Anaerolineales; family Villigracilaceae; genus UBA5195. The sequence goes on along the minus strand of DHVZ01000039.1, from coordinate 2,233 downwards.
GCCTGCCCGGAAATCAGTTTGCTGCCCAGGCCAACTGCGGCAGCCCCGGCTTTGATCCACTCGCCGATGCTGGCTTCGGTCGCGTCCACGCCGCCGGTGGGCAGGAGTCGATGCCAGGGGCAGGGCGCCATGACAGCACTGACAAAGGCCGGGCCGCCGGCCGATTCTCCGGGGAAAATCTTGCAGATTTCCGCGCCCCACTCCTCAGNNGATTTCGTTTTCGGTGGAGCAGCCCGGCAGATAGAGAATCTTGCGGCGATTGGTCAGGCGTGAGATTTCGGGGTTGAAACTCGGGCCAACAATAAAGTTTGCACCCGAAGCCATGAAAAGCGCCGCAGTCGGGGCATCGATGATCGAGCCGACACCCAAAATCACGGATGGGTCCGCTTTGGCAAAGTGCCGCACCAGCTCGGTAAAGACCGGATAGGCCATCTCGCCGCGATTGGTGAATTCAATCGTCCGCGCGCCGCCGCGCACACAGGCATTGACCAGTTCAATGGCAGTTTCAAGATCACCGTTGTAGAACAGCGGCAGGAGGCCGATATCGAGCAGAGTGTTGGTTACATCTAAACGCATGAAGCGGGCCATGGGTAAAACCTTTCGAGATTCGGAATTGGATAATCGTTATTCGGAATTCGATGATCGAGTATCGAGTATCGAATTTCTCAACCTTCCCAGTTTTTCTATCTTAATCTCAACCACATCTCCCGGTTCCAAAAAACGCTGGGGATTGGCGGCTTCGGGAAGCTTGGCGGGAGTGCCGGTGGCAATGATGTCGCCGGGCTCGAGGGTCATCACCTGGCTCAGGTATGAAACCAGAAACGGAACGCTGAAAATCAGGTCGCTGGTGTTGGTGCGCTGCTTGGGCAGACCGTTGACGGTCAGTTCCAGTTCAAGGCAGTGCGGATCAGGGATTTCATCTTTTGTAACCAGCGCCGGGCCGAGCGGACCAAAGGTGTCAAACGATTTGCCCAAAAACCATTGGCTGGTGCGTTTCTGGATATCGCGGGCGCTGACATCGTTGAAAATGCTGTACCCGGCAATGTAGTCCATGGCTTCGGCTTCGGGAATGTCATGTCCGCGTTTGCCGATGATGACGGCCAGTTCTGCCTCGTAATCCACTTGTGATGTGACACGCGGAATGAAAATGGGCTGTCCGTGAGCGGTAATAACGTTTGCGGTCTTGCAGAAAAAGTTCGGATATTCAGGAATTTCGGTTTTGCCAATCCCGATGTGGCCTTTGTAATTGTGTCCGATGCACAGGATTTTGCCGGGGCGCGGAATCGGCGCGAGCAAGGTCACCTCCGAAAGTGGGATGAGCGTAGCGGGCCTGGCCTCGGCCAGGGCCTCGCGCGCCAAGTCCAGCGCGGAAGCCCCGGCACTCAGGAGAAGAAAAATATCGGCAGGCAGGGCAGGATTGGCCTTGTTCAGGTCGAGGATGGATTCTTCGACCTGTGCGCCGAGGCGAATCTGACCGTGATGTTCAAAGGTAACGAGACGCATGATTGCTCCGGAGTCGAAAGTCTCCAGACTTTCGATAGTCCAACGTCAGGAGACGTTGGACTCCACGCTATCGCGAAACCCGCCCGGAGGCGTCGCCGCCCATCAGGGTTTCGACTTCGGCAACGGTGACGGCGTTGAAGTCGCCGGGGATGCTGTGTTTAAGGCAGGCGGCTGCTGCGGCAAAGTTGAGCGCCTTTTGCGGGTCGTCGGCGTATTTGCGCAGGCCGCAGATCAAGCCGCCCATGAACGAGTCGCCGCCGCCGACACGGTCGATAATCGGGATGATGTCATAGGTGGGGGCAACATAGAAACCTGCCCTTCGACTTTGCTCCCCTTCGACAGGCTCAGGGTCACTCCGCTCAGGGCGTGTCCAAAGCACACCCGACCAGGTGTTATGGCTGGCTGAAATGGAGCCGCGCAGGGTGATGGAGACGGTTTTGAGCGAGGGGAAGCGCTCGGCCAGTTTTTCGCAGACAAAGCGATAATGGTCGGCGTCCACTTTGCCGGCGGTGATATCGCTTTCGGGAGCTTTAATGCCGAAGACTTTTTCAGCATCTTCCTCATTGCCGAGGGCCACATCGCACAGGCTGACCAGGTCGCTCATCACTTCACCGGCGGTTTTGCCCCACTTCCAGAGTTTGGCGCGGAAGTTCAGGTCGGTCGAGACGGTAACGCCCAGTTCGCGGGCCGCGAGGATGGCTTCGCGGCAGACTTCAGCCGCGCCTTGCGA
>DHVZ01000063.1:2320-4702 GCA_002412925.1 Anaerolineales bacterium UBA5195 | reverse complement strand
CCAAGTGGACATCCAAGGAAGCCCAACCGCTGACCCAGCTTGCCAACATGGTTTATATCTTCAGCGATGTTGAAATGCAGGCTCGCTATGTTGCTTACAAGACCACCAACGGCCGCGATATGGACCCAAAGGCCTACTACGCTGAATTCCAGAAGAAACCCTTCACTGAAGCCACCGGCCAGAGCGTTATCAACCCGCCCGCCAACGCCGCCGACTTTGTGCGCTTCTACAGCGAGAACATCGTCCAGTTCGTGCTCGGTCAAAAGCCGCTCACCGAAGACGCCTGGGCTGAGTTTATCGCCACCCTCGACAGCCTGGGTGCGAAAGAACTTGAAGCCGCCGCCAAGGAAACATTACTGCAGGCCGGGTTTGTAAAATAACCAGGCACACAAACATGAGGCGGGCGGCCACAACCGCCCGCCTTACTCTGAAACGATAACACCAAATTCGTAAAATTCGCGACGCCAAAATGACCACTCCTATTCCTCTCAAAATTGCCTATCTCGGCGGCGGAAGCCGTGAGTGGGCGCGCAAGTTGATGTTCGATCTGGCGCTCTGCCCGGAACTCTCCGGTGAGATCGCCCTCTACGACATCGATATGGACTCGGCGCGCCTGAACGAGCAGCTCGGCAACTGGCTCCACACGTCGCAGCAGCCAGGAGTGGTCTCAGATTGGCGTTACACCGCCGTCGAAACCCTATCTGAAGCCCTGCGCGGCGCAGACTTCGTCATCATCTCCATCCAGCCCGGTTCGCTGGAACTGATGGGCAAAGAAATTGCCATCGCTGAAAAGTATGGCCGCTTCTTCCCGGTCGGCGACACCAGCGGCGCGCCCGGCCTGGTGCGCGGATTGCGCTCCGCCAAAATCTACAAAGGCTTCGCCGAGGCCGTCGCTGAAATCTGCCCAAGGGCCTGGGTCATCAACTACACCAACCCGATGGCAATCTGTACCCGCACGCTGACCCGTGTTGTGCCGGAACTGAAAGTTTTTGGCTGCTGCCACGAAGTCTTTGCCGTGCAGAAAATGCTCGCCGGTCTCGTTGGTCAATACTGGGGCGTGCCCACGCCTAACAAAAACGAGATCAAAGTCAATGTTATTGGCCTGAACCACTTTACCTGGTTCGAAAAAGCCACCTGGGACGGGCGCGACCTGCTCGAACTCGCCCGCCATCATATTGCCCAGCCCGGAACCCTGCGCCCCTACACCCAGGCCGAAGTCGAAAGCTGGGATGACTGGTTCAAGAGCGTTCATCAAATTAAGTTTGGACTTTTCCAACGCTTCGGCATTCTCGCCGCTGCTGGTGACCGCCACCTCGTCGAATTTATCCCGGGATTCATCGACTCCCCGGAAACTTTATTTCGTTATGGAATTATTCGCACACCCGTCAGTTTTCGCATCGCCCGCTGGCACTTGGCCCCGCAAAAGACGCGTGACCTGCTCTCAGGCAAAACCCCGCTCGAACTCAAATCCAGCGGCGAAGAAGGTGTCGGGCAGATCAAGGCCATCCTGGGTTTGGGCGATCTCGTCACCAACGTCAACCTGAAAAACCAGGGCCAGATCGCCAACTTGCCTCTCGACGTAGTCGTCGAAACCAACGCCCATTTCAGCCGCGACGAAGTTCGTCCGCTCTCGGCCGGGTCGATCCCCGCCGGCCTGTTGTCACTCATTCAGCAGCACAGCGCCAACCAGGAACTCATCATTGAATCTGTCTTGACCGGCGACAAAGATCTGGCTTTCCAGGCCATTTACAACGATCCCACCACCTCCCTGACGATAGACAAAGCCTGGGAGATGTTCACTGAAATGCTTTCTTTGGACCAAGGACGATAGACCAACGACCAAGGTTTTTAGCATCCGTCCTTCGTCCTTTGTCCTCCGTCATTACTCATCCTTCGCTCTAGCAGGTTTCCATGTCTCATCCAATCGCTCCGCCAATCGTCACAACTAATTCCTGGGCAGCCCGCATGGCCGATTCGGTCCTCCAAAACTACCCTGAATCAAAATGGAAATGGCACTACGAGCACGGGCTGGTCGTGCAGGCCATTGCCGCAATTGGCGAGTCTCGCTTTCAGGATGTCGACCGGGCCTGGGTCGATCGCTTTGTCACTGCCGACGGCGAAATCCGCACTTACCGGGTGGGGGAATTCAACCTCGACCAAATCAACCCCGGCAAATTGCTCTTTTCTGTTTACCGCCGCACTGGCGACGAACGCTACGCCGCCGCCATCCGCCTGCTGCGCAAACAAATGCGCGAGCAGCCTCGTACCCCGAGCGGCGGCTACTGGCACAAACAAATCTACCCCAACCAGATGTGGCTGGACGGCGTCTACATGGCCGAACCTTTCCAGGCCGAATATGCTGTCACCTTCAACGAACCTGAA
>DHVZ01000063.1:0-2224 GCA_002412925.1 Anaerolineales bacterium UBA5195 | reverse complement strand
GATGTGCTCGATTTTCTTCCAACGGAACATCCCCAACGCCCCACTTTGCTGGATATTCTCAGCCGCCTGGCTGCGGCCCTGGTTCGTTTTCAGGATTCTGCCAGCGGAATGTGGTATCAGATCGTTGACCAACCGCAGCGCCCCGGTAATTACCGCGAGTCGTCGGCTTCGGCCATGCTGGCCTATGGTTTTGCCAAAGCCGTGCGCCAGGGCTGGCTCGCCGCCGAATATCTTTCTGCGGCGCGGCGCGCTTATCGCGGGCTGCTTGAAAACATGATCCGCGTCGATGCGCGCGGCCTGGTCAGCCTCGAAGGTACCTGCAGCGTGGCCGGGCTGGGCGGCGACCCTTACCGTGATGGCTCGTTCAATTATTACATCAACGAACCCATCGTTGCCAATGACTTCAAAGGTGTCGGCCCGTTCATTTTGGCCGCGCTGGAGATGGAAAAAGTTAAGGCCGAATGATGATCTCCCCCCTCGATTTCGGCGCCAAAGCCGACGGCGTGACCCTCGATACCGCCGCCATCCAATCGGCAATCGATGTCTGCGCTGTGCGCGGCGGCGGGACGGTGACCATCCCGGCCGGGCGCTACCTGAGCGGCGCGATTTTCTTTCGCGACAATATCAGCCTGCATCTTGAAGCGGGCGCAACCCTGCTCGCCAGCCAAAACCCCGCCGACTATCCGGTGACCGCCAACCGTTGGGAAGGTGTGGAACAGCAAACCTACACCCCCTTCATGGCCGGCAATGGCCTGAAAAACATCACCATCACCGGGCGCGGCACCCTCGATGGCCAGGGTGATTTCTGGTGGAAAAGTTTCCGCGAAAAAACCCTTGCCCACCCGCGCCCGCGCCTGATCGGTTTTGCCGATTGCCAGAATGTTCTGATCGAAGGCGTGACCCTGACCAATTCCCCGGCCTGGACGATCAACCCGGTGCGCTGCGAGAACGTCAATGTGCGCGGAGTGACGATCATCAACCCGCCCGATTCGCCCAATACCGATGGCATCAACCCCGATTCCTGCCGTCTGGTGCGCATCTCCGATTGCTACGTCAGTGTCGGTGACGACTGTATCACCATCAAATCTGGCACCCAGTTCGAGCGCCCCGACCTGCTCCAGCCCTGCCGCGACATTACCATCACCAACTGTACCCTCGAGCGCGGACATGGCGGTGTTGTGATCGGCAGCGAAATGAGCGGCGGCGTTCAGAATGTCGTCATCTCCAACTGTGTTTTCATCGGCACCGACCGCGGCATCCGGCTCAAATCGCGGCGCGGGCGCGGCGGCCTGGTTGAGAATGTGCGCGTCAGCAATCTGATCATGGATGGCGTGCTCTGCCCCTTCACCATGAATTTGTACTATCACTGCAACGGCGCCAAAGGCGACACAACCGTTTCGGACAAACAGCCCCGCGCGGTGGAGAGTGGCACGCCTGCCTTCCGTAACATCCACTATAGCCACATCACGGCTGTGGATGTGAAAATCGCCGCCGGATTTTTCTACGGCCTGGCCGAAATGCCGCTCGAAGATATTTCCCTGACCGATATTTCCATCTCGCTAACCGGCGGCGCGGAACCGGGCTACCCGGAAATGGCAGATGACATCCCAAGCATGTTCCAGGCTGGTTTTTTTATCCGCAACGCCCGCAACATTCGCCTCGATAACGTTCAAGTCCACAACCAACTCGGCCCCGCCTTCGACACCGATGACTCTGTTGAAGCGGACATCCGTCCGTGATCAATCTCGAATCTCTACTCTCTACTCTCGGAGTTTCCCCATGAAAAAAATCGTCACCTTTGGCGAAATCATGCTGCGCCTCGCTCCTCCTGGTTTTCAGCGCTTTACCCAGGCCCGGACTCTTGAAGCGACCTATGGCGGTGGCGAAGCCAATGTTGCTGCCTCGCTGGCCAACTATGGCGAAAGCGTGGACTTTGTCACCCGCCTGCCCAAAAACGACCTGGGCGACGCCTGCCTCAATACTCTGCGCGGACTCGGCATCGGCACCGGCCACATTCTGCGCGGCGGCGAGCGGATCGGTATCTATTTCCTCGAAACTGGGGCCGCCCAACGCGCCAGCAAGGTTATCTATGACCGTGCCGGTTCCAGCTTCGCCAGCATCCAACCTGGCAGCATCGACTGGAAAGCTGTCTTCGCCGACGCCGATTGGTTCCACTGGACGGGTATCACCCCGGCTGTTTCGCAAGGCGCGGCTGAAGTCTGCC
>DHVZ01000018.1 GCA_002412925.1 Anaerolineales bacterium UBA5195 | reverse complement strand
TCTTGCCGACGCCTGCGCCGCCGAACAGGCCAGCCCGCCCGCCGCGTTCGAGCGGGGCCAGCACGTCAATGGCCTTGATGCCGGTTTCGAAAATTTCAGTCTGGGATGCCTGTTGGGTCATCGCCACCGGCGGTTGGTGGATGGAGCGCCAAATGCTGGACTCAAGAACCGGGCCGTTATCAATCGTCTGCCCAAAGACGTTCAACATGCGCCCCAGCAAATGCTCGCCAACCGGCACGCGGAATGGCCCACGTGTATCTAGTACATCCATGCCACGCACCAGTCCGCTGGTGCGGGTCAGGGCTACACCGCGCACCAGGTTGGGACCAAGATGGCTGATGACCTCGATTTCCGCCGCCGGGTCGCTCTTGGTCACCAGGCGGGTGTAAATATCAGGGATGCGTTTTGCAAAATGCACATCCACTACACTGCCGCGCACAGCGCGAATCAAGCCAATGTTCTCAATAGTCATAAAAATATTGTACCCTAAAATAATTAGCGGGGTTTATCCTGACAGTTTTTATTCGCCTGATCGGATTCAACACCGCCAGACTCTACTTCCCGGCCCGATTGATGATCATTTCCCTGATACTGGGAACGATTGTTCGCCTGGGATATTTTTTCATCTTTAATCGCCTGCCGTTCGTTGGGCAGGCAGGAGGTATCATTTGGGAAACCGATACAGACCAGGGCTTAATTCTGGACACCGGCTTTCTTCTGGCTGAATTTCTTACCGCACTTGCTTCAGGCTGGCTTGGCTGGCGTGAAGCAAGGTTTATATGTCTTGCTCGGTCCGGTCGGTGTCCTGTTCATGCTGGTATGTCCATTTGGCGGGGGCCTGGTGATTTCACTCCTGTTGGGCTGAAGGCAGCCATCTTTACGCCGCCGATCAGGAGCAAATTGACGATGTTGTTTGTTTCCGCGCTTCTCGATGAATTAACCGCCCGGTATGCCGTTGACAGGGAAAGAATCTACGCCACCGGCTTTTCCAGCGGCGGATTCATGGCGCAGCGTCTGGGCTGTGACTTGAGCGACCGGATTTCGGCCATCGCCACAGTTGGGGCGACGTTAACGGAGAATGTCCACCAGGTTTGCTCGCCGCAAAAGCCCATGCCGGTTTTGATGGTTCACGGTCTGGAAGATAGCGGCGTCCCGTGGGAAGGAAGCCCGGATTACGTCTCGGTGCCGGAGACGATCCGCTTTTGGAGCCAGCACAACCAGTGCAAGGAGCCGCCTTTTAGCGTGGAAGAATCCGATACAACGGCAGACGGCACGCGGGTAGCGCGAACGGTCTACGCCAATTGCCAGGCTGGCGCACAAATCGTCCTGTATTCCATCACTGGCGGCGGGCATACCTGGCCCGGAGGCAGCAAGCCGGTCCAATTATGGGGCCTATCAGGTAGAATCAGCCAGGAGATGGACGCCAGTATGGTGATATGGCAATTTTTCGAAGAAATCTACAAGCAATCTGCTCCCCATTAACGGTTAACGAATTGTGCTGATACAGTTCTCCGAACCCCCGCCTGTAACGTCTCTTGATGGGCCAGTTTCGCCATTGAACGCGGTCTGGCACGGTGAACTGCGTCGGCACGCCGGCCTGCCACAGTTGGGACATTTATTGCTCATCTTTCCGCTGGGGGAACGCGCTTTTTCTTGTGCAGGCGTCACTGTTGAACCTTCGCAATACATCCTGTTGACGCCAAGACCCAACCACCACGCTGTAGTGCTGGATCTGCTTGAGTCACAGGCAGAAGCATCTCCCGTGCTGGTCTTATGGCTCAGCCCGCCCTTTCTGGCCGATCTGGCGCGTTTTCTCGACATCCCCGAAGACCTGCAACAACTCTTACATAGTCAGCCTCTCTTGCAAGGCGACCCAATTTCGTCTGCGGCGGCGGAACTGGCTGCGGCCTGCCGCTCCGGTCTTGCCCCGGAAATTACGGAAGACCTGTTCCTCGAAGTCGCCGGGGAGGTGCTGCGGTTGATGCGCCTTCGCCATCAGGCGCTGCAGAAGATGTCCAGACACAAAGACGGCACCGTGGCCGACCTGCTGCCGCGCTTGCTGCTGGCGCGGCAATTCGTCGAAGCCCGCTACGCCGAAGATTTCAGGTCGCAGGAAGTTGCCGACCGGGCCGGCCTGTCTGAGTTTCACTTTGCGCGTTTATTCCGAACCGCCTTCGACATTTCCTTGCGTCAGCAAGTTATTCACCTGCGGCTGGATGCGGCCCGGAGGCTGCTGGAAATTCCGGGGAATACGGTCACAGAAACCACTTTCCAGGTAGGTTATGGCAGTTTGAGTTCTTTTATTCATGCCTTTTCCAAACGTTTTGGGCTTTCCCCGGCGCAGTATCGGGCGCGGGTCGAAAAGAGCAGGATTTGACAAGCCTCCCAGGCGAACAGCCTCTATAATGGTTTTATCAGTGAGATATTGGTATCAGACCCGTGGTTCGAAAGGAGAATTCAAATGTCAAGCATCCAGGCTCGTAATGTCAATCATCCTGAATATCAGGAAAATCTCAACGAGACGAAATACACCATCGTCCGCGACGCCATCCTGGCCGTCCTGCCGGACGATGACGACCGCTCTGGGCTGGCTTTCCCGGAATTGGAGGACAGGGTACGGACGCACCTGCTCAGCCAGCCCGTTTCGATGGATTTGTTCCCCAAGCCGGGGTCGGTGCGCTGGTACACCAAAGCCGTGCGATTGGATTTGGAAGCGCGCGGCCTCATCGAGCGTGTTCCCGGCCAGACGCCCATCCGTCTGCGGAGAGTGCCTTGAACGCAAGCAACACAATTCATGCCCCAGTTTGTGTTCCAGACGTGGTAATTTCGCCCGCATTGATCTGGCGGTCACTGATTTTCGTAATAGCACGATGGGTTTTTCCCCCCCCAAAAAAAAAACTTTGCGGCTTGGCGTTAAGGTTTTGACCTTTTTGCAGTGGAGTTATCCGTACTTCACGAAAGTTGAAGAAATTTCCGGGCTGTTTCGTGAATGCTGGATAATTTCATTGAACCCGTTTAAGATGAGGATCGCCATACGCCGCGTCAGTAATGTTTTGTGCGATGTTCAAAAACATGTCTTGATGCTCGATGAAGGCTTCCACCACATCGGGATCAAGTTGTTTTCCGCGCTCGTTTTCGATAATCTCTACCGCGGTAGCATGTGGCATAGCGGCTTTATATACCCGTTGACTGATTAATGCGTCATAAATATCGGCAAGCGCCATCAAGCGGCCAGAAACCGGAATGTCATCCCCGGCCAGGCCCTGGGGGTACCCGCTTCCATCCCATTTTTCGTGATGGGTGTAGGCGATTTCTTTGGCCAGCCGCAGGAAGGAGTTTTTTTGATTGCCAAGAGCCTGTTCGGCTTGCGCGATGGCATCCCGTCCATAAGTGGTGTGTTTTTTCATTTCCTCGAATTCTGGGGGAGTCAGCTTCCCCGGTTTCAGCAGGATGCGGTCTGGAACAGCGATTTTGCCAATATCGTGCAGCGGTGCAGATTTCCGCAAAAGGTCAATCTCCTCGGTGCCCAAATAACCCTGAAAGCGCGGGTGAATCGACAGGTATTGAGCCAGGATGCGCACATACTGCTGGGTACGGAGGATGTGTGCGCCGGTTTCGTGATCCCGAAATTCAGCCAGGGCCGCGAAGCCGATGTAAGTGACATCCTGGGCATGTGCCAACTCCTCGGTTCGTTCGCGGATCCTCTCTTCCAGGAGCCTGTTCTGGTCATGGAGTGCCAGGTGTGTTTTCACCCGGGCGCGCACAATCGGCGTGCTGACCGGCTTGGTAATGTAATCCACTGCGCCCACTTCAAAACCCTTGCTTTCATCCTGCGTCTCGTTCAGGGCAGAAACAAAGATGACCGGTATTTTGTATGTTAATGGGCTGGTCTTCAATTGGCGGCAGACTTCATACCCGTCCATACCAGGCATCATCACATCCAGCAGGATTAAATCTGGCAGGTCTGCGGCGTTTGAGGCAATTTCGAGCGCTTTTTCACCATTTAGCGCCACCTTGATCTGATAGAGGCCGCCGAGAACGAGATTCAACAGGTCAATGTTTTCTGGCGCATCATCGACGACCAGGATGGTTTGTTTTTTCATGACTGTACCTCGCTTTTAATGTTTGGACAAAGGAATCTGCTGTTTTTGCGCCAGGGTTTCCAATTCTTTCAGCGCTTTTTCAAAATCGTAACGTGTGATCAGGCGTTCCAGTCCTTTGAGTCCTGTTTGCAGGTTGGCTTCCTGGGGCTGCCGCAACAGGCTGGCAATCAAAGCGGTTGCTGCGGCATCGTTCGAGCGCAGCAGGCGCGCCAGTTGATTCAGCCCTGATCCCAAGGTTGCCTGGCTGGCCTCAGATTCTGAAACTGGAAGCAGGCCAGCAGACGGCGTGGCCTGGGGAATCCCCGCCAGCGCGGCCACGACAAGCGCGAGTTCAGCTTCCACCTGTTCCAAATTGCCGGCATAAAGGTCCGAGGTCTCCTGGGCAATGGCGGTTTCCAGGTTTTTCGCCGCCGCGCTCAGTTGGTTGGCGCCGATCGTGGCAGCGACACCCTTGAGCGTATGAGCCAGCCGCCTGGCAAGCAGCAGGTCAGCGTTTTGCAAGGCCGCGCGGATTGCCTGCGCCGTCTCGGCATGGTTGTCGCGGAACATGATCAGTAAACGCAGGTAAAGTTCCTGTTTGCCGCCCAGCCGGGCCAGGGCGCTTTCCATGTTGATTGAGCCCAGGGCGGCCAGGATCTCTGAGGGCGCAGCCCAGTTTTCGGTTGTGGCACGCTCCAGGTTGTCTGGTTGTGCAGACAGGGCTGCTGGCCGGGGCAGCCAGGTGAGCAAGACATTGGCAAGCTGTGACATGTCAATCGGTTTGGAGACATAATCATTCAGGCCGGCATCCAGCACTTTTTCACGGTCTTCGGCCAGGGCATGAGCGGTGATGGCAATGATCGGCAGCCTGGCATACGTAAAGCGCGGGTCGCTGCGAATTAGGGCGGTTGCCTGGTACCCATCCATGCCGGGCATCTGGATATCCATCAAGACCACCTCAAACTGGCCAGCCTGCACCATTTTGACAGCCTCTTCACCGCTGCTGGCAATTGAGACTTGCAGACCCAGGCTTTGCAGCATTTCCTGGGCGACAAGCTGGTTGATCTGATTGTCTTCGACCAGCAAAGCGCGCCTGCCATGCAGGAGATTCAGCGGCCCGGTGACACCCTTGCTTGTCTCAGTTGCGCTTTGGGGCGAGCTTTTGTGCCCAAAGACCCGCATAATTTCATCAAAAAGCTGTGAGCGGGTGATGGGCTTGATCAAAAAACCATCCGGGGCGTTTTCGGCGGTTTGTTGAAGCATTTCATCCGCGTGGATGAGCAGCAGCGCCGGTGTTTTTGCGAGCTTCGGATTCTGCTTGATCTGGCGGATGGCCTCCAACCCGTTCAGCTTGCCGGGCAGGCTGCGATCCACCAGGACCAGGTCGAAACGCTGCCTGGAGCGTTTTTGTTCCAGGTGCGCCAGCCCGGCTTCCGCCGAACCGGCAACGGTGACCTGGAAAGTGAAGGCTTCCAGCGCGCTTTGCAGGAAGGCCTGTGTGGCCGGATGGTCATCCATCACCAGCACGCGCAGGCCGACCAGTTCAGGGGCAATCGCAAAACTTTCGTTTTTCATTCCAGCCTGTTGTTTCAGGCCGATCTTGAAAGTAAAGGTTGTGCCTTGCCCGGCCTGGCTATCAGCCCTGATCTCGCCGCCCATCAGATTCACCAGGCGCTGGCTGATGGTCAGGCCCAGGCCGGTGCCGCCATATTTGCGGCTGATCGAATTATCGGCCTGGCTGAAGGGCTGGAACAACCCGGCCAATTGTGCCCGGGTGATACCAATCCCGGTATCCTGCACCGAAAACTCCAACACCACATTTCGGGCGGTCTTTTTGACCAGGGAGGTCTTGACAACCACCTCGCCAGCTTCGGTGAATTTGACGGCATTCCCCAGCAGGTTGTTGAGCACCTGCCCCAGCCTGAACGGGTCTCCGACCAGCAGGCGTGGAACTTCAGGGGCCGTGTTAAAGACCAATTCGAGGCCTTTTTCGTGCGCTTTATGCGCCAACATGCTTGAGACAGCCTTGAAGATATCATCCAGGTCGAAATCCACCTGCTCGAGGGCAATCTTCCCGGCTTCAATTTTGGAGAAATCGAGGATATCGTTAATGGTGGCCAATAAAGATTCGCCAGATGACTGAATATTGAACAAGTAATTGCGCTGTTTTTCGGTGAGATTGCTTTGCAGGGCCAGGTGGGCCATGCCGAGCACGCCGTTCAAAGGCGTGCGGATCTCATGGCTCATGGTGGCCAGGAAGGCGCTCTTGGCCTGGTTGGCCGTTTCGGCTTTATCCTTGGCAAGCATCAATTCTGCGGTGCGTTCCTCAACGCGTTTTTCCAATTCGGCAGCATAGAGCTGCACCTGTTCGTATAGCTGCGCCTGGTGGATGGCAATGGCAGCCTGGGTGGCCATGGTCGTCAGCAAGCGCTGATCCTGTTCATCAAAGGCCGCAGGTTCGGTGCTCTCCACACTGATGCTGCCCAAGACGGTCTGCCCCAGCTTCATGGGCACGTAAACTCCCGAACGGATATCGGGGTACGTTTGTTTATAACGGGGGTCGGCGTTCACATCGGCGCAGAGAACCGCCTCGCCATGTTGGATGACCCAACCGCTTAAACCCATCCCAGAGGTCTGGATGGCTGTTTGCAAGCGGTCGATCTCGCCAGAAACGGCTTCGGAGTTGGTCTGGGGCTGGTGAAGCGCCAATAACTCAACCAGATTGGTCTCAGGGTGATACAGGCGGACAGCCGCATGATGCCATTTGAGTTTTTGCGAAAGCGTCTCGACCATGGTTTCAACGATCTCGCGCGGGTTAAGCAGGCGGCTGATGGCCAGGCTGCTATCGTAAAGGACTTCCAACTCAGCTACACGTCGGTGCGTCAATTCTTCGGCTTGCTTGCGGGCGGTGATATCAGTAATTGTGCCAATGTGCCCAATAAATTTACCAGACGCATCGAATTGTGGGATGGCCTGCCCGATGACCCAGGCCGAACTGCCATCCGGCCGCAGGAAACGGTATTCCGAATTCGAGACTTTTCTCTCGCGGACAACCTGAATCCAACCGTTTCCCAGGTTTTCACGTTCGGCGGGATCAACGGCCTCGAGCCAGCCATTGCCGAGGGCTTTTTCGCCAGCCAACCCTGAAAGTTTGCTCCAGTACTGACTGACATAGGTGGTCAGACCTGCGGCGTCGGTGCGGAAAATGCCCACTGGCGAGATATCAATCAGGGATTGATAGCGCTGTTCACTGGCGCGCAATTCCTCTTCAGCGTGTTTGCGTTCGGTAATATCCAGATTGACAATCACTGCCCCATCCACCTTGCCAGCCTCATTAAAGACAGGAGCGGTGGAATTCAAGATAATCTTCTTGTGGCCATCGAAAGTGTCTATTTCAAGCATTTCGTCAACAACGGTCACACCATCCTTGATGGTATGCGCCAGTGCCCAATCATCGGCGGCAATTTCCAGATTGGATGACAGGCGGCGCGCCTTGAAAATATCGTATTGTCCCTGGCCAACCAGCGGTTCTGCGCCCCAAATTTCCCTGCCCGCTTGATTACTGCGTATCAGTTGACCGTTTTTGTCGGCCAACCAGAGACCTACCGGGAGCACTTCGAAGATCTTGTTGAGCAGGTTCTCGCGTTGGCGCAGATCATCTTCGGCGTGTTTGCGCTCGGTGACATCCCGCGCCACCCACAAAGAGGTTTTCTCTGTCATCCGTGTGATGGAGGCGGCGAACCAGATCGTACGTTCACCAATCTTCAAAGTGTATTCGAGGTGGGCGGTTTGGCCGGTTGTTAAAACCTGTTGGATAGAATCAATATAAGCCTGAGCCTGGTCAGATGGAAACACATCCCGCAGATTCTGCCCGATTAGTTCCTGCGCCGGTTTCACCAGCCAAGCGGGATGGGTGGGAGCGATCTCGCAATAGACGCCCTCGCGGTCAATGACCATCACCACATCTTGCATGGCTGCAAAGAGGCTGCGCAATTCATTTTCGGAGGCGGAGAGAGCTGCTTCGGCCTCCACCCGCGCGGTAATATTGCGATAGTTGATCACAACCGCCCCCACGCTCGGCTCGTTCAACAGGTTGGTGACAGCGCCCTCGATCCAGCGCCAGGAGCCGTCGCTGTGGCGGAGGCGGAAGATACCTTCTTGAGAAAGACCGGGTGTTTGGGCAACTTGCTTGAATAAATCCAAAGCCCAGGCCAGTTCGTCGGGGTGCATCAGTTCGAAAATATTGCGCCCTACGAACTGGTCGGGAGCGTATCCCAATGTGCTGGTGGTGGATGGGTTTTCCCACAACAGGGTACCATCAGCCGCGAGCAGGGAGATATTATCGTGCCCTTTTTCTATCAGCGCGCGGAAGCGCTTTTCGCTGTTTTGCACGGCTTCTTCCGCTGCTTTACGTTCGGTGATATCTTCAACAGTGCCTTCGTAATACAGGATATTTCCAGTCTCATCGCGGAAGACCCTGGCGCTCTCGCGCACAATGGCAAATGTACCGTCTTTTTTCTGCCATTTCGCTTCCAGGTCATTGATACTTACTTCGCTTTCAATTCGCTGGCGGAATTCGCGGCGCAGGTAGTCAGGTTCGAAGCCATCCTCCTCCAGGTTCCGTTGGGCCAGGTCTTCGAAAGTCTCATACCCCAGCATATGCACCAATGCCGGGTTGGCCAGGATGACACGCCCTTCGGGTGTCGTGCGATAAAGGCCAACCGTGGCATTCTCGAACACATTTCGAAAACTTTCTTCGCTCTTGCGCAGGGCCTCTTCAGTTCGTTTGCGCTCGTTCAGTTCGATTTGTACCTGTGCATAGAGCAGCGCATTTTGCTGAGCCGAGACAATATGCAGGGCCAGCGCCTCGAGAAGTTTCAATTGGCTATCGGTATAAGCGTTTAAGCGGTGGCTCATCACCTGGATTACGCCGTTTACCCGCCCCAATACTTTGAGCGGAACGATCAGCGCCGAACGCGTAACCTCAGCATCTGGCGGAGCTTCATCCACAATTTCATTGGTCTGATCATCGATATAATAATGAGTTTGCGTTGTTTTCATCAGCGCTTGAAAATCATTGATCAACAGCGGCTGGCCTGTGCGGATGACGATACTCTGGGTGCCTTTTCCTTCGGCCTCCAGTGGAATGCGCGGAAATGCGCTGACATCTTGCCTGCCATCTCCTGCCCAATACGCCTGGCAAGTAATCATCTGCGTTTCGGCATCAAAAGCAGAGATAATCATGCTGTCGCTGGGGACAATGACTGACAGAAATTCATTGATGGTTTGATAAATTACATCCAAATCGAGCGTGCGACTTAAACGCTGGCTGGCTTCATACAGCAGCCGTAGTTGTTCGCTTTTCTGCTGTACCAATTCTTCTGCCCGCTTGCGCTCGGTAATATCGCGGACGTATCCGCCCACCCCCATTCGGCCATCCTGCAAATCGACCGGGAATTCGCGGAATTCATACATACGCCCGCGCATTGCTTCAACCGTGATCACCAGCTTGTTAACCTGTAAAACCTGTTCATCTCCCCGTCGGATGGTCTGGGCCACTGCTGCCGGCAGCAGTTCAAAATCATCCTTGCCGATAATTTCTGTGGCAGGTTTCCTGAATAAGCTGGCGGCGGCTTCGTTGGCAATCAAATAACGGAAACGGTCATCCTTCAGGAAGGCCAGATCGGTGGTGGCATTGATAAAGGTATGATAACGCGCCTGGCTTTCAATGAGCGCCTTCCCGGCCTGGCATTTCTCGACCGCATGCCGGATGGAAAGCAAGAGTTGATCGAGGTCATAAGGTTTTTGGAAGTAAGAGTAGGCCCCCAGATTCACAGCCTCGATGGCCGTGGCCTGTGAAGCGTGGCCAGTCAGCAGGATGCACTCGGTCTGCGGCGAACGCTCCTTGATGCCGCGGACAACCTCCAGCCCCGAAATATCCGCCAGCTGCAGATCGATCAAGGCGATGATAATTTCTTCTTGTGTGATCCGCTCGAGCGCTTCCTTCCCGGTCTCGCAAGCCACCGGCGCAAAACCCTTGACCTTCAGAATATCGCTCAAGGTTTTGCGCAGACTCACATCGTCATCGACGATCAAAATGCGGAGGGGGTTGCTCATTTCAGACCTTTCTTTCATTCAACTCAGAGAACTCAATCTATTGAGCACCACGCTGATGGTGGTGCCCTGTTTAAGCATGCTTTCCACCTTTAAACTGCCGCCCAACTCTTCGACAATTGATTTAACGATATACAGGCCGATCCCGCTCCCGGGGATTTCGGCAAGCGTGACATTCTTGCCCCGGAAAAACCGTTCACACAGGTGGGGCAGATCTTCAGGCGGGATACCCATGCCATGATCTGAAATGGCCGCCTGGGCATAGTTTCCCGTCAACGTTAAGTTTACTTCAACAGAAGTTCCCTCCGGCGAAAACTTGGCGGCATTGTTGATCAGGTTGATAAAGACCTGTTGCAAACCGCTTTTATCTCCCATCACAAGAATTGGTTTTTCGGGAGTGGAGAACTGGATGGTGATGTTTTTCTTGTTGGCGATCGGCTTGACTGCCAGGATGGATTCTTTCAGGGTGGAGACCAGATCTAATGGAGCGATCTCCAACTTCATCGTTCCACTTTCCAGCCTGCCAGCAATCAAGAGACGCTCAATCAGGATTTTTTGGCGGTTAAGCTCGCTGGTGAGCACGCTCCAGTATTCAGACAATTCTTCGGGCGCGCCGCCTTCCTGGATCAGGTTTGCCATCAAGATGACGGTGGTGAGAGGTGTGCGCAGCTCATGCGAGGCCCGGTTGATGAAATCGGATTTCATCTGGTCGAGCAGGGCCTGTTCGGTCATATCCCGCACCACCAGCAGGGCTTCGTCTGCCGCGATGGGAGAGAAACGCGATTCATAGGTTTGAGCGCTAAACGGGAGGTTGAATTCTTTCAGGTGGCGAGGCTCGGTAAAGGCCCCTGGCACATCCCAGCCCATGATTTGGCTGACAACCTCTTCTGGCCAGAGATCTGATAGCAGTTTTTCGGTCACTTCTGCCGGGGGACGGTAGAGCGGGTGATCCGGCCTGGCGCTGTAATCCAGGATCTTACCGCTGGCATCCAGCCTGATGATCAGGTCGGGCAGGGCATTGATGATGCTGCGATTGCGCGCTTCGCTGATCCGAATCGTTTCTTCGTGCTGGTTGCGCTGCAAGGCTGCGCCGATGATGTTTGCCGCAATTTGCACCGCTTCTTCCTGGGTTGGCAGCCAGGCCTGCACTTTTTCTGGGTAAAACAACCCCAAAAAGGCCCGCGCGTTTCCACCTGGATTACCGATGATTTGGACAACGGCTGCTGATTGGGCCGGAGGAACATCCATATCCTCGGCAAAAATGCCAGCCTGTTGATTTAATATCGCTGTCTCAAAAGGCGCGATAAACTGCGCAAGATCCATTCGGGAAGAGGCGTTTTTTTGCCACTCAGATCGTACCTGGATTGAATTGGGCCCGCTGGTTAAACTGATTTCGATAATAAAGCAAGCTATAGCCCCGGCCGCCTGCCCGAGCGACCCCAGTACCTCGGCGATTTTATTCTCGATTTTGGTGGATTGGAGCAGGCGCGTGGTGGCATCGCTGATGGATAACATGATCTGGTTATGGCGATTGAAGGCGCGTTCGACTTCCTTGCGCGTGGAAATGTCTCGCGCAATGCTCTGGATACAAACCGGCTGGCCCGTTTCATCGTAGACGATGGAAGTGCTGACTTCAACCGGTACAACGCTGCCATCTTTGCGCCGCAGAATTCGCTCAAGCAGGCTCGAATCATCATCCAGGACAGCCTCCAGGTTAAGTGTTTCATCCAAATAGACGATCTCGCTCATTGGCTTGCCAACCAGCTCGTTTTCCTCATAGCCCAACAAGCTTAATGCCTGTGGGTTTGCCGCCATATAATGCAGATCAAAGCTGATGATAAAAATACAGTCATCCGAATGTTCAAAAAGAGCGTGGTAGAAAAAATCATCTTCCCAAGCTTTGGAGTCTACCCTGGATGAATCAGCCTGAAATTCATTGGTAGGAAGATCAACAGACTCATTATCCATAAACGATTTCTCCTGGCCTGCAACCTGGGAAATATATTTCCACGCTGCAGCCCTTGGCTGAATCCAGGATTTTAATGCTGCCGCCGATCTTCTCCAGGATCGCCTTCGCAATCGTCAGCCCGACCCCCAGACCTTCATAATCCCGTGCGTCGCCCCGGCTGCCCTGAAAAAAACTTTCAAACACTTTTTCGCGCAAATTCGCCGGAATTCCTGGGCCGTCATCGCTGACACGGATGGTTGTATCCCCGGCTTCGTTCGATGAGATGGCTAATTCAACGGTACCATGCTCCGGGCTGAATTTGAAAGCATTATCGAGCAAATGGATGACAACCTGGGTCAGCTCTTTTCGGGGGCCGCTGATTTCGCCCAGCACGGAGAACCGGGTGACAAGCTGGATGGCTTTGGTTTTATATCTTTCCAGCCGCCTGTGCACAGCCGGAAGGAGATTGGTTTCGAGATGAATTGGCTGCCGGATGGCGCTTAAACTGTCATGGTCAATGGCGCTGAGCAGGATGAAATCGGTTGACAAAGATTCCAAGCGGTCTGCGTTTGTCAGCGCCATGCGGATAAAGCGGGTTTGTTCCTCGGGGTTATCAAATTTATGCGTCAGGATGGTTTCGAGCGGGAGCAGGATGTTGGTCAGCGGCGTGCGCAGTTCGTGATGGAAATTTTGCAAAACTTCATGCTTGAATTTATCCAACTCCTCGGCGGCAACCTTTTTCATTTGCTCACGCCCGCGGGCCTGTTCCAGTTCAATCCGGCGGAAGACGGCCTCGATCCGCGCCACCAACTCCTGGGGTTCAAAAGGCTTGGTGATGTAATCGTCGGCGCCTTCATCGATGCCGCTGATCCGGTCTTCAACACCGGTGCGCGCTGTTACGAAGATAAATGGAATGTTGGATGAGGCCGGTTCGGAACTGAGTAGTTTGCGAAGCTCAAACCCGTTGGGGGGTGGCATCATCACATCGCATAAAATCAGGTCAGGCCCGAGGGCTCTGATTTTTTCCAGCCCAGCCTGCCCGTTGCTGGCGGTAATAATTGAATAACCTTTGCGCTGCAGGGTGACACTCAACCCAAGCCTCAGGGCTGAATCATCATCAATAATTAAAATGGTGCGTTTAGTCTCCATTCGCTTTTCCCTTCTGGCTTGATTTCGAAGACAAATTACTGGTTGCCAATGCCGAATGATCAGCAATTTTCGAATTGTTGTTAACAAACATGATCTGGGTATTGGCAAGGGTGATCAAGTCGCCAGAATTTAGCACGCAGCGCGCAATGCGGCGGCCATTGACAAAAGTGCCTGAAGTGGATTGTTTATCAGTGAGAATGTATTGGCCGTTTTCGCTGCAAATTTCAGCATGGTTGCGGGAAATGGATTCATTCTGTAAGACAATATCGTTATCAAGATGCCGCCCAAAGCTGGTCACATCTTTCGTTAAAGGGGTAATTTGCTGGTTGATAATCAAAAAAACGTTTTTCTCTGGCTGGTTGGGCATTTCACACCTGGCTTTCCTCACTTACTTTTGAGTAATTTTCTCAAACGTTTCAGTTGAACTTCTGAAAGCATTTGCAGCAATTGCGGGATTTCCAGCGGCTTATACAGGCAGGCATACGCATTGATCTCCAGCGCGCCCTGAATGACGGTTGCCATTTCTTCCCGGTAGCCGGTCACCAATAACACCGGTAAAATGGGGTAGCGCTTGCGGATTTCCTTGAGCACCTCCAAACCATCGGTATGGTTGAATTTTAGGTCCAGCAAGATAACCTGGGCATCCGCAGCTATTTGTTCCACATCGGTATACGGGTCGGTAAACTGTGCCACCTTGAAACCGCGCTGACGAAGAATATCATCCAGCGTCCGGCAAAAATCCGGGTCGTTGTCAACAATCACAATCAAGCGGTGCTTGGCCAGCGAGATAAAGAACCCCAGCAATTGGTTGATCGCCAAAGGTTTGTCTAAGACGCCCACCACCCCTTCATCCAATCCCTGGCGGGTGAGTTCATCGGCGGCGTAGGCCGTCATCAGCACTACCGGCAGGCCGGGTTGGAGCTGGTGCAGTTGGCGATGCAATTCCACGCCGTTCATGCCCGGCATTTTTACGTCGGTCAGAACACAGTCAAATGTCTGAGTTCTGGATTTTTCGAGCGCTTCCGCCCCGGAATTGGCTTCCACTGCTTCATGCCCTGCGGCAGTCAGGATGTCAGCCAGGGTGCGCGTCATGCGCTGGTCGTCATCGACGATGAGAAGACGAAGTTTGGATTTCATTTTGACTCCTTGAACAGCGGCAAACAAACACTAAACGTGCTGCCCTGGCCGACCACGCTTTCAACTTCGATCCTGCCGCCATTGGCTTCGGCCAGTTTCTTACTGACGGCCAATCCCAGCCCGATGCCCTTGGACTTGGTGGTAAAAAGCGGCTGGAAGAGCTTGGCCATGTTTTCAAGAGGAATGCCGGAACCGGTATCTTGCACTGCTATCATGATCATATCATTGTGTACAAAAGCGCTCAATTTTATCCGTTTTCCTGTCCCAGTCTCGGTGGTTGAGCTGGTAGATTGAGCCTGTCGAAATCCTGCCTGCCCTTGTATGGGATGCGAAATCATTGCCTGGCAGGCGTTGGCGACCAGGTTGCCCAGCACCTGGACAACCTGCTGCGGGTCGGCGAAAACTTTGGGCAGGTCTGCGGGGATTTCGAGCGTCACCTGGATGGGCGGGGGGACAGGATAACGTTCCAGGGTTTGATTGACGAGTTTGGACACGGAAGCTGGCTCCCGATCCACGGATTTGACACGCGTAAAATCCAGCAGGTCGGTGACAATCTTATCGGAGGCGCGCGTCTCCTTTTCGATAATATCCAGGTATTCCCTGGTTTTTCCGCTGGCCTCTGGCTGGGACATTTTCAGGTAATAAATGGCATTTGAGATGACGCCGAGGGGGTTGCGCAGTTCATGGCCGATGCTCCCGGCCACCTGCCCGAGGGTTGCCAGGCGTTCCTGGCGCACAAGCTGTTCGTGGGTGGTGCGCAGTTCGCGCGTGCGTTCATCCACCATTTCTTCGAGATGCTCGGTGTAATTGGCGAGTTGCTGTTCCGCCCGCTTGCGCTCGGTGATGTC
>DHVZ01000070.1 GCA_002412925.1 Anaerolineales bacterium UBA5195 | reverse complement strand
GACGAAACCATCCTCGACCTGGGCTGCGGCAACGGCGAGCTGGCCAACATCCTCTCACAAAGCGGCTTTCGCGGCGCGTACACCGGCCTCGATTTCAGTGCCCCGCTGATGAACACCGCCAACCGCACCGCCGCCGACTTCCCAATCGATTTTGTGGAAGTCGACCTGACCGCCGACTGGGGACTGGACACAGAACCCTTCGACTTTATCTGCGCCTTTGCCGTCTTGCACCACATTCCCTCCGTGCCGATACGCCTCGCTATGCTCGAGAAAACGAGAGACCTGCTCAAACCCGACGGGCGCTTCGCGCTCTCCAACTGGCAGTTTCTCAACTCCGACAGGCTGCGTGAGCGCATTCAACCCTGGGAGCGCGCCCACCTTTCTGCCGCCGAGGTGGACGAAGGCGATTACCTGCTCGACTGGCGCAGCGGCGGCGAGGGCTTGCGCTACGCCCATCACTTCAGCGAAGCCGAAATGGCCGATCTCGCCCGCGAGAGCGGATTCTGCATCATCGAAACCTTCTATTCTGATGGCGAAAATGGGAAGTTGGGGTTGTATCAAATCTGGCAAAGGAATGACGCATAACTCATCCCTCACCAGCGTCATAGCCCAGCCGGGAAGGGCCACAGCCTGGTTTGTCGTGGCCCTTCCCACCTGTCTCGACTAATCTTTTCTCATCGGCAGCTTCGAGCCGCAATACGAGCAATCTGCCGATTTGCTGCTGGTCCACTTGACCTCGGCGCTGCGCACCGGCCCGCCGCAGCGCGGACAGTTGGCCGGTAACAGGTCAGTGCGATAAATATAGGTTGCAGGGATCGACTCAGCCTGGCTTGGAACCACCGGCGGTGTATTGACAGTTTGGGTCGGGGGCGGAGTCTGGAAAGGCCGCACCTCCGTTTCGATTTCGGGATTTTGCCATTTGTCTTTGAAGACCGCTTCGACGACCATGCTCAACCCGACCAGCACCAGGATTCCCGGCCACCAATCGCCGGTCAGCATCAGCACGCCGATCCCGATCAGCCAGATCGCGCTGCTCAAAGCCTTGGGGCGGCCCCCGAAACGGCGATACCCATGTCGATGAAATTTTCGCATACCAATACTCCTCGTTTGTATGACTTATTATACGGCGCAGAACCGTCTCTGGTTGCGGGACGGCTTCTTTTTCACGGTATAATCTTTCCCCAGCAATCATCCCCAATCTAAAATCTAAAATCAGAAATCGAAAACCTGTACTGAGAGAAGCCGAAGTGCCTAAAATGACTGAAAAACACACCTTCCAATCCATCATTATCCAATTACAAGAATACTGGGCCTCGCGCGGATGTCTCATCTGGCAGCCCTATTACACCCAGGTCGGCGCGGGGACGATGAACCCGGCCACCTTCTTGCGCGTGCTCGGCCCCGAACCGTGGAGCGTGGCCTACGTTGAGCCCTCCGTCCGCCCGGACGATGGGCGCTATGGCGAAAATCCCAACCGCTTGCAGATGCACTACCAGTACCAGGTCATTCTCAAGCCCGATACCGGCAACCCGCAGGAACTCTACCTCGACTCGCTCAAAGCGATCGGCATCGACCCGCGCCAGCACGACATCCGCTTTGTCGAAGACAACTGGGAACAGCCCGCCATCTCGGCCTGGGGCCTGGGCTGGGAAGTCTGGCTCGACGGCCAGGAGATCACCCAGTTCACCTACTTCCAGCAGGTCGGTGGTGTGGCCCTCGACCCGGTCGCGGTCGAGATCACCTACGGCCTCGACCGTATCCTGATCGCGCTCAATAACGCCAAAGGCATCTGGGACGAACCCTGGGGCAACGACATCACCTACGGCGAAGTCCGCCGCCGCGAAGAGTTCGAACACTCCAAATACTATTATGAAGTCGCCGACGTGGCCCGCGCCCGCCAGATGTACGAACTCTACCTGGCTGAATCCGAAGCCTGCCTCGCGCAGGGGCTGGTTCTGCCGGCTCACGATTACGTGCTGAAATCCTCGCACACATTCAACATTCTCGACGCGCGCGGCGCGGTCAGCCTGACCGAGCGCCAGGCCAGCTTCGGCAAAATGCGCGACCTGGCCCGCAAAGTGGCGCTGGCGTACCTGGAACAGCGCAAGGAATTGGAATATCCGCTTCTGAAGGAGACCAAAGACGAAAGACCAAAGACCGAAGGAAAACCTGTGTTTGCTTCCGTCCTTCGTCCTTCGTCCTTCGTCCTCGAGATTGGCGTCGAAGAACTCCCCGCTAATGACGTGGATCATGCGCTTAATCAGCTGCGCGAGAAGGTCCCGGCATGGCTGGCGGATCTGCGCCTCGAGCATGGTCCCGTGACGATTCACGCCACCCCGCGCCGGTTGGCCGTTTTCGTTGAGGCCCTCTCCGCCGGGCAGCCCGACCGCGAAGACCTGGTCAAGGGCCCGCCCGCCGATCGCGCCTTCGACTCCGCCGGCGTTGCCACCCCAGCTGCGATGGGTTTTGCCAAAAAGAACGGTGTGGATGTCTCTGCCCTGCAGGTTCGCGAAATTGACGGCGGCAAATACGTTACGGCGGTTGTCAGTTCCAAAGGCCGCCCAACCCCCGAAGTCCTGGCCGAAGCCCTGCCGGGACTGGTGGCAAGCATTTCCTTTGTCAAAACCATGCGCTGGAACGCCAGCGGCGTGGCCTTCTCGCGCCCGATCCGCTGGTTTGTCTCGCTGCTCGGCGAGCACGTCATCCCGTTCGAATATGCCGGAGTCCTCGCTGGAAACGTTTCACGCGGCCTGCGCCCGTATGATTCCCCCGAAATAATAATTTCTTCGGCAGATTCGTATTTTTCGAGTATTCGAACAGCGAATATCGTTCTCGATATCGAAGAACGCAAAGCCGCCATTGTCGAGATGGTCAAAAAGGCCGCCGCGTCTGTCGGCGGCGAGG
>DHVZ01000005.1 GCA_002412925.1 Anaerolineales bacterium UBA5195 | reverse complement strand
TACTCATTTTTAGCGGAAACTAAAGCTTTAAGCCACTCTTTCCAATCCAATCCCGGGCGCATCAGGCAGGCTCAGGGAAGCGCCATCGTAGCGCAGGCCTCGATAAGGATCGTTTTTGATCAGCAGCGGCCCGTCAAGATCAAGATATTCACAGAGCGGGGCCAAGTGCGCAGCAGCCGTCACCCCCACCGAGGTCTCGACCATGCACGAAAGCATGATCTGCATGTCAAAGGCCCGCGCGGTATGGATGGCGCGCAGACCCTCGCGCAAGCCCTCGGTTTTCATCGTCTTGACCACCACCCCATCCACGGCCCCAGCCAGCTTCGCGATATCTTTGGACGTTTTGGCACTTTCATCGGCAAAGACCGGCAGTTTCACGCTTTCGCCGCGCAATTTTTCCTTCAGCCAGAAATAACCCTCGATATCATCCACCGCCAGCGGCTGTTCGACAAATTCCAGGTCGTAGGCTGCCAGGCGCGGAATCAGTTTTAGCGCCTGTTCGCGCGTCCAACCGGCGTTGGCATCCACCCTCAGTTTGGCGCTGGTGGCCTTGCGGATGGCAGCCACCATGGCTTCATCGCTCTCCTTGCCCCCCAGCTTGACCTTGATGATCGGGTAACCCGACTCTTGCGCGCGCTGGGCCATAATTTCAGGCTCGTCCATCGCAATCGTGAAGGAGGTCTGCGGCAGGTTTGACGGATTCAGCCCAAAGAGCCGGTAGAGCGGCTGCCCGAGACATTTACCCCATAAATCGTGCAAGGCAATGTCCACAGCAGCGCGGCCAGCCCGCGAACCGGGCGGCAGGCGCGCAAGGACACCGTCGATGTCGAACAGGTCGTCGCCTAAATCAGGGATGGTTTTCAGGTAGGCAACAATTATCTCCTGCGTTTCGCCGTAATAGGTAACCGCCGGGGCTTCGCCAACGCCTTCATCCAGATGGACAAGGACATTGAAACGCTGATCGTCCGCACCGTGGGCAATCCGGAAAGTGGTTTTTAAGTTGAGGGTGATAGGTTCAATGGTTAGTTTCATGTTTTTCCTAAAAAACCTAACCCGGACAAGCCGGAAGAGAAAAACCTTTGATTGGGTTTTATTAACCTTGCCGCTTTAGAAAATCCAAAACTTTGGCGACCCATTCATCCGGGATTTCCACATGGACATTGTGGCCAATTCCTTCGGGCACCCAGGCTTCAGCGCCGGGGATGTTCTCAGCAATGAACTGTCCGTGCCGGTCGGGGGCGTTGACCGCGTCTTCGCCGCCCATGATCGACAAGACAGGCCGTTTCACTTTGGCCAGGTCGGCGAGGGTGTAATTCGGTTCCGCGATAATTTCTTCCATCGTCATGACCAGCAGCTTGCGCCAGTAATCCTGGCCATGCGTCTCGCCATGGGCTGCAATCATCTCGGCTACAGAGTCGGGGTTGTGTTCGGCATAATAATCAGGCGCAAGCACCACCGGCTCGCGTTCGCGCAGATAATCGGTTACGTAGGCATTCGCCGCCTGCGGAATGGCCGTCTGCGTGATTTCGGGATGCTCCACGACTGTCACCAGCGCGACATTGCCGCCGTTGGAATGCCCGATGATATGCATCCGCTCGTAACCCATGGCCTTCACAAAAGCAGCCTGATCATCCGCCATCTGCTTGAAGGAGTATTTACCGCCGGGGTTGGTGCTCCTGCCATGCCCGCGGCAATCAGGCACATAGACTTTGTATGCCCCTGCCAGGCGCGGAGCGATGTGTGACCAATCGATTTCGCCGGTGATGGTCGAGCCATGAATCAGCAGGATGGGAACGCGCCCGGGATGATCCTCGCCATAAACCTGGTAATAGATTTTTGCGCCGTTGATGTCGACAAAAGCCATGCTGTCATCCTTTCGAGAAGTGGTTACACCAACCTATTCGTTCGTATTCACAATTATATGCGAAAACCTGCGCGAAGCTTCATAAACAAACCTGCAAGGTGCATGACAATTCCGCAAAAGGATGGGAATTTGAGCTAAAATAGTACGGTATCTTTCCCACATTGGAGCTCACATGATTGAAAATCTTCAAGAATTGATCCAGGAATTTTCCAGAAAACATGCCGATGGGCGGCTGGACGTTTTCACAATAGCTATCAAATCTCTCGATAGCAACCAACTCATTCTCAGTGGGCGGGTGCTCGAGGCAGCCAACCTCCAGGCTTTAACGGAGATTATTTCGAAAGCGTCTCCCGGCCTGCGGGTGAATTCGAGCGCAGTTCAGGTCCTGCGTCAGCCTGGAAACCCCAGCCTATCTGTCGGTACCAATCTGACCAGCCTGCACAATGCCACCTCCTTTGTGGCCGAAATGTCGAGCCAGATGCTTTTCGGCGAAAAAGTGGAAGTTTTGGAAGAACAGGGACGCTGGGTTTACGTCCGCCAGATGGACGGTTACCTGGGCTGGACGTACAAGCCCTACCTGACCGAGGCCGCTCTCCCCGAACCAACCCATATCGTTCTGGCCCCGGCAACAGAACTCCGCGCCGAAGCTGATCCGCGCGCCCAGGTTGTTTCCCGCACTTTCTGTGGCACCTATGTCAAAGTCGAAGCGACCAAAGACGGCTGGGCGCGGGTTGCCGCCAACGTCACCGGCTGGATGCCGCTGGCTGATCTGCGCGCCCTGGACGAGCTGCCCCAAAATGAAGATGCCCGCCGCCAACAGATGGTGATCGATGCCCAGCGCATGATCGGCGTGCCATATTTGTGGGGCGGAAATACCGGCAACGGCATCGACTGCTCAGGGTTTGCGCGCCTGCTCCACCGCTGGGTCGGGATCGAACTTCCCCGTGACGCCGACCTGCAATCAGTCCAGGCCAAACCTGTCGAGCCGCCTCTGCAGCCCGGCGACCTGTTTTTCTTCGGCGAAGACGACAGCGAACGGCGCATCACCCACGTAGGTGTCAGCCTGGGTGGCTGGAAGGTCATGCACTCCTCGCGCAGCCGTAACGGCGTGTACCTGGACGATGTCCAGGTAAAAGAATCCCTGCGCAGCATTTTCGTCCACGCCGGAACTTTCATCCACAAATAATTCCCGCCAGAAGTTCACAAAAAAGCCCGGCGCTGGTTGATCCCCTCGCCGGGCTTTTTAATGGGAAACTCAAGACAGTGCTTGCAATCAAAAAACTTTTCAAGAACCCGGCAGTCCCACCTGAATTCCGCTCAAACTTCATCCACCTGTACTTCGATATGGGTTGGTTCGGCGTGTTGAGCGGCTCAGCGGTCAACTTCTTGAGCGTCTATGCCACACGCATTGGCGCCAGTGGCTTTCAAATCGGCCTGCTGGGAGCCATGGCGGCCATCGTCAGCCTGATATTTGCCATCCCGGCCGGGCGCTGGCTCGAAAAACGCGCCACCGGCCGCGCTGTTTTCTGGACTTCGGTTTTCTACCGCCTCGGCTTCCTGCTCTTCGTGCCCCTGCCCTGGTTATTCGGCGCTCAGGGGCAGATTTGGGTGCTGATTGCGCTCAACCTGTTGATGGGCGTGCCGCTCGCTGCCCTCTCAGTGGGTTTTAGCGCCCTGTTCGCCGAGTCTGTCCCCACCGACTGGCGCGCTTATGTTGCCGGCATCCGTAATATTGTCCTCTCTTTGACGTTCATGATCACGTCATTGGTCAGCGGCTACCTGCTCGACCGCATCGCCTTCCCGCAAAACTATCAGATCATTTTTTTGATCGGATTTATCGGTGCGGCGATGAGCAGTGTCCATCTCTATTTCATCAAACCCATCCCGGGTCAAACTCAACCGAGCCTGTCCACCCGCCAGCCTGTCTCGCCGATAAAGGAGCTGCCTTCGCGCCCGGGCTGGTATACCGCCATCCGAGCTGACGTTTGGAAGTCACCCTACCGCGCCACACTGCTCGTCATGCTGGCTTTTCATGTGGCGCAATATCTCGCTATCCCAATTTTCCCAATTTACTTTGTGCGCGTCCTGCGCCTGACAGATGAAAACCTGGGCATCGGCACGGCCCTGTTCTACCTGGCTGTCTTGCTCGGCTCGATGCAGCTAAACCGCCTGGTCAGACGAATCGGGCACAAAAACGTCACCGGCTGGGGCGTGGTCGGTCTGGCAATCTACCCAGCGCTACTGGCAATTTCGGGTCAGGTCTGGCATTATTACTTCATCTCAGTTCTGGGCGGGCTGGTTTGGGCGCTGGTCGGAGGCGCTTATGCCAACTACATCATCGAAAAATGCCCCGCAAACGACCGGCCTGCGTACCTGGCCTGGTATAACATCATCCTGAATGCCAGTGTGCTGACAGGTTCTCTGCTCGGACCGGCGCTGGCCGACCAAATCAGCCTACCCGCAGCGCTGATCGTCTTCGGCCTGCTGCGCGGCCTGGCGGGGTTCGCCATCCTGAAATGGGGGTAGAGGCTGCGTATTTCGCAAATGCGCCCCTCATGTTACAATCTTTCACAACATGACCGAAAACCTGAAAATCGTCGCCACAAACCGCAAAGCCGGTTTTGAATTCTTCCTGCTGGACCACTTCGAAGCGGGGCTTTCTCTGCAAGGCTCCGAGATTAAATCCGTGCGGGCCGGGCAAATCAGCCTGGCCGAGGCATACGTTGACATAGAAAACGGCAGGGAAGCCTGGCTTGTCGAAGCCCACATTGCCCCTTACGAACAAGCCAACCGTTTCAACCATGACCCCAAACGCCGCCGCAGGCTGCTGCTGCACAAAAAAGAAATCCGCAAAATGTGGGATGAAGTCCGCCAGAAGGGTGTGACGATTGTCCCGCTTAAGGTCTATCTCAAAAATGGGCGCGCAAAAATCGAAATCGCCCTGGCAAAAGGCAAAAAGCTGCACGACAAACGCGATAGTATTGCCAGGCGTGACCAGGAACGCGAAAACGCGCGCGAGGCCCGGATCTAGCAAAACCAAGACCCTGAAGTTCTTATCGATCTTTGGGGTCTTTGTTCATGCGGAGGAACCCATGTCCCCATCCACTATCGGCGGAATCAACCTGTTACCCGAAGCTGAAAAACGCGAAATCTACGGGCGCGCCGTGCCGCAGGAATTATTGGAGCGATTCAAGCTGCCCCCGCTCGATTCCATTCGCGCAGGGAATTTCCTACAGTTCAAATACGAACCCGGCTCTACAGACGTGGAAATGTATCTATATCATGAACAGCGCTTTCCCGACCCGGTTCTTTACGGCCATCTGACAGATACGATCAACGGACAGATCCACATCTTGCTGTATGTTTTGAGTGATCCCGAGTCCCCACGGTTCGATGTTGATCGAATGCCCGATGGTTCGGCAACCCGCTTTGGAACACTCAAGCGCAACCTGGAAGCTGAAAAATCCGCCATGGAGGCGGGCCTTTCCCCCGGGCAAGTTCGGCATGGGCTGCGCCTACTGACACCCGCCATAATAACATTTGAGAGATTCGTTTCCAGCCTCGGGCACGAGATTTATTTCGTCGAGCCGCTCTATTATCACAATGCCGTCATCTTTGAACGTTACGGCTTCACTTATCAGATCGGGCGCAAGCTGATGGAACGCATAGAAAATGGATTCGCCAATGACGGGGAACTGAACAGGTTGCTGGATGATTCAACCCCTTTCCGCGGCAAAGACACCGCCTACAGCATTCGTCTGCGCTCGTGGGCCATCCATGATGGCATTCTCGGCGAGCCTTTTACCAACGTCACAATGTATAAGCGCGTGGGAAAATCAGCAGGGATTACCACCTGCCCAAGCTGCTCCTGGTAAATAAAAAAGCTGGCCCCTTGAAAGGGGCCAGCTTCCATCTCAAGCCACGAGTTTCTCTTCTTGAATTTTACAAAACAACTCCACCATGACCGGGTCAAAATGTGCGCCAGCGCCACTGCGCAAGAATAGAAGGACTTCTCTGGTTGGCAACTCCTTGTGATATGGTCGGTTTGTGGTCAGAGCGTCGTATACATCCACGATCGCAAGGAGCCGCCCCTCTGGCGGGATAGATTCACCCCCAAGCCCCTCTGGATAACCTCGGCCATCCCATCTCTCATGGTGATAAAGGATGTAAGGCCGCGCCTCTTTTAGATGCGATACGCCTTGAATAATGTGAGCGCCCGCAACTGTGTGACCTTTGATGACAGACATTTCTTCCGGGGTCAATTGGCCAGGCTTATTTAAAATCGCTTCCGGGATGACAATCTTGCCAACATCATGCAGCAACGCACCGTATTCCAGGGTTGCCAACGCTGTCGCAGGCCAGCTCAAAGCTGTCCCAAGTTCGAGCGCGAATTGCTGCACACGCTCAACATGGCCCCGCGTGTAGGCGTCTCGCGCCTCGATCACATTGGCAAGTAACGTGATGGTTTGTAAATGAGCCTGGCGTGTATCAAACAATTCAATCATCCGACGCCGCTCAAGGCGGGCCTGAACCGCCGTAATGAGATCAACCGGCTCAAACGGTTTCGAGAGCAAATCGTCGGCCCCGAGTCGGCGCGCCTTGGTAACATCGTCTCTTTCAGATTGAGCAGAAAGAAACAAGAATGGAATCACTGTCCCATGTGGCAGCCGCCGCACAGCATCTAACAAACCAAAACCGTCAAGCTTTGGCATATTTATATCAGACACAACCAGATCGGGAGATACCCCGGGAAAAGCCTCGAGCGCAAGTTCGCCATCAGGATAGGCGAAAACTTCAAACCCGTTGATTTCTAATACTGTACGGGTCAAATTTCGCAGAGTTTCATCATCTTCAGCCAATAAAATCTTTGCCATCGTGTAAATTGTCTCGGCCAAATACAAACTTGCCAGATCGAAATAATTTTCGCAATGATATTCAGTAATTCACGAAACATCTAGGAGAAACCCGAGATCGGAAATCCTTTCAACTTTCGCAAAGTACTGATATTGCAATATAAGTATATAGCTTAACTGAGCAGTGTGCATAAAGAACTCAG
>DHVZ01000108.1 GCA_002412925.1 Anaerolineales bacterium UBA5195 | reverse complement strand
CATGGTCAGACCGCTTACCACGAGGATTGATTTATTCATCATTTTTTAGTGCGGTATTGCTTTTTCTGCCCTGGTAACAATAAATTCTGCGGCTCCTGCAGCTCCTGTACTTTGACTGGGTCCAGTTCGCGGATGATCTTGAATTGCGGCTCCTGGGCCGGGCTTTTCTGGGGTGTATTTTCTGGGTAAAGACTCATTCTTCACTCCTCCTAACCCGGACAAGCCGGAAAAGAAAACCTTTAACCACGAAGGTCACGACGGGGCACAAAGGAAAACCTTAAAAGCTCTTACTTTGTGCTACTTTGCCTGCACCGACCGCAGGTACGCGTGTGCCCTTTGTGTTTAATTTTCTGTGCTTTTTTTGCGCAAATTTCACTTGTAAGATACTCATGCTGACACGACCGAAAAATTGTTCCGACCATTGAAAAAGTATAGCATACCTGCCCAATAAATCTTCCAGCGGGTTCAATCCTGAATGTAAAAGATAACGTCGTCCAGCGGCTTCAGGTTTTTCTCTCGCGGCTCTTCCGCCGGGTGGCCGAGAAAAACCATGCCCTGCGGCTGCCAGCTTGCGGGCAGCTTGAGCGCGCGCCGCGTTTCGGCCCCGGCGTAGAGTGGCCAGCAGATCCAGACCGTTCCCAGCCCGTGGGCGTGGGCAGCTAGCATAAGTTGCAATCCCGCCATGGCCACCGATTGTATCCCCATCTGTTCTTCGGCCGGATGTTGGGCGCGTTGCGCTTCGGCATCGCGGCAGAGCAGGATGATTTTCGGCGCTTCGGATAGCCGCCACAGGGAGCGTTCCACCCGCTGGCTGATTTCCGTTTCGGGGGCGTTTTCTGCCTGCATATCGGCCCGCATCTGACCGGTCAGCGCCGCTCCCAGGGCGGATATGGCGCTCGGGCTGTCGACCACCACAAAGCGCCAGGGCTGCATCCCGTGTGCGGATGGGGCGCAGGTTGCCGTTTTGAGTATTTCGCGCAAGGTCTCGTCTGCCACAGGCGCATCCGTAAATTTTCGTATCGAGCGCCGTGAACGCAGGAAGTCTTGCAATTCTGCCGGTTGAAGGTTCATCGAATCAATGCGCGTCGATCTTGTTTGGAAGGATCTTGTAGATGACTCGGATCTCGCCAGGGTCGGCTCCCCGCCAGGGCTTGCCGGTATACTTGCGCGCCAGGGTTTTGATGTGATCTAGCCCGCCTTCTTCGGTGATTTCAACCACCCGCCCGCGGATTTGCAGGTAGCGATAGGGGTCGGCCGGGTCCTGAATGACAAAGGCCACCTGCGGACGGGCGCGCATATTGCGGTCCTTGACCCGCCCTTTTGCCGAGTTGATCAAAATATGCTCGTCGTTGTGATTGAACCAGATCGGTGTCACCTGCGGCGAGCCGTCTTTCATGCTGGTTGCCAGGAATAAAAAGGCTTTGGCCTCATCTTTGAGCAGGTCGTGATATTTTTCGGGAATGTTTTTCATGTTTTCTCTCCTTTTTATAAGTGACAGTCATTTGCTAGATGACTAGATTTCTGCATAAGTCCTGAGCGGAGCGCCCTTCGACTACGGGCTGCGCCAACTACGCTCCGCCCTCCGCTCAGGACGTGACATTTTATGTAAAAAAGCGCAGTCGAAGGGCATTTACAGATCAACTAGGGACTATCACTTATTATTCTTTCTGAGTATCAACTCGGCCCGCATCTGGCCGCTGTTGTGAAAAGCGAGGATGGTTTGTGTTTCTGCCTGCGTGCAGCCGAGCAGCAGTTTGATCTCACTATCGCGTTTTTGCAGATCGACTGTGACCAGGATGCCCTTGAGCGTTTTTTCATCGAGCGAGCCGCGCCAGACATCCATGCCCTCGCCATCGGCCGAGCTTGTCCCGGCCAGGTAGCCGTAATCGAGCGGGTAAACGATCTGCGGGTGACGCGGATGGCGTGAACCGGCCGGCCGGTCAATGATGGTTTCGCTGGATTCGATCAGTTGGTCGAGAAAGTCCCAGAAATCATCCTTCATCTTTTACCTGAACATATCCTGATCTTTGGGCCGGATCAACTCCTTGAGCGACCCCTCGCGCAGCGGATAGGGGAATCCGCGCACGTGGACGGCGGGTGTGCCCTCGGCGGCCTGTCCCATCACCAGGCTGGCGGCGGCGGCCAGTTCATCTGCGACGCCCACGACGGTAATTTTTAGCGTGTAACCGAAGAGATCGCTCCAGCCGCGCTCGTCTAGCAGGCCGGGCAGGCCGCTCAGGCCGATCGCCACCCCGACCGTTCCCAGCCGCCAGGCGCGGCCGTGCGAGTCGATCACCATCACGCCCAGGCGTTTGCCGCTGGCCGTTTCGAGCGCAGCGCGGATCTCGGCCGCTGAGCGGTCCGGGTCTTCGGGCAGCAGCAGGGCCCAATCGTGTTGCTGCTCCGCATCCTGGGTTTCACCATCCGAATTCCCAACATTGGACTGGTCTATCCCGGCGTTGGCGCAGATAAACCCCAGGCGGTGCTCGACGATCACCGATCCTACCCGCACGCGCAGGATCTCACTGCTCTCTTGCAGGAGCAGTTCTGCCAGGCGCGGGTCTTTGCCGGTTTTTTCGGCCAGTTCCAGCGCGGCGGGCGAGGGGCAGATGGCGGACAGGTTAACCAGTCGGTTTTCGGCCTTGCTGACGATTTTCTGGGCCAGGACAAGGATATCGCCATCTTCGAGATTGATATCAGCTTCGCGCAGGCTATTAAGAAGAAACTCCGCCAGGTTGTCGCCCGGGCGGATGAGAGGAATATTCAAGAGGGGGGTGAGAGTGAGGGCCATGGTGTCAAGTGTCAGGTGTCAAGTGTCAGGTGTCAAGCGGGCAAAACCTGACACCTGATACCCGACACCGGGAAACCTATTTATACAGCCCGGTTATTTTAATTCCGGCATGGGTCGAGCCGTATTGCTTGTTCATGTAGATCAAGACAGAAGTCAAACCTTCGACAACGACCGAGTTTTCGATCG
>DHVZ01000107.1 GCA_002412925.1 Anaerolineales bacterium UBA5195 | reverse complement strand
GCTCCTGCAGCTCCTGTACTTTGACCGGGTCCAGTTCGCGGATGGTCTTGAATTGCGGCTCCTGGGCCGGGCTTTTCTGGGGTGTATTTTCTGGGTAAAGACTCATTTTTCACTCCTCCTAACCCGGACAAGCCGGAAAAGAAAACCTTTAACCACGAAGGTCACGACGGGGCACAAAGGAAAACCTTAAAAGCTCTTACTTCGTGCTACTTTGCCTGCACCGACCGCAGATACGCGTGTGCCCTTTGTGTTTAATTTTCTGTGCTTTTTTTTGCGAAAATTTCACTTGTAAGATGCTCATGCTGACGCGACCGAAAGATTGTCCCGGACGCTGAAAAAAGTATAGCATACCTGCCCAATAAATCTTCCAGCGGGTTCAATCCTGAATGTAAAAGATAACGTCGTCCAGCGGCTTCAGGTTTTTCTCTCGCGGCTCTTCCGCCGGGTGGCCGAGAAAAACCATGCCCTGCGGCTGCCAGCTTGCGGGCAGCTTGAGCGCGCGCCGCGTTTCGGCTCCCGCGTAGAGCGGCCAGCAGATCCAGACCGTTCCCAGCCCGTGGGCGTGGGCAGCCAGCATCAGTTGCAGTCCTGCCATCGCCACCGATTGTATCCCCATCTGTTCTTCAGCCGGATGTTGGGCGCGTTGCGCTTCGGCATCGCGGCAGACCAGGATGATTTTCGGCGCTTCGGATAGACGCCGCAGGGAGCGTTCCACCCGCTGGCTGATTTCCGTTTCGGGGGCGTTTTCTGCCTGCATATCGGCCCGCATCTGACCGGTCAGCGCCGCTCCGAGGGCGGATCTGGCGCCCGGGCTGTCGACCACCACAAAGCGCCAGGGCTGCATCCCGTGTGCAGATGGGGCGTAAGTTGCCGTTTCGAGTATTTTGCGCAAGACCCCGTCCGCCACAGGCGCATCCGTAAATTTGCGGATCGAACGCCGCGAACGAAGGAAGTCTTGCAAATCTGCCGGTTGAAGATTCATCGAATCAATGCGCGTCGATCTTGTTTGGCAAGATCTTGTAGATGACGCGGATCTCGCCAGGGTCGGCTCCCCGCCAGGGCTTGTCGGTATACTTGCGCGCCAGGGTTTTGATGTGATCCAGCCCGCCTTCTTCGGTGATTTCAACCACCCGCCCGCGGATTTGCAGATAGCGATAGGGGTCGGCCGGGTCCTGAATGACAAAGGCCACCTGCGGACGGGCGCGCATATTGCGGTCCTTGACCCGCCCTTTTGCCGAGTTGATCAAAATATGCTCGTCGTCGTGATTGAACCAGATCGGTGTCACCTGCGGCGAGCCGTCTTTCATGCTGGTTGCCAGGAATAAAAAGGCTTTGGCCTCATCTTTGAGCAGGTCGTGATATTTTTCGGGAATGTTGTTCATATTTTCTCTCCTTTTTATAAGTGACAGTCATCTCAAAGATGACTGTCACTTATTATTCTTTCTGAGTATCAACTCGGCCCGCATCTGGCCGCTGTTGTGAAAAGCGAGGATGGTTTGTGTTTCTGCCTGCGTGCAGCCGAGCAGCAGTTTGATCTCACTATCGCGTTTTTGCAGATCGACTGTAACCAGGATGCCCTCGAGTGCTTTTTCCTCGAGCGAGCCGCGCCAGACATCCATGCCGTCGCCATCGGCCGAGCTTGTCCCGGCCAGGTAGCCGTAATCGAGCGGGTAAACGATCTGTGGGTGACGCGGATGGCGTGAACCGGCCGGCCGGTCAATGATGGTTTCGCTGGATTCGATCAGTTGATCGAGAAAGCCCCAGAATTCGTCTTTCATCTTTTACCTGAACATATCCTGATCTTTGGGCCGGATCAGTTCTTTGAGCGACCCTTCGCGCAGCGGATAGGGGAATCCGCGCACGTGGACGGCGGGTGTGCCCTCGGCGGCCTGTCCCATCACCAGGCTGGCGGCGGCGGCCAGTTCATCTGCGACGCCCACGACGGTAATTTTTAGCGTGTAACCGAAGAGATCGCTCCAGCCGCGCTCGTCTAGCAGGCCGGGCAGGCCGCTCAGGCCGATCGCCACCCCTACCGTTCCCAGCCGCCAGGCACGGCCGTGCGAGTCGATCACCATCACGCCCAGGCGTTTGCCGCTGGTCGTTTCGAGCGCAGCGCGGACCTCGGCTGCAGAGCGGTCCGGGTCTTCGGGCAGCAGCAGGGCCCAATCGTGTTGCTGCTCCGCATCCTGGGTTCCGCCATCCGAATTTCCAACGTTGGACTGGTCTATCCCGGCGTTGGCGCAGATAAACCCCAGCCGGTGCTCGACGATCACCGATCCGATGCGCACGCGCAGGATCTCACTGCTCTCTTGCAGGAGCAGTTCTGCCAGGCGCGGGTCTTTGCCGGTTTTTTCGGCCAGTTCCAGCGCGGCGGGCGAGGGGCAGATGGCGGCCAGGTTAACCAGCCGGTTTTCGGCCTTGCTGACGATTTTCTGGGCCAGGACAAGGATATCGCCATCTTCGAGATTGATATCAGCTTTGCGCAGGCTATTAAGAAGAAACTCCGCCAGGTTGTCGCCCGGGCGGATGAGAGGAATATTGGAGAGGGGGGTGAGAGTGAGGGTCATGGTATTAAGTGTCGGGTATCAGGCGTCAGTGGGCAAAACCTGACACCTGATACCCGACACCGGGAAACCTATTTATACAGTCCGGTTATTTTGATTCCAGCTTGGGTTGAGCCGTACTGCTTGTTCATGTAGATCAGCACGGATGTCAGGCCCTCGACAACGACCGAGT
>DHVZ01000036.1 GCA_002412925.1 Anaerolineales bacterium UBA5195 | reverse complement strand
ACCTGGGGATTGCGATCAATCAGTAGGGGCACAGCGAGATGATCGAACGGCTTAGTATTTTGAATCATCCGCTGTGCCCCTACCGAACTGCCCTGTGTTTGAAAACGGGCGTTTGATTTTCTAAAAAGGGCGGTGGAATTTTTCCCTGCCCTTTTTTCTTCGATGGAGGCTTATGACCACTCAGACAATCACCCGTCTCTTCCTGGTGCGCCACGGCGCGACCCAGCTCAGCGCCGAAGACCGGTTTGCCGGGGCCGTGGATGTGGAACTGTCATCCGAAGGCATGTTCCAGGCCGAACGTCTGGCCGGGCGTCTGGCAGACGACCAGATTACAGCGGTCTATTGCAGTCCGATGATCCGCACGGTGCATACGGCCTCGATCCTTGCCAAACCGCATGATCTGCCCGTGCGGCAGCGCGACGGTTTGCGCGAAATCAATCACGGCCACTGGGAGGGGATGCGCCGGGCCGATGTGGAAGCGCAATTTGGCGAGGAATACACCTCCTGGGAAGAAGACCCGTTTACTTTTGCCCCGCAGGGCGGGGAGGCGGGCGTCAACGTCATCGCGCGCGCCCTGCCGATCATCCGCGAGATCGTGGTCGAGCATCGCGGCCAGAATGTGCTGATCGTTTCGCACAAGGCCACCTTACGGTTGCTGATTAGCAGCTTGCTTGGTTTTGACGCCCGCGGCTACCGCGATCGGCTCGACCAGTCTCCGGCCTGCCTGAATGTGCTCGATTTCAAAGACCCGGTGCGGGCGCGCTTGATGCTGTTCAATGATGTTTCGCACTATATCGACCAGCCGCAGCGCTCCGACGGCCGCCTGTCCAAGTGGTGGGACGGGGAGCGGGGATAAATCTCCAAATGCAATAAAAAAAACGGTTCGCGGCCCAGCAAATGGTGTCCCAACTCGAAACCCTACTTCACAACTTGCTGGACTGGGCGTGGTGTTGGTTGGCCCCGTTCTACCCAAAAATCGCCAGCTTTGGCATGCTACGGATGGTCCGCGACGTTTTGCAGATCACAAGCAGGATTTGGGTTGACGAATAGAAAAACGTTCGCAAGATCATTCTCAACCCAGCCGATCCTTTTGCCAAACATATCCAAGCCGGTTTCGCCGCGCTACTGGCCGTTGAGCAGGTTGCCGTTTGTTTGGGCGAAACTTAGGTACCTAATCATGCCGAAGAAACGCTAACGAGACATCACGGAAATGGTTGCAACTCTCTCTCCTTGCCGAATAGATCCACAAAAACACCCCCGCTCACTTTGAGTGGGACTTCTCTTTGCTCACAAGCGCCCGCGCTTCAAAAGTGTACCTGCATACATGCCCGCCTTGGTGGCTCAAGAAAAGAACTCCCGCTTCATGCGTACTCGCGCCAGGCATCTGCCTGGCGTTGTTTTTTTTGGCAATTTCCAACCTTTTCGCAACTCCTCCTGTATTATGATTGTGAGCGCCACAACAAACCGGAGAACTCCATGAATGACCTTGAAGCGATTCGCCGCCTGAAAGACGGCGATATCGGTGGGCTGGAAACTTTAATGGCCCGCTATCAACGCAAAGCCGTGCAGACGGCCTACCTCATCACACACGATGAACAAATGGCGGAGGATGTCGCCCAGGATGTTTTCGTGCGGGTCTTCCAGCATATTCGCCACTACGACGAGAACCGCTCTTTTGAGCCTTACTTGCTGCGCAGCGTTGCCAACCTGGCGCTGAATACCTGCGAAAAAACCGCCCGCTGGGTACAGTTCGGAACCGACGCAGACCTGGAAGTCATCAACGATTTGCTCTTACGAGCCGCATCCACTGAAGAGATGGCTGAGTATAACCGGCTCAAAGGCGAAGTAGCGACCGCCCTGAAAGCCCTGCCCCCACGGCAGCGCACCGCTATTGTCCAGCGTTACTACCTGGGTATGAGCGAACAGGAGATGGCCGAATCGCTTTCGACTGCCCCCGGAACCGTCAAATGGCTCTTGAACAACGCCCGTCAGCGCCTGCGCAGCCTGCTCAGCGCGGAAAGGAGCGCGAAATGATTCGCAAAGACGACCCCGCTCGTGTGCTTGATGAGATTTCCCAGGAGGCCGTGCCGCAGAATGTCAACCT
Organism: Anaerolineales bacterium UBA5195; assembly: GCA_002412925.1. Classification (GTDB taxonomy): domain Bacteria; phylum Chloroflexota; class Anaerolineae; order Anaerolineales; family Villigracilaceae; genus UBA5195. The sequence goes on along the minus strand of DHVZ01000036.1, from coordinate 2,400 downwards.
GCTGCCAGGCGTCTTGGGCAAAATCCAAAAAGGAAGCGAGACCCGAACCATGAACCCCAAAACCAAACTGGCCTTTGCCGCACTGGCAATCGTCGTTCTTTTGACCACCCTGTTTTTCACCCTGCCCGGCGCGGCTTCTGCCATGCGCAAAATACTGGGCTTCATTCCCGGCATTGGGATGGTGGACCAGAGCACGCCGCTGCGCGTGCTGTCTGAACCGGTCGTTGCCACCCGTGACGGATTCACCGTTACCGTCGAAAGCGCCGTGCTGGATTCTGAGCACACCATCTTGACCTACAAAGTGGAAGGCCCCTTTGAATCGGCCAGCCATCTGCAGGGCGAACTGAACGACGCCTGTTTCGCCGGGGCAGAACTGCGTCTGCCGGATGGCACAGCGTACACCGCTCCCGGCAGGTTCCCCGACACGACCTGGGAGAATGGCTACCGCCAGCAAAACACCTACCCGGCCATCCCCGCGGATGTGAAACAGGTCAGCCTGTTCCTGCCCTGCCTGCACGCTCGCCTGGCGGGCCAGGGTCCTGAAAACTGGGAATTGGCGCTGAATTTTGCCCTGGCGTCCGCGGAACTACCCCTTTACCCGGTCTCAGGCCAAACCACCGCCACCCCGGCCAGCACCTCGCAGCCAATCAATACCCCAGAAACGGAGCAAACACTAGCGGGCATCCACCTGCTGCTTGAAAATGTCATCCCCCTGCCCGATGGTCAGCTTGTTCTGACCCGCCTGGATTGGCGCGATAACCCCAAAGTGAATGCAGTTGATATCAGCCCGGAAGATATCAAAATATTTGACGCCAACGGCCAGGAAGTCGTGTCTGAACAAAACTTCGATGCGATCGACCCCAACGAAAGCTACGAGCAAAACCGCCCGCTGGGTTATAAAACATCTTTCGCCGCAACCCGGCTGGTAGTCAATGCCATTCAGATATACTATTCAAGCAACCTGGAGTTTACCTTTGACCCCGGCCCAAACCACCTGGCCGAGCAAACCTGGGTGCTGAACAAAGATATTGAATTGGATGGCCGCACCCTGCGCATTATCAGTATCACCATCGCCGAATTTAACGGGAACGCCAGCATGTCGTTTGAAATGGAATCGAGCGATGGAATTATGGATGCGGGCGTGTACGACTCCAACCACCCGCCCCGCAGCGGCGGCGGCAGCATGGGCGATGGTATCAGCCCGATTCAATCCTTTTCAAACGGATTCAACTATGAGGGTGGCCTGCCCGAAGGCCCAATCACCCTACAAGTGACCGGTTACGCCATCCGCATGCCGGGCAGATGGGAATTAGCCTGGCCTCCCGCCCAGGCTCCCTCTACCAGCCTGGTGCCCAGCGCGCCAACCCAGGCTGCCTGCCTCAGCGAAGAAACCTGGAAGGCTGCCATGCTCAACCCCCGGCCCATCCCGGCTGAACTGAACAGAAAAGTCATCTACGAAAAATACGATATAAATCCTGGCCTGTATACCATGCGTCTGGACGGCAGCGAAGAGCAAGCCCTGTTGGAGAACGCGAGCATGGCAGCCATCTCAGCCAATGGCAGTCAACTTGTTTACAAAGGCGCAGATGGATTGTACGTTTACAATCTCGCCAGCGGCCTAAGCCAACACCTGCCCGACACCGATCTCAACCTGATTGGCTCTACGCCTTTCTGGTCGCCAGACGGCACTCAAATCGGCTTTACAGCAATGCCCGAGGGCAGTTTCCTGCCCAATATTTACCTGGTCCGCCTTGATGATTCGCCCGTGTACACTATCAAAAACGGCCGCCAGGGCAACTTTATTCTCGGCTGGATGAAGGATGGGCGCATCCTCTATATCACTATGGCTGATGATGGCCCGTTACTGAAACTATTTAACCCTAAGGATGAAACCGATACTGCGTTATTCAGCGTTCCATCAACTGGCACAAACATCACCCTATCGCCGGATGAAAAACGCTTTGCGGCAGACTGGCTAAGTGAGAATGGCAATACAAGCACCCTGTACGTCTTCACCCTGGATGGCTCCCAACGCAAACCCCTGCTGGAGCTAAATCACGAAAGCAATGCCTACCTCCAAAACCTACTCTGGGCGCCCGACAACAACTGGCTGCTGGTCAGCGTAACTTGGGACGTGGGCACAGGTCCGCTTAGCTCAGCCTTGATCAATGTCAACACCTGTGAAATCATCCCGATCACCGAGCGCGATGATTTCAACATGATCGGTTGGTTGCCCTGATAAAAAACAGGCAATGAAGGCGTAATTCAAAAAAAGCGCATCCTGGGATGAAATCCGGCAGGAGGCGCTTTTTTGTCTGCTCCAAGGGTTAAATTCACTTCGAGCGGGGTTTCTCTTTGCTCACAAGCGCCCGCGCTTCAAAAGTGTGCCTGCATACATGC
>DHVZ01000049.1 GCA_002412925.1 Anaerolineales bacterium UBA5195 | reverse complement strand
TGGTGACGAACACGGGCAGTGTGACCTTGACAGGCATCAGCCTGAGCGACGACAACGACAACGACGACATGAGCTGCCCCGGGACGACCCTGGCAGTGGGCGCGAGCATGACCTGCTCGGCCACGCACACCTTCACCCAGGCGGAGCTGGACGCAGGCGGCAACCTGAGCAACACGGTGACGGCCAGTTCGAATGAAGCGCCGGATGCGACCGACAGCCTGGACATCCCGATCATGCAGAATCCGGCGCTGAACATCGAAAAACTCACCAATGGGCAGGATGCCGATGTCCCGCCCGGTCCGACTGTTATGATCGGGGATCCTGTGGCGTGGACCTATGTGGTGACGAACACGGGCAACGTGGCTTTGACGAACGTGACCGTGACCGATGACAAGGGTGTGACCGTGACCTGCCCGCAAACGACGCTGGCGGTTGCGGAATCCATGACCTGTACGGCCTCGGGCACGGCGCAACTCGGACAATACGCGAATATCGGTACTGTCACAGCGTATTATGGCGCGACCCTGGTGAACGACAGCGATGCGAGCCATTACTTTGGCACGAGCACCCCGCTCATCGGTGCTGCCAAGCGTATAGTTGGGACGCCGACCCTGGTCAGCCCAGGCACCTGGGAAATCACGTATGAAATTCTTGTGCGTAACTATGGCGAGGATGCATTGAGCAAAATCCAGATTACAGACAACCTTGCCGTCACCTTCCCGCCGGCAACGGCCTTCGCGGTCCAGTCGCTCACCAGCGCCAACTTTGCGGTCAACTGGCCGGGTTACACTGGCAGTACTGATACCAACCTGCTGGCCGGTACAGACACTTTGAATGTCGGCGCTTCTGGCACGCTCACCCTGGTGGTGCGCATCGTCCCGGCTGCAGCCGGGCCATTCCAGAACACAGCGATTGCCTCCGGCCAGCCTCCGAGCGGTGACCCGGTGAACGACAGCTCACACAACGGAACCAATCCTGATCCGGATAACGACGGAAATCCAACTAACAATAATGCTCCCACGCCAGTCACCTTCGATGCGAGCATCTTTGACCCGCCTTTTGGGATCAAGGTTTTTGACGACAGCGGTTTGCCATTGCTGCGCTGGCGCATGGTCTGGATCAATGAATCCAATCTCAGCCCTCTGGCCGCGCAAGTCAGCGATCCGATCCCGGTTGGGACCACCTTCGCGCCGAGTGGGGCGCCGAACCCTTATCCTTTCCCCGCTGCCGGATACCCTGCTGTTCCAGGCTCGACCAACGTGGGTGTCAGTTGTCAACGGGATGGAGTTCTGACGACAACCGCGAATTGTTACTACGAAGGCCCTTCAGGCGCATATCTTCGTGGGCGTATCATCTGGGTTGGCACGTTTGGGCCTGACCTGGGTAATTTCACGGAGGCCACCGCGCAAAACGAGTTGGTCATCACGTACAATGTCACGATTAATGATGGCGTCTCTACCGTTCGAAATGTTGCCACCCTGGATGCGGATTTGAGCACGGACGGTGACTTTGAGGATCCCAACGAAACAGGCGTTGCGGTTGCGACCTCAACCTGGTCGCAGGCTGCTGCAGCCAGGACAGATACCCCGGGAAAACCACAGCCCAAGAAGTTACCGGCCACGGGTTTTGCTCCCGGTATCGTTAGCAAACTTCCGCTCCAGCCTCTGGCTCTGGTTTACAGCGCCTATTCCGATCTAAAGGTGGAGATTCCATCTCTCAAGGTGAAGGTGGATATCGTTGGTGTTCCTGTGGTAGAGAACCAGTGGGATATCACCTGGTTGGGCGCCAACGCCGGTTACCTGGATGGCACGGCCTTCCCGACCTGGGTGGGAAATAGCGTTATCACCGGTCATGTCTACCTGTCCAACGGTTTGCCCGGGCCATTTGTCAACCTGAGCAAGCTCAAATGGGGCGACCGGATTGTGATCCACGCCTACGGACAGAAATACATCTACGAAGTCCGTTCGGCGCTGACTGTCAGGCCAGAGGATACTACGGTGTTGGGTCACAAAGATCGGGACTGGGTGACCCTGATTACCTGTAAAGAATTTGATGAGACAAGCAAAACCTATAAGATGAGAACCGCTGTCCAGGCAGTGCTCATTTCAGTTATCGCTGACCGGGTTGAGGAGCACGGGGGCAGATAAATGCTCTTCAAGAGAATCTAATAAAAGAAGCGCGCTGCAAAGCGCGCTTCTTTTATTCCTACAATTCTGATAAGTTTTTCCCGCTTTTGCAAACCTTAGAATATAATAAAGAATATTATGAATTTGTAATGTTTAACGAAGGATGCCACGATCCACTGACCGAATTTGGTCGCTGCCCGGATGTTCCAAGGGCTAAGTCAGCGGGGAGCCAGAGCGAAACCGGCCGGTAATGGCTGGTCTTGTTTTTAAATTGGGACGATTGATATTTTTCGCCAGGAGACTTCCATGTTTACTTCCATTCGCCGATCTTTTTCGATTTTTGTGCGTTTTTCGGTTGTGCTCTTGCTGGCGTTGACGCCTCTCCTGGTTCTGCCGCCGGCGCCGGTCAGCGCGCTCTCGTATGGGGCCGATATCAACAAGGAGTTTACCCCGGCAACGATTCCCGCGGGAGGCATCTCGCGCCTGACCATCAACATTTATAACCCAAATTCGTTCCCACTGGAGAACGCCTCCTTTACCGACAGCCTGGTTGGCGTCCAGCCGGGGCTGCGGATTGCGACACCGGCGAACCTGTCAAATGGTTGTGGCGGCACGGCCATCGCAGCCGCCGGGACGACGACCATCTCATTGAGCGGTGGGAGCGTGCCCGCGCAAAGCGTCTCTGGCCCGGGGAGCTGCTCGGTTTCGATGGATATCACCTCCACGACGCCCGGCACCCTGACCAATACCATCCCGGCCTACGGGATCCTGCCCGCTTATGGCGGGGTTGGCCTGCACGCCACCGGCCGCGGCGGCCTGGATATCATCACCAATGCCACACCGGCCAGCGCCAATTTACTGGTGACCACTGTCCAGCCGCCCTCCATGAACAAGAACTTTACTCCTAATACGGTTTGGGTCGGCCAGTCGAGCCAGTTGGAAATCAATATCACCAATAATGACTTGGTTCATTCGCTGACCCAGGCGACTTTTACCGATACCCTGCCGGCTCCATTCGTTGTGGCTGCGCCCCTGACGACCTCCTTGAGCGGCTGCGGCGCCGGGAGCTTGAGTGCCGCGGTGGGCGCAGCTTCGATCACGCTGAACAATGCCACCATCGCGCCCAATTCGACCTGCCGCGTGCGTGTGCGGGTCATCTCGTCAACCCAGGGGGAATACACCAATACCATCCAGGCTGGCCCGGGCGGGCCGGGTTCGCTCCAGACCCAGCAGGGGGTAACGAACACCCTGCCGGTGGAAGCCGATATTAACGTCCAGGCGGTTGGGATTGTCAAGGCCTTTAGCCCGTCGACCTTTGCGCAGGGCGATACCAGCACCCTGACGATCACATTGCGCAACCCGACCGGCGCAGATTATGTCGGCGTGGGGCTGGTGGATGACTGGGCCTTAACGGCGCCAGGCTTGACGATTTCCGGCACTCCGGCTGCTTCCCAGTGTGGCGGTACGATCACATCGACCCCAACTTCGCTCACCCTGACGGGCGGCGTCATCCCGGCCGGGAATGTCACCACCCCCGGATTCTGTACGATTGTGGCCCAGGTGACCAGTTCAACCGCTGGCACGAAGACCAATACGATTCCCGCCTATACCATGACCGGGCCGATTACGAATGCGTTCCCGGCCACGGCAACTGCCACGGTTCTTGAACGCACGATCGGCGTGGTCAAGGCTTTTGGCGGTAATTTCGTGGCGGGAGGCACCACTTCGCTCACAATCACCCTGCGAAACCAAACCAGCACCGCTTTCACCGGTGTGGCTTTTACCGATACCATGCCGACAGGTTTAACAATTGTGGGCACTCCAACTGCTTCGGCCTCCTGTGGCGGGGGGGCGGATCTTTCCTCCAGCACGGCCAATGCGATTGTTTTGAGCAATGGCATCATCCCGCCCGGCACGGTGGCCGTACCGGGAACCTGTGTCATCAGCGCCACGGTAACTGCCAGTGTTGGTGGTCCATATTCCAATACGATAGACGGTGTTACTTCGGCGCAAGGCATTGGTAACAATTCCCCATCTACTGCAAATGTGACGGTTTACCCGATCGGCGCCAATGCCACTGTCGCGAAGGCTTTCCAGACCAGCCGCATCGTTGCGGGCGCTCCAACGCGCCTCAGGATTACCATCACAGCGCCAAACGACACGCCGCTCAATAATATTTATATCCGCGATACCCTGCCGGATGACATGGTGATTGTTGGAATGCCTCTGGCGCCAGCCAACCCGACAACCAGCTGTGGCGGAAGCCTGACGGCCGGCATCTCCACCAACCTGATCCAGTTGACCGGCGGGGTGATTCCCAGCGCGGGCGGCTCTTGTACCATCACCGTCTATGTCACCTCGAATATCCCCGGCCCGCATGTTAACACCATTCCGGGCGGCACGCTGGCGACCTTCGAGGGCCGCACAGATCCCAATGATCGTTCGGCTACCCTGGATGTCACCAGCTTCACGATCAGCAAGAGCTTTGCCCCTGCGAACATCGCGCCCAACGGCCGTTCGCGGCTGACGATTTCCCTGCGCAACACGAATTTACAGCCCCTGATCAATGTCTCACTGACAGACTTGCTGTCCTCGATGGGTGGCAACGGCTCTACCAACGGAGTCTTTGTGGCTTCCCCTGACCCCAATCCCAGCACAACCTGTGGCGGCGCTTTTAACCCGGCAGCCGGGTCGCAGACGATTGCATTGAGCGGCGGCACGATCCCTGCCAGTGACGGGGTTGTGCCGGGTCTCTGCACCCTCAGCGTCGATGTCGAGGGCAGGGGCGACACGACCACACGAACCAATACAATTGATCGCACGGAAGTGAGTGGGCAATTCGTTGTCGCGGGGCCCATCGTGCGCCCGGCGGCAAACGCAACCGCCGACTTGACAATCCTCGATCTTTCCATTGGTGTGGCCAAGGAGTTTAATCCCATCCTGGTTTTTGGCGGCACCTCATCAGAGATGCGCATTACGCTGGTTAACCCCAATACGGTGCCGCTCTCTGGGATTAATTTTACCGATACGATGCCGGCCAACATGATTCTGGCCAACCCGCTTAACGCGAGTGTCGGCACCTGCGGCGGAACGTTAACCCCAACCGGGACAGGTTCTTTCAACTTTAGCGGCGGCAGCCTGCCTGCTTCGGGCAGTTGTGTTTTATCCCTGAATGCAACCATGACTGTGATTGGCAACCTGACCAACACGATCGGGGCTGGCGATGTCAAGACCTTTGAAGGGGCTACCAATCCCGACCCTGCCCCGGCCACATTAACCAACCAGGGCTGGGCAAGTGTCACCAAATCGTTCGGGCCGAATCCGGTTCCAGTTGGACAGAACTCGCTGTTAACCATCACCATTACAAACTCTTTCGAATCTACTGACCTGACCGGGATGGGCTTGAACGATGCGCTGCCCGCACTGCCCGTTGGGCTGGAACTTCAGGCCTCTCCTGTGGCGGTGAATACCTGTGGCGGCGACCTCAATCTTGACTTCATAAATCAAATCATCAAACTGGAGAACGGAGAGCTGGCGCGCGGCTCGTCTTGTTCGATTGTGGTGCCTGTCAAGAGCGATTCTCCGAATACATATGTGAATACGATCCCGGCCGACTCGCTCATCACTGCCGAGAAACAAACAAACCTGCTGCCTGCCACCGATGCATTGGTGGTGACTTCCTTCAGCCTGGGCAACCGGGTCTGGAACGATAACGGCGCGGGCGGCGGGGGGGCCAACAACGGCCTGCGCGACGGCGCAGAACCCGGCCTCGATGGTGTGACCGTCAATTTGTATCGCGATGACGGTTCTGGAACTGTCATCGCCACCACAACTACGGCCGGCGGCGGCTACTATCGTTTCGATGGACTGGCGGCTGGAGACTACATCGTCGAAGTCGTCACTCCGGCTGGCTATCTCAGCAGTACAGTTAATGCCGGCGACCCCGATACGGATGTGGATGATAACGACGACAACGGCGTCTTCTTATCGGGCAGCAATATCCGCAGTCATCCAGTCACACTCGGGCCGGGCGCCAATGAACCCACGAATGACAACGACCCATCCACCAACCCTGAAGCGGGCGAGTCGGTTAACGACCAGTCCAACCGCACCGTCGATTTTGGTTTCTACCAGCCCTACAGCCTGGGCAACCGCGTTTGGCATGATAACGGTGGAACAACTGGCGTGGCGAATAATGGTCTTCTTGATGGAGATGAGCCAGGGATTGCGAATGTAATTGTCAATATATATCGCGATACGAACGACGATGGCACTCCCGAGGGCGTTGCGCTGGCCTACACCGTCACCGATGCGAATGGGTATTACCGCTTCGATAATCTCGTCGCCGGCACCTATATCGTTGAAGTGGTCACCCCGGCGGGCTATACCAGCAGCATTGTCGATGCTGGCGACCCGGATAGCGATGCGGATGATAATGATGATAATGGCGTGGTCCCGGCAGGCAGCAACATTCGCAGCCACCCGGTCACGCTTGGCCCAGGAAGCAGCGAGCCCACCGGCGAGACTGACCCGGCCACCAACCCGTTGCCAGGCGAAGCCCCCGATGCTCAATCCAACCGCACGGTCGACTTTGGCTTTACGGCTGCTTACAGCCTGGGCAACCGCGTCTGGTTCGATAACGGCGCGGGGGCTGGCGGCGTGCCCAACGACGGTCTCCGCAATGGCACCGAACCCGGCATCGATGGCGTCACCGTCAACCTGTACCGCGCTGGCAGCCTGATCGCCACCACCACCACGACGGGCGGCGGCTACTATCGCTTCGACGGACTGGCAGCTGGGGATTACAGCGTGGAAATTGTCGTTCCGGCTGGTTATTCCAACACCGCGATTCCGGCAACTGGCAGCGTCCCCAATAATGACGTGGATAATGACAACAATGGCGTTAATCTGTCAGGCAGCAATCTCAGCAGCAACCTGGTTACACTGGGCGGCGCCAGCGAACCGACAACCGATAACGACCCAGCGACCAACCCATTAACCGGTGAGGCTCTTAATAATTTCTCCAACCGCACCGTCGATTTTGGCCTGTATTACGAGTCTTACTCGCTCGGTAACCGCGTCTGGAACGACAATGGCGCGGGTCTTGGCGGCGCGGCAAATGATGGCCTTCGTAATGGAGATGAACCCGGCCTGGGTGGTGTGACTGTCAGGTTGTACCGCGACACCGACGGTGACGGTAATCCCGATGGCGCTGCCATCGCCTTGACCGCCACCGATGCAAGCGGCTACTATCGCTTTGACTACCTGCAGGCGGGTGATTACATCGTCGAAGTTGTCACCCCGGCGGGATATACCCTCAGTGATGTCCGCTTTGCTGACCCGAATACGGATGTGGATGATGATAACAATGGGCTGGCCCCTGGCAGCAACGTCCGCAGCGGCAAAGTCACGCTGGGCGGCGCCAGTGAACCGGAAACCGATAATGATCCATTAACCAACCCATTAACCGGCGAAGCTCTGAACAATTATTCCAACCGCACCGTTGACTTTGGCTTTGCGCCCCTGGCTTCCCTGGGTAATTTCGTTTGGAATGACCTGAATCAGAACGGCATCCAGGATGCGGGTGAGCCGGGCATCCCCGGCGTGACGGTGGACCTCTATACTGGCGCTGGCGTGTTTGTTCAGACCACCACCACCGGCGGCGGCGGTATCTACAACTTTACCGGCTTGATCCCGGGAAGTTATTACGTTGACTTCACCCCGCCTGCGGGTTTGTGGACCATCAGCCCGATAAATCAGGGCGGCGATGATGCACTTGATAGCGATGCAGATACCAGCACTGGTCAAACCATCCCCACCACACTCGAACCCGGCGAAAATGACCTCACCTGGGATGCGGGCCTGTACCAGATACCGGCCTCGCTGGGTGACTTTGTCTGGAACGACCTGAATCGGGACGGCATTCAGGATGCGGGTGAAACTGGCATCGATGGCGTGAGAGTTGACCTGTACCGGCCAGGTTATGGCCCGGATGGGATTCCCTTTACCGCGGATGATGCCCTGGTTGTTGCGACGACCACCACCAGCACTGTGGGTGGTGTCGCCGGCACATACAACTTTACCGGCCTGGTTCCGGGCGATTACTATGTTGATTTTACCCCGCCTGCGGGATATGCCATCAGCCCCATTAACCAGGGCGGAGATGATACGCTCGATAGTGATGCAGATCCCGTCACGGGTCAAACCATCCCCACGACGCTCATTTCGGGCGAAAACGACCCCACCTGGGATGCGGGTCTGTACCAGTTGGCTTCGCTGGGTAATTTTGTCTGGGACGACTTGAACCGGGATGGCATCCAGGATGCGGGTGAAACCGGCATCAATGGCGTCACGGTGGAACTCTATACTGGCGCCGGCGTGTTGGTTGCGGCGACGACCACCACCACTGTGGGTGGCGTGGCCGGCACGTACAACTTTACCAACCTGGTTCCGGGCGATTATTATGTCGTTTTCATCCCGCCCGCGGGGTATGCCATCAGCCCGATAGATATTGGCAGTGGCCCTACCCCAGATGCCAATGATAGCGATGCGGATACCAGCACTGGTCGAACCGCCACCACCACACTTGACGCCGGTGAGAACGATCTCACCTGGGACGCGGGCCTGTACCAATTGGCCTCGCTGGGTGACCGGGTTTGGGAGGACTTGAATCGGGACGGCATCCAGGATGCGGGTGAACCCGGAATCGTTGGTGTCACGGTCGACCTCTATACGGCAGCTGGCGCGTTGGTTACGACCACTACCACTGGCGCTGGCGGCATCTACAACTTTACTGACCTGATACCAGGCGATTATTACGTTGACTTTACCCTGCCGGCAGGGTATACCTTCAGCCCGAGAGATATTGGCAGTGGCGCTACCCCAGACGCCAACGATAGCGATGCGGATGCCAGCACCGGTCAAACCATTCCCACCACACTCATTCCCGGTGAAAACGACCTGACCTGGGATGCGGGGATGTACCTGATCCCGGCCTCGCTGGGCAACTTTGTCTGGCTGGACGCGAATGGGAACGGCATCCAGGATGCGGGTGAAACCGGCATCAATGGCGTCACGGTGGAACTCTATACTGGCGCGGGCGCGCTGGTTGCAACCACCACAACAGCGAATGTGGCCGGCGTGGATGGCACCTATGGATTCACCAACCTGACTCCGGGCTATTACTACGTGGTCTTTACCCCGCCGCCGGGTTATTCGATTACCCTGCTGAATCAGGGCGCGGACGCTGCGCTGGATAGCGACGCAATTGTCCCAACCGGTCAGACAGTGGTGACCCTGCTCGACCCCGGCGAGAATGATCTCACCTGGGACGCGGGACTTACCCAACCGGCCTCCCTGGGTAATTTCGTCTGGAATGATGTGGATGCGGATGGGATCCAGGATGCGGGTGAAACCGGCATCCCCAACGTCACGGTGACCCTCTACCGGACTGGTTTTGGCCTGATTGCAACCACCACAACGGACAGCGATGGATTCTACAGTTTCACGGATCTGATTCCGGGAGAATACTACCTCGTCTTTACCCGGCCGGCAGATTACGCCTCCAGCCCTCAAGATCAGGGTGGAAGTGATGCGCTTGATAGCGACGCGGATACCAGCACCGGCCAAACCACCCCGACCACGCTTGTGGCTGGCGAAAACGATACTACCTGGGATGCAGGCTACTATCAATTGGTTGCCATCGGCAACCGCCTCTGGTTCGATACCGGCGCGGGGGGGGGCACAGCCGATGATGGCATCCAGAATGGCGCCGAAGCGGGTGTCGAAAATGCCCGGGTGGAGTTGTACCGCACCGGCGACACGCCTGGCACAGACCCGTGGGTTGCGTGGACGACGACAGACTCGAATGGCAATTACGTTTTTGACGACCTGCTTGCGGGAAGTTACTTCCTGTTTATCCCCGCCACGCAGTTTAATACCGACGGCGCGCTGGATGGTTACTTCTCCAGCACAGACCGCGCTGGCTTTGGCGGCGATGATGGCAACAACCAGGATGTCGACGAAAACGGGATCGACAGCCTCACTCCCTGGACAACCGGTATTCGCAGCAACGATTTCGACCTCCAGCCCGGCTTCGAACCAACCGGCGACGAGTATGCGAGCTATACGGGGGTTTGGAAAGACAACAATGTCAACTTCACGGCTGACTTTGGCTTCCAATACATCCCCCAGGTCGATCTGACTGCTGACAAAACAGACGGCGTGGATTTCTACGTCCCCGGCCTGACGCTCACCTATACGATTGTGGTGGGAAACGCCGGGCCGAATACGGCAGTTGACGCCGTTATCACTGACAATCGACCAGCCGATATCGAATCCTGGACGTGGATATCCTGCACCCCTTCCGGCGGCGCAACAGGTTGTGACGTCACGGGAGTTAGCACCACGGCCGATTTCACTGATTATGTCACCCTGCCGAAAGGCGCTTCCATCGAATACACGGTCACAGCCGTTGTTTCTTCAACAGCCACAATTGACGATTTAACCAATCTAGTTCGCATCGATCCGGCTGCTGATACCGTTGAAAGGGACGATACGAATAACAGTGACGATGATATCGACCAACGCTCCACGATTGCTGTCACCAAGGATGATCACGTCACTATTGTGGCTCCCGGCGCTTTGCTTACTTATGACCTGATCATCGAAAACACAGGTTTCCAGAATTTGACAAGTATCAGGGTCATCGATACCCTGCCCGATGATGTTACCTTCCAGAATGTAGGTGTTGGGGACCCTGCGCCGGCAATCGGTTCAAGCGCTGGGCACACTACGCTGACCTGGACAGGCATCAGCCTGGCCGCTGGCGCAAACACTACCATCACGGTGATTGTGCGTGTCAACGACGTTCCCGCAGGGGCTTCCATCACTAATACCGTGGAAGTGTTGGATCTCAATAGCGGGGCCAGTGACAGCGCGCTCGATACCGACAATGTTGCCATCAGCAATGAAAAAGCGCTCACCTTTGCCAGCCAGCACGGCCCGATTGCTTTGCCGCCGCCTGACCCGCAAGCCGAGGCGTACATCGGCGAGACGCTCACCTATCGCATCCAGGTCACACTGCCGCCTGGCACGGTCACCAACCTGACCGCCGCGGATGTCCTTGACCCCGGCCTGGCCTTCGATGAATGTACCTCGCCCACAACGGATCCGGTAGGCACGGGCGTGACCATCCCGGCAGACCTGGTTGTGACACTGCCTCCTGGCGTCACGAGCGCCTGTCCCGCCCCCAGCGGCGACTCGCGTGTCACCAATGACGGGCATAACGTCGAATTCACCTTTGGCACGGTGGAAAATATCACCGGCGAAGACCGAACCATCGTGGTCGAATATCTCGTTGTCGTGCTCGATATCCCTGAAAATGTGGATGGCGTCACCGGCTTGAACAACGCGGTGACCTGGTCTTGGGATGGGATTTCCCGTCTGCCAGCTTCGGCTGTGCCGGTCGAGATTGTTGAGCCGGATTTGAGCATCGTCAAGACCGCCAACCCGACGACCGCCGTCTACGGCACGCCGATCAATTTCACCCTGGAGGTGGCGCATACGGCTGAGAGTACTGCGCATGCCTATGATGTCGTCTTGAGGGATACCTTGCCGACCGGCCTGACCTTTGTTGCCGGCAGTGTTGTCCCGACCGGGCTGACTCCCACCAGCTATCGTTACGACATCCCCACCCGAACCCTGGAATTCATCTGGGACGAGTTCCCGCTCGGTGAAACTGTCAGCATCGCCTTCCAGGCAATTTTCGTCGGGCCATCGCCGGTCTTGAACGAATCCAGCGTTGAGTGGAGCAGCCTGCCCATCGATCCTGCTCTTCCTGGCGGCCCGCCCACCCAGCAGTCGGCCTATAACCTCTATTCCACCGAGCGCTGGTATGACCCGAACGCCACCGCCCCGAATAACTATCGTGCGGCAGCTTCGGTTACCATCCAGGTGCCGGGCCGTGGACGCGGCGGGGCGGGCAGCCAGGGCATTCTTCCGGCGACAGGTTTTGCGCCTGATGTAGTCACCAGTCTCCCGGCCCAGCCTGCCGCGAAGGCCTATACCCGCCTGGGTGGGATGTGGCTGGAGATTCCACGGCTTGGCCTGTCGATGCCGATCACCGGTGTGCCGATTGTGGAGGGTGAATGGGATCTCACCTGGCTCTCCAGCCAGGCGGGTTATCTCGAAGGGACGACCTATCCCGGGCAGGTGGGCACCTCCGGTATTACCGGTCATGTCACTCTGGCCGATGGCGCCCCCGGACCCTTCCGCTACCTGGAAAAGTTAATCTGGGGCGACCAGGTCATCCTGCATGCCAATGGACAGCGTTATATTTATGAGATGCGCGAGTTGCGCAAGGTCATCCCGTCAGATTTTTCGATTTTCAAGAATGACGGCTACACCTGGATGACGCTGGTGACCTGCAAGGATTTCGCCCCGCTGGCCCAAACCTATTCGTACCGCACAGCGGTGCGGGCGGTATTGACCCGTATCGAACCCGATGCCCCGGCAGCGATAACGACCCCTCCCGAACGGGAACGCTGATCGGTTTTTGTACCTTGAAAGAAGAAGCGCGCTGCAAAGCGCGCTTCTTCTTTCTGACAGGCTCCATAGGAAAGCCCTCACATCCCAAAATATAACCATCTTCATCCCACAAAAACAGCGGGGTAGGTAGAAAAACCCCAAGGGCCCATCCAATCAACCCGCGATTTAATCCGTCTGGTGCTATACTTCAAGCAAATCTGATCTGGAGGCTTCATGACTGAACGTGTGCTGCGTGTAACCCCGGCTTCTTTGCGCGATGCCGAATCTCTGCGTTTGAAGGCGCGCCTGATCGAAGCCATCGCTCCTGCGCTGCAAAAGGTCCCGAGCCAGGAACTGACCCGTAAAAATGTGCGCGCCTGGCTCGAAAAAACCCTCGAAAGTTTCAACCTGGGTTTTTCCATATCGATGGCCGTTACTTTGCAGGTGATCGATGCTGCCCTGGCAGACCTGGTTGGCTACGGCCCGCTCGAACTGCTCCTCGACGATCCTGAAATCAGCGAGGTAATGGCCAACGGCCCCCAGGCGGTCTTTGTCGAGCGCAATGGCGAACTGTATGAAACCGACGTTCGCTTTGAGGATGTGGAACACCTGATGCGGATCATTGACCGCATCCTGCTTCCGCTTGGGCGGCGCGTGGATGCCGATTCTCCGACAGCTGATGCCCGCCTGCCAGATGGCTCGCGCGTGAATGTAGTTGCGCCCCCGGTGGCGGTGGGCGGGCCTTTCCTGACGATCCGTAAGTTCCCCCAGACCAAGATGAATATCGACGATTTGATCACGCTGGGCACGCTGACGCCCGTCATGGCCAAATTCCTTGAAGCCTGTGTGGTGGCGCGCTTGAACATCCTGATCTCGGGTAATACCAGCTCAGGGAAAAGCACCATGCTGAATATCTTATCCACCTTCATTCCAGATCTTGAGCGCATTGTCACCATTGAAGATGCCGTCGAATTGCAGATGAAACAGCGCCATGTCCTGCGCCTCGAGACCAAGCTGCCCAACGTCGATGGATCGGGAGTGGTCACCATTCGCGACCTGGTCCGCAATGCCCTGCGGATGCGTCCCGATCGCCTGATCGTGGGCGAAGTTCGCGGCGGCGAAACGCTCGATATGCTCCAGGCCATGAACACCGGTCATTCTGGTTCGCTGACCACCCTGCATTCGAATTCCCCGCGTGATGCGATTGCGCGCCTCGAAACCATGGCGCTCATGTCGGGGATCGACCTGCCCGTTACCGCCCTGCGGAAACAAATTTCGTCTGCTGTCAACCTGATCGTCCAGATGACGCGCCTGTCGGACGGCACCCGCAAGGTTACACAGATTACAGAAGTGGCTGGTCTGGAGGGGGATGTGGTCACCCAGACGGATATTTACAAATTCGTCACGACCAGCGTGGATGGCGATGGCAAAGTGCGCGGCGAATTCAAGCCCACCGGTATTCGTCCAATGTTCGGACCCAAGCTCGAAGTAGCCGGGTACAAGTTGGGCGGCGAGTACTTCGGACTGGGGCTGTGATATAATTTTTGCAGGAATTAACCTTTTCAAAATCTGGAGGCTCGATGGAAATCACGTCCAAGCAATTTAAACACTGTGACCTGTTGACCGTCAAAGGTCGCGTTGATAGCGCCACTTCGCCCAAGCTGAGTGAAGCGCTGGATGCCATTGTGAACGAAGGCCGTTTCAAAATTGCCATCGATATGACCGGTCTGGAATACATGTCCAGCGCGGGCTTCCGCGCCCTGATTTCTGCCCAGCGCAACTGCAAGCGCTACAATCGCGGTGAAGTTGTCCTGGCTTGTGTACCGGCGAATATCAATTCTGCCCTCGAATTGGCTGGTTTCACGACCCTGTTTAGAATTTTCCCGGATGTCACCGCGGCTGTTGGTAATCTCTAATTTGCGCTGGCAGACCACAAACGAAAATAAGCCGCTCTGACTTGAGGTCTGGGCGGCTTTGTCTCTTCTTCTGCTGAGCCCGCGTTTCCTGGCGCGGCTCAGCAAAAACACGCTTTCATTATGCCCACCAAGATTTTCCCCGCCCAATTTGAAGTTCTTGATTCCATCCGGGAATTTGTGGCTGAATCAGCCCGCCGGGCCTGTATGGACGAAAAAGATGTCTACAACGTCCAACTGGCCGCCGATGAGGCTGCCTCGAATATTATCGAGCATGCCTATGCTGGCATTCCCGATGGGCAAATAGAAATCAGCACCACCGTCACCCGCGAAGCCCTGACCATTGTCATGCGCGACCAGGGGAAAAGATTCGACGTGAACGAAATTTCTGACCCAAACCTGGATGCCGCCCTCGAGGAGCGCGCGGCTGGAGGCCTGGGTCTGTTCTTTATGCGCAAATTGATGGATGAAGTCCATTTTGAGTGGCAGCCGGGGCAGGGTAACCTCCTGACCATGCTGAAATGCTGTCCCGGCGCGCGGAAACCCGTCAAAAAGGCCAAGCCCGGTTATGAGGATTTGTTCGACCTGGGCGGGCAGATCCTCTCGGCTGCGACCTTCGCTGCCCAGCGTGACCTGATCCTGGAAACCGTCTCGAACCACGTGGAAGGCGAGGCCAGCCTGTGGCTGAACGAAGCGGCTTTTCGTCTGCCCGATTGGGTGGAGAGTCTTTTCCCGCCTGAACCACCAGCGGGATTTGTCCAACGGGCCCATGAAAAGGGAAAAACCGTCCAAAAGCAAGCAGGCGCAGCGTTTTCGGTGGCTGTCCCGTTTCGGCATGAGGAGCTGAGTTTGGGGGTGATCCAGGTCCGCCGCTTGAACGGCGAAAAAATCACCCCCCGTGAACTGCGCTTTTTGGAAGGCCTGACTCGCACGGCCTCCATCGCCCTGGTTGCGTGGCACCGGGTGAATGTGGAGCGTTGGCGGCTGGGGCAGTTGGCGCTGGTGCGTACCGTTTCGGCGCAGATTGCCAACGAGCCGGATATCGACGAACTGGCCCGCAAAGTGACCCGCCTGATCCAGTCGACATTCAAATATTATTATGTGGGGATTTTTACCCTGGAGCCGGGGCAGAAGGCGCTGGCCTTTCGTTCGAGCTCCGGTGGCGCAACCCGCCGCAAAGGTCGGGTGAAAGAACTGGTTTTTTCGGTCGAACTTGGCCAGGGGTTGGTGGGTCAGGCGGCCCAGACGGGCCAGGAAATCCTGGTCAACAACGTTCGCGCTGACCCGCGCTTCCGCCCTTTGGATGGCCTGCCGGAAACCCGGTCAGAGTTGGCGCTGCCACTTAAGCTCGAAGAACGTGTGGTTGGCGTGCTGGATGTGCAGTCGGACGCGCTGAATGCCTTCCATCCGTATGACATGCTGGTTTTGCGCGCCCTGGCCGATAGTGTGGCTGTGGCTATCGAGGGCGCGAAGTTGTACGGTGACCTGCGCCGCCAGGCCAACCAGATGCGCGTGGTGGGTGAAGTCAGCAAGCAGATTACCTCCATTTTGAACCTGCGCGATCTGATGCAGGAAGTGGCCGAGCTAATCGCCACCCGTTTTAATTTCCCGTACGTTCATGTTTTTACGGTGCATTCCACCCGGCGGCAGATCCATTACGAGGCCGGTTCGGGCGCGCGCTCGGCGGCCCTCGAAGGCTATATCCTCAACCTGGACGATGAAGAAGGGGTGATTTCGTGGGTGGCGCAGCATGGGGAAACCTTTCTGGCGAACAACGTGGATGAAGACCCGCGCTATGTTCCCTCACCGCTGCCGCCTGCCAACACCCGCTCCGAATTGTGCGTGCCGCTGATTTTCAATGGGCAGGTTAATGGTATCCTGGATGTTCAGTCTGACCAGATGAATGCCTTCACCGAACAGGACAGGTTGATCATCGAGATGCTGGGCGATTCTGTTGCGGCGGCCATCCGTAATGCCGACCTGTACCGCTCCGAACAGTGGCGGCGGCAGGTGGGCGACAGCTTGCGCGAGGTGGCTGTGCTGCTTTCAGCCAATGCCAGCCTCGATCAGGTGCTCGACGCGGTTTTAACCGAATTGGAGCGCAACCTGGCCTCCGATATAGCTGCCATTTGGCTCCTGGACGAAGAAGATCTTTACTGTGCCGCCGTGCATGGCGCGCGCGCTTCAGAACTGGAGCTGGCCCGCCAGAATTCCCCAGATGCGACTGGCATGTTGGCGGCCGCCCTGCTCACGCGCCAGCCCTTTATTCGCAAACCGACCGACCCTTTTGGTCCGTCCGCTTATGCGGCGGGTTTCGACGCCAATCATTCGGCGATTGCCGTGCCCCTGCGGATTGGCGACCAATCGGTTGGCGCGCTGACCCTGGCGCATCACACCCCGGGCCGTTACGGCCACGAGGCGCAGGCCATGGCCACGACCTTTGCCAGCTACGCTGCGGTTGCCATCGAAAATGCCCGCCTGTACGATTCGTCACAAGAGCAGGCCTATGCATCGGCAGCCTTGTTGCAGGTTGCCCAGGCGGTGGTCAGCCTTTCGGATATCGACGAAATCCTGGGTACGATTGTGCGGATCATGCCCATCCTGGTTGGAGTCGAGCGCACTGCCATTTATTCATGGGATGAATCCGCTGGCCTGCTGCGTCCAGCGCAGGAGTACGGCATTCCCGATGAACTGCATGCCACTCTCTGGAAAACTTTTGAAGCGGGGGAATTCCCTCTACTGACCGAGGCCATCCAGCAGGGACAGATGGTCATGTGCCAGGATGCGCGCCTTGGTCCCGAAAGCTGGCTGACGGTCTGCCCTTGCAGCAACGAAGAACTGCAGGCGGTCACTTATAGCGATGACCGTTTGCTGGTGGCCCTGCCGCTGATGCTCAAGGGTGAAACCTATGGCGTTTTATTGGTCGAGGAAGCCATCGGCGGACGGCGCTTTCGCAACCGGCGGCTTGAAATCTTGAACGGTGTGGCCCAGCAAGTTGCCCTGGCCATCCAGAACGACCTGTTCCAAAAGGAAATGGTCAACCGCGAACGGCTTGAGACCGAAGTCCAGTTGGCCCGCCAGATTCAGGAAACCTTCATCCCCAAGCAATTGACTGCCCCGCAGGGTTGGGATCTGGCAGCCCGCTGGCGCACGGCCCTGCAAATGGGTGGTGATTTTTACGATGTGATCAACCTTCCGGATGGACGCCTGGGCCTGTTCATTGCAGACGTGGCCGACAAAGGCATCCCCGCGGCCTTGTTCATGGCCTTAACCCGCACCCTGATCCGCGCCGCCGTTTTGCAGACCGATTCCCCGGCTGGGGCGCTGATGCAGGTCAACAACCTGCTCTATCCTGATTGCGAGCAGGGCATGTTCGTCACTGCTGTCTACGGCGCGCTTGACCCCCAGACCGGGCGCTTTACCTATGCCAACGCCGGTCACAATCCGCCCCTGTTGGTGCGTTCATCCCCAGCGAAGGAGCCGGGGACAACTATCGAATCCCTGACTCGGACCGGGATTGCGCTGGGCGTCATTGAGCGCGCCGAAATGACCGAGCGCAGCCTCGAGCTGGCTGCGGGCGACCGGCTGGTCTTCTACACCGATGGCATCACCGAGGCCTTCTCGGCGGCGGGCGAAGTTTTTGGTGACGCGCGCCTGCTGAATGTGTTGAGAAAATCGGAGGCGGGTAACTCCCAGCGCCTGCTTGATGAGATTGACGAGGCGGTCATTGCATTTGTCGCTGAGTACCCCGTTTCGGATGATATCACGCTAATTGTGCTCAGAAGGAATGACTGAACCAGTCAGCCGCCTTTGTGATGGCAGCTCCTGGACATTAAAAAGCGGCTCTTTGGGAAATCTCCGTGGTAGGACCCCGTATGCCCATCGGGGCAGGCGGGAAAATCCTGGAGGCCCTAAAAAATCTGGAAGGCTCCTGGAGAAAACGTGAACCGAACCCTGAAAACCATCGGCGCGATCTTTGGCGCCGCCGGACTCCTGGCTGGCTTGCTGCTCTGTAACTTCTATGTTTCTTTTGGGTACGGGGGTTGGACAGGTTTCTTTGCGGAACTGCGCAGCCTGCCAGGGGAAGAGAAATTGGCAGCCTTGAGAAGTGAGGCGATTGACGAACTGACCCAGGCCCAGGTGGAACTTGGCTCGGTACCGGGCCTGACCCTGTCCGAAAAAACCTTCTCGGATATGTGCGCCAAGGGCGAACATAGTTGGAAGCGCTCAGAGTCCTACGCTTATGTGTGCGCTTATCGCTTGACCTATTACTACGGCCTCACGCGGGATTACAAAGAAATTCTCTTGGATTTGGAGCAAACCCTGGGGAATTTAGGCTGGAGCATTGGAGAACAGACTCCCAGACAGCCCACAATTAGTGAAGCCCTGCGTGAGTATTCTGGAGAAATCTTTTTGGTGGAACTACCCTACTATCGCAAACCGGTTTCGACGGGCCGGGCTCTCGTCCTGGCACTCAACGGTTTTTACGGCAATAGCAGCTATTGGACAAAATCCAGTTCAGAACCCGATCCATTTGGCTTCGGAATTGGAATCGGGCAGAAAATTTACAAAAATGCTTCGTCCCAATCTCCCCAGACCATTTTTCAACGCATTATCGCTGCCGGCCAAGAGGCAATCATGATTGCCATCTCGAAAGAGTATTTTCGAAACTAAGCCGCCAGATCGCTGCCAATCCTTCCCAGGAGAACAAGCCCGCTGGAGTATCCAAAACCTCGATAAAAAATTGCTTAATTCCCCCAGGGGGCGTAATACGTGATGTCTCCAATCGATGGGTCAATGCCCGCAGGCGCGCCCTGTGTGGATAATTTTCCTGGCAGACAGCTGATTTTTTCGGTCCGCCCATAATCTTCCTATGTGATGGTGAGCGACAGCAGGGAGATGAAATCCTGGGTGGTTTTGCTATCTTTCAAAGTAGCCGTAATGACTGTCTCTTCGACCCTTATTTTGATCTGCATACTATCGCTCCTCCCTGGGGTTTAATACCGGTCGCCGACCACCGTGATTTGTGACATGGCCCTTTTGATTTCTCCGAGGTCATCTGCTGTCAGCGCGATCTTCGCCGCCCCAAGGTTCTCATTCAGCCGTTCGAGCTTGCGCGAGCCGGGGATCGGCACAATCCAGGGCTTTTGCACCAGCAGCCAGGCCAGTGCGATTTGGGCTGGGGTGGCTGCTTTTTGTGCGGCAATCCGTTCGAGCAGGTCAACCACTGCCCGGTTGGCTTTAATCGCCTCCGGCGTAAAACGTGGATTGCGGCTGCGGATGTCAGAGCTATCGAAGGTTGTGTTCTCGTCCACTTTGCCAGTCAGGAAGCCGCGTCCCAGTGGGCTGAAAGGCACCAGGCCAATGCCGAGTTCTTCGCAGGTGGACAAGACCGCATTTTCTTCGATCTCCCGCCACCAGATGGAGTATTCGCTTTGTAAGGCCGCCACCGGCTGCACCGCATGGGCGCGGCGGATTTGTTCGGCGTTAGCCTCGGAAAGCCCAAAATACCTGACCTTGCCAGCCTGGATTAAATCCTGTACTGCTCCGGCCACCTCTTCCATCGGCACATTCGGATCGGGCCGGTGCTGGTAGAACAGGTCAATCGCCTCGACTCTGAGTCGTTTGAGAGACATCTCGGCCACCCGCTTAATTTGCTCTGGGCGGCTGTCCAGGCCAACCGTGGGATGCGGTCCCTTTTCGCCGTGTTTGAACCCGAACTTGGTGGCGATCACCACTTTTCCGCGAAAAGGCTCCAGGGCTTCGCCCACCAGCTCCTCGTTGGTGAACGGCCCGTAGACTTCTGCCGTATCAAAGAAAGTGACCCCGCGCTCGACCGCTTGGTGCATGAACGTGAGCATTTCCTGCTTGTCGGTTGGCGTGTCGCCAAAACTCATCCGCATACAGCCCAGCCCAAGCGCTGAAACTTCCAGGCCGCTATTTCCAAGTTTTCGTTTTTCCATTTTGAGCTCCTTTTATTCTTCCTGAACCATAGCTTTTTCTTTGGTCAAAATTGCCTTTTCATAGACCTGGATCTTGTAGTTTAACAAATCCAGTGTTTTTTGCATTTCCTGGAGGCGCGCCGCCAGCAGGTCGCGCTGCTCGACCAGGATTTCCTTGCGGGCCTCGATGGTGCTGTCACCCTGCTGGATGAGTTCCATATAATCAATCAGCACTTCGATGGGCAACCCCGCGCCGCGCATACACTTGATGAATTCGACTCGCCGGATATCGAGTTCGTGGTAATCCCGGATGCCATTGTCGCTTCGGGTGACGTGTGGGATCAGGCCAATTCGTTCGTAGTAGCGCAGCGTATCAACTGAAAGGCCGTAGCGTTCACTGACTTCTGCAATTTTCATCGTTTCACCTCGTAAAAACAGTGTATCACCTGGAGGTGACTCCAAGTCAAGGAATTTTTGAAATTCGTTTAGATTCTGGCTGGTTGGCAGCCTGTTTTCAATTGAATGCGGTAAGATTAAGTTGGTTTTGGTCTGAACCTAAAGCCCCCAAATTGGAGCCCAAATATGGATATCGAAACTTTGCGCAAATGGATCGCTGAACGGGATACTTTTAGCATCTTGGAAACGGTCGATGTTTTCACCGGCGTCAGGACCGTTTTGAAAGAGTTTGACTATGTCATCGAGGCACCCAATTGGACGCGCGACGGGCGGTACCTGGTCTATAACAGCCGCGGACGGATGTTCACGTATGAATTAGCCACCGGGGCGATTCGAGAGATCGACGCCGGTTTTGCCATCGATTGCAACAATGACCACGTACTCTCCCCGGATAACCGTCAGTTGGCTGTCAGCCACTTTACGAACGAAGACGCCACCTCGCGGATTTACATCCTGCCGTTTTCTGGCGGCAGCCCGGCTCTGGTGACGGAGAAAGGCCCCAGCTACCTGCACGGCTGGTCGCCGGACGGCAAATCCCTGGCCTATTGCGCCGAACGCAATGGTCAGTATGATATTTACTCCATCTCCGTCAACGGTGGCGTAGAGATGCAACTGACGGATTTGCCCGGCCTGGACGATGGCCCCGAATATTCCCCTGATGGCCGCTACATTTGGTTCAACTCCGTGCGCACTGGGCTGATGCAGGTCTGGCGCATGGCAACGGATGGCTCCAACCCGACTCACATGGTCAAAGAGGAGACCAATTGCTGGTTCCCCCATGTTTCGCCTGACGGCAAATGGGTGGTTTACATCGCTTATCAAAAAGGGGACGTGGCTCCGGGTGACCATCCGGCCAACAAAAATGTGGAAATCCGTTTCGTTCCAGCCGAGGGCGGGGAATCGAAAACCGTCCTCAATCTGTTCGGCGGACAGGGCACGCTCAATGTCAACTCGTGGGCTCCCGACAATCGCAGGATTGCCTTTGTTTCTTATCGTTTAAAGCAATGATTTATCTGCGCAAATCGGCGTAACCTGCGTTCTATCCCCACTCAACCTTAGAGAACCAACAAATCAATCATGACCCAGGAATGGCTAAGATGCAAAAGCGCTTCAGGTTGTTCTATATTCTGTTAGCTCTGGTTCTGGCTGCCTGTTCGGGCGTCGCTTCAACAACTGTCACTGCTACTCCCCTCAGGATGGCGACGATCACCGTTACCGTGGATATGGGCGGCGGAGGGGCCGGTTTTACCTCGATCGTCTATGCTCAGGAAGTCCACACCGGCAAAACCTTCCAGATCGTGATGCCGGCTAGTTCACACGGAGGCGTGGTCTTGCCCACCTCGCCGCCGCTCTCTTTCTCGGTTGAAGCCCCGGGCACGTATGTCTTTTATGCCGTCCTGATCAACGAGGCCAGTTATCACTTTGGCGCAACCGGCTGCCCTGCCGTGACCAGATGCGATTCCAACGACCTGGTCGCGCTGGAGGTCATTCCGGGAGAAAGCTACTCGGTTTATATCGGCGATGCCTCGGCCAAGATTCCCCCCACCGGCGTGCCGGTCGATGTGCCCTGGCATAAATGATCCGGGCCAGAGGTGTTTTGCCTTGCTTTGAGCCAATATTTGAGCAGCTCCCAGTTCAACCGGGAGCTGCTTTGTTTTCTGCCAATTTCAGGAAATAGCGGTGAAAGCGGTCATCATTGGACAGTTCCGGGTGGAAGGAGGTCGCCAGCCAGTTCTTTTGCCGGGCCGCGACGATCGCGCCAGCCTCCAGCCGGGCCAGCACCTCCACCTCCGGCCCAACCGTTTCGATCAGTGGCGCGCGGATGAAAATGGCGTGGAAGGGCCGCGGGTTTTCCGGGGTGGCGATGGCCGGGACGACCAGATCCGTCTCGAAGCTGTCAACCTGTCGTCCAAAGGCGTTCCGCCGAACGATCACGTCCATCAGGCCTAGCAGGGGCTGGTCGCGCCGGGCGTCTTTGGACATAAAAATCATCCCGGCGCAGGTGCCCCAGAGCGGCTTTCCGGCCAGCGCCAGGGCGCGGAGCGGTTCGATCAGCCCATATTTGACGGCCAGCTTGCCGATCGTGGTCGATTCGCCGCCCGGCAGGATCAGCCCGTCGAGACTCTCCAGGTCAGCCGGTAAACGGACTTCGCAGGTCTCCGCGCCCAGCCTGCGCAAAGTTTGGACGTGTTCAATAAAAGCGCCTTGGAGCGCCAAAACGCCGATTTTCATAGTTTCAGCCGCATCTCGTTGGTCGGCTCGAAGCCCAGGGATTCGTATAACGGCCGGCCCAGGCTGCTGGCATGCAGAGAAACTGTTTCGAAACCCTCGACGCGGCACCAGTCAAGGATGGCGGTCATGATTTGACGGGCAACACCCTGCCCGCGGTACTCCGGCTCGGTATAGATGTTGAGCACGTATGCCCGGCGCGATTGGGGCCGACTGTCCCGGGCGGCGGCCGGCCAGGGCTCCACGATCAGGCCTCCACCGCCGATCACCTGACCATCTTCAGTTTTGGCCAACCAGCCCTGGTAAACGCCGCCGGGCAGGTTGGCTTCGAGATAGGGTCTGAATAGTTCGATGGCCGCTTCCCGGCTTTCGGGTGTGCCGACGCCCATGTCGGTAAACATCGCCAGCCGGTGATGGGCCAGGACGGAGATGTCCTCCAGGGTGGCTTTCTGAATGCTGATCTGCTCGATCATTACCAGCCTCGCTGCGCAATCAAATCCGGTTCGGGGATGGATGAAACCTGCCGTCCGACCATTGGTTCGCCCAGGTTTTTGCTGACCTCGGCCAGGATCCCCGGCTCGCGGAAGTGGGTGGTAGCCTCGACGATGGCCTTGGCGCGCCGGGCCGGGTCGCCGGATTTGAAGATGCCACTGCCGACAAAGACCCCATCGACGCCGAGCTGCATCATCAAGGCCGCATCTGCCGGGGTGGCGATCCCACCCGCCGCAAAGTTGACGACCGGCAGGCGGCCCAATTGGCGGGTCTCGAGCACCAGTTCATACGGTGCGCCGATTTCCTTGGCATAGGCCATCAATTCTTCTTCCGGCATGTTTTGGATTTTGCGGATTTCACCCAGCACGGTGCGCCCGTGCCGGACAGCCTCGACCACATCCCCGGTCCCGGCTTCGCCCTTGGTGCGGATCATGGCCGCTCCTTCGCCGATCCGGCGTAGGGCTTCGCCCAGGTTGCGGCAGCCGCAGACAAACGGCACTTTAAAATTATGTTTCAAGATGTGATGGGCCTCATCGGCGGGGGTCAGGACTTCGGACTCGTCGATGTAGTCCACGCCGACGGCTTCCAGGATTTGGGCCTCGACGAAATGCCCGATGCGGCACTTGGCCATGACCGG
>DHVZ01000016.1 GCA_002412925.1 Anaerolineales bacterium UBA5195 | reverse complement strand
ATTTCTTCAGCAGAGTAGCCGGTAATTTCGGTGACAGTCGGATTGATCTGGACGATACGCCGGTCAAGGCTCATCAACGCCACGCCTACGGCGGCGTTCTCGAACATGGCTTTGAAACGGGCTTCCGATTCGCGCAATTCTTCGACAGCCCGTTTGCGTTCGTCAATGTCTTCGGCAACCACAACCAGATAAAGCGGTTTCCCCTGCGTGTCCCGCACTGCGGAGATGCTCTGCCGCATCCATTGAACCCGACCGTCCTTGTGAACATAACGCTTCTCAACCTGGTAAGAATCGCGTGCGCCGGAAAGCACCTCATGAAATTCCTGCCGGCCCACATTTCGGTCATCGGGATATGTAATTCCCTGGCCGCCCAACTCAATCAACTCGGCTTCGCTGCGGCCTGAGAGATTCACCAGCACAGGATTAACGGCCAGCACTCGCCCGTTGGGCGCGATCAGGCTGATGCCAATGGCTGCATTTTCGTACATGGCTCGAAAACGAACTTCAGATTCGCGCAACTCGGCCTCGACGCGTTTCTGTTCATCGATAACGGCTTGAAGTCGGGCATTTTGCTCGCGCACCGCCCTCACCCGCCACTGGAATCCCGCGATAACGAGGGAAACCACCCCGAGTAGCAAACCCAGTTGAAACGGCCAGGTCTGCCAGAACGGGGGCGTCACTGTCAGGTTTAGCATTGTTCCAGTTTCGTTCCAGATGCCGTCGCTGTTGGCAGCCCGCACGCGGAAGGTGTATTCGCCGCCGGGCAGGTTGGTGTAGCTGGCATAGTTGCGCGTGCCGGCCTGCACCCAGTCCTCGTCGAAACCTTCCAGTTTGTAGGTGTACTGGTTGTTGCGCGGGTCGTGAAAATCGAGGGCAGCGAACTCAAACGAGATGAAGTTCTGGTCGTAGTACAGGCGAATGGCTTCCGCCGGGTTGAAGGGCTGGGACGTGTTGAATACCGAAAAATTGGTAATGACCACTGAGGGCGGCAGTTCGTTCTGGCGCAGGCTGAGCGGATTGAAGATGCTGAACCCGCTCACGCCGCCGACGTAAAAATCGCCGTTTTTCGACTGGAAATAGGCATTGGAGTTGAATTCGTTGCCCTGCAAGCCGTCGCTTTTGTCAAAAACCTGGAAGGTTTCGGCCTGCGGGTCGAATTTTGCCAGGCCGTTGTTGGTGGTCAACCACAGGAAGCCGTTTTTATCCTGCAACAGGCCCAAAATCGTGGCATTACGCAGTTCGTCTTTTTCGGTATAAGCCTTGAACTGGCTGGTTTTGGGGTCGTAGCGGTTCAATCCGCCCTCGGTCGCCAACCAGACCAGGCCGTCGGGAGATTGGACAATCGCCCAGACGCCATCCTGGCTGAGCGAGTTGGGGGTGTCGGGGTCATGCGCCAGGGTGGAAAAGGTCGCTTTGGCGGGATCCAGGCTGGCCGGGTCAGAAAGGTCGAGCCGGTAGACGCCGCCGCCCCAGGTGCCAATCCACAATTCATCCCCAATCATCTTGAAAGTGGTCGCCGGCGCTGGCAGGGGATAGTTGACAAAGTCTTGCGCGCCAGGATCGAGACGCGAGAAACCGGCAAAATTGCCCACCCACAGCCGCCCGGCGGGGTCGCGGGTGATGTACGTCACCTGGTTTTCGAGCAGGCTGGCCGGGTTGGATGGGTCATTCTGGTAACGGGTGAACTGGCCAGTACGCGGGTCGAGGTGATTCAGCCCGCCGCCGAGCGTGCCAACCCACAAAGTGCCGTCTGAATCGGCATAGAGTGACATAACCAGGTCACCGGACAGGCTGTTGGGGTTTTCGGGGTCGTTTTTGTACTGTGTGAACGCGCCGCGGGCCGGGTCGAAGCGCGCCAGGCCACTTTCCCAGGTGCCAACCCAGATTTTTCCATCTGTTGTTTCGGCAAACGCGCCGACATGGTTGCTCGGCAGGCTGTTGGGGTTGGAAGCATCGGCGCGGTAGGTGCGGAATTGCAGGGTGTCGAGGCTCAGTTTGTTGATCCCGGCGCTGAGGGTGCCGATCCAGATAATTCCGGAGCGGTCTTGTAAAACGCTGAAGGTGTTGTCGTTGGAGAGGCTCTCCGGGTCGGCGGGATTGTGATGGATACCGCTGAACTGCCCACCGGGTGACATGCGCCAGACGCCGCTCGACCAACTCGTTATCCACAATCCGCCGTCACGGTCGAAGGTTAGATCGGTCAGGTTGTTGTCGGTAATCTGGTTGTTGAAGGTGCGGGCATTGTCGAAGTGGGAGCAGGACCCGGTTTGGGGGTGGTAGCGGTCGAGACCGCCGCCGGGAACGGCATAGCCGCCGAAGGCAATCCACAAATTGCCCTGTGAGTCCGGAAGGATGTCTGAAATGTTGGGGGAAGCCAGACATTCTCCGCTGGCCGCGAAGCGCTGCGCCGCGCCGCTGGACGGGTCGAACAGGTTTAGCCCCGCGCCGGGCGCGCCAAACGCGCCTGTGCCAATCCACAATTTACCATCCGCCGCCGGGACGATGACCGAGATGGAGTCGCTGCTGAGGCTGGTTGAATCTGCCGGGTCGTGGCGGAAGTGGGTAAATGTGCCGGTTGTCAGGTCGAGACGTTCCAACCCGCCAAGAGTCGCCACCCACAACGCGCCGCTTTCATCCTGGAAAATATCGGTCACGATGGGGTGGCTCAGGCTGGCGGGGTTTTCGGGATCGGGTTGGTAGCGGGTGAATTGTCCGCTGAGCGGGTCGAGGCGGTTCAGCCCGCCGCCCCAGGTGCCAATCCACAGGTAGCCGTCGCGGTCCTCGTACAGGGCGATGATGCTGTTGGCGCTGATGGTCTGGGGGTTATCGGGGTCGTGTTTGAAGTGGGTGAGGGTGTAGCCGTCGTAGCGGTTCAGGCCGTCCTGCGTGCCAATCCACAGATAGCCCTGGTGGTCTTGCAGCAGGGCGAGACCGGCATTTTGCGAGAGGCCATCGTCGATGGTCAGATGCTCAAAGCGCAGGTGCGCGCCGGGGGCGAAAGTCACAGGGCCCGGCGCAGAAACTGCCGGTTGAACCAAAAGCAGGGCGAGAATGAGAACGATGAGAGCACTCAGGCTGGAACGAAGGCGCATAATGACTCCTGAAAGGATTCTAGCAAATTGGCCGCCTCAACCCAACTAGCAAGCGTAACCAGAAAAACAGACAATCATCACCATTTTTTTACCCAGGGTTCGGATAAATCATATTCGGTGAATCCCAGCGAGGCATAGAGCGCACCGGCGGCTTCGGAATACGAGCCGACCGTGCAGAGCGTCGCGCCCAGGTCGCGTATGCGGCGCAGGCCCTCAGCCATGATGGCCTTGCCCAATCCCTTGCGCTGGTGGTCGGGGTGCGTGCCGACCGGCTCGAAGGCGGCGGTGCGGGTCACATCGTCGAACCAGAGCGTGGCAAAGGCGGCATGTTCACCGTTCGGAGCAACCGCCACCAGGTCGAGGTCGCGGCGGTAGAGCGGGGCGCGCTGGACGTTGGCATACCAATCCCAGCCTTCGTATTTTTCATCCGGCTCATCGGGATGGAAGGCTTTCCACGAAACCCAACTGCGGGCAGGGTGCTCGCTTTTATCGCCCAGCGCGCGTATCGTGTAACCACTAGGAACAGGAAATTCGGGAATGGGTAGGTTCATATCGCGGCGGCGCTGGTATTCGGGGTGCTTACCTTTAGTGTAGCCACGCCGGGCGAGCAGATCCTGTCGCAGCGAGTCTATTTCGTGTACCCAAAGCATGAGACGCTGACTCCCGTCGGCC
>DHVZ01000069.1 GCA_002412925.1 Anaerolineales bacterium UBA5195 | reverse complement strand
GGCGATATGGACCACCGCTCCCTGCAGTCTATCGATGGTCTCCGCATGAACCGCACCCTGTTCCAACGTTTCAGCGCCAGGCATAACAAAACGGCTAATACTTGCTGGAATCAGCAGTTTTCGCTTGCCTGAATTTTCGCTTAATGCTACACTGAAGGGGACTCATTCACCCAATGGACAATCCTATGCCTGAAAAAATTCTCATTGTTGACGATGATCTTGATACCCTAAGGCTGGTGGGCCTGATGCTGCAAAAGCAAGGTTATCAGATTGTAGCCGCCAGTTCGGGGCCGCAGGGTTTGGAATTGGCTTTTTCCGAACTTCCCGATCTGATTTTGCTGGATGTGATGATGCCCGGAATGGACGGCTATGAGGTTGCCCGCAACCTGCGCGGCAATGAAAAAACCGCCAACATTCCCATCTTGATGTTCACGGCCAAGAGTCAGTTGGATGACAAGGTAACCGGTTTCGAAGCCGGGGCCGACGATTACCTGACGAAACCCACGCACCCCACTGAATTGCAGGCCCACGTTAAAGCCTTGCTGGCGCGGTCTACCAAGAACAAGCTCAACCCGCCAACCGGCCCGATACAACAACCGGCATACAGCATTGGTGTGCTGGCGGCACGCGGGGGGCTGGGGGTTACATCTGTCGCCGCCAACCTGGCCGCATCTTTACAGAAGAAAACATCCGTCAATGTTGTCCTGGCAGAGTTCCGGCCGGGGCGCGGCACCCTGGGTTTTGATTTAAACCTGTTAAAAACCAGCGGGCTGACCGAGCTTCTCAACACTTCGCCAACCGAGATCAAACGCAGCCTGGTGGCTGACAAGCTCATCAGGCATCCATCAGGGGTGGATATTTTGGCAGCTTCCTTCCAACCCAAGGATGCCAGCCTTTTGAATAACACCCAGCAGTTTGAAGTTATCCTGAACCGACTCATTTTCATGACCAGCTATGTTGTCATCGACCTCGGCAACGGGCTGGATCTGCTGACTCAAAAAATAGCACCCATTTTTAGCGAGCTGCTGGTGATTGTGGAGCCATCCGAAAACTCCATCCAGCACACCCGCGCCTTGCTAGATGACCTTGTCAGCCTGGGTGTGGACAAATCCCGCTTGCATGTAGCAGTAAACTACCGCCTGCGCTCCGACACCCAACTTTCTGTACCCCAAGTTCAGGAACGGATTAAATTCTCGATCGATGTTACATTTACCCCTGCGCCTGAACTATTGCAGCAGGCCGCACGCATGCAAACCATGGCCTGCCTGGTTCATGAAGAAGGCCTCACCACCCAGCAGTACAATTTGTTGGCAACGAAAATTGAAGCACGTGCGCCAAAACCTGCTCAAAAATGACAGCCTTATCCAGTCAAATACTGGAAGCCATCGATTTTGCTGTTGAACTGCTTCGTGAGGCCCGCCATGCTATTGTATTAACCGGCGCGGGCCTTTCGACTCCTTCAGGGATACCCGATTTTCGCTCCGCAGGCACCGGGTTATGGTCTCAGGATGAACCGCTGGAAGTTGCCTCCTTGACCACCTTCCGGACCCATCCTGAAAGGTTTTTTGAATGGTTTCGCCCCCTGGCCAGGCAAATTATGTACGCCAAACCCAATCCGGCCCACCAGGCGCTGGCCAGGCTGGAGACCCAGGGACGTTTGCAAACCGTGCTGACCCAGAACGTAGACATGTTGCACTACAAAGCCGGGTCAAAACATGTCCTGGAACTGCATGGCACGCTGCGCACAATGTCGTGCACGCAATGCTACCAGCAATACGGGCATGAAAATTTCCTGCAAGCCTATCTCGAGGACGGGACGATTCCCCTTTGCCCCGCTTGCTCCGCGATCTTGAAACCAGATGTCATCCTGTTCGGAGAACAATTACCACAAAAAACCATGGCCGAGGCCCAGCAGGAAGCCCGCAAGTGTGACCTGGTGATGGTGATTGGTTCTTCCCTTGAAGTCCTGCCGGTGGCCGGCCTCCCTATGCAAGCCATTGACCACGGTGCGCACTTGATCATCATCAACAATAGTCCTACTTATCTTAATATGCGGGCAGATATTGTCTTGCCAGAAGACGTGGCCAAGATTATCCCTGCAATTGCAGACAAGGTGCTCCATGAGTGACTCGAATGCAAAACGTCTTGAACGCTACAAACGCCTGATCGAAATCTCGCGCGACCTGGCGTCTACTCTCGACCTCGACCTGCTCTTGAATCGGATCCTTGTGGCAGCCCGCGATATTGCCGAGGCGGGGGCCGCCTCCATTTTGCTGTATGACTCTGCGGCCCGCCAGCTTTACTTTCAAGCCGCCACCAATATGGATCCAATGATGCGCGGTCTGGTTGTTCCAATGGACAGCATCGCGGGCTGGATTGTGACCAACCGCCAGCCGTTGCGCATTGACGATGTACACAAAGACACACGCTATTTCAAAAACGTCGCCAAGACAGTCAGCCTGGATACAAAAAATATCATCGGTGTTCCCCTGATTACCAAAGATAAGGTCATTGGTGTGATGGAAGTGCTCAACAAGGAGCAGGGCGAATTCAATGAGATCGACGAAGATTTGCTCTCGGTCCTTGGCGCCCAGGCGGCAATTGCCATCGAGAACACCCGCTTATTCCAACAATCCGATTTAATTGCAGAATTCGTTCATGAGCTGCGCACCCCGCTGGCCTCCCTCAGCACCGCCACTTACCTGTTGCTGCGCCCTGAAATCTCCCGCGAACAATCTGACCAGATCATCGCCAACATTCACAGCGAAACCCTGCGTTTAAGTGCGCTGGCTTCTTCATTCCTCGACCTCGCCCGCCTCGAATCGGGTCGTGTGCATTTCCAAAAATCCAGCTTCCCGGTTTTGCCGCTCCTGGAAGAGTGTAAAACAGTGATGCAGCCCAAAGCTGACGAAACGCGAGTCGCGATTGAGCTGGTTGTCCCTTCAGACCTGCCCTCTGTGGAAGGCGACCGCGATAAGCTTAAACAAGTAGTACTTAACCTGATCAGCAACGCCATCAAATACAACCGCCCGGATGGCAAAGTCACCGTCAGCGCAGCCAGGGATGAAAAAGCCTGGCAGGTCAGTGTCGCCGACACCGGTCATGGCATTCCCGAGGAGGCCATCAACAACCTTTTTCAGAAATTTTACCGGGTCAAAGGCATGGAAACCAAAGTCGCCGGGACCGGCCTGGGGCTGTCGATTTGCAAACAAATCATCGTTGGGCACGGCGGGCGGATCGAGGTCAAAAGCAAGCTGGGGGAGGGGACAGCCTTTACTTTCTTTATCCCGAGCCAGTAGTTTTTCCCATCAAACCGGCGGAGATTACGGTCTTACCAGCACCTTGAGCATCCCCGTTTTTGCAGCCTTTTCGAAGGCTGTCAGCGCTTCCGACAAACCGAACTCTGCCGCGATTAACACCGTTGGGTCGACCATTTTCTGCTCCATCAGGCGCAGCGCTGGTGCGAAGGGGCCGCAGCGCGAACCGACGATATTAATCTCATCCACCACAATTGACGATAGGTTGAGCGTCATCTCGCCTTTGTAGGTGCTTTTGAGCACCAGCGTCCCGCATGGGCGGATGGCCTGGCGCGCAATCTCGAAGCCTCCGGTTGAGCCGGTGGCCTCCACAACTACATCCCAGCGCCAGGGTTGGATCTCGGCCTCGTCGATCAGTTTGATTCCCCGATCAACCAACAACTTTTTTTGCAACGGATGCCGCGCCAGCACGCGCAAGCCTGCCCCGGTCAGCGCCAGGGTTTGGGCGATCAACTGTCCCAGCCGCCCCGCGCCAATGAGCAGGATCCGGTCTGTGGGCTGGATTTGAACCTGCTGATGAATTTCCAGCGCGGCGGCCAGCGGCTCGGTAAAAACCGCCATCTCGTCAGAGACGGAATCGGGCACACGGTGCAGGTTTTCAAGCGGTAGGTTGACATACTCAGCAAAAACCCCGTCACGGTTCTTGATGCCCAGCACCGAACGGTTCTCGCAATGGGTCGGGCGTCCGCCCCGGCATTGCTCGCAGCTGCCGCAGGCGGCATTGATTTCACCCACCACGCGTTTACCAATCCAATCGGATGGCAAAGTCTCCAGACTTTGCGGCACTACTTCGCCCACAAATTCATGCCCCGGAATGCCAGTAAACGGATAATACCCCCTGACCATCTCCAAATCCGTCCCACAAACCCCTGCCAGACGGACTTTGACCAGCGCCTCGTGGCAATTTTGGGGCTGGGGCACATCGCGGAGATTAAGCGCATTGTTTTCGAGCCAGACTGCTTTCATGGGATAACCTTTGGGCGGCAATCCACCCGACTCCCTGCTCTATGAAAATTCCGAGATCGTCCATCGATCCCGGCCTTTTTCCTTGGATTTGTACAATGCCTGATCGGCGCGGTCGAGCAATTGATCCCAGCTTTCCTCGCCAACGCGATACTCGGCAATCCCGATACTGATGGAGATTTTCGACACCCGCCCATCGATTTGGATTTCAAGGCTTCTCACCAGTTCCAACAACCGCTCCGCCATTTTACTTGCAGATTGTTGGGTAGTTCCAGGTAATAAGATGATGAATTCATCGCCTCCATAACGACCGGCTTCATCGCCTTCACGGATGCTCTCCAGTAAACGGCCCGCCAGTGCCTGCAAAACCCGATCCCCGGCAGCATGGCCAAACGAATCGTTGATCTGTTTGAAATAGTCAATATCCAGCATAAAAATGGTGAATGGTTTGTGATGACGGTCACACAAAGCAACCTGGCGCTGCAAATCTGTGGCAATTTGCCGCCGATTTGGCAAAAAGGTCAGCGAATCGGTATGGGAAATCTCTTTTGCCTGAACCAGGACTGACTCGAGATCGATTTTTTTGATTCTTAGGGCATGTTTGGTCTTTTCAAGAGCTCTCATCAGGCGGGCAAGTTTTTTGTCCCGCGACTTCCAGGCAGGTTCGGCAAAGAACAGGAAATTTTCACCCGGCAAAGGAGCCAGAAGACACTCAAAATTAAACCCACCCGGGCCGATCTTCAATTCCAGACTGGCTTGCCGGGGTTCATTTGCCTGTCTCATTTCGGTAAAAAGGGGCTGGCTCGAAGCAGCCAGAAAATCCTGGATGGAAGCGCTACTTGGGCACGAGACTGCCATCTGACCAAATGCCGGGTTCCACTCCAGCAGTCGATCGTCAGAACCGATGAGAACGATCAGTGTTTGGGTGTAATTCAGGAATGGCTGGAGGCCAAATTGCGCGAAAAGGTTGGCAAGTTCACTCACAGATCCATCTCCTACCTGGCTCCCTTGCGGCCAAACTGGCGTTCAAGCAGATCAACCGAGAGATGGATCATCGTCGGCCGGCCATGCGGGCAGGTGCGCGGAGAATCGCAGTTTTCCAAATCTGTCAACAGGGCGCGCTGTTCTTCGGGCGAGAGAGCCTTCCCGGCTTTGACGGCCATCCGCTTGCAGACGCGCGCGGCAATTTTGGCCTCGATCTCGTTTCGCAACGGGGATTCATCTTCTTCGAAATCTTCCACCAGCGCGCGCAGGGCGGCAGCCGGGTCGGTATCGGAAAACAAGGTGGGGATGGCACGCACCTGAAAAGCGTTTGGCCCAAAGGCTTCCACGGTAAAACCAAAATGCTGCAGGATGGGTAATTGTTCTTCGAGCACTTTTGCGCTGGCTGGCGATACCTGGACCACCTGCGGCGTCAAGAGTGTTTGCGCAGGGATATTTTTCTGGCTGTGTTGAATCATCAGTTTTTCGAACAAAACCCGCTCATGCGCGGCATGCTGGTCGATCAGATACAGACCATCCGGCCCTTCGGCAATCAGGTAAGTTGCGCCAATTTGCCCGACCAGGCGCAGGATGGGGAGATTGGGGATGGAAGCTTGCTGCTCGAACGAGGGCGGCTGACCGATGACCGGGGTCTGCTCAACTGGGGCTTGCTCGCCACCCAAGTCATGCCCCAACGCCCATTCCAGCCCCACGGATGACCCCGCACCTCCGCTAGTGGCAGGCTGATTACTGTTCACTGATGACTGGTTCCCACCCCATAGGTTCTGTGTCGATGGCAGGGATGCGACCGGAGAGTAGGCCAGCAGGGCGCGGCGCGCCGAGCGCTGGACGAAGCTGAAGACGCGGTCCTGGCTCTTGAAACGCACCTGGGCCTTGGCCGGGTGGACGTTGACATCCACCTCCTCGGGGTCGATTTCGAGGAACAAGGCCGTCAGGGGGTAGCGGCCAACCATCAACAGGGTGTGATAAGCCTGCAAAAGGGCTTGGGTCAGGGGGGTGTCTGAAACCCAGCGCCCGTTAATGAAAAAGGTGATTTCTTTGCGGTTCGAGCGCGTCAACGAGGCGGGGCTGATGTAACCGGTTAAACGGCAGCCATCCTCTTCTGAGAGCACTTCGAGCATTTGCCGGGCCACCTCCACGCCGTACAACGTCGCCAGAATCGCGCGGCGGTCGCCGTCGCCGGGGGTTTGCAGGGTTGGGACTGAGCCGTCAGTTAAACGGAAGCGCACTTCGGGGTAAGCGAGGGCATAACGGGTTAAAAATCCGTCGATGGCGCGGCGCTCGGTCAGATCCTGTTTCAAAAATTTCAGACGCGCAGGGACGTTGTAAAATAGGTCTTCTACACGAACCGTTGTGCCGACTGGGGCGCCAACCTGTTCGATTTTGCCCGTGATCCCGCCCTCCACCCGGATCCGCGCTCCCGCGTCGGCGCTTTTAACCCGGCTGGTAACGGTCAGCCGTGAAACAGAACCGATGGAGGCCAACGCTTCGCCGCGAAAGCCGAGCGTCTGGATATGGAACAGGTCGCTGGCCGTTCGCAGTTTGCTGGTGGCGTGACGTTCCACTGCCAGCAGCAGTTCGGCAGCCGGGATGCCGCCGCCATCGTCGGCAATCTCAATCAGGCGGCGGCCAGCCTCCTGGATGCTGACGCTGATGGTCTTTGCGCCCGCGTCAAGCGCATTTTCGACCAGCTCTTTGACGACCGAGGCCGGGCGTTCGACCACTTCTCCGGCGGCAATCTGCGAGGCAACTTCGGGGGCAAGCAAATGGATGGACATGCTGTGATTATCCCACATTCCGCACCGCTGAATAAATTTGGGGCTCCAGGAAAATCAGTAATGAGTGCCGCATTTTCGCTTTTGTGACTGCGGAGCGTGGGATTACAACCCGACGCGGATATAATGGTTGGTGTGGAGATGTCTATGAAACTTACATCTGTTTTGCTGATCTTGTGCCTGTTGACGTCCTGTGCCCCTTCGACAACCCCCGCCCCAACCTCCCCACCGGCGCTGCACCCGCCGACGCTGAGACCCGCGCCGAGTGTCACGCCGTATCCCACGCCCACCCGCGCCCCAACCTGGACCCCTGAAGCCACCGCCACGGTCGCTGCGAGTATTGCTACACCCGACCCGTTCGCCGCCTATACCATCGACAAGCTGCGGATGCGCCAGTATGGCGGCGGAGAAATCGAAAACCTGGGAGTCATGGGCCAGAACGATGGTTTTACTCGTTATTCCATCAGTTACCCCAGCGACGGATTGAAAATTTACGGATTCATGAATATCCCATCTGGGGAAGGCCCCTTCCCGGTCATCATCGTCCTGCATGGATATGTCAACCCGGCTGGTTACCAGACTCTCGATTACACCACCGACGCCGCAGACGGCCTGGCCCGGCAAGGCTACCTGGTCATCCATCCCAATTTGCGGAATTTCCCGCCTTCAGACAAGGGTGATGTGCTCTTCCGGGCGGGATATGCTATCGACGTGTTGAATTTGATTGACATCCTTCAAAAAACCGCACAACAGCCTGGCGCGCTGGAGAAGGCCAATGCCAGCCGCATTGGAATCTGGAGTCACAGCCTGGGTGGGGATATCGCCCTCAAGGTGGCAGTCATCTCCCGGGGTGTCAAGGCCATCCTGCTGTATGCCCCGATGAGCGGCGATGAGCAGAAAAATTCGCAGTTTTTTAATTTTATGACCGGCAACCCGGAAAACCAGCAAGAAATGCTCGCCCCGCCAGAAACTTTCGCCGCCGTCTCGCCCAACCGATACTACAAGGATATTAGCGCGGCCATCCAGCTCCATCACGGTACCGGCGACACAATCATACCGATTGCCTGGGCGCAGGAAACCTGCCAGGAGTTAAAGGAGGCCGGCCGCGAGGCGCAATGTTACTACTATGACGGCGCCGAGCACACCTTTCGCGCGCGCTACCTGGTCGATTTCAGCCCGCGCATGGAAGCTTTCTTTGCGAGTTACTTGAAACAGTAGCGCGCTTACAGACCCCGCAGCACCACTGCCGCGCCATAGCCGACCACGCGCTGGAAATCACCGGTCACATCGCCGGAGGTGGCATGTTTCAAGACCCTGACGGTCTCGGCGCCCAGGGCTTTGGCAGCCCACAGCACCGCCGCCAGCGCTCCCAGCCCGCAGGCCTCGCCTTTGCCGGTTTCGTCCACGTCAAAGACCCCTTCGGGCGAGAAGGCCGCCACCTGGTCGAGCATGGCGGCATCGAGCGCATTGGCAGCCGCCTGGTTGTGGAAGTGGGAAAGGTCGGTGGAGGCCACCAGCAGGCAGTTTTTCCCGGTCAACGTCTCAGCGAGAGACTCGCCCATCTGGCGGGCCGACTCGCGGCTCTGCTGGCGAAGCATGACCGGCAGCAGGGTAAAGGTCGATTTAACGGCGCGCTGGAGGAAGGGGAGTTGGATCTCAAGAGAATGTTCGGGGTCATTGACGACCGGGACCAATCCATAGCCCAGGCGCTGCTTGAGTTTCCCGTCCAATTCATCCACCAGCGTACGATCGACCTGGATCTTGCCCAGCGGCGTACCGTAAGCTGCATGCGCCGAGGTGATGAACGGGTAGGGATACAGGTTGTGCATGGGCGAGAGCACAGCCACCACAGACGGGGAACTATCCTGGATGGCCGCAAAAGCGTAGCCTGCCACCGGCCCGGAGTAGCGATGCCCGGCATGCGGCGCAATAATCGCAACCACTTCACCGGGCAGTTCGGGCAGTTTTGCCCCGGCAATATATCCATCGACAATCCTGGCCAGCTGCCCAGCATGACCTTCATACCAGGTCCCGGCAATGGGAGAAGGACGAATTTCAGTTACCGCAGACATAAGGGCCTCCGGATTTATTGTAGCATTAATAGCTGCTGAGGAGATCAACCGTCGATTGGAACGCCAGCCGGGGCAGCTTCCCGCGCTCGAACCACCCGGCGGCTGAGGCGTCATCGCCCGCATGGATTTCATTCCCCAGGGCTTCGCCACGGTAAAAGATGACAAAATCTGACCCACGCGGATGTTCACGCCCGAAGCGGATATCGATAATCCCGGTAATCTTGACCGCCAAACCGGCTTCTTCGAGACATTCACGAGCAGCAGCGGCAGCCGGGTCTTCGCCCGCGTCAACAAAACCCACCGGCAATGTCCACAACCCTTTGAACGGGTCGTTGGCGCGCTGAACGAGTAACACCTGCCCAGCCTGCTCGACCAGCACCGCGGCGGCCACCTTAGGGTCGGCAAAGTGCAGCCAGCCGCAGGCGGGACAGACAGGGCGCTCCTGTCCAAACTGGAATTCCAATTGGACCGGCGTACCGCAGCAGGGGCAAAATTTGACCTGGTCGTGGCGCATAGGGTGATTGTCCTGCGAAAGTGGGTCACGCTTGAAACGTGACCCACAAATTATTTTTTCTTGATCGTCTGCGAGAACTTGCGGTCAGCCCGCCAGCGCACAAAGAGCGCGGCGGCCCCAGCCATCAGGGCCAAAATGAGCAGACCAACCACGATAGTTGTTGGAACAGGCGGCTGAACTTCCTCTGGAGGCGGAGGGATGGGCGCAGGCGGCTCTGCCGGGCTCATTTTGGCCTGGGGCATTTCGGTGGGCATGGGAGTCTCGGTTTCAACCGCTGCCATCGCGCGGGCGGCCTCGCCAGTCGGTGTCAGGGCGGCATCCTGGGCTGGCAAACCTGGGGCAGGGACGGCTGGAGCCAGCATGGCCGGGGCTTCTGTGACCGCCGGGGCCTCCTGGGCAAGCGCTTCCGGCGCGGCGGCTGGGGCTTCAAGAGCCGGCTCATCACTCCCACCACCCCTGCCATAAGCGGGCATGGGGGCGGCGCGCATGGCTGAAAGGGCCGGAACCGTCAGATTAACGGCAAAACTAAAGAAAAAGAGCACTGCCGCCAGCGCAGAAGCAAAGCGGAAGAGCGGGAAAGCGCGCGGCACAGGTGGTTTGACCCCGGCCATTTTGGGGGTCAGGGTGAAGTTGCGCGGCGCGCGCCGGGCAGGAAGTTTGCGGAGCAGGGTCCTGGACTGGCTTAAATCTTCGAAAACGGTGCGCAGTTGCGGGTCGGTGTTGAGTCGGGCCTCGAGGCGCGCGGACTCAGCCTGGGGAAGTTCCCCATCCAGGTAAGCGGAAAGCAGTTCTACGTCGCGGAAGTTGGGCTGAGTCATCATGGGCTCTCCCTTTCCAGACGGAAGGCGGAAGGTAAAAGTTCCCCAAAGCCTTGCAGGCATTCGCGCAGGCGCAGACGGGCGCGGGCCAGGCGGCTTTTGATCGTCCCGAGCGGAACATGCGCAGCCACGGCGACTTCGGAATAGTCCAGACCCTGGATGTCGGCCAGGACAACAACCGTGCGAAAATCGGTGGGCAGGTCCTCGAGACAGTGCTGGATGGCATGTTCGAGTTCATCGGCTTCGAACCTTTCTTCGGGGCTCATCGCGCCATCGGCCAGCCAGCGTGGGGATTCAATCTCTTCATCGTCATCGTTGGAGGGTTCGAGCGGCACGCTGGGACGGCGTTTCTGGCGGCGCAATTCGTCGTAGCAGGCATTGGTGACGGTGCGCAGCAGCCAGGCCTTGAAGGAACCGCCGCGATAGCCGTTCAGGCCGCGAAAGGCGGAAATGAAGGCTTCCTGCGTGGCATCGGCAGCCAGGGAATCATCCCCAAGGATGCGCAGGGCAGTGTTATAGAGCGCATCCTGGTAGGCCAGCACAAGACGGTTAAAGGCGTCCAGGTCACCATGCTGGGCATCATGAATCAGAGCAAGTTCGTCCATGGGGATATTGTATCAGTTTTCGGTTTTCAGTTGCCAGTGTTCAGTGTTCAGTTTAGCCGCGCGGGCTTTACTTGTGCTGCGCAATTTTCCGGGCTGATCGATCTAAAAAAGCCGTCTTATCGTTCTGAAAAATTTGGATATTTGTGCCAGAAGCAGTATTTTTGGCGGGCGTGCTCTAATTTTTAAGACGGTCTGGAGGGAGGCGGCTTGAAATCGCCCGCCAGGCCAACATCCCCAGTCCGGCCGAGCCGCTCAAGACCAATCCAAAGATCGGGATGACGACTGTATTGAGCCATAGCGCGCGCAGCAAAGCCGCCAGTGGCCCGGCCAAGATCATCGCCAAAACCGGTCGCCACAGCTGACGAGGTTTTGAGACAATTTCCGGGTTGAAAAGTCCCAGAAACGGCGCGACCAGGAACCAGCCAATGATCAGGGGGACAAAGGTGGTCAACATGCGCGGTACGAGGGCAATGCCCGCTTCGCCATGCGTGGCAAAACCAATCACGGTGACAACAGCGATTGCCAAAATATCACCGGCAAACAGAAAGATGGGAGTTTTCTGCATTCAAAAACCTATAAGGTCACCGGCTGGCCGATTTTGGCTGATTCGAGCAGGGCCGCAATCGCCGCCACATTGGCTCGGCTGTCAGCCAGGCTGACACGCGGCGCTTTGCCGAGCAGGATCGCATCGGCCAGGTCTTCGACCTCGCCAAGATACAACTCCTGCTTCGGAATTTTGATGGTCTCCATTTTGCCTGAACGCTGCAACTTGATTTTTTCGTCCAAACCGGGTTTGAACGGCGCAGGGAGGGTAAGCGTCCCTTCGGAACCGACAATTTCCAGGTGAGTGCGGAAAGGGGTGCGGAAACCGCTATCGAACTGGGCGTAGACCCCGCCGGGGAAGCGCATCTGTCCGAAAAACGAATCGTCGATCCCGGTGCTGCCCGTCACCTGCTGTCCGAAAACTTCCAGCGGTTCGGTCCCAACGATAAAACGGGCATAGCTGATCGGGTAGCAGCCCACATCCCAGATCGAGCCTCCGCCCATTTCTGGAACCAGGCGAATGTTGACCTCTGTGGTCATCTTGAAAGTAAACGAGCCGCGCACCAGTTGTAGTTTCCCAATCGCGCCGCTTTCGACAAGTTCCTTGACCTTGAGCGTCTGTGGGTGGTGACGGTACATAAAGGCTTCAGCCA
Organism: Anaerolineales bacterium UBA5195; assembly: GCA_002412925.1. Lineage (GTDB taxonomy): Bacteria > Chloroflexota > Anaerolineae > Anaerolineales > Villigracilaceae > UBA5195. The sequence continues at coordinate 113,845 of DHVZ01000069.1, read as the reverse complement.
CCAGCTTGCCGTTTTTGATGGCCGCAGCTTCCATCGCATCCACTTCGGCGGGCAGCAGGGCAAGCGGCTTTTCGCACAGGACATGTTTACCCGCCTCGAGGGCGTTAATCGTCCATTCGGCATGGAGGTGGTTGGGCAGCGAGTTGTAAACCACGTCGATCTCCGGGTCGGCCAGCAGCGACTCATACGAACCAAAGGCTCGGGGGATCTTCCACTCTTTGGCGTAGGCCTCCGCCGAGGCCTGGGAGCGGCTGGCAACAGCGGCGAGACAGTTGCGAGGCGAGACACGCAGGGGTTTGATTAGCGCACGGTTAATGTTGGCGGTGGAGAGAAGACCCCAATTTAACGGTTTTCGATTCATATCAATTCCTTTCCTGATGGGAAGAGTGCGTCGCGCCAGATTTTTAGGAGAAATCCCCTAAACGAGATTCTCATTAGAGAAAAAACTCCCATAAACATGCTGCGACACACCCTCCGAAAGCAAGTTTACCAGTAATGCTGTACCAATTCACGGATGTCATCCTCATAAATAGCGCGGACTTTTTCCATGGTGGCAGCCTCCAGCGCGGGTAAATCTGCCGCGCTAACGTTGCCCTCGGCCTGGGCCGGGTTTTTCGCACCGGGAATGGCGCAGGTGACGGCTTCAAACATCAAAATCCAGCGCAGGGCAAATTGCGAGAGTTTCCAACCCGCCGGGACGAGCTGACGCAGCTTTTCCACAGCCCGCAAACCCGTTTCATAATCCACGCCTGAGAAAGTCTCGCCGCGATCGAAAGCCTCGCCATGCCGGTTGAAAGCACGGTGGTCATCGGCCTCAAAAATCGATTTGGCCGTCAGCTTGCCGGTCAGCATTCCGCTGGCCAGCGGCACACGCGCCAGGATGCCGACTTTACGGCGCAAAGCTTCAGGGAAAAAGAGTTCAGCCGGGCGCTGGCGAAAGATGTTGAAAATGATCTGCACTGTCTGGACATTGGGATACTCAATCGCCTTGAGGGCTTCTTCCACTTTTTCCACGCTGACGCCATAATAGCGCAGCTTGCCAGCCTTGACCAGGTCATCGAGCACGCCGAAAGTTTCGGGCATGTAATAAACCTCGGTCGGTGGGCAATGCAATTGCAGCAGGTCGATGGCTTCGGTGTCGAGATTTTTCAAGCTGCGCTCGACAAAAGCGGTCAGGTTGGCGCGGTTATAGCCGCCCGCCACGTGCGGATCCAGCCGCCGCCCGGCCTTGGTTGCCACGTAGATGGTTTCTTTGCGCTCCTTGCGGAGCTGGGCTACCAATCGTTCCGAGCGGCCATCGCCATAGACATCAGCCGTGTCGACAAAATTAACGCCCAGATCGATCGCGCGGTGCAGGGCCGCCAGTGAATCCTTGTCGTCCACGTTGCCCCACGAGCCGCCAATTGCCCAGGCCCCAAAAGAGATGGTTGAAACTTTCCAACCGGTCCGTCCAAGTTCACGATATTGCATGGTTTTTTCCTCCGAATTGAACAGGTAGGGGTACGGCGGATTTTGCCTTTCAAGACGATCCGCCTGTCCTCCGCCGTGCCCCTACAAAACATGCCACCATTATAAGTTGCAATCTCCCCTGCCAGGCAGAGGAGATTGCGGTAAAAGGAGAGAAGGAGAATGTCCTGGTTATAGGCCTCTTGAAAGGTGGTAATACAAATCGTTCCAGCGCAGTTTTTCCTTGAACTCCTCCACGTTGGTTTTTTCGTCGATCAGCAGGAACTCGATCCCCGCCATTTCGGCGAAGTCGCGCAAGTGTTCGGCGGTGACGGAATAGCTGAAGCTGGTGTGGTGCGCCCCGCCCGCGTAAATCCAGGCCGCAGCGGCCACCTTGAGGTTGGGACGCGGCAGCCAGAGGGCGCGCGCCACGGGCAGTTTCGGCAGCGGCTGGTCAGTTGGGACAACATCCACCACGTTGGCAACCATCCGGAAGCGCTGGCCCAGATCCATGATCGAAGCGCCAATCGCCGGGCCAGTATTCGAGTCAAAGATCAGGCGCACCGGGTCGGCCTTGCCGCCAATCGAAAGCGGCAAAATCTCCAGCTTGGGCTTGTTCGAAGCAATCGACTCGCAAATTTCGAGCATGTGCGCGCCCAGCACTTTATCGCCCGAAGCGCTGAAGTGATAAGTGTAATCTTCCATGAAACTGACGCCGCCCTTCAAACCTGCGCCCATGACCTTCATGGCACGCACCAGCGCCGACGTTTTCCAGTCGCCTTCCGCGCCGAAGCCGTAACCATCGCGCATCAAACGCTGGACGGCCATCCCTGGGAGCTGCGCCAACCCGTGCAGGTCTTCGAAGGTGGTCGTAAAGGCCTTGAAGTTCCCGGCTTCAAGGAAGTTACGCATCCCAATCTCGATCCGCGCGCCTTCACGCAGGGAGGTGTTGCGCTCACCGCCGGGCTTCAGGGCCGGAGCGACCTCATACTCATCGAGATATTGCTGGACAAGTTTGTCAATTTCTGCGTCGCTGGCCTGGTTGACCACCTTGACCAGGTCCCCCACCCCGTAGCCATAGACATCATACCCGAGCTTAATCTGCGCCTCAACCTTGTCGCCTTCGGTAACGGCCACATCGCGCATGTTATCGCCAAAACGGGCCACCTTGCCACCCCGAGAATCAGCCCAGGCGCTGGCAGCGCGCGCCCAGACGCCGATGCTGGCCTGGACATCCGCATCCTGCCAGAAACCAACAACAACTTTCCGGTTCAGGCGCAGGCGGCTGCCGATGAAACCAAACTCGCGGTCGCCATGCGCGGCCTGGTTCAGGTTCATGAAATTCATGTCAATCTCGGACCAGGGGATTTCGCGGTTGTACTGTGTGTGCAGGTGCAGGAAAGGCTTATTGAGCAGGGTCAGCCCGGCAATCCACATCTTGGCGGGCGAAAAGGTGTGCATCCAGGTGATCAACCCGATACAATTTTTTGCGGAATTAGCTTCCAGGCACAGGTCGCGGATAGCTTCCGGCGTGGTCAGAACTGGCTTGAAAACCACCTGCACCGGGATTTGCGCCGAGGCGCCCAGGAAGGCGGCCATCTCGCGCGAATGCTCAGCGACCTGCTCCAGCGTCTTCGGGCCATAGAGATGCTGGCTGCCGGTGACAAACCAAATTTCGTTTTGCTTTAGATCAATCATGAGTGCTTCTCCTTTTTACGATTTTTTTGTCTGCCCATAATAGGCATTTGCGCCGTGCTTTCTCAGATAATGTTTATCCAACAATTCCGGCTGCATGGGCGGAATGCCCGGCTCAAGCAGCAAGGTGTGGAAATTCATGAACGCGATCTCCTCCAACACCACGGCATTATGGACGGCATCCATCGGATCCGTGCCCCAGGCAAATGGGCCGTGACTGTAAACAAGAACCGCGGGGATGGCATCCGGATCCTTGCCCTGAAAGGTCCCTTTGATGACCAACCCGGTTTCCTTCTCGTAATCGCCCTGGATCTCGCCCGTGGTCATCTTGCGAGTGCAGGGAATCTCGCCATAGAAATAATCGCCATGCGTTGTGCCAAGCGCCAGAATACCGCGGCCTGCCTGTGCAAAGCTCGTTGCCCAACGGCTGTGGGTATGGACAACGCCGCCAATATTGGGAAAGGCTTTATATAGTTCAAGGTGCGTTGGCGTATCGGAAGAAGGTTTTAACTTCCCAGCCACGACCTTTCCTGTTTTCACCTCCACCACTACCATGTCCTCGGCCTGCATGGCCTCGTAGGAAAGACCCGAGGGTTTGATGACCATCAGCCCCTGTTCCCGGTCAATACCCGAGACATTGCCCCAGGTGAAGGTGACCAGGCCGTGCTTGGGAAGCAGCAGGTTGGCCCGAAAGACCTGTTCTTTTAATCCTTCTAACATATTTACCTCAGCCCATCCACAGCGGCTCGTTCGATGACCAGTCCCTTTTTGTAGCGTTCCATGAAGGCCGCAAAACCCGCCACATCCGCCGGATCGGGCGCGATGGTCGTGCCTTTTTCCGCTGCAAAGACCTGGTTGGTAAGATAGGCTTCCAGGGGTTCATTGGCTGCCTTATTCAGCAGATAAGAAGCCAGCAAGGCAATCCCCCAGGCGCCGCCTTCACCGGCGGTCTCCATCACGGATACGGGGACATTCATCGCTGCTGCCATCATCTTTTGACCCACTTCCCTGGTTTTGAAGAACCCGCCATGACCCAGAATCTGGTCGATCTGCACTTTTTCCTGTTCAAAAAGGATGTCCAACCCAATCTTCAATGCGCCGAGCGACGAGAACAGATTCACACGCATAAAGTTCGCCAGCGTGAACCGGCTTTCAGGTGTTCGGACAAACAGCGGACGCCCTTCTTCAAGGTGTGTGATGTGCTCGCCCGAAAGATAACTGTAGGCCAGCAGTCCACCGGCATCCGCATCGCCCGTGAGAGCCTTTTGATAGAGCATTTCAAACAGTCTGGATTGGCTGAGCTCGACACCCAGCGCCTCGGCGAATTCCTGAAAGAGACCCACCCAGGCATTCAGATCGGAGGTGCAGTTATTGCTGTGCACCATCGCCACAGGTTTACCGGTGGGTGTCGTCACCATGTCGATCTCGGGATAGAGCTTCGAGAGAGCCTTTTCCAACACGATCATGGCAAAGACGGATGTACCTGCGGAAACATTTCCGGTCCGTTCGGCAACACTGTTGGTCGCGACCATGCCTGTGCCTGCGTCACCCTCGGGCGGGCAGAGCGGAAGACCCGCCTGTAGTTGTCCTGTGGGGTCAAGCAGCTTGGCGCCAGCTTCGGTCAGAATGCCCGCAGCCTCCCCAGCTGCAAGGACCTTGGGCAGGATCTCCTGGAGCTTCCATGAGATGTTTTCGGCTTTGAGTAGTTCGTTGAACTGCGCGAGCTTGTGTACATCGTAATCGTTGGTCTGACTATCGATCGGGAACATGCCCGAGGCTTCGCCCACACCCAGCACCTTTTGCCCGGTCAGTTTCCAATGGACATAGCCTGCCAGCGTGGTCAGGTGGTTGATCTGCTGAACATGGGATTCCTTATTTAAGATTGCCTGGTACAGATGTGCAATGCTCCAACGTTGGGGAATGTTGAATTGGAACAATTCCGTGAGTTGCTCTGAGGCCTGCCCGGTGATGGTATTTCGCCATGTCCGAAACGGGACAAGTTGATTCCCGTCCTTGTCAAAGGCCATGTAGCCGTGCATCATGGCGCTGAAACCAATGGCGCCAATGCTCTGGAGCGGGGTCTGATACTTCTCCAAAAACTCGGCGCTAAGCTTGCGATAACTTTCCTGCAAGCCCGCCCAAACTTCTTCGAGACTATAGGTCCAGAGACCGTTTTCGTAGCGGTTTTCCCATTCATAGCTTCCCGATGCGACCGGCTGATGATCCTCGCCGATCAACACCGCCTTGATGCGAGTCGAACCGAACTCGACGCCAAGCGCATATTTCGCCATAATGCCTCCTTGAGATTCAGACGGTAGACCATCAACAATGGACGGTCTACCGTCCACGGTTCACGGTCACAATAATTTTCAATCCTTCTCTTCGCTCCGCCACCGCAAAGGCTTCAGCCGCCTGTTCCAATGGAAAACGATGGGTCACCAGCGAACGCACATCCACCAACCCCCGCGAAACCAGATCGATCGCACGCGGATAGGTATGCTTCATCCGTCGCACCAGCTTCAGGGTCAGCCCCTTGCGGCGCACCATGCCCGCCGGGAGGGAAATCCGGTCATCTGCCGGGATGCCCGCCAGGATGACTTTTCCACCGGGAACCACAGCGGCAACGGCATCTTCGACCGCTCCCTGCTCCCCGGCCACTTCGAAAGCCACATCGACGCCTCGTTTCCCGTTCGCCGCCAGGATTTGACTCACCTCCGGCTCTGTCCTGCCTGCGCCAGTACTGCAAGTACAGGTGAGCCCCGACGGGCCGCCATCCGTTAAAAAGACGTGCTGAGCTCCCAGAGCTTTGGCCGCTTCCACCCGGTGCGGCAGCTTATCCGTTGCGATAATTCTCGCCGCGCCCGAAAGCCGCGCCAGCTGGATAATCAGCAGCCCAATCGGGCCGCAGCCAAAGACCCCGACAGTCATTCCCGTTTTGAGGTGCGCCAGGTCGACCGCGTGGATCGCCACGCCGAGCGGTTCCAACATGGCTCCATCCTCATCCGTCAAACCCTCAGGCAGTTGGTGCAGACAAGTGATATCCCAGGTCATGAACTCGCGCAGGGCGCCATCCGTCCCACCGTGCCCGGCAAAAATGACCTTGGAGCACAAGTTGGGATATCCCTTCTGACAAGGCTCACAGACCCCGCACGAGATGGCCGGATCCACGGCGACTCTTTGCCCGTTACACGCACCTCCATCGATGACAGCAGAAAACTCATGTCCAAGCACCAGCGGGCTGACCAGGCGGGCATCGCCAATGCCTTGCTCCGAAAACCAGTGCAGGTCCGAGCCACAAATCCCAACCGAAGTCACCTTCAGCAATTGCTGGCCCGGCGCAGGAACCGGTTCCTTATCATCATGCAACCGTAGATCATGAGGACCGTGCAGGCGTAAAATCTTCATAATTTCTGCATTATTTTCACAAAGAGATTGTCGTTAGCGTTCCCGTTATCGTTCACAATTCATTATAACAAAGGTATAATAGAAAATACAAGAGTGAATTTAATTTCCAGGCGGCCAATATGAGCAGACAACCTTTACAGAAAGCTACCATCAAGGACATCGCCAGCATGTGCGAGGTCTCCACACAGACCGTTTCGCGCGTGATTAACAAGCGCCCCGATGTCTCACCCAGAACGCGCGCAGCCGTGGAAAAAGCGATTGCCGAGATGGGCTATCAACCCAGCGCCCTGGCGCGCAGCCTGGTCCAGCAGCGCAGTTATACATTGGGTTTCATCACCGCCGGGTTGCGGTATGTGGGGGTTTCATTAACCCTGAACGGCATCACCGAACAGTGCGAAGCCTCCAACTATGCCCTGCTGCTCAAAGAGCTGCCGCGCTTCGACACTCCCAATATCGTTCCCGTAATCGAATCGCTGATTTCGCACCAGGTGGAGGGGATCATCTTTGCCGCCTCAGAACTCAATGAAAACGTAAAGATTGCCCAGGCGCAATTACCTTCTTTTTGTCCACCGATTATCTTTTTAAAGTGCCAGGCCAACCCCAATTACACGACCCTTAACATCGATAATCAGGGTGGCGCGCGCAAAGCGGTGGAGTATTTATTTTCGGTTGGACGGCGCAAAATTGGGCTGATCGCTGGCCCCTTGGAATGGCTGGAAGCCCGTCAGCGCAAACAAGGCTGGGAAGAGGCGCTTAAAAATTCCGGGGTGGCCGTTTCTGACCGGCAATGGGCACAAGGCAACTGGTCGTCTGCCAGCGGAGAATCGGCTTTCGCAGAGCTAATCCAAAATTATCCCGATCTGGATGCAGTCTTCGTCAGCAATGACCAGATGGCGTTGGGCGTGTTACATTACGCGCACGCGCACAAAATTGCGGTCCCAGAGCAACTGGCTGTGATTGGCTTTGACAACCTGGTAGAATCAGCCCATTTTAGCCCCAGTCTCACGACCGTGACTCATCCTTTGCGTGAACTGGGTATCCTGGCAGTCAAAACCTTGCTGGCTCAAATCGAAGGAACTGATTTGAGGTTCTCCGGAAACACGTTTACCCTGCAAACTGAATTATTGCTACGCGATTCCACGCCATAAGCAAAACCTGAATCAAAAATGCTCCCGGAAATTTCCGGGAGCATTTTTGATTTGAGATCACCAGAAATAAAGTGACAGCCCCTCAGCCCCAATCCGGGCTTTTTGCATGGATCTTCATTCTCTCTGCTTCAAAGCGACTGCCGCCCGCTTTTTGCCAATGAAAGCTTAAAAATAGAGTGAGCAAGCCAATGACTTGGCTTGCTCACAAGGAAAAGGAGGAAATTGATTAAGTTTAGTAAGTTTAGCTTTTCTTCTTGTTATACACATCGAATAACACGGCAGCCAGGAGCACCAGCCCTTTGACCACCTTCTGCCAATCGATCCCGAGCCCAACAATCGACATGCCATTGTTCAAGACGCCAATCATAAAAGCACCAACCACTGCGCCAATCACTGTCCCAATCCCGCCGCTAGCCGAGGCGCCGCCGATGAAACAAGCAGCGATTACATCCAATTCCATACCGTCACCAGCATTGGGTGTGGAGCTATTTAAACGAGCCGCAACGATCAAACCCGCCAGGGCGGCGAGAACGCCCATATTGACAAACGTAGTAAACAACAAACGCGGCGTATTGACACCCGAAAGCCTGGCAGCTTTTTCATTACCACCCATGGCATAAATGCGGCGACCGATGGTTGTTTGACTGGTGACGAAAGCATAACCTGTAATCAATACAAATAGGAGAATGAGCACATTTGGAAGGCCTTTGTAGGAAGCCATCAAATAACAAAAGCCCATGACCGCCCCAGTAATCACAAGATTTTTAACGATGAAAAAATAGAATGGGGTGACTTCAAAGCCATATTTTTGCTGGTTTTTCCTGGCACGCAAATCTATGAATATTAATACTGCTGAAAGTAACACTCCAATCAGGATAGTAGTAATATGGAATGGTTTGCCGCCCCAACTGCCATTAAAAATATCTGGAATAAAACCGGAACTTATGCTTTGAAACCCCTTTGGAAAAGGTCCGACCGACTCACCCTGAAGCAGCACAAAAGTTAATCCTCGAAAGATCAACATGCCTGCCAGGGTAACAATGAAGGCCGGGATTTTCAAATACGCGACCCAATAGCCCTGAAAAGCCCCAATCGCTGCGCCGACCAGCAAGCAAAGCGCAACGGTCAACCTCCAATCGACATGATATCTGACAATCAGTACGCCCGCGAGTGCGCCAATCACGGCGACAACCGAGCCCACCGACAGATCAATCCAGCCAGCGACAATAATTAACAACATCCCCAGCGCCATGGTAATGACGTAACTGTTCTGTAGAACCAGGTTGGTGATATTAACTGGCTTAAACAGGATGCCGTTTGTTTGAAACTGGAAGAAGAGCATGACCACGATGAGGGCGATCAACATGCCATATTCGCGAACATTGTTTTTGAAAAGAGTTGCCAAGGTTTTCATTATGCCACCACCTCTTGTTCTGTCATAATATATTTCATTACGGTTTCCTGGGATGCTTCGCTGGCCGGCATTTCGCCGACAATTTTGCCCTCGCGCATCACGTAAATCCGATCACAAACACCTAAAATCTCGGGCAGCTCCGAAGAGATCAAGATGATCCCCTTGCCTTCACCTGCCAAACGGTTAATAATGGTATAGATTTCATATTTTGCGCCAACATCGATGCCGCGCGTAGGTTCGTCCAAAATCAAGATTTCCGGGCTTGCAAATAACCATTTGCTCAAGACAACTTTTTGTTGATTGCCACCGGAAAGATTAACTGCCAGTTGTCGAATACTGGAACACCTAATATTGAGCTTCTCCCGGTATTCGCTGGTGACTGTCATTTCTTTGGGTTCATTAATGACAACCCCGCCATCTGAAATTGCCTCCAGGTTTGCCAGGGTGATGTTATCTTTGATTTCCTGGATCAGCACCAATCCATAGGATTTGCGGTCTTCAGTGGCGTAAGCGATTCCGTTGGAAATGGCTTTATCGATGGTGCTGATATCCACTTCTTTCCCATCTTTATAGGCCGTCCCGCTAATCCGCGTACCATAGGCGCGGCCGAAAATGCTCATCGCTAATTCAGTTCTTCCAGCCCCCATTAATCCCGCAAGCCCGACGACTTCACCTTTACGGACAGAGATATTTATATCTGTGCTAACTTTGCGGTCCTCGTGAAGGGGATGATAAACATTCCAATCGCGTAATTCGAAGATAGTTTCTCCAATTTTCGAATCGCGTGGCGGAAAACGATGGGTCAGATCGCGTCCCACCATGCCACGAATGATCCGATCTTCAGTAATCTTATCTTTTCGGCAATCCAAAGTTTCAATTGTGGCGCCATCCCGAAGAATCGTGATGGAATCAGCTACTTTGTTGACTTCGCTTAATTTATGAGAGATCAAAATCGAGGAAATACCGTGCTCTTTGAATTGAAGCAACAAACCAAGCAGTTTTTCGCTGTCATCTTCATTGAGGGAGGCGGTGGGTTCATCCAAAATAAGCAGCTTGACCTTTTTTGCCAAGGCTTTGGCAATTTCAACCAACTGCTGTTTGCCCACGCCTATGTCTGTGATCAGTGTATTCGGCAACTCATGCAGACCCACTTTGTCCAACAATTCTTTGGTTTTGGAATTCGTTTCATTCCAATCGATGACGCCATTTTTGGCGCGCTCGTTACCGAGGAACAAGTTCTCGGCGATGGAAAGAAAAGGAACCAGCGCAAGTTCCTGATGGATGATGACCAAGCCAACTTCTTCAGAATGATGAATATCTTGAAACCGGCATTCCTTGCCTTGAAAATAGATTTCCCCACTATATGAACCATACGGATAGACGCCGCTCAAGACATTCATCAAAGTCGATTTTCCGGCTCCGTTTTCACCCACAAGTGCGTGGATTTCACCCTGACTGACACTAAAGTTCACGTTATCAAGTGCCTTAACGCCAGGAAATGTCTTTGTGATGTTGCGCATTTCCAAAATAACATCAGACATAGTCTTTTCGTCCTTGGTTTGTGTAGAGTGAAATTCTAATAATCTGTATATTTTGATTCTAATCTAAAACTAATAATTTCGGTCAGAAAATAATTGCAATCTCGTCAGCTTCCAAACAAATGAGAAAACGGTTTGATCAACTCAGATAAATTTTTGATGATAGGCAAGAAAATGTGTGGGGACTAACGTCCCCACACATTTTGAAACAAAACTACTTACTTCAGATCTTCAGCCTTGATATAACCACTATCTACCAATTCTTTCTGATAGTTGTTGACATCAATGCTAATCGGGATCAGCAGGTAGGAAGGCACAATTTTGACGCCGTTGTCGTAGGTGGTGGTGTTATTGATCTCAACGGTCTCACCCTTGAGAGCCTGATCCACCATCTTGGCGGTCTGGGCGGCCAAAGAGCGGGTGTCCTTGAAGACGGTATAGCTCTGTTCGCCAGCGATGATCGACTTGACGGAAGCAACTTCGGCATCCTGGCCGGTCACAACCGGGCAGGGTTGGGTAGCAGTGCAGTAACCAACGCCCTTCAGGGAGGAGAGGATCCCAATGCTTAAGCCGTCATAGGGGGAGAGCACGCCATCGACCTTCTTGTCGGTGTAGTATGCGCTCAGCAGGTTGTCCATGCGGGCCTGGGCAGTCGCAGCCAGCCAGCGCAGGGTGCCGACTTTGTCCATGCCCATTTGGCCGCTGACGATGACAATATCGCCGCTGTCAATATAGGGCTGGATGACAGACATGGCGCCATCATAGAAATAGAAGGCATTGGTGTCATCAGGGGAACCGCCGAACAGTTCGACATTAAAGGGGCCCTTCTTGCCATCTTTCAGGCCGAGACCTTCCACAAGCTGGGTGCCCTGGATAACGCCGACACCAAAGTTATCGAAGGTGGCGTAGTAATCGACATTGGGGGTCTTGGTGATCAGGCGGTCGTAGGAAACGACCAGCACACCGGCATCATGAGCCTTCTGGAGCACATCAGACAGGGTCGAGCCATCAATGGCGGCAATGACAAGCACATTCGCACCCTTGGTGACCATGTTTTCGATCTGGGAAAGCTGATTCTGGATATCATTATCAGCAAACTGCAGGTCGGTTTTGTAACCCAGCGCTTCGAAGGATTTGACCATGCTCTCGCCGTCAGAAATCCAGCGGGTCGAAGTCTTGGTCGGCATCGAAATGCCAACGATTTTGTCACCGGCAGGGGCAGCAGGCGCGGCAGGTACAACACCCAGTTCGTCAGCCTTAATATAGCCAGTCTCAACCAGTTCTTTCTGGTAGTTGTTGACATCAATGCTAATCGGGGTCAGCAGGTAGGAAGGCACAACCTTGACACCGTTGTCGTAGGTCTTAGTGTCATTGACATCAACGGCCTGACCCTTGAGAGCCTGATCCACCATCTTGGCGGTCTGGGCAGCCAGCAGGCGGGTGTCCTTGAAGACGGTGTAGCGTTGTTCACCAGCAATGATCGACTTGACGGAAGCAACTTCGGCATCCTGGCCGGTCACAACCGGGCAAGCTTGGGTAGCAGTGCAGTAACCAACGCCCTTCAGGGAGGAGAGGATCCCAATGCTTAAGCCGTCATAGGGGGAGAGCACGCCATCGACCTTCTTGTCGGTGTAGTATGCGCTCAGCAGGTTGTCCATGCGGGCCTGGGCAGTCGCAGCCAGCCAGCGCAGGGTGCCGACTTTGTCCATGCCCATTTGGCCGCTGACGATGACAATATCGCCGCTGTCAATATAGGGCTGAATGACAGACATGGCGCCGTTGTAGAAGTAGCCAGCGTTGGTGTCATCGGGGGAACCGCCGAACAGTTCGACATTGAAGGGGCCCTTCTTGCCATCTTTCAGGCCGAGACCTTCCACAAGCTGGGTGCCCTGGATAACGCCGACACCAAAGTTATCGAAGGTGGCGTAGTAATCGACATTGGGGGTCTTGGTGATCAGGCGGTCATAGGAAATGACCAGCACACCGGCATCATGAGCCTTCTGGAGCACATCGGACATGGTCGAGCCATCAATGGCGGCGATGACAAGTACGTTCGCGCCCTTGGTGACCATGTTTTCGATCTGGGAAAGCTGATTATTGATGTCGTTATCAGCAAATTGCAGGTCGGTTTTGTAACCCAGCGCTTCGAAGGATTTGACCATGCTCTCGCCGTCAGAAATCCAGCGGGTCGAAGTCTTGGTCGGCATCGAAATGCCAACAATCTTGGCGTCGGCAGCCGGGGCAGCCGGAGCTTGGGTGGCGGGGGTGCCACAAGCGCTCAGGAAGACAGAGAGCACCAGAAGCACAGAAACAACGATCATCAGGCTTTTCTTCATTTTTCTCTTTTCCTTTCCTTACTTGGGTTGAATGGGGCGGGCGGTCAACGGTGAGCAAATGGGTAGATTGCCAAAACCGCACACAGATTATGTTATCGTTACCGTTATCGATAACGGCATTATAATAACTGATATGATTTTTTTTGTCAATAATCAAACTGACATAATCCGTAATTTGAAAAATCAAGAAGGTAATCTGGCAGCTATTCCCATTCAAACATTAGGCTTGCCAATTTCACAATACTAATTTACTTGACATACTGTATAGCGCACAGTATAATGCGGTACCAGGAGAAACCTATGGATAAAGAATTATTGCAAAACACAACCCTCGAACTGAGGCGCGGGGTGATCGTCCTGGCCGTGCTCAACCAGCTGGGTGAAGAGCAATATGGCTATTCCCTGCTGAAACGGCTTGCAGACCAGGGGTTGGAACTCGACCAGGGCACGCTTTACCCGCTGCTGCGGCGGCTGGAAAGCCAGGGGCTGCTCGAATCGGTCTGGAAACTCGAAGAGTCCCGCCCCCGCCGGTACTACGTAATCAGCGCAGCCGGGAGAGAGCTGCTCCCCGGACTAAAGGAAGAATGGACGAAAATTGTGTCCATGTTGGAAAAAATGTTGGCAACAGATAAACCGAAAATGAAACAAAAGAAGGAAGGCAAAAAATGAATCTCATCGAACGTTATGTCTCTGAAATTGGAAAGCGCCTGCCGCGCAAAGCACGCGCTGACATCGAAGCTGAAATCCGCTCAACGCTGGAAGATATGCTCGAAGAACGCTCCACCACGGCCGGCCGCCCTGCCGATGACGAAATGGTCAGGGAACTGCTCAAGGGATATGGTGCGCCCGATAAAGTGGCCGCCACTTACCTGCCGGAGCAGTACCTGATCGGGCCGAAGCTGCTCCCCATTTTTTGGCTGGTGCTCAAAATTGTCGGGACAGTGCTGACGGTGCTGGCCATCGTTGGCTTCGGGGTGCGTTTCGGGATGAACGGGATGGGCCTGCAAGCCTTCGGGGCGCAGTTCGCAAAATCGGCGCTGGAGTATGCGGGCGGGATCATCTCAGCCTTTGGAAACATCGTGTTGATCTTTGCGATCCTTGAGCGGGTGCTGCCACGGTCGGAATATGAAAACGAATTGAGTGAAGGCTGGGATCCCGCCGAATTGACCAAGGAACCGGAACCGGACGAGGTCCGCGGATGGGAACCGGTCATCGCGATCGCTTTTACGCTGCTCAGTTTGTTGATCTTCAATCTCTATCCCCAGGTGCTCGGAATCGGTTTCCTGGCAAACGGGCAGTGGACTTCTGTCCCGATTCTCTCGGAGGCTTTCTTCCGCATGTTGCCCTGGCTGAATCTGACCTGGGTTTTGGGCATCGGCTTGCAAGTCATGCTCCTGCGCCAGAGACGCTGGACAGCACCCACGCGCTGGTTCAATATCGGCCTGAAAATTGCCGGGGTTGTGATCGCCTACCTCCTGCTGCAAGGTCCCTCGATCTTGGCCCTGACCGCCGCAGATTTGACCGAAGTCTCAATGGAGGCTTCTGCCGCGGCCATCCTGGTCAACCTGCTCACCCAGGTTGCGACTTTTGCCCTAATCATCGCTGTCATTGTCGGCGGGATAGAAGTGGTCAGGGATATTTACAAACTACTCTTCAAGAAAGGATCCCGGTCACTGGTCGTCAAGTAAAAATGGGATTCGATACTCGCCCTACTCAACCTTCGCCAACGCCAGCCCCCAGAACTCCGCGCCTTTCGAGCGCGGAGTTCTTCTTATGTTAAAACCAGTCAAATTTCAGAACATCACGCCACAGTTATATTCCACAAGCGTCTCATTCTGCACCTCCAGGATGGTATGCGGAAATGCGCGCTTGAGCGTATATGTGCGCTGAATGAAACCGCCCCAATTTGTGAAAGTCAGCATGCTGACCGTTACCCGGTCATCGTTGATCGTCACCAGCGGTCCTGGCTGTGAAATGCCACGCGCTTTCAGCTTTTGCATCGGGGTCAACTTTGCCCCAAAATCAAACCGGGCATTCTCGCTAATAATCCGTTCGATATCGCTGAGGCCGCACAAAACCTGGCTGTCGTTATAACCGGCATGCCAATACAGGTAAAACTGTGAGCCCATCAGCGCCAGCAAGGAAAACTGCAGGTAAGCTTCGGGGCTGTCATCGGTCTGCACAGCGTAGAGAAAGGATTCGGGTTTGGCAACGTTGAACTCTGCCTCGGTCTGGAAGGGCTTCTCATCGACCGGCCGGGCATAGAGCAGCGGCTGGCCGCCAATCCCCTGGTACGAGTAGGCGTAGTCGAGCGTGAAACCCTCGCGCATTTTCAGATGGGTCAGGGCTTCGAAATAGCGGTTGGGGTCGAATTCCCCACCCTGTTTGACAGGATTCTCCTGTTTAAAATGTTCCGGGATTTTGAGTTTCGCAGTCAGGGCGTTCATGCCTGCAAGTGAATCCCTGCAAACCAATTCGTACTGCCCCTGCGATGAATCACCTGTCAATCTGCGGCAGGCCAGGCTCGAACCAATCAACGCAACGATGACCAACATGAAAGTGATTTCTTTCACCGTGCAGCTCCTGTGGTGATATCAAAGCTACTGGAAAACGAATGTACTTTCTTAAAGGAAGCTTGCAGAGCCGGTTGGCTGATTTTTTCGGCCCGCTCTCGCAGCCAATCCAGCCCCTGCTGACGAACTATCTCGGCACGCGGCGAACCGCAGACAGCCAGGATCTGCGCCACCAGGGCATAGATCCGGTCCGGCTCATCGGTGCCATCCAGGGCGCCAGGGGTTTCAATCAGCGCTAAAATCGGCTCAATCAGCGTTTGCGCCAGGGGCAAGTCGCCGCGCTCCCCGGCCAAACGCGCCAACTCGGCCTGGATTTCGGCAATCCGTCCGAGATGCGGGACTTCGCGGCGCAAATCGAGCGCGCGCTGGAGGGTAAGCTCAGCCGCCTCGAAATTTCCATCTGCCAGTTCAATCCGCCCCAGGTAGTAGCAGGCATTCGCCAGGTTGACCTTGTCAGCGGCCTGCTCAGCCAGCGCAATCGCCACCCGGCCGTTCTCACGTCCGCTGGACAAGTTGCCCTGCACACAATCGAGCAGGCTCAAATTAGCCAGGGTTTCCCCTTGAGCCTGGCGATTGCCACTCTCGCGGAAAAATGCCAGGGCCTGCTGGTAACTTTTCCGCGCTGCATCAAATTGCCCCAGACTGAAATAGGTTGCCCCCAGGTTGTTGAGCGCCGCACTCTGCCCGCGCGGGTTGCCCATCTCGCGGTGAATATCGAGCGCCTGACGGCTGTACTCCAAAGACCCGGCCAAATCACCCTGGTCGGCCAGCACATTCGAAAGGTTATTCAGCGCCCTGGCCTCGCCCAGGCGGTTGCCCAACTCACGGTAGAGCGCCAGCGCTTGCAGATAATGAGCTAACGCCGCGTCCAATTCGCCCAAATCCCACTCGACCGTTGCCCAATTGTTGAGCGTGGCACTTTCGCCGCGTTTATCGTCCAATTCGCGCGCCAGCGCCAGCGACTGTTGATAGAGGGGCACGGCCAGACCATAATCTGCCGTGCGATTGGCAATATTGCCCAATTCCCGCAGGCAATCAGCCTCGATGTGTTTATCGTCTAACTCACGCGCCAGCGCCAGCGCTTTTTCCAAGACAGGCCGCGCCGTTTCACCTTCACCCTGCGCGCTGAGCGCCTGTCCCTCGGTTAGCAGCGCCCGCGCCGAACCCGTCACCGAGCGAGCCAGCGCAATGGATTCAGCGTAACGGGTTTGGGCGTTGTAAATGCGGGCCAGTTCAAGTTTGATTTTTTCAGTCAAATCTATTTTGGATAGATCCTGGCGAAGGGCCTCGATTGCCCTACAGAAGAGGGATTCGCCTTCCGAAAGCGGCCCGCGCAGGGAGAAAAGCTGTGACAAACCCGGCAACAGACTCGCCGTTAAATTATCGTTTTCTCCCAACGACCATTCCCACGCCGATCGCAGGTTGGCGCGCTCAACCCAGAGCATCTCCAACGCTTCGGCAGAACCCGCTCCATCGAAACCTGCCGTCCAACGGGCATAATAGGCTGTATGGCGCTGCTGCGCCACCCTGGCATGCTCCAATTTTTCAGCCGCAAACTGGCGGATGGTTTCATGCAGGGCGTAGCGTCCATTTAGGTCACGGCGTAACAAGGATTTTGCCGCGAGATCGGCCAGATGGGCCGTCGATGTTTCTGCCACCCTCAAAGCCGCCTCAGCGCTGAACCCTCCGATGAAAACGGAGAGCTCTGTCAGCCGGGTCTGCTCGTCAAGGTCGAGTAAATTCCACGAGTGCTCGAATACCGCCCGCAGGCTGCGGTGCCGCTCGGGAAAGTTGCGCAGGGTTGGGGCCAGGGCATCAAAGGTCTGGCGGATGGCGCTGGCAATTTCAGCGCAGGATCGCTCGGCGACTGCCGAGGCCGCCAGTTCCACGGCCAGGGGCAAACCATCCACCAGTTGGCAAATCCTCGTTGCATCGGCAAGCAAGGCCGGGGTGAGTCTGAAACGGCGATCGACCTGGGCGGCGCGCTGCTCAAAGAGGGCCAGCGCGTCGAAGGCAAGATATTCAGCTTCTTCCTTTTCCGCCGGGTAAGAGAGACCCTCGAGGTCATAGACCCACTCCTCGCGCAGGCGCAGGCGTTCGCGGGAAGTAACCAGGAATTCTATGCGCGGCGCGTTTTGAAGCAGGTTTCCCAAAACTTCGCAGCCTTCGATCAAATGCTCGAAGTTATCCAACACAATCAAGATTTCCTTTTTGCGCAGGGCTTCATTCAGGCGCGCTTCAGCTTCTGTTGCGGCGGGAGGCAATCCGAGGGCATCAGCAATGGCGGCCAGCCCGGCAGCGCAACTGGCAATCCCAGCCAGGGGCACGAAATAGATCCCATCTGCATACAGTCCCGCGTGACCACGCGCCACCTGGAGCGCCAGGTGGGTCTTGCCCATCCCACCCGGGCCCAGCAGGGTCACGAGGCGGCAGTTCGGATCAGCCAGCAATTCGGCCAATTCGGATTGCTCTTTCGTCCGCCCAATAAATGCAGTAGCAGGGTCAGGAGGAATGGCAGTCGGTTTTGGGGCAGGCAGAGCCCCATTTTTGACAAGGGTGTAAAGCGTTTTGGTTTCAGCAGACGGCTCGACATCCAAATCGGCTGCCAGCGCCCGGCAGCAGGTTTCGTACTGGGCCAACGCGGCGCTGCGTTCGCCGTTCAGGGCCAACAGGCGCATGGCCTGTCGATGGGACTCCTCGCGCCAGGGTTCCAGTCGGATTTGTTCGCGGGCATGGTGCAGCGCCAGGGCAACCTCGCCCCGCTGCTGGTAATAGTCGGCCAGCGTTGAGAGCGCCTGCATGGCATGGAGATGCAATTTCTCACGGACAAGCGTCACCCATTCCTCAAATAAATCACTGTTTTGCGCAGGGAAACCGGCCAGAAACTCGCCAGGATAGCGCGCCAGCAACCTTTGCTGGCGTTGAAGGCAGGGCAGACAGCCTCCCACGCGGCGATGGCGATGCCGCTCACATTCTGCGGCCAGGGCCTGGATTTCTCCCACGTCAGTGCAGACCTCGGCTTGCGGGTGGATTTGCACATCCTGGGGCGTGGACAGCAGAAAATCGTTGCTACCGAGGGTTTGTTTCAGGTGTGAAAGCGCCTGGCGCAGACTCTGGCGGGCGCGTTCGTCACCCAGGTCAGGCCAGAGCAGGCTGGCGAGCCGCTCACGGCGATGCGGACGGTCACGCTCAACAGCCAGGTAAGCCAGCAAGGCGCGGGCCTTGTCGGTGGCAAAGCCCTCAAGGGCTTGTTCCGCGAGTTTAACCTGGAATCCGCCGAGCAGGTGAAGGGTGAGCATATGCTTTTGATTATACAGAGAAACAAAACTTTTTGACGTTTTTTTGACGCTTATTTGTTATAAAAGGTACATGACAACGAGCCCCTATCGTTCTTATCTTTTGCGCCTGTGGCTGGAACCGGATGATAACCCGCTTCGATGGCGCGCCATGCTCGAAAGCCCCGGGAGTGGGGAGCGGCATGGATTTACAAACCTCGAAACCCTGTTTGCCTTCATCCAGCAGGAAACAGAGCGAATAGAACAAGAACTTAATCAAACCGGATCCAAGGATACAAGGAGCAAGCGGGGGTAATCCTATTTTAAATTTTCGCAAGGAGACTTATTATGAAAAAGCTCATCCCCTTTCTCGCGGTTCTCGCACTGCTGCTCTCCAGTCTGGCTTGTAACTTTGGCGCGAAACCCAAGACAGCGCCCACGCCGGTCGAGACGGATGCCTGTTGCCTGAACCAGGCGGCCACGCCAGAACCTGCCGCGCCGGAACAGCCCGCCGCGCCCGCCGAATCACCTGCACCGCAGACTTCCGGGCTGGCTCCCGGCATGTACGCTTTCACCAACGCCAATGTGGTCCGCGATTTAGTGGTTTACAAGGGCGTCATCCACGCCGCCACTCTGGGCGGACTGATCACCTGGCGGCTGGACAGCGGCTATCCCATGCGCTACACGCCGCTGAATGGCATGGGGCACGTCAGCGCAACTTCTCTCGCCTACTGCGAAATCCCGGAACCGCGGATCATCGTCGGGACGCAGACCGGCATCAGCGTCTACGACCCAACGACTGGCCTTTGGGAGAAAAAACTGGTTTTCCCCGCTGAAAGCCGCGTGGAAACGAGCAAAATCGACCGCTTGTACTGCGACCAAAAGAACAATCGCCTGTTGATTGGCTATAACGGCCTGGGCGTGCTTGAACTGAAAACCGGCGATTTCCAGCGCTACACCAAAGATCAGGGCCTGCTCTGGGAATCTATCTCTGACATCACCGTCAACGGCAAAGATATTTGGATTGCCAGCGGTTACAAAGGGATTGCTCAAATCTCGGGCGGCAAGGTCAAAACCTACAGCGCTGCCGATGGCATGCCCGATGAACGCGCTTATTCTCTGGCCTTCGCCAAAGACGGGACTTTATGGGTTGGCGCTTCGAGTGGTATCCAGTCTTTCAAGGGTGGCAAGTGGACTCTGTTCGGCTCCGATAGCGCCGCGAAACTGGGTGAAGTCAACGAAATCGAAATTGCAGCCGACGGCAAAGTTTGGGCAACCACCCTGCCGCTGGGCACTGGCCGCCTCTGCCAGTTCAACCCCAAAACCGCCGCCTGCGAGGTCGATTTCAAGGAAATGGACCAACAGGGTATTTTCGCTTTGACCCTGACCGAAACCGGCGCCCCGGTTTATGGCACAAACAAAGGCGTCTACCTGTTCGAGAACGGCACAGCCAAAGCCTTCAAAACCGATGACCAACTTGCCTCCAACTATGTCGATTCGTTTGCTTCAGCCCCGGATGGCAAATTATGGGTTGGCACCGACGCTGGAATTCAGATCATCGACCCGGCCAATCCCACTGAAAAATGGACCACCTTCCGCCAGGCTGAAATCCCTGAAATGGGCGGCAATTGGGGCAAAGGCCTCGCCCTCACGCCGGATGCCCTTTCGGGCACAAGCGGAACCGCCTGGGTGGCTTTCACCAATGGCAGCGCCAGCCGCTACCAGAACGGTGCCTGGACAGCTTTCAAGGATATTTATTCCTTCGATACGGTCACTGTCGATGCGCAGGGCCGCGCCTGGTTTGGCGATGATAGTAAGGGCATCCTGGTTCTCAACCCCGACGGCTCCAAAGCGCTGAAACTGACCACCGCCGAGGGCCTGCCCAGCGACAACATCCAAGCGCTGGTGACTGATCTCAACGGCCGGGTCTGGATTGGCACGAACGAAGGTCTTGCCAAATATGAAAAAAATGCCCTTGAAGTGGTTTTTAGCAAGGATAGCAAAGAAATCCCGAACAAATATATCCGCGCGCTGGCGGTGGATTCCAGCGGGGCGTTGGTGATCGGCACGTTTACCGGTGTCGCCCGCTATGACGGCGCCAAAGTGGAGGTGCTGGTTGATTTCCTGAAGGACGGTTTCAGCGAAGCGCGCCTGACCACCCTGGCAGTGGCACCCACTGGCCGGGTTTGGATTGGCACCGATCAGGGACTGCTTTACTCGGATAATTTCACCCAGTGGACAAGACTCACCACTGAGGACGGCCTGTTGACGAACTACATCTCTGCCTTGCATGTTGACCAGTATGGCGCGGCCTGGATTGGCGGTGGCGGTTCGAACTTCGATGGCGGCGGAATGTTGCAATTTGTGCCATAATATTTGGAAAAGTACTTTGCACCCTCGACGGAGAAAAAAACATGCGCCAATTGACCGGCTTATCCATCGAATTCGCCCAACGCCGCTTGTTGCTGGGTTGCCTCAGCACCCTGATTGGCCTCCCTGTCATGTGCGTCTGCCTGTTCGCCCTCTTTGGCATCGTCATCCCAGGGATGGACGCGCTGGCCCGCAGCGGGGATGGCAACCTGGCCGCTATCGTGCTGGTGGGAGTCGGGCTGGTAGGCTTCCTGATTCTGTTGGTCATCCCGGTCAGCATCCTGCTTTTCGTCATCAACCAGCGCGCCCGCGCCCTGGACGCCATCTTCACCCCTCTGGGCTTGCGCGGCAGCAGTTACCTGCTTAACGGACGCCACTATCAGGGTCAGCTTGCCGGGCGCGAGGCGGATGTTTACATCTATCGCGGCCCGACCATTGAACTGCGGCTGAAAACCGGAGTTACGACCCGCGCGCAGTTTTTCCACCGCGACTCCATCCCGGTCGGGGTGGCCGGGGCCTTGAACAAACATCCGCTGGAGGCCCTGCCCGGTCTGGAAGGTTATGCTGTTTATCCACTGGATGAAGCCTGGACGCGCGGCTGGCTGGCCGACGAACGGGCTGTCCAGGCCGTCCAAACCCTGATGACAACCGGCGCCGAGTGGGCAGTCTTCCGTAGCCTCGAACTCCAGCCGGGGGAGGTCCTGCTCCACCTGCACCGCTCGCGGAAAGTCTTCGTCAGTTCCATCCCGCTCGAAGCCGCCCGCGAGTGGCTCGCCGCCCTCGAGAGACTGGCGCAGTCCGCCGAAGTCCAGCCCGCCCCAACGGTTACTGCCGAGCCTTTCCAGGCCGCCTCGCGCCAGTCGCGTGCCCGAATCAACAAAATCCAAATGTACGCGATCGCTTTCATTGTCTTTGTCATGCCGCTCTGTTTCATCGCGATCGGTGTGGCGGTTTTCCTGTTTGCCACGTATTTTGGGTAAGAGCCAGCCTGCCCTGCCCACCCCTGAATTGTTCGTTCAGTTGATGTTCACTAACATCCACAAGAAGGAAAATTAATAAGGAGAGACCCATGAAAACTCCCAAATCCCAACTCTTACTCCTGGCCCTATTCGTCTTCGCCGCCCTGCTGCTCTCGGCCTGCAAGGTCAACCTGATCACCGACATCAAAAGCGACGGCTCCGGCACCTATACCCAGGAACTCGGCTTTACCAAAGATGAAGCTTCGATGACCGGTCTCAGCAGCGGAGAAGGCAGCGAGGAGTTCTGCAAGAGCGCCAACTCGCAAAGCGGCGGCAGCGAACTGCCTCCTGGAACCACCGTCCGCCAGGAGACGCGCAACAAGGACGAAACCTGGTGCATCTTCGAGACGCCCTTTAAATCCCTGGATGATCTGAAAACCGTTTATGCCACCACCGACTTGCAAATCAACAGCCTGGAAATTACCGACGGGAAAATAATCTACGATGTCAGCCTCGACATGAGCGGGGAAGGCGCGAACATCCCGATGGGAGACATCTACTGGATTGTAACCATGCCCGGCAAAATCACCGACCACAACGCCACCGAAGTGAACGGGAAGACCCTCAAATGGAAGTTGACGATGGGACAAAAGGTCAACATGCGCGCCGAAAGCAGTGCCAGCGGCCCCAACTTTGATCTCGGTGGTGACTGGTTCTGGTATGTCCTCGGCGGCGGCGTTTTCCTGTGCCTGTGCTGCTTCCTCCCACTCGTCATTGCTGGCGTGGTCTTTTTCTTGATGCGCCGCAAAAAGAATTCAGGCACCGTAGCAGCAACAGAGTAAGACCGCTGCCGTTTCCAAAGAACGCATCGAATTTCATGAATTGATCGAAGCTTTCGAAAAATTCGTGGAATTCGACGTAAAGTGAAAGGACACCCATGGACGACATCACCCTCAACCTGATCGTCATCGCCGTGTTTGCCTTGGCCGGCGGCGGCATCTTTCTCATCGTCCGCCGCAAACAGGCCGAAGGTGAGCAAAAAATCATCCAAATGGCTCTCGAAAGGGGCTGGAAATATGAGTCCCTGCGCGAGCCTCTGGCCTGGGGATTGCGTCTCGCCTCCCCACGCTGGACGCTCGAAGCCCTCTCCCGCTCCAGCGGGCGTGAAACAGGGCCCGGCTCCTCCGATATCAGCATGTCCACCATCTGGCGGGCGAACACTCCCGGCAGCACCCTGCTGATCGGGGAACGAAGCTCCCAGGCCAATCTCGGCAGTTTTGGCGCGATGCTCCAACAACAGGCCTTGCAATTGGCGCTTGGCGCAGACGCGGATGGATTGCAGGAAATCCAAGCCGGAAGCGAAGCCTTTCGTAAGGTCTACATGCTCTGGGCGCAGAATCCCTCCGAAATCCTGCTCCCTGCATCCCTCGAATCCGCCCTGCTGAACTGGAAGGGCGTAAAACCGCTGATCAAACGCACTTCCGAGGGCCTGACCATCGAGCTGCGCGGTGTGCGCCTGCAAAAAATGGACGAAATCAACGTGCTGATCCAACTCGGCGAAGCCTTACTGGCCGCCTGAAAAACAAAAGGAGTTCCCATGAACCAGAAAATCTCCCGAATTGTGCTCATGTTTTCTGCGCTGGCCCTGGCTTCGCTGGCCTGCCAGGCGGTTTCCCGCGCTGTGGGCATAGAACCGGGCGAGGCGCCCGCGCCGCAAGCCGGTCAAAAATCCCCCACCCAACCCGCGCAGCAACCGCAATCGGGGCAGCAGCCCACGGCTGGCGGGTCGCAGGAGATTCGTCAGTGGGCGGTTTCCGCGACAGCCAGTTCAGCTTATGGCGATTCGGCCTGGAACGCTGAACAGGCCACCGGCGCGCCAAATGTCGATGAGTGTGGCGATAACGGCCTGGCCTGGGCCTCCGAAAGTTCCAGCGGGCTGGATTGGATTGAACTGACCTACGCCACCCCGGTCATCCCGACCGAAATCAACATCTATCAGAGTTTCAATCCTTCGCAGGTGGTTGAAGTGGATTTGATTGATACAGAGGGAACCACTTATACGGCCTGGCAGGGAACCCCCAAGAAAATTTCCACCTGCCCCGACTTGATGACAATCACCTTCGATGAAAAGCAGGTGATGCTGGTTGAAAAAGTGGTTATCTATGTCGATCAAAGCGTTCTCGACCTGGGCTGGAACGAAATCGATGCTGTGGAACTCGTCGGAGTAACTGCTGGCAGTCCATCCGGGCAGACAGCCGAGAACCCGGTCGAGCCTCCACCCGCAAGCCAGGGCGACCCGGCTCCCACCAATTACACCGGCTGGATGGCTGGCCCGGTCTACCAGGGTTATCTCAAAGTCATTCCCGGAAAAACGCGCGGAGCTGAACTTAACGGACTGATCGGATTGGAAGGCAAAAAGAGCACGGAAAACTGGAAACCTCGCCCCAGCCATGCTGACACCTTTATCTTCGATTTTGGTCAAGACAGTATGCGTGCCTACATCAGCGTCACCACGGATGGCATCGTCTATAGCAAGAGTATTTCGCCCAACACCCATCCCTCTGATTTTCAACTGGCTACGGTCACAAAAGCCGCCTACGAGCAACTCAATGCCATCTACAAACGCGACCAGGCCGTTCCCTATGCGGTCATGGCAAAGACACTCGACCATCCTGGTTTTATGAGTCAACAGGTTTTACGCGAGGATGGCCGCACGGAAACCAACTATAACTGGTACGCAGCCAACGGTGACCGGATCATCGGCATCTTCTTTGATGGTGTCATCACGGGCATCGCCGGGCTGGCTTACATCCCCAAGTAATCGTCTGCAGGGTTACCTGCTGGAGGCCGTCTTGAAAAAACCCTTTGCCCTGCTGTTCGTTTTGCTGGTTGCCAGCCTGGCCTGTAATGCCGCGCTGGGCGGCAAGTCAATTCCTGAACCATCGCCTGTCGGCGTAAACCCTACATCCACTCCGTTTGACTCTCCATCTCCAACTTCCGCGAACAAAGTTGAAGAAAGCCCAACGGAAGCACCTGCAGCGGAGCCAGCCACCGATGCCACCCTGGAACACCACTGGGCAGCCCGTAGTTTTTCCGACCCCGAAACCGGCGCCGACCCCGATATGGCCGATGGCGAACCGGATGTGACCAACTGCGCCGACCCTTTCCTGCCCACCTGGGCGCCACCGGCCTCTCCCGAACCGGTCATCCTGACCCTGAACTACACCACCCCGCTCGTTCCCAGCCAGGTCAATATCTTTCACCTCGGCAATCCCGCTGAAATCTTGCGTGTTGAAGTGTTGAACTCACTCTCCGGGCTGGGAAAACTCATCTTCGACAGTGAAAAGGACAAAGTGAGTGTGTCAGGAAAATGCCCGGCCACGCTCTCCCTGCCAGTCAAGGCCGATTTCGAGGTGGATACGATCATCATCACCGTCGCCGCTTCTGAAAATCCACCCCAAATCGACGCTGTCGAACTGGTTGGCAAACTGCGCGGTTTTATTGTCTTGCCTGTTTTCTGGCGCGTACCGCTGTCTGGCACGCCCGTGGGCCTGGCAGTGGGCCAGGACAGCCTGGTTTATGTCATCACCGACCCCGACGGTTACGCCAACTACGCTAATCCCGCCCGCGACGAACTGTTCGCCTACGACGTGGAGGGCAACCAGCTCAAGAAATTCTCCATCCCCAATGGCGCTAATTTAACAGATGTGGCCACCGACCCGTTTGGCAACCTGGTTGTGGTGGATCAGACCTACGGTTGGTTCATCGTCCTTTCGTCTGAGGGCCAACAACTGACCGCCGGGGGCGAGGGCCTCGCCGGGCAGGTGGCGGTTAGCCCACAGGATGGCAATGTTTATCTCCTGAACGGCTACTCCATCCGTGTTTACACCAGCGATACGGGCAAAATCTTGCGCGAAATGCCGCTCGACGATCTGCACTCCTATCGCGGCCTGGCTTTCGACCCGCAAGGCCGCCTGTTCATGTTGCGTGACTACGATTGGGATCTCCACCTGATCCAACTCGACCCGTTAACCGGCGAGGAATTGGACGCCATCCCACTTCGAACTTCCGAAGTGATCGATAACGTTGCCAGCGACCTGGCGATCGATGCCAACGGGAATATCTATGTTCTGTTCATCGCCAACACCGGCGCTATTGCCGTCCACAAACTTGACCCCCAAGGCAACCTCCTCAGCCGCTTCGGTAAACTCGATTACGACTCCGACATCCCGCCCGAAGGCGCGTTCTTTGAGCCGCGTGCGATCGCCGTCAGCCCCGACGGCCGCTTTATCTTCATCGCCGATGGTTATGACGAAAAATCCCATCTGACCGCTTTTCTCTTGGAGCCGGAAGAATGAAGCTGCGCTTATTGGGAATCGGGATATTTCTGACGCTGGCAGTTTTGGCCTGTTCCCTGGGGGTGCCCGCCACCTCGACCTCCCAGCCTGCGGAACAAACACCCCTCAACCTGGCTACCGTCAAACCAGCCGAACCGACACTGGCGCCTCCACACCTGACATCTGGGCCTCCCACACCTGCCCCCACAACCTCTGTTTCCTGGGGCCTGAAACATCTAACCACCCTGCAAAACAATCGCCTGGGGCAAATCCACCAGGTCACCTGGCGGCCGGATGGCAAAGCCCTGCTGGTACACCTCGGCAAGAACCTGCACCTGTTTGAAACTGCCACCTGGCAAAGCCTGTGGAACGTCCCAGCTGATTACGCCCAACTCGTTTTCAGCCCCGATGGGAGTCAAATCTACGCGCTGAGCGGCAACCAGTTCCAGCACCTGGACGCTGCTACTGGCGCAGTCATCGAAATCCACAGCCTCGACCTGCGCGGCGGACTGACCGCCCTGACTCCCGATGGGCGCTTCGTGGCCGAAACCCTGGGTGGCGAGATCAGCCTGTACGCTGTCCAGACCGGCCAACCCGTCCGCGCCCTGCCCGCCGACCTGAACAGCGGCCCGATTTCAGATCTGGCTTTCAGTGCCGATGGCCAATGGGTAGTGGCAGGCAGTCAGGCTGGTGACCTGCAAGCCTGGGAGGCTCACAGCGGCCAACGCACCCTCTTTCGCCCGGCAGTCATCCCCTCTCCGGTTTACGAGTGTGATGTGCGCGGCGCAATCCAGAGGCAGCCAGTGGGCAATTTGCTGGTTGTGTGCAGTTACCCTGCCGATGACTACCAAACCATCTACTACCAGGCAGGTGTTTTCCCGGCCAGCGCCAGCGCGGCGGGCTCGAGTGTCGTCATCCGTGATAGCGCCGGACGCGGCTACAGCGATTTCACCGTCAACGCCGACCGCAGCCGCCTGGCCGTCACCTCCGCCGGAGATGTCGAAATCTGGAGCGCATTTGGCGGCAGCCGCCTCCGTTCCCTGCCCAAAGCGGCGGGGCTGGGCATGACCTTTAGCCCGGCGGCAAAGAATCAGCTTGCCATCTGGACGAAACGCGCCATCCAGGTTTGGGACATCAACACTGGCGCGCTGGTGAACGAATGGACCACTCCCGGTACAGCCTCACCACCGGTTCAAGTGGCTTTTTCCCCGGCCCCAGAACGCCGCCTGCTGACCCTTGCGCGCGAAAATGGGCTGGTCGAACTGTGGGATATCGCCCGCGTCGAGAAAATCGCCGAGTGGCAGGCCAATTCCGTCACCGCCCTGGCCTTCACTCCCGATGGCGCGCGCCTGGCAGTCGCGCAGGCCTCGGGGGCAATTGCTGTTTTCAAGCTGGATTCCGCCATTTTCACCCCGCAATTCGAGCTCCAGGCCGGATTCCGCGTTTTCGACCTGGCCTTCAACCCCCAAGATCTTCGGCAGCTCTATGTCGTTGGCGACTCCCACGATATTCATGTTTGGGACGTGTCCCAACAGCATGAAATGACCGCCTGGCCAGGGAGCAACCTGTTTACCCTGACCAGCCTGGCCTTGCGCGGCGACACATTGGCGGCTGGGACGATTGCCGGGCGAATCCCGGTCTGGCGCGCGCCCGGCGGCGAGCCGTTCACTGAACTATCATTTTCGAGCCTGAGCACCATTAACTCCTTATCGATCAGCCCCGATGAAAGCCAGGTCATTTTCGCCCAGGGAAACGATATCCAGGTCTGGCAGCTTAGCCCTCAGGAACAAATCCGCAAAGTGTATTTCAAAAACCCGCCCAGTCTCTCCCTCCACCCCGATGGCTGCACCCTGGCAGTGCGGACGGGTAAAAGCATCGAAATGCTGGATGCGGCTCAGTTTACGTCTTCTGTCCGCCTTGAAAGTCCATCCA
This sequence comes from Anaerolineales bacterium UBA5195, assembly GCA_002412925.1. Classification (GTDB taxonomy): domain Bacteria; phylum Chloroflexota; class Anaerolineae; order Anaerolineales; family Villigracilaceae; genus UBA5195. The sequence continues at coordinate 85,417 of DHVZ01000069.1, read as the reverse complement.
ATCTGACCAGCAACCTGGCCTTCAGCTCCGATGGTTTCCTGCTGGCTGCCGGAAACGAGGACGGCGAAATAATCCTTTGGGGGCGCCAGGGCGCGCTGGAAGCGTTGCCCGAACCGCCGCCCGCCCCACACTGCGGCGCGTTCAGCCCGCCGCCCACCCCCACCGCAACCTTGCCGCCAACCTCCACCCCCATCCCCTCGGCGACGCCAGTTCCATCTGCCACGCCCCTGCGGACAGCCACCTTCACCCCCACGCCGCCTGTTCTAACGCGGACCCTGTCCCTGGCCGATCCGCCCATGCGCGGCGAGGATGTTCTTCTGCTGCAAGAGCGCCTGTTCGAACTCGGTTACACTGAAGTCGGCACGCCAGATGGCATTTTTGGAAAGATGACTGATTCCGCCGTGCGCCGCTTCCAGGAACGTAACGGCCTGGAAGCCGATGGCTACCTCGGCCCCAAGACCTGGGACAAACTATTCAGCGACAAGGCAGTCGGAGCAAAATGAATCAGCCTCATCTTTGAGAATCGCCCCGGCAAGACCACGAAAACACTGGAAAATCAGAAGTTTTTTGAAATGCTTGATGAAATGCTTGATTGACTATTCAATAGTCAGATGATAAAATACAGCCCGCTTTGCCTTCGACACCCTTCGTCAATTCCAAAGAAAAAGGCAAGCCCTGCCCCCATCGTCTAGTGGCCCAGGACGGGGCCCTCTCAAGGCCCAAACAGCGGTTCGAGTCCGCTTGGGGGCACTTTATATATCGCTGGTAAATCATGAGAGGCTGGTTTTGACCAGCCTCTCATGATTTTTATTTTGAGATCTACCCTCTCAAAGCCTATTCTGTCATCGGAATATCTTGTCTGGCAAATTTTGTCCGAACTATGTGGAAATCCCCACCTACGACGCATTGATCAAATAGGATAGGCTGCCATCCCGGCGGCCATCGCTCCGGTGACAGTGCCATCCACTTTTTCTGCACCCGGGAAAAACCATTCTTCAGGATCATAATGGTTATCCGAGTATTTGTAGATCGCGAACTCCCATTTATCCATTGAGCCAATCCAGGTTAGCCGGCAAATGGGCGATGGGCGGCCGCGTTCAATGCGATCCAGATAAAGAAACTTACCCTTGAAACGGGCAGCAAAACCACTTTTCAGGTTTATCCCCAGGATCAACTTTGACAGCGGGCTGGCTTTTGAAAAGTTCTTGTGGTTGAACTCTTCCACCAGTCTCTGAACTTCAGCCTGGATTTCCAGTGGAATTGCAGGGCCTCTTGGCATAAGTCACTCTCCTAATCTTCCAAATACATCGCGGCTGCCAGAAAGGCATCTTCGGGCTTGCCAGTAAATTCTCCGTTGGGATAGATGCTCAGCTCGTACTTCTCCTGGCTGTAGGTATAAAAAGCAAAGCCCCATTCATCATTCCCAAAAAAGCGCAACCGGCACAGGTGCAGGGGCGTACTGCGCATCCGCTCAAGAGCTTCTTCACGGGTCTCATCCCAGCCCGGTGGTGGCCAGCCCTCGGCAAGATGTGGTTCGACAAACGCATCGATGTAACAGAATTGGGATTTAAAACGGATATCGAGGCGGATGTAGCGGCCTTTGTAATTTTCTTCGGCCACTTGGTTGATACGTTTGGTGACATCCGCCTGCACTTTGGGCGGGACCTTTATACCGCCAGAGCCAGGGTCATAGACCCAGGTACCACTGCGTGGGGTCATCTTCACTCTCCTCAGTAAAGTTCGAAAAAAACATCCGTGCCGAGTGTGGGCAGCAGCTTTTTGGCCAACACTTCAATTTTAGCGGGGCATTGAAGATTAATCCAATCATCAATGCTGCCGCGAAAACACCAGCGTTGTGGGGAAAAGATGCGTTCTTCGGGTTCTTCCAGGATAAAGCGCATGATCGGGCTAAATTGAGCGTGGCGCTCCTCAAATTCCCGGCCAATGCTTGCGGGCATACTCCAACCGATACCAGCCAGCATCTCGCCGAAATCCGCGCCGCGGCTCTCGTAGATAATGATCTGTTTATTCTTGATCCTCGCCCGATATTTGTGACTCTTGGACAGCTTTTTCAAGGCAGCTTCAACGACTGCCAGTTCTTCGGGCGAGACCAGTTTGGGACTGGCTTTTACCACTGAAACCACGCCATTGACGCTTTCTTCAACCTGGTAGCCAACCGGAATCTTTTCGACCGTTGTATCTTTTGGCTCGCGCGCAAAATAGTAGCGCGTTTTACCGGTTTTGGTAGTTGCCTGGCACAGATAGTAGGTGAAGCCTTTGTGGTTGGTGTAAGTGAATGGCATGGGGATTTTCCTGATTTTACAGCCCGGCGCGCTTGAACCTTTCCATCAAGGAGGGCCGACTGCTGTACTTCTCTTTGATGGCTGAAAATCGTTCCTGAAATTTTGGAAGCTGTCTCTGGTAAATCGCCAACTCACGCAACTTGACTAGCAGTTGTGTGGCTTCATCATAAGGTTTGGCCTGTTTTTGCCCGATCAGGCTCTCGACCCAACGCCAGGTAGCTTCTTCACGTCCAGCCAGATCGAGCAATCCTTGGATGCGCTTTCGTTCAGCTTCGGCTTTCTGCCGGCGCAAGTCTTCCTGCTCTATCTGCTCGGCTTCTTTGAACAATTGCCCGGCCAAACGTTGACCCTGTCCAACGTTCACGGGTTTGACGTCCGTCAATTGTTCTAGCCGTTTTTGCAAGGATAGGCGCACCTGCGGCTCGTTGTTCAGCACCTGGCGCAGGAAGGTGACACATTCCTTGCGGGTCAGTTGGAGTAGTGCTTTTTCCAGTGGCGCAATAGATGCGGGTTGAAGCTCTGGGCTGGCCTTGGCCGCGGCTTTGACCAGGTGCTCATCCAGATCAAAGAACTCGATAAATGCTTGGTGACTGCTGTTCAGTTTACCCAACCCGGCCGGGATGGGTGGTTCTGTTTCCGGATTGTCTTCCTCCGGGTCTTCCATGGAGATGGCTTTCAGCCAGCTCAGATAAAGCGCGCGGTAATCGCCCTGCATGATCTGTTCGCGGATGGGGATCAATTTGCCGAGGTCGCCTTCCGCTTCCACCCACATACCGTCCGGTTCATCTTCTTCGGGTGAAAACTCAAGGAGGTAATAGCCGCCTTCCAACTCAAGGGAGAGAAAATTTTCTCGGCAGTAAGGCAGGATGGCTTGCGGGTCAATCACGGATTTTGGGAAGCGGAACAAGAGCCTGCGCGTGCCCCAGTTCGCCAGGTAGAGATGAGCATCGAAATATTGCAGCAACACATGGCGTGGATCATGCTTGAAATCTCCCCAGGAGTAAGAAACAATTGCCTGGGTGGATGTGACTGTTTCCATGTGGCTCGAAAGCCTGGAAACAGCCTCCCGCTCACTGGAACTGAGTGGGCGGTCAATCGTTTGCCATTCGTAGTATTGGTATTCGCTCATGGGTTACTCGCTTGCAGCCTGATAAGCAGAGCCTGAACACGTTCAAAAGCATCCCGTTGCACAATTGCGCGATCTTCCGGGTTGGTTATGTCATCAAAGTCAGCCACATGAGTGGGGCCGACATGTGCAGGAGATGCAAACTTCTCAGCGATATTGGCTATGGCTTCTTGCACGAGCTTATTTGCCAGGTGAGGCGTAAATTCTTCAACCAATTTTTCAATTCCGCCCGGATAATAGCGGATGCAATAATAAATATCCCAGGCATCCTTTTCCATCAGTCTTGAAGCCAAGGCCATTGCTTTCATCACCAGAAATGGCACTATGGAGGCCACCCGCAGGGTAGCCGTGTCTTTTGCTCCGCCTGGGAGTGTGCCACTTATATGGATTTCGGTGGCCAGTGAGAGCGCCAGATCGCAGCCACGTGCTTTGCGTGGACGCATATCTTGAACACGCTGAGTTCGATGTCCACGCGCTGTCCCCGAATATTCACCGGCCAAAAAATCTATTTCGACCTCAATCTGATGTCCGCCAACCTCTACTGTACGGAAAAAGATAAAAGGCTGTTCGGACTGGCGATAACCATGCGAAAGTAAAAGTTGCAAGATGGTTTTATAGCCTACTTCGTGCAGGGTACGATGATTGAGCGCAACGTCTACATCCAAGCTGCCGATGTGGGCGCGTGGCGCATTCTCGATCAATAATTCTGGTACCCAACCACCGACAATGACCATATCGTTCTGGTATTCGCCCAAAACACGCGATAATTCAAGCATGACACTGCGCGCGGCTTCCACCGCATCGGCGGTGTAATCGGTTCGTTTGGTTACCACGACTTTTCCAGCTCCTTGCGTACAGCCTCAGCGGCTTCCTGACCGCGCCCGCGTGAATTTTGCAGGTCCAGGTAGGTTTGTACCAACCCGGCAATCTGTGAACCGCCAATATTTGTAGCACCATAGAAAACACCATCATCGTAAGGGATTAACAGTCCAACATTTGCACCGCTGCTGACGGGTTTCCAGTTTAACGTGGCTGCAAGTAGTTCTATCTCCCCGTTTACATATGCCGACATGCGCTGATAGCGCACCATCGGTGCGATGCGGCTGGCTGCTGAGAAGCTGGTGAGCGCATAAGAAAAACCAAGTCGCTGACAGGCTTCACTGAACTGAACTTCAGCCTCGGCCACGTCAGCCAGTGTGTAATACTCAGTCACCTGGTTGCGGCGAAAATCGAAGCGCTTGGCCCATTCGTCCAGCAAAGCAGATGGATTACTCAAGTTCATACCGGCGGAGTCGGTTTTCAACCATTCGCGATCAGCCAGCAGTTTCTTGACATTAGCGACCTGCCCCAGACTGACCTGCGCGGCTTGCGCCAGTTCCTGGGTTTTCCAAACCCGTTTTGGCGCAGTCAACAAAACGCGCAAAATCCGCTCGGCTTTGGGTGAGTAAAGCGAGCGCAGGTCACGCTTTTCACTAAAAGGATTGGTTGAACCTTCCTTGTGGATATAAACCCCACAAAACGACAAATAACAATTTCCGGCCAGGTCAAAATACCCGATGCCCGCCTCCCGGCAAATTGCTGCGGCCTGTGGCGAAATGTAGGGAGCGCTAAAAACCCCATAAACATCAGCCGACTCTGACAATGCTACTTTCAATTCATAAACGGCCAAGCGCGCCAATCTGGGCTGGCCACTGTTTTGGAAGCGTACCAACAGTTTGAATGGACTGCCTTGCGCCAATAGGGTAGCGCTCAGGCCTGGCAAATCCAGATTCGGCTGGATGGAAATGACATCGACAAATGGGATTTGTTTTAAACAGTCCTGCAATGCCTGGGAAATATCTTTTTGATAGGTTTTCATTGTATATAACCTTTTCAGCATTTGCTGAAAATAATTATATCAGTGAAAATATCTAGGTGCAACGGAAGGATTTACAAATAAACTCGCGTGTTTATAAGAGCCGTAATGCAAAATTTCATATCTATTCCAGTACCCTCTCAGAGCCTAACAGCGATATATAGCGTAGCCCCTTTGGGGGCACACATATGCTCTATATATTCCATATATTCCATGCGAGAGTGCCTAATTCAGGGCGTATTGCATTTATACTGATTTATTTACAGCGCAGACCTCTTGTTATAATATAGTATCCGTGCTATTATATATCAATGATTCAGAGCTTCAGGACCAAGGGCACAGAGGATCTCTTCAACGGCGTCAGCTCCCGTGAAGCCAGACAAACCTGTCCGAATGTTCTTTGGCGAATAGTTTCTCGTAAATTGGATCAGCTCGACTCGGTCGAAATGCTCGACGAATTACGTATACCACCTGGCAATAGGTTGGAACAACTTTCTGGAGAGCGTAGAGGTCAATATAGTATTCGGATCAATGATCAGTATAGAATCTGTTTCTTATGGACAAACTCCGGACCGGATCAAGTTGAAATCGTTGATTATCATTAGTTTGGTAGGAAGGTATCTATGATTCGTATTCCAACAAATCGTACGCCTACCCATCCGGGAGAGATGTTGCTGGAAGAATTTCTCACGCCAATGGAGCTTACTCAACGCGAATTAGCAGATGCGATTCACGTTCCCTATCAACGCATCAATGACTTGGTCAATGGACGGCGCGGGATGACCCCCAACACGGCACTGCGTCTGGCTAAGTATTTTGGAAACACGCCAGCTTTTTGGATGAATCTGCAGCTGCGCTGGGATTTATATTTCGCCCAGCAGGCAGAAAAGCAGATCTTGAAAGGGATATCACCCTACCGGGCTCATCTGTCAGGGGATTAGATAACAGAAGCGAACTCAGACTACCCTCTCAACGCCTAACAGCGATATATAGCGTGGCCCCTAGGGGGCACATTATATATGTGTGTAAGAAGCGTGAGAGGCTGGTCAGAACCAGCCTCTCACGCTTTGATTCTCACCTCAATTATTTACTACCCGCTGCCGGTACCGACCAACCCCCGTGACGTTGAGATTTACCGTCTCCATACCGAAGAAATGTGCACGATCCCATCGTTGACGGAGGAGTTTGGGCTAAAGGAAAAGAGCGTCTGGGGGATTTGTACGAGAATGAGGAATATGTTGCAAGTTGATGATGTTTAGAAATGCACCTGCTGCAATTGCATTCCTTGGTGGTCTGTACTAGGGAACACACCTCATTATTGAGCGTCCAAGGGCATTGTCAATGTAAATATTCCTACTTGACAAACTGACAAGAATAAATATAATGATAATAGGTATTACTAATTCGTATTAACTGAGTAAAACCTTTTATGTCAACCAAACCTAAAAAACGCGTTGTCACCATGATAGATGTTGCTCGCCACGCCGGGGTTTCCCAAACCACGGTTTCTTTTGTTTTGAATAACGCTGAGACCGCCAATATCCCGGACGAAACCCGCCAGCGCGTGTTGGCTTCCATTGCCGAACTTGGCTACCGACCTAATGTCCTGGCCCAAGGGTTGCGTCTGCAGCGCTCAGGGATCTTTGGATTTGTTACTGATCAAATCGCGATCACCCCGCATGCGGGAAAAATCTTTGAGGGTGCGCAGGATGTCGCCTGGGATAACGGAAAAATCCTGATGCTTGTGAATACCAAATCCAATCCCGATTTAGAAGCCACTGCCATTAATTTGCTTCTTGGCCGACGAGTGGAAGGGATTATTTACGCTACCATGTACCATCGTCCGACGAAATTGCTGCCCAGCTTACGTGAAATTCCCACCGTCTTGCTGGATTGCTTTGTGGAAGATCGCCAGTTGCCATCGGTGGTGCCGGATGAATTTGGTGGCGGATATGCTGCCGTGAAGTATTTACTCGAAAAAGGTCATCGTCGGATCGGTTTTGTTAATCATGTTCTGGATATACCCGCTGCTACCGGACGACTGGCAGGCTATAAATCCGCCCTGAATGATTATGGTATTTCATTCGACCCTGAGTTGGTTTGTTATGATGAGAGCCGCCAGGATAATGGCTATCAATGCGCGCGCCAGCTTTTGCAAAAAGAAAATCGCCCCACGGCCCTGTTTTGTTTCAATGACCGCACGGCGATGGGTGTTTATGATGCCATCCGAAATCTGGATTTCAAAATTCCGGAAGATGTGGCTGTGGTTGGTTTCGATAACCAGGAAATTATCGCGGCGCACCTTTATCCACCGTTAACCACCATGGAATTGCCCCACTATCAGATGGGAGTCTGGGCTGTCCAAAAGCTTGTCGAGATTCTTTCTGGTGTCGAGCAGACAAACCCGGTTCAACACAAAATGCCCTGCCCCTTAATAGAGAGGGGGTCTGCTTGATTTGCAGGTTCAAGCTTCAAGATGTTTTTTTTGGATTATTAGTAAATCGTATTACTAATAATCCAAAACAATTGCTTGATCTGAAACCTCAAGGAGGTTGTCTTGAAAAAATATTAAATGACAAGTCACCCATACGCAACCACCAACCAACCCCGTTCTATATTCTGGAGGAAAAATGAAATCGAAAGTTTGGAGTGTTGTTTCTGTGCTGGCAATTTTTGCCATGTTACTCGCGGCCTGCGCCCCGGCTGCAACCCCAGTTGTTGAACCGACCGCCGCACCCGCGGCCACCGCTGCGCCGGCGGCTACTGAAGCGCCTGCGGCTGCCGCAACCGAAGCGCCGGCTGGCCCGGTGAAGTTAACCATGTGGTATCACGGCGCTGGTAATAAGGCCGAAAAAGATGTCTTGCTTGGCATCATTAAAGACTACAACGCCTCTCAAGACAAGTACATGGTTGAAGTGCAAGATTTCCCACAGATCGCCTATAACGATGCGGTCGTGGCATCTGCCCTGGCTGGCAACCTGCCGGACATCATCGATGTCGATGGGCCAGTCATGCCCAACTGGGCTTGGGCGGGTTATATGGCTCCGCTTGATATCCCACAAGAAAAGCTCGATAAGTTCTTGCCCACCACCATCGGCAAATGGAATGGCAAGGTTTACGCAGTGGGGCTGTGGGAAGCGGCCTGCGCTATTTACGCGCGCAAGTCCGTGTTGGAAGCGAATAATATTCGTATCCCCACCCTGGAAGAACCGTGGGATCTGAAAGAATTTAATGCTGCTTTGGAAACCTTGAAGGCCTCCGGCAAGTATAAATATGTTGTTGATATGGGCATGGCCTGGAAAGGCGAATGGTATCCGTACGGTTTCTCGCCCTTCTTGCAGAGCTTTGGCGGCGATATTGTCGACCGCTCAACCTTTACAACCGCTGAAGGCGCGCTGAATGGGCCGGAAGCCCTTGCTTTTGGTGAATGGTGGCAGGGCCTGTTTACAAAAGGCTACGCCTCCGGCACCACCCAGGATGGGGCCGACCGCGATACCGGGTTCATCGACGACAAATATGCCTTGCAATGGAATGGTAACTGGGCTGGCGGTTTGGCGAAGGAAAAGCTGGGCGACGACCTGCTGATTTTACCGGCCCCAAACTTTGGTAATGGCGCCCGGATTGGCGCGGGCAGTTGGCAGTTTGGCGTATCTGCCAAATCGAAAAATATTCAAGGCGCGACCGAATTCATCCAGTTCATGATGCAAGACAAGTACCTGGTTCAATTCTCAGATGTCACTGGCAATATCCCTGCCACTACCGCCGCCGCGGCTGCATCAAAGAGCTACGCCTCTGGCGCTGCTTTCGAGATCTTCTTCAAGTACACTGCTGCCCAGGCGACCCTTCGCCCACCCACGCCGGCTTATTTGACCGCTGCCAAGATCTTTGAGAAAGCATTGGCCGATATCGCCGATGGCGCGGATGTTACCGCTACTCTTGATAAAGCCTCCGATGAAATTACTGCCGATATCAAGGCCAACAAGGGTTATGGTTTTGATGGCTCAGTGGTTGGACCCTCGATCAAAGAGGATGCAATCGCTAAAGCCAAGTAAATAAAATCAGATTACAGCGTTTTCCCTGTCGCTAACGCGAGACCCTCTCCCAATTTCCCCAAGGATTGGGAGATGGTCCAGGGCGCGGGCTGAATTCAGGAAGGCTGAATAAGGAGGCTTGAAATGGCGATGATAACCAAGAAAGAACTTCAGGGCCATGCTCACTCGCCCAAAGGAATCAAAGGCCGGCAGTTGGAAGCGCTTGCCGCCTGGCTGATGGCCAGTCCGGCGGTCATACTGCTCCTGGCCTTTTTGATCGTCCCTTTTTTTCTGGCGTTTTTCTATGCCTTTACCAACCAGCGGCTCATCTCCCCCAATCCGACCGAGTATGTGGGGCTGGCAAATTTCAAACAACTGCTCACGGTGAATGTTTTGTTTCTCGATCCCATTGTGGATCAAACTGGTCAACCGGTTCTCGATGAAAAAGGAAACCGCACTTACCCTTCTGAGCGCCAATACACCCGCAACAACCCCAATTACCCCCAATACAATGGTCTTCAGAAATGGACAGCCTGGGACATTGGTGAGACTCGCTGGGTATTACTGGCCGGTGATGTTGTCTTTCTGAAATCCTTGTTCAATACCTTTTACTTTGCCCTGGTGATTGTGCCGGGCCAGGCCGGGCTGGGCCTGGTGCTGGCGTTGCTGATTAACCAGCGCACGGCCGGTGTCAATTTTTTTCGCACCATTTACTTTATGCCAGTCGTTGTTTCGATCGTTGTCGTTTCTATCCTGTTTCAATTCATTTACGATGGTGATAACGGCCTGGTCAACAATGCCCTGGTTTTTATCACCGGGGGCAGGTTTACGCCGGTCGACTGGCTGGCTTCTCCCTCAACTGCCATGCCGGCGATCATGGTCATGTCTGCCTGGCAGGCGGTGGGCATTCATATGGTCATCTGGCTGGCCGGCCTGCAAACCATCCCGGAAATATTGTACGAAGCGGCCAGCATTGACGGGGCAAATGGCTGGCAAAAATTCATTTATGTCACCTGGCCGGGTCTGCGCAATACCGCCGTATTTATCCTTGTGACTATCACCATTGCGGCCTTGGGGCTTTTCACCCAAATCGATGTCATGACCCGCGGCGGGCCGCTAGATTCGACCACCACCGTTATTTATCAGGCTGTCCAAAAGGGCTATAAAATGCAAGATATTGCCTATGGTTCGGCAATTTCTGTAGTGTTTTTCATTTTTGTGATGACCATAGCCCTGCTTCAACGCTATCTCACTCGGGAGAAGGATGCATGAACACTCATCTAACACTCAAACAGCAACGAATTTTGGGTCTTTCAATTCGCTACGGATTGATGATCTTGCTGGCCATAATTTTTGTCTTCCCGGTCGTGTTCATGATCGTTTCATCGTTGAAACCCAGCCTTCAAATTCTACGGGATTCCTCATCCCTGTTGGCTTTTCTGCCGGTGGGGAACATCTCCTTTGATAATTATTTCAAGGCGTTTCAACGCGCACCAATCGGCCTGTTCATTTCCAACTCGCTGATGATCACCCTGGTCACGATGGCGCTGGGGTTGTTCGTAAATTCGCTGGCGGGTTTTGCACTGGCTTGCATGCGCTGGAAAGGGCAGCAGGTTGTCTTGGCGGTCATCATCTCAACCTTGATCCTGCCGTTTGAAACGATCGCTATTCCGCTATTGATGGTGGTCAGTAAATTGCCCTGGTTTGGGTCGGATGGATTGACCTATGGTTGGCTGAACAGCTATCAAGTCCAGATCATCCCGTTCGTTGTCGACGCTTTCTCCATCTTTCTCTTTGTGCAGTTCTTTAAATCCCAACCCTATGAGTTGATCGAGGCCGCCCGCATCGATGGTGCTGGCTGGTTCAGAATTTATGCCCAGGTGATTGTCCCCATCTCGGGGCCGGTTTTTGCCACAGCCGCCATTCTCCGAGGCCTTTTCATGTGGAATCAATATCTGTGGCCCAGTATGGTGATCCAGAGTACACAGTTCCGCCCGGTCATGGTGGGGTTAGGTTATTTCTGGCAACTGACCTCCTCCAACGTCGCTGGCGAAGGGGTTCTCCCCTGGGGAGAGTTGATGGCTTACCTGACAATGATTACCGTCCCAGTCATCATTTTGTTTGTGGTGCTCCAGCGCGCCTTTGTGGAGAGTATCGCAACGACCGGTATTAAAGGTTGACTTCGAGCGGCATTGAAAAGAACTAACCAGGTTTCACTCTCCTTCTCCTCTTGAAGGCTCTCACCTCATGGGGCTGGGGTGGGAGCCAGGAGATGGCCGGTCGATCAATCTGTACCCAACCGGTATTTGCATAAAATTTTCGCGAAGCTGAAATTTTCGGAACATTCATCATGCTGCCTAATCAAGCGTCTCGTCCGCTCTATCATTTCACGCCTCCTTCCAACTGGATGAACGACCCCAACGGATTGGTTTATTACCGGGGGGAATACCACCTTTTCTACCAATATCACCCTGACAGCGCCGTTTGGGGTCCCATGCACTGGGGACATGCCGTCAGCCGTGACCTGATCAACTGGGAACATCTGCCGATTGCGCTCCATCCTGACGAAAATGGCACCATTTTTTCTGGCAGCGCAGTGATTGATTGGCAGAATACTGCTGGTTTTGGCAAGGAAGCCATGGTCGCTGTTTTCACCCATGACCAGGGCGGAGTTCAGAGTCAAAGCCTGGCCTATAGCACCGACCAGGCGCGTACCTGGAAGAAATATCCCAGTAACCCGGTGCTATCGCCCTCAAATAACCTGCGCGATTTCCGCGATCCAAAGGTTTTCTGGTATGGCAAACCGGATGCTGGTCACTGGGTTATGGCTCTGGCAGCGGATAACATGATTTTGTTCTATACTTCTCCGGATTTAACCCACTGGACATCGAGCGGGGGGTTTGGGCCGGGATACGGCTCAAACAGCAATGTCTGGGAAACCCCCGACTTGTTTGAACTTTCCGTAGATGGTGCCCGTGAAACTCGCTGGGTACTCACCGTTGGTGTTCAGGGTGGTGGCCCTGCCAGAGGTTCCGCGACCCAGTATTTTGTTGGCGCATTCGATGGAACAACATTTACATCGGAAAACCCAAAAGAAACTGTTCTGTGGGCAGATTTTGGTGCCGATTACTACGCTGCCCAATCCTGGAGCAACGAACCGAACAAACGTCGTGTCATGCTTGCCTGGCAGAATAACTGGCAGTATGCCAACGTCATTCCTGCCGATAACTGGCGTGGAACCTTCAGCCTGCCTCGGGAACTTGCCCTTACTGAAACCAAAAGTGGTATCCGTCTCGTTCAGCAGCCCATTTCCGAATTGCAAACCCTGCGCGGTGCACATCAACACTGGCAGGCTGAAACCATCATCCCTGAAAGAAACCTATTATCCAACGTCAAAGGCGAAACCTGCGAAATCATCGCCGAATTTCAAGTCAACCCTGCCGCCGACCACTTCGGTTTCCGGGTTCGCGTGGGTACGCAAGAAGCGACGGCGATAGGTTATAACGTCAAGCAGGCGAAACTCTTTGTTGACCGTACCCACTCTGGGCAAAGCGACTTTCATCCTGGTTTTGCCAGTTCACACCTGGCCGATCTGTTCCCCAAGAATGATCTTCTGCGTTTGCATATTTTCGTTGACCGCACATCGGTTGAAGTCTTTGGGAACGATGGTTTGGTCGTCTTTTCGGAAAGTATCTTTCCATCCGAACAAAGCCAGGGGCTGGAACTTTTCACCGAAGGCGGCGCAGTCACGCTCAAAAGTCTGGATGTTTACCAACTGACCCCTGCCAGGTTCTTGATTTTAAGAGATAGCCCTGTGCCATCGGAATCGGAATTCGCTTCCTGCCAACACGTGGGAACCCCCTTGGGCGAGAGAAAGGCGCGCTGATCTGGTCACTGTGCGGCATCTGAGGCTTTGCCGATTTCTTTACGGGCACCGAATAAACCGGTTTAGGATTTTACGGATTACTCTGAAATAATAGATTAAGGGCTAAGAAAACAGGCCTCACCCTCTCAACGCCTAACAGCGATATATAGCGTGGCCCCTTGGGGGCACAAAACATATGGAATCTAGATTCCATATGTTTTTATTTAAGCGGTGCAAGGCTGAGATCTATCAGCTTATCGATGAATAATCACGCATGCCCCTTGTTTTGAGTGTAAATTGCCTCTTGACTCCTTTTGTTTTTTTTGCTATTATGTTATCGATAACATTATGTTATCGATAACAAGCGTTCTAAAGGATAATCTAGTTGAGAGAACATAAGAAGCGCATTACTGTAAAAGATGTTGCGCTGGCTGCCGGGGTCTCCACACAGACGGTTTCACGCGTGATGAATAAGTTTTCTTATATTTCCGACGAGACTCGTCAACGTGTGGAAGCAGTCGTGGAGCAGTTGGGTTACCGCCCCAGTACGCTGGCCCGCAGCCTGATCCAGCAGCGCAGTTACACCCTGGGTGTGGTTACCTTTGGTTTGAAATATATTGGCCCCTCGCGCACCCTGAACGGGATCGCCGATAAAGCGGATGAACTCGGTTATATGCTTTTAATGAAAAAGCTGGATAATTTCGAAGCAAATGGAATTGACGAGGTGATCGAATCCCTGCTTGCCCGCCAGGTGGATGGGATTATTTGGGATGTGCCAGAAGTAGATGAAAACTGCGCTTGGGCGCAAGGAATTGAAAGCCTGCCGGTTCCAATCGTTTTTATGTCGATGGAGCCCAAACCCGGTTATTCAGTGGTTTCAATGGATAGTTACCAGGGCGCGCAAATGGCGACCCAGCATTTGATTGTGCAAGGCTGCCGCCAGATCGGCCATATTTCCGGCCCGTTGGATTGGTGGGAAGCCCGTTTACGTTTGCAAGGCTGGCGTGATACCCTAAAAAAAGCAGGGAGACAAGTTTCGGAGCAGCAGTGGGAGCAAGGGAATTGGTCATCAGCCAGTGGGGCGCTGGCCATAGAAAAATTATTGGCTCGTTATCCCGAAATGGATGGGGTCTTTGTCGCGAATGACCAGATGGCGTTGAGTGTTTTAGGTGAAGCCTGCCGCCGCGGCATTCAAGTTCCCGAACGCTTGGCGGTGGTTGGGTTCGATGGTATTCCAGAGTCGGCTTACTTTTATCCGGCGCTGACCACCATTTCCCAAGATCCTCAGTTGTTGGGCGGCCAGGCCGTAGAAAACCTGGTGGACATGATTCGAGCCGGACAAGAAAACGAAACGGTAGTTGCCCAATCTGTCCTCATCCAGCCCACCTTAATCATTCGTGAGAGCTCAAGACGGTCTTGATTTTCCGCCTATGAATGAAAATAGATACGAACAAGAAAAAAATTACCTGAGGAGGAGGTGGTTTTCTATCAAAATTCACTGTGATCAACAAAAAGAGGCGCACACCAGTAGATTGGCGTCTGGGGTGTGCGCCTCGGGCGAGACAGGTCACCGTCAAAGGTGGTTACTGATCTCTTGCCTATTATAACCGTCAAATTTTTCAACTTGAACAGCTTAAGGAGAAAGAAATGTCTACAAAGTCACTTTACAAAGTTTTGGCCGTTCTGATTCTGGCCGTGATGATTCTGTCTGCCTGTGGGCCAGCTGCCACTGAAGTTCCGGCTACAACTGAAGCCCCCGCTGCGCCAGCCGCTACCGAAGCCCCGGCGGCTGCAGAAGCTCCGGCTGCAACCGAGGCGCCCGTCATGGAAAAACCATCCGGGAAGCTTGTGATCTGGGCCCAGAAAGCCAACCAGGATGTCTGGGAAAAAACCGTTCTGGAAGGCTTCAAGGCAGAATATCCGGAAGTTGAAATTGAGATCGTTAATAATGCCCCCCCTGAAGTTGCCAATCAGGTTGCCCTGGCGATTCAGGGCGGCACCGGTGTTCCCGATCTGGCGGTAACTGAATATCGCAGTATTACCGCTCTGGTTGAACTGGGCGGCCTGGCAGATATGACCGGAATTGTTGAACCTTACAAAGACGATCTGAATGCAACGATGATGGGCTATTGCAGCAAGGATGGCAAGGTTTACTGCGCGCCGTGGGATATTGGCCCGGTGGTGACTTTCTACCGCCGCGATATTTTTGAAGCTGCCGGTTTGAAATCGGACCCCGAGTCTGTCAGCGCTCAGATTGCCACCTATGAAGATTATCTGGCCACCTGTCAGACGATCAAAGAGAAAACTGGTTTGAAGTGCTTCGCGCAAAATAAAGCCAATAACTACGGCACGATGCTCGAAAATATGCTCTGGCAGCAGGGACTTGGCTATTATGATGCCGAAGGCAAAGTGACCATCGATGCTCCCTCCGCGGTTGAAGCCGCCGAAAAAATTGGAGCCTTTTGGAAAGCCGATGTTGTCAGCGACTCGCTTGAATGGACCGACCCCTGGTATGCTGAACTGAATGCCAAAATGGATAATAAGGATACCCCTCCGGTGGCCACAATCGTCATTGGAGCCTGGATGGGCAATTTTCTGAAGACCTGGGTTGCGGCTGACCAGGCTGGTAACTGGGGTGTGGCATTGATGCCCGCCTACACAGCGGGTGGCGTTCGCGCTTCCAACCAGGGCGGTTCCGCTTACTTCATTCCCGAAGGCGCCCAAAACCCCGGGGCAGCGCGGGCTTTCATCGAATACATGAATCTGGACACCAAGAATCAAGTTGCGCAATTCGTTTACAGCGATTACTTCCCGGCAAACAAGGCAACCTATGCTGATCCAGTCTTCCAGGAAGCTGATGCCTATTTCGGCGGACAGATTACACGTGCATTCTTTGCTGATGTGGCTACGAAGGTTCCTTTTGGCTTCGTTTACGGTCAGTATGCCGTGACAATGTCCAGCAATGCGTCTAAGGCGCTTCAAAACTACGCCTTAGGCACCATGAGTGCAGAACAAGCTTTCAAGGAAGCGGCGGATGCCGTTCGTCTTGAAACTGGCATGCCCTAGATCGTCAATTTCAAAAAAGGCTGTGGGATCGATTGATCCCACAGCCTTTGGAGGCAAACATGGCTCAACCAGAACAAATCCTTGCAAACGATCCAAAGAAATTTGCCCCAGCCTGGTTGCAGCGCATCCAAAAGGCGCGTTGGGCTTATGCGTTTGTTTCCCCGTTTTATATTTTGTTTGCCATCTTTAGCCTTTACCCGATGGTGCTCTCCATCTACCTGAGCTTCACCAAGTGGAAAGGCGTTGGCCCAATGGCGTTTTCCGGGTTGGTCAACTTTGGTTTGATTGCGAAGGATAAAGTCTTCTGGCAGTCGATGGCCAATGGTGTCATCCTTTTCTTTCTCTATGTTCCGATCATGTTATTCCTGGCCCTGGTTTTGGCTGTTTTGCTGAATTCAGGCCGGGTCAAAGGGTTCCGTTTCTTCAGAACCTTGATTTTCCTGCCCTTCATCACCAACATGGTTGCGGCCGGGTTTGCCTTTCGCATCTTGCTCGAGAAACAGAATGGTCTATTTAATGTCATTCTCAAATATGCCGGTTTGGAAACCATCCCCTGGTTGGAAAGTGTCTGGTGGGCGCGCATCTCGCTCAGTTTGTTGATCATTTGGGCCTGGTTGGGCTACAACATGGTCATCATGCTGGCTGGTTTGCAAACCATCCCGCGCGATTTGACGGAAGCAGCGCTGGTGGATGGCGCCTCCCCAATCCAGGCCTTTTTCAATGTCACAGTCCCACTCATGCGCCCGGTGATTCTCTTTTGCACGATCAACTCCACGATCGGGAGTTTTGGGCTGTTCACAGAAGTTTCCACCCTGACGCGCGGCGGACCGGTCAATGCCACCATTACTCCGCTGCTGCGCATTTACGGGATTGCTTTCGGGAGCAACCAATTTGGTTATGCTTCGGCCCTCGGTTACACCTTCTTTGCACTCATCTTTATTCTGACCATCATCCAATTCCGCTTGAACCGCGAGCAGGATTAAGGAGCTTGAGACCATGTCCAAACGCACTCAAAAAATTCTCGTTGATCTGCTCCTCTACACAGGCTTGATTATCCTTTCAATTTTCATGATTCTGCCCTTCGCCTGGATGTTGAGCACCTCCTTCAAGCTGCCTCAAGATATTTTCGGCTATCCCCCTAAATTGTTCCCAGATAACCCAGTTCTGACCAACTATCTCTACATCTTTCAGAAAAAGAACCTGCTCGGCGTTTTGCAAAATACGTTTGTGATTGCCCTGGCTTCCACCTTGCTCAGCCTGTTTTTTACGGCCCTGGGCGGTTACGGATTTGCCAAATTCGAATTTCCGGGCAAGAAAATTCTTTTTGCGCTGCTTCTGGCAACCATGATCATCCCGGGGGCAGTCATGATGGTGCCGTCATTTGTGATCATGCGCAAGCTGGGCTGGGTCGATACCTTCTGGCCGCTGATCATTCCTGGCGCCGCCAACGCCTTTGGGATTTTCTTTTTCAGACAGTATATTTCCACGATTAATGATGAACTGATGGATGCCGCGCGCATCGATGGCGCCTCTGAATTCAGGATTTTCATCAGTATTATCTTGCCAATCATCGCGCCGGGGATGACCAGCCTGGGCCTGATTTTTTTCATGGGCAGTTGGAACAATTACCTCGGTCCGCTCATTTACCTGAAATCCCCGGCCAACCAGACCATTACACTGGCGATCAATGCCTTATCCGGTGGCGCTGGTTTAACCGCTTGGGGTGAACAGATGGCGATGTCGGTGGTTAGCCTGATTCCTTTACTAATCATTTTCCTGGTTTTTCAGCGCCAGTTTGTTGAAGGCATCACCGCTGGAGCCGTTAAAGGCTAAATATTCGCTTGGAAGCCTGTTTAATCTAAAAAATTCGTTGCAGACGGCCAAGCATGGCCGGTCCTGAGTAGTTATGACACCCTCATCCGCACGCAGCAGGAGATCGTATGATTAATTTTGGCGTTGATTATTATCCTGAACATTGGCCGGAGGAGCGCTGGGCGATTGACGCGCAGTTGATGCTCGCAGCCGGGATGAACGTTGTTCGATTGGCAGAATTTGCCTGGGTCAAAATGGAACCTGCAGAGGGCATTTTCAACTTTGATTGGTTGGACCGGGCGATTGAGATCTTCCACCACCAGGGGATTGCTGTGGTTCTGGGAACGCCAACCGCTTCTCCACCCGCCTGGCTGGCTCAGAAAACTCCAGAGATTTTGCGCACCCGCGAAGACGGCTCACGCGTCAGCTTTGGCACGCGGCGGATTAATTGCCCCAGTCATCCACTTTACCGGGAACGCTCACGCAGCATTACCGCCGCCATGGCCGAACATTATGCCGCCAACCCGGCGGTGATTGGCTGGCAGACGGATAACGAATTCGGCGATCGCTGCTTCTGTCCCGTTTGTCGTGCAGGTTTTCAGATTTGGCTGAAGGAACGTTATGGCACCCTCAGCGAGTTGAACGAACGCTTTGGAACGATCTTTTGGAGCCAGACTTACAGTGCTTGGGATCAAATCCCCCTGCCTTCAACCATCTCCGGTGCGCCGCCGAATCCATCCCTGGCGCTCGATTTCAGGCGCTTTGTTTCCGACACCTATGTGACCTTTCAGCAAGAGCAAGTTGAGATCCTGCGTTCCACCTGCCCGAACCATTTCATCACGCATGACATGATGGGTTTTGAATATGATGGGTTGGATTATTTTGACCTGGCTAAACCCCTCGATTTTGTCAGTTGGAATAATTATCCGTTTGGGTTCTGGCATAAGTGGGCGCATACCCCCGCCTCCCCAGCCCTGGGTCACGCGGCCATGCGCGGGTTGAAAAATAAAAATTTCTGGGTCATGGAACAACAAGCCGGGCCAACCGGTTGGCAGACGCTCAGCAGCACCCCTCGGCCAGGCGTCTTGCGGCGTTGGGCCTACCAGTCGATTGCGCATGGCGCAGATGGGGTGGTTTTCTTCCGCTGGCGCACGGCTCGCTTCGGGGCCGAACAGTACTGGCACGGATTGTTGGAGCATGACGGGCGGGCCGGACGCCGCTATGATGAGATCAAGCAAATGGGTGCGGAACTACAGCGCATCGGCGCTGAAATCTCCGGCGCGGAGCCTCGCTCAAAAGTCGCCATCCTCCAATCCTATGAGGCACGTTTTGCTTTCCAGGTGCAGGGTAACAGCCCTGAGTTCGGTTATGAAAAGTACCTGGCACAGATTTACACTGCGCTGTGGAAACGTAACGTCAGTGTGGACGTGGTTTCCCCAACCGTAGATCTGTCCAAATACGGACTAGTGATTGCCCCTGCGCTCCATATCCTGACCGAGGAAGTCGCCGCGAACCTGCAAGAATATGTCCGCGCTGGAGGCTGGTTGGTGGTTACGCCGCGCACAGGTGTCAAGGATGTTGACAACGTGGTGGTTAACCAGCCCTTGCCCGGGCTGCTGGCCGAGCTCTGCGGGGTAAGCGTGGATGAGTACGATGCCCTCACACCTGATTTGTCACAGTCGATAATTTTTGAAGAGGGCGAACTGGCTGGGCAGGCGCTTCCCGTCCAAACCTGGTGCGACATTCTTGCTCCTCAGGGCGCGGAAGTGTTGGCCTGTTATACCCAGGATTATTACGCTGGCAAGCCAGCCATCACCCGCAACCAATTTGGCCTGGGGCAGGCAATTTATCTGGGTGCTTTTGGCAGCGACGTTTTCCATGAAGCCGTTCTGGGCTGGCTCTTGAAAGAAAAAGGGCTGGTCTGTGAATTGGAAACACCCCCTGGGGTTGAAGTCTGCGAACGCTGGCAGGGAGAACGGGTCTTTCGCTTTGTCTTGAACTCCACTGATTCGCCGCAGTTGATCCGGCTTCCAAGCGCGCACCGTAATTTGCTGAACGATACGCTCGTCTCGGGGGCCATTCAACTGGCGGCCAACGATGTGCTCATTCTCACGAGTCAACCATGAGCTCAAACAAACCAACAATCAAAGATATTGCCTCGGCAGCCGGGGTTTCGGCCCAGACCGTCTCGCGGGTTTTAAACCATAAACCAGATGTCGCACCTGAAACCCGCCAGCATGTTCAGCAACTGATTACCGATCTGGATTTTTCGCCCAGTGAAGCGGCGCGCAGCCTGGTTCGTCAACGGAGCAAACGGAACTCTTTCATCCCCGGAAAAGTTTGGAACGATGAGGATGGGAATCCGATTCAGGCGCATGGAGGCTGCATCCTGCACGAAAATGGGATCTATTACTGGTTTGGCGAAAACAAGGATACCCCAACCAAAAAAAATCGTCTAATTGGATTCAACGTGGATGCAGTCGGTGTTTCCTGCTACACATCCACTGATCTTTACAACTGGAAAAACCTGGGGTTGGTTCTCCCGGCGGTCAAGGATAATCCGGCACATGAACTGCATATCAACAAAATTATTGAACGGCCAAAGGTGATTTACAACGCCCTGACCCAAAAGTATGTCATGTTCCTGCATCTCGATACCGAAGATTATCAATTCGCGCGGGTGGGCTTGGCGGTCTGTGATCAACCGGCCGGGCAGTATGAATTCCTGGGCAGTTTTTCTCCCAACCAAGCCGAGAGTCGCGATCTGACGGTTTTTAAAGAGGATGACGGAAAAGCCTATCTGTTGCATTCATCTGAGTGGAATGCCACCCTCTATGTGGCGGAGTTATCCGCAGACTATCGAAAAACCACCGGGGTTTTCACCAGGAACTTTGTTAAAGCCTCGCGGGAAGCCCCGGCGGTTTTCAAACGTCAGGGGAAATATTATTGCCTGTCTTCTGGATGCACCGGCTGGGACCCCAATACAGCCGAATACGCGGTTGCTGAAAATATTTTAGGACCGTGGAAAGTCATCGGGAACCCCTGCCTTGGCCCCAACTCCAATCAAACCTTTTTCTCGCAGAGCGCCTTCGTTTTTCCAGTTTCTGGCTACAACGATGCTTATATTGCCATGTTCGACCAGTGGAAAAAAGAGGACATCGGCTCTTCGCGTTATCTCTGGCTGCCAATCCGCTTTGAAGGCGAGCAGATGGTGATCGAGTGGCTGGACGAGTGGGATTTATCTGTCTTTTAGGTGTCAGAACCGCCCCAGCTCAGGAGATGACAAAAAATGGATGCACTCAAGTTTTCAATTTGTAAAGATGCGCAGGATGCGCGTGAGCCATACGATACGGTCTTGGCACCATTTAATCGAGCCCAGGCCAGGCCTGTCCAGCTTCAAGACATCCCTTGGAACAATTACAAGCCAGAAATTACTGCCATGGCACTGCATGGACAGGGAGTGGATGTGTCACAGGTTGGCGCGCCGTTGGTGAATGACCTGGCGGCGATGAATTCCCTGCGCTTATTCTCTCCAAAGGAAATCGACTCTTTTGGAGGCGCTTCTGCCTTTGTACCGGTGGCCTGGAACACGCTGAATGCTGCTGGAAATCACTATGCTGTGCCCTGGATTGTGGATCCGCGCGCCGTGCTTTTCTGGCGCGATATCTTCGAAGAGGCCGGGGTGGATGAAACGACGGCTTTTACCTCTTTCGAAAACATGGAACAAGCCTTTGATCGCTTGCAGCAAAAGGGGTTTCAATCCCCCTGGGCGGTTGGCACTGCCAACAAGTTGAATACTTTTCAAATTGCCTGCACCTGGATCTGGGGGCTGGGCGGTGAAATTGGTCAAGAGAATCAGATTCTCTTTGACCAATCCGAAGCCCTTGAGGCATTAATCCGCTATTTCAACCTTTATCGTTTTATGCCACAGGCAGGCCAAAACCCCGAGGCCACAGAAGTTGGAAAGTGGTTTCAAGAACGCAAGGTCGCTGTCATCCTCAGCGGTGCCTCAGCTGCGGCGCTCCACGAGGTCTCTCCTGAGATCAAAGTCAATCTCGGGGTGGCCCTGGCTCCGGGGCCGATCTATGTTGGCGGTTCCAGCCTGGTTCTCTGGCAAAACTCACCTCAGCCAGAGAAAGCCGTTGAACTCATCCGCCATTTGACCACGCACGAAACACAACTGGATTTCGCCATTCGAGCCGGCCTTTTTCCAGCTCGTTTGAGCGTTCTGAATGAAGGCTATTTTAAAGAAGACCCGTATTTGAGCGTTTTCGCTAAAAGTGTCCTCGAGGGGCGAACGTATGTGAACATGCGGTTAAGCGGGTTGATCGAAGATATGCTTTCCAATGCAATTGGCCGGGTTTGGAGCCAGATCATTGCTGACCCGCGCACGGAGGTTAGGCCGATCTTGTTGCGAGAACTTGAACCGATTGCCCGGAGGGTCAGATTGTGGTTGGAATAGCTTTTTCAAAACTGGAGCTGCCGTTTGATGAAACTGATCCGCTTTCTCCCCGGAATGCTTGCCTGCCTGCTGCTTTTGACTGTCTGCCAGCCAGTGACCTCGAAGATGGAAAGTACACAGGAACCCATGAGACCCACTCCCAAAATTTCAACCCTTGTCATTCGCCCGGTTAATTTCCTCTCCCTGGATGGAGACTGGCGTTTTGCGGTCGATGCCAAACAGAAGGGCGAAGCCCAGGCCTGGTTCGCGCCTGAGTATGACGATTCTGCCTGGCAAACCGTTGCAGTGCCACATACCTGGAACGTGATGCCCAAATATTCCCAATACAATGGGCTGGCCTGGTATCGTTATCAATTCACTTTGCCCAAAAACCTGGAAGCGCTGCACCTGCGGCTGCGTTTCCAGGCGGTTTTCTACCTGGCGCAGGTTTGGATCAACGGCGTACCCGTGGGCGAACACGAAGGTGGGTATACCCCCTTCGAATTCGAGGTCAGCAGCTTGTTGAAACCCGGGCAGGAGAATGTCATTGCCGTGCGGGTGGATAACAAAATCAATTCTGTGCGCATCCCGGCTGAATTACGCGCCGGCTGGTCGTATGACTGGTGGAATTATGGCGGGATTGTCCGTTCTGTTAGCCTGGAGGCAACCAACCCGGTCTACCTCAGCGGGCAGCAAATTGTGGCCGTGCCTCATCTCACCGGGACGGATCAGGCCGATTCCGCAGAGATTACTTCCAGCGTGATCCTTGAAAATGTTTCGACCAACCCATTCGAGGGTCTGGTCAGCTTTAAAATTTTGGAGGAAGGAACCCGCCAGGTTGTTTTCGACTCAGGCTCCAGGGAGGCGGTTTCGCTGGTCCCCGGTCAACCTTTCAGCTTGAAGTTGTCAGCCACTCTATCCAACCCCAGGCTTTGGCATTTTGATCATCCCAATCTCTACCTCCTGGCTGTCTTGGTGGAAAAAGATGGGCAGGAAGTTCATCGGCTTGAGTCCATTTTTGGGATTCGCTCAGTTGAACTAAAAAACGGGCAAATGCTCCTGAACGGTGAGTCGGTCCGGCTGGTGGGGGTCACCCGTCATGCCGACTCGCCCCAGTTCGGCCTGGCAGAATCGGTTCAGATCATGGCGGCGGACTATGAGGATATAAAGGCGCTCAACGAGGTTTTGAGCCGCCCGGTGCATTATCCGCAGGCCGAATTTATCCTGGATTACGCCGACCGGCATGGGATTCTGCTGATTCCGGAAATCCCGGCCTGGCAGTTATCGGCTCAACAGATGGCGATGCCGAAAATGCAGGCGCTGGTGAAACAGCAGTTGCTCGAGATGATTACCACTCAGTACAACCATCCAGCCATTTGGGCTTGGAGCATCGGCAATGAGATCGAGTCAGAAACCTCTGCCGGGCACAACTTCGTTAAAGAGATGATTGCTTATGTCAAGTCGCTCGATGCCACCCGCCCGGTGGGATTTGCCTCAAATCGGCTGTACACGAACCCGAATGCGGATGCGACCGCTTACTCGGATTTTGTGATGATGAACCAGTACTGGGGTGGCTGGGGTGGACCGAAAGAGAATTTATCTGCTTCCCTGGATGCCATTCACGCGGCCTGGCCGGAGAAAATGGTGATCATCTCTGAGTTTGGCTTTGAACCCAACTGGAATCGGTTATGGGGGCCGGCAACCTCCACCCTGACCCCCGAAGAATATTATTTTATCCCCGATGGAACCCCGCCCGATAGCGAATTGGCCGATGAACAACGCCGCCTGCTGATTCGGGAGCAGATGGCTGTCTTTCGCACCAAACCTTTTGTGGCCGGGGCCATTTTCTGGACCTATCAGGATTACCGCACCCGTTCCAAGTTTGTGATGGGGGTGGTCGATCCCGCGCGTAATAAACGCCCATCCTGGGAAGTTTTGCGCGAAGAATTTTCTCCCATTCTGATTGATGCTCTGACTCTTTCCCCGCTGGCAGATGGCAAGCGCACTGCGACCATCAGCATGTACACTCGCGGGCCGGTCGAGACGGATTTACCGGCCTATACACTGCGCGGCTACAAACTACACTGGAGACTCTCCTCTCCGGATGAGCTGACGGAATTTTCAGCCGGTGACCTAGCCTTGCCCACTCTGGCCCCTGCTGCCGAATGGACGGGCGAAATCCCGCTGGTGGTGCCGCAGAGTGACATTATTTTAACCATTAGCTTCGTCCGGCCAACGGGGTATACTGTCATCGAACGCTCGTACAACGCCAAGGGAGAATTTCTCCCGTAACTTATCTGCTGAAGTAGGAGTTGACCATGACTGACCCACTGCGCATTGCCATTCTCGGAACGGCGGCCCGCTCGTCTTATCTCTACGGCCCGCTGCTGGCGGCCCTCCCAGAAGTTGAACTGGTCTCGGTCTGGGGCCGCAGCGCCGACTCTGCCCGCAAACTGGGTGAATCTCTCAGCGTGCCCTGGTACACCGACCTCGAAAAACTGAAACGTGAGACCGCTCCACAAATCGGGATTGTCTCAGTAGCCTACATTGCAAACGGCGAAGCCGGGTTGATGGCGGTTGAAAGCGGCCTACATGTTCTTTTGGAGACGCCGATTGCCCACAAGTTGAGCGAGGCACAGACGATCATTGCAGCGGCCCAAGCGCGCGGGTTGAAGATCGAAGTGGCTGAACAGTTTCATCGCCGCCCATTGGAACAGATCAAGCTCAAGCTGTTGAAGAGTGGTTTGTTCGGGCGGGTTTACTCATCGTTCAACGATTTTGCCGGGCATGGGTACCACGGCGTGAGCGTCATGCGCAGCTACCTGGGCTTTGAGGCCCAACCGGCCCAGGTGCAGGGGGCGGTCCGCTCCTACGAACTGGCTCCGCATTGGGCGCGTCTCTCTGGCAGTCGCGAGGCGCGAACCGAAACTCAGGAACATGGCATGATCGAGTTTGCCGGTGGCCAGTTGGGCCTCTATCACTGGACGGATGTCGGCTACGACTCACCCTTGCGCTGGTGGCGTTCCAGCCGCTTCTTGGCTGAAAAGGGGATGGGGATGACGGTTGGTATGGGATTGGAAGTCCAGGAGCAGTTGACTCTCCTGGCCGAAGGTGGGGAAGCGCCACGCCTGGTCCAGCTAGAACGGCGTTTCGAACGGGTGGATGGCGGTGCGCTGTTGGCCATGCTGGCGCATACCGGCGATCCCGACTTGCCCATCGTCCGCTGGGACAATCCCTTCCGCCCACAGGAACAAGGGCGCGCTCCGCAATGGCATGATGATGAAATCGGCGTGGCAGGCTGTATTCTGAGCCTGGCCAAGGCAATCCGAGAGGGGACCGAACCTACCTATGGCCCAAGGCAGGCCTATCTGGATCAGGAGATTACCCTGGCTATCCGGCAGTCATCCCTGGAAGACGGCCAACCGGTCAGGCTGCCGCTCGATCCAGCCATACAGGCACTGTAATCGTGCGTTTCCAGCTCAAGCACCCTCTCAAAAACCCAACACATAATTGATACGTGACTTCTTGGGGGCACACCAAATAGATCGCGCTGTCAAAGAGTCGACATTGCCTGGAAAGCGTTTGGGGGATTGGAAATTGCTGCTGATGAAGGAGTTATTGGTCCCCGAATAAACTCAGATGCAACACCAGCAAGCCAGTAAACGCTTGTTCATCGTTGACGGGAGCGTAGTCCGCTGGGTGTTATTTTCCCCTACATGACATTTGTCACTACTTTATAATAGCCCCTTGACTCCCTATCTCGATTCGTGCTATTATCAAAGCGCTTTGACAAAGCGCTTTGATTGATAAAGGACACCCTTATGCCAACCATGCAAGATGTCGCCAATAAAGCCGGAGTAACGCTCAGCACCGTTTCCCACGCCCTGAGCGGGAAGCGCCCCATCTCCGAGGAAACCCGCGCCCGCATCCAGCAGGCGATCGATGAATTGGGCTATCGCCCCAATGAGTTGGCGCGCCGCCTGGCGAATAAAGAAAGCAAAATCCTTGGGTTGTTTTTCCCGAAATTCCACACCGGGCTTTCAGAAATGCAGTTCGAGTTTGTTTCAGCGGCGATCGATGCGGCTGAAAAAGAGGGCTACGCCATCTTATTGTGGCGCTCCCCAAAAGATGTCGATGCGTTGGTCAACCTGACCCAGCAGGGGTTGGTGGATGGCGTCATCTTCATGGAAGTACGCATCAAGGATGCCTGGATGATCCGGTTGCGCGAATCGGGTTTCCCGTTCTGCATGATCGGCCGCACTGAGGATAACACTGGCATCGGCTTTGTTGACCTCGACCATGCCGGGGCGGTTGAGGAGGCCTTTGATTATCTGGTTGGCATGGGACACTCAAAGATTGCTTACATCGACTATCCCCAGGGCCTGGCCCAGGCCGGTTATGGCCCGGCAGTATTTTGTGGCGATGGATATCAGAATGCGCTTCGCAAACACAGCCTGCCCTTAATTTCTGGTGGATGCGAAACGACTACCAAAGATGCCTATCGACTTTTGCAAAAGTTACTGGCCGAGCATCCAGATCTGACCGCTTTAGTCACGCCCAACGAAGCCGGGCTGCCCGGCATGTACCAGGCCATTTGGGATGCCGGGAAAAACATCCCGACCGATTTCTCGGTTGTTTCACTGGCATCCCCTCTCAGGGCAGAACGGTTAATGCCCACCCTGTCCACGATGGATTTTCCAACCGAGGAAATGGGTAAAACCGGTGTTGATATTTTGATTAATTTCCTGCGTCAAAAAAATGGGCCGCCCGCCCAAAAACTCTTGAAAGCCAAACTGACCATTCGCCAGAGCTCCGGCCCGGCGCCGGTTTAATCACCAGCGGCGCACCCGCGCCAAATAAAGAAATCCCTTTGAAAAACGGACTTGCCCAGCCCGGTGGGTTAATGTTCCCAAAACCAGGAGGTGTCACCTCTTTAAAAATTACTGAACCGAGTGCTTGAAACAACCCGAATCCAAACTTTCAAAAGAAGGAGAAATTTTCATGACCCGCAAATTGTTCTACACTGTAACTGTGATTCTGTTGGCCTTTTCAATGCTGCTCTCGGCCTGTGGTGCCCCCGCTGCCGAAACTCCTGCATCTGATGGAAATGTAACCGTCGAATTCTGGACTTTCCCCGATTGGGGCACAGGCGACGCTGGTGATTTGTTCAAGACCTTCGTGGCCGAGTTCGAAGCCGCCAACCCGGGCATCAAAGTCAACTTTGTCCCCAAGGCTGACCTGGAGCAATCCATCATTGCCGGGGCCGGCTCGGGCGTTTATCCCGATGCCTTCACCGTGGCCTTCAACCAGGGTGATACCTTCCTCAAGACCGGCATTGTCGAGGATGTCTCCAAATACTACAACGCCATGCCCGCGGACTTTGGGAAGCAGTTCAACCCTGGCTGGATGCAAGCTCTCTCGCCCGATGGGCATGTCTGGGGCCTGCCTTTCACCGCCTATGCCCAGGTGCTCTATCGCAACACAACCGTTTTGGAGAAGGCCGGGATTGACCCCGCTGCTGGGATCAAGGACTGGAACGACTGGCTCTCCCAGATGGAAAAAATCAAAGCCGCTGGTTACACCCCGATTGGCGACCTGACCGTGGATGGCTGGTTCGTGATGGGTTTCGTTGGCGCGGCGGGCGGCAAGAACGGCGTGGCGGATGGCAAGACCACCGTTTCAGCCGAGGCAATGACCCAGGCGTTGACCTTCTTCAAGAACGTTCAGCCCTATTCATCCGAAATCGGCAACGGCGACCAGGCCAACGTGGATTTGTTCACGACCAATGAAGTGGCCTTCTACATCATGGGGCCGTGGGCCAATCCCGGTTTGGTGGATGCCAAGAAAGCCAACCCTGATTTCAACTACGATTACATGCTCGTCCCCGGCGCAACTGCCGCACAGTTTGGCGGCACGAACGGTGGCGAGTGGATCGGCGTGACCAAGGGTCCGCGCTCCGAAGCCGCCTTCAAGTGGGCTGCCTTCCTGGCTGATTCTGCCCAAGCCAAACGCTTCGCCGCCAAATTGGGCCGCACCGTGCTCAACGACGTTGCCATGGCCGATGCCGAAGTGCAAAAGAATGACCTGAACGTGCTGACGGCCAAGGCCACCACCTACGGTTTTGCCGATGCCGCCTACTTCACCTTCTGGCCGCTCGATGCGCGTACCCCCTTCAAGGATGCCGCCGCTGCCGTCTGGAGTGGCGAGGATCCCGCCCAGGCTGCCCAGGCTGCCATTGAGGCGCTCAACGCCGTGCTCTCGGGAGCGCCAGTTGCTGCCCAGCCCCCGGCTGCCGCGGCGGAACCCGTGACCGTCGAATTCTGGACCTTCCCCGATTGGGGCACAGGCGACGCTGGTGATTTGTTCAAGACCTTCGTGGCCGAGTTCGAAGCCGCCAACCCGGGCATCAAAGTCAACTTTGTCCCCAAGGCTGACCTGGAGCAATCCATCATTGCCGGGGCCGGCTCGGGCGTTTATCCCGATGCCTTCACCGTGGCCTTCAACCAGGGTGATACCTTCCTCAAGACCGGCATTGTCGAGGATGTCTCCAAATACTACAACGCCATGCCCGCGGACTTTGGGAAGCAGTTCAACCCTGGCTGGATGCAAGCCCTCTCGCCCGATGGACATGTCTGGGGCTTGCCCTTCACCGCCTATGCCCAGGTGCTCTACCGCAACAAGACCGTCCTCGGCAAGGCTGGCGTCGATACGGCTGCCTGCCCCAAAGACTGGAATGACTGGCTCTCCCAGATGGAAAAAGTCAAGGCCGTCGGTCTGACCCCGATTGGTGACCTGACCGTGGATGGCTGGTTCGTGATGGGCTTCGTCGGCGCGGCGGGCGGCAAGAACGGCGTGGCGGATGGCAAGACCACCGTAACGCTCGACTCAATGAACCAGGCGTTGACCTTCTTCAAGAACGTTCAGCCCTATTCATCCGAAATCGGCAACGGCGACCAGGCCAACGTGGATTTGTTCACGACCAATGAAGTGGCCTTCTACATCATGGGGCCGTGGGCCAACCCCGGCCTGGTGGATGCCAAGAAAGCCAATCCCGATTTCAATTATGACTACTGCCTCGTCCCCGGCGCAACTGCCGCACAGTTTGGCGGCACGAACGGCGGCGAGTGGATTGGCGTGACCAAGGGACCGCGTTCCGAAGCCGCCTTCAAGTGGGCTGCCTTCCTGGCCGATTCCGCCCAGACCAAGCGCTTCGCCGCCAAACTCGGCCGCACCGTGCTCAACGATGTTGCCATGGCTGACCCCGAAGTGCAAAAGAATGACCTGAACGTGCTGACCGCCAAGGCCACCAACTACGGCTTTGCCGACGCCGCCTACTTCACCTTCTGGCCGCTCGATGCCCGCACCCCCTTCAAGGATGGCGCCGCTGCCATCTGGGGGGGCGAGGATCCCGCTAAGGCTGCCCAGGCCGCCATCGAAGCCCTCAACGCCGTGCTGGCAGGCGGTCAATAACCTGATTTTCCTCCCTTCTCTTGGGTGAGAGAGAACCACAGCGCCCCGTGTCTCCAGGGCACGGGGCGCAACCAGTTCTCTGATCTATAATATGGTTTCAATCCTTTTCTATCCGGTAGGTGCGCGATGACTTCCCCAGCCAGGTTTTTCCGCCGTTATTTGAAGCATTATGTGCTTCTGCTGCCCTTTTTTATTCTTTTCGCCATTTTCTATTTTTATCCGCTGGTCTATAGCGTTGTTATCAGTTTGATGAAATGGGATGGCATTCACGCGCCGGTCTTTGTCGATCTCCAGAACTATACCCGGATTGTGAACCAACCCCGTTTTGCAACCAGTATGCTGAACCTGGGCCGTTTTGTGCTGGTTGTCGTGCCGGTGGGCATCACCATCGCACTGGCGCTGGCTTTGCTCGTGGACACCTTCACGCCCCGTTGGGAGAAATTCTTCAGGGGTATGTATTTCTTCCCGGTCATCATTCCGATGTTTTTATCGGCGGCGATTTTCCGTTATCTGCTCTCACCAAAAGTGGGCCTGATCCCTGTCATGCTGGAAGCGTTGGGGATCACTGGCATCAACTGGTTGAGCAATCCCACCTATATGGTTCCGGCAGTCGCCCTGGTGGATATGTGGCGCGCCATCGGCTTCAACTTCCTGCTATTGTTTGCCGGACTGAAAGCCATCCCCAAGGAATATTTCGAAGCCGCCCGCGTGGACGGTGCCAGTCGCTGGCAGGAAATCCGCTATATCGCCATTCCCCAACTGGAACCGGTCCTGTTCCTGGTGATTGTCAACGGCTTTATCGGGGCGCTGCAAGCCTTCGATATTCCCTGGCTCTTGAGCCTGTCCACCTTTGTTAATTATGGCGGCACGCGCAATGGGATGTTGTTCCCGGTCATGGAAATCTACATGGCGGCCTGGGGACGCCAGGATTTCGGCGGTGCCTCAGCCTTTGCCGTGATTTTGCTGGCGATTACGTTGGTCATCACCGTCATTCAATTTGCGTGGCGCAAGTATCGCCTGGCGGATTAGAGAAAGGATACCCATTATGAAAATACTTCGTCTGTCACAGGATATCCTCCGCTGGCTGGTGGCCCTGCTTTGGGTGGTGGTGGCGGTTTTCCCGCTTTGGTACACCTTCAGCGTTGTTTTTTCGCCGCCCGGTGTGCCGGTCACCCAGCAATTTTTCCCCAGTTCATTCAGCGCAGGGATTGAAAAAATCACCGCTGTATTAACCCAGACCAACCTGAACATCCTCAAGGCCAGCGGTGTGACCCTGTTGTATGCTGCCTTGCAGGTGGCTGGCATGATTTTGGTAACTTCGCTGGCGGCCTACGAATTCGCCCTGTTCGATTTCCCCGGCAAGAACTTCCTGTTCATCCTGGCGCTCTCCTCGCTGATGATGCCGACGGTGGTAACACTTATTCCGCTTTTCCAGGTGACCATCCAACTCAAGTGGCTGAATACCCTGCAAGGATTGGCTGTGCCCGGCATGGCTTCGGCGCTGGCTTTGTTCATCTTTCGCCAGTTCATGGAAAGCCTGCCCCGTGAGTTGATTGACGCCGGGGAAATGGACGGAGCTTCCCATTTTGGTATCTACCGGCTGATTATCCTGCCGCTCTCCGGGAACGCTGTCCTGACGGTCACTGTTTGGGCGTTTGTGAATGCCTGGGCCAATTACATCTGGCCGTTGGTAATTCTCACCAAACCGGAGATGTTCACCGTCAGCCTGGTGGCAGCTGCGCAGGTAGGACAACGCAGTTGGACCACCGTGGATTTTGCCATGGCGACCTATCTGATCGCCGCCATCCCGCCCATTTTGCTGTACATTTTCCTCCAGCGTTACATCATCCAGGGCTTCTCAACCACTGGCCTGAAAGGCTGAGTAAATCCCTGTCCGCTGATTCGCCTGCGACAATCTCGCAAGGCTTGCTTAAACGCACCTGTTCACCGAATGGAACACGCATGAACGCCAAACTCGCCATCCTGAAAATCGAACAGCGCTTGAAACTGGTTGACAGCCTTGTTTATCGCAGGCGTGTTGGGTTGCATCCTTTTCGCTACCAACCGCTCGACAAACCGGAAGCCGCCTTGCCCTCGCTTCCAGATGATCTTTCGGGTGATCTCATTCAACCCAATTCTTATTGGGCTGAATGGCAGCGAAATTTCATCTTGCGCGGCGAATTTTGCCTGCCCCCGGAGTGGAATGCAAATACCCCGGTTGCCTTGTTCCTGCCGATTGGGACTGCCGATGATTTTAGCCACCCCGAAGCGCTGGTGTATATTGACCAGCTTCCCCTGGCGGCTTGTGACCGTCATCATCAGGAAATCCTGTTGCCCCAACGTTACCTGGATGGCAAATTACACCACCTGACTCTGCACGGCTGGACGGGCATGCAGCACTGGGATGGCTCAGAACCGGGAACCCGATTATTTATGCGCCCCTGTGAACTTATCCAGGTTGACCAGCCAACCCGTGATTTTCTCGCAACGGCGCGGGTTGCCCTGGATGTCGCCAAAAACATAGATTCCAACCAACCGGCTTACAGCAATTTACTGAATGCGTTGGAGGCGGCCTTCAATCTTTTGGATTTGACCGAGCCGTTTGGAGATGGATTCTACGCGAGCATCCCTTCCGCCCACGACAGCTTGCGTTCCGGTATTCGGGGAGCCGGTTCCAGCCTGGGAGCAGAAATCTGCGCCATCGGGCAAAGCCATATTGATTTAGCCTGGCTCTGGACTTTGGCTCAAACGCGGCTAAAGGCTGGGCGCTCATTTCACACGGTCTTGCGCCTGCTGGAGCAATTTCCCGACTTTGTCTTTACCCAAAGCCAGCCCCAATTGTACGAATACGTTCGGCAGGATTACCCCGATCTTTTTGAGAACATCCAGCGCCGGGTTGCTGAAGGGCGCTGGGAGATTTTGGGCGCTATGTGGGTCGAACCGGATTGCAACCTGAGCGGTGCAGAAGCCCTGGCGCGCCAGTTTCTACTTGGGCGGAATTACTATCAGGAACATTTCGGCCCCCAGGCTGAATCGCCGGTGCTCTGGCTGCCGGATACTTTCGGTTTCCCCTGGTCATTGCCACAACTGATGGCACAGGCGGGTATCCGTTACTTTCAGACCATCAAAATGGGCTGGAACCAGACCAACCGCCTGCCCTGGGATAGTTTCTGGTGGCAGGGTCTCGACGGAACGAAAATCCTGGCTCATTTTGCCAGCAATGAATGTAACGTTTTCCTTTCGCCAGAGAATGCCATCAAAGCCTGGGAAAAATACCCACAGAAAGAAACCCACCAGGAGATTGCCCTGCTCTATGGCTGGGGCGATGGCGGCGGGGGACCGACGCGCGAGATGCTCGAAAACCTGCGTGAACTGGAGAATTTCCCGGCTGTGCCACAGGTACGCCCCGGAAAAGTTAAAGACTTCTTTGAGCGGCTCGAAAAAACTTCGGGGGGGAATCTACCTGATTGGAACGGCGAACTCTACCTGGAAAAACATCGTGGCATTTACACCACCCACGCGGAAATCAAACGCGCCAATCGCAAGAGCGAGTTTCTCTTGCACGATGCGGAGTTTCTCGCCAGCGCAGCCAGCCTGCTTGACCCAATCTATATATACCCGGCAGAAGCCTTGCGCCAGGCCTGGAAACTGGTCTGCCTGAACCAGTTTCACGATATCTTGCCCGGCAGCAGTATCAGCGAAGTTTATGCTGATGCCAGACAGGATTATGCCGCCGTTGAACAAACCGGGCTTGAGATTTGCCAGGCTGCTTTGGCCTCAATTGCTACTCAAACTGGCGGCGATTGGGTGATTGCCAATCCGATTGGTTTCAAACGAAATGACCTGGCTCTCCTGCCCGAGCATCTCGCCGATGGCCAATCCCTGCAATATCTGGATGGCGCGCCAGTCTGGCAACAGCCCACGATGGATGGTACCTTGATTGCCGCCGGGGAACTGCCCCCTTACAGCATTACTCCCCTGTTTGTCACCGATAGTCTACCAGTTCAGCCTGAAACCGCTTTATGCGCTACAACTGGCTCACTTGAAAACGAATTCTTAAGAGTGGAATTCAATCCGCAAGGAGAAATCACAAGCCTGGTTGACAAAACTTGCGGGCGCGAGGTGCTCTCAGCGGGACAGGTGGGCAACCAATTCCAGGCGTTTGAGGATCGTCCGATCGATTCGGACGCTTGGGACATCGATTCGTTCTATGAGCACAAACCTTTGGCGCTGGATGGTTCTGCCGAGGTACGCGTGGTAGAAAATGGTCCCCTGCGTGCGGCGGTTGAATTTCAACGGCAATTCCTGCACAGCCGGGTCATTCAACATGTCTCGCTGGCTTATAACAGTTCCCGGCTCGATTTTGACACCCAAGTTGATTGGTATGAACGCCATGTTTTGCTCAAGGTCGCTTTCCCGGTGGACATTCTCTCTCCAGTTGCCACGTATGAAATTCAATGGG
Source organism: Anaerolineales bacterium UBA5195 (assembly GCA_002412925.1). GTDB lineage: Bacteria > Chloroflexota > Anaerolineae > Anaerolineales > Villigracilaceae > UBA5195. The sequence goes on along the minus strand of DHVZ01000069.1, from coordinate 50,986 downwards.
GCAGTATCCAGCGCCCAAACCACCGCAATACCAGTTGGGAGCAGGCACGTTTTGAAGTTTGCGCCCAAAAATGGGTAGATTTGAGCGAAGGCGGGTACGGCGTCAGCTTGCTCAACGATTGTAAATACGGGCATGATGTCCATAACAATGTGCTCCGTCTCAGCTTGTTGCGGGGCAGTACTTCACCAGATCCGCAGGCAGACCAGGGGGCACATCGTTTTGTTTACAGCCTTTTGCCGCACAAAGATGGCTGGGAACACGAAACGTCTGCTCAGGCTTACGCGTTGAATGATCCGCTTATCAGCTACAGGTCGAAGGTTGAAAGCCGAAAATCAGACATCTCTCGTCTCCCATCACTTGTGGCTTGCGACTCGCCGAATGTCATCATCGAGACCGTCAAAGCCGCCGAGGATGGCAATGGACTGATTGTCCGCCTGTATGAAAGCCACCGCAAACGCGGCAACATTCTGCTCAAGGTGGGTTTTCGGTTGGCGCAAGCCTGGCGCACAAACCTGCTCGAGCAAAACTTGACGTCTGTTGAAATCCATCAGCAATTCATCCAACTGCCGATTCACCCCTTTGAAATCATCACTTTGCGGCTTGTGCCTGCAACCCAACCTTGAAATTAAATCCATTGATAACGGAAGGCAAACTATGAAATTCCTACTCCCTGAAATCCAACCCGATTGGTGCATTGTCGAAAAAGGTTTCGAGATTGCTAAAAACCGCCATTATGAATCGGTTTTTTCGCTGGGCACGGGTTTTATGACCACCCGCTCCAGCGTAGACGAAGGCTTTGCCGACGATGACCAGTCTGTGGAGTACGAACGCCGCATGGACAACACCACGCTCGAAAAAACCCGCGAAACCAAGAGCCGCTGGGGTACGTTCATGCCCGTTGTGCAAGCCAATCACCCTAATCTGCGGCGGGGGATCGTCAACCTGCCCTATTACCTGGGGCTGGTCATTCATGTTGACGGCGAGAAACTGGATTTGGAGCGCAGCCAAATCAACAACTACCAGCGCTGGCTCGATTTGCAGGCAGGCACGCTCTACCGGCGCGTCACCTGGCAAACGCAGTCTGGCAAGCAAGTGGAAATCGCCTGGCGGCGCTATATGAACCCGCAGGAGCGTTTCGCCTGTGTGCAAGATGTTCAACTGACTGTCAGCCAAGAATCCGAAGTGTTGGTGGAAAGTTACGTGGATAACAACGTACGCACCAACGGGTTCGACAAATTCAGACATTTTTCGGTGGGCGCTGAAGGTGTTTTGCTCTACTCGGATGTCGAAACCAACCACCAGAACCGCATCGTCACCGCCAGCCAGTGTTTTTACAACCTACCGGCACAGCAAAAAGTCGATTTAACAGCACGCCGGGCAACGGGGTGCGCGTCGTTCCGCCTGGGGGGCGGGGAAATGCTCGAGATACGCAAAATCTCCTTCACGGCTGCCGACGCCTATTTCCCAGCCCAACAACTGCTTGAAATTGCCCGCGAGAACATCCTGAAAAATGGGCAGGTGGACGCCGAAACACTTCACGCGCGCCATGTGGGGGTTTGGGCGGAACTGTGGCGCAAGTCGGACATTCAGATTGAAGCAACCGACACGCCCGGTTACAACAGCCAACTTGCCATCCGCGCGGCGATTTTCCACCTGCTGAAAGCCAAGGGGCTGGAGGAGCGCGCCCTGCTCTGTCCCAAGGGCTGCACAACTGAGATGTACTACGGCTCGGTTTTTTGGGATTTTGAGATTTTTATCCTGCCCTTTTTCATTTACACTCACCCGGAACTGGCTCGAACCGCGCCCGCCTTCCGTTATGGCGGGCTGGAGCCTGCCCGCAAGTTGGCGCGTGCCTACGGTTACGGCGGCGCGAAGTACCCCTGGCAATCGGATTGCTCGGGGAATGAAACCTGCGTGCCCTGGCAGTATGCTGACCATCAGGTGCATATCGCGGCGGATGTGGCGCTGGGTGTTTGGCACTATGTCTGCGCCACGGGCGATAAGAAATTCCTGTACGAAAAAGGCGCGGAGATTTTCATCGAGACCGCCCGCTACTGGCTGGAGCGCGTGGACAGCCTGCCCGGCAGACCAGGGTTACATATTTTGGGCGTAATGGGTCCCGACGAGTACAAACCCATCACCAACAACAACGCCTACACCAATTTTGTGGCGCGTCTGAACCTGCAACTGGCAGCGGAAGTGGCAGGCGAATTGAAACTGAATGACCCGGAGCAGTATGACCGCCTGTGCGAGAAAACCGGTCTGCGCGAGAGCGAGTTGGTGGAATTTGGAAAGGTGGCGGCGCAAATCAGCGTGCCGCAAGATGACGAACGGCACATCATCTGGCAGTGCGACGATTTCGACACCGCTTTTGCCGAAATTGACATCGCCGGGATGTGGACAGACCGCACGCGGCTGTTTGGATTTTACGTTTCGCAGGAGAAGCGCTACCGCTCGAAGGTCATCAAGCAGGCGGATGTGCTGGCGCTGTTGGGCGTTTTTCCTTATCAATTTTCGGATGAACAGAAGGCGGCTTCGTTCAAATATTACGAACCTTTCACCATCCACGACTCATCCAACTCGATGACTCACCGCCAGATGGTGGCAGCTGACCTGGGCTGGGCAGATGTGGCTTACGAATCGTGGCTGCGGACGATTGACATTGACTTTGGCAAATTGCCGCGCTCCAACGATGGTTTGCACTACGCCAATGTCGGCGGGATGTGGCAGCAGGTGGTCTTTGGCTTTGGCGGGCTGGCAAGCGCCCTGAACAAGAAGTGCCTGACGTTCAAACCCTGCCTGCCGGAGCAAATCCAGTCCATTACTTTCCCGCTCACCTGGAAAGGTCAAGCTCTGCGGGTGACCGTGTCGGCAAAAACCGTGCGCGTCGAGAATCTGAGTCAAAGCCCCCTGGAATTTTGCGTGGGCGGGCAAAAATATCGTGTGGAAGCCGGTTACGGCGTGGAGGCGGGGTTCTGATGGGCGCGTACGATATTGTTTTTATCGGTCACATGGCGGTGGATGAAGTCCGTCATTTTGGCGGCGAAGTTTCGGTGGGCGCGGGCAGTGCCGTGCTGTGCGGCGCGCTGGCAGCGGCGCGGGTGGGACGCCGGGTGGCGGTGGTCACACGCATGTCCCCCGCGGACGAACAACTGGTTGAGTCCCTGCGCATGGCGGGTGTGGAGGCGGTGATTGTCCCTGCTCCTGCCACTACCTACATGCAGGTGATTCATCCTTCTGCGGATGTGGATGTGCGCCAGATTATCCGTGTCCGCAGCGCGGGATTTTTCCAGTCGGAGGATGTTCCTGCACTCCAGGCTGGAGTCTGCCACCTGGCGGGAATCTCTGACCAGGAGTTTGATTTGCCCTTCATCCACGCCCTGAAATCACGCGGGCTGCGCCTTTCAGCCGACATGCAGGGCTTTGTGCGCCAGGGAGACCCTGAAAGCGGCGAAATCCATTTTCGGGATGTAGCTGACAAGCAAGAGATTGTCTCCCTGCTGGATTTTGTCAAACTGGATATCGTCGAAGCCGAAATCCTGACCGGCACGCGTGACCTGGAACAGGCTGCCCGCCAGTTTGCCGCCTGGGGCGCCGGGGAAGTGGTCATCACCCGCGCCGATGGTGTGCTGGCGCTGGTGGATGGTGCAGCTCATTTTAGTTCCTTCACCAACCGCAGTGTCATCGGGCGCACCGGACGCGGCGACACCACCTTCGGCGCCTATCTCGCCTGGCGACCAGAACATTCCGTTCAGGAAGCGCTGGATTTTGCCGCGGCGCTGGTTTCAATCAAAATGGAAAGTATTGGTCCGTTCAAGGGGACGCTGGAGGATGTGCTTGCCAGGCTGGAAGGATAAGCTATCATTTTCTTTTTCTCCTTTCCACTCGCCCTCTCCCGCCGTTGGTGGGGAGGTTGAGTGGTGCCGCAACTACCTTAAGCTGTAGGGCTGTTTTGAACATTTTCTCCTTGAAAGAGAACCGATTACCCTACATCTTTATAAAGTTGCGGTACTAGGAGAATGAAAGCGTGTGTTCACGGAAAAGAATGAGTTTGAAAGAAAAAAGTATCTGGGTGAACAGGCAGATGACAGTTTTATCTCCTACTCCTTCGCCAAACGATTGGCAGTGAAATGGTCCGTAATCAGGATGTTTATCCAGCGCCCGCGTAGGGCCCCTAAAATGGCGGCATATTTTCGAGAACTGCCTGCCACGCCAACAGCACGACTTACTTTGCTTAGTTGCTCCAGACTCATCGAAATTACCCGCTTTTCCAGCCCGGTTTCAACCAATTTGCCGTTTTCATCAAAGAATCGAAGCAAAATATCGCCGACAGCTTTCTGCTGAGACAGTAAATCAAGCTCTTGCGGAGAAAATATATTACCACTTTGGGCCAGCAGGGGGGATGGATCAATTGCCCCGATTCCCACAAGCGCAGTGGTCACGTGGTCAAACAATTTTAATGCCGATTGAACAAACTCATCGGTCATGAGTACATCTCGAGCTGCTTCTGTGCCAAGTACTCCCGGCACTGGCAAATAGACAGCCTCGCCGTTAACCAACTGCGCCATGCGCGAAGTTAAACGCGTGGCATGTGCTTCAACGGCCGGGTTGCCCACTCCACCCAAAATTTGCACAACCTTTACGCCCGGTTTGCGTGGGGATAAATGCAGGGTATCCACCAAAGCCAGCAGGGTGGCACTCCATGATGAGATGCCAATCACTTCATTCGGGCGGATTGAAGACTCCAAATAATAAGCTGCGGAGGTTCCCAAATCGCGCTGAATCATCTTTTCGTTATCTTCGAGACTATCCACCACAATCGCATCCCGCAAGCCAAATTTTTTAACCAGGGTTTCTTCTAACTCCGTATGCACTCCGTTGGGAATATTGACGGAAATGCGAATAATGCCTTCTTCCTTGGAGCGACCGATCAGCCGCGAAACGGTTGCCTGCGAAAGATCGAGTTGTTTAGCGATTTCCGACTGTCGCATGTCCCATTCATAATACATGCGCGCCACACGTGCAATCATTCTTAGTTCGTCAATCCGGGGCATATCACCATCCTTGAATATTATTTAATGACTGAATAATTATTCATTTTGTGTTGAAATATTCATTCTTCTATTGTATTATAGCACAACGATGAATTTTATTACATCAAGGAATAATTATTCATGACAACTCCGCAAACAACCCATCTTATTACCCATGAAACAATCAGGATGCTGGAGCACAAATCCATCCTGTACCGTAAGAACGTTTTGCAAATTATTTACGCGGCAAAAGCAGGTCATACCGGCGGCAGCCTATCCTGTGTGGATCTTCTCAATGTTCTCTATAATTACACGATGAAGATTACTCCGCAGAATTTTAGTCAGGTGGAACGGGACCACTATGTTCATAGTAAGGGGCACTCGGTTGAGGCTTTATACGCTGTTCTGGCCGATCAGGGCTTTTTCCCTGCCGAGTTGTTGTACACGATGGAAAAATATGCTTCCAACTTCATCGGTCATCCTACCCGCAGCGTGCCCGGTATCGAGCAAAATACTGGCGCTCTGGGGCATGGGCTCTCCTTTTCGGTGGGGATGGCATTGGCGGCTAAAAAAGATGGCCGAAGTGACCGGGTTTTTACCATCATGGGCGACGGTGAGTTGACTGAAGGTTCCATTTGGGAAGCCTCTGCCAGCGCCGCACATTACCACCTTGATAACCTGGTTGCCATTATTGACCGGAATACCCTACAAATTAGCGGGCGTACTGAAAAAGTCATGAGCATGGAACCGCTCGAAGAAAAATTTTCTGCCTTTGGCTATGCAGTCCGGCATGTGAATGGAAACAATGTCGCTGAATTGGCCACCTTGTTTGAAAGCTTGCCTTTTGAACCCGGAAAACCAAATCTGGTTCTTGCACATACCATCAAGGGCAGGGGTGTCAGTTATATGGAGGACAACGTCTCCTGGCATCACCGCGTTCCAACTGATTCTGAATATGCCACTGCGCTCATGGAACTTGAACAGGCCGAAAAAGCCCTGGAGAAAACAAATGGGCAACACTAATCTACCAATTGGCAATACCAACCTGGATGTTTTTGCCCAGACCTTGATGGAACTGGCAGCCAATGACCGTGATCTTCTGGTTATTACCAGCGATTCGCGTGGTTCAGGTCGGGTGACACCATTTGCTGAGAAGTTCCCCGAGCAAATCGTTGAAATCGGGATTGCCGAGCAGAACCTGGTGGGCATTTCCGCAGGGCTGGCCTCGGCAGGTAAAAAGGTTTTTGCTGTCTCCCCCGCTTGTTTCCTGACGGCGCGTGGGCTTGAACAAATCAAAAACGATATTGCGTATTCCGATCATCCAGTAAAAGTAATCGGGATCAGCGCCGGTGTCAGTTACGGTGCGTTGGGCACCACCCATCATTCCCTGCATGATTTTGCTGTTTTACAAGCCATCAACAATATCGACATCATTGCCCCGGCAGATAATTTTGAAACCCGCGAGGCTATCCAGGCTGCTCTTCACCACCCCCGCCCAATCTATATCCGTTTTGGCAAGAAAGCCATGCCGAACTTGCACAAACCCGGAACCCGTTTCGAGATTGGCAAGGCCATTCAACTCACCCCACAGCTTGAAAATTACGATATTACTTTCATCGCCACCGGTGAAACCGTCGCCCCAGCTTTTTTGGCAAGTCAGGAATTACTTAAGCAGGGATTAGACTGTTGTGTATTGAGCCTGCACAGTCTGCGTCCTTTTGACGAGACCGCCGTTCGGCAGGCCGCCGAACGCTCGAGAGCCGTGATTACCGTGGAAGAACACAGCGTCAATGGCGGATTGGGCAGCCGGGCGGCTTCCTTCCTGATGCAAGCCGGTATTTTCCGCCCTCTGCAAATCGTCGGCATTCCTGACGAGCATACCGTCAGCGGCAGCCAGGGCGAGATTTTCAAACATTATGGTATCTCGCCGCAGGGTCTGGCACAGACAGCCCTCCAACTTTTGGAAAATGTACAGGATACGAAATGACTCACACCTCCGGTTTGTTTCTTGCGGTTGACCAAAGCACCTCAGCAACGAAGGCGCTGCTTTTCTCCACCGAGGGCCGCCTGCTTGACCAGGAAGCGTTATCTCACCGGCAGATTTACCCACGTGCGGGTTGGGTGGAGCACAACGCTGATGAGATTTACAATAACACGCTGAAAGTGGCTTCCATCCTGCTGCAGCGCCACCCCGACCAGTGGAAAAACCTGCTGGCGCTCAGTCTCACCAACCAGCGCGAAACCTTCGTCCTTTTTGACCGTGAAACCGGCCAGCCGCTATACAATGCGATTGTCTGGCAGTGCCGCCGGGGCGATGAATTTTGCAAACAACTGGTGGAGGCTGGCAGCGAGGACATCGTCCACGAGCTGACCGGGCTGAAAATCGACACTTACTTCCCGGCCAGCAAGTTGCGCTGGCTGCTGGATAAACGCCCTGATTTGCGCGCTCGCCTGAAAGATGGCTCGGCTTTATTCGGCACAATTGATACTTACTTGATTTATCGCCTGACCGGCGGTGAAGTCTACGCCACCGACCATACCAATGCCTCCCGAACTCTTTTTTACGATCTTGGGAAGCTGGCCTGGAGCCAGGAATTATGTGAAGTCTTTGGATTGGAATTTGGCGAACTGCCGGAGGTGCGCGAAAGCGCCGCCTGGTACGGCGATACCGACCTGGCAGGGGGTCTTAACCGGCGCATCCCGATTTGTGGGGTGATGGGAGATTCGCAGGCTGCTCTGTTTGCCCAGCGCTGTTTCGCGCCCGGCAGCGCCAAAGTGACCTTTGGCACCGGCTCATCTATCTTACTGAACATTGGTCATGAGAAGCGCCTTTCTACGAGCGGCTCGCTGACAGCGCTGGGGTGGGTTTTGAATGGGCAGCCAACGTATGCATTTGAAGGCATCATCAACTTTACCGGAGCGACAATTGCCTGGCTGCGCGATCAATTGCAGTTAATTGCAGACCCCGCCGAAACAGAAGCGCTGGCACAATCGGTTTCCGATAGTGACGGCGTTTATTTTATCCCTGCCTTTGTGGGTCTCAGTGCGCCTTACTGGCGTGCCGATGCCCGCGCTGCCATTCTGGGCATGACGCCCTCCACTACCCGGGCCCATATCATTCGGGCTGCGCTTGAATCCATCGGCTATATCGTCACTGATGTGCTCAAGGCGATGGGCGAGGAGGCCGGGGTGAAACTTGGCATGGTACACGCAGATGGCGGGGCCGTTCGGAATGCTTTTTTGATGCAGTTTGTGGCGGATCTGAATCGCTTGACTGTGCGCGCTGCCGAGACTCCCGAACTCTCAGCCCTGGGCGCGGTCTTCAGCGGCGGTCTTGGGTTGAAAGTTTACACTTCCCTGGAAGATTTGCAGAGACTCCCCTTTGGCTTTATTGAATACATCTCCTCGCTGGACTCAATTCGCGCAGATAACTTGTTCGCAGGCTGGCAGGCAGCCGTGCAGCAGGTTTTGTATCAACCCAAACAAGGATAAAGGCATGAAACAAAAAACAGTCACAATCATCGTTGCGCTGGTAGTTCTCATCATCGTGGTGCTTGTAGGGCGTTACGGGTTCACCGTCGTTAGAATTGAAGATGTCGAAAAAGCCGCTAAAAGCGAGGCCTTTGACCCGCCTGCGTATGTCGACAGCATCTGGGACAGCAAACTTATCCCAGCTTTTGAACAAAAAGCGGTGGAGCTTTCCAAAATTCTGACAGAAATACAGCCGGATACTGATGGAACCGCCCCCAAAGAAACCCTGGTTGGAATTGCCAAAAAGTATGGTCTGATCACTGTTGGTGAGGCGCATGCTTACATGGTCAAGGGCAGCGGCAAGATTGTCGGTGTCAACGCCGAGACCAGCCTGGGAACAGTGGAAGTGGTCCTGGACGACTATAGCGGCCCGATCAAGGTCTTGCTTTATATCGGCACCCGCATTCCCAGCGACGAGACCTCGGTGCGTGATGCGGTCGGTTTCATCAGTTTTGGCGATTTCAAAGAACAGACCGAATACGGGAAAGTGACTTCTGAAATCAACAAACGCGTTCTGACCCAGGTGCTTGGCTCCCTGGATAAGAGCAACCTGATGGGCAAAACCATCTCCTTCCAGGGTGCCTTCACCATCCGCACCTTCAACCTGATCCAGATTGACCTGAAGGAAATTAAAGTTGTCCCGATTCAAATCAAGTTGGGAGAATAACCCATGCCTGAAATAACCCCCGTTCTCGCCCCGCAGCCTGCTTCGATAATTAAACGCGATTCAGACGAAGTCATTCTGAGAGCTGAGAATGTTACAAAAATCTTTCCAGGTACGGTAGCGCTGGAGGATGTCTCGTTCGATGTGCGCAGAGGCAAAGTCAATGTTTTGATTGGCGAAAACGGCGCAGGGAAGTCCACACTGATGAAAATCCTGGCCGGGGTTGAGCAGCCCACCCACGGGAAAATTCTGCTCGATGGCCAGGAAATCCATCTGCATTCCCCGCTCGACGCAACCCGCCTGGGCATTGGCATCATTTACCAGGAACTCAACCTGTGCGCCAACCTGAGCGTAGTCGACAATATTTACCTGGCACGCGAAATCAGCCAAAATGGGCTGATTGACCAAAAGTTGGAGAAACAACGCGCCATCGAACTGGTCAAGCGGCTCGAACAAAAGATTGACCCGAATGTGCTGGTCGGAGACTTGCGCATTGGGCAGCAGCAAATTGTTGAAATTGCCAAAGCCCTGACCCAGGAGGTGCGCATCCTGATTATGGATGAGCCAACTTCGGCTCTGAGCGCCTCTGAGGTGGAGGTTTTATTCCGGGTCATTCGTGAACTCAAATCTCACGGAGTCGCCATCATCTATATTTCACACAAACTCGAGGAACTGCTTCAAATTGGCGATACCATTACTGTTTTGCGCGATGGCCGCAAAGTGGCTGAAGCAGAGGCTGCAAAAGTGAACGTCTCCTGGCTGATCGAGAAAATGGTCGGACGCAACCCGGCGGCCTTGTTCACCCGTAAAGAACGGCCGTTGGGCGAGGTGCTTCTCAAAGTGGAAGACCTGACCTTGCCGCGTCATGGAGGTGGGTACGTACTTGACCACGTCTCTTTTGAGTTGCGCGAAGGTGAAATCCTGGGCTTTTATGGCCTGATGGGCGCCGGGCGTTCCGATTTGGTGGATTGCCTGGCAGGCGCGCACTTGCAAACAGTCGGGAAAGTCTGGTTGAATGGCGCTTCAGTCACCTCCAAAACTGTTTCGGAGCGCATCCAGGCCGGGTTCGTGCTGGTCCCTGAAGACCGCCAGCGCTATGGCCTGGTACAAACGCTTTCGGTGATGGATAACATGCTGCTTTCCAGCCTGAAGAACTACCTCAAGGGAGCTTTCCTGATGCGCAAGCAGGAAAAATCAGCCACCGAACAGCAAATCAAGGAATTGTCCATTCGCGTGGCAAATTCACAACAGCCAATTACTTCCTTGAGCGGCGGCAACCAGCAAAAGGTGGTCGTGGCCAAAGGTCTGCTTACCAAACCGAAGGTGTTACTGCTCGATGAACCAACGCGCGGCATCGATGTGGGTGCAAAATCGGAGATTTTCGAGATTATGAATCGCCTGGCCGGACAAAAATACGGGGTGATTTTCGTCTCGTCGGAGCTGAAGGAAATCCTGGCGATGTCTGACCGAATTCTGGTCATGTCAAAGGGCGCGATTACGGGTGAGTTCACTCATCAAGAAGCTACTGAAGAAAAACTGGTCGCGGCTTCAGCCATTGGTCACGGCCCATCAACAAATGGAGGCAACCATCATGCAACAGGAAAATAAATTAAATTCAGGGCAGTTGAAAAAGCGTGGTATTACCAAGACAGATGTGCAACAGTTCCTTTTGCGAGGCCGGGCTTTTATTGCTCTCATCCTGGTCCTGGTTGTTTTTACCTCAATGTCGCCACAGTTCCTGAGCACAGGCAATATTGTCATTATGTCGAAGCATGTGGCTATCAATGCGCTGCTGGCCATCGGAATGACCTTTGTCATCCTGACCGGCGGCATTGACCTGTCGGTTGGCTCGATTGTGGGCATGACCGCCATGATTGCCGGTGGATTGATAAATGAAGGCATCAACCTGCCACAACTTGGGGTGATCGTTTACCCCCATACCTGGACGATCATTGCAATTTCGCTGGCAATCGGAACCCTGATGGGCGCTATCAGCGGCCTAATCATCACACGCTTCAATGTGGCTCCATTTATTGCCACCCTCGGCATGTTATATGTGGCGCGCGGGATTGCCGGTTTGCGCAACAATGGCTACACCTTTCCCAATTTGATCGGGCGGTCCGAATATGGAAATACCGGGTTTCCAATCCTGGGGGCCGGCAGTTTCTTAGGCATCAATTACTCGATTTGGCTGATGGTGGCCTTCGCGGTGGTGGCTTACATTGTCTCCAGCCGCCTGCCATTTGGCCGCCATGTGTATGCGATTGGCGGGAACGAACGCGCGGCTGAACTTTCGGGCGTGCGCGTCAATCGCACCAAAGTGATTGTCTACAGCATCAGTGGGTTCTGCGCAGCAATGGTGGGTTTGATTATCGCCTCGCAGTTGGTCGCGGCGCACCCTGCAACCGGTGAGAGCTTTGAGTTGACCGCGATTGCGGCGGTGGTGCTGGGTGGTACTTCGCTGGATGGCGGACGCGGCAGCATTGGTGGCACGTTGATTGGCGCCTTCGTCATCGGTGTGTTGGGAGATGGTCTGGTGATGATGGGGGTTTCGTCCTTCTGGCAGAATGTGATCAAAGGTGCTGTTATCGTGCTGGCCGTGATTATTGACCAGGTCCAGGCGCGCATGCAGGAGCGAATCGCACTTCAAAAACAACAGGAAATGAAGTGACATCCTCAAATTTATTACAGCAGAAACTTCAGAAAGGAGTTGCATACCCATCGATAAACCCTGTGTTTGCTTAACCGGTGTCTCATTTTGTTCAAATTTTGTAACACCCAAATTTAAAGAGGAGAATGTTATGTCTAACAAAAAGTTGGTCGTTTTCCTGAGTTTACTTGCCGTACTTGGTATGGTGCTCAGCGCCTGTCAGCCTGCTGCTACAGCTACTGAACAGGCTCCCTCTGCCCCTGCGGCTGCCTCCGCGGGCGGTCTGATCTGTGTGATTGTGCCTCCGGTGGAAAACCCGTTCTTTGGTACCCAGCAAGAAATTGCAGCCAAAAAGGCCGAAGAACTTGGCTATAAGGCTCTGAAGCTTGTCCACGGCGACGATGCCAACAAGCAGAGCGAGCAGATCGATAGCTGCATTGCCCAGAAGGCTGTGGCCATCATCCTCGATAACGCTGGAGCCGATGCGAGTGTCGCGGCCATCCAAAAAGCCAAAGACGCAGGCATCCCAACCTTCCTGATTGATCGCGAGATCACCAAAGAAGGCGTGGCTGTTTCGCAGATCGTCTCGAACAACTTCCAGGGCGCGAGCCTCTTGGCCGAGCACTTTGCCAAGCTGATGGGCGAAAAAGGCGAATACATCGAACTGACCGGCAAAGACACCGACACCAATGCCCACGTCCGCTCGGACGGTTACCATGATGTGCTCGATAAACTGCCCGGCATGAAGATGGTTGCCCAACAGACCGCCAACTGGAGCCAGACTGAAGGCTTCAGCGTGATGGAAAGCCTGCTCCAGGCGCACCCCGAAGTCAAGGGTGTCATCTGCGGCAACGACACGATGGCCTTGGGCGCCCAGGCTGCGCTGCTTGCGGCCGGCCGCAAAGATGTCATCGTGGTTGGTTTCGATGGTTCCGATGATGTCAACGAGTCCATGCTGAAGGGCGAAATTGATGCTGGCGCGCTGCAGCCCGTGGCGGAACTTGCCACCCAGGCTGTCCTCCAGGCGGATGCTTTCATCAAGACCGGCAAAACCGGCAAACCCGAGAAGCAATCCATCGATATGGTTTTGCTGACCCCCGAAAATGCTTGCCATTACACCGGCTTTGCCCCGAATGGCAAGACCGAACCCTGTGTTGCTCCCCCTGCGGCTGCCTCCGCGGGCGGCTTGATCTGCGTGATTGTGCCCCCGGTGGAAAACCCGTTCTTTGGCACCCAGCAGGAAATTGCCGCCAAGAAGGTTGAAGAGCTTGGTTATACTGCCCTGAAGCTCGTCCACGGCGACGATGCCAACAAGCAGAGCGAGCAGATCGATAGCTGCATTGCCCAGAAGGCTGTGGCCATCATCCTCGATAACGCTGGAGCCGACGCGAGTGTCGCGGCCATCCAAAAAGCCAAAGATGCTGGCGTTCCAACCTTCCTGATTGATCGCGAGATCACCAAAGAAGGCGTTGCCGTTTCGCAGATCGTCTCGAACAACTACCAGGGCGCGACCATCCTGGCCGAATATTTTGCCAAGCTGATGGGCGAAAAGGGCGAGTACATCGAACTGACCGGCAAGGACACCGACACCAATGCCCACGTCCGCTCGGATGGCTATCATGAAGTACTCGATGCCATGCCCGGTATGAAGATGGTTGCCCAACAGACCGCCAACTGGAGCCAGACTGAAGGCTTCAGCGTGATGGAAAGCCTGCTCCAGGCGCATCCTGAAGTCAAGGGTGTCATCTGCGGCAACGACACGATGGCCTTGGGCGCCCAGGCTGCGCTGCTTGCGGCCGGCCGCAAAGATGTCATCGTGGTTGGTTTTGATGGCTCCGATGATGTTAACAAGTCGATCCTGGCTGGTGAAATCGATGCCGGTGCGCTGCAACCTGTGGCGGAACTTGCCACCCAGGCAGCCCTCCAGGCTGATGCTTTCATCAAGACCGGCAAAACTGGCAAGCCCGAGAAACAAACCATCGATATGGTTCTGTTGACCCCCGAAAACGCCTGCCAGTATACAGGCTTTGCTCCCAATGGCAAAACCAGTTGCCCGTAGGTTGCTTGAATCTTAAAATATCGCTGTTACAGCTGGGTTGATGTAACAGGGGAGGTGGCGGGCGGCTTTACAACCGTCCTGCCACCTCCAAAGGGACACCTGCCACATGGAACCAGGTTCGCGGCCAGACCCATGCAATGCAAGGTGTTTTGTAATTATACGTCTTTTATACTTCAAATAAAGAAGTGCTGATATGAACATCGTTGTGGTTGGAAGTCTCAACATGGATCTGGTGGTACAAATCCCGCAAATCCCGCGACCGGGTGAGACCCTGCTGGGAGGCGTGTTCAAGACGTTTCCGGGAGGCAAGGGCGCAAATCAGGCCGTGGCCGCTGCGCGCTTGGGAGCGCATGTCACGATGATAGGCTGTCTGGGTGACGATGCCTTTGGCAGGGAAATGCGGGCCACGCTTGTCGCGGAAGGTATTAATACCACCCATGTTCTCGTTCACCCCGAGGCAGCCACCGGCGTGGCGCTGATCCAGGTGGATGCGCAGGGGCAAAACAGCATCGCCGTTGCTTCTGGCGCTAATTTTCGACTGACCGGCGTTGAGGTTGAAAAGGCCATGCAAAGCATTGGAAAATTTGACGCGCTGGTCATGCCGCTTGAAACCCCGCTCGATACTATTTACGCTGCGGCAAGAACTGCTTTTCGCCGAGGCGCAAAAGTGCTTTTGAACCCGGCTCCGGCCCAGGTTTTGGAAAAAGATTTACTTGAACTTGTCGATGTTTTGTTACCCAATGAATATGAAATCGCCCTGATGACCGGCGTACAGCTGCAAGCGCCTGGCGAGTATCGCCAGGCCGCCGAAAAACTACTCTCGCTGGGCACAAAAAACCTGATTGTGACCCTGGGTAACCGAGGCGCAGCTCTTTTCAGCGCATCAGGACAAGAAACGCGCATTCCAGCCTGCCCGGTGCAGGCTGTTGACACCACGGCCGCTGGAGATTGTTTCGTCGGTGCGCTGGCGGTCGGGCTTTGTGAAGGGAAATCCCTGCCAGCCGCTGCCGAATTTGCCAGCGCCGCAGCGGCGCTTTCAGTTACCCGCGATGGAGCCCAGCCTTCGCTCCCCCGCCGTGAGGAAGTAACTCGGTTTCTGTCTGAAAGGAGTAAGTCGTAATGAAAAAAACTGGCATTATCAATGCGCCCATCTCGACTGTGATTGCCCATCTTGAACACTCTGACATGCTGACCGTGGCAGATGCCGGGTTGCCCGTTCCAGACACCACCGAACGCATCGACCTGGCGTTGAAACCCGGCGTTCCTGGCTTTTTGGAAACGCTTGAAGTTGTAATGACTGAAATGTTCGTTGAAAAGGCCTATGTTTCTGAGGATATTTTGACCAAAAGCCCGCACATTTACGCCGGGATTCAAAAGTTGCTGGGCGATGTACCCATCGAAACCCTGTCACACCTCGAATTCAAAAAATTGACCGGTTCGACCAAAGCCATTATCCGCACCGCCGAATTTACGCCCTTTGCCAACGTGATTCTTGTGGCTGGCGCCTG
Organism: Anaerolineales bacterium UBA5195; assembly: GCA_002412925.1. Classification (GTDB taxonomy): domain Bacteria; phylum Chloroflexota; class Anaerolineae; order Anaerolineales; family Villigracilaceae; genus UBA5195. The sequence goes on along the minus strand of DHVZ01000069.1, from coordinate 35,541 downwards.
GGGCTTCAAACTATAAATCTGTAATTTTAAGATCATTTCATCGAGTTAAGGAGAAAAATATGAAAACCGCCCTGGGCGTTATTTTCGGCAACCGCGACTTTTTCCCTGATCATCTTGTCAGTGAGGCGCGGAAAGATATCCTGGCCTTGTTCCAGGAAATGAACCTCGACGGGGTCATGCTCCGCGAAGACGAAACCAAACTAGGCTCCGTGGAAACTTACGCTCATTCCAAAGCCTGCGCCGACCTATTCAAGGCCAATCGCGACCGCATCGATGGCGTGCTGGTTGTTTTACCCAACTTTGGCGACGAAAAAGGCGTGGCCGATACCCTCAAACTCTCTGGATTAAATGTCCCGATTTTGGTGCAGGCCTATCCCGACGATTTGGGTGCGTTGAATGTCGAGCGCCGCCGCGATGCCTTCTGCGGCAAGATTTCGGTTTGTAATAACCTGGGCCAGTACGGCTATGCCTTTTCACTCACCAGTCTGCACACCAGTCGCCCTACATCGGAAGCATTCAAAAAAGATCTGGCCAAGTTCGTGAGTGTGTGCCGGGTTGTCAAGGGTTTGCGCACTGCCCGCCTCGGTGCAATTGGCGCCCGCCCCGGCTCTTTTCAAACCGTACGTTATAGTGAAAAAATCTTGCAGGCTTCTGGCATTACAGTAACGACCGTGGATCTTTCTGAAGTTCTCGGTAATGCGGCCCGCTTAAGCGATGACTTGCCACGAGTTAAGGGCAAGCTTGATGAAATTTACGCTTATGCTAAACATGACACCGTTCCATCCCCCGCTCTTCTTCGAATGGCAAAACTGGGGATTGTGATCGATGATTGGATGAAAAACAACGACTTGCAGGCGACCGCCTTGCAGTGTTGGGATTCTATCCAGAAAAATTATGGCATCAATGCCTGCACCCTGATGAGCATGATGAGCAATCAGTTGCTGCCTTCCGCCTGCGAAGTGGATATTACCGGCGTGGTTTCGATGTATGCCTTGCAGTTGGCCTCCAATTCTCCCGGTGCGCTGGTGGATTGGAACAACAACTATGCCGATGATCCCGACCGCTGTGTCTTCTTCCACTGCGGGAACTGGGCCAAATCCTTCCTTCCCGAAATCGAAATCAAAACTGCGCCAATTTTGGGCACTACTTTGGGGGAGGAAAATACCTATGGCGCACTGGCTGGCCCTGCAGCCGCCGGGCCGCTGACTTACGCCCGCGTTAGCACCGACGATACCAAGGGGATTATTCGCGCTTATACCGGACAAGGTGAAATTACCAATGACCCGCTGGATACCTTTGGGAATCGCGCTGTTGTTTACACACCAGGTTTGCAAAAATTACTGGCTTACCTGTGCAAGAACGGGTTCGAACACCATGTCGCCATGACGATGGGAAATGTTTCAGAGGCTCTTGATGAAGCTTTCACTACTTATCTGGGCTGGGAGAATTACAAGCATTCGTAATTGGTTCGAAAGGAGTGCGAAAGATGTCACATCAAATCGATGTCGAAAAAGTCCTGCTCCAGGAATTGATGGAAGACTCGCCAGATTATGTCTTCATTAAAGATAGGCAATCGCGTTTTGTCATTACCAATCAGGCACATGCCCAAATTCTGTTAGGGCTTGAAAACCCTGAGGATGCATCTGACAAAACAGACTTTGACCTTTTTCCTGGGAAGAGAGAGGATGCTCAAAGATTCTTTGATGAGGAACAGTCCATCATGGAAACCGGGCAGCCCGTTATTCGTCGGGAATGGATGGTTCCAAGTACTGCAACCAGAGAAGTTGTCTGGTTATCAGAGAGTAAGCTTCCGATTCGGGATGAATCCGGCGAAATCATTGGACTTTTTGGGCTGGGCAGAGATATCACCGTGCGTAAGAAAGCGCAACTGCTGACAGAAAAACTATCCCATCAACTTGAAACCTCAGTACAAGTAGCGCACATTGCCAGTGGTATCCTTGAACCTCGGGAATTAACCCAACAAATTGTAAACCTGGTTCACGATCGTTTTGACTTTTATTATGTCGGCTTGTTTCTTGTTGACCACGAACAGCGCCTGGATTCTAACCCGGGAGAGTATGCTGTTTTGCGGGCCGCCACAGGTGAGGTAGGTAAAAAACTATTGAGCCAAAAGTATCGATTAAAGGTTAAAGGGGATTCATTGGTGGGGCAATGTATCTTAACTGGAACGCCGCGTATCTTACAAAACATCGAAAGTGGTAGCAGCCGATTTGCAGATCCATTGTTCCCAGATACGCACGCAGAGATGGTTTTGCCACTTATAAGCAGGCAGGAAACAATCGGCGCACTCAATATCCAATCAACAGTAGAATCAGCTTTTACCGAACGAGATCTTTCAATTTTTGAAGTTTTAGCATCCTTGCTGGCCACTTCCCTCCAAAATGCGTTTCTATTTCAAAAGCTGGATGAAGAATTAAAAATAACCAAGAGAGACTTGCAAAATTACGTAAAAACTAGCTGGGATAGATACCTCGGGAAAAAGTAGGAAGCTAAAACATCACCAGTAGATCATGATGACCTGAATAACTGGAACGCCCTCGATAGGTTTTCTACCAGAGCGTTCCAGTTTTGGGCTTTATTTCCATTGAATGATTGGAAAGCCCTGGAATTATGTACGATTATTGGAGTAAAGCAAATGACACCAAAACACATTGAAAAATGGGATTTCTACGAATACTCACTTTCCTATCAGGGTACGGCCAATCCATTTATCGATGTTATCCTCGAAGCCCGATTCACCCATCAAGATCGCCAGGTTAAGGTAAACGGATTCTATGATGGCGGCGGTATATTTAAGCTGCGCTTCATGCCCGATCGCGAGGGGGAGTGGCAGGTTATCACTTCCAGCAATGTAGCCACACTTGATGGGAAGCTAGGTTCTTTTATTTGCACCCCTGCTTCTGTTGGCAATCATGGTCCGGTTCGCGTTGCTGAGAGTACCCATTTCGCCTACGAAGATGGCACCCCCTATATCCCGGTCGGCACCACCTGCTATGTGTGGAATCTACAGGGCGATGAGTTGGAAGAGCAAACGCTCCAGACCTTGGACAAAGCCCCCTTCAACAAGTTGCGCATGTCTGTGTTTCCCAAGCGCTACTTGTTCAACGATAACGAGCCTCCCAGCTATCCGTTCATTGGAGCGGTCACCAAGCCGTGGAGTCCTGCCCTGATGAACAACCATCACAATATTGAGCCTTCCCGAGACTGGGATTTCAGCCGCTTTAACCCCGAGTATTTCCAGCATCTGGAAAAGCGCCTCCTCGACTTGCGCGCACAGGATATCGAAGCCGATCTGATTATCTTCCACCCTTATGATTCCGGCGCCTGGGGTTTCGACCGCATGACCCTTGATGTTAATGACCGTTATTTGCGTTACCTGGTGGCTAGGCTGTCGGCTTTCCGCAATCTGTGGTGGTCGTTTGCCAACGAATACGATCTGATGATCGGCCGGACGATGGAAGATTGGGATCACTACTTCCAGTTGGTCCAGAGTCTCGATCCCTATAACCACCTGCGCTCCATCCATAACTGTGGCGCGTTTTACGATCACACCAAACCCTGGGTAACCCATTGCAGTATCCAGCATCAATCCCTCAGTCGGGTACCTGTCTGGCTGAAAAAATACAACAAGCCGGTAGTGATTGATGAGTGTGGGTATGAGGGTAACCTCTCTATGGTCTGGGGCGATTTGTCACCTGAAGAGATGGTCCTGCGCTTCTGGCTGGGGTTTGCCCAGGGTGGGTATGTAAGCCACGGTGAAACCTATATCGACCCCGAAGAAGTTTTATGGTGGTCGAAAGGAGGCCAGTTGCATGGTAATAGCGTTCCGCGGATTGCCTTTCTACGCTCTATCATTGAACAAGCTCCTGCACTCACGCCCTTCGAAAAACTGGAGATGGAATCCCTTGACCTGATGGATTCGGAAATCAAGGCTCTCCTGTTTGGCACCCATGCTGGCGGCGAGAAGATTCTCGCTGAAGGTGGTTGGAACCAGGAAGCTGGTGGTTATAACCTGGATTGTGGTTATTACCTGTTTTACTTTGGTATACACCAGCCTGCTTTGCGGAATTTCAATCTACCGGATGGATCATATCGTATTGATTTGATTGACACCTGGAACATGACCATTGAGGCTGTGGCAGAAAATGCTAGCGGACAAACTTCCGTTGAACTTCCAACCAGGAAATATATGGCAATTCGCATTCAGAAAAACCCTGGGACTAATGGTAAAAGAACTTAGTGGTTTACCCTCTCAAAAACCCAACACATAATTAATACGTGGCCCCTTGGGGGTACCATACAAGCCATATGGAGCATAAATCCCATCTGGTCTTTTTGTTAAAAGCTGGGACTTGCTGACTTCATACCGAATTAAAGGATAACCTTCTCACTGGCGAAGGAGTTTGGGTAGCAAGAAAAGAATATTTGGGAGACCTGTATGAGGATGATATAGCCATCTGATCAAGTGCTACTTTTCATGCGGTCATTTGTCAACTCGCTTGCGCCAACTCCTTGACTGCAATAAGAGCCAAAAGTTTTTGACTTTTGCGTTCATTTGCCTTACACTAGAGTAAGTTTTTCCCGATTTTTTATCCTAACGAGGTGACAAATGCGCCGAATTTGCTTTGGTTCCAATCAATGGATAATCGTTTTCCTCATCCTAAGCTTTACGTTTGCTGGTTGCGCTCCCACGCCAGCTCCCACACCGGAACCCACTCAAGCGCCGGTGCCCACAAAACCGCCGGCTGAGGTGGTGCTGACGATGGGTTCATGGCGCGTGGAGGATGTGGAGCAGATGAACCGCATCCTGGCAAAATTTCATGAGCGTTATCCTTCCATCACCGTGAAATACGACCCCACCACCGCTCCTGAATATGATGCAGCGCTGCGGGCGCAGTTGGAGAGCGGCGCCGGGCCGGATGTGTTTTACCTGCGCTCATACTCAGTCTCACGCACTTTGTACGAAAAGGGCTATCTTGCACCGCTGGATGACCTGCCTGGTTTGATGGCAAATTTCACGCCAGAGATGCGCGCACCCTGGGCGACGGAGGCTGGTAAGCCATATGGCGTGCCGTTCATTGCCACATCGCACGGTATTTATTACAATGCCGATTTGTTCAAACAGTTGAATATCTCCATTCCCAACACCTGGCCGGAATTGCTCACGGCTGCGCAGACCATTAAAAATGCCGGACACATTCCCTTCGCCAATGCCACAGCAGATACATGGACGGTGGCCGAACTCATGTTCATGAATATTGCCCCCAATTTTGTTGGCGGGCGTGAGGGGCGCATGGAATACCTGAGCGGCAAACGCTGTTTCAATGATCCAAACATGCTGGCTGTTTTCCAGGCGCTAAAGGATCTTGAACCGTTCCTGCCGCCCAACCAATCTGTAGTGACTTATTCCGACAGCCAGCAGCTCTTCCTGCAAGGCAAGGCTGCCATGTTCCTGGATGGTTCGTGGGATATCCCGTTTTTCGAATCGTCCAAACCGTCTTTTGCCTGGAGTATCTTTGCCCCGCCTCCACCGGTTGGACAGCCTTCTTATCTCACCTTCCACCTGGATGCCGGGATGGGGTTGAATGCCGCCTCGCTCCACAAGGAAGAAGCCCGGCTGTTCCTGGAGTGGATGAGCACACAGGAATTTGCGGCTATGTTGGGTAACGAACTGCCCGGTTTTTTCCCCATGCACAGCCAGTCGCCCACCTTGCAGAACGAGCAGGCCAACACGCTGCTTTCGCTCAATCAGGGACGCGGCACCGACGTGCGCTTGGCCTGGGAAAAACTGCGAGATGGTTCCCCGGATGCCTATTCTTTGATTATGGACGGCGCCGTGGCTGTTTTGAATGACAAACAACAGCCACAAGAGGCCGCTGACGCGCTCCAGACTGGCTTGGCGCAGTGGTTCGCTCCCGCCCAAGCGTGTGGAAAGTAGCATGTTTAGATTATTTCGCCAAAAGGTTGGGGCCAAGATTGCTTCAGGCTATCTGCTCGTACTAATCCTGATGGTTGGCATCAGTCTCCTGGCGGCGGAGCGCCTCAGGGAGATTGATGCAACGGTTAGCAATCTGACTCAGCAGTTAAGCGTGGAAAAAGACCTTTCGGCAGAAATCAGCCTGCGGATTCTTTCGGTGCGCTATTATGCAAACCGTTATGTTGCTTCACAGTCGCAGGCAGATCTTGACCAATTTAATGAACAATATGCCCATCTCGAGACCCTGCTGGAAACTATCAAGCAAAAAATCGATAATCCTGAACGGGCGCAAATGGCCAACATCATCCAGCAGGATGTGCATAGTTATGGAGATGCGTTTTCACAGGCCGCAGCCTTTATCCGCGATGAGCAGAAGATTCAATCGGAGGTGTTGGATGTGCAAAGCCTGATCCTGGATAACAAACTATCTGCTTTGCGCGTTCACATCAATTCACTGAATGACCCCACGGCCTTTCTGGCTTTTGGCACAGCGCAGACATCCTATCAATCCCTGCGTTTGAATACCTTGAAATACCTGACTGAAAGCGATGAACGCTACACTGTCCTGGCAGAGAAAAATTATCAAACGGCGCAGGATGCCTTGGCGAGTCTGGAAACCAACCTGGCCGATAATGTTCAGCGCGAGAATTCCAGCCAGGCGCGACAGGCCCTCACCTCGTATTATCAGGGCTTTCAGAGTGTCAAGGTGAACGAGAACAGCCTGCGCAATTTATTCAAATCCCAACTCGATCTGCTGGAGCCAAAAATCAGCGACGAGGCAGCCCAGATCAACGCCAGCGTGAATACAGAGTTTGAGAAAAACAACACCTATTCCAAATCGCTGGTGATACAAACGCAGATATTGTTATTGGCAGCCACCATCGCGGCTATCATTATTGGCATTCTGCTGGCTGTATTTCTCTCGAATCGTATCACTCGTCCGTTACACCAGGTCATGCAGGCTTCGCATCAAATTGCCAATACGGATATTGCAGCTTTTACCCACCAGATGACCACCCTGGCCCAGGGGGATGTTCGCCTGAACTTGAACGTCACCGCCCAGCCGCTGGATGTAAACCTGGAAGATGAAGTTGGGCAAATGGCGCGCTCGTTTAATGAAATTATCACACGCCTGCATGAAGCCGAAACCGCCTTTCGGAACATGGCTTCCTACCTCAATGAAATGGCTGCGGCTGCCCAAAGTGTGGCGCGCGGCGATTTGAGCGCAGAAATTTCCCCTCGCTCCACCGATGATGTGCTTGGGAATTCCATTTTGCACATGCTTGCCAACTTGCGCGCCGCTCAAAAGGAGATTCTAGAAACCCAGGAGCACCTTGAAGATCTGGTTGAACAGCGCACACAGGAACTCAAAGTTGCCAAGGAGGTGGCCGAAGGAGCCACCCGCGCCAAGAGTGAATTCCTGGCAAACATGAGTCATGAGATCCGTACCCCGATGAACGGCGTGATTGGCATGACCAGCCTGTTACTCGATATGGACCTGATTGCCGAACAACGCGAATATGTCGAGATCATCCGCAAAAGCGGTGACGCCCTGCTGGCCATCATCAACGACATTCTCGATTTTTCCAAAATTGAAGCCGGTAAGCTCGAACTTGAAATGCAACCCTTCGACCTGCGGGAATGCATTGAATCAGCGGCAGATTTGGTTGCCTACCGCGCCGCCGAACAAGGCATTGAACTCCTGGCGAATATTGAACTGGATGTGCCTCACGCCGTGATCGGTGATGTGACCCGTTTGCGCCAAATCCTTGCCAACTTGCTGGGCAATGCCGTCAAATTCACCGAAGCGGGCGAAATTGAAATCGCCGTGAAGAAGGAAACCGGCGAAACTGCGGAAGGTGGAGAGTGTAAACTCCACTTTTCCGTCAGAGATACCGGCGTTGGCATCCCACCGGAGCGCGCCGACCGCCTCTTCCAGGTTTTCTCTCAAATTGACGCCTCCACCACGCGCAAATTTGGCGGCACCGGGTTGGGATTGGCAATCTGCAAACACCTGGCGGAACTCATGGGCGGCGATATTTGGGCGGAAAGCGAAGGTAGTGGCAAAGGCACCACCTTCCATTTTGTTTTGCCGTTCCGCGTGGCGGAACAAATTCACAAAACCAGCCAGCACGCGCCGCACATTGTTTTGCGTGATAAATCCCTGCTGGTGGTGGATGACAACGCCACCAACCGGCTGATTGTCAAGCGCATGGCGCGCTCTTGGGGTATGTCTACCGTGGATTGCGGCTCGGGATATGAAGCCCTGGAGAAAATAGACGCCGGGTTAAAAGTGGATGCCGCCGTTCTTGATGTGCAAATGCCCGATATGGACGGGATCAGCCTCTCTGGCGAGCTGCGCCAGCGCCTCAGTGAGCGCGAACTGCCCTTGATTATTATCAGTTCGCTTGGACAAAAACTTCCGCTGCCTGCCGGGGTAAATGCCTCTGCCTATTTGCATAAACCGGTCAAGCCCTCGCAGCTATATGACGCGCTGATCTCCGCCTTTGATGCGCAGATCGAGAAACGCGCAGTGCTTTCCCCGCTGGAAACCGGTTTCGACGCTCAAATGGGAGATCGCCATCCCCTGCGCATCCTGCTGGCTGAAGATCATGTGGTCAACCAGAAGGTCATGAAACTCATGCTCGAACGGCTCGGCTACCGCGCCGATATCGTTGCCAACGGGTTGGAAGCGCTCCAGTCTTTCAAACGACGTGATTATGATGTGGTGCTAATGGATATCCAGATGCCTGAAATGAATGGCATTGAAGCGACCCAATGCCTGCGCACTGAACTGCCGCCTGAACGCCAGCCGCGCATTATTGCCCTGACTGCCAACGCGCTTGGCGGTGAACGCGAAGAGTACATTTCTGCGGGCATGGATGATTACCTCAGCAAACCCGTCAATGTAGTTTCAATGCGCGCTGCCCTTGAAAAATGTATGCCGTTGGAAATTAATCAAAAGATGATGGAATCAGACCCCATGCCCGAATCTTTTACTTCCTCCGCGCCATCTGCCCCCGTGCCTGCTTCTGGCTCAATCGATATTCCCACGCTGAAAGAATATTTCCCCTATGAAGGCGAAGACCTCCGCATGGTCATTGATTTGTCCGAAGAATTCCTGGCCGATGCGGAGGGACGTCTGAGGCAACTCAAAACATCCTTTGAACAAGGGGATGCTGGCGCTGTTGGCAAAACTGCGCACGCCCTCAAAGGCGCCAGCCTGACCTTTGGCGCAAAAGCTTTTTCTGCCCTGTGTCAAGATCTTGAGCAAATGGGAAAGTCTGGAGAACTCTCTGGCGTGGTTGAAAAACTGGCAGAAGCGCAAGCGGAATACGCGCGCGTGCAGATTGAACTTCCAGCCATTCTCAAAGGGATGTTGCCATGAACGATCAGGAAATCCAGGATACTTTTTTGAAACAGCTCCCCGAGGATCGGCGGGAAATTGAAATTGCCTGGAATGACCTGCGCACCTCAAAGGATTGGAACGAAAACGATCGCGATGGGTTGATTCGGTCAACCCATCGCCTGGCAGGTGCTGCGCTGACCTTGGGCTATAGCCGCATGGGTAATGCCGCCCGCCGCGTTGAGAATCATCTCAAGCAAACCGAATGCCTGGATCGAAGCGCTCTTGAAAAACTCGCCGCCGCCTTGTTTGTCGAAATTTCTGCGCGGGTTCTCGACGAAGTGATCGAAGGTCAGCAGCACGCCACCCAATCCATTAAAAATGTCCCCTCCTTGCAGGAAACCCGCTCCACCAGTTTGATCTATCTGGCAGACGATGATCCTGTTTTGACGGATACGCTTGCCTCGCAAGCGAGGCATTTTGGTTACCTTATTCAGACTTTCACTCGCCTGGAGGATTTGCGCGCGGCGTTGCAACGCGAGATTCCTGCCGCCATCTTGATGGATATTATGTTCCCGGAAGGCGAATTGGCTGGCATAGAAACTGTGCGTTCCTTGCAGATGGAATACAACGATCAACTTCCCGTTTTCTACCTTTCCATTCGCGAGGATGTCTCGGCTCGTTTGCATGCCATTCGCACCGGGGGCAAAAATTATTTTGTCAAGCCGGTGGATATCGGCGAGTTGGTGGATGCGCTGGATAAAGTCATCGTTGCTGAAGAACCAGAACAATATCGTGTATTAATTGTGGACGATTCTGAAGTGCAGGCGAAAGTCAATGCCATGCACCTGGCAAAGGCCGGGGTCAATGCGCACATCATTACCAATCCATTTGATGCGTTACATGCCCTCGAGGAGTTTATTCCAGACCTGCTCCTCCTTGACTTGTACATGCCGGAATGCACGGGCCTGGAACTGGCGCAGGTCATTCGCCAAATGAAAGCCTTTACGAGCCTGCCGATTGTCTATCTCTCTGCCGAAACCGACCGAGAAAAACAACTTGCGGCAGTTGGGTTTGGCGGCGATGATTTCCTCACCAAACCCATTAAGCCCGACCATTTGATTTCAGCGGTCACATCGCGCATGGTGAGATACCGTCAACTGCGCGCGCTGATGTTGCGCGACAGCCTGACTGGTTTGTATAATCATACGAGTATCCGTGAACGTCTTGGACAGGAGATCGCGCGTTCCGCCCGCAATGACCAACCACTTGCGATGGCGATGATTGACATTGACAATTTCAAAAGGGTCAATGATACCTATGGCCATGCCACGGGAGATCGAGTCCTTAAGGCGCTCACGCACATGTTCACGCGCCGTCTTCGTCAGAGCGATATTATTGGCCGCTATGGCGGTGAGGAATTTGTTGTCATCCTGCCAAATACCAGTGAAAAAACCGCATTTCATGTGATCGACGATCTGCGCGAAGCATTCTCCCAGGTGCGCCATATTAGCGAGGGGCAGGAGTTTAGCATTACCTTTAGCTGTGGGCTGGCAACTTTTCCAAAGCAGCAGACGCCCGCTTCACTGAGTGAAGCCGCTGATCGCGCCCTGTACACCGCTAAAGGACAGGGACGCAATCAAGTTGCGGTTTCAAAATAATTGCTCAACCCTCGGGCTTCGCCGGGAGTTGAAGCCCCTGGCAATTCTCATCCAATCGCCCAGGGGTGATTGGATCACTGAATAACGATACCGGCGAAGATAAGCACCTCAAAGAATTGAAAACCTATCCTGGCATTCCAATTGTGACAGCGCGCGAACTGCTTGAATTACCGGAGCATCGGAACTGAAACCCACTGGGTGAATCAAGCGGAGAAAAGGGATTTCCCTCTCAAAAAACCAACCCATAATTGATCCATATCCCCTTGGAGGCACCACGCTTTACGCATATCATAGAAATCTGCATTCAGATTCACAGAAACCCCCGCTCTCGCTGAGCGGGGGTTTCTGTTTTGCAATTCTTGAAAAGTGGGGTAACGCCTCCACCACCGGCAGAATAGACGATCTTTACTTTCTGCCCCGGGCATGGCGGATAACTTGCGGCCCTGTCAGAGCCGAGATCGCGGGTTCGAATCCCGTTGGCGGTGTCAATGGAAATTTTCTGGCATTTTGTTTTTTACTGCGCCGGTTATCTTCTCATACTCCACCCAAAAAATCATAACTGACCTTCTTCTGCACCGCCGCGATTTGGGCGAAGGCCTGTTTGAGCAATTCTTGCTGGATGTAGCCTAGTTTTCCGGGGTGGACAATATTCGAGGGCGGTTGCCCGGCCTGGATGGCGACGATCTGGTTTTGCAGGCGCAACTGCATCAGGAAATCGTAGGCGGCGATGATTTCGTCGCGGCTGGCGGGCAGGATGATGTTACGTTCGGTCAGGGCTTCGATGCGTTCCAGTGTGTGAGTCTGGTTGACCTGGTGGCGCAGGGCATACAGGCGCGCAAAACTGACCATTGGCATCATGGCGTCTTTCAAGTTGATTTCCCAGGCATGTTCAGTGGCCCCGCCGCTCAAGTAGAGGTTACCCAACAAGCGGAATGGCGGTTTGAACAGCAGCGCATTCTGGGCGAAGTGATGAAAAAAGGCTGGTTCATTTGCCAGCGTGGTGTGGATGGCATGGCGCAGTTCATGCGTCAGGTCGGAAGCGCCGAAAACAGTGCGGAAATCAAAGAAAATGCTCAGATCGATGATTTCCTGCGGCTCGGATTTGTGAATCCATTCGTCAAAGCCGGAAATCCAATCGGGCAGCGAACGACACCAGCGCGCCTGGCTGGCCATCACGCCGCCGCGACAGAGCGGATACCCGGCGCGGTTCAGCCCCTCCGAGACAAGACTGCCTAGGCGCAGGAAATACGCGTTCACCTGCTCCGGGTCAGCCTCCAGCGTGGATGCGTAAATAATCCCATTATCCTGATCGGTAACCAGGGTTTGCTCCTGGCGTCCCTGACTGCCCATGGCGATCAAGGCAAAATCGGCCGGGGGAGTGCCCAATTCGTCAATCGCCAACTGCACCAGCCGTTCGGTAGCCGAATCACAGATGGAGGCTAGCATATTGGTTACATGTCGGGGCCGGGCAGAGCTATCCAGCAGGGTTTTGACCAGCGGAGGTGTGCGCTCAGCGTGGTGGGCAACTTCCTCGGGAGTGGCGGAGCGCGAAATCTCACGCGCCAGTACAATCGGGCCGTAGCGTTGGAATTGAATCAGCGCTTGGTTGTCAATCACGCTGACGATCTGGCCGTCCCGGTCTTGCACGGCCAGGTGACGCACACCTTTTTCCTCCATGCGCATCAGGGCTTCGTAAATGAGCGCATGTTCGGGAATTTTGGCAAGCGGTGAACTCATGATGGTATGAATGGGCACGCTGAGCGGGACATTTTCGGCCAGGACTCGGGCGCGCAGGTCATGATCAGTGACAATGCCGATGATGGATGAGCTTTCACTGGCAACCAGCGCCGCAGTGACGTTGCGTTCGGTCATCAGGCGCGAGAGCTGCCCAACACTGGTGCTCATCGCGCAAACGACCACCTCGCGTCCCAGGTTGGCGATGGGTTCATGCAGGAACAAGAGCGAAGCCTGTAAGCGTTCGATCAGCGCTTCGCGCGCGGCTTCCTGCTTGCGGGTGGCGGTTACATCCTCCAAGATTCCATCGATATAGGCAGTTTGGCCGCCCTCCTCGCGCACCAGCCGCGCCGAAATCGACAAAAAGCGCGTCGATGCCTCACTGGTTTCGAGATGGAGGATCTGATTCCTGACCTCACCCTCACTTTGCAGGGTCTGGAAAAGCGCTTCGAACTCCGCGGGGTCTGAGAACAGGTCGGCCAGGGCGGGTTGAGACTCACTAAAAAACGCCCGCGCAGCCGGGTTCATTTCCACCAAGGTGGCGCGGCGGGCGGAGCGAGCGCGGAAAATTCCCACCGGAGCAGCCTGCGCGGCATGGGAAATGGCTTCCCCGTCCAGGAGCGTGGATTGGCGGGCAACATCCCGGGCGAGCAAAATCAAGCCGCGCTGCCCGGCAAAGACAATCGGGTTGACCGCCAGCACGCACTCCAGCAGAGAGCCATCTGCGTGTTTCAAAAGCCCTTCGCAAGCCTCACCAGCGACGGGTAATTCGCCGTCGAGTTGCGCAAAGCGTTCCCAGATATCCCGGTTATCCGCTTCGCGTGGTAACAGGTCGGTCAGGTCGAGAAATTCCAACTGGCGGGCCGTGTACCCGGTCATTTCCAAAAAGGTTGGGTTGGCGTAGCGGCAGCGGTCATCTAAAATCAAGAGCGTGCCTTCGGTGGTGGCCTCCACCAGGCTGTGATAGCGTTCGGTCGATTCGCGCAGGCTGTCGAGGACCTCCTGGCGTTCGCGCTCAATGCGCAGGCTTTGCTGGAGCACAAAAACGAGCAATAGCACCACCGCCCCCGAAATTGCCAGCGAGGCATTGATCAGACTTTGCTCGATGCGTGCGATTTCGGTGTTGACATCGTCGGTGTAGAGACCGGTTCCAATCACCCAACCCCAGGGCGCGAAGCCTTTGACGTACGATTCCTTCGGCTCCAGCCGCGCCGGGTCGTCCTTCCACTGCCAGACGTAATCGATATAACCTTCGCCTGCGCGGCGCACCAGGTCGGCAAACTCCACGAAAATCGCCACCCCGCGCGGGTCGGTGAAACTGATCAAATCCTGCCCGTTCAGGTCGCTGCGATAAGGGTGCATGATCATGCGCGGCGTCAGATCCTGAATCCAGAAATAATCCAGGCCTTCCGGGCCATAACGCAGGGCTTCGATCCGGGCTATTGCCTGCGCCTGGGCCTGCTCGCGGGTCAGCCGGCCGTTTTGCTCATCGCGTTCGTAGGAGGCCAGGATGCTCCAGGCTGAGTTGGTCAGTTCGCGAATCAGTTCGCGTTTGCGCTCGAGCAGGGTTTTCTCAAAAGACGGCAGGATCAGGCCCCAGATGGCAGCCAGGAAAAGCCCAATCGCAATCAGGGTTGGCAGGAAAATACGCAGGGTGTAAGAACGGCGTCGAAAGTGGTGGGATTTTCCAACCAGGTGACGTGGGACGCGCTCGCCAGGGGAGGCTTTTTCCGCGTTGGACGGTTTTTCTGTAAACATGGGGCTGGCGAACACCGCTTCCCGGAAACGAATCCAAGCTGCGCGGGGCATTTCGATCCCGTAGGCATAGCTGCCCTGAAGGCTACCGTTACCCACATGAAAATCGGTGCCCGCACAGACGAGCAAATCGTGTTTCTCAGCAAGCTGGCATAAATCGGCGCATTGGGCTGCGGTAAAGGGGCTGTAAATGGCCTCGAGACCATCCAACCCCATGGCTTTCAATTCCAGCAGACGGGCTTCCAGTTGCTCCGGGTCGGATTCGTACACCAACGGGTGCGCCCAAAAGACTTTTCCCCCGGCGCGGTGGATCAGGTCAATCGCCTGGACGATTTCCAGGCGTCCGTGCGGCGCGGCGCTGACGGCGGGAGCCTCCTCGGAACCACCGGAACGGTTCGCGCCAATTTTCCGGAGCGAACCGGCAATGCTATGAACTTCCAGGTCACGTATCTGGCGCAGAGAAAGCAGGGTGGCAGCCAGGTCGGGGTATTCCGGGTCAAAGCCATAGCCAAGCAAGTGTGCTTCGCGCCCATCGAATTGGGTGGTCAATTCCACACCGGGCAGGTAGGCCACGCCGCGCTTTTTGAGCGCTTCCTGAAAGCGTGGCAGACCCTCCAGGCTGTCATGGTCGGTCAGCGCGGCATAACGCACACCCGCAGCAACCAAATTGGCAGCCAGCGCTTCAGGGGTCTGTTCACCGTCGCTGAAGTTGGAGTGGCAGTGGAAATTGACGAGGAGAAAATCGGACATACTCAAAGTTTATCCGAAAAACAGAGAACCTTGGAAATTTTTCCTGATGACGCGGGGCAAGTTGCGAAGCAAAGCGGGATGTCCAGACTGGCACATCCCGCTTTGAATTCGTTTTACGCTTTGGCGTTTTCGTTCTTGGGGGTCAGCAGCGAGACCACCACCAGCGTGATAAAGCTCAAGGGGATCGAGATAATGCCCGGGTTGCTGAACGGGATGGGCGCGTCAAGCGGGTTCAGCCCGTAGAGCGTGTACAGATCCGGCGAGAAGGCGATCAAGCCCAGCGAAGCGACGATGCCCACTACAATGGAAGCGGCAATGCCTTTGGCAGTGGTGCGCTTCCAGAACAGCAGCATAACGATGGCTGGCAGGTTGGCCGAAGCCGCCACCGCAAAGGCCAGGCCGACCAGGAAGGTCACATTCATGCCTTTGAACAGGATGCCCAGCACGATCGCAATGCCGCCGATCACAAAGGCCGAGATTTTCCCGGCGCGCACTTTCTGGCGGTCGTCCATTTTGATTTGCAGATAGCGATCGAACAGGTCGTGCGCCACTGCGCCGGATGCCGCCACGATCAGGCCGCTGACGGTGCCGAGCACGGTCGCAAAAGCGATAGCCGAGATGACCGCAAAGAGCAATTCGCCAAACGAGCGCGCCAGCAGGGGAGCCGCCATGTTGCTATCTGCCGGGTTGATCACGCCGTTGACCATTGCGCCCAAGCCCATGAACAGGGTCAGGATGTAGAAAAAACCGATCGCGGCAATCGCCACAATCGTCGATTTGCGCGCGCTGGCCGGGCTGGGCACGGTGTAGTAGCGGATCAGGATGTGCGGCAGGGCCGCAGTGCCGAGGAACAGCGCCAACATCAGCGAAAGGAAGTCCAACCGTTCAATCAGGGTACCCTCAACTTTGAACTTCAGGCCGGGGCGCATAATCCGGTCACCAGCAACTTCTTTGGGATAATAAACGGTCACTTTCGCGCCAGAAGCATCGGTCAGGCTGGCGGTTTTCCAGGTCTGAACGGTGGTTTCCGGATCGGTAATCGTCGATAGGAACTCGACAATCGACAAGCCGCCGGTTTCTGCATCTTTTTGACCGCGAATCTCGGTCAGACTACCCACCTGGCGCAGTTGGTTCGTCGCAGAGGCCGGTGCGCCATTGATGAATTTGTCTGCGCCCTTGGCCACGACCGATTGGGATTCTTTCAGCATCACCACCCCGTCGGCCTCGGACGCGTACCACCAGTTTTCCTGGCCCTGGTGATTCACACGCACAAAAGTCAGGCCACCCTTAACTTCCGCCTGTTCAAGAATCTCCACGCCAGCCTCGGCAGTTTGTATCTTGCCGTTGACTTTGGTGGCTTCAACGTGGGCATATTCGTAAAATGGCACGGTTCCGTTCTGATCAGGCTGGGTGGACAGGCCGCGGATGACAACTGCCCCGACCAAAACCGTGGAAAAAACGATCAGCAAAGCGCCTTTCAGGAACTGCACGTAAGTGGTGGAGGCCATCCCAGCCGTGGCAACGATGGTGATAACGATGGCGCCCACCATAATCACACCCCAGGCGTGGGGAATGCCCAGCAGCGGCTCCACGAGCACACCCGCGCCAACCATCTGCGGGATCAGGTAGCACAAGGAGACGATCAGCGTGCTGACGGCGGCGGCCAGTTTGATCCCGCGCGAGTTGTAGTTGGCATCGACTGCATCGGTAAAGGTATATTTCCCCAGTCGTTTGAGCGGTTCAGCTACGACGAACAGCGCCACGATCCAGCCTGCCAAATAACCGATGGAATACAGGAACCCGTCATAGCCAACGGTGGCGATCATGCCACAGATGCCGAGGAAGGAGGCGGCCGAGAGATAGTCCCCAGCAAAGGCGATCCCATTTACCCCCCAATGAATTTGCCCACCCGCGGCATAATACCCACTGGAAGTTTTGGCTTTGCTGCCCAAATACAGCGAAAGACCAATCACAAAAACCACAAAAACGAGAAAGACAATAATTGCCATGAGATTAAGCCTTGCCCTTCTTGTTGGATTTACCTTTGCCGCTCTTCTGTTTTTCAGCCTGAGCAAATGCCGCTTCCTTTTTACGGCACATGGCATCATAGATCAGAGCTTCGATGAGCGCCACAATGATCAGCGCAAAGCCATACACAGTTGCCAGGTTCAACCCCGCAAAGACAATCACGGCCATTGCCAATGGGCTAAGCAAATTGATTGCTACAAAACTGGCATAAAACAGGGCATAAAAAACAAACATCCAGATGCCCAAACGCATCTTATATGGCCCGGCTGGGTCTTTTTCTGCAGGTGTGGCGGGTTCATGCAACATGAAAACTCCTTTTTGTCAAAATAGTGGGGTAGGGTGAATAAATTATAATCGAGAGGACCTAAAAACAAGTTGGCAATGTGAAATCTTGCACATTTATCCTCTCAAACTTCCAACCCAGAATTGATCCGTATCCCCTTGGGGGCACTCTTTCTAGTACCGCAACTTTATAAAGATGCCGGGTAATCGGTTCTCTTTCAAGGAGAAAATGTTCAAAACAGCCCTACAGCTTAAGGTAGTTGCGGCGCTAATTCCGATGGTCGGGGGATATGTCTGGCACCGTAATCATCTTGGCCTATGTGGTTAACGTGTTTGGAAATTGGCTGGCCGCCATCTTGCTTGGGCAAGTAATAATATACCCTCGGCCAGGAGAAGGAAACGGCTGTTTCCACCTGAAGAAACCCTGTCAAGCCATGATTACACTAAAATCACCCTATTTTGCTATAGCGTTTCTTTTCTAATTCTGTATACTTATAGATAGTTATTATCAACAAGGACTCTTCATGACTGACCCTGAAGCTCGTTTCAACGAAATGCTGGCCCTGCTCAAAAAGCGCGCTTTCCGGCTGACGCCCCAGCGGGTTGAGTTGGTGCGCCTGATCGCCGTCAGCGCGGGGCACCCTAGCGCGGCGCAACTCTACACCAAAATCCAGGAAAAATTCCCAACCATGAGCCAGGCCACCGTCTACAAAACCCTGGCCCTGCTCAAGGAAATGAACCAGGTCTTGGAGATTAACCTGCGGGATGACAGTCACTACGATGGCAATCGGCCAGGCGCACACCCGCATATCATTTGCACAAAATGCAACCAGATTGTGGATGGGGAACTGGAGATTGACCATTCCTTGCTCAAAAAGCTGGAGGAGACTTCCGGCTACCAGATTGTTCGCCCGCAAATTACTTTCTATGGCTTGTGCCCGAATTGCAAGCAAAAGGCTTGAGCTAACGGTGCGTCGCACCAGACCTTCAGGCAAAACCCACTTAACGGAGCAACCAACCCAAGCCTGAAGAACTCCCGTTAAACCTGGTGCGCCGCACCAGCTAACCACTTCTCAACCCACTTCAAAAAAGGAGAACCAAGATGAGCAACGAAAGCAAGTGTCCGGTAACCGGTCATGCTGGCAGAACCACTGCCGGCAGAGGCACCTCGAACCAGGACTGGTGGCCGAATCAACTGAACCTGGGCATCCTGCACCAGCACGCCCCGGCCTCCAATCCACTGGGTCCCGATTTCGACTATGCCGAAGAATTCAAGAAGCTGGATCTGGCTGCTCTGAAACAGGATCTATCCGCGCTGATGACTGATTCACAGGATTGGTGGCCCGCCGATTGGGGCCATTACGGCGGTCTGATGATCCGCATGGCCTGGCACAGCGCTGGCACTTACCGCACCGCGGATGGCCGCGGTGGCGGCGGCACCGGCAACCAGCGTTTTGCGCCACTTAACAGCTGGCCCGACAACGTCAACCTGGACAAGGCGCGCCGCCTGCTGTGGCCGATCAAGCAGAAATACGGCAACAGGATTTCGTGGGCCGACCTGCTGATCCTGGCCGGCAACGTGGCGCTCGAGTCGATGGGTTTTAAGACCTTCGGCTTTGGCGGGGGACGCGCCGACATCTGGCAGCCTGAGGAAGATGTCTATTGGGGTAGCGAAGACAAATGGCTGGGCGGCGACATTCGCTACGCCCACGGTTCCGAGGGCGTCGAAAAAGAGGGCGCGGTGCTCGTGTCCGACGACACGGCGGATGGGAAGATGCACGGGCGCAACCTGGAGAACCCGCTGGCTGCAGTGCAGATGGGCTTGATCTATGTCAACCCCGAAGGCCCAGATGGCAACCCCGACCCGGTCGCTTCGGGCATTGATGTGCGTGAGACTTTCGCCCGCATGGCGATGAACGATGAAGAAACTGTCGCTCTTGTCGCCGGCGGACATACCTTCGGCAAGGCGCATGGTGCCGGCGACCCGAAACTGGTCGGACGCGAACCCGAAGCCGCCCCACTGGAAGAAATGGGGCTTGGCTGGAAGAACAGCCTCGGCAGCGGCGTGGGCGTCCACACCACATCCAGCGGCATCGAAGGTGCCTGGAAACCCAACCCCACTCAATGGGACATGGGCTACTTCGAGATGCTTTTTGGCTACGAGTGGGAACTGGTCAAGAGCCCGGCGGGTGCCCAGCAGTGGACTCCCAAGAACGTTAAGCCCGAGCACATGATTCCCGATGCGCATGACCCATCCAAAAAACATCCGCCCATGATGACCACCGCCGACCTATCGCTGCGGTTTGATCCGATCTACGAGCCGATTGCGCGCCGTTTCCAGAAGGACCCGCAGGCTTTTGCCGATGCCTTTGCCCGCGCCTGGTTCAAGCTGACCCACCGCGACATGGGGCCAAAAGTCCGCTACCTCGGTCCGGAAGTCCCGGCCGAAGACCTGATCTGGCAGGACCCGGTTCCGGCGGTTAATCATCCGCTGGTTGACGCCAAAGACATTGCTGATCTCAAGGCCAAAATCCTGGCCTCGGGCTTGTCCATCTCCGAGCTGGTCTCCACTGCCTGGGCTTCGGCCTCGACCTTCCGCGGCTCGGACAAGCGCGGCGGCGCCAATGGCGCGCGCATCCGTCTGGCTCCGCAAAAGGATTGGGCAGCCAACCAACCTGCGCAACTGGCCAAGGTGCTGGGCGTGCTCGAAGGTATCCAGAAAGCTTTCAACAGCGCACAGTCGGGTAGCAAGAAAGTATCGCTGGCCGATCTGATCGTGTTGGGTGGCTGTGCTGCGGTGGAAGCTGCGGCCAGGGCCGCCGGCTACGATGTGGAAGTGCCCTTCACCCCGGGCCGCGCCGACGCCTTGCAGGAACAGACTGATGTGGAATCGTTCGCCGTGCTCGAGCCCGAAGCTGACGGCTTTCGCAATTACCAGAAGACAGCCTTCACCGTGTCGGCTGAAGAAATGCTGATCGACAAGGCGCAACTCCTGACCTTGAGCGCGCCTGAAATGACCGTGCTCGTTGGCGGATTGCGCGTTCTGGGCGCCAACGTGGGCAATTCGCCGCATGGTGTGTTTACCAAACAGACTGGCAAACTAACCAACGACTTCTTCGTCAATTTGCTCGACATGAGCATTGCCTGGCACCCCACTTCAGAAGCAGCTGACACCTTCAATGCCCACGATCGCAAAACCGGTGAAGTCAAGTGGAGCGGCACGCGTGTTGACCTGGTTTTTGGCTCCAACTCGCAACTGCGAGCCCTGGCTGAAGTCTATGCCCAGAACGACGCCAAAGAGAAGTTCGTGCGTGACTTTATTGTGGCCTGGAACAAGGTCATGAATCTGGATCGCTTCGATCTAATCTGAGCATGGCAGAAACGGGTCCAGTCGTCAACTGACCTGGCCAATTCAGTTTAAAAACCTGACAGCCCCGGCGAAAAACCGGGGCTGTCTTTGGACAAATTGGTGTTTTGGTACTGACTATCCCTTCCGGGAGAAGTTTTGCCTGAGTAGAAATATTAAATTTTGATGCAAACCGCCACCTATCTTTTGTGTCAAGGATGCCCGGAGCACCTCCATAATTCAGGCTTGACATTTCGATTCGTTTATGCAATAATATCGGCAACGTTACCGGCAACCTTACCGGGAACTCCTTCAGCAGAGGCTCTATGCGACATACAAAACAGACCATCAAAATTCAAGATGTTGCCCAGGCAGCGGGTGTTTCGGTTTCCACCGTTTCACGTGTCTTGAATGGCAAGGTGGATGTCGCCGAGGAAACGCAAGCCCGCATTCAGCAAGTGATCGAGCGGCTTGGGTATACCTCCAGCCTGGCAGCGCGGAGTATGCGTGGGCAAAAAACCAACCTGGTCGGGTTGATCATGCCGGATATCGCTTTTCCCTATGCGATTGAGGTTATGAAGGGTGTCAATCGGGCGATCGCAGAATCAGAGTATGACCTGCTGGTCTACACCACGGGGGATATCCGCAAGCACGGAACAGCCTTGCACGAGCAGCAATACGTTTCTTTATTGAATAACTCCATTACCGATGGTCTGATCATCGTTGCCCCAGCCGAAGCAGATTTTGTCAGTGCTGCGCCGATTGTCTCCATCGATCCGCTAGCGATGAATCCCAACTATCCATCGGTGCATGCTACGAATTACCAGGGCGCTCTGGATGCGATGCAATACTTGATTGGGCTTGGGCACCAGCGGATCGGTTTCATCAGCGGACGTACAGAGTTGGAAAGTGCGACGCGCCGTCTCAATGGGTACCGCGAAGCGCTCCAAAGGGCAGGACTGCCTGTCGATCAGGCCTTGATCCTGGCCGGGGATTACACCACCGAAACGGCCATGCGCTGCACCCGCGAATTGCTTGCGCTGGAAAATCCCCCAACTGCGATTTTTGCCTCGAATGATCAGTCTGCGTTGGGCGTTTTCCAGGTGACCCGCGAACTGGGACTGCGCATCCCTGAAGATCTTTCGTTAGTTGGCTTTGATAACATCCCCGATGCGGCCTATCTCAATCTGACCACAGTGGATCAGTTTATTGGCGAAATGGGTTATATCGCTACGAAAATGCTGATTGATTTGATTGGCGGCATAACATTGGTAGAGAAGACCCATCAAGTGCAGACCGAACTGGTTGTGCGCAGTTCTTGTAAAATCCTCGAGAAAACCAAATAACTTCAGATGAAGTTATTTGGTTTTCTCTTTTTTTGCAGCTTCCGGTAACGTTACCGGAAGCATAAAACAGGAAGGAGGTGAGTGGGAACCCAAAAATTGTAAAAGCAGGCCTTCCTGCCTTGGACAGACGAGGGAAGACCTGCGGAAATGTGAGGAGCATGGCTCCACACAAAGTGAGTATACCCGATTCTCAATTCCTAGAAGGAGAAGAAAGATGCGCAAGTCAATTTTGAATGTACTCAGCCTACTGATCCTCATCAGCATGCTTTTAGCGGCCTGCGGCGCACCTGCCGCCCCAGCCACCGAAGCCCCGGCTCAACCGGCTGCCCCGGCAGCCGAAGCTCCCAAAGCGACAGAAGCTCCTGCAGCTCCGGCGGCAGAGAAAGTCACCATCACCTGGTGGCACATTTCAACCGCAGGAGAGCACAAAGACGTCTGGCAGAAACTCGCTGATGAATACACGGCCGCTCATCCAAACGTGACCATTGAAATTTCCGTTTTGGAAAATGAAGCCTTCAAAACCAAGCTGACCACTGTGATGCAGTCTGGCGAACCGCCGGATATCTTCCAGAGCTGGGGCGGCGGCGTCATGAACGAATATGCCAATGCTGGTTTACTCAAAGACATCACTGCCGATCTCGATGCCGATGGCGGCGCATGGCGCAACACGTTCGCTCCCGGCGCGCTGGGGGTGTATGCCTACAAGGGTCAGAACTATGGCGTGCCGTGGGATATGGGCATGATCGGGTTCTGGTACAACAAAGCCCTGTTCAAGCAGGCGGGCATCGATACTCCGCCCACGACCTGGTCTGAATTCATCGAAGCTGTCAAGAAACTCAAGGCGGCTGGCATTACCCCTATCGCTCTGGGCGGAGGCGACAAGTGGCCTGGCATGCACATGTGGGCTTACCTCGTCACTCGTTTGGGCGGCAAAGCCAATTTTGAAGGCGCGCTGCTTCGCACAGGTTCCTTCACCGATGAACCCTTTGTCAAGGCTGGCGCGATGATCCAGGAACTGGTTGCCCTCGAGCCCTTCCAGGATGGTTTCCTCGGCGCAACCTATGGCGATGAAGCCACAGCCATGGGCAATGGCAAGGCTGCCATGGAACTGATGGGCCAGTGGGCTCCAGCTGTCCAGAAAGACAACAGCGAAGACAAAAACGGCATCGGCGATGACCTCGGTTGGTTCCCCTTCCCGATGGTTGAGGGCGGCAAAGGCGATCCGAATGACGCCGTTGGCGGCGGAAATGGCTTTGCAATTGGCAAGAACGCTTCCCCCGAAGCGATTGACTTTGTCAAGTATCTGACAACAGCAGAAGCGCAGCAGGCATTAGTTAAAATCAACGTTGCCATCCCGGTGGTTAAGGGCGGCGAAGTTGGCATGACCGATCCTTTAATGATTACGCTCCAGAAGAGCCTCGCTTCTGCGAAGTACTTCCAACTGTACTACGATCAGGCGCTCCCCCCTGCCATGGGCTCTGTCATCAACGACAGCACCCAGGGTCTCTTTGCCGGCACGCTAACCCCTGAACAGGCTGCCCAGGCAATCGAAGATTCGGCTGCGCAGGAACTAAAGTAAGCAAGCACTCTCGACTATGCGGGGATCGGGGTTGGCAACAAACCGATCCCCGCAACATTTCTTGACTTTACTGGAGATACTTATGCAGTCACTCCCCGCCATTCCAGACGTCTTAAAACTTAAACCAGGATCAGGCTCGCCTCGCAAGCCTCAGGACAGCCTGATGATTTTCCTGTTCCTGCTGCCAGCCATTATCCTCTTCATGCTTTTTGTCGTCTATCCCATCTTCCAGTCCATTTATTACAGCCTTTTTAATTGGAAGGGCTTCGGTCCGGCGGTAGATTTTGTCGGTCTGAATAATTTCAAGAATATTCTGAAGGATAAGGTTTTCCTGATTGCGCTTCGAAATGGTTTCCTGATCATTCTCCTTTCCCTTTGCGTTCAATTGCCATTATCGATGATGCTGGCCGTGCTGGTGGGGCGCAATTTGCCTGGACGGGTCTTTTTCCGCACCATCTTTTTCCTACCGTATGTTCTTTCTGAAGTAATCGCAGCCCTGATGTGGTTGTTCATCTTGAATCCCGATCCAGATCGTGGTTTTGTTAACGCCGTGCTCCTTTTCATGGGTGGGCAGGCGCGTCCCTGGCTGGGTGATACCAGTCTCGTCTTGCCAGCCATCTTTGCGGCGCTCACCTGGAAATATTTTGGCTACCACATGCTCCTGTTTATGACCGGTTTGCAAAACATTCCCCAGGAAGTTGAAGAAGCCGGGCGGATCGATGGCGCCAATTCCCTTCAGAATTTCCTCTACATCACCCTGCCCTTGCTGGGCGGTACTATTCGTACCTCAGTCTATCTCTCTGTGCTGGGTTCACTCCAGCAATTCATCCTGGTCTGGATCATGACCAAAGGCGGACCGGTCAACGCCAGCGAAACGATGGCCACTTATATGTACCGGTTCGGGTTTGTCCGTTTCCAGCTTGGCTATGGCTCTGCTGTGGCAATTTACATGTTCCTGATCTGCTTGATCTTTTCGCTGATCTACCAGTACCTGACCCGTAAGCCTGATGACCTGAGTGGTCTCTAAAAAGGACATGATGATGAGTAAAACCTACCCACGTTTATCCTGGAACTTAACTCGCACCCTTCAGCGTGTTCTTCAATATGCGGTCCTTTCGTTCGTTGTTATGGTCGTTTTTGTCCCGATCATCATGCTGGTCTTTGGCGCCTTGAAGACGCGCGGTGAACTGATGGCGCATCCATATACCCTGCCCATTCCTCCGCGGGTGGAAAATATCATCGCAGTTTTAACAAATCCAAGTTATTCCTTTTGGAGAATGTTGCAAAACAGCTTGTTTGTGATGTTGGTCGCCACAGCCGGTGTAGTGGTGATTTGCAGCCTGGCTGCCTTTGTCTTCGCCCGAATGGAATTTCGATATAAAGGACCTGCTTTTCAACTGTTCACCCTGGGACTAATGTTCCCCATCAACGTTGCCATCCTGCCAGTATATTTCGTTCTACGCCAAATTAACCTAGTGGATAGCTTGTGGGGTGTCATTGTTGTTCAGGTTGCTTTCCAGCTCTCTGGCAACATCATGATCTTGCGCGGTTTTTTTACCGCCATCCCCGCCGAACTCCAGGATGCGGCCTACATCGATGGCTGCAACGCTTTCGATTTTTTCTGGCGCATTCTGCTCCCGCTGGCCAAGCCCGCGTTGGCAGCAGTGGCAGCCTTGACCATGATTATGAGTTGGAATGACCTGCTGATTCCGCTGGTGGTGATCAACAATGACAAGTTATGGCCTTTGCCCCTTGGCATTATGCAATTCCAGGGTCAATACGGGCAGGATTTATCCCTAGTTTCAGCCTTTGTTGCCATCTCTGCCTTGCCTACAATCATCTTTTACCTGTTTGCCGAACGCCAGATTGTCTCCGGTCTGACAGCCGGGGCAGTCAAAGGTTAATTGCCTTCCCATTAACGGATTATCTCTCCAATGAGTAAAACTTTCCGCAACCCTATCCTGCCGGGCTTTTACCCTGACCCTTCCATTTGCCGGGTTGGCGATGATTATTATCTGGTTACATCCACCTTTGAATATTTTCCGGGGCTGCCAATTTTCCATAGCCGCGACTTGATCCATTGGCGTCAGATTGGGCATGTTCTGGACCGATCTTCGCAGCTCCATCTCGAGAATATCCGCCCCTCCGGCGGGTTATATGCACCAACCATCCGCTTTTCACAGGGCACATTTTATGTGATTAATACCCTGGTTGACGGAAAAACGGAATCGGGTAATTTCGTTGTGACCGCAACAAATCCCTCCGGCCCCTGGTCAGAACCAAACTGGCTGGATTCTGCCCCAGGATTTGACCCATCCCTGTTTTTTGATGACGACGGATCCGCCTGGTACATCGGCAATCGAATGGCCCTTCAGAGCCAATATGAGGGACATACCGAAATTTGGCTACAGGAGCTTGATTTAGAGGCTATGCGCCTGGTTGGAGAACCACGTGTACTCTGGGATGGAGCGCTCAAAGGAGCAGTTTGGGCCGAATCCCCACATCTTTACAAGATTCAGGGGCATTATTACCTGTTCATCTCAGAGGCCGGCACTGCCCACCACCACGCAGTCACTGTGGCGCGCAGCAAAACTGTCACCGGCCCGTATGAAGCCAATCGCGGCAACCCGATTTTGACCCATCGTCATCTCGGGCTTGATTATCCGATTGTGGGAACCGGTCACGCTGATCTTGTCGAAACGCCCGCCGGTGAATGGTGGCTGGTATTGCTCGCCATGAGGCCGTATGGCGGTTATTTCTACAACCTCGGTCGCGAGACCTTTCTTGCTCCAGTACGCTGGGAAGACGGTTGGCCGATTGTCAGCCCCGGAACCGGGCGGGTCGAATTTAGTTACCCTGTGCCCAACCTGCCCGAACAAACCTGGCCAGATGTGCCCAGGCGCGATAATTTCGACACCCCTGAACTTGCCTTGCACTGGAATTCTCTGCGTACCCCTTATCATGAGTTTGGCAGCCTGACCGAACGACCCGGCCATCTCCGCTTGCGGCTGCGCCCCCCACAGCTCTCAGAACCTGCCAGCCCCAGTTTTATTGGCAGAAGGCAGCAACACATCCATTTTTCGGCACAGGCAGCGCTCGAATTTACCCCGCAAAATGAGCGGGAGTGCGCCGGGTTGGTTCTCCTGCAAAATAATAATTTCCACTTTCGTTTTATTGTCACGCGAGACCCCGATTTCCTCGTGCGCCTGATCAAGCGCGAAAATGGACAAGAGCAAATCCTGGCTGAACAACCGCTGGCAGCTGGGCGTGTCTATCTCAAAGTGGAGGGGCATGAACAGGCCTATCACTTTTATCGTGCCGATACGCCAGATACGTGGCAATTGGTGGCTCAAAATGTCGATGGACGTATTTTAAGCACGCCGGTGGCTGGCGGCTTTGTGGGAACCTATCTCGGTATGTACGCCAGCAGCAACGGGCACCCAAGCACAAACAACGCAGATTTTGACTGGTTTGAATACGCCAGCCTTGAAATCCCCTAACCCTATTTTCTGGATCGAGACTATGCCTGCCCTTCGTCACATTCTGTTTTCAATAACAGTTTTTTCACTTTTGCTATCATCGTGCAGGAGCACACCCACCCCAATCCTGCCGACTGCACAAATTATAGAACCCACCTCTACACCCACCCCTGCCAAATCGGCTTTTGAGACAGGCGCCTACCGCAACTTGTTCGCTGAATATCTCGGTAAAAGCGATACCGAAATCCAGACCAAAATCGATGCAGCCTGGAATCAGCTCTTTTACGGCAACGACTCAACCGAACGCGTCTACTATCCAGTCGATTCAGAGATGGCCTACATCGAAGATATTGGCAACCAGGATGTGCGCAGTGAAGGGATGTCTTATGGCATGATGATCGCCGTCCAACTCGACAAAAAAGAAGAATTCGACCGTCTCTGGAAATGGACGAAAACTTACATGTATCAAAAGGACGGTCCCTATCAAGGCTATTTCGCCTGGCACTGCAAAACAGATGGCACCAAGCTGGATTCGAATCCCGCTTCTGATGGTGAAGAATGGTTCGTCACAGCTTTGTTTTTCGCCTCCGCTCGTTGGGGAGACGGTCAGGGGATTTTCAATTATCAGCAGGAAGCACAAGCCATTCTGGTCACGATGCGGACAAAAACTGCTGAAGACAACGGGATCGCTACCGATATGTTTGACCCGCAGCAAAAACAGGTGGTTTTTGTTCCAAAAGGCAGAAGTGCGACTTTTACAGACCCATCCTATCACTTGCCGGCTTATTACGAACTCTGGGCACGCTGGGCCGCTCAGGACAACCAGTTTTGGGCTGAAGCCGCCCAAACCAGCCGCGAATTTTTCAAGAGGGCTGCCCATCCGCAGACCGGGCTGATGGCCGACTACACCAATTTTGACGGGACGCCTTACCTAGATAACGAGCACGAAGACTTCCGCTTTGACGCCTGGCGTACACTCTCAAATGTTGCGGTGGATCATGCCTGGTTTGCCGCTGATCCCTGGCAGGTGGAACAATCCAACCGCGTTTTGGATTTTCTTGCTTCGCAAGGGCTTGATTCCTATCCAAATCAATTTACCCTGGATGGGAAAGCGCTCTCGTCCGATCATTCAACGGGCCTCGTTTCGATGGCAGCCGTCGCTGCCCTGGCCGCAAACCCGGAAAAGGGCAAACCTTTTGTTCAAGCACTCTGGGACACAAAAATCCCGTCCGGAAAATGGCGTTATTACGATGGAATGCTATACCTGTTGTCTTTATTGCATGTCAGTGGAAACTTCCGTATTTATGCGCCTTGAAATTCGCCAATTGTTTTTCGCCAGTTAAGTCACTAATCTATCAAACAAAACTGGAACTATGATGGACACTCTCGATTCTGAAATTCGCAAAAACAGAACTACAACCGCAACGGTTACCCTGGTTCACAACAGGGAACCAGTTATCGGCCAGGAAATTCTGGTGCAGCAGAAACAGCATAAATTTCTGTTCGGCAGCAATTGGGGTGAAAGTACCATTGCTCTGGTGAATGACGAACTATCTGGAAAAGAAAAAGAACTGGCCGAATTACGCAATGAACATTTTTTGCGCTTGTTTAACCAGGCAACCCTGCCTTTCTACTGGGCACGGTTTGAGTCCCAGCGCGGTCAGCCAGAAACACAGCGCATTCTCAATCTGGCGAAGTGGTACTGGGATCATCGCTGTCTTGTCAAAGGCCACCCTCTGTGCTGGCACACGTTAACAGCCGACTGGCTACTGGAGATGAATACTCAGGAAATTCTCCAGGCTCAGTTGGAGCGCATCCAACGCGAAGTATCTGCCTTTGCCGGGGTGATCGACCAATGGGATGTGGTCAACGAAGCGGTCATCATGCCCATTTTCGACCGCTATGATAATGGCATCACGCGCCTGTGCAAGGAGATGGGACGCATCGAGTTGATTCGTGCGATGTTTGAGGCCGCACGCGCTGTTAATCCAAAGGCGGCCTTGTTATTAAATGATTTTGATGTTTCACCCGCCTACGATATCCTGATCGAAGGCTGCCTGGCGGCAGGTGTTCAGATTGATGTGATCGGTATCCAGACGCACATGCACCAGGGCTATTGGGGCAGCGAGCAAACCCTGAAAGTGCTCGAACGCTTTGAGCGCTTCAACCTGCCGATCCACTTTACCGAAAACACTATCGTTTCAGGGCAGCTCATGCCTCCCGAAATTATCGATTTGAACGATTATCAGGTAAGCGAATGGCCCAGCACACCGGAGGGCGAAGAACGTCAGGCGCAGGAAGTCGTCACACACTACAAGACCCTCTTCTCGCGCCCTTTGGTGGAGGGGATCACCTGGTGGGATTTGTCCGATGGAGGCTGGCTGAATGCCCCCGCCGGGTTGTTGCGACAGGATCACTCCCCCAAACCCGCCTATGAAGAATTGCTAAAACTGGTCAAAGGCGAGTGGTGGCTTGCCCCCACAAAGTTTGTAACAGATGCCAATGGTCAACTTGCATTCGATGGCTTCCTGGGTGATTATGAGTTGTCGCTTGGCAACCAGAAGCAGGGTTTTTCTTTGAATAAAAAGGGCCAAATTTCTGTTTTGGTCAGTCTGTAAGTGCCCTTCTTCTCTGTTAGGCCGTTACTTTCGGATGGCAAGAAGCCAGAAATCATTTTTTGAGCTTGTCGCCCGCCATCTGGCCCCAACGTGGCTGGATAAAAATTTATTATCAGGCAGAATGCAATTGCCATGGTTATTTTTTTATGATTACGGAATTATCTGACTCAACCTCAAGGATTCTTTATGACCCAACCTTCCTATCTCAACCCCGAGCTTCCCATCCCTGAGCGTGTTCAGGACTTGCTTTCGCGCCTGACCATTCAGGAAAAACTCGGGCAATTCATTCACCCGGTCAACGCTATTCCTCGCCTGGGCATTCCAGCCTATAATTTTTGGAGTGAGGGACTGCACGGCGTGGGACGCAACGGACGCGCAACAGTTTTCCCGCAAGCGATTGGCATGTCAGCCACGTGGAATCCGGCGCTGGTGAAAGCCATGGGCGCAGCCACTGGCGATGAAGGCCGCGCCAAGTTCCACGAAACCCTGCGCACCTATGGGGAAACAAACCTCTACCAGGGCCTGACTTTTTGGTCCCCCAATGTCAATATTTTTCGCGACCCACGCTGGGGACGCGGACAGGAAACCTGGGGCGAAGACCCCTTCCTGACCGGCGAACTGGGCGCAGCCTTTGTGCGCGGGCTGCAAGGCGACAACCCAAAATATTTAAAAGCCGCTGCCTGCGCCAAGCATTTTGCGGTCCACAGCGGACCCGAGAAAACACGTCACAGTTTCAACGCGCAGGTCAGCCACTACGATTTGCATGCCACTTACCTCCCGGCTTTCAAAAAACTTGTTACCGAGGTGGATGTCGAAGCCGTGATGGGCGCGTACAATCGTGTTTTAGATGAGCCGTGCTGTACCAGCAAACTCCTTCTGCAAGATATATTGCGCGCTGAGTGGGGTTTTTCCGGGCATGTTGTCTCTGATTGCCTGGCGCTTTCCGATATTCACGGAGGTCATCACTACACTTCAACACCTGTTGAAAGTGCCGCCCTGGCGCTCAAAGCCGGGTGCGATATCTCTTGCGGTTGCACTTACGATCAGCTTGGCGAGGCGCTTGAGCAGGGACTGGTGTCACTGGCCGATATTGACCTGGCTCTCTCCCGTACCCTGGCCACACGTTTCAAGCTGGGGTTGTTTGATCCAGAGGAGCAGGTGGCGTATGCCGCTACGCCCATGTCGGTGGTTGGTTCCAAAAAACACCGTGAACTGGCCTATCGCGCTGCGCTCCAGTCGGCAGTTTTACTCAAAAATAAAAATGAGATCCTGCCAATTAGCCCACAGGTGAAAAGCATTTTTGTCACCGGCCCGGCGGCTGCCAGCCTGGATGTGTTATTGGGTAATTATTACGGTGTCAACGATCGGATGACCACCCTGCTCGAAGGAATTGTCGGGCGGCTGCCTGAGGGCATCAAGCTCGAATATCGCCCCGGCTGCCAGTGGACACAAGAAAGCTTGGCTCCGCTCAATTGGGCCGAAACTGAAGCCGCCAGCGCCGACCTGACCATCGTCTGCGCTGGCACATCCCCATTGATGGAGGGCGAGGAGGGAGAATCTATCCTCACCGCCGAAAGCGGCGACCGCGCAAAAATCGAATTGCCTGCCGTACAGCAAAAATTTATCCGCAACCTGGCCGAACGCGGAGCCCGCATCGTCCTGGTGCTGACCGGCGGCAGCCCCATCGCCCTGGGCGAAATTGCCGAGATGGTCGAAGCGATTTTGTTCGTCTGGTATCCGGGTCAGGAAGGCGGGCGTGCAGTTGCCAGCCTGCTATTTGGGGATGCGGTCCCTAGCGGCAAGTTGACCGTTACCTTTCCCAAAGCCACGGCGGATTTGCCGCCTTTCGATGATTACAGCATGGCCGGGCGCACCTATCGCTATGCGACGCGCGAGCCGCTTTATCCGTTTGGATTCGGCCTGTCCTATACCCGCTTCGAATACCTCGGGCTGAAACTCAGCCCCTCCCGTGCTTCGGCTTCCGGTTTTCGCGCCACAGTCACGCTGAAAAACATAGGCGCTGTCACGGCAGACGAAGTTATCCAGTTATACTTGAGGGCGCTCGAAACCCGCCTGCCTGCGCCTATCAGCCAGTTGATCGGTTTCCAGCGTGTCAAGCTCAAAGCGGGGCAAAGTAAGA
The DNA here is from genome assembly GCA_002412925.1 of Anaerolineales bacterium UBA5195. Taxonomy (GTDB): domain Bacteria; phylum Chloroflexota; class Anaerolineae; order Anaerolineales; family Villigracilaceae; genus UBA5195. The sequence continues at coordinate 3,479 of DHVZ01000069.1, read as the reverse complement.
CCATTCATTTTAATATCACGCCTGAGATGCTGATGCTTTTCGATGAGGATGGTCAACAAAGACTGGAATCCGGGAAATTCCGCCTGATAGCGGGCGGTTGTTCGCCCGGCGCGCGCGGCCTGGTGCTTGGCGCTCCACAGCCGGTTAGCGCTGAATTTCAAATTCCATGATTTTCTGCCAAGCACAAATCTAAAAGAAAGGCCGCCAGTAGAAGCTGGCGGCCTTTCTTTTAGATTTTCAAATCGCCTCTCAAAAAGTTAGCGGTTTTTCTTGAAGTACACATCTGCATAGACAGCAATAATCAGGACCGCGCCTTTGACCACATATTGGTACGCGGCAGGGACGTTGAGCATTTGCAATCCGTTGGTCAACGAGGCCATGATCAGGCCGCCGATCATCGCGCCGAAGATCGTCCCAATCCCGCCCAGGGTTGAGGTGCCGCCCAGAATACAGGCTGCAATCGCATCCAATTCGTAGCCTTCACCAGCTGCCGTTGTCCCATAGCCAACGTAGGAGGCCAGGGCAATCCCCGCCACACCGCACAAGAAGCCCATCAGCACAAAGACCAAAAAGATGTTGCGCTTGATGTTGATGCCCGAAAGACGCGCGGCTTCACGATTGCCGCCGATGGCATATGCATAACGGCCAAAGCGTGTGTTGTTGGAAACATAAGCCATAATCAGGGCGGTAACGGCCAGCAGCAACACCGGAACCTGGATGCCGTTATAGCGATTAACGATGAAGATGTAGGCAATTACCAGCGCAGAGAAGAAAATGGTCCCGAGTAAATCCATGTTGAAGCTGGCCAATTCGAAGCCATACTTTTGTTTGCGCTGGCGGCTATTAAGCATATTGAAAAAGAGCAGGGCTACAACAATCCCCGCGATGACCCAACCGGCCCAGGGGGGCAAGTAGCCCTGGGCAATTTCAGAAAAGGCCGGTTGGTTGGCCGGAATGGTTTTCCCCTGAGTGATCACCAGAATCCCACCGCGCAGGATGAACATTCCACCCAAGGTGACGATAAACGCCGGGACGTTCAGGTAAGAGATAATGTAGCCTTGTAAAACACCAAATAGCATCCCAACGATCAGGCCAATTGCCACAGAGAGCGCCGCTGCAATAACGGGCTGGTCTGGCAAAATTGTGTTCCAGACCTTGGCCTGGAAAAAAGCCACCACGACTGAGACAAAACCCGCCAGTTTGCCAACTGAAAGGTCGATGTTTCCAGTCACGATGACCAACACCATCCCGGCAGCCAGGAAAGAGGTTACGGTCATTTGTCGGAACAGGTTTGAGAAGTTCTGGGGCTGCAGATAAGCCCAATTGGGCGTCAACACAGCAAAGAGCACCCAGATGACAATCAAGGCCAGGATGATGGTGTAGGTTTGGATGTTTTCGCGAAAGCGTTTAGTAATTTCGGTGGAAAGGTTCATCAGCGTCACCTCGTTAGTTTCGAATCAGGCAATGCCTGTGGCAAGTGCCATAATTTTCTCTTGGGTTGCCTCGGCGATATTGAGGGTGCCATTCGAATGGCCCGCGTGCATGACCACAATTCGATCGCTCATTCCGAGGACCTCTTCAAGATCGCTGGAAATCATGATAATGGAGACACCCTCTTCGGCAAGCTCGTTCATCAGTTTATAGATTTCGTATTTTGCGCCGACATCGATGCCGCGTGTCGGATCATCCATGATCAGGATTTTTGGCTTTGCCAGCAGCCATTTGGCAATCACCACTTTTTGCTGGTTGCCGCCCGAGAGGGAATCAACCTGGGCTTGCAAGCTGGAGGTTTTGATCGACAGGTTTTTGCCTTGCTGTGTGGCAGCGGCCAATTCAGCATCCTGATCGATGCGGAAGAATGCTGAAAACTGGTTCAGGTGGGCAAGCGAGATGTTTCGCAAAATGGATTGGATCAAGACCAGGCCCTGGCCTTTTCGATCTTCCGGCACCAGGCTGATGCCGGCTTGCATTGCATCGCGCGCGCTGGTGATCCGGAGTTTCTCTCCGTTCAGAATAATCTGACCCTCAGTGATTTTCCCATACTCGCCGAAGATGGTTGTGACCAGTTCGGTCCGGCCCGAGCCCATCAACCCGGCAATCCCCAGGATTTCGCCACGCTTTAATTCAAAATTGACGCCAGAAAGCACCTTCCTGCTCGGTTCGTTTGGATCAACAGCCTGCAGGTTTTCAACCTTAAAAATCACTTCCCCGGGTTGGCGATTGCCTTTCGGGAAGCGTTCTTTCATTTCACGCCCAACCATATTCCGCACCAGGCTTTCCTGGTTAAAGTCTGCCGTTGGCTGGGTAGTGATGGCTTTTCCATCGCGCAGGATGGTAACCGAATCGGTAATCCGGAAAAACTCATCAAGTTTATGGGTAATGTAAATGCAAGTGACGCCATGACTCTTCAGCGTCTCCAAGATTTCCATCAATTTGTCGATTTCAGCTTTGCTCAAGGCGCTGGTCGGCTCATCCAAAATCAGGATTTTGGCGTTTTCAGAGAGCGCCTTGGCGATTTCCACCATTTGCATTTTTCCAACACCCAGGGTTCTGACTTCGGCTTGGGGCGGGACATCCAGTTTGTATTTGTTTAGAATTTCACGCGTCTCGGAATACAACTTATTCCAATTGATACTGCCGTTTTCAACCGGTTCTTTGCCCAGGAAAATATTCTCCCCCACAGTCATTCCGGGTACCAGGGTGAGTTCCTGATAGACAATCGCAATTCCATCTTCAATTGCCTGGCGGATAGCGCGGTCTTCAAGTTTGAGTTCCTGACCTTCGTAAATAACCTTGCCCTCATAAGACCTATATGGGTAAACACCGGCCAGAATTTTCATCAGGGTTGATTTTCCGGCGCCGTTTTCTCCACACAAGCCATGGATTTCTCCGCGCCGAACTTGAATGGAAACATCATCCAGGGCAACAACACCGGGGAATTTCTTGGTTACATTTTGAAAATCAAGGATGATATCGTTACTCACAGGCTACTCCTTTAGGAGGTAGTGTATTGCTCAGATTTTTTTTGGGGAAATCCCGGCTCCATCGATCAATTGAAGGAGCCGGGATTATTTTACATCAAATTACGATTTAGGGCTTGGCCGGGCGTTGGGCTTCGGGGATGTCACGATAGACATCGTCGTAGCTCTGGAAACCACTCTTCACGACCAGGTCATAAACGTTGTCTTTGTTGACTTGCTGAACTTCGAGGAAGACGCAGGGGACTTCACCGGTCTTGGAAGGATCAACGGTCAGTTCGGCGAGGGTGAAGTTCTTCATGCCCTGCACGGCTTCGCCCTTGAGGAGCTTATCGACCACGTCGATGGCCAGCGGGGACAGATTGCGGATGTCTTTCAGGATCGAGACGGTCAGCTCACCCTTGACGATGGAGTTGCTGCCATCGGCGGTGGCATCCTGGCCCGAAATCGGCACCTTGCCAGCCAATCCCTGGGCCTTCATCGCCTGCAGGGCGCCGAGAG